>NZ_CP193659.1:4800000-6706928 GCF_057919405.1 Janthinobacterium sp. C22 | reverse complement strand
CTGGCCATCAGCACGAGCGGCAGCCGGCAAAACGGCGAAAGCGGCCGCAGCGTCAGCGCGCAGCGCGCGGCGGACTTTGGCGGCGGCTTCGGCTGGAACTTGCAGGCTGGCACGGTGGGCCGCAATGCCTACCGGCAGGCGCAAGTGGAATACCTGGGCAATGACGGCCGCGTGACTGCGCGCACGCAAAGCAGCAGCATGGGCAATGCCTCCTCGCTGGGCGCGGCCGGCGCGCTGGTGCTGATGGATGGGCATATCGAGGCGGCGCGCCAGGTGGGCAACGGTTTTGCGCTGGTCTCCACTGGCGGCGTGGGCAATATTCCTGTGCTGCATGAAAACCGCCAGATCGGCGTGACGGGGGGAGCGGCTATCTGCTGGTGCCGAATTTGAATCCCTATGGCAATAACCAGATCAGCATCGCCACGGAGGACCTCGACGTCGATGCGCGCGTGCCCGTGACTAATATCAATGTCGTGCCGCAACACCTGGCCGGCGTGCTGGCGGCCTTTCCCGTCGAACGCTACAGCGCCGCCACCATCATCGTGCAAGGCGCCGATGGCAAGCCGCTGGCCACGGGCTTGCCCGTGCTGCATCTGCAAAGCGGCAAGCAGACGGTGGTGGGATTTGACGGCATGGTGTTCGTCGACGATCTGCGCGAGCAGAATCAGCTGCAAGTCGGCGAGGGCGACAGTACGTGCACGGTGCGGTTTGTCTATGTGCGCCCGGCGGCGGGCGGCTTGCCCGTGATCGGGCCGCTGCGTTGCGCAGCCGCCGCCAGCGCCGGGGCGGGCCGCTGATGCGCCGCCTGCTGCTATGGCTGACCCTGCTGCTGGGCTGCGCCTGGGGCAGCGTGGCGCAGGCGGCCGACACCTGCACGGTCAGCATGACGAATATCGATTTCGGCGCCGTCAGCCCGATTTCCGGCACCGATTACGTGGCGCAGGCCACGGGCACCTTCAGCTGCCTGTTTTCATCGCTGAACCTGGGACAGTTGCTCACGCCCAACGCGCAAGTGTGCATCTCGCTGGGGCTGGGCACGAATTCCACCTCGGCCCTGCCGCGCAAGCTGGGCAACGGCACCAATCGCATGGAGTACAACGTGTACGTGGACAATTCGTATGCCACGGCGAAGATCTGGGGCGGCGCCGGCGTGGCGGGCGCGCCATCGACCTTCGGCATGATCCTGTCGGCCGGCTTGCTGGCCCCGCCCGGCACGTATTCCACCACCTTTACCGTGTACGCGAAGATCCCCGCCGGCACGGCCCTGGCCGCCGTGCCGACGGTGGGCAACGCGAATACCGTGTATACGTCGAGCTTTGCCGGCGTGGGCACGTACACCTACACGACCTATGGCCTGATCAACCTGCAGGGTTGCTCGGCCAGCAGCGGCAGCTTCGGTTTCACGGTGAATGCCACGGCCGTCAACGACTGCACCATCGCGGCCAGTCCGATGGCGTTCGCGAACGCTTCCATCCTGACGGGCAACTTGCGCAGCACCAGTACCTTGTCCGTGCGCTGCGTGAACAACAATGCGTACCAGATTGCCCTGAGCGGCGGCAGCGTGGCGGCCAATGTGGCGAACCGGCAAATGAAAAACATTGTAACGACGGACAAGGTCAGCTACCTGCTGTCCGCCACGCTCGATGGCCCGCTGTGGGGCGATGGCACGGCAGGCACCAGCATGGTGACGGGCACGGGCACGGGCGCCAGCGTGCCGCTGACGATTTACGGCCGCGTGCCGGCGCAGGTGTCGCCGCGTCCCGGCGACTACAAGGACACGGTGACGGCAACGATTTATTTCTAGAACGTGACGGTGACGAGGCCGGCGCCCGACGGCGTTGTCTGCTGGAGCAGCAGATAGGGCGTGTTGTGCTGGCAGCGCACCTCGGTGCCGCCGCGCTGCGAGACGACCGTGCACGCTTCGTGGACGACGAAGGTGGCCTGGAGCGTGGCGGAAGAGACGGTACCGGCGGTGGTGGTCTGGCACAGGGACAGGGCGAACAGGGCAGGCAGTACGGCAAGCTTCAAAGGGGTCATCGTGAACGCAGTGAGTGAAAAACGGGCGTGGGCAGCAGCGCTGGAAGGCGTGGCTGACACCGTTTTTCGCACCGGGATTGGGAGAGCAGAACCAGCCATGATTGTACTTGAAACAGGAAAGTGTGAGTTTTTGCGTATTTTCACGCCGCTGCCGGGGTGCGCAGGTCGCTTGCAAAGTGATAGTAACTAAGTTTCCGTGTTGCAACTGAAAGACTTTTCGATTGTTGTGTTGAATCAATGTGAGGAGATGGTCATGAAACATACCAACTTTAATAATTTGCCTTGCCCGATCGCTCGCAGCCTGGGCAAGGTGGGCGAATGGTGGAGCATCCTCATCCTGCGCGAAGCGTTTTATGGCAAGACGCGTTTCGACGAATTTGAAAAAAGCCTCAAGATCGCGCCCACCATCCTGACGCGCCGCCTCGCCGACCTGGTGGAAGGGGGCTTGATGACGCGCCGCCTGTATTGCGCCAAGCCGCCCCGCTACGACTATGTGCTGACCAAGTCCGGGCGCGCCTTCAAGCCCGTCCTGCTGGCGTTTATCGCCTGGGGCAACGAGAACTTCGCGCCCGAAGGCGCCAGCCTCGTCATCGCCAGCCGCGACACGGGCCTGGCCGCCGATCCCGTGCTGGTCGACGCCATGACGGGCTTGCCCATCAATGACGAGTATTACGCGTTCGCGCCCGGGCCTGCCGCCAGCGACAGCATGCGCAGCATCATCCTCGATGCGGAAAAAAGCAGCGGCATCGCGCCCAAGCCCAAGGCCGCGCCCGCCAACCGGGGCTGGGTGGCGGAAGGGCATCTGGCCTGAGGGCGCGACGGCAGGCGCGCAGCAAGTTTGGCGCAAAGCAAAGCGGGCACGGCGGTATGGCGTTATTGTCACGCTACAGCAAGATGTTTTGCGTGACACCAGTGCGGCGCAGGCCCGGTTGTGCGGGGCAGGACGCCATCCGTGACCCGATGTCCGTTGAAGGAGTACTGCCATGACCACATTGCCACAACACGTACGCCGCGCCGCCAGCGTGCTGGCGCTGGCCGCCCTGCTGGGCGCCTGTTCCCATGGCCCGCATCACCCGGGCGGCCATGACGTGACCCTGACGGGCGCGCAGGAAGTGCCGGCCAATACCAGCATGGCCAGCGGCAGCAGCAATATCCGCGTCGGCCACGACCGCAGCGTCAGCGGCGTCGTGCGCTACACGGGCATGGTGGCCACCGTCGCGCATATCCATGAAGCGCCCGCTGGCGCCAACGGCCCCGTCATCGTGCCCCTGATGCAGACCAGCGCCGGCATGTTTGTCGTGCCGGACGGCACCATGCTCACGCCGCCCCAGTATGCGAGCTACCAGGCCGGCAACCTGTACGTGAACGTGCACAGCGCCGCGTATCCGGCCGGCGAGATCCGCGCGCAGCTCAAGCCATAGCCGGCGACCGGCGTTTTCTCCGAAACCTCCTTGGGCCGCGCGAGCGGCCTTTTTGCGCCAGGCGACCAGCCAGTGCGGCGCGCTACAATGGCGCTGCATGCTGACCATCCTCGCCATCACCTTTCCCTTCTTCGCCCTGGTGCTGTGCGGCTACCTGGCCGTGCGGCGCACGCTGCTGCCGCTGGCCGCCATCGGCGGCTTGAACAGTTTTGTCCTGTACTTCGCGCTGCCGTGCATGCTGTACCGTTTCGGCGCCGCCACGCCCATCGCGCAACTGCTCGACGCCAGCGTGTTCGGCGTGTACCTGCTGTGCGCCCTGATCATGGTGGGCGTCACCACCGCCATGACCCTGAGCCACCGCATCGACTGGAACAATGCGGCCTTCGGCGCGCTGGTGGCGGCCTTCCCGAACACGGGCTTCATGGGTGTGCCGCTGCTATTGACCCTGCTCGGCCCCCGTTCCTCGGGGCCCGTCATCGTCACCATCATCGTCGACATGCTCATCACCAGTTCGCTGTGCATCGCCCTGTCGCGCATCGGCAGCGGCGGCGCGCATGGCAGCCGCGCCGCCGTCGTCAACGCCATGAAGGGCATGGCGGGCAACCCGATGCCGTGGGCGATCGTGCTCGGTGCCCTGTCGTCATGGCTGGAGTTGGCCTTGCCCAAGCCATTGATGCAGACGGTGGGCTTGCTGGCCGACGCCGCCTCGCCGGTCGCTCTGTTTACCATCGGTGCCGTGCTGGCCCGTTCGCAGATGAGCACGAGCGACCCGGCGCCGTTGGGAGAGTATGTGCCCGTGGCGCTGAAAAAACTGCTGCTGCATCCGCTGCTGGTGTGGGGCATCGGCCACGCGGCCATCGCGCTCGGCGCGCCGCTCGATCCGTTCGCGCTGACCTGCATGGTGCTGGTGGCGTGCCTGCCCAGCGCCAGCAACGTCTCGCTGCTGTCGGAACGCTTCGGTGCGAACACGGCGCGCATCGCCCGCATCATTTTAGTCTCGACGGCGCTGTCGTTCCTGACGTTTTCGGCGGCCGTCAGCTGGCTGACGTGACGTTGGCGGCGATCAGCGCGCCCAGCGCCTGCGCCGCGCCGGGTTGATGGCCCAGCGCCAGGCCATGCGCCATGCTGGCCTGGTCCTGCATGCTGCGGTTCTGGCCCAGCTTCCATTTTCCCGTGATGCGGGTGAGGGGAATCTCGATGCCGACGATGGCTTTCAATAGCTTGTCGATGTAGCCGGCCGGCGCATCGCCCACCTTCCACGGCGCGGCTTGATCCGCCTCATGGCGCGCCGTCAGCCGCTCCACCAGTCCCAGCAGCCATGCCGCGTCGTCGATGGCGCGCAGGGGGCCATGCGCGTGCACCACCGCATAGTTAAAGGTCGGCACCTCCTTGCCGCTGCGCTGCTTTTCCGCATACCAGGCGGGCGTGATGTAGGCGTGCGGCCCCTGGAAGATCACCAGTGCGTCGTCGCTCCCGCCGGCCGCGCGCCACAGCGGGTTGGCGCGCGCCACGTGGGCGCGCAGGATGCCGAACGGCGCCTCGGGCGTGGGCGCGGCGATCTCGAACGGCAGATGGTCGGCGCACAGGCCATCGGCACCGTGGCGCACCAGCGCGCCCAGCGGGTGACTGTCGATCAGGCCATGCAGCACGTCGAGGCGCTCTTCGCGGAAGGTGGCGGGCGTGTACATTCAGTGGGCTCCTTGCACGACGACGTCGGCCGTCAGCGAATTGGCGATGTAGCAGCGTTCGTGCGCATCGTGGTGCAGGGCGGCCAGCGCCTCGGACGAGGGCGGCGTTCCCGCGAAGGCGATGCGCGGACGCAGCACGATGCGCGTCATGGCCAGGCGGCCTTGTGCATTCTTGCCCAGTTCGCCGACGGCGTCGTCGCGGTAATCGTCGATGACGTAGCCGCGCTGCGCTGCCAGCGACAGGAAGAACAGCATGTGGCAGCTCGACGTGGCAGCCACCAGCGCCTCTTCCGGGTCGATATTTGCCGCCACGGACATCGGCAGCGGCACGGACAGGGGCGACGACGAGGCGGGCACCGTCAGGCCGCCGTCGAACTGCCATTCATGGCCGCGGCTGTAGCGCTGGCCGGCGAAATCCTGGCCGTCGCGCTGCCAGGCCACGGTGGCGAAAAACTGATGCATGGGTGCTCCGCAAGAGTAGAAGGGATGCGCCATCTTAGCGCCAGTCTTGGCTATTTAAAACAGCCAATAAGTGCTATCTTGAAGCTACCAATTCATGAGCCCCACCCCACTATGCCAGCTTCCCACCTGAACCCGATCATCGCCACCTTGCCGCTGCAGCGCGGCGCCGTCGAACCGCTGTTCCGCCAGCTGTATGCGGCCATCAAGGCGGCCATTCTCGACGGCCGCATGCATCCCGGCATGCAGCTGCCGCCCACGCGCGATTTTTGCCGCCTGCTGGCCGTGTCGCGCCAGACGGTGCTCAATGCGTATGCGCTGCTGACGGCCGAAGGCTATCTCGATGGCGCCGTCGGACGCGGCACCTTTGTCAGCCGTGAGGTGCCGCTGCCTGTGCCGCCGGCCGCTACGCCCGGCCTGCTGCGGGCCCTGTCGGTGCGCGGGCAGGGCGTGGTGGCGGCCATGCGCCAGGTGGCGTTCCACCGGGGGCCGCTGCGCGCTTTCCGCGTCGGCATGCCGCGCATCGACCATTTTCCATTTGACGTGTGGAACCGCCTGGAAGCGCGGCGCTGGCGCCGCCCCGACCACCAGTTCGGCTACAGCGACCCGGCCGGCTACCTGCCGCTGCGCGAACTGCTGTGCGTGTACCTGAAGGCCTCGCGCGGCGTCCAGTGCACGCCACAGCAGATCGTCATCACGTCCGGTTCGCAGCAGGCGCTGTTCATGCTGTCGACTATTTTGCTGGCGCCCGGCGATGCTGCCTGGATGGAGTCGCCCGGCTACCGGGGCGCCAGCGGCCCTGCGCGCGGCCGGCGCGCGCGTGTTTCCCGTCCCCGTCGATGCGCAGGGGCTGGACGTGGCCTACGGCGTGGCGCACTGTCCGCAGGCGAAGCTGGCCTACGTGACGCCATCGCACCAGATGCCGCTGGGCGTGAGCATGAGCTTGCCCCGCCGCCTGGCCCTGCTGGCCTGGGCCGCGCACAATAAAGCCTGGCTGGTGGAAGACGATTACGACAGCGAATACCGCTACACGGGCGCGCCGCTGGCGTCGCTGCAAAGCCTGGACCGGGCCGGCTGCGTGGTGTACGTGGGCACCCTGTCGAAAGTGCTGTTTCCCGGCCTGCGCCTCGGTTACATGGTGGCGCCGCCCGCGCTGGCCGAGGCGCTGGTGCAGGCCAAGGCCGTGATGGACCGGCACACGGCCATCGTGCCGCAGATGGCGCTGGCCGACTTCATCGCCGAGGGCCACTTCGGCCGGCATATCCGCCGCACGCGCGACAGCAATGCCGAACGGCGCGATCTGCTGGTGCGCGGCCTGGCGCGCGAACTGGGCGACCAGCTCGCGTGCGGCCCGGCCGACAGCGGCCTGGAACTGTGCGCCTATTTTCGCGGCGATCACGATGAAGAAGCGGTGTCGCGCGCGGGCCTGGCGCGGGGCATCGAATTGCGTCCGCTGGGCCACTATGCCGACCCTGACGCCGGCGCCGCCTGCGCCACGCCGCGCGGGCTGCTGCTGGGCTTTGCCGCCATCCCCCGGCCGAGATGGCGCACGGCTTGCAGGAACTGGGACGCATCCTGCGCGGCCGATAATCTATACTGGGACTTGCCTGCACATGAAGACGACGACCATGACCATTACCCGCTGCTCCTGGGCCAATCCGGCCAATCCCCGCTACCTTGCGTATCACGACACGGAGTGGGGCGTGCCCTGCCACGACGAGCGCCGGCTGTTCGAGATGCTGAACCTGGAAGGGGCGCAGGCGGGCCTGAGCTGGGAAACCATCCTCAACAAGCGCGACACCTACCGCGCCGCTTTCGATGACTGGGATGCGGAAAAGATCGCCGCGTATGGCCCTGACAAGGTGGCGCAGCTGCTGGCGGACCCCGGCATCGTGCGCAACCGCCTGAAGGTGGCGGCCGCCATCACGAATGCGCAAGCCTATTTGCGCCTGCGCGCGGAGGGCCAGACCCTGGACAGCTTTTTGTGGGCATACGTCGATGGCCAGCCCATCGTCAACAGCTGGCAGCCGGGCGAGTTTCCCGCCAAGACGGCCCTGTCCGACACACTGTCGAAAGACTTGCTCAAGCGGGGCTTCAAGTTCGTCGGCTCGACCATCATCTACGCCTACATGCAGGGCATCGGCATGGTCAACGACCATGCGCCCGCCTGTTTTGCCGCGCGGGGCGCTGATGCGCCGCGCGCTGGTCCTGCTCGACACGGATTTTGACGGCGCCCGCCTGCGCGCCGCCTGCGCCGCGCATGGCGGTCGCCGCCTGCACTACATCGCGCTGGCGCCGCGTCCCGTCGACGCCAGCCACTTGCCCGAGGAGTGGCGCACGCAATGGCCGCCCTGCGTGCCTGGCCTGCACCGCATGGTCGCGCGCGACGGCCTCGTCACACTCGACGTGCTGATCGGCGAGCCCGATGCCTGTCTGGCGCAATTGTCGGCGCGTGTCGATGAAGTGCACCTGGCCTGGGTGCCGGCGGCCACGCCGGTGCTGGCGCGCCTGATGGCCGATGGCGCCCGCCTGCAAGCCGTGCACCTGGAGGAAGCGCAGCGCGCGGCCCTGCAACAGCATGGTTTTGTATTTGACGAGAGCCGTTTGCGCGCCGTGTTTTATGCCCGGCGCGGAGAATCCGTGAGCGCCGTGGCGCCCGAGCGGCGCGCCATCGTCATCGGCGCGGGCGTGGCCGGCGCGGCCGCTTGCGAACGGCTGGCCGCGCGCGGCTGGAAGGTGACCTTGATCGAACGCCACGCGCAGCCGGCCAGCGAAGCGTCGGGCAACCTGGCCGGCATCTTCATGCCGCTGATGTCGAAGGACGACAATATCGCCACGCGCCTGGTGCGCGCCGCCTACCTGTACTCGCTGCGCTACTGGCAAGATCTGGGCGGCATCGGCACCGCCATCGAAGGTGCGCAATGCAGTGTGCTGCAGCTGGCGCGCGATGCGGAACACGCGTACGTGCAGCGGCAGATCGCCGCCAGCGGCCTGTATCCGCGTGAATTCGCCCGCTGGCTGGAAGCGCCCGAGGCGAGCGCCATGCTGGGCGCGCCGGCGCCCGATGGCGCCTGGTGGTTCGAGCAGGGCGGCTGGGCGCGCCCGTCTTCCGTGTGCGCGGCCATGCTGGACGCCTGCGGCGCCTTGCTTACGCGGTGCTTTTCCAGCAGCGCCCTGCGCCTGGAACGTGGCGACGGCGAATGGCTGGTGCGCGATGCGGACGGTACCCTGATCGCGGCGGCACCCACCGTCATCCTGGCGGCCGGCACGGGCGCCGTAGCCTTTGAACAGGCGGCCGGACTGCCGCTCGATGCCGTGCGCGGCCAGGTCACGCACCTGGCCGCAGGCAGCTTGCCCTCGCTGCCATTCGTCGTCTGCCGCGAAGCCTACATGACGCCGGCGCACCAGGGCGTCGTCTGCGTGGGCGCCAGCTACGACGCGGACGCGGACGCCAAGCTGCGCCCATCGAACCAGGAAGAAAATATCGCGAAGATCGCCGACATCCTGGACGTCGCCCCGTTCGACGCGCCGCTGGCCGGGCGCACGGGCTTTCGCTGCGTGGCGCCGGACCGCTTGCCGCTGGCCGGCGCCTTGCCCGACCCCGGCATACCGGGCCGTTGCGAGCGCCTGCGCGACGTGCCGCGCTGGCCCGGCCTGTTTGGTCTGCTCGGTTACGCGTCGCGCGGCCTGATCTGGGCACCGCTGGCGGCCGAGCTGCTGGCTTGCCAGCTGGAGGGGGAGCCGTTGCCGCTGGAGAGTCAATTGGCCGCCGCCCTGGATCCTGCCCGTTTCTTGCTGCGCGAACGCCGCCGCGCTGGTTGAGCGTTGGCGCAGAGCAGGCGAGGGCTGGGGTCAGACCCCCAACACAGCTGACGCAAAGCCTGGCGCCAACGCGCGTGAGGGTCTGACCCCATATGCGGACGCTCCGCGCGTAGTCCCCATATCTGTTTTTCAGCTTTCCAAACTCTTTTTAATTTGTTTTCCGAACAACATAAGTTCGCTACAGTGGACTCGTGCTGGTTTTTGACGACGGAATAAAGAGGTGGAAAGATGGCTGCTGCAGAACTGATTTTCGATCCCCGCGCCGCGCACGGCGAGGCGGCGTTTGACGAAGTACTGAATAACGCGCGCGCCCAGGCGCAGGCGCAGGGCTTGCCGTATGCGGGCATCGTCAGCGCGCAGGATGCGTGGCAGCTTGTGCAGGCCGGCAAAGCCGTGCTGGTCGACGTGCGCACGAATGAAGAACGTACTTTCGTCGGCTACGTGCCCGCCTCGCTGCACGTGGCGTGGGCGACCGGCACGGCCATGAACCGCAACCCCCGCTTTGTGCGCGAGCTGGAAGCGAAGGCGGGCGGCAAGGATGCCGTCGTGGTGCTGCTGTGCCGCAGCGGCAAGCGCTCGGCCGCAGCCGCCGAAGCGGCGGCCAAGGCCGGTTTCAAGCACGTCTTCAATATTGCGCAAGGCTTCGAAGGCGACCTCGACGCGCAGCAGCAGCGCGGCCACAGCGGCGGCTGGCGCTGGCATGCGCTGCCCTGGCTGCAAGATTAAACTTCTTCCCGGGACCACCATGAACCAGCAAGCCATTCCCCCCGTCTCCCTTGCCGCGCAGCCGCAATGGGAACTGCGCCAGATCGTCGATGAATTGCGCGCCGTGCGCGCGCAGTGGCGCGAGGGGCTGGCCAGCAGCCAGGAATGCGGCGCGCGCGAATTCCCGTCGCGCCAGCATTTGCGCGACATCGTTGGCGCCCTGTGCGCGGCCCTGTTCCCCATGCGCCTGGGCCCCCTCGACCTGCAGCAGGAGAGCGAGGATTTTTGTCGGCCACACGCTCGACACGACCTTGACGGGCCTGCACGAACAGGTGCGGCGCGAACTCAGTTACCACGCGCGCCAGCACGGCTTGCAGCAGACGGTCTCCATCGAACAGCAGGCGCTGGCCATCGTGCAACGCTTCGCCCGCGCGCTGCCGCGCATCCGCGCCCAGCTCGACACGGACGTGGCGGCCGCCTTCCAGGGCGACCCGGCGGCGCACAGCGTCGATGAAGTGCTGCTGTGCTATCCGGGCATCCTGGCCATCATCCATTACCGCCTGGCGCACACCTTGTATGCGCTCGGCGCGCCGCTGGTGGCGCGCATCATCGCCGAAGTGGCCCATTCGCAGACGGGCATCGACATCCACCCGGGCGCCGTCATCGGCAGCAGCTTTTTCATCGACCATGGCACGGGCGTGGTGATCGGCGAGACGGCCATCATCGGCGACCGGGTGCGCATCTACCAGGCCGTCACCCTGGGCGCCAAGCGCTTTCCAGCCGGCGCCGGCGGCGTGCTGCAAAAGGGACTGGCGCGCCACCCCATCGTGCAGGACGACGTGGTCATCTATGCGGGCGCGACGATCCTGGGACGGGTGACCATCGGTCAGGGCTCCGTCATCGGCGGCAATGTCTGGCTGACCCGCAGCGTGGCGCCCGGCAGCCACGTCACGCAAGCGCATAACCAGCAGGAGGCGCCGGAATCGCCGGCGCCATCCCACCCCGCCTTTGCCCACCACCCATGAGGACAGCATGTTGATCAAACAGTTTGGACTGGCCGTGCGCCAGTTGCGCGAAGGGCATGGCTGGTCGCAGGAGCGGCTGGCCGAAGCGGCCGACTTGAACCGCTCATTCATCGGCGAAATCGAACGGGGCGCCGCCACGCCATCGCTGCTGACGGTGGAAAAACTGGCCATCGCGCTGGGCGTCGGCCTGGCGGGACTGATGGCGCGCTGCGAACCGGAACTGGTGGATTAAAGCGGGTGGATGAAGCGTGGATCAATCGCGTCACGATGATGGCGATAGCATGTTGAGAGAAGAGGGGAGACGTCCGATACTTTATTTGTTTTTCAGATAAGCATATTCACTTTTCTCATCAGGAGTAGTCATGACAGTAGCAACAGAGAGCCAGTTTGCGTTGGGCGACAACGCCGCGCGCCAGCTGGCCAATGCAAGCAAGAGCGTCCCCCAGTTATCCACGATCACGCCGCGCTGGCTGGTGCACCTGCTGCAATGGCTGCCCGTGGAAGCGGGCATCTACCGCCTCAACCGCGTGAAAAACCCGAAGGACGTGCGCGTGGCCTGCTCGCAGCGCGACGAGTCGGAACTGCCGCAAACCTTCGTCGATTACGACGACCAGCCGCGCGAGTATTTTCTCAATGCCGTCAGCACGGTGCTCGACGTGCACACGCGCGTCTCGGACCTGTACAGCAGCCCGCACGACCAGATCAAGGAGCAGCTGCGCCTGACCATCGAGACGATCAAGGAGCGCCAGGAAAGCGAATTGATCAACAATCCCGATTACGGCCTGCTGGCCAGCGTGCACGACGACCAGCGCATCTTTACGTTGACGGGCGCGCCCACGCCGGACGACCTCGACGAACTGCTGACGAAGGTATGGAAGGAGCCGGGCTTCTTCCTCGCCCACCCGCTGGCCATCGCCGCCTTTGGCCGCGAATGCACGCGCCGCGGCGTGCCGCCGCCCACCGTCAGCCTGTTCGGTTCGCAGTTCTTGACGTGGCGCGGCGTGCCGCTGGTGCCGTCCGACAAACTGCCGATCGAAGACGGCAAGACGAAAATCATCCTGCTGCGCGCGGGCGAACAGCGCCAAGGCGTGATCGGCCTGTTCCAGCCTGGTCTGGCGGGCGAACAAAGCCCGGGCCTGTCCGTGCGCTTCATGGGCATCAACCGCCACGCGATTTCGTCCTACCTGATTTCGCTGTATTGCTCGCTGGCCGTGCTGACCGACGATGCGCTGGCCGTACTGGAAGACGTGGAGATCGGTAAATACCATGACTACCCAGACACCTACAAGTGATGGCGCGGCGGGCTTGCCTGCCGTCCCATTTTACCCGACGAAGCGACCCTGAACCGCCTGGCCGGCGAATTCTTTGCCCGCTTGCCCGGGTTGGCCCCCGCGTTGGACAAGCCGCCCAGCCTTGGCGGTTCCGGCAGCGTGCTCGATGCGGCGCCCCGCTATGTGAACCGTCCGCCGCCGCAGCCCGGTCCTTCGTTCGCCGCCATCGCGCCCGGCGTGGCGACGGCGCAAGTGCCGCCCGTGACGGCGCCACTGGAAGCACCGATCGCGCCGGCGCCGGCATCGATTCCCACGCCGCGGCTGTCCGCCATCGGCGCGCCGTCGCCCTACTATTTTGTCGGCGGCGCGCATGGCTATCCCGCCTCGAACCATAATCTCGACGGCCTGGCGGGCCAGGGGCTGGGGCAGGCCGCGCCCGACGCGTTTGCGACGCCGCAGCGCGCACCCACGCGCCAGCTGCCCGTATCGCCATCTGACAGCCAGCCCGCGTTCTATTTCCAGACCGAGCTGCCTGCGCGGCCGCAAGGGCATGGCCAAACCCCCGCGCCATTCGACGTGCACGCCGTGCGGCGCGATTTTCCCGTGCTGGCCGAACGGGTCAACGGCAAGCCGCTGGCCTGGTTCGACAATGCGGCCACCACGCACAAGCCGCAGTCGGTGATCGACCGCGTGTCGTATTTCTATGCGCACGAGAATTCGAACATCCACCGTGCGGCCCACGCGCTGGCGGCGCGCGCCAGCGATGCGTACGAGGCCGCACGCGCCAAGGTGGCCAATTTTCTTGGCGCCGCCTCGGCCAATGAAATCATTTTCGTGCGCGGCGCCACCGAGGGCATCAATCTGATCGCCAACACGTTCGGGCGCAAGTACATCGGCAGCGGCGACGAGATCATCGTCTCGCAGCTCGAGCACCACGCCAACATCGTGCCGTGGCAGCAGCTGGCGGCGGAAAAGGGCGCGACCCTGCGCGTGATTCCCGTCGACGACAGCGGCCAGATCCTGCTCGACGAATTCCGCAAGCTGCTCAACGGGCGCACCAAGCTGGTGTCCGTGACGCAGGTGTCGAATGCGCTGGGGACGGTGACGCCCGTGGCGCAGATCATCGCGCTGGCGCATGCGGCCGGCGTGCGCGTGCTGGTCGACGGGGCGCAAGCCGTGTCGCATTTGCGCGTGGAGGTGCAGGCGCTCGGTGCGGACTTTTACGTGTTCTCGGGGCATAAGGTGTTCGGTCCGACGGGCATCGGCGCCGTGTATGGCAAGGCGGACTTGCTTGAGCAGCTGCCGCCGTGGCAGGGCGGCGGCAACATGATCGCGGACGTCACGTTCGAGCGCACCGTCTACCAGGGCGTGCCGAACCGTTTCGAGGCGGGCACGGGCAATATCGCCGATGCCGTCGGTCTGGGCGCGGCCATCGATTACGTCCAGCGCATCGGCCTGGAAAACATCGCCGCCTACGAGCACGCGCTGCTGGAATACGCCACGCACCACTTGCAAGCGATTCCTGGCGTGCGCCTGATCGGCACGGCGCTGGAGAAGGCCAGCGTGGCGTCGTTCGTGCTGGCCGGCTATGAGCCGGCGGAAGTGGGGCGCGCCCTGAACGACGAGGGCATCGCCGTGCGTTCGGGCCACCATTGCGCCCAGCCGATTTTGCGCCGCTTCGGCGTGGAAGCGACCGTGCGGCCGTCGTTCGCCTTCTACAACACGTATGAGGAAATCGACCGCATGATCGTCGTGGTGAAACGGCTGGCGGGCGCGCGCCGCTGATCTTGCCTGCTTGTCAAGCTGATGCCGCCCCGGCGCAAGCGGGGCGGCATTGTTGCGTCAGATCACGGACTTTGCGCGCGGCTGGCTGGCGTCCGCAGGCTGGCGGTATAATTTATCCTTGGCAATATTCAAGCCGCGGCGCCGTGCCGCCGGCGCCCAAGGAGATATCCGGTGGAAGATCAACACAGCTCGCCCGAGCTTTTCCTGTTCCTGGCGTCGACCGTGCACGATATGAAAAACTCGATCAGCGTGGTCAGCGGCACTTTGGAATCCCTGCTGGCGGCCGAGCAGGCGAAAGACGCGCCGCAAGCCGACCCCGCCTATCTGCAGATGGCGCAGATGCTGTACCAGACCAAGCGCCTCAACGATAACCTGATCCAGCTGCTGGCCCTGTACAAGGAGGTGGGCAAGCCCGGCTACCCGTTCGACGTGCAGCCGCAACTGGTGAGCCAGGTCATCGACCAGGTGGTGGACCAGGAAAAGATCCTGCTGGCCTCGAAAGGCATCCATCTGCAGACGGCGTGCCCGCCGGAGCTGATCTGGACCCTCGATGAAGACCTGGTCATCGGCGTGCTGGCGCATGCCATCAACAATGCCATCCGCTACACGCAGGATACGATCCGCCTGTCGGTGCGCGAGGTCGATGGCTTGCTGGAGCTGCGCGTGGAAGACAATGGCGACGGCTATACGCAGGCCTTGCTCGACGCGGGCAGCGCGGCCATGGATGGCATGGCGGCCGGCGTGAATTTTTCCACCAACAGCACGGGACTGGGGCTGTATTTTTCCAGCGAAGTGGCGAAGATGCACAAGTACCGGGGCAGCAGCGGCAGCATCGCCCTGGAAAACGGCGGTGCCCTGGGCGGCGGCTGTTTCATCCTGCGCCTGCCCTGAACGAGGACGCCATGACGACAGACAGCCACGCCACCGCCGCCGAAGCGGGCAGCACCGACTGGGCCGACAAACATTATCTGCTGGTCGACGACTTCATCGGCATCCGCATCCTGCTGCGCGAATCCTTGCGCAACCTGGGCGCGCGCCATATCGACCAGGCGGCCAGCGGCGGCGAAGCCATGAAGCTGCTGGCCAAGACGCGCTACGACGTGGTGCTGTGCGATTACAACTTGGGCGAAGGCAAGAATGGCCAGCAGGTGCTGGAAGAGACGCGCGTGCGCAACCTGACGGCGCCGTCGAGCGTGTGGCTGATGGTATCGGCCGAGAAAAGCGTGGAATCGGTGATGGGCGCGGCCGAGCACCAGCCCGACGCCTATTTGATCAAGCCGATCACGGAAGGCGTGCTGCTGACGCGGCTGAACCGCGTGTGGCACAAGAAGCAGGTGTTCCGCGAAATCGACCAGGCCTGCATGGAAAAGGATTATCTGCGCGCCGCCAGGCTGTGCGATGCGCAGATCGAAGTCAACAAGCTGCACGAGCTGGAATTGCTGCGCATGAAGGCGTCGTTGCTGCTGAAAAGCGGCGAGCCGGAAAAGGCCCGCGCCGTGTACGAAAGAGTGCTGGCCGAGCGCGATTACAGCTGGGCCAGGGCTGGCCTGGGCAAGATCCGCATGAACAACGGCGAACACGAGGCGGCGCGGCAGATCTTCCAGGGCGTGATCGTCGAAAACAAATATTACATCGACGCCTACGACCAGATGGCCGTCGCCTACCAGCTGATGGGCCAGCACGAGGAAGCGTGCGGCGTGCTGGAAAAGGCGGCGCGCCTGTCGCCCAATTCCGTGCCGCGCCAGCGCAACCTGGGGCTCGCTGCCTTAAAAATAGGCAATGTCAGCATGGCGGAAAAGGCCTTCCGCAAGTGTATTGCCATCGGCGAGTTCTCCGTCATGAAGACGCCGGACGCCTACCTGGGATTGGCGCGCGTGTGCGGCCTGAAGAAGGATGCCAAGGAAGCGCTGCAGTGGCTGCTGCTGGCGCAGCGCGAATTCTCGCCCGAGCAGATCGGCTTGCGCGCGAAGATCACGGAAGGCATGGTGCATCACGAAACGGGCGATTACCGGCGCGCGCGCAAGTGCGGCGACGAATTGGAAGCCATGCTGGCCGAGGACCCGGCGCGGCCCGAGAAAAGCATCTGCATGGAACTGGCGACCCTGCTGTTCGCCGTCGGCGTCAAGGATGCGCCGGCCGGCCTGCTGTGCTACGTGGTCAAGAACAACCACGACAACCAGGTGGTGCAGGACGAAGTGCAGAAAATCTTCGACAAGGCGAAGATGGGCGATGAGGGCACCAGCCTGATCATCGCCTCGCGCAAGGAAGCGTCGGACTTGATGAACAAGGGCGTGCTGCTGTGGAAGACGGACAAGCTCAACGAAGCCGTCGCCTGGATGCGCGCGGCGCGCGAAAAACTGCCGAACAACCTGCGCATCCTGTTCAATTCCGCGCAAATCATCGTGTCTTTCCTGGAACAGCGCGGCTATCAGGCGGACCTGGCGGCCGAAGCCATGGAAGTGTTGTTGTATGTAGACAAAATTGCACCAGGGCAGCAGCGCTTCGCGCAATTGATGGAGCAGCTGGTGCAGCTGACGCCGCCGCCGGGGCCGGAAGCGGCCGTCGAGGTGGCGGAAAAAACGCCGCCGGTAGCGGAAAAAGGGGGAAAATCCGTGCGCGAGCGTGCCGGATGATAAACTAGGGGCCAGCGCGGTTTCGCCCGTGCTTGAGTTGCTCTACAACAATAAGGAAGAAACTATGCGTGATGTGGTCAATGAAGTATAAAAAAATGAAAGTTGGCGCCGTTGCCTGGGTACGCCCGGTCGCCGCCAAGGGAGACACGCTGGAAACATTCCAGTCTTCGTACGAGCACGCCAAGGCGCTGGCCGACGAAGGCCTGATCACGATCGGTGACGTAAAACGCCAGGCCGACAATCAGATCGAGGCGATCCGCATTCATCGTATCGCCTGATCATGTCGTCTCTCCGGGACGTCAGGACTTGCCTGGCGCCTTGGACTTGGGTGCCGCGCGCTTTGCCGGCGCCTTGCGCAGCGGGGCTTTGGCCTTGGCTGCCGTACCTGCTTCTGCCGGCTTGGCGGATTTGCCGGCCGCCGGCTTGGCCGTCGCTCCAGCCGCGCCACCGCCAAAGCTGGCAGCCGCCGCGCTGGCGGCATCGGGCGACATGGCTGTCGACACGGCCTGCTTGAACTGATCTTGTAACAAATTCCACCAAGCGCTTGGATTGGCCAGCTGGGCTGCCGCCTGGCTGCCGGCATCGCCGGGCGCCGCCGCAGCCGGTTCCGGCGCGGGCACAGGTGCGGGAGCCGGTTTCGGTTCAGGTACAGGTGCGGCCTGTTGGAAAAACGCGGAAGCGTAGGGCACGGATTCAAACACGGTTTTCTCGCTGGCGCCGGGCTGGGTGATGGCCGCCGCCAGGGAAGCGCCCATCGATTTCAGGGTGGCGATGGTGCCGCGCTGCACTTCCAATGCCTGGATACTGCCGCGCAGCATGCTGGTATTGAGGTTCAGCCAGGCTTCGACGGCTTTCAGGTCGTTGATTTTCTTGTCCAGCTCTTCCACCGACATGGTGGGCGCCGTGATGCCGGGCACGCCCATGCCGGGCACGCTCATGCTGCCCCACAGGTTCTTGACGAAGTCGAGGGTGTCGGTCACAACTGCTGCGCCCGGCATTTGGGGCATTTGCGGGTTTGCCATGCGAAATCTCCTGGTAGGTGGATGTGCCTAGCGTAGCAGATATCAGCTTGCAACTGACGCAAAGCCGCCAACATTTTCTTACATAAAACAGCAGGAGTTGAGCACGGGCAAGAAGCGGGAAGCGGCGTGAAAGCGGTACACTACGGCCTATGATGTCTGACTCCTTCTTTTCGCCACCGCGCCGCCGCACCGTCATGTTTGTCGCGGTCATCGGCGCACTGCATTACGTGGCGCTGGAGTGGCTCACCTCGCGTGCCAGCATGGTGCCGCTGGGGCAGGATCATGCGCAGGTGGTCAGCATGGCACTGATCGCCGAGCCGCCCAGGCCCGTGCCGGTGACGCCGCCACCGCCGCCCAAGCTGCGGCCCTTGCCCGAGCCCCGCCTGCCGCCGCCACCGCCGCCGACGGAGCTGCCGTCGAGCGAGTCGGCGCAGTTGACGGCGCCCGCCAGCGACGCGCCGGAAGGCCCGGTGACGCCCGCGGCACCGGCGGCCAGCGCGCCAGCCATCACGGCGCCGATCCCGGCCGTGGCGGAAGTTCCCGCGCCGGCTCCCGCGCCGCCGCCGGTCGTCGAGCAGGCGCGGCGCTACAAGACGAATGCGCCAGCCTCGGCCCAGTTCGACCTGCACGTGGACCGGCGCGATGCGGACGGCACCAAGTGGCAGGGCGTGGCCGCCATGGCGTGGGACAACAAGGGCGATACCTACCAGTTGAAGCTGGAAGTGGGCCTGAGCATGCTGATCACGCGCATCAACCTGCTGGTGCTGACCAGCGAGGGCCTGATCGACGGCGGCGGCATCGTACCCGTCACGGCCACGGAA
Source organism: Janthinobacterium sp. C22 (assembly GCF_057919405.1). Lineage (NCBI taxonomy): Bacteria > Pseudomonadati > Pseudomonadota > Betaproteobacteria > Burkholderiales > Oxalobacteraceae > Janthinobacterium > Janthinobacterium sp. C22. Next base: position 6,688,239 of record NZ_CP193659.1, on the reverse strand, counting down.
AAACGCAAGGGCCGCGCGCAAACGGCCACGCATTTCAACCGCGACGCCAAGGCCATCACGTTTTCGGCCACGACGGCGACGGCGCCGTGGCAGGACGGGGCGCAGGACAAGGCCACGGTGCCGTTCCAGCTGGCCGCCATCGGCCGCGCCGACGTCAACCAGCTGGCCGGCAATATCGACATCCTCGTCGGCGAGGAAAAGGAAGCGACCGTGTTCCGCTTCCAGCTGGTGGGCGAGGAAGAACTCGATACCAAGATGGGCCGTCTGGTGACCTGGCACTTGCGCCGGCCGCCCAAGCCGGGCACGTATTCGTCGCAGCTCGATATCTGGCTGGCGCCGTCCATGCAGTGGTATCCGGTACAAATACGCAATACCGAAGCGAACGGGGCGCTGACCACGCAAACCGTGACCCAAATTCGCGTCAATGACGCTACAGGAAAATAAATGACTACTTTGAAACGCATTTTGCTCGCCAGCCTGCTGGCCGCCACCCTCACGCCTGCCATGGCCGACGCCCCCTGGAGCATCCCGCCATCAAGCGCCCGTACAAGCTGGTGCCGTCGGCCGACCTCGTGTATTCGATCAAGGCCAAACAGCGCGGCATCGGGCTGTCCGGCGAATCGGTCAGCAACTGGCGCGTGGGCGACGGCAAGTATTCGCTGCTGGCCGAAACCAAGGCTGCCCTGTTCGGCAAGATCCTCGAGCAGCGCAGCGAAGGCACGGTCGACGATTTCGGCCTGGCGCCAGCCCAGTTCGTGGAAAAGCGCTTTCGCAAGGATGCCGTGACGACCACCTTCAAGCGCGACAGCAAGACCATCGTCTTTGGCGAAGGCGATGAAACCTATCCGCTGAAAGGCGGCGAACAGGACCGCAACAGTGCCGTCTGGCAACTGGCCAGCGTGGCGCGCGCCGCGCCCGAGAAATTCGTCGCCGGCTCGGAATGGGCGTTCTTTGTCGCCGGCGCGCACGATGCCGAGCCGTGGACCTTCAAGGTGGTCAAGGAAGAGACGGTCGCCACGGGCATGGGCGAGGTCGCCGCCATCCACCTGGTCAAGGCGCCGCCGCCGGACAAGAAGGGCCAGCAAGTGGACCTGTGGCTGGCGCCGTCGCTGGAATGGTATCCCGTGAAGGTGACATTCGCCGATGCGGACGGTGGCGATTACGTCGAGCAAACCTTGCAGAAGATCGTCAAGAAGTAAGCGCTTGCGCTTGGCTGTACTCGATTTTCTTACCCCAAAGCAAGTGCCGGGGTCAGACCCGGCGGGTCTGACCCCGGCTTGGCGCCTCTGGCCACAAGTCGAATTGCATGTCAGAACTGATATACTGACGCCCCCGCCCCGCAGCGCTGCGTTAGCCCGCCGCGCCGCCCGCTGAACACTCATCCGGAAAAGAATGATTGATATAATGGCAAGTGCAGCCGTGGCTACGGATGCAAATCAGACAGAGCAGGAGCATCACGATTCCTTGCAGGCGCATTTCCAGCCCAATATTTCGGCCGACGAGATCGAGCAAGTATTCCACTTGAAGCGGGCGCAGCCCTTGCTGCAAGTGTTTACGGCCCTGTTTCACGGCGGTTTCGATGGCGTGCTGGTGCGTCTGCTGGTGCTGCGCGAGCTGGCGTCCGATGCGGCCACGTCCGCCTATACGCGCGCCGATATCAACACCAAGCTGGCTTATTTATTGCCGGAAAGCCTGGAAACGGTCTTGCTGCGCCTGCGCTCGAACCAGTTGCTGGCCTGGGATGCGCAGCAGGGCGTGTACCGCGTCACGCCCATGGCGCGCAACGTGCTGTCGGCCATCGACAGCCTGCTGGGCCTGGGCCAGACGGAAGACGAGGCGGAAATGGGCTTCCTGCTGTCGCAGGTGGCGGGCGCGCAAGCCGTCGGCGGCGTGTCCGTTGAGCAACTTCAGCATCTGCTGGGGCGCCTGGTGGATTTGACGGAAGAATTTTCCGACGCCATCGCTTCCGGCTCCGAATTCCGGCTGCGCACGGCGCAGGCGAAGTGGAACATGGCTTGCGACTGGGTGGAAAAAGGCTCGGAAATCCTCGTGGCCATCACCTCCGATGAAAACGCGGACAGCGCCACGCACAAGGCGGCGCAAGCGATCGGCCGCGCGCAAAGTAAATTGCTCAACATGCAAGGCATGTTTTCGCGCGCCCTGAACCAGATCGAGCGCCAGCGCGTGCACCTGGGCCAGTCGGGCCTGTCGACCACGGACATCAAGCGCTGGCTCCTGCTGCACGACGACCTGGCCAGCCTGGCCGAAGGCGCCATCGACCAGCCCGTCGTCCCCTTGTTCTCCACGCCGGCCGAAATGATCGACGTGGCGGAAACGGAACTGCTGTCCGAACGGGCGGCAGGCGTCATCAACACGGGCCTGCCCAGCGGAGAGGACGCGCCCACCACCATCAGCGACGGTCCCGCCATGCAGCTTGAACTCGACGATTTGCTCGAACGCCTGTCGAACTTCGCCAGCCTGGGCAATTTCCCCAGCATCGGTGAAGAAGGGCCGAAATCGGTACCCGTGCAGGATTCGCTGCTGCCGGCCAGCTTTGCCGTGGCGTCCTACCGCGCCTCGATGCTGCCGCTGCTCGGCGACGTGTCCGAAGCGAGCTTGCAAGGCTCGACGGCCGAACTGGCCCGCTTGCCGATCACCTTTACACCGACCGACGAGATGGTCCAACTGTCCGACCCCCACGTGGCGGCCATGTCGATCGCCTCGCTTTCACTGAATGTTTCACTTGATTTAGATAGCGGCACAGCCGATGAATGACGATTCCCAAATCCTGATTGCGCGCCTGCTCACGCATCAAACCCTGCGCCGCGACGACAAGCTCGTCAAGCGCGTGCTGTCCGACGAGCTGTTCCGCGCCGAAATCGATGCGCGCCTGCTGGCCTGCGGCCTGAAGCTGCTCGACAACGTATATGCCGACCATGTGACGCTGGCCCTGACGCGCACCATCGAGCCGAAGATCTTCGGCGCGCGCGACGTGTGGCAAAACAATAATTTCGGTCTGGCGCGCGATGGCGTGGCCTTGCTGGTGGTGCTGTGGGCGCAGATCATCCTGCCCAAGCGCGAACGCCAGGAAACGCACCAGCACGCGGATGACGATCAAAATGATATGTTTGGCACGGAAAAACCGCTGCCGCGCGCGGAAGACGCGTCGATCGGCATTTCCTACAAGGCGCTGCTGTCGGACTTCGGCGACAAGCTGGGCAAGAAGACGCGCATGGACATGAACTTGGGCACCCTGGCCAAGCTGGGCTTCATCGAACGTCGCGGCGACTTCATCCTGGAAGGTCCGCTGCTGGACCTGATGATGGATACCGACGTGCTCAAGGAACGCATCATCAACGGCGCCCTTGCCGACGTGTTCAAGCGCGCGCCGGCGCGTCTGGTGGCCGTCGACCTGGACGCTGACTTGTCCGCCGACCTGTCCGCTGACATCGGCGACCTGCCTGACGCGGGCGACGAGCCCGCGTCCGACCTTCCTCACTGAAAGCGCCCATGTTTCATATCAAATCACTTGAACTGGTGCACTGGGATTACTGGCAGCGCATCAAGAATATTCCGCTCGACGCGAAGATCATCACCATCGCGGGCCAGAACGGCTCGGGCAAGACCACCTTGCTCGACGCCTTGCGCACCCTGTTCGGCCTCGACTGCTCGATGGGCCGCACGTATAAACACTATGCGCGCCATTCGGGCCAGCAGACGGCCTGGCTGCGCGCCGTGGTCGACAACAAGAACGTGGGCAAGCAGCTGTCGAACCGCCCGTTCCGCAGCTCGGGCTTCTTCAGCGACGATGAAGTGACCCTGTTTTGCCAGATCCAGAAGAATGGCGGCGACTGGAAGCGCCAGTATCTGATGCGTCCGGGCAATGTACAGATCGAGGACATCACGGACGCCAACGACTGGCTGGGCGTGGAAAATTACCGCAAGCGCCTGGCCAATGCGGGCCTGTCGCCGGCCATGTCGAAAGTGCTGGCGCTGGAGCAGGGCGAGACGGACAAACTGTGCGAATACGCGCCGCGCCAGCTGCTCGACCTGGTATTCCAGGTGTTTGGCGACAAGGAAGTGCTGGACGCCTACGACGAAGCCAAGCGCCACCAGCGCGACACGGAAGTGGAGCTGAAACGCTTCGAGACGGAACTCGAGGCGTCGAAGACCAATCTGGAAGGCTTGCGCCTGCGCGTGGCCAATTACCACCAGTGGGAAGGGCTGCATAAGGAACGCCGCAATCTGCTGGAAGAAGTGCTGCCCAGCCTGCAGTACCACGAGGCGCGCGAAAAGGCGGCCATCGCCAGCCGGCAATTGCGCGACGCGCGTAAACCAATGGCGCAGGCGGACCAGCAGCTGACGGATAAACGCAATGCGCTGGCCGCGCAGGCGAAAGCCCTGTCCGACGCGCAGATGAATGAAACTCTGCTGGAGCAGGAATCGATCGGCCTGCAGAGCCGTTTGTCCCTGATCAATGCCAAGCTGAAACCGCTGGACAGCCTGCTGGAACAGAAGGACCGATTGCACAAGCTGGCGGCCGATTCGGGCAGCGACATCGCCGAAGTGGCGGCCCAGCTGGAGCAGAAGGAAGCGCAATTGCTGCAGCAGCGCCAGCAGCGCGACGCCCTGTCGGCCCGCATCGCGGGCGAACAGGCAACGATTGCCGCGCTGCAAGGCAAGACGGCCATGCCGGAGCCGGACAATGTACGCGGCATGCGCCGTGCGCTGCGCGACGCGGGGATTTCGCACGCCATGCTGTCGGACATCGTCGAAGTGACGGACAGCCGCTGGCAGGGCGCCGTCGAAGGCGTACTGGGCGGTTATGCCTCGGTCGTCTTGCTGGACAAGGCCAAGGATGCGGCCGCTGCCTACCGCCTGGCCGAGAAGGAGCGCTACCGCCACTTCATCGTGCCCGACCTGGTCACGGCGCCGGTGGCGAAGGACGAGAGTTTGCTGGCGGTGGTGAAATTTTCCGCGCCCGTGCCCAGCTGGCTGATCGAGCAGCTGTCGCGCATTGCCCGCGTCGATTCCGTCGAAGCGGGCTTTAAACTGGGCAACCACGAGGAATGGATCACGCCCGAGGCGTACCACCGCGAACGCCGCGGCGGGCGCTCGCTGTTCGTGGAAGCATCGCGCTACCGCTTCGGCCAGGCCGGCCGCAGCGGCCGTCTGGAAGCGCTGCTGCGCTCGCTGCCGGGCCTGGAAGGCCAGGAAGATACCTTGACCCTGGCGATTTCGAAGCTGGCGGCCGAAGTGGGCGCCTTGAAGGCGCGCATCGCCGGCGTCGACGCGGCCAAGGAACTCAGTGCGCGCCAGGAAGAATTCGCCGAAGCGCTGCGCAATTCCAAGCCCTTGAAGGAAGAGCGCCTGGAAGTGGGCGGCCGCCTGGGCGAGCTGCAAAACCTGACCAAGAACGCCACTGTGGCGCGCACGCGTGCCGATACCGTGTGGCAAAACGCGCGCCTGGCCCTGTCCGAGGCGGAAGCGGGTGCGCGCCTTGGCTACAAGAAGCAGATTGAACAGCGCGCCGAGCATGCGCGCTCCTTGCTGGCCTTGCGCCATGCGTGGCGCCACCTGCCGAAAAGCTGGCGCCGTCCCGCCCGCCGCGCCGCGCTCGTGGCCGAGCACCAGAATGCGCACCAGGTCGACTTGCGCGTGGCCAGCCTGCAAAACAGCCTTGCGCGCGATGACTGGGAACTCGACGCCACCGTCATCGACCAGCACCACCGCCTGTCGGACCAGCTGCATGGCCGCCAGTCGGAAACGGACGAGCGCCGCTACCAGAACAACCGCGCCATCGAAGCGACGGGCAATGCACGCGGCGCCTACATGGAGCGCTTGCGCTACACCATCAAGACCTACAGCAAGAACATCAAGGAGCTGGGCGAGCTGGCCGGCATCGAAGTCCATGCCGACCCCGTGCGTCTGGAAAACGACGACGTGCAGCTGTCGCAGGCGGGCTTGCACGTGCGCTTCAAATTCGACGGCAAGGGCGTCATCGGCATGAACGATGGCGAAGCGTCGGGCGGCCAGCAGGTCATGAAGTCGCTGGTGCTGCTGATCGGCTTGCTGAAATCGGAAGACGGTTCCGGCGGCTTCGTCTTCATCGACGAACCGTTTGCCCATTTGGATATCCGCAATATTCAACTGGTCGGCGAATTCCTGAAAAACACGGAAGCGCAATATCTGATGACGACGCCGTTGACGCACAACACGGATGTCTACGATCCCTCGGAGCTCACTTTGATCACCAGCAAGAAAAAGAAGGATACGCAATGGGCGCAACCGATTTTCGTGCTGCAGCGGCGCATCGAACCCGTACCGGGCAAGGTGGCGTGATGGCCGTGCGCAAGCTCGTTCTGGCCGCGGCCCTGGCGCTGGCGTGTTCGGCGCCAGCCCTGGCCAACGACGGCATCGGTTCCGTCGGCGCGGGGGAATCCTGTTCGGCAAGACGGATGCAGTCGCCATGAAAAAGGAAGTGCTCAGCGTGAGCACGGACTTGATCAAGGTCGAGTACGAATTCCTCAATGAATCGGCGAAGGACGTGGAAGAGACGATCTTCTTTCCGCTGCCCGAATACTCTGCCGGCTACCATGGCTCGCCCACGTATTACGGCCAGCCGCAGCAGTTTACCGTCGATGTGGATGGCAAGCGCAAGGACTATACAACCACGTTCGTGGCCAAGCTCGACGCCGAGGACGTGACGGCCCGGCTGCGCCAGCTGGGGCTGTCCGACGCGCAGATCGCCTATTTCCCGTCGCACACGCCGTTCGACAAGAAGGTGGCGCCGCTGACGGCCGCGCAAAGCAAGATCATGATCAAGGAGGGCTTGCTGGCCCAGCTCTACGACGAGGAATGGGTGCCGGCCTGGACCGTGAAAGTCATCTACTTGTGGCAGCAGAAATTTCCCGCCGGTAAAGTCGTGCGCGTGCGCCATCAATATGCGCCGTTCGTCGCGGCCGGCCCCGGCGCTTCCTACCTGGGCGATGGCAACGAGTTCGAAAAGAAATACTGCGGCGACAAGGCCTTCTACAAGACGTGGAACCGCCTGGCGGCCCGGCAGGGCGAAAGCGGTTTCGTCAACGCCGTGTGGGTCTCGTACATTTTGACGACGGGCAACACCTGGAAGAATGGCATCGAGGATTTCACCTTGAACTTGATCAAAGGCAAACCGGACGAGCTGATCAGCCTGTGCTTCCCCGGCACGTTCACCAAAATCAATCCCACCACCTTGCAAGTCAAGCTGCGCAACTTCCGTCCGAAGCAGGATCTGGACGTGTACTTCGGCAATGTCGAAGGCACGGTGAGCAACGACGGGGTGGCGCCGCAGATCCGGCCGTGAGTGCGCAGGAAGCGCTGGCCGCGCGTCTGCGCGCCATCGCCGGCGCCACGCCGTGGTGCCGGCAGGCGCTGCAAGCCGTGGCGCAGCTGGGCTTGCCCCACTGCTGCATCGGCGCCGGCGCCGTGCGCAATCTTGTGTGGGATGCATTGCACGGCTACGCGCAACCGTCGGCATTGAGCGACGTCGACGTGGCGTATTTCGACGCGCACGATGTGCTTGCGGAAAGCGAGGTGCGGCTGCGCCAGCGCCTGGAAACGGCGCTGCCCGGCGTGCCATGGGAAGTGTGCAACCAGGCCCGGGTGCACCTGTGGTTCGAAGACGAGTTTGGCTACGCCGTGCCGCCCCTGCTGTCGCTCGATGACGCCATCGCTTCCTGGCCCGAGTTTGCCACCTCGGTCGGCATCTATCTGCAGCGCGACGGCGAGATCGGCATCGTCGCGCCGCACGGCCTCGACGACCTGTTCAATATGGTGGTGCGGCGCAACCCGGCGCGCATCAGTCCGGACGGCTATGCGCAGCGCCTGGCCGGCAAGGACTATCCGGCGCGCTGGCCGCGCGTCACCATCATCGCCTGATTGGATGCAGTATGGATACAGATTGCCTATAATTGCCGCTTATCCAATAGTGTTCGCCTGATCCCATGTCCCTGTCGATTTCCCCGCCGCTGCGCCGCATCGGCCGCTTGTTCTGCCTTTCCTCCGCCCTCGTGGCGCCCGCCGCCTGGGCCGACAGCTACAGCGATTTCCAGCAAGCCAGCGGCCAGCTGGAAGCGCGGATGGCCAAGGCGACGCCGCACAGCGGCTTGCCGCGCCTGGGCGAACCTGCCGTGGCACAGCTGTTTGCGCAGATCGCCGACGGTCCGCGCCTGTTCCAGGCGCCCGTCGCGGCGCTGCAGGACGTGAACGAGAGCGTGGCCGTGTGCGAGCAGGCCATGCGGCTGGGAAAAACATACTATGCGTTTGGCCTCGCATGGCCGTTGCCGCTGTCCGGCGCCGAACTGCAGCAGGCGCGCAAGGAACAAGTGACGCGGAACCTGGCCAATTATGGCGATGAAATGAGTACCTTGTTTGCTTTCAGCATGCATTGCCATGGCCATTTGATCGGGCTGATGGAGCGGGAATTCAGCGCCCAGCCGGCCGATGCGGTGAGCGGGCCCGAGCGTCTGCGCGCGCGGGCGTTCAGCAAGAACACGGCCGTTGTTTACACGAGCGTGGTGCAGTTCGTGCAGGTGCCGTTCTGGAGCGTGGCGCAAAAGAAGCGGATGCTGGAAGCGGCGGCGCAGCACGCCACGGCGAACGCGAATCTGATGGCGCCGCCCTTGCGCGAGCGCCTGCTGACCAGCCTGGCCGATGCGGACAAGGATCTCGATCCGGCCCTGGCGCCGGCGCTGGCGACGATACGCCAGGCGCTGTCGGCGACCAGTTGCGAAGGCCTGTGCCAGTACTACTGACCCGGCTTACTCTGCGGTTTGCAGGGGTTTGTTGCGCTGGCGCCAGCGCACCAGGCCCCACGCATACACGGCGTAGTAGCCGATGACGAGGCCGTAGGCGGCCATGGTCAGCGGGCTCTGGCCAAACGGCGGCGGCGGCACGGGCACGTCCAGGCGCGTGTTCAGGTAGATTTCCATGCCGCGGTACAGCAAGCGGGCGATGAACAGCATCGTGATGGCCAGGCCCAGGTAGCGGTGCTGGGTAAAAGAAATCCTTGCCGACTTGCTCGAAGCGCGTCAGCTTCAAGCCCAGCACACCGAGCCAGCCGCCGGCCAGCGCGGCCGCGCCCAGGCTGGACAGGGGCAGCAGCTCGAATTTCGTCGTCGTCGCCAGGAACAGCAGCAGTGCGGGAAAGGCGATCGCCACGCTCCAGTGCCGCCACAGCTGCGACTTCTGGCGCGCCACCAGTTTCTTCAGGCGCGAATAGATGCGCCAGACCAGCAGCGGGACCAGGAACAGCAGGGCGAGGGTAGTGGTTTCCATGTAGGCAATCGGGTACGGGTAAAACAGCGATTGTAAGCCAGATGGGGGCGGGCGGCGATGCTTGTCAAACAGCAAAAGTTGTTGGTTGACATTTACTTGGCATGAACGCACTATGCCCTGTCACAAAGCGCCGCCATGAGCGGTGCGGTGCGCTCGCTTGCTGTCATCACCTTCATACACTGGAGTTCCATGTCTACTCGTTTGCCTTTGCTTCCCCTCACTGTCGGCCTGATGGCCTCGTCTTCCCTGGCCATGGCGCAAGATGGCGCTTATCAAGCCCCGCCCGCGCCCCTGCAAGCCATCGTCGATGCGCCGCGCGCGCCGACACTGAGCCTGAGCCCGAAACGCAACCTGGCCGCCGTGCTGCCCACGCCCTCCTTGCCCAGCATAAGCGAAGTGGCGCAGCCGGAACTGAAGCTGGCGGGCTTGCGCATCAATCCGCGCACGTATTCGGCCAGCCGCTTCAGTTTCCACACGGGACTGGGCTTGCTCGACATCGATACGCAGAAGGAAATCAAGGTCAGCGGCTTGCCGGCGGCACCCCGCATCGCCGACCTGGCCTGGTCGCCTGACCAGCGCTACCTGGCCTTTACGCACATCGCCTTTGCCGATCCCGCCAGGGGCGTGAAGGAGTCGGGCGTGGAACTGTGGCTGCTCGACGTGCAGACGAAAGCGGCGCGCAAGCTGTCCAGCACCCCTGTCGGCCGTGTATGGCCGCGGCTTTTCCTGGATGCCGGACAGCAAGACCTTGCTGGTGCAGCTGAAGCCGGCCAAGCTGGGCGCGGCGCCCGTTGCCAGCGGTATCCCGACGGGCCCGTCCATCCAGGACAGCGTGCCGGGCGGCGGCGTCAAGCAATTGCGCACCTATCCCGACTTGCTGAAAAACGAACAGGATGCGCAGCTGTTCGAACACTACATCACCGTGCAGCTGGCCTTGCTGGACGTGGCGGGCAAGCAGCGCCTGGTCGGCCAGCCGGGCCAGTTCTCGCGCGTGTCGGCTTCGCCCGATGGCAAGCACCTGCTGACGACCAGCATCGTGCGTCCGTATTCCTACATCGTGCCGGCGCATGATTTCGCTCACAAGATCGACGTGCGCGACCTGAATGGCAAGGTGGAACACGCGGTGGCGGCCCTGCCGCTGGAGGAAGGGCTGCCGCCAGGTAATGATGCCGTGTCCGCCGGCGTGCGCTCCGTCAGCTGGCGCGTCGATGCGCCCGCCACCCTGGTGTGGGCCGAAGCGCAGGACGGCGGCGACCCGGCCAAGGCGGCCGAGATCCGCGACATCGTCTACACGCAGGCGGCGCCGTTCACGGCCAAGCCGGCCGTGCTGGCCAAGCTGGCTTCGCGCTACGCGGGCGTGGCCTGGGGCCGCGGCGACCTGGCGCTGCTCAGCGAAGCGTGGTACAAGACGCGCGCCGTCAAGCAATGGCGCATTGTGCCAGATCAACCCGCCGCCCCGGCCGACCTCGTGTACGCTGGATCGTTCGAGGATCGCTACAACGATCCGGGCCAGCCCGTCATGCGCGCGGACGCTGCCGGCTTGCCGCGCCTGCTCATCGCCGCTGACGGTTCCATCCTGCTCGACGGCCAAGGCGCATCGAAGGAGGGCGACCGCCCGTTCATCGACCGCCTGAACCTGGCGACGAAACAGAAGGAACGCCTGTTCCAGAGCGCCGCGCCCTACTATGAAAACGTGGTGGCCGTGCTGGACGAGGATGGCAGCCGTCTGCTGTCGACGCGCGAATCGCCGACCGAGCAGCCGAATTACTATGTGCGCAACCTGAAACAGCAGGGCGCGGCGCAATTGACGGCCCTCACGCATTTCCCCCATCCGCTGCCGCAACTGAAGGACGTGCAGAAAGAGCTGATCCGCTACAAGCGCGCCGACGGCGTGGACTTGACGGCGACATTGATGCTGCCGCCGAACTACGACGTCAAGCGCGACGGCCCGCTGCCGACCCTGATGTGGGCGTATCCGCAGGAATTCAAGACGGCCAGCGCCGCCAGCCAGACCAAGGGCTCGCCCTACAAATTCAATGCCGTCAGCTACTGGGGCCCGGCCGCCTTCCTGTCCATGGGTTACGCCGTGCTCGACAATCCATCGTTCCCCATCGTCGGCAACGGCGAACAGGAGCCGAACGACACCTATCTGCCGCAGCTGGTGGCCGATGCCGAGGCGGCCGTCGACGAAGTGGTGCGCCGGGGCGTGTCGGACCGCAACCGCATCGCCATCGGCGGCCACTCGTATGGCGCCTTCATGACGGGCAACCTGCTGGCGCACACGCGGCTGTTCCGCGCCGGCATCGCCCGCAGCGGCGCCTACAACCGCACCCTGACGCCGTTCGGCTTCCAGGCGGAAGAGCGCGCGTTCTGGCAGGCGCCGGCCGTCTACCAGGCCATGTCGCCGTTCAATTATGCGGACAAGATCAAGGATGCGCTGCTGATGATCCATGGCGAGCAGGACAACAACTCGGGCACCTTCCCCATCCAGAGCGAGCGCATGTTCCAGGCCGTCAAGGGACTGGGCGGCACGGCGCGCCTGGTGATGCTGCCGAACGAGAGCCACGGCTACCGCGCGCGCGAATCGATCATGCAGATGCTGTATGAAAGCAACAACTGGCTGGAGAAATATGTGAAGAACGCGGCGCCGCCAGCCGCCGACGTCAAGCCGGCCGGCAAATAAGGGCGGCGGCGCGCATCTCGTGGTATGGTCTTCCTTTGTCTGCAGGGAGGCCAGCCATGACCGTCATCCACGCCCACCGCGCGCCCGACCCGGCGCCCGTCGATGAACCCATGCCGGCGCCGGAGCCGCAAGAGGCGCCCGGGCGCCACCCGGGGCCCGTGCACCCGGTGCCGCAGGACGATCCCGTGCCGCACCCGCATCCTATGCTAAGTAACCCCCAATAAATTATTGTGATTTCTGACTTCCATAACCGGCGCTCTGCGGCGTTGCCCGCTGCTAGCAGTGCTCGCACTGCGTCGCAGCGGGCGCCTTGCATAGCATCCGGTTCTGTTCGTCATAAATTCACAATAATTTCCTGAGGATTGCTTAGTTAATCTCGTCAAGAAAGGCTGTTTTAGATGGCAATTGTCAAGGAAGTCTACACACGCAAAGTCAGCGGAGAATCGTTCGACTATGAACTCGATTACACCCAGGGCGCGGACGTGGCCTGGATTGCGCGCGTGTACCACGACGGCGTGCTGAAAGGCTCGCCGCACGGCGCGCTGACGGCCAATGTGCTGTCCGGTCCCGCGCTGGAGCAGTATCTGCGCGCGTATGTCGAAGGCATGATCGAGCGGGGGCTCGACGTGGCTGAGTAAGATCGCCTTTGCGGCAGATCAAGAAAAAGGGCGCCGAGGCGCCCTTTGTTGTTTCTGGTGGTGTCGGATGACGCGGCTGCGCCGCGAATCCGACCTACGTGGATGCACATGGGCCGTAGGTCGGATTAGCGGGGCCACGCCCCGCGTAATCCGACAGGCCGCCACTCTAATCAAACGCCCACGTATACAACACGTCCAGCGCATTGTTCGTGCCCGTCTGGAACTGCAAAGTGATGCGGCGGTTCAGTTTATAACGCAGCTTCACCAGGCTCGTCGCCGTGCTCGTGCCTTGCTCGAACGTCAGGTAGGCGCGCGACGACAGCCGCTTGCCGACGGTGACGACCGTGCTTTCCAGCCCTTGGGCCTGCGACAGGCCCACTTCATCGAGGCCCAGCGAATTGGCCAGCTTGCCCTGCAAGCCGCCGCCGGAGCCGCCGAAGAGGGCGCCTGCGGCCGTCGTCAGCAGGGCCATTTCGTCGCCGGCAGCCGTTTCCGCGCCGTGGCCGAGGATCAGCCAGGCCAGCTTGTCGCTGTCCGACACGCTGGGCGTGGACACCAGCTTGGCCGTCGGCGCCTGCGCCGTGCCGCGCACTTCCACGCCCGCTTCCACATTCGTTTCCGACAGCGCCTCGCCTTCGGGACGCTTGCGCACGGCCAGGATGTTCAGCGACGGATTGTCGTAGGCGCCCGTGAAGGCGATCAGGCCCCGCTCGATCGACAGCTTCTGTCCATACGCGGCGTACTGGCCGTTCGTGACCTTGATGCTGCCCGTCACGCGCGGCGCGGCGCGGTTGATGACGCGGGCGCGCACATTGCCCGCCAGATCCGCGTCGAGGCCCATGCCGCGCAGGTGGAAAGCGTTGCCCAGGTCAAACTCGAGATCGATATTCAGGGGCAGCGAAGGCGCTTCCTTGCCGCCCTTGACTTCCTTGCCCAGCACCACCACGTCGCTGCTTTGCGTGGGCGTATCCTGCGGCGCCAGCTCGATCAGCGCGCGGTTGGCCTTGAACTTGCCCTCGAAGCTGAAGCGCTTGTCATTGCGCACCAGGGTGCTGTTGCCCGACAGGACCAAAGTGCGGTCCGGGCGCGACAGCGCCTGCAGGCGGTCGGCCATCAGCTTCAGTTCCAGGCTTGCTTCGCCATTCGCAAAGCGTACCCAGCCATCTGCCTGCACCTTGCCGTCGCCGCCGTCAAAGCTCAAACGCTGCAATTGCAGCTGATCGCCGGCCAGCTTGGCTTGCAGCACGCCATTGCGCAATTTCAAGCCCTGGTCGGCCCAGTTCACCAGCAGCTTGCTGCCGTTGATGTCGCCATTCAATTGCGGCGCGCCGATGGTGCCGCTGCCGGACAGGGCCACCTTCAAGGCGCCGCCCAGTTCCAGGCCCGGCTGGCCCGTCAGCGGCGCCAGCCACGCCAACGAATCGATATTCGTGGTGCCCGTCATCGACAGGGCGCTGTCGTTGCTGATGCGTCCGTTCAGCATTTGCACGGTGGCATTGATATCGCTCTGGCCCGCGCGTGCGCCATCGAGTTTCACGGCCAGGCGCAGCTGCTGGTTGGCGACATCCACGCGGGCATCGAAGGTGCGCAAGCCCAGCGCCAGCGGCTGCTCCACGCCCACCGTCACGTCGCCTTTTTCGCGGTAGATGTGCAGCATGCCCGCCAGCGAGGGATCTTTCTGTTTCGCCGTCGGCACCTGCATGTCGAGCGACCATTGCGCGCCCAGGGTCAGGTCGCTGCGCGCATTCGCCTGCAGCGAGGGAATGACCTGCGCCAGATAGGTCAGGGCCACGCCGGCCGCCTGGCCGGAACTGGTCCACCGGGGGCCGTTCTTGACGAGGTTTTGCATGGTGATGCTGCCTGCCGGTAATTTGATGACGGTGTTGCCCACGCTGATCTGCTCGGGCTGGCCCAGGCCCGCCACGCCGCTGCCGGCCGGTCCTGCCACTTTCACGGGCACGGGCGCTTGCAGCACGAGCGCGTAGCGGCCCTTGTTTTGCAGGCTGTCGATGCTGCCCGTCCAGGCGGCGCCGCTCTGGCTGCCGCGGATTTGCACGGTGGCATCGAAATCGTCATTGCGCGCCGTCAAATTGACCGTATGGCTGCCGCGCGTGCCCGTCGTGCCCAGGCGGGCGCTGGCCAGCTTGAAGGTGGGCGTGGCGTAGCCCGTGATTTCCAGGCTGCTGACCATGGGGTCGAGTGCGCCCTGGCCGGCGCCCACGCTGGCGCTGCCTTTCACGGCTTTCAATTGCTGCTCGCCAAAGAAGGTCAGATCCTTGCCATCGAGGGTCAGCTGCGCGGCGGGCGCGTCCATCTTGCCCGAGACGGAACCGGCCGCATGCAGCACGCCGGCAAAATTGGGACCCAGGGTCGACAGTTGCGGCGCATCGAGTTTCCACGCCAGCTTGTCGGTGGCGCCGCCCAGCGCGCCCTTAGCCAGCAAGCTGTTCGGCCCCAGGCGCAGTTCCGTATCCACGCTGTCGATGCGTTTCGCGTTGGCCGACAGCTTGGCATAGCCGGCCAGCGGGGCGTTTTGCAGGGTCGATTCGCGCAAGGCCAGGTTGAGGGCCACTTGCCAGTCGCTGGTCAATCGGCCGCTGCCGTTGAAATCCGCATTCACGTTGCCGTTGGGCAGCGATGCGCCAAACGCGGCCGGGTTGATCTTTTGCAAGGAACCCGTCATTTTCAATTCCGCCTGCTGCTTCGGCCCCGTCAAGCCCACTTCGCCGCTGGCGTGGATGGCGCTGTCGGGCGCGGGGCGCTTGCCACTCGTTAAACCCAGTCCTTTTGCATCGGCCACAAAGCTCGTGCGCGGCTGCTGCAGGGTGCCCTGCACTACGCCGCTGGCCAGCACCGTACCCAGCAAGTCGCCCTGCAGGGCGGAAAGCTGGCGTGCATCGACATTCCAGTTGAGTTTTTCGCCGGCGCCGCCAAAGTTGCCCTTGGCCGTCACGTTGTTCTTTCCCAACGCCAATTGCACGTCGATGCCGCTGAAATGGGCCGCATCGGCCGTCAGCTTGCCCTTGCCGGACAAGGGCTGGTCGAGCAGCTTGCTGGGGCGCACGGTGAAGTCCGCGTTCGCCAGCCACTTGGGGGCCACG
This sequence comes from Janthinobacterium sp. C22, assembly GCF_057919405.1. Classification (NCBI taxonomy): domain Bacteria; kingdom Pseudomonadati; phylum Pseudomonadota; class Betaproteobacteria; order Burkholderiales; family Oxalobacteraceae; genus Janthinobacterium; species Janthinobacterium sp. C22. The sequence goes on along the minus strand of NZ_CP193659.1, from coordinate 6,672,499 downwards.
TGGCCGTTGGCGCGCACGTCGAGGTTCAGGTCGGCCATGGGGAAGGCGCCGAAGTCGGCGGGATTGAGGCGGCTGGTGCTGGCCACGGCCTTGAATGGCTGTTCGTCCTTCAGGCTGATCTGGCCCGTCGCGTTGACGCTGCTTTTGCCTGCCTGCAAGGTGGCCTTGCGCAGTTGCACGAGCGAGTCGGCCAGGGTGGCTTCCACATCCAGGCGCAGCTTGGCTTCGCCGAGCCTGGCGCGCAGGGTTTGCGTCTTGCCGTCGCTGTCGAGCACGATGTCACCGACGATCTTCGTGCTGTTGATGCTGCTGTAGATATGCTGCAAGTCGATCTTGTCCGTGTGCAAGGTCAGTTGCGCAGTGCCGATGGGGGCATCGACGGCATCGCGGTTGAGCTTGCCGCCGCCCGTGAATTTGCCCGCGTTGCCGAAATCGATGATGGCCGACTCCAGCGTCGTGGCCGTCAGGGTGCCGCCCAGGCGCGCTTCGAACTGGCGCAGCGGCAGCTTTTGCTGGTCGATGGGGCCCGGCGTGGCGTGGTTGAGGATGGCCAGCTTGCCCGACACCGTTTGCCTGGCCGGCCGGGTGTCGATGGCGGCATCGAGTTCCAGGCTCAGGTCCGCCTGCGGCAAGGTCGCGTCGAACTTGCCCGGATTGATGTTGCGGCCTTTGATGCTGGCCGAGCGCAGGATGATGACGGGGTCGAACGGCGCCAGCGCCAGCCGGGCATCGGCCGTGGCCGCGCCCGCGCTGCCCTTGGCCGTGACGTTGAGCACATTCAGGTCGCCGCCCAGCTGCAAGGCGAGGGCAGCCGGTTTTTCGCCGGCGGCAGGGTTGATCTGCGTCAAGCCCGCCTTGCCTGACAGTTTGAACGGCTGCGTGGCGGCGATCGTCGCGCTGGCCGTGGCCTGGCCGAACGGCGTCAGGGCCGAGGCGTCTTCCAGCTGCCATTGCGACTTGTCGCCCGACAAGGTGAAATGGATCTTTTCAAACACCGTGTTGCCGCCCGGGCTGATGAGGGTCACCTTGTCCAGGCGCGCGTCGGCAATGCCGATCTTGAATGGCGCGGCCAGGCTGGCGGGCATGGTCGACGGTTCGTCGGACGGCGCCGTGCTTTCCACGGACAGGCTGGCCACGTGCAGTTCGCTGATGGCGATGCCTTCCGAAAGAACTGGAACGGCGACCAGTTGATGTCGATGTTGTCGGCCGTGATGTGCTGCGTCTTGCTGCGGTAACTGAGGTGGCCCAGGTGCATGCGGTTGTACAGCGAGCCGGACACGCCCGACACCTGGATGTCGCCGCCGCTGGCGCTGGCCACTTTTTGCACCAGCATCTGCAAGGTCGATTCGCGGCCCAGGAACCAGAAGGCGCCGCCCAGCAGCATGGCCAGGCTGGCGACGGCGATCAGCACGTAGCGCACCCAGCGGTGCGGTTTTTTCGCCGGCGGTGGCGGCGCGGCGTCGTGGGACTCGGTAGAAATATCGGACATCAGAAAGTGAATCCCAGAGAAAAGTGCAAACGGTAGGCGTGGACGGCGTGGCCATATGCCACGTCGACATTGATGGGGCCGACGGGACTCTTGTAGCGTCCGCCCAGGCCGTAGCCCGATTTCGGCGTCAGCGCCTTGACGGTATCGGCCGCGTTGCCGGCGTCGTAGAAGGCGGCGATGGCCCATTTCGGCTTGAACCAGTACTGGTACTCGGCGCTGGCGGTGGCCATGTAGCGCCCGCCGACGGTGGCGTCGCCTTCCTTGACGCCCAGTTCCTGGTAGGCATAGCCGCGCACCGACTGGTCGCCGCCCGCGCGGAACAGGTAGACGGCCGGCACGCCGCGCTTCTCTTTCGAGCCCAGCGCGCCCATTTCGCCGCGTAGGATGAGTTCGCCCTTTTCGCCCAGCGGACGGTAATACACGGCCTTGCCGGCGACGCGCACGAAGCGCTCGTCCGTCAGCACGGGCAGCAGCGCGCCGCCCACCTGCGCATTGATGACATAGCCCTTGGTGGGGAACAGCAGGCTGTCGAGGCTGCGCTTGGTGATGGCATAGGTCAGCGGCAAGCTCTTGCTGCGCGTCTGTTCCAGGCCCACCACCGTCTTGTCTTCGCTGAGGAACTCGAACGTCAGGCTGCGTTCGAGGTTGGTGCCGCCCCAGTTGCGCTTGGCCGAGATGGTGGTGACGGCCGTGATTTCATTGGAAATGTCGCTGCGCTCGAACGAGGCGCCCGCGCTGTCGTTGTAGCCGCGCTCGGTGGTCGGAAAGTAAAAATTGGCGTGCGCCGCCTGTTTCTTCGTTTCCATGGTGAGCGCGCTCTTGAAGCGCGTGCCCCATACGTTCAGGTTGTCATAGTTGAGCTGGGCACGGTTCCCCGTATTCGTACTGAAACCGAGACCGGCGCTGACGTTCTGCTGCTTGTTTTCCGTCACGCGCACCACCAGCGGCAGCAGCGGCGCGGGGCCGCGGTTGGCGGGCCTGGCTTCGGCGGCGGCACCATCGGCCTCGGCTTGCTGGCTTTCCTGGCCCGCCTCGATCTGCTCGCCCAGGATGCTGCTCATGTCGGCGCTCACTTCCACGCTGGCAAAGTAGCCCGTGTCCTGCAGGCGCGCCTGGAACGATTGCAGCGCCGACTCGCTGTAATAGTCGCCCGGGCGTATCTTGTCGAGGTTGCGGATGATGCTGGCGTCGTAGCGCTTCAAGCCTTCGATGCGCAGCTCGCCGAAGCGCAGCTCGGGGCCGCTGTCGAGCACGACCAGCAAGGACACCTTGTGCGTTTCCGGATCGACCACGGCTTGCGTATCGACCAGCTGGGCGCGCGGGTAGCGCGTCTGCACCACTTCGCGCAGCAGCGCGCGCTTGGCGGATTCCCATTCCGCCTGGCGGAACACGCTGCCCGTCTTCAGGGCCCAGCTACGTTTCAGGGCTTCCGTATCGTAGGGTTCGGAAGCGGCCAGCGGCGGCGTGGGATCGAAGCCGCGCAATTCCAGCTCGACCTTGTCGACGGTCACGGGCTGGCCCGGCTCGACGTCGACGATGACGACGGGTTTGGCGCCCGTCGTGTCGACGCGCACCGTGACGACGGGCGTGTAGTAGCCGGCCGTGGCGATGAGGTTTTTGGCTTGCTCGGGCGTATCGCGCACGAGGCGCTGCAATTGCTCGCGGTCCATGCGCGGGTTGCCGCGGAAGCGTTCCAGGTCCAGGTTTTTTCCAGCAACTCATCGAGGTCGCCGGGGGCGTTGACCTTGACCTCGTACTGCAGCGGGGCGGGTGCCGTTTCCGTGACGCTGGCGCTTTCCAGAGCAGCATCTTGCGCGGCCGCATGGGCGATGGGAAACAGCGAGATGACGCCGCCGGCGGCCGCCAGTGTCAGTTGACCCATTGCTTTTGTCACTACTTGTGCCAAAATTCGTGGTCGTATCGCCTTGCCGGCAGCCGTATGCCGTATGGGTCGTGCAGAAAACATGGTGCTCCAGATGAGTAAATGCTGACTGCATGTTACCGGAATAGGTAAACTGATGGCGGACGAATAAGTATTTTTTGCACTGGGAATCATGTTTCCCTGCGCACAATTGGAACAGAATCACACTGAAAAGAAAGAAATTATGCTAGCAACGGACTCCGCACTGGTGCTCTTTAGCGGTGGACAAGATTCCACCACCTGCCTGGCCTGGGCCCTGAAACACTATAGCCGCGTGGAAACCATCGGCTTTGACTATGGGCAGCGCCATGCGATCGAGCTGACCGTGCGTCCCGGCGTACTGGAACAGATGCGCCGGCAGTCGCCCGAGTGGGATAGCCGCCTGGGCCAGGACCACATGATCGACCTGTCGTTGATTTCCGCCATTTCCGATACGGCCATGACGCAGAACGTCGAGATCGTCATGCAGGAAAACGGCTTGCCGAACACCTTCGTGCCTGGACGCAACCTGCTGTTCATGACGGTGGCCGCCACCGTGGCCTACCGCCGCGGCTTGACGGTGCTGGTGGGCGGCATGTGCGAGACGGATTTCTCCGGCTACCCGGATTGCCGCGACGACACGATGAAGGCGCTGCAAGTGGCCCTGAACCTGGGCATGGATACGCGTTTGAAGCTGGAAACGCCGCTGATGTGGCTGGACAAGGCGCAAAGCTGGGACCTGGCGGAAGACCTGGGCGGCCAGCCGCTGGTCGACCTGATCCGCAGCGGCACGCATACGTGCTACCTGGGCGAGCGGGGCGAATTGCACGACTGGGGCTATGGCTGCGGCACCTGCCCCGCCTGCGCCCTGCGCGCGAACGGTTACCAGCAGTACGCGGCGCGCAAGGCGGCAATGTAGCAAGTTGCGCCGTTTCTTCAAGCGGCGCGGCAGGCGTGCAAGCGATGCTGTGGTTTTTGCCACAGGAGCGCCTTGCCATGACATCCTTCTTTGCCGCGCTGTACGGCCCCGTCTTTTGGGCCGGCTTCATCGGCGCCGCCAGTTGCCTGATCGCGGTGTGCCACTATTCCCTCTGGGTCTTGCCGCCCTTGCTGCTGCTGGCCCTGCTCACTTCCCTGCTTGCCGAACGCTACCTGCCGTATGACGGCGCGTGGAACCACGCGCACGGCGACGGCTGGCGCGACGCCGTGCATGCGCTCGTCAACGAGGCGCTGTACCTGCTGGGCCTGGTTGCCTTCCCCCTGCTGGCCGGACACCTGGCGCTGGGCGCATTCTGGCCGGACCAGCTGCCATTCTGGGCGCAGCTGCTGCTGGCCATCCTTATCGCCGACTGCGGCATCACGCTCGTGCATTACCTGAGCCACCATTATTACTTTCTGTGGAAACTGCATGCCGTGCACCACAGCGTGCGGCGCCTGTACGGTTTCAATGGCTGGATGAAACACCCGCTGCATCTGCTGCTGGAAGCGGCGGGCGGCATGCTGCCCTTATTGCTGCTGGGCATACCGGAGCCCGTCATGGCCGTGCTGGCGTTTGCCGTGGCCATCCAGCTGCTGTTGCAGCACGCGAACGTCGATATGCGCATGGGGCCGCTGCGCCACGTATTCGCCTGGGCGCCGCTGCACCGTTTTCACCACATGAAGTACGGCACGGCCGGCGACGTGAATTTCGGCCTGTTCTTTACCTGCTGGGATCGCCTGCTGGGCACGGCCTTCGACGCACCGGATTACCGCATGCGGGGCGAGGACCTGGGCATCGGCAGCCGTCCCGACTATCCCGTGGCCTACCTGCCGCAATTGATCGAACCGTTCCGCGCGGAAGAGGGCGTGCGCGCGCCCGAGCTGCCGGCCGGCTTGCGCAACGGGTCGTAGCCGGCAGGTCAATCGAGCAGCTTGACGTCGAGCTGGCGCAAGCTGCGGTCGGCGCGCACGCCGAACAGGCTGCGCATGGTGCGCGAAAAATGCGCCGCATCGGCAAAGCCGGCGCCGTGGGCCGCGTCCGTCAAGGTACTGCCGAGCAAGATAAAACGGATGGCCAGGCGCAAACGGCGCCACAGCACCAGCCGGCGCACGGGCAAGCCCAGCTGGGCGCTGAACAGGCGTTCCAGCTGGCTCAGCGACAAATGCGCGGCCCCGGCCACGGCGGCCGCGCTGACCTTGCCCGACAACAATATGTCGACCTGCTCCAGCGCGCGGCGCAAGCGGGGATCGGGCAAGGGCTCGCGCGGCTGGGCCCGCAATGCGGCGGCGATATGCTCCAGCGTGGGCGCGCCAGCCTGGGCGGCGGCCGCCAGCAAGGCTGCGCCACCCAGGCGCTGCGGCTCCGCATAGATGGTCAGCATGGGCGCCGGCGCGGTCACGATGGCGTGCGGGCGCAGGCTATCGACCAGCAAGTGCCGCGCCGTGTGGACGATGCCGTCGAGCTCTGCTGTGAAGGGCGCGCCCATGCTCAGCATCAACTGGTGCGCATAATGGGCGTGGCTGTCCGTGGCGCCCGCCGCGCCATGCAGGATGGCGAAGTCCGGCGCCAGCCAGAGTGTTCCCTGCCAGCTGTCTTGCTGCAAATGTGGCTCCTTGTTGATGGATTGCGGGGCGATCATACCAGCGGGCGCGAGATGGTTTTCATGGCATCGAATTTTCATGGAGTACGCATCATTGCATCGACGAAACATGTGCGCTTTTTAGCACAATATTCAGCATTGCAAGGGCGCCCGCTGTAACGTACTATCATTCTCATCGACTACCGATGGTAATCGTGCAGCCGCGGCCAGCCATGTTGCCGGCCGTGTCGCGGTTTGATGTCATTCTGCCTGTCAGCCTGCCATGCCTACACGCGCGTCTTTGTCGTGGTTTGCCCGGCCAGTGTCGCACTGGGTGGGACCGCGCGCCCTGGCCGCGCTGGTGCTGGCGCTGTGCCTGGGACTGACGTATGGCGCCTGGCGCAATGCCCACGACGCCAGCGAACAGCAGGTGCGGGCCGATTTCGATTTCCGCGTGCGCGAACTGGTGGGCAACATCGCCGGCCGCATGCAGACCTATATCCAGGTGCTGCACGGGGTGCAGGGACTGTATGCCAGTTCGCAGGAAGTCACGCGCCGCGAATTCCATGCTTATCTGGCGGTGCAGCAAGTCGACCGAAACTTTCCCGGCATCCACGGTATCGGCTATCTGCCGCTGTTGCCCGGCGCCGCCCTGGCGCGGCACGAGGCCAGCGTGCGCGCGGAGGGCTATCCCGGCTATGCCGTGCGCCCGCAAGGCCAGCGCGCCTGGCACGCGCCCATTACCTATCTGGAACCTTTGAGCGAGAGCAACCTGCTGGCCTTCGGTTATGACATCTGGTCCGAACCGGTGCGCCGCGCCGCGCTCGAGCAGGCGCGCGATACGGGCCAGGCCGCCATGACGGGCAAGATCCACCTGGTGCAAGATGGCGGCAGCGCCCAGGCGCATGGTTTCCTGATCGTGCTGCCCGTGTATGACAATGGCTTGCCGCATGCCGGCGTGGAGCAGCGGCGCGCCGCCTTGCGCGCCTGGGTGTTTGCGCCGTTCCGCATGGGCGACCTGATGGCGGGCGTGGGCGGCGAGGCGGCGCGCCAGCTGGACCTGGAAATCTATGACGGCGCGCAACTGGCCGAGGCGGCCCTGATGTATGACAGCTTGCCGGGCGCCTTGTCGTCCGCCGCGTCGGACAGCCTGGTGTCGCGGCAGGCGATCACCATCGCCGGCCGCGCCTGGACCTTGCGCGTGCGCGCCATGCCGGGCTTCGATGGCGAGGTGCTGGCGCGGCCCCGCCTGGTGGCCTGGGCCGGCTTGCTGGCCAGCATCGTGCTGGCGCTGGCGGCCTGGCTGCTGGCGGCGGGCCGCGCCCGCGCCCAGGCGGCGCTGGCGCGCTCGAGCGAGCTGACTGCGCAGCTGGAGCAGGGGCAGGCGAGCGTGCTGGCGATGGCCGAGGCAGCGCAGCGCAGCCAGGCCATGCTGCGCAGCATCCTCGATTCGACCATCGACGGCATTCTGGTCGACAACATCAATGGCCGCATCTTCACCTCGAACCGGCGCTTCCGCGACCTGTGGCAAGTGCCCGACGCGCTCGACTGGCAAGCCGATGGCGCGGCGCTGGTGCGCCATGTGGAAAGCCAGCTGGAGCAGGCGGCGCCGTTCCTCGGGGCACGCGCCCACGCGCCGCACGGCCACCGCGAGCGGCGCGACGTGCTGCACCTGCGCGATGGACGGGTGGTCGAACAATATGTGCGCAGCATGCAGCTGGGCAATGAGCAGGCGCGCTTGTGGACCTTCCGCGATATCAGCGAGCGCAGCCAGATGGAGCGGCGCGAGCATACGCGGCGGCAAGTGCTGGAAATGCTGGCCACGGGCGCGCCGCTGGAGCGGGTGCTGGAAAGCGTGGTGCTGAGCGTGCAAGCGGACCATCCGGCCATGCTGTGCAGCATCTTGCTGCTCGATGAAAGCCGCCACCGCCTGGTGCTGGGCGCGGCGCCGAGCTTGCCCGCGTTCTTCAACCTGTCCAGCCATGGGCATGACCTCGACACGCTGCAGGGCGTGCATGGCATCGCCGCGCAAGCCGTGCGCGACGGCCAGCGCGTGATCGTCGGCGACCTGCATGCCGAGGCGCAGGAAACGATGGAACTGGCGTGCCGGGCCCAGCTGCAATCGTGCTGGGCCGAGCCCGTGCGTGGCGGCTCGGGCAAGCTGCTGGGCGTGCTGATGGCGTATCACCGCCAGCCGACGCTACCGGGTGCGGCGCATCTGGCGCGGCTGAGCGAGGCGGCGCACCTGGCCGGCATGGCCATCGAACAGGCGCAGGTGGCGCTGGCCCTGCGCGCCGGCGAAGCGCGTTTCCGCAGCCTGTACGACCATGCGCCCGTGGCCCTGTGGGAACAGGACTGGTCGGCCGTGCGCGCCGCGCTCGATGCTCTCGAGCAAGCGGGCGTGCGCGACCTGGGCGCCCATTTCCAGACCAATCCGGACGCGCTGCAGCGGCTGGCGGGGCTGGTGCGCATCATCGATGCGAACGGCGCCGCGCTGGCGCAGGTGCGTGCCAACGAGGACGACCAGCGCCGCGGCGCGCTGAGCCTGGCACAGAATTTCGATGACAGCGCCTTGCCCCGTTTCGGCGATGCGCTGCTGGCGCTGGCTGGCGGCGCCCACCTGTACGAGTGCGAAAGCAGCTTCGTGCGTCTCGACGGCGCGGCGCGGCAAAATGAATTGAGCTTGCTGGTGATGCCCGGTCATGCGGACAGCCTGGACTTTGTCATGGTGTCCTCGCTCGACATCACCGAGCGCAAGCGCATGAACGCGGAACTGCTGCAGCTGGCCACCACGGATTTCCTGACCGGCTTGCCGAACCGGCGCCACTTCATGGCGTCGCTGGAAAACGAGCATGCCCGCCTGCAGCGCGAGCTGGCCAGCTGCGCCAGCGTGCTGATGCTCGACATCGATCACTTCAAGCGCGTCAACGACGAGTACGGCCACGCCGTGGGCGATGCCGTGCTGCGTCACCTGGGCGCGCTGATGTGCCAGGCGCTGCGCAAGGTCGACGTGCCGGGCCGCGTGGGCGGCGAGGAATTCGCCATCTTGCTGCCGGGCACGGATCTGCCGGCGGCGGCCGTGTTTGCCGAACGGCTGCGCCGGCGCGTGGCGGAAAGTTCGCTGACCATCGATGGCGGCATTGTGCTCACCATCACGGTGAGCATCGGCATGGCCGCCATGGCCGGCACCGATGCCGATTGCGACGCCGTGCTGGCGCGCGCCGACGAGGCGCTGTACCGGGCCAAGCGGGGTGGGCGCAACCGCATCGAGCAGAATGACGGCGGCGGTGACGGCGTGCTCAGCAAGTTCATGGCGCAGTGATTACAGGCTGTGCTGATGCGTCTGCGCCTGCTTGCGGTTGCGGCTGACGATCAGCCAGACGATGGCGACGGGAATCAAGAGCGGCAGCAGCACGGGCGTGCTCAGCGCCAGTGCCAGCGCCACGCACAGGGCCACCACGGCGATCAGCACCACGCCCACGCCGGCCAGGACCACGCCCGTGACGACGGCGGCGCACACCAGCGCAATGGCGGCGATCAGCAAGCCGCCGCCGGCAAACACCAGGCCGAACAGCCACTCCAGCGGACCGTCGATCTCGTCGCCGTTGAGCTGCATGTGCATGTCCGCGGCGCCGATCTTGTCGAGGAACAGGCAGGCAAGCATGACGATGAGGACGAAGGTGAGCAATTTTTTCATGGTAAGCCTCGCTGTGTGGGGGATGGGGTGTTGCATGGTCACACTGTAGGGGCGCGCCCCGCTTGCCGCCAGCGGCGTGCGACAGGCCGTCATTTTCACGGTATGGAAGGCGCTGGAGGCCGGAAAAACGCTGATGTATAACAAGATTTCTTTTCTTGTAATGTGCGCAAGCCGTCCTATACTGATTACCTCAGTCCCGCAAGGAGGGCAACATGTTTGCAGATACCGGGGATCAATCGCTATCCCTTTCCCGCCATCGAACCACGCGCCAGCGTAGCGCCCCGCAGTCCTGCGCCGAGCCCGTCGGCGCGCCATCGGCGATACCGCCGATCATCATCACCCCGTTCAATTACCATGCACCGCTGCCGGCCATCGACCCGCGCTGGGTGCCGCCCGGTCCGCCGCTGACCTGGCCCAACCGGCCTGCCATGTCCATGTGCTGACAGTTGCCCGGGAAGGTGCCGGAAGGAAGTGGTGAAGGTTCACCGTTGCCGCCGGCAAGGCGGCACGGGCGGGCGTTTTCGACTATCATGCTAGCCCCGACCTTCCATCACGAGCACCGCCATGAGTACCGATTTTCCCGACTTTTCCGACGAATCCGCCGAGCAGGACAATGACGCCCCGATCCAGGAGCCGCGCCTGTGGGTAGGCAATGGCTGGACGGCGCGCGTGATCAAGAACGAGGAAGATGAAGGCTGGGCCGTGGCCATGATCAAGGATGGCGAACCGGAGCCGGCCCTCGTGGGACCGTGGACCATGGGCCGCGACAAGAAAAACCCGAAGCCGCTCGACGTCAACGCCTTCAATACCCTGGTCAAGACGGCGTCCGAGGTGCTGCGCCGCCACGAGCAGCAGCTGCACGCGCAACTGCACAAGAACCTGTTCGTCGCCACCGACGAGGGGCAGATCAAGGTGATGTTCGACATCGTGCCCGACGAAGACCACCCGTACGCTGAACTGAGCGCCTACGACGCCGACGGCGAACAGATCGCCAAGGTGCGCACCTCGGCCGCGTTCAAGTTCAATGCCACGTCCGCGGCGAACTGGATCGAAGGCGGCTACCGCCGGCCGTAAGCTGCATATTGTTGGCGCCGATGCTGGTGTCGGATGACGCTCCTTCGGAGCTAATCCGACCTACGTCCGCCACCCATGGACAGGTAGGTCGGATCAGGCCTGAAAGGCCGTCATCCGACATTGCTACCAGCGTCAACAATGCGTCGGATGACGCGCTTGCGACCTCGGCGGCCCCCGCTAATCCGACCTGCCTCTTACGGCATACGCCAGCCGGTACAGCAATGGCAGCACCAGCAGCGTCAATGCCGTCGACGATAAAATGCCGCCGATCACCACGGTGGCCAGCGGACGCTGCACTTCAGCGCCCGTGCCCGTGGCAATGGCCATCGGCACGAAGCCCAGCGACGCCACCAGCGCCGTCATCAAGACGGGCCGCAGGCGCGTAATCGCTCCCTCGCGTATCGCATCCTGCAAGGGGATGCCCTGTTCGCGCAGCTGGCGGATGTAGGCGATCATCACCAGGCCGTTGAGCACGGCCACGCCGGACAGGGCGATGAAGCCCACGGCCGCCGAAATCGACATGGGAATGTCGCGCAGCCACAGGGCGACGATGCCGCCCGTCAAGGCGAACGGGATGCCGCTGAAGACCAATAAGCCATCTTTCACATTGCCGAACATGGCAAACAGCAGGACGAAGACGAGCGCCAGCGCCACGGGCACCACCAGTTCCAGGCGCTTGGTGGCCGACTGCAATTGCTCGAACTGGCCGCCCCAGCTGGTCCAGTAGCCGGCCGGGATGGCTACTTGTGCCTGCAGCTGCTGCGTGGCGTCGGCCACGAACGAGCCGATATCGCGCCCGCGCACGTTGGCGCTGATGACGATGCGGCGCTTGCCGTCTTCGCGGCTGATCTGGTTCGGTCCCGGCGCCACCTGCAGGCTGGCCACTTCGCCGAGCGGAATGAAGCGTGCGCGGCCTTCCGCCGCCGCGCCCAGGGGCAGGGCGATGGGCAGGCGTTTGAGTTGCTCCAGGTCGCTGCGCAGGCTGTCGGGCAGGCGCACGACGATGTCGAAGCGGCGGTCGCCCTGGAACAGGGTGCCGGCCTCCTGCCCGCCGATGGCCGTGGCGATCGCCGCCTGCACGTCGGCAATGTTGAGACCGTAGCGGGCCGTCTGCTCGCGGTCGATCTGCACCGTCAGCATCGGCAGCCCCGTCGTCTGCTCGACTTTTACCTCTGTCGCGCCCGGTATCTTGCCCAGCACGCCCGCGATCTTCGCCGCCGTGCTGTCGAGGACAAGCATGTCGTCGCCGAACAGTTTCACGGCCACGTCGCTGCGCACGCCGGAAATCAGTTCATTGAAGCGCAGCTGGATCGGTTGCGAAAACTCGTAGTTATTGCCCGGCAAGCTCGTGGCCGTGGCTTCGATTTCCGCCAGCAATTGCTCGCGCGACTTCTTCGGTTCTGGCCATGCGTCGCGGGGTTTCAGCATGATGTAGCCATCGGAAATATTCGGCGGCATGGGGTCGGAGGCGATCTCGGCCGTTCCCGTACGGGCGAACACGCGCGCGATTTCCTTGTGGTTTGCCATCAGCTTGCTTTCCAGTTGCTGCTGCATGGCCAGCGATTGCGTCAAGCTGGTGCCGGGGATGCGCAGGGCCTGGATGGCGATGTCGCCCTCGTTCAGGCTGGGCACGAATTCGCTGCCCATGCGCGTGGCCAGCAAGCCCGACAGCACGACGGCTACCGCCGCGCCCGTCAACACGACGGGCGTGTTGCGCATCACCTTGTCCAGCAGCGGCGCATACCAGCGCTTGGCGGCGCGCATGATGGCGTTTTCCTTCTCCGCCACCTTGTCGCCGATAAACAGCGCCACGGCGGCCGGGATGAAGGTGATCGACAGCAGCATGGCGCCCAGCAGGGCGATCACCACCGTCAGGGCCATCGGCGTAAACATGCGGCCCTCCACGCCCGTCAGCGCGAAGATGGGCAGGTACACGACCATGATGATCAGCTGGCCATATAGCAGGGGCCGGCGCGCTTCTTGCGATGCGGCAAACACTTCCTGAAAACGCTCCTGCAAGGTCAAGGGCCGTCCCAGTTTCTGCTGCGCATGGGCCAGGCGGCGCACGCAGTTTTCCACGATGACCACGGCGCCATCGATGATGATGCCGAAATCGAGCGCCCCCAGACTCATCAGGTTGGCGCTCACATGGTATTGCACCATGCCCGTAAACGTGAACAGCATGGCCAGCGGTATCACCATGGCCGTGATGACGGCCGCGCGGATATTGCCGAGGAATAAGAACAGGATGGCGATCACCAGTACCGCGCCTTCCAGCAGGTTTTTCTTCACCGTATTGATGGCCTTGTCGACGAGTACCGTGCGGTCATACACGGTGACGGCGTGCACGCCTTTGGGCAGGCTGCGGTTGATTTCCACCATCTTTTTATCCACGGCTTGCGACACGGCGCGGCTGTTCTGTCCGATCAGCATGAAGACGGTGCCGAGCACCACTTCGCGGCCGTTTTCCGTGGCCGCGCCCGTGCGCAGCTCGCGCCCCAGCACGACGTCGGCCACGTCGCGGATGCGGATGGCCACGCCCTGCACATTGGCGACGACGATGTTGCCGAGATCGTCCTTGGACGCCACCTGGCCCGGCGCGCGTATCAGCAGCTGCTCGCCCTGCCGTTCGATGTAGCCGGCGCCCACGTTGCTGTTGTTGCGCTCGAGCGCCGTCACCACGTCTTGCAGGCTGATGCCGTAGGCGGCCAGCTTTTCCGGATACGGCGCCACCTGGTATTGCTTGGCGTAACCGCCGATGGCATTGATTTCCGTAACACCCGTGACATTGCGCAACTGCGGCTTGATGATCCAGTCCTGGATTTCGCGCAAGTCCGTCGGCGTGTACGGCGTGCCGTCCGGCTTTTTCGCGCCTTCCTGCGTTTCCACCGTCCACAAATAGATTTCACCGAGGCCCGTGGAGACGGGGCCCATCTTCGGCGTGATGCCAGCCGGCAAGCTTTCCTTCGCTTCCTGCAAGCGCTCGTTGATCATCTGGCGGGCAAAATAGATGTCCGTGCCATCCTTGAAGATCACGGTCACTTGCGACAGGCCATAGCGCGACAGCGAGCGCGTCTGTTCCAGGTTGGGCAAGCCGGCCATGGCCGTCTCGATGGGGAAGGTGACCCTCTGCTCGGTTTCCAGCGGCGAATAGCCGGCGGACTGGGTATTGATTTGCACCTGCACGTTGGTGATGTCGGGCACGGCGTCGATGGGCAGCTTTTGATAGCTGTAGATGCCCAGGCCGGCCATCGCGGCCACGGCCAGCATCACCAGCCAGCGCTGGTCGATGGCGAAGCGGATCAAGCGTTCAAACATGATGGTTTCCTTTCGTTTGACGTGATCAATGTTCGTGGCCGGCGGAATCTTTGCCCAGCTCGGACTTCAGGACGAAACTGCCTTGCGCCGCGTACGGCGTGCCGGCGGCCAGGCCCTGCTTGATGTGCGTCAACTTGCCATCGCTACGCCCCAGCACCACGGGCGTGGCCTGGTAGCCCTCCTTGATCTGCACGAAGACGACGGGCTTGTCTTCCACCGTCTGGATGGCCGTGCTCTGCACGGTGACGGGCGCGTCCGCTTCGCCTGACACCACTTCCACGCTGACGAACAGCCCCGGGCGCCAGGCCATGTCCGGGTTCTGCAAGCTGATGCGTGCCTTGGCCGTGCGCGTCTGCTCGCCCAGCAGCGCGCCCACGTAGGTGATTGTGCCTTGCGCGCTGGCATCAAACGCGCTGGCTTTGACTTCCGCCTTGCCTCCCATGCGCACGGTGGCCAGGTCTTTTGCCGGCACGGCGATTTCCGCCCACACGGTCGACAGGTCGGAAATGACGAAGATGTTCGCGTCTTCCTTCACGGCTTCGCCCAGGGTGATGTGTTTTTCCAGCACCATGCCGTCGAACGGCGCGCGGATGTCGTAGCGGTTCAGCGGCCCTTTGCTGGCCCCGGTCCCGGCGCCGCTGGCGCCCAGCGCGCTGAGCTTTTGCTGCGCGTTCTGCACGGCGATTTCCGCCTCGCGCCACGCCTGCTGCGCCTGCAGGTAATCCTGTTCGGCCGAAATCTTCTCGCGCCACAGTTTTTCTTCGCGCTCATACGTGGAGCGGGCCAGCGACAGCCGCCGCTGCGCCGACAGCAGTGCGCTGCGCTGTTCCGACAGTTCCGTGCTGGCGATGACGGCCAGCACTTGCCCCTTTTTCACCAGCTGGCCCAGGTCCGCCTGCACGGCTTCCACCACGCCGGCCAGGCGCGGCACGACGTGGGCCGTGCGGTCTTCATTGAAACGGATTTCGCCGGGCAGGGCCACCGTCGTCTTGATGCGGCCGGGCGCGGCCGTGGCGATGACGACGCCGGCCGCCTTGCCTTGCGCCGCCGTCAATTCCAGCCGGCCTTCCACCTCCTCGTGGCCGTGTTCGTCTTTCTTTTCAGCATGTGCTTCCGCCTTGGCGGCGGGCGCTGGCGGGGTCTTGGAATTACCCGTGCCCAGGATAAGGATGGCCAGCACGATGCCGGCGGCCGCGATGGCGCCGATGGCGATCGCTTGTTTCTTGTCGAGTTTGATATTCATTGTCATGGATTCCTTACAGGGGAGCCGGGGCGCCCAGCAGGCGCTCGATCTCGGCGGCGGCGTGCTGCGCTTCCGTCAGCGCGCGCAGGTATTGGTTTTTGGCTTGCAGCAAGGTGCGCTGGGCATCGAGCACGTCGAGGAAGGCGAACTTGCCGAACTCAAAGCCCTTGCTGGCCGCGTCGTAGGCGCTCTGGGCGCCGGGCAAGATGTCCTGGCGCAAGCTCTCCACGTCGAGCCGGGCCGTGGCCAGGCGTTCGCTGGCGGCGGCCACGGCCGTCTGCACGGCGATGCGGGCGGCGACCAGCTCGTCGCTGGCCTTGTCGCTGCGGCGCAGGGCGTCGAGCTTGTTGCCCGCATTGCGGTCGAACAAAGGCAGCGGCAGGGCCAGGCCGATGATGGCCTGGTTGCGGCCCAGCTCTTCCGAGCGCTTCATGCCGATGCTCACCGTGACGTCGGGTGTGGCGCGCCGCTGTTCCACGTCCAGCATGGCTTGCCGCTGGGCAAGCGCGCTGCGCGCCTGGCGCACGGCAGGGGCTTGCTCCAGTCGTGCCGCCAGTTCGCTGCCTGGCGGCAGCGGCGGCAAGGTTTCCAGGTGTCCCTCGGCCACGGTAAAGCGGGGCGCGGCATTGCCCCACAGGGCGGCCAGGCGCTTGCGGGCGCCAGCCAGCGTGCTGCGGGCCAGGTTCAGCTCCAGCCGCACGCTCGCTTCGGCGACCCTGGCGCGGGTTTCCTCGACGGGGGACGCCTTGCCGGCTGTCACCCGGCGCGCCGTGATGTCGCTGGCGCGCGCGGCCAGCGCCTGCGCGCTGTCGGCCAGGCGCAAGCCTTCCTGCGCCGCCAGCACGTCGACGAAGGCGGTGGTCACTAGCGCGCGCGTGTCGGCTTGCTGCAGGGAAAGGCCAGCTTGCGCCAGGTCTTCGCCGCGCTGGGCGACGGCGGCGCGCGCGCCACGCTTGCCGCCCAGTTCTATGAGCTGGTTGAGTTGCACGGTGGTGCTGCGCGTGGCGCGCCGCGTGTCTTCCAGCACGGTTTGCAGTTCCGGGTTGGGCAGGGCGCGCGCCTGTTGCAGGGCGCCGCCCTGCGCCGCCAGTTCATGGCGGGCGGCCGACAGGGTGGCGTTGCCGCCTTCGGCCAGCAGCAGGGCGGCGGGCAGGGTCAGGGGCGCGGCGGGTTCTGCAGGTGTTTGCGCGTGCACAAAGTTGCCGGCCAGCAGGCCAGCGGAAAGTAACAAGATGATTCGGTACATCGAATTCTCCAGGGAATGGAAAAAGAATTCGACGGGACGCGCAGGCTGGCGCCTGCTTTAGTCAGGCCCGCATATTGCGATCAGTGAAAGAAACGTCCCGTCGGCCTAGATGGCCGACGACCAGTCAGGGCGCTTGGGCGCGTCCGGGATGTGGGACGCGTAAAAGAAGGGGGACGTGTCCGCGTTGACGGAAGTCATGCCGCCGATGGGCAGGCTGGAGCCGGCCGGCAGCCACGCATGGCCGATGCCGTGGCAGACGTTGCAATCGCTGTGCGGCTGGCCTTTTTTCTGCTGCTCAGCTTTATCGCCGGCGGGTTGTTTGTCCGCATCGGCCTTGTGCTGGTGGCTGTGGTGGCCCAGGTGCTGCGCCGCCTTGCCTTCCTCGTGCAGGCAATACGCGCTCGCCGCGGCCCAGGACATCTGGAGCGGAAGCACGAACAGCAGCAAAATGAGGAAGAATTTTTTCATGTATGCATCTATTGTACAGAAAGGCGGTCCCGCATGCCTGGCTGGGCGCGCCACGCCTTCAGCTGCGCGGCGATGGCCTTGCCCTGGAATAGCTGCGGCTCGGAATGCTCTTCCGCCTCCATGCCGCCTTCGAGGAAATCGGCCGCCTCGCGCGCCTGCACCAGCACCTTGGCCTTGTCGAACGCCTCGGCAAAGCCGGCGCTCTTGGGCAAGGCTTCCTTGAAATACGCTTCGCTGAAGTAAGTAAAATCGTTCTGGTCGTCGCAGCCGAACGAGGTGCGGTCGCTGCGCGCGGCCGTGATGATGAGGGTGTTGTCATCTCTCAAAGGCGTAATGAAGCCGCCCGCGTAGCAGGCCGAGATCACGATGACCTTCCAGCGGATGCCGCTGTGCTTGAGCATGCCCGCCAGCTCCTGCGCGGGCAGGCTGTGCAAGTCCATGCCGTTTTGCGCCAGCGCCAGTTCATGCTCGGGCGAGCCGTGGCTGGTGAGGAATAAAAACAGGATGTCGTTGGCCTTGTCCATCTTCGCGCCCAGGGCGTCGAGGCTGGCGGCGATGCTGGTGCGCGTGGCCATCGGCTGCTGCGCCACCGTGTTGCGGCTGTTGACGAGCATTAAGGAGCGGCCCACGGTGCCGTAATCGCGGTCGAACTGGCGCTGCACGAAGGCCGTTTCGCGGTGAAACACTTCCTGCGCACCGTCGCCAGCCACGCCCAGCAGGTACAGGTTGATCTTTTTCGCCCCGTCGCGCGGCGCGATGCGGGCCAGGGCGCCGTCAAGCAGGGTGCGCTGGTTGTACAGGGCCAGCTCGATATTGTCGCGCGTGAGCTTGTCCAGGGCCGGGTCGTCGAGCTGGCCTTCCGTCCAGTTGCCGCTGTCTTCGCGCCGGCCGTCCGGCTGCGCCACGGCGTAGCGCAGCACGCCCTTGCCGTCGAACTGGCCATTCTTGAAGCCGCCCCGGTATTCGTCGCCGTCGGCCGTGCGCAGCACGCCTACACCCTCGAATTTCCAGTCTTTCAGCTCGCCTTCGTAGTGGATGCCGTCGCTGGTGGTGACCTTCGCCTTGCCCTGCACCTGGCCCTGGACGAAGTCGCCTTCGAAGACGGTGCCGTCCGTGTCGGTCAGCTTGCCGGCGCCGTGCGGGCGCCAGTGCTTGAACTGTCCCTCGAAGGTGGCGCCGTCGGCGCCCTGGAAGCGGCCTTGTCCCTCGAAGCTGCCGTTGACGAAGCTGCCCGCATAGATTTCGCCCTTGGGCGAGGTGTAGCGGCCGATGCCGTCGAAGGCGCCCTGGCGGAATGCGCCCGTGTATTCGACGCCGGACGCCTGGCGCAGCTTGCCCTGGCCGGAAAACACGCCGCGCGCGAAGCCCCCTTCGTAATAGGCGCCGCTTGCGTATTCGAGCCGGCCCTGGCCGTGCATCTTGCCCGCGACGAGGGGACCGAAATAGCGTCCGCCATCGGCCGTTTCCGCCGCCGGCGCCTTGGCTGGCGCGGCGCACAGCGGCGGCATGCCCAGCGCGGCAAAGGCCAGCAGGCCGGCGAGGGTGTAGGGGCGAAGCGAGGCGCGTAGCATGGCGGTCATGAGGACGGTCTGGTCTGTAGGAAGGGGCCTAGTCTGCCACTGTATTGCCAGCGTGGCAAATGCGCGCGTGGCGTGTGCTGCTCTGCCTCAAGGCAAGATTCTGTGTTTTATGCCGTGCCAAGGTTGGGCTGAACTGATAATATTGATTTTCAGAACATATACTTGCACAAGGTACATAGCCACCCATGGAAAGCCGTCTCAGCCGCCTGGAAGCCGTCCAGACCGTGTTGCTGGAAATCGGGCAGCGCTCGAGCACCTGCAGCGATATCAGCGAATTCCTGCAGGCGGTGCATGCGGCGCTGGGACGCATCATGTATGCGGCCAACTTTTACGTGGCGCTCAGCGACCGCGACGACGGCCTCGTGCGCTTTCCCTACTTTGTCGACGAATTCGATGCCGCGCCCGATCCGGACGAGGGCGTGCGCCTGGCCAGCGCCGCGCAGTCGCCCACGGCCTGGGTCATCGTCAACCGCAAGCAGCTGGTGATGACGGCCGACGACGACGCCATGCGCGCCATCGGCGGCGGCGCCTGGGGCGGCGGCACGGCGGCCGAGCACTGGATCGGCTGCCCGCTGCTGGACCAGCAGCACCAGGTGCTCGGTGCCATCGTCATCCAGAGCTACGACGCGCAGCACCGCTTCAGCCTGGAAGACCAGGCCCTGTTCGCGCTGATCGCCACGCACGTGTCGAGCGCCCTGCAAGGCATGCAAAGCATGGACCGGCTGGAAAAGGCGGTGCAGGAGCGCACGGCCCTGCTGGCGCACGAGGTGGCCGAGCGGCGGCGCGCGGAAAACCTGCAGCATGCGCTGTATGAAATCGCCAACCTGTCGGCGCAGGCGGCCGACGCCACCACCTTGTATGCGCGCCTGCACGCCATCATCAGCGAGCTGGTGACGGCAAAGAATTTCCTCATCGCCTTGTATCACCCGGACAACAAGGACATCACGATCCCGTATTTCGTCGATGAAAAGGATGCGCAGGCGCCCGTAAAACGCTTTCATTACGGCATCGGTATGAGTTCCTATGTGCTGGCGCGCCGGCAAGCGTGTTTGCTCGATGCCGGCAGCTATGCGGCGCTGGTGGCCAGCGGCGAGATGGACGAGCCGCTGGGCAATACCAGCATCGCCAGTTGGATGGGCGCGCCCATGCTGCTGGGCGACCGCAAATATGGCGTGATCATCGTGCAAAGCTACGACGAATCCGTCGTGTATGGCCAGGCGGAACTGGACGTGCTGGCCTTCATGGCCAGCCACGTGGCCGTGGCGATGGCCCGCATCCAGGCCGACAGCGCCATGCGCCAGGCCAAGGAAGCGCTGGAAGAGCAGAACGCGGCCCTGAACAGCGCCTTGAACGCCTTGCAGGAAGCGCAGTCGGAACTGGTGCGCCAGGAAAAGCTGGCGTCCTTGGGACGCCTGGTGGCGGGTGTGGCCCATGAAATCAATACGCCGCTGGGCATCTGCGTCACGGCCACCAGCCATTTGGTGCAGGAATTGAAGCTCACGCGGGAAGACCTGGCGGGCGGCCAGCTCGATGAAGATGGCTTGCAGCAGTTTTTCGACATCGTCGACCAGACCCTGCGCATCATGACGACGAATACGCAGCGCGCCGCGGCGCTGGTGCGCAGCTTCAAGCAGGTGGCCGTCGACCAGTCATCGGACGAACTGCGCAGCTTTAATTTGCGTAAATACCTCGATGAAATCCTGCTCTCCTTGCAGCCCAAGCTGAAGGGCAAGCCCGTCAAGGTGGAAATCGACTGCGCGCCCGAGGTGCAGCTGCGCAGCTATCCGGGCGCCGTCTCGCAGATCGTCACGAACATGGTGGTCAATTCACTGGTGCACGGCTTTGCCGAAGGCGAGCCGGGCAAGATCAAGCTGTCCGCCCGGACGGCCGGCGACATGCTGGAACTCGATTACAGCGACGACGGCATGGGCATGGACAGCGCCACCCTGGGCCAGCTGTTCGACCCCTTCTTCACGACGAAGCGGGGCTCGGGCGGCAGCGGCCTGGGGGCGCATATCCTGTATAACCTGGTGACGGGACCGCTGGGCGGCACGGTGAAGGTGGTCAGCGCGCCGGGGATGGGGTTGCATTACAAGATACGCTTTCCGCTGGAGCCACGTAGGTCGGATTAGCGGCAAGGCCGCGTAATCCGACGCCGGCGGCTAGGCTAAAAACGGCGGGCCGGAGACGCGGGCCTGAGAGCCTAAGTTGGGGTCTTGGGCCGACGCGTGGTTTGCTGGCGTGCGTATCGGGTAATCCGACCTCCGCCGGCTTTTAATCAGGGAAACGTTGATTTAACGCATGTCCCGTAGGTCGGATTAGCGCTTGCGCGTAATCCGACACCACCGCCAGCTTTTAATCGGGGAAACGTTGATTCAGCGCAAGCGCCTCATCCAGGTTCGCAATCAGCAACTCCACATACTGCGGATCGAGGTGGCTGCCGCTCACTTCGCGCAGGTAGCCCACCACGCGCTCCAGGGGCCAGGCGTCCTTGTAGCAGCGTTTGTGCATCAGCGCGTCGAAAACGTCGGCGACGGCGGCGATGCGTGCGTATTTGTGGATGTTCTCTCCCACCAGGCCTTGCGGGTAGCCGCTGCCGTCGTATTTTTCATGGTGCTGGTGGGCGATCACGGCGGCCGCCTTCAAGAGCGGGCGCTGCGAGCCGTCCAGGATGGACATGCCCACCGTCGGATGCTGTTTCATGATTTCCCATTCGGCCGCGTCGAGCTTGCCGGGTTTCAGCAGCACGGCGTCGGGCGTGGAAATCTTGCCGATGTCGTGCATGGGCGCCGCGTGGCGCAGCACCATGGTTTCTTCCTCCGACATGCCGGAGGCCTGCGCCAGCAGCTGGCACACCTCGGCCATGCGGCGCACGTGGTTGCCGCCTTCGTGCGAGCGCGATTCGACCACGTCGCCCAGGCGCAGGATCAGCTCGGCCTGGGTATCGGTGATTTCCTGCGTCAGCAGGATGTTGTCGAAGGCGATGGCCACGCCTGAGCAGAATACTTCCAGCAATTGCGCGTCGAGGTCGGAAATTTCTTCCACGCCCTTGAGCACCAGCAGGGACGCCTTGCCGCTGCTGTTGGGAAAATAGCCGACATAGGTGTCGCCATGCAGGCGCGAAATTTTATTGCTCTTGGCGTCGTCCAGCTGCGACAGCAGGGACGGGCTGAGGATGCCGTCGTCCGTGTCGCCGATCTGCGCGAGGATTTCATAATCCTGCTCGCCCGAGATGGCGCTGGCGCCGCGCAGGCGCAGCAGCATGCTCGTTTCCAGGCGCAGCAGGGCGACGACTTGCTGCAGCAGGCCGCTGGCGAAGTCGCGCAGGTTGCGCTGCTTGAAAATGTGCGCCGAGGCGGCGATGACGCGCTCGAGCCCTTCGCGGTAATGGAGCTGGGCCTGGCGCGCTTCTTCCACCTTCATGATGTCGCGGTAGGCGCGCAGGGCGGCAAAGGTGGTGGTAAACAGCTTTGTGCGGTCGAGCTCGGTTTTTTCCTTGTAGTCGTTGATGTCGTAGTTGACGATCACCCGTTCTTCCGGCGCCTGTCCCGGCTGCCCCGTGCGCAACACGATGCGCGTAAACTGGTTGCCCAGGTCTTCGCGCATCCAGCGCGCCACTTCCAGGCCGCTGTCTTCGCGTTCCATCACCACGTCCAGGAAGACGAGCGCGATGCCGTCTTCGCGCGCCAGCACCTGCTTGGCCTCGGCGCCGCTGTATGCATGCACGAAGCTCAGGGCGCGGCCCTCGAGGCGGAAACGGCTCAGCGTCAGCTCGGTGATGTCATGGATGTCGGGTTCATCATCGACGAGCAGGACTTTCCAGGGGGTAACTTGGGCGATGCTGAAGACAAAAATGACATAAGGGCGAGTTCCGCTAAAAGGCATAACTGACGCAATGCTGAGACGCCCGCGCCAGGAATTCCTGTGCGCCATGAACGGCGTTGCGCGTTTTTCGGGCGCATTTTGTCGATTGTAGACCGACCGCTAAGTATTAACAATAAGCAAGAACAATTGACTAAAATCATGCAACACACGTGCTAAAAAAACACTTTAAATCCGTGCTGTCTACACTATCTATACTTTATCGCTTAGGCAACTATATTTTCAAGACAATACTTTGTTTTAATTAATATTGCCAATGAATCTGCAAAAAAATACGGCGTCTTCCTTCCCGGCGGAACAACGGAAAAGTAACAAGGTATGAATTCCGCGCCGGAATCGACTGGAGCGCGCTATATTGGGCAGGCATAAGAAGTGGCTCCATGCCACTCACATTTCCTGAAAGGGTACATCATGCAAAAGCAAACGACGCGCGCCCTGATCGCCGGCCTGGCCTTGCTGGCCAGCAGCGCGGCCTGGGCGGGAACCGAAGTGCGGTTCAGCAAACCGGATCAATTCACGGACGTCCCGTTCAACCCGCAGGACCGCGACGAGGTATTGAAGGAACTGAGCCGGCATTTCGAGAAACTGGGCGCCTCGCTGCCGCCCGGGCAGACCTTGAAAATCGACGTCACGGACGTGGACCTGGCGGGACGTGAAAATCCATCGCTGCGTGCCGGCCAGGATATCCGCGTCATGAACGGCCGGGTCGACTGGCCGCGCATGCGCCTGCACTATGTGCTGGAACAGGATGGCAAGGTCATCAGCAGCGGCGATGCGGCCCTGTCCGACATGTCGTACCTGACCCGCCTCAATCCTTACTTCAGCAATGAAAAATTGCGTTATGAAAAGTTGATGATCGACGACTGGTATGCCGTTACCTTTGGCGTCAAGCCGAAGCGCCACGCGCGCAAGTAAGCGGCGCGGCCGGTCGCGGCGTGCCGCCGCACCTGACGCCGCACGAAACGTATTGCGCTCCGGAAATTTTCACTTCAGGCTATAGTCAAACAGGGCAGGCAGAGGCCGGCATGGCAGCTGCCGCCTGACCGTGAACTTTCTGAAAGGAAGGCATATGCGTATTTCCACGATGGCGAAAACATGGGTGGCGGCCGTGGTGCTGGCCGCTGGCAGCAGCGCCTGGGCGGGCGTCCAGGTGACGTTCGACAAACCCGACGACTATTCCGATGTGCCGTTCAGCTCGCGCGACCGGGAGCAGGTGCTGGCGGGCCTGGCGGATCACTTCAGCTGGCTGGGCAAGAGCTTGCCCCACGGTCAGGACCTCAGGATCGAGATCACCGATGTCGATCTGGCGGGACGCGAAGACCCGGCGCGGCGCGGCGCCTTCGATGTGCGCGTGATGACGGGCCGCGCTGACTGGCCCCGCCTGCGCTTGCGCTATACGCTCGAGCAACATGGCAAAGTCATTGCCAGCGGCAACGCTTATCTGTCGGACATGTCCTATTTACAGCATATCAATCGCTATTCCAGCAGCGACGCCTTGCGCTATGAAAAGCGCATGATCGACGAGTGGTTCAAGAATACCTTCGGCGTCAAGCCCCAGGGCCGCAGCAGTCCCGTCCTGACCTTGCAGCCGCGCGACGTTCAGCGCAGGTAATCAACGCAAATAAGCCTCTTCGATGCGCGCCAGCTGGCCGTTTTGCCGCATGGCAAGCAGGGCGGCATTCATCTTCTCGATGAAATCGGCCTTGTAGGCGGGGGTATTGCGCGCGCTGTAGGCGATGTAGGTGGCTTCGGACGATAGTTCCAGCACTTCGCGCAAGTGAAAGCCGTAGCCGGCCAGTTCGCCTTGCAGCTGGCGCGCCGTGTGGCGTGCCGCGCCGCGGTCGCTGGCGTAGCAATCGATGCGCCGCAGGGCCAGTTTCTTCAGGTTCGCTTCATTGCCCTTGGCCGCTTCCAGGCGCAGCAGCCCTTTGCGGGCGGGCGCCATCAATTTCTCCGACAGCAGAAAACCCGTGTTGACGCCGATGGTCAGGCCGGCAAAGTCGGTCGGGAAGTGCGTGCGTGGCGTGCGCATGACGGCGTCATGGCAAAACAGCACCACCGATTCGCGGTGCAGCATGGCCGAATACGGCTGCACGTATGGCCGTTCCGTCTTGCGTCCGGGTGGAAACAGGCCGAAAACCTGGCCTTTTTCCAGCGCGTCGAGCCCCCGTTTCCAGGGGCGCGGCTGCAGTTCCAGCCGGTACCCGGGCATCCGGCTGGCCGCCTGGCGCAGGATATCGATGTACATGCCCTTGAAGGCGCCGTGCTCCACATAGCTGTACGGCGCATAGTCATCGTCGCCGTACAGGATGACGGTTTGCGGCGCGGCCAGGACGGGCGGCAATATGCCCAGCAGGGCCAGGGCCAGGCACAGTCTTGCCGTGATTGCTGATTGCATGCCGCTCCAGATTTAATGTCTTCCTGATAAGCATACAGCATGGCGGCATGAGGGCCCGTTTAACCGCACCTGAATCAATCGATCCAGTTTACCTGTGGAAACTTGCTGCCGAACTCTTCAGGCATGGGCACGACCTGGCTGCGCTTGTAGTTGAAGAAGACAAAGCCGGACTTGGCCATCGCGATCAGGGTGTTATCGCGCGGGCGCGTGATGCGGAAGGTGATGTCGCCGCCATACTTGTTGAAATCCATGACGCCCACTTCGAACAGCAGCTGGTCGCGCGCATGGGCTTCGGCGCGGTAGGTGGTGGCCAGGTCGGTGACGATGATGCCGGTGCCGTCCGCTTCGATGTCGCGCACGCCGTATTCGAACAGGAAGCGGGCGCGTGCCTCGGAAATCATGGAAATCATGGAATCGTTGCCGAGATGGTTGCCGGCATTGATGTCCGTCGTGCGTACCGTCAGTTGCGAGGAATAGCAGTACTGGTCTTCAGGAAATTCAAGTTTCAAACGGGCCATGGTGTTCTCTTGGGCTGGTGCGCAGGGCGCGGCGGAAAAAACAATTTTAGCCGGTTCCCCGCGCCCCGTCGAAAAACGGCCCCAGCCACGTGCGTGGCTGCGCTTCATTGGCGCACGCTTATTTACGTATGATCTTGTACACCTTGCCCGTGCCGCTCAGCATGTACAGCTCGTTTTGCGCATCCTGGCCGAACGACAGGATGTTGCCCACGTTGGTGATGCCCCAGTCCGTCACGGCCGATGCCGCACCGTTGCTGTAGCTGAAACTTTTCAGCCAGCCGCTGCAATAGTCCGAGTACAGGTATTGCCCTGCCAGTTCCGGCAGGGCCGTGCCGCGGTACACATAGCCGCCCGTGATCGAGCAGCCGCCGGCCGTATCGTGGCCGTATTCGATGGCGGGCAGGACCAGCCCCGCCTGGTTGCAGCTGGCACTGTTGTAGCAGTGTGCGCCTTCCATGATGTTCCAGCCATAGTTGTTGCCCGCCTGGCCTACGGGCCGCACGTCGACCTCTTCCCAGTTGGCCTGGCCCACGTCGGCGATGTACAGCAGCTGGGCCGGCAGGTCGAAGGCGTAGCGCCAGGGGTTGCGCAAGCCGTAGGCCCAGATTTCCCCGCGCCCGCCGGCCGTGCCGGCAAATGGGTTGCCGGGCGGAATGGCGTACGGCTGGGCTACCGTGCTGGCGTTGACGTCCAGGCGCAGCAGCTTGCCCAGCAGCACATTCGTGTTTTGCGCATTGCCTGGCGGATCACCGCCACTGCCGCCGTCGCCCGTGCCCGCATACAGATAGCCGTCCGGCCCGAAGCTGAGCAGGCCGCCATAGTGGTTGCTGAACGTGGGGTGCGGTATCGTGAGGATGGTCAGCGCGGACAGGGGATCGGCCACGTTGGCGTTGCCGGCCGACACTTGCCGGCGCTCGATGACGATATCGCCGGCCAGGTTGGTGTAGTAGATGAAAAAATAGCCATTGCTCGCGTACTGCGGATGGAAGGCCATCGACAGCAGGCCCCGTTCGCCGCTGGTGGTGGTGAGCGTGCTGACGTCGAGGAAGGGCGTGGCCAGCAGGTTGTCGTTCTGCACCACGCGGATGCGGCCGGGGCGTTCCACGATGAAAAGGCGGCTGTCGCCGGGCGGCGCCGTGAGGAAGATGGGGGCGTCCAGTCCGCTGGCCACTTCCTGCAGGCGCAGGGCCAGCGGCGCCGCCGCCGCATACAGGACGCTGGCGCTGGCCGTGGCCCCCGCAGTGACTTGCGCCTGCTGGGTAACGGGCGTGGGCGCCAGGGTTCCCGTGCCCTGCGCCACGCTGGCGGCATTGATGGCGTAGGCGCCGGGCGCCAGGCTGGTGAGCGTGGTGGTGGCCGTCAGCGTCTTGCTGTACGACGCGGGTCCCGTGACCGTGACGGCGCCCGCCACGCCGGCCGGCAAGCCGCCGATGGTGACGGTGAGGTTGCCCGTGGTCGCGCCGGGCGCCGGGTGGTGATGGCCGCCGCCGCAGGCGGCAAGCAGGGCCAGGCAGCATGCCAGCAGCAGGGCCAGCCAGGTCTGCTGGCATCGAAAAATAGGGCGCATATCAGTCTCCTGCGGGAACGCGGCAATGGGTGCTCAAGCGGAGTTAGGCTTGCGCCAAGAATGCGCCTCTGTATGCCGGGAAGATTGAGCTGGCGCAAACGTGCGGCGGCATCGGACAAATGCGCCGCGTTTTCAGACAAGCGCGGGGCCAGCTACGCCGCTGTGCCCGCCTGCGCCCGATAATGGCGCATCTGAAACCGAGCAGGAAGACACCCCATGAAAACCAAAGCCGCGATTGCCTGGAAGGCGGGCGCCCCGCTGACCATCGAAGAAGTCGACCTGGCCGGCCCGCGCGCCGGCGAAGTGCTGGTCGAACTCAAGGCCACGGGCATTTGCCATACCGATTACTACACCCTGTCCGGCGCCGATCCGGAAGGTATCTTCCCCGCCATCCTCGGCCATGAAGGCGCCGGCGTCGTCGTCGACGTGGGCCCGGGCGTGACGACCCTGAAAAAGGACGATCACGTCATTCCCCTGTACACGCCGGAATGCCGCCAGTGCAAGTTCTGCCTGTCGCAAAAGACGAATTTGTGCCAGGCTATCCGCTCGACGCAGGGCCGCGGCCTGATGCCGGATGCGACCAGCCGCTTCTCGCTGAACGGCCAGCCGCTGTTCCATTACATGGGCACGTCCACCTTTTCCAATTACATCGTCGTGCCGGAAATCGCGCTTGCCAAGATCCGCGAAGACGCGCCCTTCGACAAGGTCTGCTACATCGGCTGCGGCGTGACGACGGGCGTGGGCGCTGTCTTGTTCTCGGCCAAGGTGGAAGCGGGCGCCAACGTGGCCGTGTTCGGCCTGGGCGGCATCGGCCTGAACGTGATCCAGGCCGCCAAGATGGTCGGCGCCGACAAGATCATCGGTATCGATATCAACCCTGCGCGCCAGGCCATCGCGCGCAAGTTCGGCATGACGCATTTCATCAACCCGAACGAGGTGGAAAACGTCGTCGACGCCATCGTGCAGCTGACGGACGGCGGCGCCGACTACAGTTTCGAATGCGTGGGCAACACGACCCTGATGCGCCAGGCCCTCGAATGCACGCACAAGGGCTGGGGCAAATCGTTCATCATCGGCGTGGCGGCGGCCGGCCAGGAAATTTCCACCCGCCCATTCCAGCTGGTGACGGGACGCGAATGGCGCGGTTCCGCCTTTGGCGGCGCGCGCGGCCGCACGGACGTGCCGAAGATCGTCGACTGGTACATGGAAGGCAAGCTCAACATTGACGACCTGATCACGCACCGCCTGCCGCTCGAACGCATCAACGAAGGCTTCGACCTGATGAAGAGCGGCGAATCGATCCGTTCCGTCGTGTTGTACTAATTTTATCGGATGTACTCATTGCGCAACACTTGACGGACGGGGCAGGGCGGCAGGCTGTACTTCGCTGCCTGCCCCTGCTAGTGTGAAGGCATACCGCCTTGCTTTGGGAGCCGTTCATGTTTGCCACTGCCTACCTCGCGACCTTGCGCCGCATGTTGCCCGTCTTCCTCGGCGCGGCCCTGTCTTCCCTGCTGGCCTTGTGGTGGAGCAATGCCGCCACCCTTGCCACGCCCGCCATCTGGCTGGCGCTGCTGGCCACGTATTTGCTATGCGCACTGCTGTTTACACCGCTGGCCCGGCAGAGCCGTCAACTGGCCACGCGCCACGTGCGTCACGGCAAGCCGCGCTGAAATCCTAGCGCGCCGTGCTGGAAAAACGTTCGCGGTAATCGCGCGGCGTGATGGCGAGTTTCTTTTGAAACAGGCGGCGCAGCCTGTCCTCGCTATGCAAGCCCGCCTGCACGGCCACCTGTTTTAAGGAAGACACATTGTCTTCCAGCAGACGGCGCGCCGCTTCGAAGCGGGCCGTGTCGATGAATTCCGTGGGGCTGGTGCCCGTTTCGCGCTGGAACACGCGCGTAAAATTGCGCTCGCTCATGGCCAGCCTGGCCGCCAGCAGCGGCACCGTGAGCTCGTCGGCCAGGTGTTCCATGATCCAGCCCTGCAACTGACGGATGGTCGGATGCGTCGTCATCTGGCTCGACAGGTGCACGGAGAACTGCGACTGGCCGCCGGGCCGCTTCAGATACACGACCAGGTCGCGCGCTACTTCCAGCGCGATATCGCGGCTGAAATCGTCTTCCACCAGGGCCAGCGCCAGGTCGATGCCGGCCGTCACGCCGGCCGACGTCCAGAATTTGCCTTCCCGCACGAAAATCGCATCGGCATTGACCTGTATCAAGGGGTAGCGCTGGCGCAGGCTGTCCACGGCGCTCCAGTGCGTGGCCGCGCTCTTGCCGTCGAGCACACCCGCCTCGGCCAGGAAGAAGCAGCCCGTGCACAGGGCCGCCAGGGTGTCGATGCGGGGCGCCGCCGCAGCCACCCAGGCGGCGAGGGCGGGAATGTCTTGCAGCACCTGCTCGACGTGGTGGCAGCCGACGATGACGGCCAGGTCGGGCAGACGGTGCGCATCGAGCGTCTTGCTGGCGTGCAGCGACATCAGCGTGTCGGACTCGACCGGACCGATGGCCGTCGAGGCGATGCGCACGTCGTAGCCGCCGGGCAGCTTGCGCAGACGCAGATGGGTGTTGGCGTAGTCAAACACTTTCATGGCGCCGATGGCTTCGAGCGCCTTGAAGCCGGGATAGACGATGATGTCGACGGTGCGCAGGGGGAATTCTTTGGGGCTTTGCTTGATCATGCGATATGCGCGAGGGGGATAAATACTGCCATAATGCAACAACAGCGATGGCGTAGGTTAGCATGAAATAATCCGCGCGCCCGCTGGCTCCCCACCCACCGGATTCCTCGATATCGTGCGCTTACTCCACATTTTTGCCGCCCTGACATTGCTGCTGGGCTCATCCCTTGCCCAAGCGGCCACGCTCAACTTCAATGGCGGTGCCGTCAGCGGCTGCAGCCTGAGCACGGATGGCCTGCAATACACGTGCGCTTCGCTGGCGCTGGGTTCCACCGACGTCATCGTCATCGGCAGCGCGTATGGCGTGACGGTCAACAGTTCCCTGGCGATGAGCTACAACCAGGGCTTGACGATGAGCGGCAATGCCGCGCTGACGGTCAAGGGCAATCTCGACATCAAGGATATCAATCCGCCGAACCTGAAGGTGACGGGGGCAGCTTGAGCGCCGAGGGCGGCACCTTCCTCATGGGCGCGCAGGAACAGACGATCACGGCGAATATCTCCGCCACGACCATCAAGATGGGCTCGAACAACGTCACGGTGACGGGCAAGATCAGCGCCAAGGGGCCCGTGGAAATCGCCTCGGGTTCCGTCATCAACGGTCCCATCAGCGGCACCGTCGTCAATATCCTGGCCGCCAGTACCCGCATCCAGGGTGATATCACGGCGACCACCTCGCTGACTATCGGTTCCGGCAGCCAGGTGACGGGCAACCTGAAATCGCCGACGATCGACCTGAAGGCGTCGGGCCTGCTCGTCACGGGCAATGTAGAGGCGAGCAATTCCTTGTCGATCGCTTCCGGCAATGGCATCAAGGGCAACGTCGATGCCGGCGAGGTCACGCTCGACTCGTCCAACGCCTATATCACGGGCAACGCCAAGGTCGACCACATCACCCTGGGCTGGCAGGGCCGGGTGCAGCAAACCATCACTTGCAAGGCGATACGCCGTCGAACCCGTGCAGCTGCGTGACGAACAACAGCGGCTGGGCTTTCAATGAACCGATGGGGCCGAAGTGCGGACCCAGTACGCCGAGCGGACTGCACCATTTCCAGATAGACCACCCGCTGACGGCGCTTACTTGCCAGGTACCCACGGTGAAAGTGACGGCCTGCGCCGATGCCAGCTGCAGCGCGGTCTACAAGGGTAGTCCCAGCCCCAGCGTCACCGTCAGCCCTGGCGGCGTGCCGACGCAGATTGATACCAGCGGCGTCAACGCCAATGTCGCGGTGCGCCAGACCACGGTGGGCATCGCCACGCTGAGCCTGGTCAGCACGCCCGCCACGACGGGGGCGCTGGTGTGCAAGAGCGGCGGCAATACGAGCAATTGCCAGATCAGCTTTCTCTCCAGCGGCTTCCAGGTGAGCGGCCTCCCGCGCTACGCGGAAGAGGCGGGCGAACTGGAAATCAGCGCCTTGCAAGTAGCGCCCAACGATCCGACCGCTTGCGTGACCATGTTCGCCAACCAGAACAAGGACTTGAACCTGACTTGTGCGTATAGCAATCCGGACAAGGGGACATTGCCTGCGCGCATCTTTGACAGTGCCAAAAATAGTTATGTTGCCCTGGCGGCCAACGACCAGAGCAGCTGCGCCGGGTCGAGCACCAAGGTGACGGTAACGTTCGGCGCCAATGGCGTGGCCAAGCCGAACATGCTGTATGCCGATGCGGGAGCGCTGCTGCTGACAGCCTCCTACAAGCCGGACAGCGGCAGCGATAAAGGTTTGGAGATGAGCGGCAGCGGCACGGTCATCGTGGCGCCAGCGAAATTTCTGTTCACGAAGCTGGCGCCGATGCAGCGCGCGGGCCTGGCGGCGGCGCCCTTGACGCCCGGTGCGACCATCATGCTGTCGGCCGTCAACGCGCTCGGTGCCGTGACGAAGAATTTCGGCAACGAAAGCGGTGTCGCCGTGCAAAAAGTCGTGCTCAATCGTATCCTGCTGGCGCCGCTCTATACAGGCGTAGCCAATCCAGAGGTTGGCGGCGATCTCGATTTCGTGAAAAGAGGGGGCGTCATCACGGCGCCGCCGCTGGTCTGGCCCGAAGTGGGCAAGATCAACTTCACGGCTGCGCTGCAAAACGGTTATCTGGGCAGCAGCCTGACGTCGCCGGGACCGAGCGACCCTGTGCTCTTTTATCCGCATCATTTCGTGACGGAACTGGTTATCAAGCAAGTGGACCTCCCGGGGGGGCGAAGACGGAGTTTCCTTTCCCGTGCAGCGCGCCGCTCGCCTGCTCCGGCGACCGCGCCGTGTACTCGCGCCAGCCCTTCGATCTGACCATCCGTGCCCAGACCTCGGGTGGCGTGGACACCAAGAATTTTGACGCCAGGAATGACGACATCAACAAAACGCAAGTGACGCTGCTCCCGTATGACGTGGCCACGGGGAAGAACAGTTATCCACCCACGGCGCCATCGGGCAGCACGCTGACGGATGGGGCAAAAGCACCTGCGGCCGTGACGGGCGTCCCCGTCACCAGTTTCAGCAATGGCGTTGCCACGCGCCCCATCGCCTACAGCTTCCCTGCCGCCTACGCCGTACCCAAAGAACCGACAGCACTGGCCTCGCCGACGGGCCTGCTGCTGCGCGCGACCCATGCTTTTCCTGCCGCCGGAACGGTGAGCTCGGCGCCAGTTGATGGCAAGGAAGCGCAGCTGACCGTGCTCACGGGCCGCCTGATGGTGCCGCATGACTACGGTTCCGAGCGCTATCCCGTGCGGCTGGCGGTGCAGGCGCAGTACTGGGACGGCAAGACCTGGGTCACCAGTCTGCTCGACAGCATCAGCGCGTTCGGCAACACCCAGGTGGTGTTTGCCAATTGCAAGAAAACACTGGAGTGCAAGGACTTTGCATTCCCCGCTGGCACTACTATTACTTATACGGTCGACAAGGGCGTCTTGCCGCTGAATAAACGCCTGACCCTGGCGGCACCCGGCGGGGGCAAGACTGGCAGCGTCGACGTTTCCGTCTCCGGTCATCCCTACCTGCCCAGCACGGTGGGCACCGTCGTCTTTGGCGTCTTCAAATCGGGTCCCGTGATTTACCTGCGCGAGATGTATTGAGCTAGAACAAAGGGTGGGCGCAGAAAGGGGGAAAAACCAGTAACATGCCTGGCTGTGGCATTTCCCCCAACCTCAGACTGGAGTTTCTATGAGCACAACTTCGCAGTGGATCGATATCGCCGGCCCGGACGGCAGCTTTCAGGCTTACCTGGCCGTGCCGCACGTGGGCAAGGGGCCCGCCATCATCCTGTTGCAGGAAATTTTCGGCGTCAACGAGCACATCCGCGCCGTGGCCGACCAGTACGCGGCCGATGGCTACGTGGTGCTGGTGCCCGACCTGTTCTGGCGCGCCGGCGCGCACATCGAACTGGGCTATGACGCGGATGGCTGGAAGCGCGCCGTCGAACTGATGCAGGCCACCGACAATCCGCACGCCAATACCGATATCGCCGCCACCGTCGCCGTCCTGCGCGCCCGCCCGGAAGTGACGGGCAAGCTGGCCTCGGTCGGCTACTGCTTCGGCGGCAGGCTGTCGTTCCAGACGGCCGCGGCTGGCCTAGTTGATGCGGCCATCGCCTATTACGGCGGCGGCATCCAGAACAAGCTGGACCTGGCCGACAAGATCCAGGTGCCGCTGCTCATGCATTTCGGCGGCCAGGACAGCCATATTCCGCCGGAAGCCGTGCAAAAGATCGCCGAGCGCTTCGAAGACCGGCAAGACGTGGAAATCCATATCTACCCGGGCGCCGAGCACGGTTTCAACTGCACCCACCGCGACAGCTACCAGCAGCGCGCCGCAGCCCACGCGCACGGCAATTCCTTGATTTTCTTGGCGGAAAATCTATAAGAGAGCCAGCCCAGGCTGGCCGGTTGCCATGGTTTGCTCAGCAGCAAAGCCGCATGGGCGCTAAAATAGCGGCTGTGCCGGGCAACTCCGGCCGGCCGGGCGCGGCGCCCGGCAAACCTGGATGAGGAACCGAATTAAAGATGGCCCAAGTAATTGTTTCTGTAACATTGGCGGCAAGCGCCGAACGCGTGTGGGATTTTATCGGCGGCTTCCAGTCGCTGGCTGAATGGTCGAGCTCCATCAAGACCAGCCTGTCCGAACACGGCGGCCGCGTGCGCCGCCTGAAAACCACGGACGGCGCCATCATCGCCGAACGCCTGCAAAGCTACAGCGAAGCGGACAAGAGCTACAGCTACACCATCGTCTCGGGCCCGATCCCCGTCAAGAACTACCGTTCCACCCTGCGCGTCACGGGCGAACCGGGCGCGAATGAGTGCGTGGCGCAATGGTCGAGCGAGTTCGACGCGGCCGAAGGCGTGGAAGAGGTCATGGTGGGCGCGTTCCAGCATTTGTACGAGACGGCATTCGTCGACCTGAAACGCATCATGGCGATTTGAATCAAAGAGCGTAGGTCGGATTAGCGGCTACGCCGCGTAATCCGACACCACCACCGGCGCTAACAATGTTGTCGGATTAGCGGGGCGATGCCCCGCTAATCCGACCTACGCTTGACGTTAGCGCTTCACTTTTCCAAATGCCTCGCCCTTGTTCCACACCGGCAAATTCTTGTCGTTCGCTACTTCGTAGCCCAGGTTCAAGGTGAACTGCGCCTGCTGCACCATGCCCGACAAGTCCCACGACGGGTGGTACTCATCCGTTACCTGATGGTAATCCTTTTTGAAGGCGACCAGGCGTTCGCTGGACGCCTTCGGCTCCTTGACGAAGTCGAACGAGCCGTCGCCGGAAAACACGGCCGAGCCCACGTTGAAGGCGGGCACGCCGGCCTTGGCGAAGGCAAAATGGTCGGCCCGGTAAAACGCGCCGGACAGGTCGGGAATGGTTGGCGCCAGGCGCAGGCCCATGCGCTTGGCCACCTTGGCGGCGCTTGCGTACAGGCTGCTGCGCTCGGCGCCGGCCACGCCGATGTCGTGCGTCTTGCCGACGAAATTCATGCTGTCGAGGTTGAGGTCGGCGGCCGTCTTGGCCAGCGGCCACAGGGGCGCGCGCGTGTAGGCCGTGCTGCCCAGCATGCCCGTTTCCTCGCCGGCCGGCCACAGGAAGATCTGCGTGCGGCGCGCCGGCTGTTTCACGGCCACTTGCGCCATGGCCAGCAGGGCCGCCGCGCCCGAGGCATTGTCGATGGCGCCGTTGTAGATATGGTCGCTCTGTCCTGCGCGCGCGCTGCCTTCGTCATCCTTGCCCAGGTGGTCCCAGTGGGCCGAGTAAATGACGGCTTCGTCCTTGAGTTTCGGGTCCGTGCCCGGCACGATGCCGGCCACGTTGAATTGCTCAATGCTGCGCACCTGGCTATTCAGTGCCACCTTGACCGTCGCGTTCAGGGCCACTGGGCGGAATGCGCGCGTTTCCGCCTGCGCGCGCAAGGCGTCCAGGTCCTGTCCGCCCGCCTGGAACAGGGCGCGCGCCATGTCTTCCTGCAGCCAGCCTTCCATCGCATTGCCCGCGCCGGCCAGGTTGAAGCGCTCGTGGCCGAAACCGTTGGCGGGTACTGACCATGGGTAAGAAGCGGACTCGGTCGTGTGGATCAGCAAGACGCCGGCGGCGCCCTGGCGCAGCGCTTCCTCGTACTTGTAGACCCAGCGGCCGTAATACGTGAGCGACTTGCCGGCAAAGCGCTGCGGTTCGGCGCTGGTGGGCTGCGGGTCGTTGACCATCATGATGACCAGCTTGCCCTTCAGATCGGCGCCCTTGAAATCGTCCCAGCGTTCCTCGGGCGCGCGGATGCCGTAGCCGGCAAACACCACGGGCGCGTCGAACGCCACTGTCTGCTGGCCATTCGCCGCGCCAAAGACGATGTCCTTGCCGAAGGCGGGAGACATGGTCTTGCCGCCCGCGCTGAAGGTGACTTTGCTCGATGGCAAGGCCTTGCTGCCGACGATGGTCAGCGCCTGGCGGTAGCTGCCATCCTGTAACGGTTGCAAGCCGGCTACGGCCGCCTGCGTTTCCAGGTAGCGCACGGCCAGGTCGCCGCCGCGCTGGCCCGTGCCGCGTCCTTCCAGTAAATCGTCGGCCAGGAAGGACAAATGGGCGCGCAGGGGCGCTTCGGCGACGAGCGGTTGGGCGAGGGCGGCCGTGCTGAACAGGCTGGCGGCGAGGACGAAGGGAAAGCGCATGACAACTCCAAAAGTGAATACGAGAAAGCAAAGCAGCGGCAATCTTACTCTACCGCAATGCCCTGGCGTAGCGCGCGGCGTGCGCAAGCCGATTGCGGCCACAATGGCCGCTGGCCCACCGACAAGGAGCGTTCCATGACTGCCACCGATTTGCAAACGAGCAATACCCTGCGTACCGCCGACGGCACCTTGATCTACTACAAGGACTGGGGCAGCGGCCCGCCCGTCGTCTTCAGCCACGGCTGGCCCTTGTCGTCCGACGCCTGGGAAGACCAGATGTTTTATCTGGCCGCGCGCGGCTATCGCGTCATCGCGCACGACCGGCGCGGCCATGGCCGTTCCAGCCAGCCTTTCGGCGGCAACGACATGGATACCTATGCCGACGACCTGGCCGCCCTGATCGACGCACTCGACTTGGCGGGCGCCACCCTCGTCGGTCACTCGACGGGCGGCGGCGAGGTGGCGCGCTACATCGGCCGCCATGGCACCGGGCGCCTGGCCGGCGCCGTGCTGGTGGGCGCCGTGCCGCCGCTGATGCTGCAGACGGCCGATAACCCGCTGGGCTTGCCGCTCTCCGTTTTTGATGCCATCCGCGCCGGCGTGCAGGCCGACCGCAGCGCCTTCTTCCGCGACTTGAGCGAGGCCTTCTATGGCTACAACCGGCCCGGTTCCACGCCGTCGCAGGGCGTGCGCGAGCACTTCTGGCTGCAGGGCATGCAGGCGGGCATGCCGGCATCGTATTTATGCATCAAGCAATTTTCGGAAACGGATTTCACCAGCGACCTGGCCAAATTCGACGTGCCGACCCTGGTGATCCATGGCGACGACGACCAGATCGTGCCGATCGCCGCCTCGGCGCGGCGCACGGCTGAGCTCATCATCGGCAGCAAATTGCTTGTGTACGCGGGCGCGCCGCACGGCCTGGCGACGACGCACAAGGACCGCCTGAACGAGGACTTGCTGGAGTTCCTGCGCCACTCGGTCGATGCGGCAAGCAATATCGGGGCGCATCTGTAAAACAGCTGAATCTATTGTAAAACACATAATATTGCTTGGTTTTTGCACCAATTGCGTGCGGATCGCCGATTTTTCTGCGTTTTAGGATGCAAAAAATGGCGTTCTGCCGCCTCGTTCCACCCGGTATGGTCCAGTAAAGAGTAAACTAGCAGATACACTCTTTCGCATTGGGCGATTCGAGCGAACTTGTGAGTGATTTCATGTCTGATACACCAATTTCCTTATTTTCCGACCTTAACCTGAGCGAGCCGCTGGTTCGCGCGCTCAAGGATGTCGGTTACGAAACACCGTCGCCTATCCAGGCGGCCACGATTCCATTATTGCTCGCCAACCGCGACGTGCTGGGCCAGGCGCAAACGGGCAC
Organism: Janthinobacterium sp. C22; assembly: GCF_057919405.1. Lineage (NCBI taxonomy): Bacteria > Pseudomonadati > Pseudomonadota > Betaproteobacteria > Burkholderiales > Oxalobacteraceae > Janthinobacterium > Janthinobacterium sp. C22. Next base: position 6,635,356 of record NZ_CP193659.1, on the reverse strand, counting down.
GGGTAAGACCGCCGCCTTCGCCTTGCCTATCCTGTCGCGCATCGATCTGAAACAAAGCTCACCCCAAGCCCTGGTCCTGGCACCGACGCGCGAACTGGCCATCCAGGTCGCCGAAGCGTTCCAGGTGTACGCCGCCCACATTCCCGGCTTCCACGTGCTGCCGATCTACGGCGGCCAAAGCTACGGCCCGCAACTGTCGGCCCTGCGCCGCGGCGTGCACGTCATCGTCGGCACCCCGGGCCGCGTCATCGATCACCTGGACAAGGGTTCGCTCGACCTGTCCAAGCTGAAAACGCTGGTGCTGGACGAAGCCGATGAAATGCTGCGCATGGGCTTTATCGACGATGTCGAACGTATTTTGAAAGAAACCCCGGAAGGCCATCAAACGGCCCTGTTCTCGGCCACCATGCCTTCCGTCATCAAGCGCATCGCCACCACCTACCTGGTGAACCCGGCCGAAGTGACGGTCGCCGCCAAGACGGGCACGGCCGACAACATCCGCCAGCGCTACTGGCTCGTGTCGGGCATGCACAAGCTCGACGCGCTGACGCGCATCCTGGAAGCGGAAGCGTTTGACGGCATGATCATCTTCGCCCGCACCAAGCTGGGCACGGAAGAGCTGGCCGGCAAGCTGCAAGCCCGCGGCTTCTCGGCCGCCGCCATCAATGGCGACATCCAGCAAGCGCAGCGCGAGCGCACGATCCAGCAATTAAAAGACGGCAAGATCGACATTTTGGTCGCAACCGACGTGGCCGCCCGCGGCCTGGACGTCGAGCGCATCAGCCACGTCGTCAATTACGACGTGCCGCACGATCCGGAAAGCTATACCCACCGCATCGGCCGCACGGGCCGCGCCGGCCGCAGCGGCGAAGCAATCCTGTTCATCACCCCGCGTGAAAAGAACTTGTTGAAAGCTATCGAACGCTCGACCCGCCAGCCGATCGGCATGCTGGAACTGCCGACGATCCAGGCCGTCAACGACGTGCGTATCGCCAAGTTCAAGGAACAGATCAGCGAAACCCTGGCTTTGGGCGAACTGGAGCAGTTCCAGTCGCTGATCGAGGATTTCGAGCGCGAACAGAACATTCCCGCCATCGAAATCGCCGCCGCGCTGGCGAAGATGGCGCGTGGCAATGTGCCTTTGTTGCTGGACAAGAACAAGGCGCGCGAGCAAGCAACGTGGCAAGACGACCGCCCCGTGCGCCAGGACCGCTTTGAGCGCAACGACCGTCCGGAACGGGGCGACCGCTTCGACCGCAACGAGCGCAGCGAACGCCCGGCCTTCCCGAAAAAGGAACGCATCCAGCGTCCAGCCGACGCCGGCATGCAGACGTTCCGTATTGAGGTAGGTCATCAACATGGCGTAAAACCGGGCAATATCGTGGGCGCCATCGCCAACGAAGCGGGCATCGATTCGAAAAACATCGGCCGCATCGAAATCTATGACGACTACAGTGTCTTGGACTTGCCGGACAGCATGCCGAAAGAATTGCTGGACCAGCTGAAAACCGTGTGGGTCGCGGGCCAGCAGCTGCGCATCAGCCGTGACGGCGACGCGCCGGACCTGGCGCCGCCAGCCGCGCCGCGCAAGCCGTTTGCCGCCAAGTCCGCGCCAGCGGATGCGGGCGAGGCAGCACCTGCGCCGCGCGCGCCGAAGAAGGAACGTCCACGCCCGGGCGTGACGGCTTACCGCATCGAAGTGGGCCGCGAGCACGCCGTGACGCCAAGCAACATCGTGGGCGCCATCGCCAACGAAGCGAACCTGGAAGCCAAGCATATCGGCCGCATCGATATCTTTGACAACTACAGCGTGCTGGACCTGCCGGAAGGCATGCCGCCGGAAATCCTCGACCACCTGAAATCGGTCGTGGTGTCGGGCCAGAAACTGCGCATCAGCCTCGATGACGGCACGACGGAGCGCAAGCCTGCGCCACCGCGTCCGAAATCGCCACCGCGTAAATCATTCAAGTAAGCTGTCCCTTCCCAGGCGCCTCCCCCGGCGCCTGTGTCGCGGATTGGAGACAGTTCCCCCACTGGCGCGTTCGCGCCAGTTTTTATTTTCCCTCAAGAAACGATTGGGATTGCCGCATTATGCTTGCCGGCAGGCCCGCCATGGGCCGGCGCTTATTACAGCGCTTGTGCATTTTTTATCGGCGCAAGCACCGTCTTTATTGCCTGCCGCATCGATACATAATTTTTTATTAATTATTGTATCTGCGCGCAATTTAAATTTTGTATTTCAATAAAATCAATCAAGTTGAGTCAAAGTAAATTCTAAAACATAAATGAATTGATTTTTATTAAATTGTTTGACCAGCGTCACTGTCGCCGAGGCGATATATCATGGGTGCTTGATGTGGTATATTGTTTTTATGTTTTTGTTATGCTAGTTGAAAAAAATAGAGGAGCGACGATGCGGGTCAATACGCCTATCACGCAAAATGAATACGTATTAAATGAAGGCATGACGATTGTTTCCACCACGGATTTACAGGGAAACATCAATTACGCCAATCAGTATTTCATTGAGGTCAGCGGTTTTTCAGAAATGGAACTGCTGGGTGCGCCACAGAATATCCTGCGGCATCCCGATATGCCGGCCGAAGCGTTTGCCGACCTGTGGGACACCATCAAGACGGGCATGCCGTGGACCGGCATGGTCAAGAACCGCTGCAAGAATGGCGATTTCTATTGGGTCTTCGCCAATATCACGCCCGTCATCGAAAACGGCCGCCCGATCGGCTATATGTCCGTGCGTACCAAGCCCACGCGCGAGCAGATCAACGAAGCGGCAGCCCTGTATAAAAGTTTTAAAGACGGCAATAGCGCGAACCTGGCGATCCGCAATGGCCGCGTCGTGCGTCAGGGCTGGGCCGCCAAGCTGGCCGAGTGGCGCAAGCTGACCCTGTCGCAAGACCTGGCCCTGCATTGCATCGTCTTTGGCGTGGTGCTGGCCATCCTCGGCTGCGCCGTGTGGAATATCGACGGCGACACGAGCACGGCCACGCGCAGCTGGCTCAGCGGCGCTGCTGCTGCCGCCGTGGCGCTGATGCTGTATTTCTGGGCGCACCTGCACAACTCCCTCGTCGCGCCGCTGGGCGACGCCATCACGGTGGCGCGCAAGATGGCCGGTGGCGACTTGACGGGCGTCATCGACAAGGTGCGCGACGATGACATGGGTCAATTGATGGCAGCCTTGCGCCAGACCAACATCAACTTGCACAGCATCATCGGCGACGTGCGCGCCAACTTCGAGGATATCCGCATCACCACGGCGGAAATCGCCACGGGCAATATGGACTTGTCCAGCCGCACGGAGTCGCAGGCCTCCAGCCTGGAGCAGACGGCGGCCAGCATGGAAGAACTGACGTCGACCGTGCAAAACAGCGCCGACCATGTGGCCACGGCCAACGACCTGGCGGCGCAGGCATCGACCGTCGCCGCCAAGGGCGGCACCATCGTCAGCGAAGTGGTCACCACGATGGACGAGATCAGCTCTTCGTCGCGCAAGATTCTCGACATCATCGGCCTCATCGACGGCATCGCCTTCCAGACGAACATCCTGGCCTTGAACGCGGCCGTGGAAGCGGCGCGCGCGGGCGAGCACGGCCGCGGCTTCGCCGTCGTGGCGGGCGAAGTACGCAGCCTGGCGCAGCGTTCTGCCACGGCGGCGAAAGAGGTCAAGAATCTGATCGACCATTCGATCGCCACCGTGAATGCGGGCAGCGTGCTGACCAGCAATGCGGGCGCCACCATGACGGAAGTGATCGCCTCCGTGGCCCGGGTAACGGAAGTGATGGACGAGATTTCCTCGACCACGCGCGAGCAGAACCAGGGCATCGGCCAGGTCAACCAGGCCGTCATCCACATGGATGGCATCACGCAGCAGAATGCGGCCCTGGTCGAGCAGGCGGCCGCCGCCGCCACCAGCCTGGCGCAGCGCACGGAGAGCGTGGCCCAGTCGATCGGCATCTTCAAATTGAAGGCCTCGCCCAAGCGCAAGGCTGCCGGCGTGGGGCGCAGCGTGGGCGCTGGCGTCGCGTCGCGGGCCTTGCTGAAGGCACGCTAAGACGATCATCCCGCCAGCGCACCGTTGGCGGGTTTTACTTCCGTACCCGATACACTTCCCCGCTGCGTACCTTCTTCACCACCCCATCCCCGCCAAACAGAATCACATATTCTCCCGGCGTGCCCGAGGCGGCCGGGTAGGTGTACATCCACACTTCCTTGCCGCTGTCGAAGCGGATCAATGTGCTGTCGCCCAGCGCGGCGCGCACCTGCTCGCGCGTGCTGCTGCCCACTTGCACCGTCTGTTCCAGGGTGGCGTAAGGCACATTCTTGCTTGCCTGCAAGGCGCGCGTGCCGGAGCAGGCGGTGAGCAGCACCAGCATGGCGATCAGCAGCCATTTCATGGCGCCACCTCGTCCATATAGTTAAATTCCAGCAGGGTATCGTCGGGCCAGCTGGCATCCCACAGGGGCGCGTAATACGTGCGGTCAAGCAAGACCTGGCAATCGCAATAGGGCAGCGAGGCGGGCGTCTGTTCGCCGCCCGCGTACAGCATGGCGAACGGCAGGGCCAGGCGGCGTTCGCCATGCACGAGGGTCACGCCGAACAGGGGTCGCTCCGTAAAGAACAGATAATTGCCGTCCGGCTGCGAGCAGACCTTGTCGGTGCTGTAGAGCATGCTGGAGAGCCAGGCGATGATTTGCGGGTCGTTCGAGATCAGGCCCGAATCCATGCCGGCGCGGCATTCCAGGCGCAAGTCGCCCAGGCGCCGCGTGCCGGGCGGCAAGCCGGGCGTGATCACCTGCGCGCGCCAGCTCATGGTGGTGGCCTTGCGGTTGGCGATCAGCACGGCGTCTTCGCGCACCGCTTGTGCATTGCGCACGGGAGCAAAGCTGTTGTCCTCGGCCAGCGGTAACGGGATGCTGACGGTGTCGCCCGCGATGCGCAGCTGCACGCCCCTCATGTCCACGCCGGGCTGGCGCGGCAGCAGACGAAAGCGCAGCACGGCCTGCGGCGCCAGCGCATGGTCGCGCTCGAAGCGATCCACGCCTTGCAGCATCTTGCGGTAGGATTTGTCGACGGGGTCGCGCGTGGCGTCTACCTTGACCTGCGGCACGGGCGCGGTTTGCGCCTGCGCAACAGCGCTGGAGAGTGGACCGGCGAGCAAGCCGGCGAGCAGCAGGGAGAGAGGAATGCGCATGGTTTGATGCTACGCTTTTTGCGCGGCAGCCACGCACGGGTGGGCCTATCAGTACTCGCTATATTTGCGCGCATCGCCGCGCACCTGCTGCGCCGGGTATTTCTGCGCATTCAGTGCCATCTTTTCCAGCACGGCCGCGTGCAGGTCGACGCCGCTCTTGTCGGCCAGGCGCACCAGATACATCAGCACGTCGGCCAGCTCGTGGCGGATTCCCGCGCGCTTGGCCTCGTCCAGCTCGGCGTCCGCCCCCGTGGGCAGCCACTGGTAGTGCTCCACCAGTTCCGCCACTTCCACGGACAGGGCCATGGCCAGGTTCTTCGGCGTGTGGAACTGGTCCCAGTCGCGCTCGGCGGCAAAGGCGCGCAGGCGCGCGCGGATGTCGAGCAGGCTGTCGGATGGGGCGCTCATGCGGCCGCCCGCAGCGGTTTTTCCATGAAGACACTGAATGGATCGTCGGGATAGCCGCCGTAGGGCCCGCGCCGCTGGTAGCCGTGGCGCGCGTACAGGGCGATGGCCTCGGGCTGGTGGATGCCCGTTTCTAACGTCAGCAAGCGGCAGCCGCGCGCCAGCGCCTGCTCTTCCAGCAGTGCCAGCAGGCGCTTGGCCAGGCCCAGGCCGCGGCTGTCCGGGTGCACATACATGCGCTTGAGCTCGCCGAAATCGGGCGTGACGACGATGGCGCCGCAGGCGCGCGCCGTGCCCGCCGCATCGCGGGCGACGGCGAACAGCAGGGTGTCCGGCGGCAACGATGCCAGGTCCAGCGAGTAGACGCACTCGGCCGGATACAGCGTTTGTTGATAGGCATCAAGCTCGGCGATCAGGGTTTGCACGTCCGCTTGCTGCGGCGATTCCAGGTGAATTTGCATGGGGAAAGCACGTTAACTGAGATTGCCCCCATGGTATCACTGCGGCCGCGCCAGGCGCATGGCGAGGCCGATGGGCGACATCACAAAACCCATCAGTTCCTGCGCCTCGCCGCCATCGGGCGTGTCGACGCCGGCGATGTCGAAGCTGCCCAGCAGCATGGCCATGGCGATCTTAATTTCCAACAAGGCCAGATAGCGGCCCGGGCACGTGCGCAAGCCGGCGCCGAAGGGCATCGAAGCGCGCTTGTTGTTCGCCTCGCCGCTGTCGGCCAGCCATCGTTCGGGCTGGAAGGCCTGCGCGTCGGGAAAGTGCGCATCGGATACGGTGTCATTGCGCATCACGCACCAGACCAGGGTGCCGGCCGGCACGGCGATGTCGCCGATGACCGTGTCGCGCAACGCCTCGACGGGCAGGAAGGGCGCCACCGGTTTCAAGCGCATGGCTTCGCTGGCGCAGGCGCCCAGGTAATCGAGGCTATCCATCTGCTCGATGGTGAAGTGGGCCGTGTCGGGCGCCAGGCGCCGCACTTCCTCGCGCGCCCGCGCCAGGCATGCCGGATGGCGTTGCAGCAGGTAAATTATCCAGGACACCGTGTTGGCCGTCGTATCCTCGCCCGCCAGCAACATGGTCAGTACATTGCCGGCCACGTTGCTGTCCGTCACGCCGCTGCCTTCCAGGTCGGCGGCGGCGATCATGGCTTCGAGCAGGTTGGGCGGATGCGCGCGGCGCGCCGGGTCGTGCGCCATGCGCGTGCGCGCCTGCTGCACCAGGTCCGCCACGGCGGCGGAGAGGGCCGCCACGTCGCGGTCCAGGCGGCGGTCGATGGGCAGCTTGACATAGCGCCAGTACGGGAACATGGACAGGCTGCGCCGCGCCACGGCGGGCAGGATGTCGTCCATGTGGCGCTGGATCACGTCTTCGCCCGATTCGAGCGTGTTGACTTCCGTGCCGAAGGCCAGGCCGGCGATGATGTCGACCGTGTAGCGTTTCAGGTCGCCATCGAGGTCGATCGCCTGGCCTTGCGTGGCGGCCAGATGCCAGCGCCGCTGCAGGCGCTGCGCCACCGTCACCAGCGCGGGGAAGTAGGCCTTGATGGCGCCCGGCGCCATGCCGGCCATCACCATGCGGCGCTGGTTGCGCCACTCCGTGCCCTCGGCCAGGAACAGGCCGGGGATGCCGCCCATTTCCTCGGACACGACGGAGCTGCTCAGGGGGCGGCGAAAACCGTCGGGCCGGTCGCGCAGCACGGCGCCGACGGCCTCGCTGTCGGCCACCACCAGCACCAGGGTGCGGCCGAACCAGGCGCGCATGAAGGGGCCGTAGCGCTGTACCCACTGTTCCACGTCGCGGTGGATGCGCGTGAGCTTGAGCTGCAGGCTGTTGCCGATGATGGGCAGGGCGAAGGGACCCGGCAGGCGGCGGATCTGGCGCAAGGGCGTGGCGACGGCGGGGGCGGCGGCATGGTCGAGCGGGGGCATGGCGGACTCCTGGTGGATGGCGACAATGACATCACTGTAGCGCGCTTGCGCGCCCGCGTCTTGAACGAATACGACATCGTGCGGCGCCCGGCTTTGCCGGTACAATCGTCGCCATGCCTGCCGCCCATACGCCCCTGACCCGTTTGATCGCACCGCGCGCCGCGCTCGCTTCCTGCGTGCGCGCCATGCTCGTGCGCGACACCACGGGCTGCGCGCCCCTGCCGCCGGCCCAGCGCCTGAACCGCTTTCCCGCCGCGCCCATGTGCAGCATCGTCTGGACCGTCGCCGGCCACGTGGAAGCGGCCGCGCCGGGCCTGTCGCTGCCGGACGTGCGCATGCCGCCCGCGCTGTTCGGCGGCCCCCGTTCGTATCCGCTGGTCAGCTACAACCCCGGCCCCGTGCATTCGTTTATCGTGATGTTTTATCCGGCCGCCCTGCATGCGTTGACGGGCATCTCGATGGATGCCTTGCTGGACCAGTTCCGCCCCCTGGGCGCGCTGTTCGATGCCGACTGGCTGGCCCTGTCGGACGCCGTGCTGGCCGCGCCGGACGACGAGGCCCGCGTCAGGCTGGTGGAGGATTTTCTCGCGCCCCGCTGGCAGCTGGCGCGCAAGAGCGGCGACCATCCGGCCGGCGCCATCCAGGACTGGGTGCGCCGCCTGGGCGTGCAGGCCGCATCGACGGGCCTGGCCAGCAGCGCGCGCCATATCGAGCGCCGCATCAAGGCCTGGGCCGGCCAGCCCATGCGCACCTTGCGCCGCATGCGCCGCGCGGAACAGCTGTTTCTCGACGAGCGCGGCGCCATCCTGCAGGGCACGGCGTCCTGGTCCGACGTCGCCGCCAGCGGCGGCTACGCCGACCAGGCGCATTTCTGCCGCGAGACGCGCGCAATCACGGGCTTGAGCCCCACGGAACTGGCGCGCGCCATGAAGGAAGATGAAAGCTACTGGATCTACCGGATATGGGCGTAGGTCGGATTAGCTCGTAGAGCGTAATCCGACAACATCGTTGGCGCGGGCGGTGGCGGTGTCGGATTACGCGAGGCGTTGCCTCGCTAACCCGACCTACCGTCCGCTGTACATTTTGCCCTTGATAAGACAGCTTCATGGCGCCTCGTGCCGGGCGTCATCATGGGAAAGCTGGCGTAGGTCGGATTAGCTCGTAGAGCGTAATCCGACAACATCGTTGGCGCGGGCGGTGACGGTGTCGGATTACGCGAGGCGTTGCCTCGCTAACCCGACCTACCGTCCGCTGTACATTTTGCCCTTGGATAAGGTCACTTCATGGTGCCCCGCGCCGGGCGCCATCATGGGGAAGCAGTTTTCCGCGCCGTGCACGCGCACGTCGAGGAAGTACGGGCCCTCGGATGCCAGGCAGGTAGTCAATGCCGCGTCGAGCTCCTCGCGCCGGCTTACCGTGTGCGCCTGCCAGCCGAACGCGCGCGCCAGGGCGACGAAATCGGGCAGCGCCTCCGTGTAGCTGTGGCTGTAGCGCCCGCCGTGTATCAGTTCCTGCCACTGGCGCACCATGCCCATGTAGCCATTGTTCGACAGCACCACTTTCACGGGCAGGCGGTGCTGCACGGCCGTGGCCAGTTCCTGGATATTCATCAGGATCGACGCGTCGCCGCTGACGCACACCACGCAGGCATCCGGATGGGCGATCTGCGCGCCGATGGCGGCCGGCAAGCCATAACCCATGGTGCCGGCGCCGCCCGAGGTCAGCCAGCGCCGGGGCTGCTCGAAGCGCAAATGCTGCGCCGCCCACATCTGGTGCTGGCCCACGTCGGTGGAGACGATGGCGTCGCCGCCATCCATGCTGTCCAGCGCCGCCTGCAGCCGGCGCATCAGCGCCTGCGGCGCGATGACGTCGGGCGTGTCGTCGAACGCCAGCGAGTCCTGCGCGCGCCAGCCATCGATGCGCTGCCACCACGGCTGACGGTCCGCCAGCAATCGCCCGCGCAGCTGCGCCAGCAGAGCCGCCAGCACGGGCGCGCAATCGCCGCGCAGGGCCACGTCGGCGCGCACCACCTTGCCGATCGACGCCGGGTCGATATCGACGTGGATGACCTTTGCGTTCGGACAAAAGGCATCCAGCCGTCCCGTCACCCGGTCGTCGAAGCGGGCGCCGACGCAGACGATCAGGTCCGCATGGTGCATGGCCAGGTTCGCTTCCAGTGTGCCGTGCATGCCCAGCATGCCCAGGAAGGCCGGATGCGAGGCGGGAAAGGCGCCCAGGCCCAATAAGGTCAGGGTGCACGGCGCGGCCGCCAGCTTCACCAGCTGGCCGAAGGCGGCGCAGGCGGCGGGGCCGGAGTTGATGAGGCCCCCGCCGCCATAGAACACGGGCTGGCGGGCGGCGGCGATCAGGCCGGCGGCCCGTTCGAGATCGGAGGCTGCCGGCATCGGCACCGGGGCCGGCGTGGCAGGGGCAAGCACCGTCGTTTCCTGCACCGGCGCCAGTTGCAGATCCTTGGGGAAATCGACCAGCACGGGGCCGGGCCGGCCCTGCGTGGCCTGCGCGTACGCTTCGCGCACGACGGCCGCCGTTTCATCGGCCGTGCGGATTTGCCGGTTCCACTTGGTGACGGGGCGCGAAATGCCCAGCGCGTCGCATTCCTGGAAGGCGTTCGTGCCGATGCTGGTGGTGGCCACCTGGCCGCTGATGCAGATGACGGGGATCGAATCGCACAGGGCGTCGAGCAAGCCCGTGGTGGTATTGCTCATGCCGGGACCGGACGTGACGAAGACGACGCCGGGCCGGCCCGTGCTGCGCGCATAGCCTTCGGCCGCGTGCACGGCCGCCTGTTCGTGGCGCACCAGCACGTGGCGCAGGCGCGGCTGGGCGTGCAGCGCGTCGTACAGGGGCAGCACGGCGCCGCCCGGGTAGCCGAAGACGGTGTCGACGCCCAGCGCCAGCAGGGTGTCGATCAGGGTGCTGGCGCCGTTGCGGGAGGCGCGCGCGAGGAGGGGGAGGGATCGGGTTTCATGGCCTTATTTTCTGCCTGATGCGGCAGAAAAGGCTGCTGGTTTTCTCGTATAGAATGCAGTATTCAGCAAAATTTGCTGTGAAATAAGGAATTAACAGAATGAAACTGGATAAATTCGACCTCGCCATCCTGACGGCCCTGCAGCAGGATGCCCGCATCAGCCTGCACGACCTGAGCGCCAAGGTGGGCCTGACCTCGTCGCCATGCTGGGCGCGCATCAAGCGCATGGAAGACGATGGCGTCATCGAGGGTTATACGGTGAACGTCAACGCGGCCAAGGTGGGATTGGCCGATACCGTCATCGTGCAAGTCACCCTGGACGACCATTCCGACCAGGCCCTGTTTGAATTCGGCCACGCGCTGGCCATGATCCCGGAAGTGCTGGAAGCGTTTCTTGTGTCCGGCGACTACGATTACTACCTGCGCATCGCGGTGAGCGACACGCGCGACTACGAACGCCTGCTGCGTGAGCGCCTGTATAAAATTCCCGGCATCCGCCACAGCAAATCGAGCTTTGTCTTGCGCCAGCTCAAGCAGAGCTACCTGCCCTTGCAGCGTTGACTTTGTGACCCCTTCCCCGCACGGCGGGAGTTTTTCCCTAGTTCATTGATGGTGGCTGTCCGATACTGGGCAGTAATAAAAAACACGATAAATCGGGGACCTGCATGAGACTGACCTTATTCGCCGCCGCCGCCATGGCGCTGTGCCAGGCGCAAGCTGCCGACCCTGCCAGCCTAGAGCTGGCGTACGACTTGCCCACCGTTATCATCACGGGCAGCATGCCGCTGCCCACCGTGGAGCAGCCGCGCGATACCTTCGCCGCGCCCGTGCAGACGGCCGGTGCGCAGCAGATCGCCGGCAGCGGCGCGCTCGACATTTCCGCCTTCCTGCGCCGCAACCTGGGCAGCGTGTATGTCAATGAAGTGCAGAACAATCCGTTCCAGCCCGACGTCAGCTACCGCGGCTATACGGCCTCGCCGCTGCTGGGCACGCCGCAAGGCTTGTCCATCTACCTCGACGGCATGCGCCTGAACCAGCCGTTTGGCGACGTCGTCAGCTGGGACTTGATCCCGCGCATGGCCATCGCCTCGCTGACCTTGATGCCCGGCTCGAACCCCCTGTTCGGCCTGAACACCCTGGGCGGCGCGCTGGCCCTGCAGACCAAGGATGGCAAGAGCAATCCCGGCACAGCCGTCGAGGCGCGCCTCGGTTCCGATCAACGTCGCGGCGTCGAGGTCGAACATGGCGGCAGCAATGCGCAGGGCTGGCACTGGTACGTGACGGGCAACCGCTTCAGGGAAGACGGCTGGCGCGACGATTCCCCATCGGACGTACGCCAGGTGTTTGGCAAGCTGGGCTGGAGCGATGCGCGCACGGATATCGCCGTCACCGTGACCCACGCGGACAATGCGCTGACGGGCAACGGCTTGCAGGAGCAGCGAATGCTGGCGCGCGATTACCGCAGCGTCTACACCAAGCCGGACTTGACGCAGAACAAGTCGACCCTGCTGAACCTGACGGGCAAGCACCAGGCCGGCGCCGGCTTGCTCTTGTCCGGCAATGTGTACTACCGCAAGATCGACACGCACACCTTCAATGGCGACCTGAACGACGAATCGCTCGACCAGTCCGTCTACCAGCCCGGCGCGGCCGAACGGGCGGCCCTGGCGGCGGCCGGCTACACGGGCTTTCCCGCCAGCGGGGCGAACGCGTCGAATACGCCGTTCCCGAAATGGCGCTGCATCGCCAACGTCTTGCTGAACGATGAACCGGCCGAAAAGTGCAATGGCATGCTCAACCGCAGCCATACCGAGCAGGAAAACTATGGTTTTACGGGCCAGCTCACCGCGCTGGCCGACGCGGCGGGCGCGCGCCATGCCGTCACGGCCGGCGCCGCCTTCGATGCCAGCCACGCCACCTTTCGCCAGACCAGCCAGTTCGGCTACCTGAACCCGGACCGCAGCATCACGCCCGTCGACTTCTTTGCCGACGGTACGCAGATCGACGACGATGGCACACCCGTCGACAACCGGGTCGACTTGAGCGGGCGCATGCGCACGTGGAGCGTGTATGCAAGCGACAGCATGGCGTTCAATCAAGCGTTGACCCTGACCATCTCCGGCCGCTACAACCGCAGCACCGTGCGCAACCGCGACGCCATCACGCCGGGCGGCGGCAGCGGCTCGCTCGACGGCGACCACCGTTTCAGCCGCTTCAATCCCGCCATCGGTCTGGCCTATGCGCCGGCCGGCGGCACCAGCGCCTATCTTGGCTACAACGAAGGCAGCCGCACGCCGACGGCCATCGAACTCGGCTGCGCCGACCCGGAAAACCCGTGCCGCCTGCCCAACGCCATGGCGGGCGACCCGCCCTTGAAACAGGTGGTCACCAAGACGTGGGAAGCGGGCGTGCGCGGCCCATGGGGCGACGTGGCCCGCTGGAGCGCCGGCCTGTTCCGCGCGGAAAACCACGACGATATCCTGTTCGTGGCCGACAACCAGGCCGGTTTTGGCTACTTCAAGAATTTCGGCAAGACGCGCCACCAGGGCGTGGAGCTGGCGCTGGACGGCAAGGCGGGCGCGCTGGACTTCGGCGTCAACTACACGTGGCTGCAGGCGACGTATCAAAGCCGGGAGCTCGTCAACGGCAGCGCCAACAGCAGCAGCGATGCGGACGCACCTGGCCTGGAAGGCAATATCGTCATCACGCCCGGCAACCGCATACCGCTGACACCGAGCCATATCCTGAAGGCGCACGTGGATGTTCAGGGCGGACGCGACTGGACGGTGGGTCTGGCCATGACGGCCGTGTCGAGTTCCTATGCGCGCGGCAACGAGAACAACCGGCACCAGGCGGGCGGACCAGCGTACCTGGGCGCGGGCAAGAGCGGCGGCTACGCCGTGGTCGAGCTGAGCGGGAAATACCAGCTGACGCCGCAGTTGAGCGTGTTTGCCCAAGTGAATAATCTGTTCGACCGCAAATATGCGACGGCGGCGCAATTGGGCGCCACCGGCTTCGACGCCAACGGCAATTTTTCCGCCCGGCCGCTGCCCGCCGTGAACGGCGACTATCCGATGGTCAATGCGACCTTCTATGCGGCCGGTGCGCCGCGCAGCGTGAATGCGGGTCTGCGCTACGCGTTTTAAGGCTGGACGTGCTCGATGACGCCATTGCGCAGCGCCAGGTGCACGAGGGCGGCGGGGCCGGGCACGTCGAGTTTTTCCTTGATGCAGGTCTGGTGGTTGGCCACCGTCTTGCTGCTCAGGTGCAGCAGGCGGGCGCAGTCGGCGGCGCTGCGGCCTTCGGCCAGCAGGCGGAAGATTTCGAATTCGCGTTGGCTCAGGCTGCTCAAACGGTCCGCTTCCATGCGGGCCGTGCCTTGCAGCACGCCCGGTGCGCTGTGCGGATCGAGGTAGCGGCGGCCCGCGTGGGCGGCGCGCACGGCGTCGACCAGGTGTTCCGGGTCCGCCTGCTTGCTGACGAAGCCGCAGGCGCCGCCATCAAGCGCGCGCGCGATCAGCTGCGGCGTGTCGTGCATGGTAAATACGAGCACGCGGGCGCCGGCATCGCGGGCCAGCAGCTTGCGCAGCAATTCCAGGCCGCCGATGCCGGGCATGGACAAGTCCGTCACGCAGACGTCGGGTGCCTGTTCCAGGTGCAGGGCATATGCCGTTTCGCCATTGCCGGCCTCGGCCACGACGGCGATGTCGCCCCCTTGTTCCAGCAGCCGGCGGTAGCCCGTGCGCACCACCGGATGGTCATCGACCAGCATCACGCGGATCGGGGTCATGGCTGCGTTCATGCCGCACCGGCCGCCAGCGGCATCGCCACTTCGATGCGCAAGCCGCTGCCCAGCGCGCTGATCCAGCGGATATGGCCGCGCAAGCCGGCCACGCGCTCGCGCATGCCCAGCATGCCGAAACCGCCTTCTTCCCTTTTGTCCTGGCGCAAACCCTGGCCATTGTCTTCGATGGCCAGGTGCAGCACGCCGTGCGCATCGGCGCGCAATTCCACCGTGGCACGGTCGGCGCCCGCGTGGCGCGCCACGTTCGTCAAGCCTTCCTGCACCAGGCGGTAGATGGCGGTGGCGGTGCTGTCGTCGAGGCTGGCGGGGATGGCGTGCGGCGCGAAATGGCAGGCGATGCCGTGCTGCTGGGCCCAGCTGTCGCACAGCGCCTGCAGGGCCGGCGCCAATCCCAGGCTGTCGAGCACGGGCGGGCGCAGCCGGCGCAGCATCGTGCGCACCATCGCGTGCAGCGCTTCCGACGAGCGGGCGATGCTGGCGGCGCACGCCTGCACGTTCGCCTGGTCGCCGTCGCGCGCGCGCAGGATGTAGCTGGCGGCGGCGCGGATGGCCGTGCAGTCCTGTCCCACTTCATCGTGCAACTCGCGCGCCAGCGCGCAGCGTTCCTCTTCCTGCGCGCGCAGCAGGCGCTGCGTGAGGGCGCGGTTTTGCGCCAGCAGCAGCGCCACCTGGCGCCCGCGCCGCACGGCAAAGCCGGCCAGCGCCAGCGCCAGCAGCAACAGGCTCAGGGCCAGTTCATCGAGTTGCCAGTGTTCCTGGCGCCAGAGCGCGTGCGTCAGCCGTTCGGCCAGGTCCAGCCTGACGGCCAGCAGGAAAAAGCCAGTGCCAGCGCGCAGCACACGAGGATGCGCCGGGCCGTCCGCGTGCCTGCGCGGCCGCTGCCGGCGAGTTGATGGTGTTCCATGATGCTGCTCCCTGAGCACGGTCGATCTCTTTGTTGTGCAAGCTTCATGCCATCGGCGCAGGGGCGGGCGTCATGCGGGGCAGGGGAGGGGATGACTGTTCCAGGATGGAACAGGTGTACCGCGATGTGACGCTACGCGCTTGCGCTGGCCGCAGGCACGGTTTTCGAGCTTATCTGAAGTTGCGCCGGCACGCTGGCGCGCACGCCTGCAGTGCGAGGCATTGTTGTTCCAATGTAACGTTGAGATTCCTCAAGCTTCCATAGATAAAACAAAACAAAGTTTCGCAGGCTTAGATAAAAAATAAATAAATGATATTAAAAATATGATATTTGTTTTATGCGATTTGCTATATTTGTTGACACTTTTGTGAAAAAGCTGAAAGCGGGCGCCAGACCTGCCGACCTATCTATCCACAACAATCAAGGGAATAGAATGAATCGTCTATCACAAGCGCGGGTATCGCCCGCCACCGCCAATCGGTCCGCTACCCGCGGCCGCTCAACCGTCCTGGCCGCACTGGCCGCCGTGTCCGTGCTCGCTTCGGCGCCGGCCATGGCCGATGTCCTGACCTTCGACAGCTTGCGTCCCGACGTGTACGCCAGCGGCCAGACGCTCAATACGTCCAGCTACAACCTGCTGTTCCTGGCCGACCCGACCACGGCGGCCGGCGGCGGCGTCAGCGGCGTGGGCGCCATCCTCGATGGCCGCGTGGGTTCGTCGTGCGATATCGCCGCCTGCCCGCAGGGCGCCACCGGCAATTACCTGGCCATCCTCAACGATGGCGGCGTGAATTTCGCGCGTGCAGACCGCCAGGCGTTCAGCCTGGCCGGTTTCGACTATTCCTTCATCGCGCCCGTCTCCGGCTTGCCGAACCAGAGTTGGGGCGAACTGCAGCTGAGCGGCACCCTCAGCAACGGCCAGGTGGTCAGCACCTCGCTGGCGTTTCCCGGCCAGGGCAGCGATGGCAATTACCATTTCCAGGGCGCTTCCCTGCTGGGCGGCTTCAGCAACTACGCCTTCACGGGCCTGACCTTCAACGCCTGCATTTTCAATGACACTGGCGTGTGCAGCAATTCCATCGATTTCCCCGCCTTTAACCAGGGCCAGTTTGCGCTGGACAACATCAACATCAGCGCCGTGCCGGAACCGTCGACCTACATGCTGCTGCTGGCCGGCCTGGGCGCCATCGGCATGCTGTCGCGCCGCCGCAGCGGCAAGTTCGCCGCGTTCACCGTGCAAGGAGCGTGAGATGAAATTACGTCCCGTTTCCCTCGCTATCCTCCTGCTGGCCGCCGGCCTGGCGCAAGCGGCACAGGCGCAGGAACGCCGTTCCTATATCGTGCAGCTGGTCGACAAGCCGGCCGCCACCTACACGGGCCAGGTCGACGGCCTGGCCGCCACCAAGCCCGCCCCGGGCGCGCGCATCAACGTGGGCGCCGCTGACGTGCAGGCCTATCTGAATTATCTCGACAGCAAGCAGGCCGCCGTGGCCGGCACCGTCAGCGCGGCCGAAATCACGCACCAGTACAGCGTCGTCTTCAACGGCTTTTCCGCCTTGCTGACGGACGATGAAGTGCGGGCCCTGAAGAAAAACAGTGGCGTGGCCAGCATCAGCGCCGACTCCATCCTGCAGCTCGACACCAGCTACACGCCCACCTTCCTGGGCCTGGACAAGCCGGGCGGCTTGTGGGAACAGCTGGGCGGCAAGACGCACGCGGGCGAAGACATCATCATCGGCATCGTCGACAGCGGCATCTGGCCCGAGAACACGGCCTTTGCCGACCGCCTCGACGAGAACGGCGTGCCCAGCCACAGCGGCAGCAACGTCGTGTACGGCGCACCGCCGGCCAGCTGGCAGGGCACGTGCCAGACGGGCGAAGGCTTTGGCGCCGAGAATTGCAACAACAAGCTGATCGGCGCGCGCTACTACCGCGCCTCCACGTCGGCGCTGCACTGGACGGAATTCCTGTCGCCGCGCGATTCCGTCGCCGGCCTGACGGGGCATGGCGGCCATGGCACGCACACGGCGTCCACGGCCGGCGGCAACAATGGCGCCATCGCCACCTCGAACGGCGTGTCGCTGGGCAAGGCTTCCGGCATGGCGCCGCGCGCCCGCATCGCCGCCTATAAAGTCTGCTGGACGGTCGCGTCGACGGGTCGCAACGGCTGCGCCACGGCCGACAGCGTGGCCGCCATCGACCAGGCGGTCAAGGATGGCGTCAACGTCATCAACTTCTCCATCGGCCCGAACGCGGGCGGCGGCGCCTTCGACGAACCGACGGAAGTCGCCTTCCTCGGCGCCGCGGCGGCCGGCGTCTTCGTCGCCACCTCCGGCGGCAATTCCGGCCCGGCCACGCCCGCGCCCGACGTGCCGGCGCCCGTCTCGCACATCAGCCCGTGGCTGGCCACGGTGGCCAATTCCACGCATAACCGCCTGTACGCGGGCAATGTCATCCTCAGCAACGGCAGCAAGCTGGAAGGCGCGTCGAGCAATGCGAATACGCCGGCGCTGCCGCTGATCCGCTCGCGCGACGCGGGCCTGGCCGGCGTGCCGCCGACGGACGTCAATCTGCTGCGCTGCTACGGCGCGGCCGATGCCACCTCGGCTTATCTGGACCCGGCGAAAGTGGCGGGCAAGGTGCTCGTGTGCGACCGTGGCGGCAATGTGCTGGTCAACAAGAGCGCGAACGCCAGGACGGCGGGCGCGGCGGGCGTGGTCATCGCCAACGTGGCCGGCGGCGCCAACACCATCATCAACCAGGCGCACGTGCTGTCGACCGTGCACCTGGCGCAGGCGCAGGGCGACGCGCTGAAGGCCTTCATGGCGGCCAATCCGGACGGTACGGCGGCACTGGGCGAAATCCACACCATCGCCGACACCACGGTGCAGGCGCCGATCGTCAGCGACCGCTCCTCGCGCGGGCCGAACGTGGCCAACGCGAACATCCTGAAACCCGATCTGTCCGCGCCCGGCACCAACATCCTGGCCGGCGTGACGGCCGACCTGACGCCGGCACAGCGCGATGCGGTGGCGGCCGGCGGCGCGGCGCCCGTGGCGGAGTGGGATTTCTATTCCGGCACCTCGATGGCCAGTCCGCACGTGGCCGGCGTGGCGGCGCTGCTCAAGCAGCAGCACCCGAGCTGGTCGCCCGCGGCCATCAAGTCGGCGCTGATGACGACGGCCTTCAGCACGTATTCCGATGGCTTGAACGGTTCCGTGTCGTGGGATGCCACGGCGAAGAACTCGGGCCAGCTGCCGTGGGGCCAGGGCGCCGGCCATATCGCGCCGAACAGCGCGGCCGATCCCGGGCTCGTGTACGACGTGTCGGAAATCGACTATGCGCGCTTCCTGTGCGGCCTGAACCTGAAGGTCTACAGCGCCGCCACCTGCCAGGCCGTCGGCACCATTGCTGCCTACAACCTGAACCTGGCGTCGCTGACGGCGGCCAACGTGCTGGGCACGCAGACACTGACGCGCACGGTGACCAACGTGGGCGCCAGCAGCGCCGTCTACAACGTCTCGGCCAGCCTGCCCGGCTACACGGTGGCGGTGACGCCAACGAGCCTGAGCCTGGCGCCGGGCGCCAAGGGCCAGTACCAGGTCAAGCTGACGCGCACCACGGCGCCGGCCAATACCTGGACCTACGGCGCCCTGAGCTGGACGGATGGCACGCACACGGTGCGCAGCCCGCTGACGGCGCGCGGCACCTCGTTGGCCGCCATTCCACTGGTCAGCAGTGAAGCGGCCACGGGCAGCAAGGTGCTGACCCTGGGCACGGGCTTCACGGGCGCGCTGGTGGGCGTCAAGTCGGGCCTGGTCGAAGCCGTGCGCGAGTCGCGCACGATCGGCCAGGCCGCGACGGGCGCTGCCGCATCGGCCGCCTGCAAGGCGGGCGGCGCCACGGGCGTGAACGTGCACAACGTGGTGGTCCCGGCCGGTACCCTGGCGGCGCGCTTTGCCACCTACGACGCGGAAACGACGGGCGGCGCGAATACCGACATGGACATGGAGGTCTACAACGCCGCCAATGTGCTGGTCGGCAGCAGCGGCAACGAAAGTTCCAATGAGCAAGTGGAATTGCGCCTGCCCGCCGCCGGCACGTACAAGGTGTGCGTGATCGGCTTCGCGCCGCAAAACGGCCAGGCCGACTACACCCTGTCGTCGTGGGTGCTGGCACCCGGCTTGAACAACGGCAACTTCAAGGCGCTGATGCCGGGCACGGCCTACGTGGGCGGCACCGCGTCTGTCTCGCTGAGCTGGTCCAACCTGGCCGAAGGCAAGCGCCACCTGGGCGCCGTCGGCTACCAGGTCGCTGGCGTGGTGCAGGGCGTCACGGTGGTCGAGGTCAATACCAATGATCCCGTGCCGCTGTTCCAGAACGCGCGCGGCGCCAGGCCGGTGCTGGCTGAATAAACCGTTCTTTGCGTGAACGCAAGGCGTGCCTCCGGGCACGCCTTTTTTATAGATTCCCCCGTTCGGGAGGAATAGCACTTGCATGGCGGTAACGCCCCCGGTATCTTGTCGGATAGCCATGGCTTTGTGCCCTGGCATTCTTGGGGAGTCGCGCGTGACCAGTTTCCGCACCAATACCGACCGCCTGCTGGAAGTGCGCCTGCAGGATGAAAAAGTGCTGGCGATTGCCGGCGCCATGGTCGCCTACACGGGCAGCATCAAATTTGAAAAATCCCTGCTGGGCGGCGAGGGCATCTTTGGCGCGCTCAAGCGCAAGGTGACGAACGAAGGCATGCAGGTGATGCAGGCCGCCGGCACGGGTACCGTGTTTTTCGCGCAGAACGCGGCCGAGATCACCGTCATGGCGCTGGCCGGCGAAAAGCTGACCATCGAAAGCAGCAGCCTGCTGGCCTACGACACGAGCCTGAAGACGGGCACCAGCTTTGCGGGCCTGCGCGGCGCCAGTTCCGGCCAGGGCCTGTTTTCCACCACCGTCGAAGGCCACGGCAATCTGGCCGTCATTTCGCGCGGCAACCTGATCATGCTGGAAGTGACGCCTTCTCACCCGCTGCGCGTGGACCCGGACGCCTTCGTCGGCTTCAAGGGCGATATCCGCCAGGAATTCGTCTTCGACGTCAACTGGCGCACCATGATCGGCCAGAGCTCGGGCGAATCGTACCAGCACAAATTCACAGGCCAGGGCGTGGTGTTCATCCAGCCCGCCGAACGTTAAGTCAGCGAGGACCCGTCATGCCTGTCTATCAGCAGATCAATGAAAAGATGCTTGAGGTTAAACTCGGCAATGAAGAAGTGTTCGCCCGCAAGGGCGCCATGGTGTCCTACCAGGGCGACGTGGCGTTCAGCCGCTCCTTCCTGGCCGGCCAGGGCGTGCAAAGCCTGGCCATGCGCGCCGTCACGAACGAGGGCTATGCCCTGATGTCGGCGCGCGGCACGGGCAGCGTGTTTTATGCGCAGGGCGGCCTGTTCGTCAGCATCGTGCCCGTGCGCGGCGAAACTTTCTATGTGGAAAGCGACTCCCTGCTGGCCTTCGATGCGCGCCTGACGGCCGGTACCATGTTCCTCGGCAACCAGGGCGGCGTGCAGGGCGTGGTGCGCGGCATGGCCTCGGGCCAGGGCTTGTTTACCACCACCCTGCAAGGCACGGGCGAGGTGGCGATTTTGTCCGACGGCAATGCCATCGGCTTGCCCGTCACGCCGGACGTGCCCGTCTTTGTCGACCCGCAAGCGTATATCGGCCACACGGGCCAGCTGAGCTCGACCATCGTCACGGACCTGAACTGGAAAACCTTTGTCGGCCAGGCGTCCGGCGAATCGTACCAGGTGAAGTTTACGGGCCAGGGCACGGTCTACATCCAAGCGAGCGAAAGGTAAGCCATGACGATTTACAATCCCGATACCTTGCCGAAGAACGATAACCTGAACCGTTTTTCGTATGTCATCGACGTCAAGGAACAGATCTTCATTCGCAAGGGCAAGATGATCGCCTTCTATGGCGAATTGCGCTTCGAAGCCATGGGCAGCAGTGTGCTCGACTTGATCGTGCGCAATGCCTTCAATGCACCGAAATACGTGCACCATTTTGTCGTGGCGCAAGGGCAGGGCCAATTGATTTTGGGCGACAACGGCAACGACCTGGCGTGCTACGACCTGGACAACGCCAACATGACCATCCGCGCGAAAAACCTGCTGGGTTTTACGAAGGATGTGATTTGCCAGGAATCGACCTTGCCCGGTTATCTCACCATGATAGGCACGGGCAAGGTGATCGCCTCGTCGAACGGCCCCGTGCATTTCCTCGAGTTGCCGTGCCGCGTGGACGAGCAGGCCGTGCTGGGCTGGGCCGATTGCCCCAGCCCCTCGTACCACTACGACTATGCCCACGTGCAGGGCTGGGCCTCGGCCGCCGGCGCGCTCACGGGTTTTACCCTGTCGGGCGAGGAAAAGCAGATCGACTTCACGGGCGCCGGCACGGTGCTGGTGCAGTCGTCCGAGCTGGACGTGACGGGCAGCTCGGCCCTGGCCCAGCTGCTGGCGCAATTGCCGCTGCTGGGCAAGGAAGACCTGGGGACCTTGAGTCTTTCCGTGCAGCAGCAGATGAAGGATAGTCGTTAAGACCAGGCAGTCCAAGAGTACCTGACAGAACCGTAGCGAGCGGAAGGGAGAGGTAGCCGAGAAGCGCAACCGTACTGAAGTACGGTGAGCATCGCAGGCTGCCTATACCGACGCGCAGTAGGTTCGGTCAGGTACTCAAGGCTGCGCCCAGCCGGGCGGCCGCTTCTCTAAAAAGGCGGCGACGCCTTCCTCCGCATCCTCTTCCATCATGTTGCGCGCCATCACGTCGCCCGCGTACGCATACGCCTCGTCCAGCGGCAGCTGGCGCTGCCGGTAGAACATGGCCTTGCCGTAGCGGATGGCCGTCGGGCTTTTCGCCATGATCTGCTGCGCCAGGCGTGCCACGGCCTCGTCGAGCGCCGCGTCGGCCACCGTTTCATTGATCAGGCCCCAGTCGGCGGCCGTGTCGGCGTCGATGAAGCGGCCCGTCACCAGCATGTCGAAGGCCCGCTTGGGCGACACATTGCGCGACAGGGCGACGGACGGCGTGGCGCAGAACAGCCCCACGTTGATGCCGGAGACGGCAAAGCGGGCGGACGCGCCTGCCACGGCCAGGTCGCAGCTGGCGACCAGCTGGCAGCCGGCCGCCGTGGCGATGCCGTGCACGCGGGCAATCACGGGCACGGGCAAGGCCTGAATCGCCTGCATCACGCGCGAGCATTGCGCGAACAGGGTTTGATAATAATCAAGCTGGCGCGTGGCCTGCATCTGGCGCAAATCGTGGCCCGCGCAAAACGCCTTGCCTTCGGCGGCCAGCACCACGCAGCGCACGTGCGGCTGCTGCGCGATGGCATCGAACGCTTCCTGCAGCGCGGCCAGCATGGCTACGGACAGGGCATTGAATTGCAGGGGACGGTTCAGGCGCAGGGTGACGAGGCCATCCTGCTCTTCGCGCAGCACCAGCGGTGCGTCGGTATCTTGTAAAGCGGTCATGCGGTCTCCAGTGGCCTGATGGCCTTGTTTTTATGGAAAAGCTTACTTGGCGGCGTTGACGCTGCCGATGCCGGCGATCGACTTGTGCACGATCTTCGGCTTGCCGTAATACGTCAGTTCGCCCATGCCGCGCACCACGGCGTTCAGCTCGCCCGAGGAATACACCTTGACGGAGCCGATGCCTTCGAAATTCACATCGACGTTTTTCGCCAGCAAGGCTTTCGTATCGACTTCGCCCACGCCCTGCGCCTTCAGGCGCAGCCAGTCGACCTGGCCATCGGCGGCCAGGCGGCCCGCGCCCTTGTAGCTGATGTCGACACGTGGACCATTGAGCTTGGTCAATATCTTCTCGCCCGCGCCTTCCGCGATCAGCTTGCGCAAGGTGGGCATGGTGATGATGATGCGCGGGTCGCCCTCGGTCTTCTTGATATCTTTATCCTTCATGGAAATTTTCAGTTCGCCGTCGACCACTTCCGTGATCACGCCGCTGAGGAATTTCTGGTCGCCGCGCAGCAGCAGGCTTTGCTCCTTGCCCGATTCCACTTCGATGCTGATGGGGCCGCGGATGTCGATGGCGTTGAAGGCGGCGACCGTGCGGGTTTGCTCGTCGGCATGCGCGAGGGTGGAAAGGCAGGCGAGGGACAGGACTGACAACAGGAACAGAGGGCGCATGGCGGTTTCCTTGAGTAGTTGATCAGTGTATTCTATGTTGCAACATCTCCAAGGTGGAGAAATTTGCGATGAGCGGCGCAAATCGCGGCGTGGATGACACGCCGCCATCGGCCAGCCGCGCGCCCGCGAAGGCGCCGTTGGGCTATGCTATGGCGTAACGCGTCCTGGAGACTGCATGAAAAATTATCACAAAGAAGATTATCCCGTCGCCGATATCCGCCGCTTTCTCGAACCGGGGCCGGTGGTGCTCGTCACTTCAACGTGGCAGGGCGAGAGCGACGTCATGACCATGGCCTGGCACATGCTGATGGAATTTACCCCATCCTTGCTCGGCTGCTTCATTTCCGACGCGAATCACAGCCATGAAATGATCAAGCGCAGCATGGAATGCGTGATCAACCTGCCCACGGCCGACATGGTCGACCAGGTGGTCGCCATCGGCAATTGCAGCGGCGCAGACACGGACAAGTTCGCGGCCTTCGGCTTGACACCGCAGCCGGCCGAACTGGTGGGCGCGCCCCTGGTCGCCGAGTGCTACGCCAACTTCGAATGCAAGCTGGCGCAGGTGGCGGGCAACCCGAAGGGCGGCTTCTTCATCTTCGAGTGCGTGAAAGCCCACGTGGCCACCTCGCCCAAGCTGCCCGAAACCCTGCACTACCGGGGCAATGGCGAGTTCATGGTGTCGGGCCGCACGATCAGCCGCAAGAGCCTGATGAAGCCCGAGATGTTGTAGGTCGGATTGGCGCGGCTATGCCGTGCGTAATCCGACAACATTGTTGACGCTTGCGGTGGTGTCGGCTTACGCGCTTCGCGCTAAGCCGACCTACGCCTAAGAGCGCCTAACAGAACCGTAGCGAGCGGCAGCGAGTTGCGGCTGAAGCGCAACTGTGCGC
Source organism: Janthinobacterium sp. C22 (assembly GCF_057919405.1). Lineage (NCBI taxonomy): Bacteria > Pseudomonadati > Pseudomonadota > Betaproteobacteria > Burkholderiales > Oxalobacteraceae > Janthinobacterium > Janthinobacterium sp. C22. The sequence continues at coordinate 6,611,019 of NZ_CP193659.1, read as the reverse complement.
ATGCACAGTGAGCATCGCAGGCCGCAAATCGCGACGCGCAGTAGGTTATGTTAGGTGCTCTAAATGACACCCTGCGCCAGCATCGCATCGGCCACTTTGACGAAGCCGGCGATATTCGCGCCATCGACGTAGCTGACGGTGCCGTCGGCGCGCGTGCCGTATTGCTTGCACGCGGCATGGATGCCTTGCATGATCTGCAGCAAACGCGCGTCGACTTCCTCGCGCGGCCACGATATGCGGGCCGCGTTCTGGCTCATTTCCAGGCCGGAAGTCGCCACGCCGCCCGCATTGCTGGCCTTGCCCGGCGCATACAGCACGCCGGCCGCTTCGAAAGCCTTGGCCGCTTCGATGGTGGTCGGCATGTTGGCGCCCTCGGCCACGCACTGCACGCCATTGGCGATGAGACGGCGCGCATCGTCGATGTTCAGTTCATTTTGCGTGGCGCAGGGCAGGGCGATGTCGACCGGCACATGCCATGGCGATACGCCCGCCTCGAAGCGCACGCCCGTGCGTTCTGCGTAGTCGCTGACCCGGCCATACAGATGATTCTTGACCTCCATCAGGATGGCCAGCTTTTCCGGCGTAAAGCCGTCCTCGTCGATGACGGTGCCGCTGGAATCGGAGACGGTGATGACTTTCGCGCCCATGGCCATGGCTTTTTCCACCGCGTACTGCGCCACGTTGCCGGAGCCGGAAACGGACACGCGCATGCCTTCGAACGAGCGGCCCCGCGTCTTCAGCATTTCCTCGGCGAAATACACGGTGCCGTAGCCCGTCGCTTCCGGCCGCATCAGCGAGCCGCCGAAGCTGGCGCCCTTGCCCGTAAACACGCAATCGGCGCGGTTGCTGAGCTTTTTCATCATGCCGGCCATATAGCCCACTTCGCGCCCGCCCACGCCGATGTCGCCGGCCGGCACGTCCGTATCCGAACCCACGTGGCGGAACAGTTCGCTCACGAAGGCCTGGCAGAAGCGCATCACTTCGCCCGGGCTCTTGCCCTTCGGATCGAAATCGGCGCCGCCCTTGCCGCCGCCCATCGGTAACGTCGTCAGCGCATTCTTGAACGTCTGTTCGAAGGCGAGGAATTTCAGCACGGACAGGGTGACGGAGGGGTGGAAGCGGATGCCGCCCTTGTACGGCCCGATGGCCATGCTGTGCTGGATGCGGTAGCCGCGGTTGACTTGCACCTGCCCATGGTCGTCGACCCACGACACGCGGAACATCACCACGCGCTCCGGCTCGATCAAGCGTTCCAGCAAGCCTTGTTCCGCGTATTTCGGGTGCTGTTCCAGGAACGGCCACAAGCTCTCCATGACTTCGGTGACGGCTTGCAGAAACTCGGGCTGACCTGGATTGCGTGCGGCGACATGCTGGACATACTCGTGAGCAGATGCGTATTTCATCAGAATTCCATGGAGGTAATCGGTTATTTGGGCAACTATCATCGCAGATTTTGCACAAAAATGGTGCGGAAATTTGGTTTTGAGGGGTTTCTGCTACATTGTGGGGCGAATTTTTCAGCCGTCCGGCGCGGAAAAACAGCCCCTGACCTGATGGGAAACTTGATATAAAAACAAAAACGCCAGCGGAAGCGCTGGCGTTGTAGACCTTCACGTCGGATGTCCGGATCGTTTCGGGCGTAGCTCGGGCAAGGGCGTCTGCTTGCCGATGAGTAGCTGCATGGCGCGTTGCCGCAGTGTGTGGCGTATCCGGTGCGGGGTCCGGCATGCAATCGTATCTAACAAAAAATAGGAAAGGGTACGCAGGCTGGACGCCGGGCGTGGCACGCTGACGCGCCAGTAGCGTACCGCCGCCGAGATGCCGGTATGGCCCAGCAGGGAGCGCAGATTGTTCAGCAAGCGCGCTGAGCGGATCCGGTTGGCCAGCGCAGGTGCCAGCCGCGCAAGGTGCGGCGTGATCATGGCGTCGATATTCAGGAAATGATCGAGCTTGCGCGACATCGCCGTCATCTGTGGATGATGTTGACGATAGTGCAGCAGGACGTTGGTACTGTAGTGTATGGACATCCCGGCGCTCAGGCAGCGTATCCAGTAGTCGTAAGCGGCGCCTTCCTTGAGCTGTTCGCTAAATGGCCCCATACGGGAGAGTAGCCGTTTGCTGAGCAGCACGCCGGATGGCTGAATGGGAGAACCCAGCAGACAGGCGGGCCAGGCGGCAAACTGCCGTGGCGTTGCCCAATCCACGGGATTGCCGCCATGGCTGTTAAGCGTGGCAACTTGCGACGCATACACAATCGCATCCGGCGTTTCGGATGCTTGTACCTGTGCAAGTTGTTCAGCCAGTTTTTCAGGGCACCAGATGTCGTCGTCGTCGATGAAGGCGACCCAAGGAAAACGGGCTGCAGCTACTCCCGTATTGCGCGCGGCCGCCAGACCGCTTCCCGCATTCGGCAAGACGGTGACTTGCGGGTAGGCTTGCCGTACATAGGCGGGCGTGTCGTCGCTGCTGGCATCATCGATCAGCAGGATTTCTTGCGCGGGCCAGGATTGGGCCAGCAGCGATTGCAAGCTGTCGTCAAGAAAGCCGCGCGACCAGCCATTGCGGGTGCAAATGATGACACTCACTGCCGCCGCGCCCGCATCGAGGGCGGCAGGCAGAGCGTGGGCTGCGGCTGCGCTCATGTCGCCACGGCCGCAGGCGGCGCAACACGGATGCGTACGGTAGCGCCGTCTTGCCGGATTTCATACGGTTGCAGTGTCAGCGACGGGCAGGACGATTTTCCTGTTTGCAAGTCGAACGAGATTGCACAAGCCGGGCAATACACTTTGCCGCTGTCGCATCCGCCATCGGCCAGGTCCACGCCATAGTGCGGGCAGGCCGCGTCGTAGGCGCGGGTGCCGTCGCTGGTGTGTACCAGCATGATGCGATACGGCGCGGCATCGACGATGACGCGCTGCGTATCCGGGCCGGCGGCAGGCAGCTGGCCATGTATGAGGCCGCTTTGCTGCTCGAGCCGGCCGGCGATGACGGGAACGGCAGGCGGCGTCTGCACGGGTGCGTTCGCCACAGGCGGGCCGAAGTTGTCTTCGCGTCGCAGATGCAGGACTTCATCATGGCCTTGCTCGATATCGGCGGCCCGGCGCCAGAATTCGCGCGAATAGAAGCAGGCGGGATCGAACGTCGGCCTGGAAGCGTTCAGGCGCATGGAAATGGCCACGCGCGTGGCCTCTGTCGTGTTCAGATGCGTGCCGTGCAGCACTTCGGGATCGAAGACCAGCATCTCGCCTGCCGCCAGGGGCAGGTAGGTCGGCACCGGCAGGCGGTAGCCCGCTTGCAGGTACAGCGTGCGCCGCTCGCAGGGCAGCGTGACGTTGGCTAACTCCGGATACAGCACCATGCCCGCTTCCGCCGGCACCTCGCCTATGGCCCACCAGATATTGCGCCCGTCGCGCGAATGGCCGGCCCAGCTATCGATGTGCGGACCGTGCGCCCAGGCGGCGGGCGGGTGGCCCCGGTGATACTCCTTCGGCGCGTACACGGGGTCAATGACCTTACGGGCCTGAAATTGCTCGCGTACGGTCGCGCTGAGGCGGCCAATGCCGGGATTTTCGCTCGCCGGATTGGTCTTGCGCGCCACTTCGTAAGGGAAGTTGATGCGCAGGATCAAATAGTCATCCACATAGAAATCGCCATCCCAGCCCAGGATCTGGCGTCCGACGGCCGTCGCCATGGCCAGCAAGGGCTGGCGCAAGCGTTCCAGCACCTGGTTGCGCAAGGAAGCCACATCGTCGGTATCGATGACTTCGTGCAGCCGCTCAATGCCCTGCTGGCGCAGCACCTGAGCCTTTGCTGCGCCCTTCATTTGTCCCACCGTGGAAATAATTTCCTCGAGCACGCGCTCGGTCATGGTTTCCCAAGGGGCGAGTTCGCGGACGTGGCACTTCAGCCACACGCCCTGCGACGAAGATGGCGAGCTCATATTCATTGCTCCGTTGCCAGGGTGCGCAAGGTGTGCAAGCCGCGCACCGTAATCTGGCGCAACTCTTGTATCAGCGGCAGGGCGTTCTGGCGGGTACGGTGATATTGATCGGCCGAGCGCGCGCGGTCCATGATGGCGCTTACGCAATCGCCATTTTCCATCAGATCGACATCCCACGATGCCATGCCGATGGTCGACAGCATCGAGCGGCCCCTTTCGTCATAGGAAAGATTGATGCTGTGCGAGCCCATGGCCAGGCACGGCAGGAAGCCGTGCAGGCGGTAGCTGACGTGCAGCTTGCAGGTGCGCAGCGCTTCGATGTAGCGGCTGACTTCGTCAAAGTACATGGGCGCCGCTTCCGGGAAGCCGGCCGCGAATTCGAGATCGATGTAATCGTGGCAGGCCAGATAGACGGGTTGCGCATATTCGGCACGCAGGGCGGCAATCAGGCGGCGCAGGTCTTCTGCGATGCGCCACTGCAAGGTGGCAGGAACGCTCATGCGCATGGGGTGACGCACCGAAATGATCACGCCGCCCCTGGCCGCTTCGCCCTCGGCATTTGGGGGCAGGTACAGCGTGGGGCAGCCGCCGACCGTCACCTTGGCGCCAAGATCGGCGAGGATTTCTTGCGAACCCGTGTCGCGCACCATGGCCACCTTGGCATGCTCGACCAGGTGCCGTATTGCAGTCGGGCTGAGGGCATCGGTGCGGTCTTCCATTTGCCCATCGCGGCCCGTGATGCGGCCATGGGACAGTCCCATCAGCATCATCGGGCGGCGCAGGGCATTGACGGCCTGCACATCATAGGACAGCTGGCCGTTTTCAAACAGATTCCCGCCGCCCACGATGACGGCGTCGGCGAGGCGGTTCATGTCATAGATCTGGCGCGCTACCAAGCCGCCGAACTGCGGCCCCTTCAAGGCAGGAATGCTGACGACATTGGTGGCTTCTCCGAATACCTCGTAAAGGAGTTCTGCGGTAGCGTAGCCGATGAGATCGTTGCCGATATTGCGAGTGGTGGGCCGCACCATAAAGATATTCAATGTCCGTCCTTCTTGTTATGGGGGTGTAGGGAAATTGGGAGGCAAGGTACGGTGCTTAGCCGCGCGCCGCGAGTTCTTCGATAAGTGCCTGAAAGCGCGATTTCAGCTCCTGATCGCCAGGATAGGCGCCACGATCCACGTCCAGCATGCGCTGCGCGCTTGCCGCATCGGCGCTGACGCCGAGCAAACCGGCGATGTCATTAATCAGTGTCAAATCGTTCTGGTTGACACGTTCGGTACTGATGACGAGCGGCTGGATGCCCCGTTGCCTGAACCAGTCCTGCCAAAGCTGGTCATCCTCGGCAATCAGTTGCATGGCCTTGCGCGCCGCCAATTTGAGGCGCCAGGTCGAGTAATTCTTTGTCACCGTCGCTTGTTCGAAACCCCAGCGCCCCGTCACCATGCAAGTCGCCAGAGACGCAGCCTGGGCGACCTTGTTGTCGCGGATTAAATGCATCACGGTTGCGCCTTCGAACAGGGTTGCAAAGTCGTGTGCATGGGGCCACTTTTGAATCTGGGCAAACTGGATGTTCGATGCGAACACGCCATTCGCGGAACGCCGGGCATAAATATGTGCCAGGTAATCATGTTTTTTGATCTGCCAGCGGTTCGTCAGTGCCTGCACGCTGTTGTCATTGAAATATTCCAGCGGCACGCCGATGCCCGCGCCCAGCAACAGGCGGGCCAGCCGCTTGCTCGAGGCGCGTGGTGCTGCACAGACCAGCAGTTTTTTATCGGGGAACGCTGACGATGTTGTGTCGTAGGGAAACTCGCGCATTTCGGCGGGCGTAGGGCGCATGGTGCCTGGCCACACTGAGCGTGCGTCAGTCAACGGAGTGTTGCAACGGTCATTCATGGATAGTGGAGATAGGCCTGCTCAGCCTTGTTAGCGGCGATTGGATGTCTTAAAAGCAAGCGAATTGTTTTTATGGAAAAATTGTTGTCTTCAAATACTATCTCACTTCACGCTACTACCTCATGAAGTTGCATTTTATTTACGTTAATGTGTCGCTTCGTAGCAACTGTTAGTGACTTGTAGTAAGGAGGCCAGTAACGGCAACGCCAGCCGGCAGGCTGGCGTTGCCGCCATTGCCGCGTGGATCACCCCGCCATGCCGCGCAAGATCAGCCCCGTGATGTAGGCGCCGTAGGTGCCCAGCGCGTAGCCGAGCACGGCCAGCAGGACGCCCACGGGGGCCAGGGCCGGGTGGAAGGCGCTGGCGATGACGGGGGCCGAGGCGGCGCCGCCGATGTTCGCCTGCGATCCGACGGCCATGAAGAACAGGGGCGCGCGGATCAGCTTGGCGACGAGCAGCATCAGGCCGCCGTGCACGGCGATCCAGATCAGGCCCAGCAGGAACAGGAAAGGCTTGTCGAACAGGGCTTTCAAGTCCATGTGCATGCCGATGGTGGCCACCAGCACGTACAGCATGGCCGAGCCGATGGTCGAGGCGCCCGCGCCTTCCAGGCTGCGCGCCCGGGTAAAGCTCAGCAGCAGGCCGAAGGTGGTGGCGAGCACGACGATCCAGAAGAAGTTCGACGTCAGGCTGTAATCCTGCAGGCGCCAGGCGGCGGGCAGGGTGGTGATCCAGCTGATGATGGGGCCGGCCAGGAAGTGCGACAGGCCCGTCACGCCCAGGCCCACGCCGAGGATGATCATGATGTCGGTCAGATTGGCCACGCGCGCGTGCTGGGCGCGGTAGCTTTCGATGCTGTCCTTGAGCGCATTGATGGCGGACAAATCGGCACCCGTCCAGCGGTCGAAGGCGCCCGCGCGGCCGGCCAGGAACAGCAGCACGGCCGTCCACACGTTGGCCACCAGTACGTCGACGGCGACGAACTGGCCGAACAGGGTGGCGTCCACTTCAAACACTTCCTTCATGGCCGCCTGGTTGGCACCGCCGCCTATCCACGAACCGGCGACGGTGGTCATGCCGCGCCAGGTGTCGCCCGCCACCGTTTCCGGGTGGATCAAACGCAGCGCCTCGAACGAGACGAGGGCGCCCAGCATGACGCCGAGTGTTCCTGTGAGAAACATGATGATGGCCTTGGGGCCGAGGCGGAGGATGCCGCCGAAATCGATGGCCACGCACAGCAGCACCAGCGCGCTGGGCAGCAGATAGTCGCGCGCCACGGCGTACAGGCCGGAAGCGTTGCCGTCGATGATGCCAAACGTGTTGAGCAGCGCCGGAATCAGATAGCACATCAGCAGCGACGGGATATACGTATAAAACTTTTTCCAGAAGCCGTCGGCGCGGGAGGCGGTCCAGAAGACGCCCCCAGGGTCATGGCGAGCAGGCCGAGGACGACGGCGTCATTGGTGATCAGGGCAGAGGTGGCAGGTGGCATCGGGGATTCCGGTGAACGTGTCAGGGACACCCGGGATGCCGATCAGGCCCCCGGGCGCAGGGTGGCCGTATCGTATAGCAATGTTGAAGCCTAAACAAATTATTTAGGCAGTGTTGGCTGGAATTTTTCTTGTCAAATCAAACACTTGGAAACTGCTCGCCACCGCGCGCGGCAGACTGGCGGTTACAAATAGCGGGCCAGCAAGGCTTTATTCAGCGCCCCGTCGAGTTCGATGCGCACGAAGTGGCCGCTGCCGGGGGCTACCTGGATCTCGCTGCCATCGTCGGCCAGCATGCGGGCGATGGTGAAGTCGCGGTTGCCGCCCGGGTGCAGGGCTTCGATGCGGTCGCCCACGGCGAAGCGGTTTTTCACTTCCACCCTGGCCCAGCCGTTGGCCACGTCCAGCACGTCGCCCACGTACTGGCTGCGGTCCGCCTCGGACGCGCCGCGCATGTAGTTCTGGTGCGTCTGCGTGTGATGGCGTTGATAAAAGCCGTCCGTGTAGCCGCGGTTGGCCAGGCCTTGCAGCTGGCCCAAGAGGCTGATGTCGAAGGGGCGGCCCGCCACGGCATCGTCGATGGCCTGGCGGTAGACCTGCGCCGTGCGCGCCGCGTAGTACAGCGACTTGGTGCGGCCTTCCACCTTCAGCGAATCGACGCCGATCTTGACCAGACGTTCGATATGCTCGACGGCGCGCAAGTCCTTCGAATTCATGATGTAGGTGCCGTGCTCGTCTTCGAGGATCGGCATCAGCTGGCCCGGGCGCTGCGCCTCTTCGATCAGGTATGGCTGGTCGGCCAGCGGGTGGCGCGGCTGCTGGTGCAGGGCGGAAAAGGCATTGTTGTCGGCTTCGGCCAGCGCCTGGTGAAATTCCAGCGGCACCACCTGCATGCCGCCCAGGTCGCCGCTGGCGTCTTCCGCCGCATTCTTGACCTTGTAATCCCAGCGGCAGGAATTCGTGCACGTGCCCTGGTTCGGATCGCGGTGGTTGAAATAGCCGGACAGCAGGCAGCGGCCCGAATAGGCGATGCACAGGGCGCCGTGCACGAACACTTCCAGTTCCATTTCCGGGCAGCGCTGGCGGATTTCCTCGATCTCGTCGAGCGACAGTTCGCGCGACAGGATCACGCGCGTCAGCCCCATGCGGTGCCAGAACTTCACGTCGGCCCAGTTGACGGCATTCGCCTGCACGGACAGGTGGATGGGAATCTCCGGCCACTTGTCGCGCACCATCATGATCAGGCCCGGATCGGCCATGATCAGGGCGTCCGGGCGCATGGCGATCACCGGTTCCATGTCGCGCAAATACGTTTTCAGCTTGGCGTTGTGGGCGAAGATATTGCTCGCGACAAAGAACTGCTTGCCGCGCGCATGGGCGCCATCAATGCCTTCTTGCAAGGCTTGCAAGGTCGAAAAATCGTTATTGCGCACGCGCAAGCTGTAGCGCGGCTGGCCCGCGTAGACGGCGTCGGCGCCATAGTCGAAGGCGGCATGCATCTTGGCCAGGGAGCCGGCAGGCAGGAGGAGTTCGGGAGCGTGGCGCATGGGATGGGCAAAGCCGGCGATTGTAGGCGGGCTGGCGCCAGATTGCCTTGCCTTGGGTCAAGGGATTGACATCCGATGCCCGGCAACGTCAGACGTAAGGCGTGCCCGCCAACGCCGCCTTCAGGCCGACATGCCCCTGGTCCACCAGGGCCAGGAAGCGGGCCTTGGCCAGCTGCGCGTCGCCGTGCCGCGCGAAGGCACGGTGCGCTTCGATCAGGGCCGTGCTCCAGGTGGCCAGCAGCAGGCTGGCCGCCAGCCGGGCCTGGGGATCGTGCGCGTCGCGCCCCGTGCTGTCGGTCAGCGCCGTTGCCACCACTTGCGCCAGTTCGTCGCGGATGGCCCGCGCCCGCGCTTTCAGGGTCTCGCTGGCCTCGATGGTGGCGATAAAACCCTGGCCGGCGGCGGAAAACGTGACGTAGGGACTGTCTTCGGCCACCAGCCGGTGCGCCAGCAGGCGCAGGGTTACGATCGGGGGCACCATGGGATCGCGCTGGCGCAAGGCGGCGCGCAGCAGCTCGCGTCCCTCTTCCTCGCGGTCGAAGAACATGTCTTCCTTGCGGGGAAAGTGGTTGAACACCGTCATGCGTCCCACGCTGGCAGCCGCCGCGATCTCGTCCACCGTCACCTGCTCGAAGCCGCGCCCGAAAAACAAGCGCGTGGCAGCATTCGAGATGGCTTGCCGGGTGGCAAGGCGTTTGCGGGAGCGGAGGTCGGAAGGAATCGTCATGTTGCTGCGATCATACACGAAGTGTACTGAGTACAGATAAGGCTTGATGGCGCGGCCAAGCCAGGCGTACTATTTATGTACTGAGTACATATTTAGATTGAGTATATGAAAATAGCCGTTCCGGCGACAGCACTGCCTGTCATCTTTGCCACCGTCATGCTCGACGCCATCGGCATCGGCCTGATCTTCCCCATCCTGCCCGCCCTGCTGCGCGACGTCACGCATGCCGATAACGTGGCGCCGTATATCGGCATCATGACGGCCCTGTACGCGCTGATGCAGTTGGTTTTCGCGCCCGTGCTGGGCGCGCTGAGCGACCGCCTGGGACGCCGGCCCGTGCTGCTGCTTTCGCTGGCGGGCGCGGCCGTCAATTACCTGTTTCTCGCGTTTGCGCCCAACCTGTGGATGCTGCTGCTGGGGCGCGCCATCGCCGGCTTGACGAGCGCCAACGTCTCCGTCGCCACGGCCTACATCACCGACATTTCCCCTGAAGCGACGCGGGCGCGTCGTTTCGGCTTGCTCAACGCCATGTTCGGCGCCGGTTTCATCATCGGCCCCGTGCTCGGTGGCGCGCTCGGCGATTACGGATTGCGCCTGCCGTTCATGGCGGCGGCCATCTTGAATGGCGGCAACCTGCTGCTGGCGTTGTTGACGTTGCCCGAATCACGAACGCCGACACGCGAAAAAATCGACCTGGCGGCATTGAATCCATTGCGCCCGCTGCGCTGGGTGTTTTCTCAGAAAAGCTTGCTGCCGATCACCGCCATCTTCTTTACCTTCAGCGCGGCCGGCGAAGTGTATGGCGTGTGCTGGGCGCTGTGGGGCCACGATGCGTTCGAGTGGAACGGGTTGTGGATCGGCCTGTCGCTGGGCGCCTTCGGCGTGTGCCAGGCGCTGGCCCAGGCTTTTTGCCCGGCCCGGCCGTGAAGCTGCTGGGCGAGCGCACCACCATCCTGACTGGCGTCGGTTGTGCCTGCGTCGCGCTGGTCGTCATGGCCTTTGCCAGCCGCGGCTGGATGGTTTTCGCCATCATGCCCGTGTTCGCCTTGGGCGGCATCGGCGCGCCGGCCCTGCAATCGCTGGCCACGCGCCAGGTTGATGAAGGCCGGCAAGGCCAGTTCCAGGGCGTGCTGGCCTCGTCCGTGAGCCTGGCATCCGTGCTGTGTCCGCTGGTGTTTTCCAGCATTTACTTTGGCGTCAGGGCGTACTGGCCCGGCGCCGTCTGGCTATCGGTGATCGTCGTGTATGCGGCGCTGGTGCCGCTCGTGCTGGGCTTGCGCTTGCAGAGGCCGGCGCAAGCCCTGGCAGGCTAGTGTGCGTGCGAGACTCCGCTGCTGCCGGCCTGCCCCGTCATGGGCAGGTGTTCGGGCGGCATGCCGTCCTTGAACAATTGACGCAACTGCTGGCGCAGCTCCGGCGTGTCGTGGTGATGGTGTACCGAGACTGCGTGTTCCACAGCAATGCCCAATAGCTCTTCTTCGCTGTCGGCCGAGATGGCAACCGAGCAATGCGTGTCACTTGGGAACTCCCGGCAATCGATGAATTTGCGCGTCATGATCAACTCCTTTCTGCCAAGAGCGGGCACCGTGCCCGCTCCATTCAGTATAGGTCGCAATCTGGCTTAGGCTGCACGGCTGCTGGTATCGGCCCTGTGCACAGGCAAGTGTTTTGGCTGTGCCGCATCGGTGGGAAAATCGTCGACCTGGATCAAACCATCGACCAGGCGCGCATATTCCAGCAAGGTATTGTGCTCCTGGCAGCTGATGGTGCCTGCCGCCTTGGCCGCGGCCAGCCACGGCTGCATGGCGGACAGGCTTTGCGGCAGGTGCCGCAGGGCCGCGCCTTCGGGCGTGTCCCTCAGGCGTTTTTCGATGTGCAGGACCTCGGGCTGCAGGGCCAGCGCCCGCTCGGCGCAGGCGACGGGATCGTTGCTGTCGCTGGCGACATGGCCGTCGGCCAGCAGGCGTTCGCGGTCGGCGCCCGGCGTTTGCAGGGCCAGCGCCACCTCGCTGCCCAGTTCGTCGGCCGGCGGACGGTGTGGCAGGCCGAACGGGAACAGCAAGGTGCGCAGCAGCACGGCCAGCACGCGCGCGGGGAAATTGTCGAGCAGGCCCGTCAAGCCCTGCTGCGCCTGGACCAGCGCATCCTGCAGTGACCAGTGCACATACGGCAGGTCGGCCTCGGGCCGGCCATCATCCTCGTAGCGCTTCAGTACGGACGAAGCCAGGTACAGTTGCGCCAGCACGTCGCCCAATCTGGCGGACAGCCGCTCGCGGCGCTTGAGTTCGCCACCGAGCACGAACATCGACATATCCGTCATGACGGCAAACGCCGTCGACAGCCGTGTCAGGGCGCGGTAGTAGGGCGCCAGTGCGGGTGCGCCGGCGTCGGGCACGGCCGCCAGGCGGGCACCGCCCAGTCCGTACCACAGTCCCCTGGCCAGGTTGCCCAGCACAAAGCCCACGTGGCCGAAAAAGGCCGCATCGAAATCGCGCAGGGCCTTGCGGCCGTCGCTTTCGCCGACGGCGGCCATTTCCCTGAGTACATACGGATGCGCGCGGATGGCGCCCTGGCCGAAGATGATCAGGCTGCGCGTGAGAATGTTGGCGCCTTCGACGGTGATCGCGATGGGGATTTGCTGGTAGGCGCTGGCGAGGAAATTGTTCGGGCCCACGCAGATGCCCTTGCCGCCAAGAATGTCCATGCCGTCGTTGACGAGCGCGCGGCCCCGCTCCGTGACGTGATATTTGACGATGGCGGAAATGACGGCCGGCTTCTCGCCCAGGTCGACGGCGTGCGCGGCCAGGGTACGGGCCGCGTCCATCAGGTACAGGTTGGCGCCCATGCGGGCCAGCGCTTCTTGTACCCCCTCGAACTTGCCGATCGGCATGTTGAACTGGCGCCGCACGGCCGCATACGCGCCGGTGCCGCGCACGGCCATCTTGCCCATGCCCACGCTGGACGAGGGCAGAGAGATGGCGCGTCCGGCCGCCAGGCATTCCATCAGCATGCGCCAGCCTTTGCCCACTTGCGCCTGGCCGCCGATGACCCAGTCGATGGGGATGAAGACATCGTTGCCGGACGTGGGGCCGTTCTGGAACGCGGCGTTCAAGGGATGGTGGCGCCGGCCGATCACCACGCCGTCGTGGCTGGCGGGGATCAGGGCGCAGGTGATGCCGGGCGTATCGTTGTCGGAGAGCAAGTGGTCGGGATCGCTGGTCTGGAACGCCAGCCCCAGCAAGGTCGCCACGGGCGCCAGGGTGATGTAGCGCTTGTTCCAGCTGAGGCGGAAACCCAGGGTAGGCCTCCCCTCATGCATGCCCATGCACACCACGCCCAGGTCGGGGATGGCGGCCGCGTCGGAGCCTGCATACGGGCTGGTCAGGGCAAAGCAGGGAATCTCGGTGCCGGCGGCCAGGCGCGGCAAGTAATGGTTTTTCTGTTCTTCGGTGCCGTAGTGCAACAGCAATTCGGCCGGTCCCAGCGAATTGGGCACCATCACGGTCACTGCCAGCGCCGAGCAGCGGCTCGACAGTTTCATCACCACCTGCGAATGCATATAGGCGGAAAACTGCTTGCCGCCGTACTGCTTGGGAATGATCATACCGAGGAAACCCTGGCTTTTCATGTAGGCCCAGGCTTGCGGTGGCAAGTCGAGTTGCTGCTGCGTTTCCCAGTCGTCGACCAGTTCGCACAGGCGCTCGACGTCGTGGTCGAGAAAGTGGCGCTCCTCGGCGGTGAGCGAAGCGCGTCCATACGCCAGCAATTTTGTCCAGTCGGGCTTGCCGGAAAACAGATCCGCATCCCACCAGGTGGTACCCGCCTCGAGGGCGTCGCGTTCCGTGCCGGACATGCTTGGCAGGATGCGCTTGAACAAGGCCAGCAGGTGCGGGGTAATCAGTGCGCGGCGCAAGGGGCCGGGCGCGAACAGTAAAGCCAAGCCCAGGAGGGCCACCATCAGTATGATCGTCAGCATGCGATATCTCCCTGTGGAATAAGAACAGGATAGGCCGATGCGGCCGATGTTACTGTGCGGTACAGCGCATACGGAGCAACGCCAACCGCAGGGGTTGGCGTTGTGGGGAAACAAGGTTGCCGGTGATGACCGGCGCTAACGGTATTAGCGTTGTGGAACGACAATCACCGTGTCGCCCGTCTTGCCCTTGGCACCGTCGTCGCCCTTGGCGCCGTCGTTGCCTTGCGCGCCGGTAGCGCCCTTGGCGCCATCGTAGCCGGCGGCACCGCTGTCGCCGGTCTGGCCAGTGGCGCCGGTGGCACCGGTCGCGCCGGCAGGGGCTTCAGCGCCCGTGGCGCCGGTGGCGCCGGCAGGACCAGGTGCGCCGGCAGGGCCGGGAACGACTTGGACGACGGTGGGCGCAGGTGGCGCTTCGCGCTGGCAAGCGGTCAGGGCGAGGGTAGAGGCGAGCGCGAGCAATATCAGGGTAGTTTTCATGATGCATCCTTTGGCGGTGAGCCGTAATGTACGGAACGGCTCGACGGCGTCGGGCGCGAGTTTCGCATGGCGGTGTGGCGGGGAGAGCTGACCAGGCGACCCGTCTGCCGTGTCGCGCAGGGCGCTGGCGGCGGGAGGAGAAGTGATGGTCTGCCTGCAGCATGTGCTCTTGGGCGGCCGCAGTCCGTACGTTTGCGTACATAGCGGTGGGGGCAGGAACGTTTTTTGCGCAGATGGACCACTCTCGGCGCCCGCTAATGACACAACCGCTGGTACACCGACTGGTAGTGCGCGACCATGGCGGGCAGGCTGAAATGGTCGACGGCCGCGCGCCGCGCGGCGGCGCCGTGCGCGAGGCGCAAGGCAGGTTGCGTCATATAGTCGTCCAGGAGCCGGCTCAGGGCGGGCACGTCGCCAGGCTGGAACAGCCGGCCCGTAAGCCCTTCCTGGACCAGCTCGGGATTGCCGCCCACGCTGGTGGCGAGGGCCGGCACGCCGCTGGCCATGGCCTCGAGCAAGGTATTCGAGATCCCTTCCGACAAGGAAGGCAGGACGAAGACGTCAAAATTGCGCAAGGCCCCGGCGACGTCGTGCAAGGTGCCGGGAAACCACACGCGCTCCCCGACGCCTAGCGCGGCGGCCAATGCGCGCAGGTCCGCCGACAGCGGGCCGCTGCCGGCCATCACGAGGCGCGCCCTGGCGTGAAGCGGCGCCAGGCTGGCAAAGGCGCGCAGCAGGGTGGCTTGATCCTTGACGGGCTGCATGCGGCCGACCGTGCCTATGATGATCGCATCGCCGCCCGCGTAAGCTGCGGGCATGGCGCAGCGGGGGCCGTTTTCCCGGGGCGTGAAGCGGGTCGTGTCGACGCCGTTGTAGATCTGGCTGATCCTCGCGGGAGCGATGCCCACGCGCCCGGTCAGGTAGCTTCGCAGGTTTTTCGAGACCGTGACATAGCGGTCGATCAACGGTGAATGCAGCTGGCGCAGCAGCGCCGGCTTCCACTGGTCGCCGCGCAAGTTGTCGACATCCCAGCCGTGCTCGCCATGGACGGCATGGCGCACGCCCGCCAGCCGTGCCGGCAACAGGGCATCGAGAGCGGACTGGTTACGTGTATGCAGAATAGCTGGCTGGAGCAGGCGGCATAGCTTGTAGATCTCGCGGCGCATCGCCCACACGCCGATGCGGCTGCGCTTCAGGGCAATGACGTCCACGTCGCGGCGAACGATGCGGTCGCGGAAGTCCGAATAATCTTCGATGCAGACGATGCCATGCCGGAAGGCCGATTCGGGCATATGGTTGATCAGGTTGACCACGCCATTTTCCAGGCCCCCGGTGACCAGATGATGCATGACATGCAAGACCAGCGGCGGCGCTTTTCCGCTCATCCGCTCATCTCCATCCCAGGCACGCGAACAGGAAGGCGCGATCGGAATACTCCCAGTGTATGCCGCGCCGTAGCAGGTTGAACGGATCCACGGCGCCGATATTGCTGCCGCCATAGGCGGACAGGCAACCGACATAGCCGGCTTGCCTGACCAGTTCGAGGCGCTCTGGCGTCATGTGCCGGCGTCCCCCGTATGGATAGCCGAGCACGACGCTTTCGAGTCCCAGTGCGTGCCGCAAATCGTCACGCGAGCGCGCCAGTTCGTGGCGAACGACGTCTTCCGGTTCGGCCGCGCAGTCGATATGGTTGACGGTGTGGGAGCCGATCAGGAAACCCTCGTCGCGCATCGCGCGCAGCTGTTGCCAGGTCATCATCGGTATCGCCGGGTTGCCCCGTCGCGCGTCGTGCGGAAAGGCGCGCCCGGTGCCAATGAAGCCGGTGGCGACAAAAAATGCGCCGGGAATCCGGTGCTTCATGAGGATAGGCACGGCGTTGGTGTAGTTGTCCAGGTAGCCGTCGTCGAAGGTGACGCATACCAGCGGGCGGGGCGAGGCGGGGATTGATTCGAGCCTCAGCGCCTGCTCGATCGGCAGCACCGTGCAATGCTTGCGCAGCAATGCCATTTGCCGGTCAAACTGTGCGATTCCGACGCTGAGATTGTCGCGCGCGCTATCGCTGACGCGATGGTATAGCAGCACCGTCAGGCGTGGCGCGAGCGCGCGTGTCAGGCCGAGACGCCCCAGCACGGATGCGCCAGCCGCTGCGCCATCCTTGAGCATTCTGCGCATGGCGTGGCCTCCGGGCCGCTGGCCACGCAGCAGCCTGGCGTCCAGTTCGGCCACCTGTGCCAGGCTGGGTTTTCGATAGGTCGCGCCGCCCCCTGCTTGCGTCAGCGCCGGCGGGGCGCCGGCAAGCACTTGCCGCACCGCATCGCGCATCAGATGGACGCCCGCTTCGTCCAGGCGCAGCTGCATGCCGCGCACCGTCGAATAGGCTTCCCGCTCGAGCGTGGCCGCCAGCACGACATTGCCCGTGTCGAGCTTGTCGTCGACCCAATGGATGGTGCAGCCGACCGACGGCTCGTCGTTCCACAATTCCCAGAATGCCGGCGGCATGCCGCGGTAGTCGGGCACTTTTCCCTTGTGCAAGTTGAGCGTGCCGAGCGTGGGAAGGGCGAACAGCGGCCTGCGCAAGACCGGCGCGTTCAGCGCCAGGCCCAGCGTCGGCGCGAAGGCCTTGACGGCGGACAGCGTGGCGTCCGCATGCATATCGGCGACGGTGAGCACGTCGAGGTGCTTTGGCGCTGCCATCGCACCCTGCCCAGGCGCGGGGCGCGCGCGCAGGCGCCGCCAGATATCCGCGGCTTGATATGGTATCCAGCGCCAGCCATTCTTTTTCAGGTTCGCCCACTGGCTATGCAGCAATTCAGGCGCTGACTTGCGCCGCGCGTGGATCACGATCAGCCAGCGCAAGCCGGGAAGGGCGCGCTCAATCGCGGCGATCCCCTGGCGGATCGAATAGCCATCATTGCCCGTAAAGACCACAATCTTGTGCTCATTCATGCGCGTGGACTCCTTGGTCGAGGAGATAGGCTGGTCCGCTGGCATTGGTTGCGTGCCTGTCGCCCGTTGATGGACTGTCGCCCAAGGACGGATGTTGCACTTTGTAATAAATCAAACAGCGATGAAATTGCGCCTCGATGGGCGAGGGCGGGCGTCTGCGGCAGGGCGCGGCTACATTGGCGCCGGGCACGGCGAAGCCCGGAAACGACAACGCCCACTGGCGGGAGTGGGCGTTTCATGGAGACTGTTCTTGGTGGCCCGGGGCGGAATCGAACCACCGACACAAGGATTTTCAATCCTCTGCTCTACCGACTGAGCTACCAGGCCAAGGCGGCGAATTATAGCAGAAAGACTTTCCACCTGACCAGAGCTAGCTGTGTTCAAATGCAACAGATGGCCAAAACATGGTGTTTTGGCATCCTTGTATGAGCTGAAGGGATGTGGCGATGCGGCGACGTATTGGAGTGCAGGGCCTGGCGGCTGCGGGCTTGTTCAGTTTGTTTTGCGGCGCGGCGCGGGCCGATGGCCTGGCCGATCTGAATGCGGCGCTGGCGCGCTTGCAGGGCCAGCTGCCCATCAAGGCGCAGGTGGAATCGAAAACCTGGCGCCGCGAGGGCGAGGGCAAGGCGGCGGAAGAGGATAGCGGCCAGGCCACGGTCGCTGTCGAGGGCGGACCGGCGGGCTTGCAAGTGCTCTACAGTAAGGAGGTGCTGGCAAAAGTGGAGGCCGAGCAACGCGCCAGGGTGAAGGATCCGAAGGCCAGGACGCCGATCGGTTTTGCTTTGGGGGAAATGAAGGCGACAGAGCTGCGTTCCATGGTGTCGGCGGCCGATTCCCTGTCGCGCGAGATCGAGGAAGCCGTGTTCAGCGGCGAGAAGATGGATAGCTACAAGGGCAAGCCGGCGCGCCTGCTGAGTTTTACCTTGTCGCTCGACAAGGTACCTGAGAAAGACCGCAAGTATGTGAAGAAGTTCGAGGGCGGCATCGAGGTGTGGATCGCCGCCGACGGCACGCCGCTGGCCAGCCATTTTCACTTCGATGTCAGCGGGCGCGCCTTTGTCGTCGTCAGTTTTACGCAAAAGACGGACGAGACGCGCCAGTATGGCGTCAGCGGCGACCATTTATTGTTGCTGCGCAAGGAAAGCAAGAATGCCACTGCGGGCGCGGGCGAGAAGGTGGAAAGTAAGATCGTCAAGACCTTGCAGCTGCAGTCCTGACTTGTTGCAGAATCACGCAAGCCGCTGATCCAGCGGCTTTTTTACATCGCCGAGCTGCCGCCCAGGCCGCTCTTTTGCAGCACGCAGCGCCCCGCTTCGCAGACGGCGCCCGGGTCCGTGACGATGGAGCAGGTCGACATCATGCCGTCCGCCTGCTGCTGCTTGCGGCTGGCCTCGGCTTGCGCCTGGGCCAAGGCCTTGAGTTTTTTGCCGTCATTGTCCTTGCTGGACCAGGCCAGGTAGCGCTCGGGGCCGCCGCAGGCCTTGGCGCCGATGGCGATGGTTTGGCATTGCTGCGTGGAATCGCAGGCGGCGGCGCCCACTTCCGCCTGGATTTGCGCCAGCAAGCCGGCATTGCCGGGCGCGGGCGGCGCATCTTGTGCGGGGGCGCTGCCGCAGGCACTGGTGGCCAGCAGCAGGATGGCGGCGCACGCGGTGCGCAGCAGGGCGGAGCAGGGAGGTGTATGCATGCCCTCATCATGTGCCACGCTTGCCCAAATGGCAAGCGCGATTCGCGCGCTGGACGATCCTTGACGCCGGTCATTTTCATTATCAAGCCGTCAAAGTTAATATAAATCAACATCCAATCAGCGATGGTCGGGTGGCGACCGGGCCGCCGCGCTGCATTCCCGCGCCGGCGTGCACCGCCGATTCGGGAATGCTTCCAGGAGTTAGACTATGCGCCGTACCCTCTCCCCTTTGTCTTTATCGCCAGCCTCGCTTTCAGCGGCACGCTGCACGCCGCCAGCAAGGAGCCGATCCAGCCCATCACGGCCGCCAAGGTGGCCAATCCGGCCATGGTCGAACTGGGCAAGAAACTGTTTTTCGATCCGCGGCTGTCGCGTTCCGGCTTCATTTCCTGCAATAGCTGCCATAACCTGAGCATGGGCGGCACGGATAACATCAAGACGTCGATCGGCCATAACTGGCAGCGCGGACCCATCAACTCACCGACGGTGCTCAATGCCAGCATGAACGTGGCGCAATTCTGGGATGGCCGCGCCAAGGATTTGCAGGAGCAGGCGGGCGGCCCCATCGCCAATCCGGGCGAGATGGCTTTTACGCACGAGCTGGCCATCGACGTGCTGGCCTCGATTCCCGCCTACCGCGCGGAATTCCGGCAAGTGTTTGGCCAGGATAAATTGACCATCGAGCAAGTGACGCGCGCCATCGCCGCCTTCGAGGAAGTGCTGGTGACGCCCGGTTCGCGCTTCGACCAATGGCTGATGGGCAAGAAAAGCGCGCTGACGAAAGACGAGCTGGCTGGCTACCAGCTGTTCAAGTCCAGCGGCTGCATCGCCTGCCATAACGGCCCCGCCGTCGGCGGCAATACCTTCCAGAAGATGGGCGTGGTGGAACCGTACAAGACGGCGATGACGGCGCAGGGACGCTCGGCCGTGACGGGCAAGGATGCCGACCGCTTCAACTTCAAGGTGCCGACCCTGCGCAACGTGGAGCTGACGTATCCCTACTTCCACGATGGCGAAGCGGCCACCCTGACGCAGGCCGTCGACGTGATGGGCCGTTTGCAGCTGGGCCGCACGTTTGCGCCTGATGAAAACGCGCAACTCGTCGCCTTCCTGAAAACCCTGACGGGCAAGCAGCCGCACCTTGTGCTGCCGATCCTGCCGCCATCGAGCGACACGACGCCGCGGCCCGTGCCGTTTGACTGAGTGCTTGTGGTGGGTGTGGTGTCGGATTACGCCCTTGCGGGCTAATCCGACCTACACCTGAGCGAGTAGGTCGGATTAGCGGCGCAGCCGCGTAATCCGACATTTTTTGTTGATATCGCTTATTTCAACGTACGATTGAACAGCTGATAGATGCGGCGGTACTCGTCATACCACGCTTCCGGCTGCACGAAGCCGTGGCGCTCCATCGGGTAGCTGGCCATTTCCCAGTGATCCTTTTTGAGCTCGATCAAGCGCTGCGCCAGGCGCACGGAATCCTGGTAAAACACGTTGTCGTCGATCATGCCGTGGGCGATGAGGAGGTTGCCCGTCAGTTTGTCCGCGTATTCGATGGGCGACGAGATTTTATACGCCTGAGGATCGACGTCCGGCGTGTTCAGGATATTCGCCGTGTACTCGTGGTTGTAGGTGGTCCAGTCCGTCACGGGACGCAGGGCGGCGCCGGACTTGAAGATTTCCGGCGCGCGCATCAGGGCCATCAGGCTCATGAAGCCGCCATAGCTGCCGCCATAGATGCCCACGTTCCGGATGTCGCCCTGGTGCTGTTGCGCCAGCCAGTTGGCGCCGTCGATGAAATCTTCCAGCTCCGGGTGGCCCATCTGGCGGTAGATGGCCGTGCGCCAGGCGCTGCCGTAGCCGAGCGAGGCGCGGTAATCGACGTCGAGCACGATGTAGCCTTGCTCCACCAGCAGGTTGTGGAACATCTGTTCACGGAAATACACGGGGTAGCGCTGCGTCACGTTCTGCAGGTAGCCGGCGCCGTGCGCGAACATGACGATCGGATACTGTTTGCCCGCTTCCAGCTGCTGTGGCCGGTACAGCTTGGCCCAGATGGGCGCTGCGCCATGCGTGGACGGCACTTGCACCAGTTCCGGCATGACCCAGCTGCGCGCCTTGAAGGCGTCGCTGCGCGTATCCGTCAGGATAGTCGCCTTGCCGCCAGAGACAGGAATGGTCGCCAGCTGGGCCGGCATATAGCTGCTCGAATAGCGCAGCAGCAGCTTGCCGTTATCGGGCGACAGGCCGAAGTTTTCCACACCTTTCAGATTCGTCACTTCGCGCGCGCCGCCCTCCTTGGCCGTGCTGGCGCACACTTCATACGTGCCCGGCGCCTGCCGGTTGCACATAAAATAGGCAGTCTTGCCGTCGCGGCTCCATTCGACGGCGCTCACTTCCCATTGGCCTTGCGTCAAGGCACGCGCGGGCGCGGCGCCCGTTTTCGCGTACAGGTGGGCGTAGCCGCTTTCCTCGGACAGATACCACAGGGTAGCGTTGTCGGGCAGCCAGCCGAATTCCTCGGCGCGGCGGTTGACCCAGGCCGTGTCGCTGATGCGGTGCGCCGGAACCAGGGAGGCGTTGGCCAGGTCGACGGTGGCGAGCCAGCCGTCCTTGTTGTCGATGGCGCGCACGCGCACGGCCACGCGCGAACCGTCATCGGTCCAGGCGATGCCGTCGCGCTGGGCGTCGATGCGCACGGCACGGTTGCCTTTCAGCGGCGGCAGCTTCTGTTCGGCGCGCAGGCTGGCCAGCGGGTCGGTGGCGATGCCGGGCAGGCTGTCGAAGGCGATCTCGCGCACCTGGCCCGTGCGCAGGTCGGCCAGTTTCAGGCTTTGCGCGATCGGCATGTTGCGGCCCACGCGCGTGCGCTCGTCGTCCGCTTCCGGGTAGCCCGTCTCCGTGACGTAGCGGGCCAGTTTGCCCAGCTTGCCCTTTTCGGCGGCCTTGTCCTGCGTGACGAACAGCAGCCAGCGGCCGTCCGGCGACAGGGCGCTGCCGGAAATCGTGACTTTGTCGCCCAGGTAGATCGGTTCCGGCGCGCGCGTGGCGTCCAGGCGTCGCTCTTCGTGGCGGCGCTCGCGGCTGGCGTCGCGGTCGTCCTTCTGGCGCGCCAGGTTGACGATCAGGCGCAGCTGCAGCTCGCGCAGGGCGTCCGCTTCCGGCTTGGCGTCCGGGTCCTTGGCCGCGCGCAGCAGGGCGACGGGGGCGCTCAGGCGCTCCGCGCGGCTCCAGCTGAACCAGTCGCTGCCGCTGCGGTATTGCACGGCGCTGCCGTCGGCGGAATACTGCGGGTCGCTGATGGCGGAGACGCCGCGCGTGATCTGGACCAGGGTGCCGTTTTTCAGGTCGCGCTCGAACAAGTCGCCGTTGCGCAGCAGGATGGCGCGCGTGCCGGCCCGGTTGACGACCATCTGCTGGCCATCGAGGTTCGCCAGCTGCGCATCGTCGACCTTCTTGCCGCTATTGAGTTTCGCATGCGCGCCCGCTACGTGAAACGTGTCGCGCAGGGGCGAACCGAGGCGTTTTTGCTTGTAATACAGCTGGCCATTCCAGCCCCACCATGCCGCTTCGACGGGCGTGCCGATCCAGTCGGGATCGGCCATGGCCTGGTCCAGCGTGATCGGCGTGGGCGCGTTGGCGGAGGGGCCGCATGGGCGGCGGGCGGCAGAGATAGCAGCAGGAGCGGCAGCAGGGGAAGAACCAGACGCATCGGGGATCGCTTTAATAAAAGGGGATGGTGAAGGTACAGGCTATGAGGCCGGTATTCTAGCGGAGGAGTTTCGTGCAGGAAATGTCGGAAAGCTAAGCTTGATGCCGGGCCAGCCAGGCGGGAAAGTCGTCGAGCGGCATCGGCCGCGCATACAGGAAGCCTTGCAAGCCGTCGCAATCGTGGGCGATCAGGAAGTCGGCTTGCGCCTGCGTTTCCACGCCCTCGGCCACGACGCGCAAGCCCAGGTGGCGCGCCATGGCCAGGATCGCCTGCACGATGGCCGTGCCGCGCGCGTCGTGCGGCGTGTCGTCGATGAAGCGCTTGTCGATTTTGAGTTCGTACAGCGGCATCGAGGTCAGGTAGGCAAGGCTGGAATAGCCGGTGCCGAAATCGTCGATGGAAAAACGGATGCCCAGGTCCGCCAGTTCGCGCATGCGCGCCAGCGAGGCGTCGCGCTGGTCGATCAGCAAGCCTTCCGTCAGTTCCAGGATCAGGGCGCCCGCCGGCGTGCCGTGTTCGGCCAGCGCCGCCTGCACGCGGGCGGCGAAATCGGGCTGGCGGAACTGGGCCGGACTGACGTTGACGGACAGGGGGCCGGCTGGCCAGTCTGCGCCTGCGCCAGCAGGCTGGCGGCGCGGCATGCTTCGCGCAGGGCCCAGTGCCCGAGCCTGACGATCAGCCCCGATTCCTCGGCGATGGGGATGAACACGCCGGGTGCGATAAAGCCGCCGTCCGCCTGCGGCCAGCGCATCAGCAATTCGGCGCCCGTCAAGCGGCCATGGCGGTCGACCTGCGGCTGCACGTGCATGCACAATTGCCCCAGGTCGAGGGCGCGCGCCAGCGCCCGTTCCAGGGTCAGGCGGCGCTCCACGCCCGCCTGCATGGCCGCTTCAAAGAAGGCGATGCCGTTGCGCCCTTCCGCCTTGGCGCGGTACATGGCGATGTCCGCTTCGCGCAGCAGGTCGTGCGCCTGTTGGCCCGCTTTCGGCAGCAGGGTCACGCCGATGCTGGCGCTGCAATGATAGGACTGCGCGCCGATGTCGAAGTCGCGCGCGATGGCGGCGCGGATTTTCTCGGCCACCTGGGCCGCCGCGCGGGCGGCGTTGTCCAGGTCATCGGCCAGGTGCGCCAGCAGCACGACGAATTCGTCGCCGCCGATGCGCGCCACCGTGTCGGCCTTGCGCATCAGCTGCGCCAGCCGTTCGCCCGCCAGGCGCAGCAGCGCGTCGCCCGTGGCATGGCCGCGCGCGTCGTTGATGTGCTTGAAGTGGTCGAGGTCGATGAACATCAGCGCGCTGATCGTATGGCCGCGCGGCGCGGCGGCCAGCAGGTGGCCGATGCGGTCCATCAGCAGGCGCCGGTTGGGCAAGCCCGTCAGCACGTCGTAGAAGGCCAGGCGGTGGATGTCCGCTTCCGATTTCTTGCGCTCGTCGATTTCGCGCTCGACGGCCACCCAGTGCGTCTGCCTGCCGTCCGCATCCGTAAACGGCACCAGTTCCGCTTCGACCCAGTATGCCTTGCCGGCCTTGTTGTAGTTCAGCAATTCCGCCCTGGCCGGCTGGGCGCGGGCCATGGCGGCGGCGATGCGCGCCAGTTCGCCCGCATCGGTGGCGGGGCCCTGCTGGAACAGCAGGCTGCGGCCCAGCACCTCGGCGCGCGCATAGCCGCTGCTGCGCTCGAAGGCGTCGTTGACGAAGATGATGCGCGTGGCCGGCGCCGCGCCCGTGCCGGCGGGGGCATCGGCCACTTCGGCGATCATCACCATGTCGTTCAGGCGGGCCAGCGCCGTGGCCGTCAGGCGCAGCTCGGCGTTCAGCTGCGACAAGGCCTGGCTGCTGTCTTCCAGGTGGCGCAGCAGAAAGGCGCAGGACAGAGTCAGCACGGCGGCGATAAACAGGAAGTTCAGGGCCACGATCAGCGCGCGCAGCACGGGAGAATCGGGCGTGCCCGGCAGGCGCAGGGCGACGTCGGGATGCAGACCGAGGAAAAGATGGTCAGCGTAGTCAGGACCAGGGTCGACAAGGCGGGCCGCATGCCCAGCAGCAGTGCCGCCAGCACGGGCATGAGCATCATGTAGATCTGGCTGACGGGGCCGATTTTCAGCAGCAGGCCCACGCCCACCAGGTAGGCGACGATCAGGAATTGCCACACGCGCCAGCGGTAGGACAGGGCGCGACTATGCCAGATGGCGCCGATCCAGCCGATGGCCAGCAAGTCGAGGGCGACGATGGACCAGATCGCTTCGCTCGCTGCCAGCAGCGCGCTGGGAATGGCCGTGACGACGCCAAGCAGCAGCACCGCCTGCAACAGGCGGGTAAAGACCTGACCGCGCCAGTGTGCGAGATCGTTCGACGCCGCCACGCTGCCGTCCTTTCTCCAGAATGCCGTATAACCGTACTGAGCTGTAGGTTGATTAAATACTACGCGCTATCTTTCTCCATGTCATCTTGATCATTAAACATGGTTGCATGCGTGGCGGCGTGTTGCCGGCGAAAAAAGCCAGCCTTTCGGCTGGCGTTGTGCAGCGAAGCGCATGCAGGCGCGTCGAAGCGGCGCTTATTTCTTGGGCGCGCTCAGGCATTCTTTCATGAACGCCTTGCGGGCGTCGCCCTTCATGTCCTTGGCGTCGGCATTGCACGTTTTCATCTTGTTTTGCTGCGTCATGGCCGGCGCCGGCTTGGCGCTCAGGCATTCCTTCATGAAGGTCTTGCGCTCATCGCCTTTCTTGCCGGCGGCATCCGCATTGCAGGTGGTCATCTTCGACTGTTGCGCCGTCTTGGCGGCGGGCGCCGCTTCCGGTGCGGCGGCAAAGGCGGTGCTGGCAAACGCGGCGGCGATGCATAGGGCGATTAATTGTTTCATGGCAAATCCTTGTAGACGCAGTCAGTGGAAGGGGACGTGCAAGCGGCAGACAACTGCCGATATGCAAAACGTAACTAACTATATGACATTTATCAACAAAATTTCCACTCGAGTGTTTCTTTTTGTTACTGGCCGTTGTCAAGTGCCTGCCCGCTGGCCAAGGCAGCCATGTTGCGGCGGCAGCGGCCCCTTTTTTGCTATGCTAGCGTCTTTCCACCGGCCGATGCCGCTGCCTTGGCCGGGCGCACCCTCAATACGGAGTAGTTATGGTCTCGTTGCAAGAGCAGTTTTTAAAGGCCGGCCTGGTCGACAAGAAGAAGGTCAAACTGGCCAACCAGGACAAGAGCAAGCAAAAAAGGACGAGCGCAAGAGCGGCACGCAAAGCGTCGACGAGGTGCGTCTGGCCGCGCTCGAGACCCAGCGCAAGAACGCGGAACGCGCGCGCGAGCTGAACGCCCAGCGCGATGCGGCCGCCAACCAGAAGGCCATCGTGGCGCAGATCGCGCAAATGGTGCAAAAGAACCGCCAGAGCAAGGGCAACCACGGCGACGTGCCGTACAACTTCACGTTCAACAACAAGATCGAGCGCATCTACGTGACGGCCGCCGTGCAGGCCCATCTGGTGGCGGGCCGCCTGGTGATCGTCTGCCTGGGCGGCGCCGTGGAACTGGTGCCGCGCATCATCGCCGACAAGATCGCCGAACGCGACCCCGCCATCGTCGTGCGCGTGAAACAGGCCAGCACGCAAGTGGACGAGGACGATCCGTATGCGGCGTTCCAGATTCCCGATGATCTGATGTGGTAAGAACGATGGGGCTGGCCGCAGCCGGCAGCCTTGCTCGACTCAATAAAAACGCCAACCCGAAGGTTGGCGTTTTTATTGGCGCGGCAAATTTTGTTACCCGGCGCAAGCAAGGCGCGGGGAGATGCAAGGCTAGGCGGGCATATGGCCAGTTGCCATTACTGCGCTGCGGGCGCGCTTCTCTCATTCGTGGCTTGCCTGGCAGCAGGCAGGCCAAATGACGCTGGTAATCGCCCCAGGATTTCGCCAGTGATGCCGGAGTAAAAAACGATGCCCAAGATATTCCCAGTAAGAAATACTCTATCTGTCGTAGTCACGTCGATTTGTTGTGGTGTTGAATCGGACGACTCGAAGTCGTAGGCAATGTAAGGCGATGCCAGCTGCATCACGACCATCGCCTTCAAGACCGGCAGTTCTTTTGCCGCGACGGCATTTTCCAGCGTAAACTGGAATGCAGGTTTTATGTATTGGGTGTAGCCCCGGTCAATATCCAGGAATGGGATGCGATTGACGGCAACGCCCATCGTGGATGTGTACGTTTCTTCAATGGGATAGTAGCCGCGATAGGTGCTGCGTCCTTTATAACGGCCTTTCGAGTTCAATTTGGAACTCAAGTCAAACAGGTCCAGTCCTTTATAGGAAGGCTTGTTGATGTCATAGTCAGGCGCGCCGATGCCATTCAAGTCTCGTGTGCGGGGAAAGACATACAGCTTCACTTTTCCCGTATCCGCATTGAAATCGTACCCAATGCCAACGGAATAGGCTCCGTCTTTTTTGACGGAAACAACAAAGGCCAGTGCATCATTCAAGCTCGAATCCGCCACCACTTTTTCGTTCAGCGCTGCCGCCATTCTGCGCTTGTAGTCAGCCGTCGATTCAAACTCCCCCTTTTTCTCGCGCACAAATTTTTTGACTGCCTCGATGACCGCGCCCAGCGGCAAGCCTGGATACGCCGGATCGAGGCGGTCGCTGTCGAGCATCTCCATGGAAAATTTCTCCCCCTCCACCTTTCGTTCCCATGGCCTGTGCGGGACGGCACTCTTCTGTTCCTGAGGCGTTGCGCTCGATGGGCTTTTCACTTGCTCTGCCACTTGCGTGGCCTGTGCCGTGCCCATACCGGCAAGTGCGCTGGTGGCAGCCAGCAAGAGCCATTTTTTCATTCTCATCATCCTTGATGCCGGTATTAATGTTTATTTAATTTTAACATGCTTCCCATGGGGAATATCTGCCGGTACTGGTGTCTCGCGTCAGGCTGCCGGGCCATGCGCTGGAGGGGAAATACCGTATCGGATGAGGGGAGGATGCCGGCATGCGGCCGGAATAGGGGGATGCTGCGGTGAATTGGCGCAGTCCACAAACAAAAACGCCACCCGAAGGTGGCGTTTTTGAATGTAAAACGAATTCTTGGTGGCCCGGGGCGGAATCGAACCACCGACACAAGGATTTTCAATCCTCTGCTCTACCGACTGAGCTACCAGGCCAAGGTGGCGAATTATAGCAGACCAAAACGGGAATGCAAGAGCCGGCTGCGACTTTTCCTTGATTTACTGCATAGGTATCGCTTTAGTTGCTCGCAGATCAAATATGATTTGATATAAACGGTATTTTTCTCAATAAAGGAAGGGCGCATAGTGTGGCCATCGTTACTGACTTGAGAGGATTACCGCATGCACGCCACTACCCAACACACCGCCATCCCTGAAATCGGTCTGGGCACCTTCCGCCTGCAGGGCCAGGTCGTCATCGATTCCGTCACGACGGGCCTCGACGTCGGCTACCGTCATATCGATACGGCGCAAATCTACGGCAACGAAGCCGAAGTGGGCCAGGCGATCGCGGCCAGCGCCGTTCCGCGCGACGCACTGTTCGTCACGACCAAGATCTGGATCGACAATCTGCAGCGCGACAAGCTGATTCCCAGTTTAAAAGACAGCCTGCACAAGCTGCGGCTGGAGCAGCTGGATTTGACGCTGATCCACTGGCCGTCGCCGCAAGATGCGATTTCCGTGGCCGAGTACATGGCGGCGCTGCTTGACGCCAAGGCGCAGGGGCTGACCAGGGCCATCGGCGTATCGAATTTCACGAATGCGCAGCTGCGGCAAGCCATCGATACGGTGGGCGCCAGGGAAATCGCCACGCAGCAGGTCGAGATCCACCCCTTCCTGCAAAACCGCAAGGTCGTCGATTTCGCGCGCAGCCAGGGCATCCACATCACGGCCTATATGCCGCTCGCGTACGGCAAGGTGATGGCGGACCCCGCGATCGCGGCCATCGCAGCAAGACATGGCGTGACGCCGGCGCAAGTGGCCTTGAGCTGGTCGCTGCAGCAGGGCTTTGCCGTGATTCCGTCGTCGACCAGGCGCGCCAACCTGGAAGCGAACCTGCATTTCCAGCGCATCACCCTGTCGCCGGACGAGATGGCGCAGATGGCCACCCTGGAACGGGGCGAGCGCCTGGCCAACCCGGACGGCCTGGCGCCGCAGTGGGATTGACATGGGCGCCATGACGAAGCTGGGACAGGGCGGTTTCAGTATCGGCCTGGAATTGCCGCTCGACAATGACTGGTCATCCACGGGGCGCCAGGCGAATGCGGCCTCCAGCCGCGAGCCGGGCGAACCTGATCTGCAACAGCATGCGGCGCTGGCAAAGTTGGCCGACCGCCTGGGTTTTCGGGCCCTGTGGCTGCGCGACGTGCCCCTGTACGATCCCTCGTTCGGCGACGCGGCCCAGGTTTTCGAGGTATTTACGTATCTGGGCTATTTGGCCGGCATCACCGAGAACATCTTGCTGGGCACGGCCGCCGTGGTGCTGCCGCTGCGCGAACCGGTGCTGACTTTAAAAGCGGCGGCCAGCGTCGACCAGTTGAGCGGCGGACGCCTGCTGCTGGGCGTGGCCAGCGGCGACCGGCCCGTCGAGTATCCCGTCTTCGGCCGCGACTTCGATCAGCGCGGCGCCGCCTTCCGCGAGCAGGTCGCCATGCTGCGCGACTGGGGAGATATGCGCCTGCCGCCCGGCATCCGCCTGCTGCCCAAGCCGGCTGCGCCGTTGCCGCTGCTGGTGGCGGGGCTGGCGCAGCAAACGCCGGCCTGGATAGGCGCGCAGATGGATGGCTGGCTCGCCTATCCGGGCACGCCGGAAGACCATGCCCGGCGGCGACAAGCCGTATGTCAGCTTCATCCACCTGGACCTGGATGACGATCCGACCTTGCCGCTGCAGCGCTTCCGCTTCGGCGGGCGCGCGGGGCGCGATGGACTGATCGCCGAGCTGCACGCCATGCGCGCGGCCGGCGTGCGGCATATCGGCCTGCAGCTGCGGCATAACCGCCGCCCGCTGGCCGAGACGATGCAGGAGATCGGCGAATACGTGCTGCCCGTGTTTCATGGCGCCGCTTGACCTGGGGCATGCGTTCTGTACTTCCGGACTAGCTGAAAAGGGTGGGGCAAACGCTATAATGACCGCATGAACAGTCCCACTCCCCCACCATGCGGCGCTTCATGCACAGCCACAGCGACGTTTGCATCGTCGGCAATGGCGCCATCGCGAAAACCACGGCGCTGGCGTTTGCCCAGGCAGGACAAAGCGTCACCCTGTTATCCCCCGTGAGTCCGCCCGCATCCACATCCACTTCTGCCGCCAAGCCGGTCGAAGCCAGCTGGGATGTGCGCGTGTATGCGCTCAATCACACGGCGCACCAGTTGCTGTCGTCGCTGAAGGTATGGGGCGCCCTGGAGGCTGACAGGGTGGCGCCCGTCGACGCCATGCTGGTCAACGGCGACGGCGCGCAGGCGGGCGGACTCGGTTTCGACGCCTACGGCGCGCATGTGGGCGCACTGGCGTGGATCATCGAAGACCGTAACCTGGGCCAGGCGCTGGACGCCGCCCTGAAATTCGCGCCGAACGTCAGCGTGCTGCAGGGCCGTGCCAGCCGTCTGGAATGGACGAATGATTCGGCCATCGTGCACCTCGACGGCGGCGACACCATCACCTGCGCGCTGGTGGTGGGCGCCGACGGCGCCCAGTCGTGGGTGCGGGGCCAGTGCGACATCGGCCTCGATTACCGCTCCTACGGCCAGCGGGGCGTGGTCAGCAACTTCGCCTGCGAAAAGCCGCACCATGGCGCGGCCCACCAGTGGTTTACGGGCAGCGAAGGCATCGTCGCGCTGCTGCCGCTGCCGGGCGAGCGCGTCTCGCTGGTCTGGTCGGCGCCCGATGCGCTGGCCGATACCCTGATGTCCGAACCGGCCGACGCCCTGGCCGCGCGCCTGGCCGCGTACTGCCACGACAAGCTGGGCAAGCTGACGCCCTTGCAGCCGGAACTGGTGCGCGCGTTTCCCCTGACCCTGATGCGCCCGCACGCCATGGTGGCGCCGCGCGTGGCTTTGGTCGGCGACGCCGCCCACGTGGTCCATCCGATGGCCGGCCACGGCATGAACCTGGGCTTTGCCGACGTGGCGCAGCTGGTCAAGACGATCGGCGAACGCGAAGCGCACCGCGGCATCGGCGACGAACGCGTGCTGGCCCGCTATGCCCGCGCGCGCAAGGAAGACGTGCTGCTGATGCAGCTGGCCACCGATGGTCTGGCGCGGTTATTTGGCGCCGATCTGGAGCCGTTGCGCGTGGTTCGCAATTTGGGATTAAACTTGCTGGATAAATTACCGGCCCTGAAGCGAAAAATGATCTCGCACGCATTGGGACATCCGTAAATATCAGCGTATCTTAAGATATCGCCGGATAATGGCAGCAGTGAAAATTCAAGGTCGCCGCAGCTGGTCTGCGGCGATCGTTTTGTTAAAAGATCGCCGCCGGACCAGAGTCCAGTCCCGCCAGGCGTGTCAAGTGGAGAAGTGATAGTGATCAAAATGAGCAGAATCGCATTGGTACTGGCCTCGGGCCTGATGATGTCGTGCGCCGGCGCGGAAACGCCGACGGAAGCGAGCATCAAGAAGCTGATCGAGCCGCGTCTGGGCGAAGGCGCCAAGGTGGACTCGGTCAAGGAAACCCCGTACGGCGGCCTGTATGAAGTGCGCACGGGCGGCGACATCCTGTACACGGACAAGAACGCGCAGTACCTGTTCGTCGGCCACGTCTTCGACGCCAAGACTTCGCAAGACCTGACCAAGGTGCGCCTGGACGAAGTCAACCGCATCAAGTTCTCCGACCTGCCGCTCGACTCGGCCATGAAAACCGTCAAGGGCAATGGCAAGCGCGTGATCGCCGTGTTCGAAGATCCGAACTGCGGCTACTGCAAGCGCTTCCGCCAGAACGCGCTGAAGGAGATCGACAACGTCACCGTCTACACCTTCATGTACAACATCCTGTCGCCGGACTCCATCGTCAAGTCGCGCAATGTGTGGTGCGCGCCGGACCGCAACAAGGCCTGGGATGACTGGATGTTGAACGGCAAGGCACCAGCCACGGTCGCCGCCAATTGCGCCAATCCGCATGAAAAAATCCTCGCCCTGGGCCAGCAGCTGCGCGTCTCGGGCACGCCAGCCATCTTCTTTGCCGACGGCAGCCGCATTCCAGGCGCTGTCGATGCGAAAACGCTGGAACAGAAATTCTCGACCATTAAGTAATCCGGGCTGTCGCCAGGAAGGCTGGACGGCGCGCCCTCGCAAGGCGCGCTTTTTTGCGTTTTTTTCCGCTGTCGTATCATCAAGTGTTGTTTGTAGACGCCATAACAATCCAAAAAGGGGAAGCAGCAGATGATTACCTTGAATATCAACGGACGCGACACGCAGGTCGACGCCGATCCTTCCACGCCCATCCTGTGGGCGCTGCGCGATAACCTGAACATGACGGGCACCAAGTTCGGTTGCGGCGCGGCCCTGTGCGGCGCCTGCACGGTGCACCTCGATGGCCAGCCGATCCGCTCGTGCATCACGCCGATTTCCTCGGTGGGCGCGCAAAAGATCACCACCATCGAAGCGATGGAAAACGACCAGGTGGGCAAGGCCGTGCAGGCGGCATGGGTGCGCCACGACGTGCCGCAATGCGGCTACTGTCAGAGCGGCCAGGTGATGAGCGCGACGGCGCTGCTGCGCACCAACAAGTCGCCCAGCGATGCCGACATCGACGGCGCCATGAGCGGCAACATCTGCCGCTGCGGCACCTATCAACGGATCCGCGCAGCCATCAAGGACGCGGCCAAGACCCTGGCCTGAGGAGAGCGACATGCGTATCGAATGGTTGAATCAGGAAGCATTGCAGCACGGTGGCGTGACCCTGGGCGCGGCGCTGGCATCGGCTCCGGTGGCCGATGGCGTCTCGCGGCGCGGTTTCATGAAGGCAGGCGCGGCGGCGGGCGGCGGCTTGATGCTGGGCTTTTTCCTGCCCGGCGCGGGCAAGCTGGCGCAGGCGGCCGATGCCGCCCCCGCCAAGCCCGTGTATGCGCCGAACGCCTTCCTGCACATCGCCCCCGATAACACGGTGACGGTGCAGGTGAACCGGCTGGAATTCGGCCAGGGCGTGCAAACGAGCTTGCCCATGCTGATCGCCGAGGAACTCGACGCCGACTGGAGCCTGGTGCACGGCGCGCTGGCGCCGGCCGGCGAGCAGTACAAGGATGCCGCCTACGGCATGCAGATGACGGGCGGTTCCGGCAGCATCGCCCATTCGTTTACGCAGTACCGCGAAATCGGCGCCAAGGCGCGCGCCATGCTGGTGGGCGCCGCCGCCGCGCAGTGGAAAGTCAATCCCGACCAGATACGGGCCGCCAAGGGCGTGCTGTATGGTCCCGGCGGACAAAAGGCGACGTATGGCGAGTTTGCCGACGCGGCCATGCGCCAGAGCGTGCCCGCCACCGTCAAGCTGAAGGACCCGCGCGAATTTTCCATCATCGGCAAGCCCGTGAAACGCCTGGACGCGGCCGCCAAGTCCACGGGAAAACAGCAGTTCGGCATCGACTTCAAACCGCCCGGCGCGAAGGTGGCCATGGTGGCGCGCCCGCCCGTGTTTGGCGCGAAAGTGGCGAAATTCGACGCCAGCAAGGCCAAGGCGATCAAGGGCGTATTGGAAGTATTGGAAGTGAAGACGGACCGTGGCGGCAGCGGCGTGGCCGTCATCGCCGACGGTTACTGGCCCGCCAAGCAGGGGCGCGATGCGCTGGTGATCGAGTGGGATAGCAGCGCCGTGGAAAAGGTCAGCAGCGACAAGCAACTGGCCGCTTTCAAGGCGCTGGCGAAAACGCCGGGCACGGTGGCGCGCGCATTCGATGTCGCCGCACTGGCCAAGGCGCCGAAAAAGATCGAAGCCGTCTATGAATTTCCCTACCTGGCGCATGCGCCGATGGAACCGCTCAACTGCGTCGTCGACCTGCAGGCCGACAAATGCACGATGTGGGTCGGTTCGCAATTCCAGACGGGCGACCAGGCGGCGATTGCCGCCACGTCCGGCCTGAAACCGGAGCAGGTGACCCTGCACACGATGATGGCGGGCGGCGGCTTCGGCCGGCGCGCCGTGCCCTCGTCCGACTACGTGGTCGAAGCCGTCAACGTGGCCAAGGCATACCGGGCTGCGGGCAAGAGCGGTCCGTTAAAGCTGATGTGGAGCCGCGAGGATGACATCAAGGGCGGCTACTACCGGCCGTCGCATGTGCACCGCGCGCAGATCGGCCTCGACGCCAAGGGCAAGATCCTCGCCTGGGACCACACCATCGTGGGCCAGTCCATCATGGCCGGCACGCCGTTCGAAGCCTTCATGGTGAAAAATGGCGTCGACGGCACCATGGTCGAAGGCATGGGCGAGCCGTATACCCTGCCGATGAAACTGTCCGTGCACACGGCCAAGGCCAACGTGCCCGTGCTGTGGTGGCGCTCCGTCGGCTCGACGCATACGGCCTTTGTCATGGAAACCCTGATCGATGAAGCGGCGCACGTGGCGAAGATGGACCCCGTCGCCTACCGCAGGCAGCTGATCGACGCCAAGCACACGCGCCACCTCGCCGCGCTGGACCTGGCCGTGGCCAAGTCCGGCTATGGCAGGAAGAAGCTGCCGAAAGGGCAGGCCTGGGGCGTGGCCATGCACGAGTCGTTCAACTCCGTGGTCGCCTACGTGTTGACGGCCTCCGTGGTCGAAGGCGCGCCCAAGCTGCACGGTATGGGCGGGCGTGCATTGCAACCTGGCCGTCAACCCCTTGACGATCGAGGCGCAAGTACAGGGCGCCGCGCTGATGGCGCTGGGCATGACCATCCCCGGCGCGGCCATCACGCTCAAGGATGGCGTGGTGGAGCAGCAGAACTTCGGCGACTACCCGGTGCCGCGCATGCCCGACATGCCGGTGATCGAGGTGCACTGGTGCCGTCGGGCGACGCGCCGACGGGCATGGGCGAGCCGGGCGTGCCGCCGCTGGCGCCCGCATTCGCCAATGCGCTGTTCGCCCTGACGGGCAAGCGCCTGCGCAAGCTGCCGTTCGATCTGGCGGCCGCATGACGGCAGCGGTTTTTGAGCACGGTCGGCATCTTGCTGGCAGCCGGAAGGGGACGCAGGTTCGACCCTTCCGGCGTACAGAACAAATTATTGCAGCCGCTGGCCGAAGGCCCGCATGCGGGCTTGCCCGTGGTAGTGGCGGCGGCCAGGAACATGCTGGCGGCCCTGCCGCGCGTGCTGGCCGTGGTGCGTGCCGACGATACGCAGGTGGCGCGCGTGCTCGGCGCGCTGGGCTGCGAGGTGCGCGTCTGCCATGACGCCGACACGGGCATGGCCGCCTCGCTCACCTGCGCCATTGATCACGTGCGGGGCGCGCCGGGCTGGCTGATCGCGCTGGGCGACATGCCTTTCGTGGAAGCGGCTACAATCGCCGCCTTGTCGCACGCCATCGGCGATGGCGCGCGCATCGCCGTGCCCGTGTTCCAGGGACGGCGCGGCAATCCTGTCGCGTTCAGTACCTTTCACTTGCCGCTGCTGCTGGCGCTCGATGGCGACCAGGGCGCGCGCAGCATCGTCAACAGCCATGCCGTATGCGAAGTGACAGTGGACGACGGCGGCATCTTGCGCGATATTGATACACCTGACGATTTGTCGCCGGTGCCTGGCGCGCCCGGGCGATTGTAGAACATCCATGCCAGACACGAGGAAAACATGAAGAAAGCACCGATTCAAAAAATCACCGCCAAGGCGGGAGCCAAGGCAAGCGGCAAAGCCACAAGCAAAGCCGCGGCGAAAACCGCAGTGAAAACCGCAGTGAAAACCACGCCGGTCGCCGGCATCATCTACAGCATCGCCGCAGCCGACCTGGCCGGCCACATGTTCAAGGTGACGTTGACCGTCAAGTCGCCGGCCGCCATCGGCCAGGTGTTTGCCTTGCCGGCCTGGATCCCGGGCAGCTACATGATCCGCGAATTTTCGCGCAATATCGTCAGCATCCGCGCCGAGTCCGAGGGCAAGGCCGTGGCGCTGGCCAAATTGGACAAGCACTCGTGGCAAGCCGCCCCGTGCAAGGGCCCGTTGACGGTCGAATACGACGTCTATGCCTGGGACCTTTCCGTGCGCGCCGCCCACCTGGACCAGAATCACGGCTTCTTCAACGGCACCAGCGTATTCCTGCGCGTGCTGGGCCAGGAATCCGACGCCCATGAAGTGCACATCGTGCAGCCCAAGGATGCGGCCTGCAAGACCTGGCGAGTCGCCACCACCCTGCCGGAACTGAAGGCCAAGCGCTATGGCTTCGGCAGCTACCAGGCAGCCAACTACGATGAGCTGATCGACCACCCGGTGGAAATGGGCGACTTCGCGCTGGCCACCTTCACCGCATATGGCGTGCCGCACGATATCGTCGTCACGGGCAAGGTGCCTAACCTGGACTTGCCGCGTTTGTGCCGCGACCTGAAAGCCATCTGCGAAACGCAGATCGCCTTCTTCGAGCCGAAGACGAAGAAAGCGCCGATGGACCGCTATGTATTCATGACCATGGCCGTCGGCGACGGTTACGGCGGCCTCGAACACCGCGCCTCGACGGCGCTGATCTGCGCGCGCGCCGACCTGCCGACGACGGCGTCGACCAGCACCGAGATCGGCGACGGCTACCTGAAATTCCTGGGCCTGTGCAGCCACGAGTACTTCCACACCTGGAACGTCAAGCGCATCAAGCCGGCCGCCTTTGCGCCGTACAACCTGCAGGCGGAAAGCTATTCGCCGCTGCTGTGGCTGTTCGAAGGCTTCACCAGCTATTACGACGATCTGATGCTGGTGCGCGCTGGCCTGATCGACGAGGCGGCCTATTTCAAATTGCTGGGCAAGACCGTCAACAGCGTCTTGCGCGGCAGCGGCCGTACCAAGCAAAGTGTGGCCGATTCCAGCTTCGACGCCTGGGGCAAGTACTATCGCCAGGATGAAAACGCGCCGAACGCCATCGTCAGCTACTACACCAAGGGTTCGCTGATCGCGCTGGCCTTCGACCTGACGCTGCGCACCAAGACGAATGGCGCAAAGTCGCTGGACGACGTGATGCAGGCGCTGTGGCAGCGCTATGGCCGCGATTTCTACAAGGGTAAAGCGCGCGGCGTGACGCCGGCCGAAGTCGAAGCCCTGTTCGACGAGGTCTCCGGCACGCGCATGAAGCCGTTCTTCGAGCGCTACATCCGCGGCACGGACGACGTGCCGCTGGCGCGCCTGCTGGCGCCGTTCGGCGTGAAATACAGCGACGCGCGCAAGGCGGAAAAAGCCAGCCTGGACGTCAACCTGGGCCGCGATGGCACCGACGCCAAACTGGCGCAGGTGCACCAGGGCGGCGCCGCCCACGTGGCTGGCCTGTCGGCGGGCGACGTGCTGGTGGCCGTCGATGGCTTGCGCGTGACGGGCAACCCGGCGAACCTGGACACCTTGCTGGGCCGTTACGCCGTCGGCGCCAAGGTGGCCATTCACGCCTTCCGTCGCGACGAGCTGATGACATTCACCGCCGTGCTGCAGGGCGATCGCGTGCCGGGCGTCAGCTTGACCCTGCTGCCGGCCCCAAAGAAAGCCACGGGGCCGAAGCGTCCTAGCGCGGCATGATGCTGTTTATCGTGCAGTAAGACAGAAAACCGGCCGTCACTGGCCGGTTTTCTATTTCAAGCAGCAATTTCTCACTACAACTCATCCGCCGACACTGGCGCTTGCCCTCAAAATTTACTGCAAATGAACTAATTTTTCTTTAACTAAACTAA
The DNA here is from genome assembly GCF_057919405.1 of Janthinobacterium sp. C22. Taxonomy (NCBI): domain Bacteria; kingdom Pseudomonadati; phylum Pseudomonadota; class Betaproteobacteria; order Burkholderiales; family Oxalobacteraceae; genus Janthinobacterium; species Janthinobacterium sp. C22. The sequence goes on along the minus strand of NZ_CP193659.1, from coordinate 6,573,815 downwards.
AATTGCCAAATTGATTCTTTTAGATCACGCTCAACGTGCAAACCCTCGATCCTCCAACGATTATGCTGATGACGACCCTGATGTGCGGGGCGATGAGCATCGTCATGTTCTCGGTGTATCGCAGTTTCCGGCGCGAGGTGCATGGCCTGGGGCATTGGGCGGCCGGTTTGCTGCTGCTGGTGTGCGCGTCCCTGCTGTTCGGCACCCGCGAGGTGCTGCCGCCGGCATTGTCCACGATCGCGGCCAACGCGGCGCTGGTGGCCGGCATCGGCCTGTCGATGCTGGGCACGGAGAAATTCTTTGGCCTGGCGCCCAGTCGCCGCGCCTATCTGCTGATACTTGCCCTGGCCATTGCCGGCAATAGCTGGTGGCTGCTGGCGCACCCCGACTTCTCGGCGCGTGTGGCGGTCTTCTCCCTGCTGGTCTTCCTGTTTTATGCGCGCCAGGTGCAACTGGTGTGGCGCCACGGCGAGCGCCATTTCTCGAGTTTTTCTTTGCCGCGCTGATGCTGATGCAAGCCGTCGTGGTGCTGGCGCGCGGCGTGTCGGCCTTGCTGCATGGCGGCGCCAGCGTGAACCTGGCGGTGGCCGGCACGCCGGCCGGCATCTATCTGGCGGTCGCCAATTTCATGGCGCTGCTGCTGACGGTGGGCTTCATGACGGTGGCGACGCGGCGCCTGCAGCAGATACTGGAGCGCCGCTCGACCCATGATCCGCTCACGCAGGTGCTGAACCGGCGCGGCTTCGGCGACGCCTATGCGCGCGAAATCGGCAATCTGCGGCGCCGCCGCCTGCCGCTGACACTGCTCAGCATCGACCTCGATTACTTCAAATTGATCAATGACCGCCACGGTCATGCGGTGGGCGACCAGGTGCTGGCGCATGTGGCTACCGTCATTGGCGGCGCCTTGCGCGAATCGGATTGCGTCGCGCGTTTCGGCGGCGAGGAGTTCGTCGTGCTGATGCCGGACATGCCGGCGCATAACGCGCTGGGCGTGGCCGAACGCATCCGTGCCTTGCTGCGCGAGCCCAGTCATGCGGGGCTGCCATCGTGTACGGTCAGCATCGGCGTCGCTTGCCAGGCATCGGTGGTGGAAGGGCTGGAACAGCTGTTGTCGCGCGCCGATGCGGCCCTGTATCTGGCCAAGGAGCGGGGACGCGACCGCATCGAACTCGATGCTTGCGTGTTTACTGAGGACCGGACAGGGTCCGCAGCTGGAAGCGGTACTGCTCGTTGAAGAGGAAGGTTTCGGAGAAATCGAAAGTCTTGGCGTGGCGGCGCATCAGGTGTGCGGCTGGAGGAAAGAGGACCTGCACGCGCCGCACGGCGGCCAGCGCCGCGGCCGATGCGTCGCCGTCGCGCGAACGGTGCACGTGCACGCTTTTCAGCTCGCCGTCCGGGCCCACGCTCAGGTCGAGCACGACGATGGCCGGCAGCATGGGCGGCAGGCGTCCGCTGAACGTATATTCTGCGTTGGCCGCCATGATCTGTTGCGCCACCAGCGACTTGTAGGCGTCGATGCTGGCGGCAAGCTGTAGCGCGGCCGGCGTACGAGGGACAGTGCGCTCCGCTGTCGGGGGCGCAGTCTGGCAAGCCGACAGCAGGACGGCGGCGGCAAGGATGGCGATCGCGTTTCTCATGACTGCCAGCCTACCATGGTTTAACTGAACAGGCGTTCCAGTTCCACGCCGGGGTCGGGTGCGCGCATGAACGCTTCGCCCACGAGGAAGCTGTGGATGTGTGCGTCGCGCATGCGTTGCACGTCGGCCGTGCTGTGGATGCCCGATTCCGTGATGATCAATTTGTCCTGCGGGATGCGCGGCAGCAGGCCGAGTGTCGTTTCCAGCGACGTCTCGAACGTGCGCAGGTTGCGGTTGTTGATGCCGATCAGTGCGCTCTTGAGTTTCAATGCCGCCGTCAGCTCCTCGCCGTCGTGGCTTTCGATCAGCACACCCATGCCCAGTTCGTGGGCGCACGCTTCCATCTCCGCCATCAGGCCATGGTCGAGCGCCGCGACGATCAGCAGGATGCAGTCGGCGCCTATGGCGCGCGCTTCATAGATCTGGTACATGTCGACCATGAAATCCTTGCGCAGCACGGGAATGGCGCAGGCGGCACGCGCCTGCCGCAGATAATCGGCGGATCCCTGGAAGAACTGTTCGTCCGTCAGCACGGACAGGCAGGCCGCGCCGTGTTGGGCATAGCTGGCGGCGATATCAGCCGGGCGGAAGTCGGCGCGGATCACGCCTTTCGACGGCGATGCCTTTTTGACTTCGGCGATGATGCCGGGCTTGCCGTCCGCGATGTGCTGGCGCAGGCTTGCTTCAAAGCCGCGCAGGCCGGCGCGCAGGGCGCCGTCGCTTTCCACGTCGCCGCGCAGGCTGGCCAGGCTGCGGCGGGCTTTGGCCTTGGCCACTTCATCGGCTTTCACGGCCAGGATTTTATCGAGTATGTCGGACATGATGGTCGCTATTCTATAAAGGAGGGCGCAGGCTTACGCTTGTGCCGGGGTGCCCAGTTGCTGCGTCACCTGCACGAATTGATCGAGTTTCGCCAGCGCGGCGCCCGAGCTGACGGCGGCGCGCGCGCGCCAGGCCGTCTTCGATCGAGCTGGCCACGCCGGCCGCGTACAGCGCCGTGCCCGCATTCAGGGCGACGATGTCGGCGGCGGCACCAGGCTCGCCGCGCAGCGCTTCCATCATCTTCGCCTTCGATTCGATGGAATCGGCCACCTTCAGGTTGCGGCTGGCGATCATCGACATGCCGAAGTCTTCGGGATGGATTTCATATTCGCGGATTTCGCCGTTGATCAATTCGCCCACCATGGTGGCCGCGCCCAGCGAGACTTCATCCATATTGTCGCGGCCATACACGACGATCGCATGCTGCGCGCCCAGGCGCTGCAGCACGCGCACGGATGCCGACCAGGTCGGCGTGGAACACGCCCATCAGGATATTCGGCGCGCCGGCCGGATTCGTCAGCGGCCCGAGGATATTGAAGATCGTGCGCACGCCGAGTTCCTTGCGCACGGGCGCCGCATGCTTCATGGCCGCATGGTGGTTCGGCGCGTACATGAAGCCGATGCCCGTCTGCGCGATCGACTGGGCGATCTGCTCGGGCTGCAGGTTGATGTTGACGCCCAAGGAATCGAGCACGTCGGCGCTGCCGGACGAGGACGAGACGCTGCGCCCGCCATGCTTGGCCACGCGCGCGCCAGCTGCTGCCGCCACGAACATCGAGGCGGTGGAAATATTGAACGTGTGCGCGCCGTCGCCGCCCGTGCCGACGATGTCGAGCAGGTTGGTGGTGTCGGCCATGGGCACCTTGGTGGAAAACTCGCGCATCACTTGCGCGGCGGCGGCGATTTCGCCGATGGTTTCCTTCTTCACGCGTAAACCCATGGTGAGGGCCGCGATCATGGTGGGGGACATTTCGCCGGACATGATCTGGCGGAACAGGTACAGCATTTCGTCGTGAAAGATCTCGCGGTGTTCGATGCAGCGCAGCAGGGCTTCTTGTGGGGTGATCGGCATGATGCTTCCTTCTTCAATGATGGCGCAGGAGGACACTGATGGCACGTCGGGGCGTGCGCATGGGATCAGCGCTCGAGGAAATTCTTCAGCAGGGCGTGGCCGTGTTCCGAGAGGATCGATTCGGGGTGGAACTGCACCCCCTCGATATCGTATTCCCGGTGGCGCACGCCCATGATTTCGCCGTCGTCCGTCCACGCCGTCACTTCCAGGCAGGAAGGCAGCGAGGCGCGTTCGATCGCCAAAGAGTGGTAGCGGATCACTGTGAAGGGGCTGGGCATGCCTTTGAAAACGCCCACGCCCGTATGCGCGATGAGGGAAGTCTTGCCGTGCATGACTTGCTTGGCGCGGATGACCTTGCCGCCAAACGCATCGCCGATGGCCTGGTGGCCCAGGCACACGCCCAGTATCGGCTTCTTGCCGGCGAAGTGCTTGAGCACTTCCACCGAAATGCCCGCCTGTGCCGGTGCTTTCGGGCCGGGCGAGATGCAGATGCGGTCCGGATTCAGCGCCTCGATCTGTGCGATCGTGATTTCATCGTTGCGGTAGACCCGCACGTCTTCGCCCAATTCGCCGAAATACTGCACGATGTTGTAGGTGAAGGAGTCGTAGTTGTCGATCATTAGCAGCATCTTAAAACCCTCCATCCAGGCCATCTTGCACTTGTTCGGCGGCGCGCAGCACGGCGCGCGCCTTGTTTTCGGTTTCCTGCCATTCCATTTCAGGAATGGAGTCGGCCACGATACCGGCCGCGGCCTGCACGTACAGCATGCCGTCCTTGACCACGCCCGTGCGGATGGCGATCGCCACATCCATTTCGCCGCCAAACGACAGGTAGCCGCAGGCGCCGCCATAGATGCCGCGCTTGGTGATTTCCAGTTCGTCGATCACTTCCATGGCGCGCACTTTCGGCGCGCCCGTCAGGGTGCCGGCGGGGAAGGTCGCGCGCAGCACGTCCAGGTTCGACAGGCCCTCCTTGAGGGTGCCTTCCACGTTCGAGACGATGTGCTGCACATGCGAATACTTTTCGATGACCATGCGGTCGGTCACTTGCACGCTGCCCGTTTCCGCGATGCGGCCGATGTCGTTGCGCGCCAGGTCGATCAGCATCACGTGCTCGGCGATCTCTTTCGGATCGGCCAGCAGTTCGGCCGACAGCTCGGCGTCGCGCTCGGGCGTGGCGCCGCGCGGACGCGTGCCGGCAATCGGACGCAAGGTGACTTTCTTGCCGCCATCGGCCGTCGTTTCGTTGCGCACCAAAATCTCGGGCGAGGCGCCGATGATCTGCATGTCGCCGAAATTATAGAAGTACATATACGGCGATGGATTGAGCGAACGCAAGGAGCGGTACAGGGTCAGCGGCGAATCGACATATGGCTTGCGGATGCGCTGGCCGATCTGCACCTGCATCAGGTCGCCCGCCATCACGTATTCATGCGCCTTGGCGACCGCCTTCAGGTAATCTTCCTTGGAGAAATCGCGGATGGTTTCCGTGCGCACGGAAGCGCTGGTGACGGGCGCATCGACACCGCGGCGCAGCATCATGCGCAAGTCCTTCAGGCGCTGCTGTGCTTTCGAAAACGATTCGGGCTGCGTCGTGTCGGCGTAGACGATCAGGTACAGCTTGCCGGACAGGTTGTCGATGACGGCCAGTTCTTCCGTCACCATCAGCTGGATGTCGGGCAGCTTCAAGTCATCTTTCGGCGCGCCGCCGGCCAGCTTTTTCTCGATGTGGCGCACGGTGTCGTAGCCGAAGTAGCCGGCCAGGCCGCCGCAGAAGCGCGGCATGCCGGGGCGCAGGGCGACCTTGAAGCGCGACTGGAACTGTTCGATGAAGTCGAGCGGATTGCCTTCGTGTTCCTCGATCACGGTGCCGTTCTTGACGATTTCGGTGCGTTTGCCGTAGCTGCGCAGCACGGTCGTGGCGGGCAAGCCGATGAAGGAGTAGCGGCCGAAGCGTTCGCCGCCGACGACGGATTCGAGCAGGAAGGTGTTCTTGCCACCGTGTTGGGCCTGTGCCAGTTTCAGGTACAGGGTGAGCGGGGTTTCCAGGTCGGCGAACGCTTCCGCGATCAGGGGGATGCGGTTGTAGCTTTGCTGGGCCAGCGATTTGAATTCGAGTTCGGTCATGTGTTTCTCCATGCCGCCAGGGTGCGAGTGTGCATAGTGCACAAACCCTGCGGTGGGTTATCAAAAAACCTGCCGGTACATGGAACTTGCGCAAGAGGCGCAAAGGACGCGTGTGCAGCCGGCAGCAATCGTAACGGCTCGGCCCTTAGGCCTGCCAGGATTGCCAGCGTCGCCAAAGCCAGGCCTCAATCGAGCCGGTTTGGGTGACATTGTGTTTTTTGATGAGAAACGTGTTCACGATATAGTGTTGGGTTTGGTCAGTATGCCGGTTAATTTTGCATGCTAATAAAACGTGCTGCTTCGAGCAGTGTCTTTACTATACCATCGGAATCGGTATCGTGTATAGAGTGTCCGTGATTGTAGCCATACGGTACGGTCAATACGGGGCAAGCCGCAGCCCTGGCCGCTTGCGCGTCATTCGAGGAGTCGCCGATGGCCACCACTCTGGCGGGCGGCAGGTCGAAGTCCGCACATACTTGCAGCAGCGGCATGGGATGCGGTTTTTCTGCGGCAGCGAATCGCCGCCGTAGACGATCTCGAAATACTGGTCCAGGTTTTTCAGTTTCAGCAGGGGCAGGGCGAAGGCGATCGGCTTGTTGGTGACGCAGGCCAGGCGCAAGCCCGCCGCCTGCATTGCCGCCAGTCCCGCTTCCACGTCCGGGTACAGGGTGCTGAACTGGCCATTGATGGCCAGGTAGTGGCGCTGGTAGCCGTCCATCGCCTGCTCGAAGCGCTGTTCCACGCCGGCCGCATCGAAGTCGAGCGCCAGCACGGTGCGGATCAGGTTTTCCGAGCCTTTGCCCACCATCAGCTTGATGGCCTCGGCGCTGATGGGTGCCAGCTCCAGTTCAGCGCGCATGCCATTGATGGCGACATGAAAATCGGGCACGGTGTCGAGCATCGTGCCATCGAGGTCGATGATGGCGGCGCGCACGCCGGCCAGTACGTGGTCTTTCACCGTGCCCGCTTGCATCAGGCGCCCGCCACTTTGGCCAATTCCGCGCGCATGGCGTCGATGACGGCCTTGTAGTCCGGCTTGCCGAAGATGGCCGAGCCGGCGACGAAGGTGTCGGCGCCTGCGGCGGCGGCGGCGGCGATGTTGTCGATCTTGATGCCGCCATCGACTTCCAGCATGATGTCACGGCCCGATTCGTCGATCATGCGGCGCGCTTCGGCGATTTTCTTCAGCGCTTGCGGGATGAACGACTGGCCGCCGAAGCCCGGGTTGACCGACATGATCAGGATGATGTCGATCTTGTCCATCACGTGTTCCAGGTAGTGCAACGGCGTGCCCGGGTTGAACACCAGGCCCGATTTGCAGCCGTTGTCGCGGATCAGCTGCAAGGAACGGTCGACGTGATCCGACGCTTCCGGGTGAAAGGTGATGATGTTCGCGCCAGCCTTGGCGAAATCCGGGATAATGCGATCGACAGGCTTGACCATCAGATGCACGTCGATCGGTACTTGCACGTGCGGGCGGATCGCTTCGCACACCAGCGGGCCGATGGTCAGGTTCGGCACATAATGGTTATCCATCACGTCGAAGTGGATGATGTCGGCGCCGGCGGTAACGACGTTGCGCACTTCCTCGCCCAGGCGGGCAAAGTCGGCGGACAGGATGCTGGGAGCGATACGGAATGTTGTCATGGTGGCTAAAGGCTAAGAGTAGAAAATGCGGAGATGCGCTATTTTACGCTTGACGCCGGTACCATGCTTCATTGAAGGACAGTGAAACACAGAATACGCATCGCGCGATGGCCAATGCGTCGCGCGCGACACACAATACGACTGGCAATGTCTGAATAGGAATGACGATGGCGACTTATGAATTTACGGTAACGGTCAAGACGCAATACCTGCCCGAGCAATCGGCACCGGACCAGGGGCGGCACGTGTTCAGCTACACGATCCGCGTCGTCAACACGGGCACGGCCGGCGCGCAACTGATTTCGCGCCACTGGGTCATCACGGATGCGAACAACAAGGTGGAAGAGGTGCGGGGCCTGGGCGCCGTCGGCCACCAGCCGTTGCTGCAGCCGGGCGAGCAGTTCGAGTACACGAGCGGCACCATGCTGGGCACGCCGCAAGGCTCGATGCATGGCGAATACTTCTGCGTGGCCGAAGACGGCCATCAGTTCGAAGCGCCGATTCCCGAGTTCGTGCTGTCGGTGCCACGCACCCTGCATTGATGCGTCGCCGGGGGCTCGCGCCCCCTTATTTCAGTTTCTCGGTGCCGTCCTGTTCTTCGCCGAGCTGCTTGCGTGCCGGTGGCGCGGGTTTTTACCCGAATACATGGTCCACCAGACTATAAATGCCAGCAAGAAGAACGCCACCAGCGCCTCTATCATCAAGATCCACATACGTACTCCTATGTTATTTACCCGCAGCTTAGTATTTACCCGCCGTCTGTTGACACGCGGTAGTCTACCCGTTTCAATCGGCGCCGTCGCGCTTGCGCTTTCCGCCTGTACCACGCCGCCTGCGCCGCCCGCTGCCGGCGGCAAGGCGCCGCCCATCGCGCCGACCGTCGTCAGGCCGGTTCCGGCCAAGCCCGCCGATGCCAAGGATGCCAAGGACGCCATCGATGCAGCGGTAGCGCCCACCTTCGTGCCCGCCAAATTTGCCGCCTTGCCTGGCTGGGCCCGCGACGACATGCGCGCCGCCTGGCCCGCGTTCATGGCTTCGTGCGGCGTGCTGGTCAAGCGGCCGGACTGGAAGGAATCGTGCACGATCGCGCGCCAGGTGAATGCCGACAGCGACAAGGCCATCCGCCTGTTCTTCGAGACTTTCTTTGTGCCCAATCAAGTCATCGCCGCCGATGGCGCCAGCACGGGCCTCGTCACCGGCTACTACGAGCCGCTGCTGCACGGGGCGCGCAAGCGCGGCGGTCCATATCAGACGCCGCTGTACAAGGTGCCTGACGACCTGGTCTCGGTCGACCTGGCCGGCGTGTATCCGGAACTGAAGAACATGCGCCTGCGGGGCAAGCTGGTCGGCAAGAAGGTGATACCGTACGCGACCCGCGCCGATATCGAGCGCGCCACGTCCGTCACTGGCAAGGAATTGCTGTGGGTGGATGATGAAGTCGAGGCGTTCTTCCTGCAGGTGCAGGGTTCCGGGCGCGTGCAGCTGACCGATACGCAGGAAACCGTGCGCGTGGCGTATGCGGATCAAAACGGCCATCCCTACAAGTCGATCGGCCGCTACCTGGTCGACAAGGGCGAGCTGACCCTGAGCCAGGCGTCCGCGCAGGGCATCAAGGCGTGGATCGCCGGCCATCCCACGCGCAAGGATGAATTGTTCAACGCCAATCCCAGCTATGTCTTCTTCAAGGAAGAGCGTTTGCCCGATCCGAAAGTGGGGCCGAAGGGCGCGCTGGGCGTGCCGCTGACGCCGCAGCGCTCGGTGGCCGTCGATTCGCGCTTCCTGCCGCTGGGCGCGCCCGTGTTCCTGTCCACCACGCAAGCCAATAGCGAGATTCCCATGCAGCGCCTGGTCATGGCGCAGGATACGGGCGGCGCCATTCGCGGGCCGATCCGGGTCGATTATTTCTTTGGCTTTGGCGCGGAAGCGGCCGAGAATGCGGGCCGCATGAAGCAGAGCGGCGCCGTGTGGGTGTTGCTGCCGAAGCAGGCGCCGGCGCGCTAGGGAGTCCTGGCGACGCCGGGGGGCGGTTTACCGCAGAACCATGACGGGCAGATACGTATGCGCCAGCACTTTTTGCGTTTCGCTGCCCACGAACAGCTTGTTCAAGCCCTTGCGGCCATGCGAGGCCATCAGGATGATGTCGCAATGGTAGGTTTGCGCCGCGTTGACGATTTCGTCGTGCGGGCTCGGTGACACGGCCACCACGCCTTCGAAAGGCACGCCGGCGGCGCGCGCCGCCGCACCGATCTTGTCGATGGCGCGTTGCGAGGCTTCCTGCATCTGCTGTTCATACAGGCTGGCGTCGAGCACGATGCCGCCGTCGGCCATCGGCGAAAACGGGAAGGGTTGCACCACGCTGATGGCGACCAGCTTGGCTTTGTTCAATTGGGCGAAGGCGAGGGCGGTCTCGGCAGCTTTGTCGGACAGCGGCGAGCCGTCGGTGGGAAATAAGATGGTGTTAAACATGGCGTGCTCCTCAAGTGATGTAAGACAGCTTATGGAGTTACATCAATTAAAACCTTGATGTAAATCAAACCTCACAGGCTTTGGCATGAATAGTGTCGCCAAGGCAATCTTTCTGCAGTGTATGCCCGTTCCTCGCTTCAGGTGCGCACGCTACGCAACGGCGTGCCCCACACCATGGCGATCGTCAACACAATGCTGCCTGCCGCGATGCAGGCCAGGCCATTGCGCACGCCAAAATGTTCCGCCACCCAGCCAGCGGCCAGCGCGCCCAGCGGTGCCGTCGCCACCGTCAGGAAGCGCATGGTCGAGGTCATGCGGCCCAGCATGGGGTCGGGCGTGACTTTCTGGCGCAGGCCCAGGTAGGGAATAAAGAACAGCATCACGCCGCAATCGAAAAAGAACATCAATATGGCATACGCCACGGCGCTGGCGGCCGCGCTGCCGAACAGCGCGGCGGGAATCGTTGGCGTCAGGACAAAGCAGAGCGAGGTCGATGCCAGGCCGATCAGGATGGTGCGGCCGGCGCCGTAGCGGCGCGTCAGCGGCTTGACGATGAAGGCGCTGAGCAAGACGCCGGCGCCGCCCAGCATCTGCGTCATGCCCAGCACGCCAGGACTCATGCCCAGGTCGCGCGTGGCGAACAGCACCGTCAAGGCCATGCTGGCGTAAAACAGGAAGTGCCAGATGCCGGCGCCCCAGGCCAGCGCGCGCAGCAGCGGTTCGCGCCAGACGAACAGCAAGCCGTCGGCGATGTCGCGCAGGGCGTGCTTGTCGGAGGGCGCCGGGCGTGGGTCGCGCACGCTCATGGCGCGCAGATTGAATACGGAAACCAGATAGCCGCAGGCCGTGCACAGGATGGCGACGGGCGCCGACAGCGCTTGCACCAGCACGCCGGCCAGGCCGGGGCCGATCAGGCGCGAAGCCGATTCCGTGGCGGCAAATTTCGACTGCGCGTCGATCAAGCCATCGCGGCCCACGAGGAAGGTCAGAAACACCTGTTCGGCGCCGCCGCCGACGACGAAGCCCGTGCCGATGATGAATCCCACTATATATAACCATGGCATCGACAGCACGCCGCACCACCAGGCGACGGCCACGCTGGCCAGTGCCAGGCCCGACATGCTTTCGCTGAACAGCATGATCGGGTGCTTGCTGCGCCGGTCCAGCAGCACGCCGACGGGCAAGCCGAACAGGGCGAACGGCAGCGCCTGCAGGGCAACCAGCACGCCCATCTGTTCCGGCGTCGCATGCAGTAACAATACCGCGCACAGGGGCAGGGCCAGCGAGGTGATCTGCGCGCCGAAGCAGTTGAGGCCGTTGCTGAACCACAGGCGGCGGAAATTGACGCTGGCGGCGCTGCCGTCGCCGCGCAGGTGGCTGGCGCAATATTGGAGGAAGGAGGAGAAAATACGCTGCTCGATGAAAGGTGATCAGGCTCGCAATAATAGCAGCGCACCTGCCGCGCCGCTGCCTTTAGCCGCTACAATCGTCGCACCGTTCATCGAGAGGAGACACTATGCAATACGAAGACCTGATCATCGATATCCAGGACAAGGTGGCGATCATCCGCCTGAACCGCCCCAAGGCCTTGAACGCCTTGAACGACAATATGATGAATGAGCTGGGCGACGCCCTGCTCAAGTTCGATGCGGATGACAATATCGGCTGTATCGTGCTCACGGGCAGCGAAAAAGCCTTTGCCGCCGGCGCCGATATCGCCGCCATGGCCGATTACACGTATCCCGATACCTTTACTCAGGGCTACATCAGCCGCAACTGGGAACATATCTTGCGCGTGCGCAAACCGGTGGTGGGTGCGGTGGCTGGCTATGCACTCGGTGGCGGCTGCGAACTGGCCATGATGTGCGATTTCCTGATCGCTGCCGACAGCGCCAAATTCGGCCAGCCGGAAATCAAGGTCGGCGTCACGCCAGGCGCGGGCGGTACGCAGCGTTTGCCGCGCGCCATCGGCAAGGCCAAGGCCATGGATCTGCTGTTGACGGCGCGTACCATCGATGCCGCCGAGGCGGAACGCATCGGCCTGGTGTCGCGCGTGGTGCCGGCCGATAAGTTGCTGGAAGAAACGCTGGCTGCCGCCAAGACCATCGCCGCCATGCCGTCCTCGGTGGCCATGATGATCAAGGATTGCGTCAACCGCGCCTTTGAGACGACCTTGACCGATGGCGTCGCCTACGAGCGCCGCTTGTTCCAGGCCGCCTTCGGCACGCCTGCACAAAAAGAAGGCATGCACGCTTTCCTGGAAAAGCGCTTGCCAAACTTCGACGGTCTTTGATATGATTCGCCTCCCCGATGAGACGCACTAGTTTGCGGCACAAAAAGGGACGGCCTTCCGGGGCTGGGTAGTAAAAAGAAGGTTGACGAATTAGCCGAAACGCTTCATACTCTTCCTTCTTCGCAGCTGACAAACACAACGCTTTGTCGATAGCGCGAGAGTGGCAAATAAGCAGTACCGAATACCGTTCTTTAACAATTAACAGTCGATAAGTGTGGGCATTTGATGTAAGTGCAGCGTCGATCTTCGGATTGGCGTATAACTTAAAATATCAAATGTTCACAAGAAATAATGAAATAGGATACTTCTTCGGAAGTAGCCTGTCAGTTTTTTGAGTGAGCAAACACCTCGCAATGCGAGGGGTTTGAACTAGTTAAATAGTTCGACCATGCCGGTAAAACGGCAAAGTAACAGAGATTAAACTGAAGAGTTTGATCCTGGCTCAGATTGAACGCTGGCGGCATGCCTTACACATGCAAGTCGAACGGCAGCACGGAGCTTGCTCTGGTGGCGAGTGGCGAACGGGTGAGTAATATATCGGAACGTACCCTGGAGTGGGGGATAACGTAGCGAAAGTTACGCTAATACCGCATACGATCTACGGATGAAAGTGGGGGATCGCAAGACCTCATGCTCGTGGAGCGGCCGATATCTGATTAGCTAGTTGGTAGGGTAAAAGCCTACCAAGGCATCGATCAGTAGCTGGTCTGAGAGGACGACCAGCCACACTGGAACTGAGACACGGTCCAGACTCCTACGGGAGGCAGCAGTGGGGAATTTTGGACAATGGGCGAAAGCCTGATCCAGCAATGCCGCGTGAGTGAAGAAGGCCTTCGGGTTGTAAAGCTCTTTTGTCAGGGAAGAAACGGTGAGGGCTAATATCCCTTGCTAATGACGGTACCTGAAGAATAAGCACCGGCTAACTACGTGCCAGCAGCCGCGGTAATACGTAGGGTGCAAGCGTTAATCGGAATTACTGGGCGTAAAGCGTGCGCAGGCGGTTTTGTAAGTCTGATGTGAAATCCCCGGGCTCAACCTGGGAATTGCATTGGAGACTGCAAGGCTAGAATCTGGCAGAGGGGGTAGAATTCCACGTGTAGCAGTGAAATGCGTAGATATGTGGAGGAACACCGATGGCGAAGGCAGCCCCCTGGGTCAAGATTGACGCTCATGCACGAAAGCGTGGGGAGCAAACAGGATTAGATACCCTGGTAGTCCACGCCCTAAACGATGTCTACTAGTTGTCGGGTCTTAATTGACTTGGTAACGCAGCTAACGCGTGAAGTAGACCGCCTGGGGAGTACGGTCGCAAGATTAAAACTCAAAGGAATTGACGGGGACCCGCACAAGCGGTGGATGATGTGGATTAATTCGATGCAACGCGAAAAACCTTACCTACCCTTGACATGGCTGGAATCCTCGAGAGATCGGGGAGTGCTCGAAAGAGAACCAGTACACAGGTGCTGCATGGCTGTCGTCAGCTCGTGTCGTGAGATGTTGGGTTAAGTCCCGCAACGAGCGCAACCCTTGTCATTAGTTGCTACGAAAGCGCACTCTAATGAGACTGCCGGTGACAAACCGGAGGAAGGTGGGGATGACGTCAAGTCCTCATGGCCCTTATGGGTAGGGCTTCACACGTCATACAATGGTACATACAGAGCGCCGCCAACCCGCGAGGGGGAGCTAATCGCAGAAAGTGTATCGTAGTCCGGATTGTAGTCTGCAACTCGACTGCATGAAGTTGGAATCGCTAGTAATCGCGGATCAGCATGTCGCGGTGAATACGTTCCCGGGTCTTGTACACACCGCCCGTCACACCATGGGAGCGGGTTTTACCAGAAGTAGGTAGCTTAACCGCAAGGAGGGCGCTTACCACGGTAGGATTCGTGACTGGGGTGAAGTCGTAACAAGGTAGCCGTATCGGAAGGTGCGGCTGGATCACCTCCTTTCTAGAGTTTGCACGAATCATGTAAATGGTTCACGCATCAAATGTTCACACTTATCGGCTGTTTAATTAAGAAGAAACAGTAGTCGTAGTAGTTCCGCGTTGGGGCTGTAGCTCAGCTGGTTAGAGCACCGTGTTGATAACGCGGGGGTCGTTGGTTCGAGTCCAACCAGCCCTACCAGTAAAAACAAACCCGGGGTAAGGTGGACACTAGTCCAGCCAGACCTACCAGTATGTAATACCCACAGGGGGATTAGCTCAGCTGGGAGAGCACCTGCTTTGCAAGCAGGGGGTCGTCGGTTCGATCCCGTCATCCTCCACCAAAGTTTTACTCGAAAGTGCAAACGTAAGCCAGTCAGGTTTAGGTTTGATCTTTTAGCGATCAAAGCTGTTTCGTTCTTTAACAATCTGGAAGAAGTAAAGATTATTTATTGATCGGTTTGCCGTAAAACGCAGATCGATGGGTAATGATTGTATGTATCAACAAACAAGCAACAACGTTGTACTTTCTTATCCCTGTAGCGCTCTTTTCGTTCGAAAGAATGAAGAGGCTAACGTTATAGGGACAAGCGAATAAGTGCACATGGTGGATGCCTTGGCGATTACAGGCGATGAAGGACGTAGTAGCTTGCGATAAGCTGCGGGGAGTGAGCAAACACACTTTGATCCGCAGATTTCCGAATGGGGCAACCCACCCTTTTAGGGTATTGCATACTGAATACATAGGTATGCAAGGCGAACGCGGCGAACTGAAACATCTAAGTAGCTGCAGGAAAAGAAATCAACCGAGATTCCCAAAGTAGCGGCGAGCGAAATGGGAAGAGCCTGTACGTGATAGTCGGACCGATAACAGAATCCCCTGGAAATGGGAGCCATAGTGGGTGATAGCCCCGTATGTGAAATCGGACCGGTGGTACTAAGCGTACGACAAGTAGGGCGGGACACGTGACATCCTGTCTGAATATGGGGGGACCATCCTCCAAGGCTAAATACTCGTAATCGACCGATAGTGAACCAGTACCGTGAGGGAAAGGCGAAAAGAACCCCGGAAGGGGAGTGAAATAGATCCTGAAACCGTGTGCATACAAACAGTAGGAGCGGACTTGTTCCGTGACTGCGTACCTTTTGTATAATGGGTCAGCGACTTACATTCAGTGGCAAGGTTAACCGCATAGGGAAGCCGCAGAGAAATCGAGTCCGAATAGGGCGATCAGTCGCTGGGTGTAGACCCGAAACCAAGTGATCTACTCATGGCCAGGATGAAGGTGCGGTAACACGCCCTGGAGGTCCGAACCCACTAATGTTGAAAAATTAGGGGATGAGCTGTGGGTAGGGGTGAAAGGCTAAACAAACTTGGAAATAGCTGGTTCTCTCCGAAAACTATTTAGGTAGTGCCTCAAGTATCACCATCGGGGGTAGAGCACTGTTATGGCTAGGGGGTCATTGCGACTTACCAAACCATTGCAAACTCCGAATACCGATGAGTGCGAGCTTGGGAGACAGACGTCGGGTGCTAACGTCCGGCGTCAAGAGGGAAACAACCCAGACCGCCAGCTAAGGTCCCAAAGATTGGCTAAGTGGAAAACGAAGTGGGAAGGCTAAAACAGTCAGGATGTTGGCTTAGAAGCAGCCATCATTTAAAGAAAGCGTAATAGCTCACTGATCGAGTCGTCCTGCGCGGAAGATGTAACGGGGCTAAGCCAGTCACCGAAGCTGCGGATATCCTTTATTGGATATGGTAGGAGAGCGTTCTGTAAGCCTGCGAAGGTGTCTTGTAAAGGATGCTGGAGGTATCAGAAGTGCGAATGCTGACATGAGTAGCGATAATGGGGGTGAAAAGCCTCCACGCCGTAAGCCCAAGGTTTCCTGTTCAACGTTCATCGGAGCAGGGTGAGTCGGCCCCTAAGGCGAGGCAGAGATGCGTAGCTGATGGGAAGCAGGTTAATATTCCTGCACCGTCGTATGATGCGATGGGGGGACGGATCGCGGAAGGTTGTCTGACTGTTGGAATAGTCAGTTTCTGTCTCATAGAAGGTACTTAGGCAAATCCGGGTACGGAATTCAAGGGGATGGGACGAGTGCACTTGTGCACGAAGCAATCGGAAGTGGTTCCAAGAAAAGCCTCTAAGCTTCAGTCATACGAGACCGTACCGCAAACCGACACAGGTGGGCGAGATGAGTATTCTAAGGCGCTTGAGAGAACTCGGGAGAAGGAACTCGGCAAATTGGTACCGTAACTTCGGGAAAAGGTACGCCCCGGTAGCTTGATTGGTTTACTCCATGAGGGTGAAAGGGTTGCAATAAACTGGTGGCTGCGACTGTTTAATAAAAACACAGCACTCTGCAAACACGAAAGTGGACGTATAGGGTGTGACGCCTGCCCGGTGCTGGAAGATTAAATGATGGGGTGCAAGCTCTTGATTGAAGTCCCAGTAAACGGCGGCCGTAACTATAACGGTCCTAAGGTAGCGAAATTCCTTGTCGGGTAAGTTCCGACCTGCACGAATGGCGTAACGATGGCCACACTGTCTCCTCCCGAGACTCAGCGAAGTTGAAATGTTTGTGATGATGCAATCTACCCGCGGCTAGACGGAAAGACCCCATGAACCTTTACTGTAGCTTTGCATTGGACTTTGAACCAATCTGTGTAGGATAGGTGGGAGGCTTTGAAGCGGGGACGCTAGTTCTCGTGGAGCCAACCTTGAAATACCACCCTGGTTTGTTTGAGGTTCTAACCTTGGTCCGTTATCCGGATCGGGGACAGTGCATGGTAGGCAGTTTGACTGGGGCGGTCTCCTCCTAAAGTGTAACGGAGGAGTTCGAAGGTACGCTAGATACGGTCGGACATCGTGTTGATAGTGCAATGGCATAAGCGTGCTTAACTGCGAGACTGACAAGTCGAGCAGGTACGAAAGTAGGACATAGTGATCCGGTGGTTCTGTATGGAAGGGCCATCGCTCAACGGATAAAAGGTACTCTGGGGATAACAGGCTGATTCCTCCCAAGAGTTCATATCGACGGGGAGTTTGGCACCTCGATGTCGGCTCATCACATCCTGGGGCTGTAGCCGGTCCCAAGGGTATGGCTGTTCGCCATTTAAAGTGGTACGTGAGCTGGGTTTAAAACGTCGTGAGACAGTTTGGTCCCTATCTGCCGTGGGCGTTGGAAATTTGAAGGGGGCTGCTCCTAGTACGAGAGGACCGGAGTGGACGAACCTCTGGTGTACCGGTTGTCACGCCAGTGGCATTGCCGGGTAGCTAAGTTCGGAAGAGATAACCGCTGAAAGCATCTAAGCGGGAAACTTGCCTTGAGATGAGATTTCCCAGAGCCTTGAGCTCTTTGAAGGGTCGTTCGAGACCAGGACGTTGATAGGCTGGGTGTGGAAGTGCAGTAATGCATTAAGCTAACCAGTACTAATTGCCCGTACGGCTTGTCCCTATAACCTTAGCAGGTACAGAGGATAAGAAAGTACATGTTGCGAAGTTGTTGATCGCAATCATTACCCAAAATTCTAAATAATCCGCTTCTTCCAGATTCATGGCTTTGTCGCTCCACTGAGGACAAATGCCGGTACAAGTTATGCCTGATGACCATAGCAAGTTGGTCCCACCCCTTCCCATCCCGAACAGGACCGTGAAACAACTTTGCGCCGATGATAGTGCTGCAACCAGTGTGAAAGTAGGTTATCGTCAGGCTTGTTATTTGGTGAAACAGCCCCCGGCTGTTTCACCTAAAAAAACCCGATCAGCCATGGTCGGGTTTTTTTCGTCTGGCGGTTGGATGCGCCGCTGGTGCTGTCGGCTTACGCTGCGCTAAGCCGACCTACGCCGACCTGCGCCGACGGACATCGGCCAGCATCAACCATACCGGGTAGGTCGGATTAGCGCGCAGCGCGTAATCCGACAACATTATTGGCGTTCGAGGGGAGGCTTATGCGCTTGCGCGCCAAGCTGACCTACGGTATAATTCGCCACCTCAGATCAGATGGTTTGCTGCCCCGTTGGGAGCAGGCTGTTGAAAAAGTTATGCCTGATGACCATAGCAAGTTGGTCCCACCCCTTCCCATCCCGAACAGGACCGTGAAACAACTTTGCGCCGATGATAGTGCTGCAACCAGTGTGAAAGTAGGTTATCGTCAGGCTTGTTATATAAAAAAACCCCGCATCAGCGGGGTTTTTTTCGTCTGCAGCGTTCATCGGACTAGATGCCCCAGGTGATGCTTTCGCCTTCCGCCTTGGCCGAGCGCAGCATTTCCATCAAGGGATAGGCGCGCTGCGAAAAATGGACTTTTTGCGCGCGCGCATGGGCGCCCGTTTCGCCATCTTCCAAGGTTTCCGGCGTATGCGCATCGTGTTCGACGTCATTTTCCGGATGCAGTTTGCTTTCCGCGACTTCTTTTTCCAGCAGGGCCAATGCATCGCCCGCTTCCGCTGGCGTGATGACGCCGCGCGTTGGGTTCTTGTGCAGGAGGTCGAGGATGCGCTGGGCATGTTCCTGGTACATCAGCACTTCAGGGGAGGATTTGGATTTGAATGAGATCAACATAAGCGCTTTCTGAAACTTGTTGTTAGTGTCGAAACAATATCACGACTTGAAATGTCGCACAGGCCGTCCGATTGCCCGGATTGCACATTTGCAAGCCGGATACAGCCATCTGTTGGACAACGCACGCATTTACAAGAGCTTGCTCACCGTGAAAACACCCGTTTAAGCGATCGTTAAGTCTCACTCCAGTTTTACCGAGTCCATGAAGGTATCGATGGTGTCACGTGACAGCTTGCTTTCTTCACCGAGAATGATGATCTGGAAAATCCGTTTATCCTGCGCCACAAAACGGCCGACCAGCAAGACAGGCTTGCCTTGCTGCGTGCCGCTGGCCTCGATGCTGAGCGAGCTGCGCTGTTGCCTTCCGGCAGCCGTGCTGCTGGCCGCCGATGCCGATTTTTCGCTGCGCACGGTGCCGTTGATATTTTTTAACAGGGCAGTCTGCATGGCGGGCAAGGCCGCTTGCGCCTGTTCGGCGCTGTCGAGCACGGCGCTGCCGATGGCGAAGGTATTGCCATCGATTTCGCTGGCTGTCATGGTCAGGCTGACTTTCTTGCCATCGAGATCGATCTCGCGTGTCAGCACGGCCGGCTTGCCTGGAAACAAGGCCGTGAACTGGGCGTCAGGGCTGCGATAATCGCGCCAGTCGAATTTCGGACTGCAGGCGGACAAGACGCTGGCGGCCGCGAGCGTAGCCAGAAAGAGGGCAAGTGATGGTTTTTTCATCAGCAGATGGTAGCAGCGCCGCCAACCGCGCGCAATCGCGCACGCGTGGCGTTGGCCATTGGCCGCCTCATATCTCGCGCAGCACGCGCCGGTACTGGATCGCTTCGGCAACATGCGCTTGCGTAATGGCGGGGCTGCCCGCCAGATCCGCGATGCTGCGCGCCACGCGTAGTACCCGGTGGTAGGTGCGCGCCGACCAGTGCAGGCGCGCCATGGCGCCATGCAGCAGCTGTTCGCCGTGCGTTTCCAGGCGACAATGCTGTTCGATTTCCGTGTTGCTCAGTCTCTGGTTCGCTTTTCCCTGGCGTGCCAGCTGCAAGGCAAAGGCAGCCGCTACCCGCGTGGCGATGGCTTGCGTGCTTTCGCCGGCGCCGGCGTGCCGGCCCAGGGCCGCCGGCGCCATGGCGGCCACTTCGATTTGCAGGTCAATACGGTCGAGTAGCGGGCCGGACAGGCGGTTGTGATAACGGAGCACGGCGTCCGGCGTGCAGCGGCAACGTCCCGAAGCGTGGCCCAGATAGCCGCACGGGCAGGGATTCATGGCGGCGATCAGTTGAAAACGGGCAGGAAACTCGGCCTGGCGGGCCGCGCGCGAAATGCTGATCACCCCCGATTCCATAGGCTGGCGCAGCACATCGAGCACCCGGCGCTGGAATTCAGCGATTTCATCGAGAAACAGCACGCCGCAGTGCGCCAGCGAGATTTCTCCCGGGCGCGGCACGTTGCCGCCGCCCACCAGGGCCACGCCGGACGCCGTCTGGTGCGGGGCGCGGTAGGGGCGGCGTTTCCAGTGTTCCACCTTGAAGTGGCCGCCCAGCGAATGCACGGCGGCCGATTCCAGCGCTTCCTCATCGCTCATGGGCGGCAGCACGCCGGGGAAGCGGCTGGCCAGCATGGTCTTGCCCGCGCCCGGCGGTCCCACCATCAGCACGTTATGGCCGCCCGCGGCCGCCACTTCCAGCGCCCGCCGCGCCTGCTGCTGGCCCTGCACGTCGGCAAAGTCGGGGTACGGAGAAACGTGCGCTGCCAGCATGGGCTGATGACGTTGCAGGGCCGTGTGGCCGGCGTGCGCGGCAAAATGCGCGCAGACTTCGAGCAGGCTGTGAGCGGGATAGATGCAGGCATCGCTGACCAGCGCCGCCTCATCCGCATTCGCCTGCGGCAGGATGAAGGCGCGCGGCGTGCCCGCCGGGCTGCGCTGCATGGCAAAGGTCATGGCCAGGGCGCCGCGGATGGGGCGCAACTGGCCTGAGAGCGACAGTTCGCCCGCGAATTCGTAGTGGTGCAATTGGTCGCCCGGCAACTGGCCGGACGCAGCCAGGATGCCCAAGGCAATGGGCAGATCGAAGCGGCCTGATTCCTTGGGCAGGTCCGCCGGCGCCAGGTTGGCCGTGATGCGCCGCGCCGGCATCTCGAAGCCGCAGTTTTGCAGCGCGGCACGGACGCGGTCGCGCGATTCCTTCACTTCCGTATCCGGCAGGCCGACTATGGTAAAGGAAGGCAAGCCATTGGCAAGGTGGACTTCGACACTTACCTCGGGCGCCTCCATGCCGGCCAGGGCGCGGCTTTTCAGGACGGCCAGACTCATCAGACTCCCCTGTGCCCTGGGGCGGGCAGGATCAGTCTAGCGCTTGAAATGCCGTCAGGCTTGAGGTATGCCAGCAAGGCCGTCAATAACGGCGCCTCGCTGACGGCACCTTACACCTTGGCCTTCGATTCGTTCAGGCGCGTTTCCAGTTCGATCAGGCGCAATTCCAGTGCGTCGAGCTTGGCGCGGGTCTTGGTCAGCACTTGCGCCTGGATATCGAATTCCTCGCGCGTGACGAGATCGAGGCGGGCGAAGCCCTGGGTCATCATCGATTTCACGTTTTTCTCGATATCCTTGGCAGGCGAGTTCTCGATGGCTTGGTGAATCTTGCCTTGCAAGTCGTTAAAGAAGGTATTCATGTCCATGTTCAGTCCTTTTATGGTGCGGCATGTGCATCGCACCATTGCGGTGCACAGCGGTGTTAATCTGGTGCGAAAATAGGCAAATCCACAACGCTTCAGCAGCGTATTCCCGCATGCCCAGCGGCTTGCAGGGTATGTATGGCCGGAAACGCACCTGTCAAGGTGGCAAGAGAGCTGGCACGTATTCTGCTAAAGAAGGTATGAACGCTTTGTGATCTCCAGCCAAGATTTTAAACCTCAACCGCTTTAAAAGTTCAATAAAAGGGAATCGCCATGAAGAATCTGTCCAAGAACATGACTTTAGCTGCAGCGTTGACGCTGGCCATGACCGCTTTGAGCGGCAGCGCCATGGCCCAGGATGCGGTGGCGGCGCCTGCTGCTGCCGTACCTGATAACGTGGTGAGCTACAACGTGGCGCTGACCAGCGACTACCGCTACCGTGGCGTGTCGCAAAGCCGTCTCGACCCTGCCATCAGCGGCGGCGCCGACTATACCCACAATCCGACGGGCCTGTACGTGGGAACCTGGCTGTCGAGCATCAAATGGATCAAGGACGGCGGCGGCGATACGAACCTGGAATGGGATATTTATGCCGGCAAGCGGGGCGAGATCAGCAAGGATTTTACCTATGACGTGGGCGGCCTGTATTACTTCTACCCATCGAATGGCTTGAGCACGAATGCGAACACCTTCGAGCTGTACGGCCAGCTCGGCTATGGCCCGGCCTACATCAAGTACTCGCACTCGACCACCAATCTGTTCGGCGTGGCCGACAGCAAGAACAGCGGCTACCTCGACGTGGGCGCGAATATCGATATGTACGAAGGCTATCTGCTGAACTTGCATGTGGGCCGCCAGAAAGTCGAACATAACGATGCCCTCAGCTATACCGATTACAAGCTGGGCGTCACCAAGGATTTTGGCGTGGCAACTGTCGCCTTGGCCTACGTCAAAGCCAATATCACGTCGCTGGCACCGAATGGCAAGAATCTGGCGAAATCCGGTCTCGTGCTGACCGTATCCAAAACCTTTTAAGCGAGACTGCCATGAAAATGATTACTGCAATCATTAAACCGTTCAAACTGGACGAAGTACGCGAAGCCTTGTCGGCTATCAATGTGCAAGGCATTACCGTTACCGAAGTCAAAGGGTTCGGCCGCCAGAAAGGCCACACGGAACTCTACCGTGGCGCCGAGTATGTCGTTGATTTCTTGCCCAAGACCAAGATTGAAGCGGCCGTCGATGACGCCATTGTCGACCAGGCCATCGAAGCGATCGAAGGCGCGGCGCGTACCGGTAAAATCGGCGACGGCAAGATTTTCGTCTACAACCTGGAACAGGTCATCCGCATCCGTACCGGTGAAACCGGCAACGAAGCGCTCTAAGGGGAATATTGATGCGTAAAAATATAACAAAATTGCTAGCTGGGTTTGCCTGTCTGTGTGCGTTTGGCGTCGCCGCGCCGAGCTTTGCCGATGCCCCTGCCAAGACGGAAGCGGCCACGACCGCGGCCGTCGCCGCGCCCGCCGTCACGCCCGTGCCTGACGCAACGGCACCGGCTGCCGCCGTGCCGGCCCCGGCCGCTGCCGCGCCAGCCGCCGCGCCCGTCGCCAACAAGGGCGATACCAGTTTCATGATGATTTCCACCTTGCTGGTGATCTTGATGACCATCCCCGGCCTGGCCCTGTTCTACGGCGGTCTGGTGCGCTCGAAGAACATGCTGTCGGTGCTGATGCAAGTGTTCATGGTGTTCGCGCTGGTCATCGTGCTGTGGTGCATCTACGGCTACTCGGTCGCCTTCACGGAAAAAACCGCCTTCTTCGGTGGCTTCGACCGCCTGTTCCTGAACGGTATCTGGGACCCGGCCAAGGGCACGTTTGCCGCCGCCGCCACGTTCAGCAAGGGCGTCGTCATTCCCGAGTTCGTCTTCGTCGCCTTCCAGGGCACGTTTGCCGCCATCACCTGCGCACTGATCGTCGGTGCCTTTGCCGAGCGCGCCAAGTTTGCCGCCGTGCTGGCCTTCGTCGTCCTGTGGTTCACGTTTGCCTACCTGCCAGCGGCCCATATGGTGTGGTTCTGGACCGGTCCTGACCTGATCACCAATGCCGCCACCTCGGCCAGCGAAGCCCTGAAAGCGGGCTGGATCTGGCAAAAAGGCGCGCTGGACTTTGCCGGCGGCACCGTGGTGCACATCAATGCCGCCGTCGCCGGCCTGGTGGGCGCGATCATGATCGGCAAGCGCGTTGGCTACGGCCGCGAATCGATGGCACCGCACTCGCTGACGATGACCATGATCGGCGCTTCCCTGCTGTGGGTGGGCTGGTTCGGTTTCAATGCCGGTTCCTCGCTGGAAGCGGGCGACGTGGCAGCCCTGGCCTTCGTCAACACCTTGCTGGCCACTGCCGCCGCCACCCTGTCGTGGGTATTTGGCGAGTGGATCAGCAAAGGCAAGCCCTCCATGCTCGGTGGCGCATCGGGCGCCGTGGCCGGCCTGGTGGCGATCACCCCGGCGGCCGGCTTTGTCGGCCCGATGGGTGGTCTGGTCATCGGCTTGCTGGCCGGTATCGTCTGCCTGTGGGGCGTGAATGGTCTGAAACGCCTGATCGGCGCCGACGATTCGCTCGACGTGTTCGGCGTGCATGGCGTGGGCGGCATCCTCGGCGCCTTGCTGACGGGTGTGTTTGCTGCACCACAATTGGGCGGTCAGGGCATCTTCGACTTTGTCACCAACAAGATGTCGGCCGACCCGTACTCGATCGGCCATCAGGTATGGGTGCAGGCGCAAGCGGTCGGCACCACCATCCTGTGGTCGGCCCTGGTCTCCGTCGTCGCCTATAAACTGGTCGACATCGTCATCGGCTTGCGCGTACCGGAAGAAGAAGAGCGCGAAGGTCTCGACATCACCAGCCATGGCGAGCAAGCGTATCATGGCTAAATAACAATGATCTGGCATGCCAGCGCCCCGGCGCGGCGTGCCTTGTCTGAAAAGGCGCCTCATCGAGGTGCCTTTTTTCGTTGTGGGAATGGAAAAGGTCTTTAAAACAAGGCTTTTGCCCCGACTTGGGGTACTTACACGGTAATATAGTCGGCAGTTCTGTGTGCTTTTTGAATACTGCACATAATTTAAGGATGTAACTATGGTTCCCCATCTCGTCACGGCCCTGACCGGACCGCTGCTCGACCTCGAAAAAAGATTCTGGCCGCGACGCCGGCCATTGAGCGCTGGTTTCGCATGGAGTGGCAAGAGCACACGCCGCCCTTCTATTGCTCGGTAGACTTGCGCAACGCCGGCTACAAGCTGGCGCCCGTCGATACCAATCTGTTCCCTGGCGGTTTCCATAACCTGGCCACGGAAATGCTGCCCCTGTCCGTGCAGGCGGCCATGGCCGCCATCGACAAGTATTGCCCGGACGCCCGCAACCTGCTGATCGTGCCGGAATTGCACAACACCACGCCGCAGTACCTGCAGAACGTGGCGCGATTGATGCAAATCTTCCGCCAGACGGGGCTGCACGTGCGCTTCGGTTCGTGGTCGCCCGACATCACCCAGCCGACGCCATTGGCGTTGCCAGATGGCAACATGCTCGTCATCGAACCCCTCGTGCGCCTGAACAATGGCCGCCGCCTGGGTTTGAAGGATTTCGACCCGTGTACGATCCTGCTGAATAACGACTTGTCGGACGGCATCCCCGATATCTTGCAAAACATCCATGAACAAAGCCTGCTGCCGCCCTTGCACGCGGGCTGGGCCTTGCGCCGCAAGAGCAACCACTACACGGCCTACGATGAAGTGGTGAAAAAATTCGGCAAGATGATCGATGTCGACCCGTGGATGCTCAATCCCTTCCACGCCAAGTGCAGCGACGTCAATTTCCAGGAAGGCGAGGGCGAAGACGCGCTGGCCGCCAGCGTCGACGTGCTGCTGGCCAAGATCCGCAAGAAATACAAGGAATACGGCATCAAGGAAAAGCCGTTTGTCATCGTCAAGCCCGATGCGGGCACATATGGCACGGGCATCATGACGGTGCGCGACGCCAGCGAAGTGCGCGACCTGTCGCGCAAGCAGCGCGACAAGATGTCCATCGTCAAGGACGGAAAAGTGGTCACTGACGTCATCATCCAGGAAGGCGTGCCGACCTTCGAGAGCATCAAGGATGCCGTGGCGGAACCCGTCGTCTACATGATCGACCGCTACGTGGTGGGCGGTTTCTACCGCGTGCACGCGGAGAAGGGCGTGGACCAGAACCTGAATGCGCCCGGCTCGCAGTACGTGCCGCTGGCGTTTGCCCAGCAGCATGCCGTGCCGGACTTGAAGGCCAAGCCGGGTACGGCCGCGCCGAACCGTTTCTACGTGTATGGCGTGGTGGCGCGCCTGGCCTTGCTGGCCGCGTCGCTGGAAATGGAGCGCACGGACCCGAATCCCGAGGTGTATTGATCCCTCCCTGCAGCTTGCCGGGCGCGGTGACCACTGCGCCTGGCGATCTCGGCTAGAATCAAGCATTCCTTATCAGGCTCCCCGATTGGACGCACCATGAAAATTGCATTCCTTGCCGACCCGCTGGCAGGCTTCAAGACTTACAAAGATTCCACCTTCGCCATGATGCGCGAGGCGGCCAGGCGCGGCCACGCCGTCTACGCCTTCGAACAGAAGGACATGGCGCTGGAAGAAGGCATCGTCACGGCACGGGTAAACCACATCGAGCTGACGGGCGATGAACACGACTGGTACAAGGTCGTTTCCACCCAGGAAATGCGCCTGTCGGCGCTGGACGCCATCATCGAACGCAAGGACCCGCCGTTCGACATGGAATACGTGTACGGCACGTATTTGCTGGAACTGGCGGAAAAGCAGGGCGCCTGCATCTTCAACAAGCCGTCCGCCATCCGCGACAACAATGAAAAGCTGGCCATTGCCCAGTTTTCCGAATTCACGTCGCCGACCCTGGTGACGTCGGATGAGGCGCGCCTGCGCGCCTTCCACGCCAAGCACCAGGACGTCATCTTCAAGCCGCTCGACGGCATGGGCGGCACGGGCATCTTCCGCGTCAAGGCCGATGGCCTGAATCTGGGCGCCATCATCGAGACCTTGAGCGAGAACGGCGCGCAGACCATCATGGCGCAGCGTTTCATCGCCGACATCGTCAAGGGCGACAAGCGCATCCTCGTCATCGGCGGCAAGCCGGTGCCGTTTTCGCTGGCGCGCATCCCGCAGGCGGGCGAAGTGCGGGGCAACCTGGCGGCCGGCGGCACGGGCGTGGCGCAGCCATTGACGGCGCGCGACCTGGAAATCGCAGAAAAGCTGGGCCCCATCCTGGCCGCGCGTGGCCTGATGCTGGTAGGATTGGACGTGATCGGCGACTATCTGACGGAAGTCAATGTCACCAGCCCGACTTGCTTCCAGGAAATCATGCAGCAGACGGGTTTTGACGTGGCAGCCATGTTTGTCGACGCCGTCGAGCATGGCGTTGCGCAAGCGCAGCAGCGCTAGAAGGTGAAATGACTATGGTAGGGATTTTGCTCATGACACATGCACCGCTGGGACAGGCTTTCATCGCCGCCTGCGCGCATGTGTTTCGCGGGCCAACGGAACGGTTTGAAGCCATCGACGTCGTCGCCGATCAGGACCTGGCGGAAGTGCAAAAGCTGGCCTCGGAAGCCATCTGCCGCCTCGACGACGGCTCCGGCGTGCTGGTGATTACCGACGTGAAGGGCGGCACGCCGTCGAACTGCTGCAACAAGCTGGCCGATGCGGGCAGGGTGGAAGTCATCGCCGGCATCAGCCTGCCGATGCTGCTGCGCGCCATCACGTATCGCCGCGACACGCTCGACGTAGTGGTGGAGATGGCGCTGGCCGGTGCGCAAAGCGGCGCCGTGCGCGTCGATAACCGCATCCGCGTGGGCGAGTAAAGAGTGACATGGCCGCCGCCCTGAAGGCGGCGGGTTTTATAGCTAGGGCTGGCAACAATGCAGTGCATTCAGGGATAGAGACCATACAAAAATGATTCAAAAAGAACTCGAAATCATCAACAAGCTGGGACTGCATGCACGCGCCTCCGCCAAATTTACCCAGCTCGCCGCCAAGTTCAAGAGCGACGTCTGGCTGACCCGCAACGCGCGCCGCATCAACGCCAAGTCCATCATGGGCGTGATGATGCTGGCCGCCGGCAAGGGCGCGAAAGTGACCCTGGAAGCCGAGGGCGATGATGAGCAGGCATGTGTCGATGCGCTCACCGCCCTGATTAATGACAGGTTTGGCGAAGGCGAGTAATGCCCGCCGAACGCAGCCGCAGCCGCATTCCGACAGGTCAACCCATGGCATCTTTCACGCTCCACGGCATCCCGGTTTCCCGCGGCATCGCCATCGGCCGCGCGCATCTGCTGGCGCCGGCCGCCCTTGACGTCAAACATTACCTGGTCGCCCAGGAACAGATCGAAGCCGAAGTCCAGCGCCTGCAAAGCGCCATCGCCACCGTCCACAAGGAACTGCAGACCCTGTGGAACGAGCTGCCCAAGGATGCGCCTACGGAGCTGGGCGCGTTCATCGACGTGCATGCGCTGATACTGTCGGACCCGATGATTTCCGAAGCGCCGCTCGACATCATCCGCAAGCGCCATTACAACGCCGAATGGGCGCTGCTGACGCAGATCGATGAATTGTCGGCGCAGTTCGACGAAATCGAAGATCCGTACCTGCGCGAACGCAAGGCCGACATCCAGCAGGTGGCCGAGCGCGTATTGAAAGTCTTGCTGGGCACGGAACAGCTATTGCCCAAGGCCGCGGCCGAAGACGAATTGATGGCGCAGATGATCGTCGTCGCGCATGACATTTCTCCGGCCGACATGCTGCAGTTCCGCGACCGCTCCTTCATCGGTTTCATCACCGACGTGGGCGGGCAGAACTCGCACACGGCCATCGTCGCGCGCAGCCTCGATATTCCCGCCGCCGTCGGCATGTCGCAGGCGTCGATGCTGATCGAGCAGGATGACTGGCTGATCATCGACGGCGACGCGGGCGTCGTCATCGCCAACCCCAGCGCGCTGGTGCTGGAACAGTACCGCGAGCGCCAGACGGCCATGCAGCGCGCGCAAGAAGCTGGGCAAGCTGAAAAAGACGCCGGCCGTGACCAAGTGCGGCACGCCCGTCACCCTGCTGGCGAATATCGAATTGCCCGAAGATTGCGCGTTTGCGCTGGAGTCGGGCGCCAGCGGCGTGGGCCTGTTCCGCTCCGAATTCCTGTTCATGGGCCGCGCCCACAAGATTCCCACCGAGGACGAGCAGTTCGAGGCTTACCGCAACACGGTGCAGTCGATGAAGGGAAAAGTCGTCACCATCCGCACGCTCGACATCGGCGCCGACAAGCCGCTCGACCAGTCCGACCATACGGCCTTGAATCCCGCCCTGGGTTTGCGCGCCATCCGTTACTGCCTGGCCGAGCCGCAGCTGTTCCTGACGCAGCTGCGGGCGATTTTGCGCGCCTCGGCCTTCGGCAAGGTGCGCATCCTGATCCCGATGCTGGCGCATGCGTTCGAGATCGACCAGTCGCTGGCCATGATCGCGCAGGCGAAGGCCAGCCTGCGCGAGGAGGGCGTCAAGTTCGACGACGAGGTCGAAGTGGGTGCCATGATCGAGATTCCGGCCGCCGCGCTGGCGCTGCCCATGTTCGTCAAACGCATGGATTTCCTGTCGATCGGCACGAACGATCTGATCCAGTACACCCTGGCCATCGACCGGGTCGACTACGAAGTGGCGCATTTGTACAATCCGCTGCATCCGGCCGTGCTGCAGCTGATCTCGATGACGATCGCGGCCGGTCACAAGGCGGGCATCGACGTGGCCGTGTGCGGCGAGATGGCGGGCGACGTGAAGCTCACGCGCTTGCTGCTGGGCATGGGCTTGCGCGAGTTTTCCATGCATCCGGCCCAGCTGTTGGCGGTCAAGCAAGAGATCCTCAACAGCGATCTGGGGCTGATTGCGCCACAAATGCGCAAAATTATGCGTTCCATGGAACCAAATGTGATCGCGGAAGCCGTCCATCAACTTCAGCTCATGTAAACTGTCACCTTAGGCATCAGGACACATCGCGCGCGGCAAGAGGTGTCCTGATGTTAAAGTTGCAGTACCTATCATCGCGGTGCTGCATCGACCATGGCCCGTGGGGCCGCCCCCTTTTATAAACCGACACACATGTCATCCATTGGAATCGTTTCGCCGCAAACCATGTATTTTGCGCAACCCCTGCAGCTGCAAAGCGGCGCATCGCTGCGGGACTATATGTTGATGTATGAAACCTACGGCACCCTGAACGCCGACAAATCGAACGCGGTGCTGGTCTGCCACGCCCTGAACGCCTCGCACCACGTGGCCGGCGTCTACGCGGACGAACCGAAGAGCACGGGCTGGTGGGACAATATGGTCGGTCCCGGCAAGCCGCTCGACACGGACAAATTCTTCGTCATCGGCGTCAACAACCTCGGCTCCTGCTTCGGTTCGACGGGCCCCATGCACACCAATCCCGCCACCGGCAAGCCGTATGGCGCCAGCTTCCCCGTCGTCACGGTGGAAGACTGGGTCAGCGCCCAGGCGCGCCTGGCCGATGAACTGGGCGTCAAGCAGTTCGCCGCCGTGATGGGCGGTTCGCTGGGCGGCATGCAGGCGCTGGCGTGGAGCATCATGTTTCCCGAACGGCTGCGCCACTGCGTGGTGATCGCCTCGACGGCCAAGCTGTCGGCGCAGAACATCGCCTTCAATGACGTGGCGCGCCAGGCCATCCTGTCCGACCCCGATTACCGGGGCGGCGATTTTTATGCGCACGGCGTGGTGCCGAAGAACGGCTTGCGCGTGGCGCGCATGGTGGGCCACATCACGTATCTGTCGAACGACGACATGGCCGAGAAATTCGGCCGCAAGCTGCGTGACGCGGCGCAGACGGGTGACTACAAATTCGGCTTCGGCATCGATTTCGAGATCGAATCGTATCTGCGCTACCAGGGCGACAAGTTCTCCGAGTACTTCGACGCGAACACCTATCTGCTGATCACCAAGGCGCTCGACTATTTCGATCCGGCGCGCGCGCATGGCGGCGACCTGGCCAAGGCCCTGTCGGGCACCAAGGCCAAGTTCTTCCTCGCCTCGTTTTCCACCGACTGGCGCTTCTCGCCCGAGCGCAGCCGCGAGATCGTCGAGGCGCTGGTGTGCAACCGCCGCCAGGTCACGTATGCGGAAATCGACGCGCCGCACGGCCACGACGCCTTCCTGCTGGAAGATCCGCGCTACATGAACATGGTGCGCGCCTATTATGGCCAGGTCTGGAACGACATCGGGGCGGGCGCGCCCGCCGCAGTACAGAACACCGCCGTCCGCCAGGGCGCGAAGGAGACAGCATGACTTTTGACGAATTGAGCGCGCTGCGCCCCGACCTGGCCTTCATCGCCCACTGGGTGCCGGACAACGCGCACGTGCTGGACGTGGGTTGCGGCGAAGGCGTGATGCTGCAGTACCTGCAAAGCGACAAGGAGTGCAGCGGTTACGGCATCGAGATCGCCGACGACAAGGTGCTGGCCAGCACCCTGCGCGGCGTGAACGTGATCCAGCAGGACATGGAAAAGGGCCTGGCCATCTTCGGCGACAACAGCTTCGATACGGTGCTGTGCCTGTCGTCGCTGCAGATGATGAAGCAGGTCGAGCCGCTGCTGCGCGACATCGTGCGCGTGGGCGCCGAGGCCATCGTCTCGTTTCCCAACTTTGCCTACTGGCCGCACCGCGTGGCACTGCTGAAAGGCCGCATGCCCGTGTCGAAGTCGCTGCCTTACCAATGGTACGACACGCCCAACGTGCGCTGCGCCACCATCAACGACTTCCGCGAGCTGGCCGAGGAATGCGGCCTGGAAGTGATCGACTGCGTGGCCCTGGCCGAAGGCAAGATGGTCTCCGTGCTGCCCAACCTGCGCGGCGACCTGGCCGTCTTCCGCCTGCGTAAAAAAGCGGTGCATTGATGAATGTCAGCCCGGCGCCAGGATGGCGTTCCTATGCCAATGGCCGCATGCTGGCCGTGCTGGTGCTGGGCTTCAGTTCCGGCCTGCCCCTGTTCATCCTGCTGTACCTGCTGCAGGCATGGCTGGCCAAGTCGGGCTTGAACGTCAAGGCGCTGGGGCTGTTCGCGCTGGTGCAGTTCCCCTACATCTGGAAATTCCTGTGGGCGCCCCTGATGGACCGCTACCGCATCCTGGGACTGGGACGCCGGCGCGGCTGGATGGCGCTCACGCAAGTGGCGCTGTTCTTTTCCATCGGCGGCATGGGCATGCTGGACCCGCTCACGCAGATCGGCCTGATCGCGGCCGCCGCCGGCGGCGTGGCCTTTCTGTCGGCCAGCCAGGACATCGTCATCGACGCCTATCGGCGCGAAATCCTGTCCGATAACGAACAGGGCCTGGGCGCGGCCGTCATCGTCAACGCGTATAAAGTGGCGGGCATGGTGCCGGGCGCGCTGTCGCTGATCCTGGCCGACCGCATGCCGTGGCAGCCCGTCTTCTGGATCACGGCCGCCTTCATGCTGCCGGGTCTCGTGTGCACTTTGCTGATCAGGGAGCCGACCGTGTACGGCTCGCCGCCGAAGACGATGCGCGAAGCGATCATCCTGCCGTTCCAGGAATTCATCGCGCGCGATGGTTGGCGTAACGCAATGTGGATCCTCGCCTTCGTATTACTCTACAAGATCGGCGACAGCATGGCGACGGCGCTGGCGACGAAGTTTTATCTGGACCTGGGTTTTAGCATGACGCAGATCGGCCTGGCCGCCAACACCACGGGTTTCTGGGCCAGCCTGGCCGGTGGCGTGGTGGGCGGCGTGTGGATGCTCAAGCTGGGCATCAACCGGGGCCTGTGGGTATTTGGCGCGCTGCAGGCGATCGCCATTCTGGGCTTTGCCTGGCTGGCGCAGGTGGGACCGAATACCATGCTGCTCAGCGCCGTGATCGGCTTCGAAGCCTTCGCCAGCCTGGGCCTGGGCGCGGCCGCCTTTGTCGCGTTCCTGTCGCGCACCACGGACCCGCGCTACACGGCCACGCAATATGCCCTGTTTTCCAGCCTGAGCGCCGTGCCGCGCACCCTGATCAATGCCTCGGTGGGCTTTCTGGTCGCCGAGCTGGGCTGGTTCTCGTTTTTCATCGTGTGCTTCTTCCTGGCCTTTCCGGCCATGATGATGCTGCCTAAAATCGCTCCATGGAGGTCTGCCAATGGCACCAATATCCCTTAAACGTTACACCGTCCTGGCCAGCCTGTGC
The DNA here is from genome assembly GCF_057919405.1 of Janthinobacterium sp. C22. Lineage (NCBI taxonomy): Bacteria > Pseudomonadati > Pseudomonadota > Betaproteobacteria > Burkholderiales > Oxalobacteraceae > Janthinobacterium > Janthinobacterium sp. C22. The sequence continues at coordinate 6,541,302 of NZ_CP193659.1, read as the reverse complement.
GCGGCCACCGCGCTGGCGCCCCTGTCCGTCCACGCCCAGCAGGCGACGGTACAGGATGGCATCGAGGTGCGTCCCTTGTCGACGTCGCGCATCTTTGCCGGCGGCGCCGATTTCAATGCACAGTCGAAGCAGCAGTATATGCAGCTGGTCAACGAGGCAAAGGAAAAAATGCGCTGGTGCCCGACAGTGACCCGCAAGTGAAACGTCTGCGCGCCATCGCCCAGCGCATCATCCCGTTCGCCACGCGCTGGAACGAGGCGGCGGCCAGCTGGAACTGGCAGGTCAACCTGCTCAACTCGGACGAGGTCAACGCCTTTTGCATGCCGGGCGGGCAGATCGCTTTTTACAGCGGCATCATCAGCAAGCTGAATCTGACCGACGACGAAGTGGCCATCGTCATGGGCCATGAGATTTCCCACGCCTTGCGCGAACACTCGCAGGCGCAGGCGGGCAAGGGTAACTTGGCCGCCGTGGGCGCCAAGCTGGCCGGCGCGGGCCTGTCGGCATGGCTCGGCGTTGACCCGAATCTGACCAGTACCGCCACGAATATGGCGGCGAAGGGCGTGATGCTGAAGTTTTCGCGCGACGACGAGCGCGAAGCGGACCTGATCGGCATGGATCTGGCCGCGCGCGCCGGTTTCGACCCGCGCGCCGGCGTCATCCTGTGGCAGAAAATGGCGGCAGTGAGCAAGGGCGCGCCGCCGGAATTCCTCTCGACGCACCCGTCGGGCAAGGACCGCATCTCGCAGATGAACAGCCACATGGCGCAAGTGCTGCCCCTGTATGCGCGCAGCAAGGGCGTCAGCGTGGACGCCTTGCCGCCGTACCGCAGCAACGCCATCGCGCAGCGCTAGGATGGCCAAGCGTCACGCCGCCGCACCGTTGCCCATGCGCGACGGCGTGGCAGCCAGCTACCTGTGGCTGCCGGAGGGGCAGTGGCCGGACATGCTCGCCTTCCTGGTCGAGCGCTACCCGCACATCAGCGCCGCGCAATGGCGGGACCGCATGGCGCGCGGCGAAGTGGTCGATGGCGACGGCGCCGTGCTGACGCCTGACAGCGCGTACAAGCGCGGCATGCGCATTTTTTACTACCGCGAGCTGGAACGGGAAACGCCGATCCCTTTTCACGAGGAGATCCTGTTCCAGGATGAGCATCTGATCGTCGTCGACAAGCCGCATTTCCTGCCCATGACGCCAGGCGGGCGCTTCGTGCAGGAGACCTTGCTGACGCGCCTGAAGAAAAACCTGGACTGCGCCGAGCTGACGCCGATCCACCGCCTCGACCGCGAGACGGCCGGCGTGGTGATTTTTTCGCGCCAGATCGCCAGCCGTGGGGCTTATCAGTCGCTGTTCCAGCGCCGCGAAGTGCGCAAGACGTACGAGGCGCTGGCGCCCGTGCTGGCGGGCCGCGATTTTCCATTCACCTACCGCAGCCGCATGGTCGAGGGCGCGCAGTTTTTCCTCATGCGCGAGGAAGCGGGCGAGCCGAATTCGGAAACCGTCATCGACGTGATCGAAGAGCGCGGCGGCGTGAATCTGTACCGCTTGCAGCCGCACACGGGGCGCAAGCACCAGCTGCGCGTGCACCTGGCATCGCTGGGCATCCCCATCGTCAACGATGCGTTTTACCCGGTGGCGCTGCCGTGCAAGGAAGACGACATGTCGCAGCCCTTGCAGCTGCTGGCGCGCGCGATCGAGTTCACCGACCCCTTGAGCGGCGAGGCGCGCCATTTTGAAAGCCGGCGCATGCTGGCATAACCAGACACCCCCATTGATTGGCGCGTCAACCATGTTGTCGGATTACGGCCCTGCGGCCCTAATCCGACCTACGCCAGATCGGGCGTAGGTCGGCTTAGCGCGAAGCGTGTAAGCCGACAACACCCGCGACGTGTCAAAGATCAGCCCTTGAGCGTGTAGTCGATGATCAGCGGCGCGTGATCGGAAAACCGCTCGTCCTTGTAGACGCTGACCGTATGCGCCTGGGCCGCGATGCCTGGCGTGGCGACGTGGTAATCGATGCGCCAGCCCACGTTCTTCGCGTAGGCTTGTCCGCGGTTGCTCCACCACGTGTATTGGTCTTCGCGCTTGTCCAGGCCGCGGTGCACGTCGACGAAGCCCACTTCGTCGAAGACGCGTGTCAGCCATGCGCGCTCTTCCGGCAGGAAGCCGGAATTCTTCTTGTTGCCCTTCCAGTTTTTCAGGTCGATTTCATGGTGGGCGATGTTCCAGTCGCCGCAGATGACCACTTCGCGGCCCAGCGCCTTCAATTCCAGCAGGTGCGGCAGGAACAGTTCCATGAAGCGGAACTTGGCTTCCTGGCGCTCCGGGCCGGACGAGCCGGAGGGGCAGTACACGGAAATGACGGACAGGTTGCCAAAATCACAGCGCACGTAGCGGCCTTCGGCGTCGAATTCGGGGCTGCCGAAGCCGATATGCACGGCGTCCGGTTCCACCTTGCTGTACACGCCCGTGCCGGAGTAACCCTTTTTCTCGGCATAGTGGAAATGGCCATGGTAGCCGTGCGGGTTGAGGAATTCAGGCGTCATGTCGGGCAGCTGCGCCTTCAATTCCTGCACGCAGATGAAATCGGCCGTCTGCGTGCCCATCCAGTTGAAAAAGCCTTTTTTGGCGGCGGAACGGATGCCGTTCAGGTTGGCGGAGATAATTTTTGGCATAGGTCGAAAGTGAAAAGGGCGCTGGACGGGGCCGGCGGGCGCGGCATGGCGATTGTCTCGCCGCTGCGCGCGGATTAAAATACAGGCACTTTTAAAAAATGAGGCTAATGTGAATAATTTACGCCAGCAGTTTATCGCGTTTTCAGTATCCAAGGGAGTCTTGCGGTTCGGCGAGTTCACCACCAAGGCCGGGCGATCATCGCCGTACTTCTTCAATGCGGGCCTGTTCCACGACGGCGCCACCCTGGCCGAGCTGGCGCAGTTCTACGCGCAGACCCTGCTCGACTCGGGCGTGGAGTTCGACATGCTGTTCGGCCCCGCCTACAAGGGCATCACCCTGGCATCGGCCACCGCCGTGGCGCTGGCCGGCAAGGGCCGCAACACCTCGTTCGCCTTCAACCGCAAGGAAGCCAAGGACCATGGCGAAGGCGGCACCATCGTCGGCGCCAAGTTGCATGGCAAAGTTGTCATCATTGACGATGTGATCTCGGCCGGCACCTCGGTGCGCGAATCGGTGGACATGATCCGCGCCGCCGGCGCCGAGCCATGCGCCGTGCTGATCGCCCTGGACCGCATGGAGCGCTCGGGCCCGGACGGCCAGCTGTCGCCAAGTTCGGCGGTGCAGGAAGTGTCGAAACAGTACGGCATCCCCGTCATCTCGATCGGCAACCTGGACGACTTGTTCGGCTACCTGAACGGCGCGGGCGCCGATCCGGAACTGCTGAAACATAAAGAAGCTGTCTCCGCCTACCGCGCGCGCTACGGTATCTAAGGCTCAGGCGCGCTTGAACGTCCTGTTCGTTTGCAGCCGCAACCAGTGGCGCAGTCCCACGGCGGAGCGGGTATGGCGCAGCCATCCCGCCCTGTCCGTGCGTTCGGGCGGCACCAGCTCGAACGCGCGCCATCCCGTCAATGCGAATGACCTGGCCTGGTGCGAGGTGATTTTCGTGATGGAGGAGAAGCACAAGTCGCGCCTGCGCGCGCAGTTTGGCCGCCTGCTCGAGCACAAGACCATCCACGTGCTCGATATCCCCGACGAGTATCAATTCATGCAGCCGGAACTGGTCGAGCAGCTCGAACTGTCGGTCGCGTCCATTCTCGGCCTCGATTGACCCAGCGCACCTGCGCATAGCGCCGCTGGATTTCGCGCATCAATGCCCTGGCCACGCCGCGATGGCGAAACGGCGGTTTCACGAACAGCATATTGAGCGTGGCTTGCGCCCCGCAGGGACTGAAATCGAGCATGGCCACCTGCTGCCCGTCGATGCAGGCCGACAGCGCATGCTCTCCCAAAGCCGTTACTTGGATCACGCCAGCCATGGTTTGACCACCGCATGCAGGCCCAGGGCGAACAGGCCGATAAAAAAGCAGCGCTTGAATACCAGCTGCGCGATGCGTCCGCGCAGCCATTGACCGGCCAGCATGCCGGCCAGCGCCGGCAGCAGCGCATACGCGGAAGCGCCGGCTGCGCCCAGGCTGAAGTCGCCGTGCAGGGCCAGGCTGGCCGCCAGCGCCACGGTCGATGCCGTAAAGGCCAGGCCCAGCGCCTGCACCAACGCATCGCGCGCCAGGCCCAGTCCCTGCAGATACGGCACGGCGGGGATCACGAACACGCCCGTGGCGGCCGTCACCAGTCCCGTCGCCGCGCCCGCCAATGGCCCCAGCCACGCTTCGTGCCGCGCCGGTACGCGCAGCTGCAGCGAAAACAGGCCGGCCAGCGCGTACAGCATCAGCACCACGCCCAGCGCGACGCCGGCCCAGGCACCGCTGTCGGCCGGCAGCAGGGCGCCGCCCGCCACGGTAGCGGCCATGACGCCCGCCAGCATGGGCCACAGGCGCCGCAGCAGGGCGCGCAGGCCGGGGCCGGCCGCCAGCTGCCAGACATTCGTCACCATCGACGGCACGATCAGGAGGGCCGCCGCCTGCACGGGCGGCATGACGAGGCTGAGCGTGCCCATGGCCACCGTCGGCAAGCCCAATCCGACTACGCCCTTGACGAAGCCAGCGACGAGGAAGCTGGCCCCGACGGCCAGCAGGAATGACGTCTCCATTTTTTCTATTCCACAGTGAATTGCGTGGATTCTGCGCGCGCTGGGCGGTTTCGCCAAGGTGGATTATTTTGAGTCAGCCTCAGTAAAATACGAAGGCTGGTAAGATGGTGAAAAGGGGAGCCGCCATGCGCTTTGATCTGGTCGATTTGCAGCTGTTCGTCAACGTGGTGGAAGCGGGCAGCCTGACGGCGGGCGCCGCGCGCAGCCATCTCGCCTTGGCGTCGAGCAGCGCGCGCGTGCGCGGCATGGAAGAGATGCTGGGCATGCCCCTGCTGCTGCGCGGGCGGCGCGGCGTGGAGCCGACGCCCGTGGGCCAGACCTTGCTGCATCACGCGCGCCTCGTATTGCTGCAAATGGAGAAAATGCGTGGCGAACTCGGCGAATTTGCACGCGGCTTGAAAGGGCAGTTGCGCCTGCTGTGCAATACGGCCGCGCTCAGCGAATTTTTGCCCGAGGCGCTAGGCGCTTTTCTCGACCGTCATCCGAACCTGACCATCGACCTGGAAGAGCGCCTCAGTTACGATATCGTCAAGGCCGTCTCGGAAGGGCTGGCCGACATGGGCATCGTGTCCGACTCGGTCGACATGCGCGGCTTGCAGACGTTTCTGTTCCGCCCCGACCGGCTGGTGGTGATCGCCGCGGCCGACGGCGTGCATCACCGCGCCCTGGGCCAGGATGGCGTCGTCGCGTTCTCCACGCTGCTGGATCACGATTTCATCGGCCTGGCCGACGACAGCGCGATGCAGCAGTACCTGGGCATGCATGCGGCGCGCCTGGGACGCCCCTTGAAGGTGCGCGTGCGCCTGCGCAGCTTCGATGCCGTGTGCCGCATGGTGGCCAGCGGCGTGGGCATCAGCGTGGTGCCGCTGGCGGCGGCCAGCCGCTGCCAGCAGACGATGGCGCTGCGCTGCCTGGAATTATCCGATCCCTGGTCGGTACGCAATCTGACGATCTGCGTGCGCCAGTTCAGTGAATTACCCCTGTATGCGCGCCAGTTGATCGATCATCTGAAGGCGTGACAGGGCATGACAGGAGCAGCGATGCGTTTTTCAGAAGACAAGATGGCCAGCCTGCTGTGCAGCGACCGGGTCGAGCGGCCCATCCACATCTGGCAGCCGCCACAGCCCCGCGCGCCGTGATCCTGGCGATCCACGGCGGCATGGCGCATGCGGGCGACTACGTCACGCCGGCGCTATACTTCCGCCAGCACGGCATCGCCACCGTCAGCTTTGACATGGTGGGCCACGACGGCAAGCGCAAGGTCGACATCCCCTCGTTCGACGCCTTCCTCGACGACGAGGAGCTGTTCCTCGCCTGGGTCAAGCAGACGTATCCGGGCGTGCCCGTATTCGTCATGGGCCACTCCATGGGCGGTCTGATCGCCACGCACCTGGGGCTGTGGCGCTTTGCGGGCGACCCGGCCATCAAGGGATTTGTGATTTCATCGCCGTATTACGTGAATGCGATACCCGTGCCGAAGGTGCTGCAGATGCTGTCCGGCTGGCTGGCGCAGCGCTTTCCGACGATGAAAGTGCCGCTGGGTAACCTGACCATGTTGCTCACGCATGACCAGACCATCACCGCGCGCCATTTTCAGGACGAGCGCGATGGCATCCGCGCCAGTGCCGCGTCGGTGCGTTTCGCCCATGCGCTGACGTCGGCGCAAAAGGCGCTGGCGGGCGGCTTGTCAGACTGGCGTTTCCCCCTGTTCGCCGCGGTGGCGGGCGACGACAAGCTGGCCGACAGCCGCGCCACGGAAAGCCTGCTGCGCAGCGTGCCCGATGGCCTGCTCGACTATCATTTTTATCCGGCCAACTATCACGAGAATTTCAATGAGGTGAACCGCGAGGCGATCTTTGCCGCCATCCTGGCCTGGATGGAAAAACTGCTGGCACCCGTGCAGGCGTGAGGGCCGGGTATCGTTATAATCGGATTAACTGAATTTACCGCCGGCGCATGCCGGCCCGGTCCCCGCGGCACAGGGGAATACTCAAGGAACGAACGATGCGCTTGCTGATTGCCCTGTTACTCCCATGGCTGACCTTTTTCACGATCGGCCGTCCGATCGCCGGCATCATTTGCCTGATCCTGCAAATTACCCTGATCGGCTGGCTGCCAGCGACGATCTGGGCCGTATATGCGCTGAGCCAGTACAAGACGGACCAGAAGATCGCCGACGCCATGCGCCGGCGTTGATGTGGGGCTAAGTCCTGTTTAAGCTGCGCTTCCTATCTTGATTCAACCGACATGAGGAGAGTGAGATGGCATTGAACAGATGCGGTACCCTGGGCTTGGCGGCGGCGATGCTGGCCGCCGGGCTGTTGCTGGGAAGTGCGGCGCAGGCGCAAACCGACGGCGCACTGCCGCCCGTGCAGAAGAGCGGGGCGGTGGAGTACCTGAGCGGCGGCATCGGCCTCGATGAGTCGACGGCCATCAAGAGCGCCAGCCGGCATTGGCCTTTGAGTCTCGTGTTTTCCGTGCAGGCGGCGGGCAAGGCGGAATTTGCCTCCGACGTGAAGCTGGAAATACGCGACGCCAAGGGCGCTCCGGTGCTGGATGCGACGGCCAGCGGCCCCTTCCTGCTGGCGAAACTGCCGCCGGGCAGCTACAGCCTGCGCGCCACCCTGGCGGGCAAGACGCTGGAGCGCAAGGTGCAGGTCAAGGCGGGCAGTTCCGCGCGCGTGGAGCTGGTCTGGCCGGCGGGAACGAACCAGGGCCGGCCTTGATGCGGCGACGGCAGCCCGATCAGCTCACCGCCAGCACGCGCCCTTCGGCGGCGCTTTGCAGCGCCAGTTCGATCAGGCGTATCGTCGCTGCCGCATCCTCGGCCGCCACGGGCGCCGGTGCGCCGTGGCGGATGGCGTCGGCCATGCCCTGGTAAAAGTCCTGGTAGCGGCCCGCCTGCATTTCGAGGTGTTCGCAATGGCCGTCCGGCTGCGTGTCCAGGTGCAGCGCGCCGCGCACGGGGTCAACGCCCCAGCCGGGCTGGCCCGGCCTGCCGCCCGCCTTCAGGGCATCTTCCTGCGGATCGAGGCCGAATTTCACGAAACTGCCCTTGTCGCCATGCACGGCGAAGCGCGCCGTCGGCGCCTTCACCAGGCAGCCCGCTTGCAGCACCACGCGCAGCCGCTCGTAATACAAAACGATGTGCATGTAGTCGACGGCTTGCGCGCCATCGCGCTGCAGGACGATATCGGCATACAGTTTTTCCGGCTTGCCGAACAGCTGCATGGCCTGGTCCAGCATGTGCGGACCCAGGTCGTACAGCAAGCCGCCGCCCGGCGCGCCGGATTCGCGCCAGCGCTGGCGGATCTCGGGGCGGAAACGGTCGAAGTGCGATTCGACGCTGGCGATGCGCCCCAGGGTGCCTTGCGCCAGCAGCGCTTTCAGGGTCAGGAAGTCGCCATCCCAGCGCCGGTTGTGATACACGCTGAGCACCAGCTGGCGCTCTTTCGCCAGCGCGATCAGGCTCTGTGCTTCGGCGCTGGAAATGGTGAAGGGCTTGTCGACCACCACGTGCTTGCCCGCTTGCAGGGCCGCTTGCGCCAGGCTGAAATGCGCCTCGTTGGGTGCGGCGATGACGACCAGTTCGATGGATGGATCGGCAAACAGCTGCGCCGCTTCCGCATACACGGCCGCGTGCGGCCAATCCTTGTGCACGAGCTCGGGCTTGCTGGAGGCGACGGCCGCCAGTTCCAGGGCATCGATGGTGGACAGGACGGGAGCGTGGAAGGTGGAGCCGGCAAAGCCGTAGCCGACCAGGCCGGTTTTGATCTTGTTCATGGCGTGTTCACAGGTGCGTGGAAGAATCCATGATCATACCCGCAAGCGGCGGCGGTAGCGCTGCTGCCTGCCGCCGCGCAGACATTAGTTCAGGCGCCAGACGTATTGCACCTTGACGCTGGCGCTGACCGGCTTGCCGCCAGCGAGGGCCGGCTTGAACGTGCACTTGGCGATACCGCTGCGCGCCGCCTCGTCGAGGGCTGGATGGCCGCTGCTCTTGACCACGCTCGAACCCGTTACCTTGCCGGCGGCACTCACGTCAAAGGACATGTTGACCGTACCCTCTTCCTTCGCCTGCAGCGATGCGGCCGGGTAGACCGGTTTGCCGCACACGCCAAAGTCGATGACGGGGCGGCGCTCCAGTACGGGTGCGCTGTCGGCGGCGACGGCCTGGCCGTAGATGCCGAGGCAGGCGCCGGCCAATGCCAGCAGCGGTACGGCCGCCTTCCAGTTCAGGGCTTGTGGTGCGGGGTGCAGCAATCGTTTGATACGTGACATAAGATCTCCTCCGTTGGCCGCCTGGGCCAGGTGGTGGGTTGAGAACTGGAGACGTTCCAGTTCCGAGAGTGCAAGAGCCAGACGCCGCGGTTCGCCCAGTTGTCTTGCTGCGAAATCATCTGCAATATGTTCGCGTTCGAGGCGCACGCCGCGTGAAATCCACCAGACGGCAGGGTGGAAGAACAGCAGCGCCTCGATGGCGTTTTGCAGCAGGTTGAGCAGATAATCGTGGCGCCGGATGTGCGCCAGTTCATGCGCCAGCAGCGCATCGAGCAGGTGCGGCGGCATGCCGGTAAGCAGCGCCGCGGGCACCAGCACCATGGGGCGCCAGATGCCGGCCGTGAGCGGACTGGCGATGTTGTCGAGCACGCGCAGCCGCACGGGCCGCGCCACGCCGGCATCGTGCGCCATGCGCGACAGCCTTGTCTGCAGTTTTGCATGCGCGGTGCCCGTGTTCCTGGCGCTGCGCTCTATCCACAGCATGCCCAGCGCCATGCGCACGGCCAGCACGGCGGCGCACAGGGCCCACACGCCGACGACGGCGCGCAGCAGCAGCTCCAGGTCGGGCAGGCTGTCGGGCGCCAGCAGGGCGGCCGGCAGCAAGGCGCTGGAGAACAGCGCGCCCGTCGCATCGGCCCCGGCCAGGCGCAGATACAAGCCCGCCGCCGGCCATGCCAGGCAGGTCAGCAGGGCGCCGCAACCGACGGCGTAGCGCGCCTCGGGACGCGCATTGCGCAGGGCCGCCCACGCCAGCGCCGTGGCGCAGCCGATCAGCAAGCCTTGCCACAGGAAGTGCAGCAGGGTCCATCCCAGCGCCGGCACGAAGCCGTTCATGATGGATCGTCCTTGAGCATTTTTTCGATTTCCTCGCGTTCGGCGCGCGACACGCCCGTGCGCAGCGCCGCCAGCACCAGCGCCTTGGCTGAACCGGCGAAGGCCTTCTGCATCAATTCCTTGAGCAAATTCGTCTGCAGGCTGTCCTGGGCCTGGGCCGGCGCATACACGTGCGAGCGCTGGCTTTCGTCGCGGATCAGCAAGCCCTTGCCATGCATGATCTGCATCAGGCGCAGTACGGTGCCATAGGTGATGGCCGGCTTGGCCAGCGCCATCGCCTCGTGCACCTGCTTGGCTGTGGCGGCGCCCAGCGGCCACAGCGCCTGCAGCAGATCGAGTTCGGCTGCCGTTGGTTTCGGAATGTCGTGCGTCTTGGTCATGCGGTTTTCCTCTTGCCTGAAATTCAATAGGGCTAGATTAAACCTTGTAGACAAAAATGTATACTTTAATTTTCAGTAGCGTATAAACGCCCGTCAGGCGTGACATGAAACGTAGACAAGCTTGTTTATGAAGAGATCCGACAGGCGAAAAAGACGCCGCAGCGTCTTTTTTGGGGCGAGTGAAAATTATCCCGCCAGCTTGGCCTTCAGCAGTTCCGTCAGCTGGGCCGGGTTGGCCTTGCCCTTGGACGCCTTCATGGCCTGGCCGATCAGCGCATTGATCGCCGCTTCCTTGCCGGCGCGGTACTGCTCCACCGACTTGGCGTTGGCCGCCAGCACTTCATCGACGATGGCTTCCAGCGCGCCCGAGTCCGAGATCTGCTTCAAGCCCTTGGCGTCGATGATGGCGTCGACCAGGTGCTCGTCGCTCGATTTCGCTTCCCACATGCCGGCGAAGACTTCCTTTGCTGCCTTGTTCGAGATCGTGCCGTCGGCGATGCGCTTGAGCATGGCTGCCAGCTGCGCGGCGGAGACGGGGGAGTCGTCCAGGTCCACGCCTTCGCGGTTCAGGGTCGACGACACGTCGCCCATCAGCCAGTTGGCGGCGGCCTTGGCGTTTTCCTTGCCGGCCTTCTCGACCACGGCGACGAAATAGGTGGCCATGGCCTTCGACTGCGTCAGCACCAGCGCGTCGTAGTCCGGCAGCGCGTATTCGCTGATGAAGCGGGCGCGCATGGCGGCCGGCAGTTCCGGCATCGATGCCTTGACCGTGTTAATCCATTCTTGCGAGATGACCAGCGGCGGCAGGTCCGGGTCCGGGAAGTAGCGGTAGTCCTGGGCGTCTTCCTTGCTGCGCATTTCGCGCGTTTCCTTGCGGTCCGGATCGTACAGGCGCGTCGCCTGCACGACCTTGCCGCCGTCCTCGATCAGTTCGATCTGGCGGCGCACTTCCACGTGCACGGCTTCCTCGATGAAGCGGAAGGAGTTCAGGTTCTTGATCTCGCAGCGCGTGCCGAATTCCTTCTGGCCGACGGGGCGCACGGAGACGTTGACGTCGCAGCGGAATGAGCCTTCCTGCATGTTGCCGTCGCAGACACCCAGCCACATGACCAGCGAGTGCAGGGCCTTGGCGTAGGCCACGGCTTCTGCGGCGCTGCGGATTTCCGGCTCCGAGACGATTTCCAGCAGCGGCGTGCCGGCGCGGTTCAAGTCGATGCCGCTCATGCCGGCATAGTCTTCATGCAAGGACTTCCCGGCGTCTTCTTCCAGGTGGGCGCGCGTCAGGTTCACCGTCTTGGTGACGAATTCGCCATCCTTTTCGTAGCCGAAGGTCAGGGCGCCGCCGATGACGACGGGGTCCTCGAACTGGCTGATCTGGTAACCCTTGGGCGAATCGGGATAAAAATAGTTTTTACGGGCGAAGACCGAGTGCGGCGCGACGGTGGCGCCCACGGCCAGGCCGAAGCGGATCGCGCGGTCGACGGCTTGCTTGTTCATCACCGGCAGCACGCCCGGCAGCGCCAGGTCGACGGGGCTGGCCTGCGTGTTGGCTTCGGCGCCGTACTTGATCGGCGAACCGCTGAAAATTTTGGATTCGGTCGTGAGCTGCACGTGGTTCTCAAGACCGATGACGACTTCCCATTGCATAGTGTTCTCGCTTATTTTTTAGTGGCGCCGCCTGGGCGGCGCGAATTTTTCTTAATTTTCTTAAATGCCGGCAGGGCTGCGCGTATGCCAGTCCGTCACTTGCTGGAACTGGTGGGCCACGTTCAGCAGCTTCGCTTCGCCAAAATAATTGCCGATGATTTGCAGGCCGACGGGGCGCTTGCCATTCTTGTCTCCTGCGCCGAAGCCGCACGGTATCGACATGCCGGGCAGGCCGGCCAGGCTGGTCGACAGGGTGTAGATGTCGGCCAGGTAGTTCGCCACCGGGTCGTCCGTCTTGTCGCCCAGGTCCCAGGCGACGGTCGGCGCGACGGGGCCCATGATGACGTCGCAGACGGCGTCCGGGCCATTCAGCACGGCGTCGAAATCCTGCGCGATCAGGCGGCGGATCTTTTGCGCCTTCAGATAGTAGGCGTCGTAGTAGCCATGGCACAGCACGTAGGTGCCGACCATGATGCGGCGCTGCACTTCCGGGCCAAAGCCCTGGGCGCGCGACTTCTTGTACATGTCTTGCAAGTCCTTGTACTCGGCCGCGCGGTGGCCGTAGCGCACGCCGTCGTAGCGCGACAGGTTCGACGATGCTTCGGCCGGGGCGATCATGTAATAGGCGGGAATCGACAGGGCCGTATTCGGCAGCGAGATGTCGACCAGGGTGGCGCCCAGCTTTTCATACTGCGCCAGCGCGCCGCGCACGGCCGCTTCCACGTCCTTGGCCAGGCCCTCGCCGAAGTACTCGCGCGGCACGCCGATGCGCAAGCCCGTCAGGGGTTGCTCCAGGTCGCGCGAAAAATCTTCCGCCACGCCGCCCTGTTCCGGCGACAGGCTGGTCGAGTCGCGTTCGTCGAAGCCGGCCATGGCGGTGAGCAGCAGGGCGCAGTCTTCGGCCGAGCGGGCCATCGGGCCGCCCTGGTCCAGCGACGAGGCAAAGGCGATCATGCCGAAGCGCGAGACGCGGCCATACGTCGGCTTGATGCCGGTGATGCCGCAGAAGGCGGCTGGCTGGCGGATCGAGCCGCCCGTATCGGTGCCGGTGGCCGCCGGCGCCAGGCCGGCCGCGACGGCGGCGGCCGAGCCGCCGGACGAGCCGCCCGGCACGGCCGTCTTGTCCCACGGGTTCTGCACGGCGCCGAAGGCCGAGTTCTCGTTGCCGGAACCCATGGCGAATTCATCACAGTTGACCTTGCCCAAGGTGACCATGCCGGCCGCCTGGAATTTTTCCACCACGGTGGCGTCAAACGGGCTGGCGTAGTTGGCCAGCATTTTCGAGCCGGCCGTCGTGCGCCAGCCTTTCGTGACGAACAAGTCCTTGTGCGCGATCGGCACGCCCGTCAACGGCGTGGCCGTGCCGGCGGCGATGCGCGCATCGGCGTCGGCAGCTTGCGCCAGGGTCAGGGCACGGTCGACGTGCAGGAAGGCGTTCGAGTTGTCCGCTTCGATGCGGTCGAGGAAATGCGTCGCCAGTGCAACGGCGGAAATTTCCTTGTTCTGCAAAAGCGTGGACAGCTGTTTGATGGATTTTGTATGCATGGCGTTTCTATTTTGATATTCGGCAAGAAGGCGGGAACGGCGCAACGGCGTGTTTATTCGATAACCTTGGGCACCAGGTACAGGCCATCCTGTACCTTCGGTGCCACGGCCTGGTAGGCGTCGCGGCGATTCGTTTCCGTGGCGACGTCCTCGCGCAGGCGCAGGGCGATATTGTCCATGTGGGCGGCCAGCGGGTGGCTCAGGGGCGCCACGCCATCGGTATTGACGGCTTGCATTTGTTCGGCCAGTGCGAAAATCTTGTTCAATTGGGCCAAAGACGTGACGGCCTGGTCGTCGGCCATTTCAAGTTGGGCCAGGTGGGCGATGCGTTTTACGTCGGAGAGTGTCAGGGACATGGCGAATGGCGCGGAGTGCCGCGCATTAGTATTAAGTTGGCGTTTTGATAAAACGCGGGTATTTACTGCTATTTTGCTCACAAAAATCGAGGAATGCCGCGTAACTCGCGGCTGCAAGAGTCGCACTTTTCCATGGTTTTTGAGCAAATCGCATTCAAATTATAAGGTAGAATGGCGGGTTAATGCGTTGCCGGCGCTGATGGACCGCTGCCGCAGCATAGAAAAGATTGCGCAAGCGCCAAGCGAAACCCGGAAAAATCGCCTTCATGGATTTTCAGGGTGCCTGAAAGCGCCCGCTTTGAAACTCCCCATAAACAGCTTTTGCGCAGCTCGATGCGCTACAGGACACTCATGTTTGGTTTTTTACGCAGGTATATCTCCACCGATCTGGCCATTGACTTGGGCACGGCCAACACCCTTATTTATGTACGCGGCCTCGGTATCGTCCTGGACGAGCCATCCGTCGTCGCCATCCGCCAGGAAGGCGGTCCGAATGGCAAGAAGACCATTCAGGCAGTCGGCAAGGAAGCCAAGCAGATGCTGGGCAAGGTGCCGGGCAATATCGAAGCGATTCGTCCGATGAAAGATGGCGTGATCGCCGACTTCACCGTGACCGAGCAGATGCTCAAGCAATTCATCCGCATGGTGCACGACTCGAAATTCTTCCGTCCATCGCCGCGCATCATCATTTGCGTGCCGTGCGGTTCGACCCAGGTCGAGCGCCGCGCGATCCGCGAATCGGCCCTGGGCGCCGGTGCCTCGCAGGTGTACCTGATCGAAGAACCGATGGCAGCGGCCATCGGCGCGGGCTTGCCCGTGTCGGAAGCGACCGGCTCGATGGTGGTCGACATCGGCGGCGGCACGACGGAAGTGGGCATCATCTCGCTGGGCGGCATGGTCTACAAGGGTTCCGTGCGCGTCGGCGGCGACAAGTTCGATGAAGCCATCGTCAACTACATCCGCCGCAACTACGGCATGCTGATCGGCGAACAGACGGCCGAAGCCATCAAGAAGGCCATCGGTTCGGCCTTCCCTGGCTCGGAAGTGAAGGAAATGGAAGTCAAGGGCCGCAACCTGTCCGAAGGCATCCCCCGTTCGTTCACCATTTCCAGCAACGAGATCCTCGAAGCGCTGACCGATCCGCTGAACAACATCGTCTCGGCCGTGAAAAACGCGCTGGAACAGACGCCGCCGGAACTGGGCGCCGACATCGCCGAAAAAGGCATGATGCTGACGGGCGGCGGCGCACTGCTGCGCGACCTGGACCGCCTGCTGATGGAGGAAACCGGCCTGCCGGTGCTGGTGGCCGAGGACCCGCTCACCTGCGTGGTGCGCGGTTCCGGGATGGCACTGGAACGTATGGACAAGCTCGGCTCGATCTTCTCCTACGAATAATCTGACAGAAGGGCCGGAACTTCAGTTTCCGGCCTTTTTTGGTTTTGGCACCGGCGTTTGCCCGGGGCCCGCACGTTGGCGCACTGCGCCTGATTACTGGATGTCATGGAATACAGTCCTCCGCCACTTTTCAAACAAGGCGCCTCCGCCCGCGTCAAGATGATGGTGTTCGCCGGCATTTCTATCGCCCTGCTGCTGGTCGATTCGCGCATGCACGCGCTGACGGCCGTGCGCCAGGCCGTCGGCACCGTGCTGTATCCGGTGCAGATGGCGGCCCTGGTGCCGCGCGACGTGGCGCTGGGCGTCGGCAACTACTTTTCTTCGCTGTCCGCCCTGGAAAAACAGGTGCGCGACCTGAAGCACGAACAGATCGCCTCGGCGCAGATCCTGCAGCAGGCGCAACTCAACATCGTTGAAAACAACCACTTGCGCAAGCTGATGGAAGCGCGCGAGCGCGTGCCCGTCAAGACCATGATGGCCGAAGTGCTGTATGACACGCGCGACTCGGCCACGCGCAAGATCGTGCTGGACCGTGGCATCCAGCATGGCGTGGAACTGGGCCGCCCCGTGATCGATAATCTCGGCGTGGTGGGGCAGGTCACGCGCGTGTTCCCGTTCACCTCCGAAGTGACCTTGCTGACGGACGAAGAGCAGGCCATCCCCGTGCAGCTGCTGCGCAATGGCGTGCGCAGCGTGGCCATCGGGCGCGGCAAGTCCGGCACCATGGAACTGCGCTTCACGGCCCCCAGCGCCGACATCCAGATCGGCGACATCGTCATTACCTCGGGCCTCGACGGCCTGTACCCGGCCGGCCTGGCCGTGGCGCGCGTGACCCTGGTCGAGCGCAATGCGCATGGCCCGTTCGGCCGCGTGGTGTGCCAGCCGCTGGCCGGCATCGAACGCAACACCCAGCTGCTCATCCTGATGACGTCGCCCGAGATTCCGCCGCGCCCACCCGCCGAGGAAGTCAAGACGGGCCGCAAGATCGCCGGCAAGATGGCGCCGATCAAGGACCCGGCCAAGGAGCCTGCCGCCGCCGCCGCGACAGCCCCCGCCGCGAAGCCGCCCGCCAGCGCCGCGCCGAAACCGGCGGCGCCGGCAGGACCTGCACCAACGCCCGTAACAACGCCAGCACCTGCCGCCGTGCCACCGAAGGAAGCGACACGATGAACCGCCCGCATTACATCCTGCTGCCGGTCAGCCCCCTGTTCATCGGTTTTTCCCTGCTGTGCGCTTTTCTGCTGAACCTGCTGCCATGGGGGCAGTTCGTCGGCGTGCCCGATTTCGTCGCCCTGGTGCTGGTCTTCTGGGGCATCCACCAGCCGCGCAAGGTCGGCATCGGCGTGGCGTTCTTCATGGGCCTGATGATGGACGTGCACGACTCGACCCTGCTGGGCGAGAATGCGCTGGCCTATACCTTGCTGTCGTATTTCGCCATCATGATGCACCGGCGCGTGCTGTGGTTCCCCATCCTGACGCAGGCGCTGCACGTGCTGCCGCTGCTGCTGCTGACGCAGGCGCTGCAATTGCTGACGCGGCTGATCGTCTCGGGCCGTTTCCCCGGCTGGCTCAATTTCATCGAGAGCTTCGTCGCCGTCGCCCTGTGGCCTTTCGTGACGTGGATCCTGCTGGCGCCGCAGCGCCGCGCCGTGGACCGCGACCATAACCGGCCGATCTGACGGGCGCCTGCCATGACCGAACTGAAAAATACCGAGCGCGAACTGCATTTTTTCCGCATGCGCCTGACCATCCTGGGCGCGCTCGTCTTCGTCTGCTTTTCGCTGCTGCTGGCGCGCTTCATCTGGCTGCAGGTGATCAAGCACGAGGACTACGCGACCAAGGCCGAGGACAACCGCATCGCCGTGGTGCCCATCGTGCCCACGCGCGGCCTGATCCTCGATCGCAACGGCGTGGTCTTGGCGCGCAATTACTCGGCCTACACGCTGGAAATCACGCCGTCGAAATTGAGCGCCAGCCTCGATTCGGTGATCGACGAGCTGTCGACCCTGGTGCAGATCGACGTCAAGGACCGCCGCCGCTTCAAGAAGCTGCTGGAAGAATCGAAGAACTTCGTCAGCGTGCCGCTGCGCACGCGCCTGACGGATGAGGAAGTGGCGCGCTTCACGGCGCAGCGTTTCCGCTTCCCCGGCGTGGAAGTGCAGGCGCGCCTGTTCCGCCAGTATCCGATGGGCGAAATCGCCTCGCATGTGGTGGGCTTCATCGGCCGCATCAACCGCAATGAGGCCAAGGCGCTGGAAGAGGGCGAGGACGCGGCCAACTACAACGGCACCGACCATATCGGCAAGGAGGGCCTGGAAAAAAGCTACGAGAAGCAGCTGCATGGCACCACCGGCTACGAAGAAGTGGAAGTGTCGGCCGGCGGGCGCGCCATGCGCACCCTGTCGCGCACGGCGGCCACCCCCGGCAACAACCTGATCCTGTCGATCGACATCGAACTGCAGAAGGTGGTCGAGGAAGCGTTCGGCGAATGGCGCGGCGCGGCCGTGGCGATCGATCCGGCCACGGGCGACATCCTCGCCTACGTCTCCAAGCCAGGCTACGACCCGAACCTGTTCGTCGACGGCATCGACCAGCAAAGCTGGAATGAACTCAATACCTCGCTGGACCGGCCGATGGTCAACCGTCCCCTGTCGGGCACCTACGCGCCCGGCTCGACCTTCAAACCCTTCATGGCGCTGGCCGCGCTGGAACTGGGCAAGCGCACGCCGAGCCAGTCGATTTCCGATCCCGGCTTCTTCATCCTCGGCGGCCACACCTTCCGCGACGACAAGGTGGGCGGCCATGGCACGGTGGACATGCACAAGTCCATCGTCGTCTCGTGCAACACCTATTACTACCAGCTGGGCCGCGACATGGGCATCGACGCCATCCACGACTTCATGAAGCCGTTCGGTTTCGGCCAGCTGACGGGCATCGACCTGAATAACGAAAAGACGGGCGTGCTGCCGTCGACGGAATGGAAGCGCAACCGCTTCAAGACGCCGCAGCAGAAAAAATGGGTGGGCGGCGACACGATTTCGGTGAGTAACGGCTCCGGCTACAATTCCTACACGCCGCTGCAGATCGCCCACGCGACGGCCAATCTGGCCAATAACGGCGTGGTGATGAAGCCGCATCTGGTGAAGATCATCGAAGACGCGGCCACGCGCGTGCGCACCCTGACGGTGCCCAAGGAAAGCTACCGCATCGCGCTCAAGCAGGAAAACATCGACATCATCAAGCGCGCCATGGTGGGCGTGACCAGCGAGCAGGACGGCACGGCCGCGCGCATCTTCACCGGCGTGCAGTACACGGTGGGCGGCAAGACGGGTACGGCGCAGGTGGTGGGCATCAAGAAAAACGAGAAGTACAATGCCAAGCTGCTGGCCGAACGCCTGCGCGACAACGCCCTGTTTACGGCCTTCGCGCCGGCCGACAAGCCGCGCATCGCGATCGCCATCGTAGTGGAAAACGCGGGCTTCGGCGCCGGCGTGGCCGCGCCGATCGCGCGCAAGGCGCTCGACTACTACCTGCTGGGCAAGCGCCCGAGCGACAAGGAAAAGGACACCACCAAGGTGCCCAAGGAAGATGTCGACGAAGTGCGCACCCTGGAAGAAATCACCGACGAGCAGGCCGCCCCGGCGCCGCCTGCCAGGCAATAAGGAAGCACATGCCCATTAACGAGAGGCGCTCGCTGTGGCGGCGCGCCAAACCCTACCTGGCGGTGTTCGATCCGCCGCTGATGATCATCATCCTGATGCTGCTGTGCACCAGCCTGCTGACCCTGTATTCGGCCAGCATCGGCATCCCCGGCAAGATCGAGGACCATTTGCGCAATATCCTGCTGTGCTTTTTCGTCATGTGGGTGGCGGCCAACGTCACGCCGCAGATGATGATGCGCATCGCCGTGCCGGTGTACACGGTGTCGGTGATCTTGCTGGTGGCCGTGGCGCTGTTCGGCACCATCAAGCTCGGTGCGCGGCGCTGGCTGCATATCGGCGTGATCGACATCCAGCCTTCCGAATTCCTGAAGATCGCCACGCCGCTGATGCTGGCCTGGTTCTTCCAGCACAATGCGGGCGCCCTGCGCTGGAAATCGTTCCTGATGGCGGCCGTGCTGCTGCTGGTGCCCGTGTACCTGATCGCGCGCCAGCCCGACCTGGGCACGGCGCTGCTGGTGGTGGCGGCCGGCTTTACCGTCATCTTCCTGGCCGGCCTGTCGTGGAAGGTGCTGGCCGGCTTGCTGATCACCTTTGTTTCCTGCCTGCCGATCGCCTGGTCGCACCTGCATGATTACCAGCGCGACCGCGTGATGATGCTGATCGACCCGACCAAGGACCCGCTGGGCAAGGGCTTCCATATCATCCAGTCCATCATCGCCATCGGTTCCGGCGGCATGACGGGCAAGGGCTGGACGCACGGCACGCAGGCCCACCTGGAATTCGTTCCGGAGCGCACCACCGACTTCATCTTCGCCGTGTATTCGGAGGAGTTCGGCCTGGTGGGTAATCTGATTCTGATGCTGATGTATTTGCTGCTGGTGGGACGGGGGATGATGATCGCCGCCAACGCCCCCAGTTTTTTCACTCGCCTGCTGGCAGGAGCGATAACTATGATTTTCTTTACGTATGCGTTTGTCAACATGGGCATGGTCAGCGGCATCGTGCCGGTGGTCGGCGTCCCCCTGCCATTCCTCAGCTATGGCGGCACCGCGCTGCTGACCCTGGGCGTGGCCACCGGCATCCTGATGAGCATTCAGCGCCACCGCAAGCTGGTGCAGACCTGATGCGGGCGCCTTTCGATACCTTCGCCACGCGCGGGCTGAGCCTTGTCGTCCTGCTGACCCTGGCCGCCTGCGGCACCGCGCCGCACAAGCCCGCATCGAACAACGTGCCGCTGCCGTCGGGCGGCAAGGTCAAGGTGCCCGTGCGCCAGGATCCCACCTTGCCGGCATTGCCGGCGGCCGGCTCCGGGCGCGGCGGCTACTACAAGGACGATGGCCCGGGTGACAATCCGCCTGCCAACCTGCGCGACGTGCCCGACGCGGAAGTGCGCAACGAGCCGTATTCGACGCGCTCGAACCGTCCCTACGTCGTCTTCGGCAAGACGTACACGCCGATCACCGACAACGAGCCTTTCACGCAGAAGGGCACGGGCACCTGGTATGGCAAGAAATTCCATGGCCAGCGCACCTCGTCGGGCGAAATCTACGATATGTACAAGATGACGGCGGCCCACCCGACCTTGCCGATTCCATCGTATGCGCGCGTGACGAGCATCGACAGCGGTGAGCAGGTGATCGTGCGCATCAACGACCGCGGTCCGTTCCACGCCACGCGCGTCATCGACGTATCCTACACGGCGGCGCTGAAACTGGGCTTCCTCGGCAAGGGCAGCCACCAGGTGGTCGTGGAACGCCTGCTGCCGGCCGATATCGACGCCATCCTGGCCGCCCGCGCGGCACCCAAGCCGGTGCCGTCGGTGGTGGCCATCTCCATCGACACGCCCGTGGAAACGGGCGCCGTGGTGCAGCCGGAAGTGTCGTCGCAGATGCTGCCCGTCGATGCGACGGTGGCCATGCCGGCACCGGCGGCGCTGGCCAGCGGTTTCTATCTGCAGCTGGGCGCCTATTCGCGCGCCGACAATGCTGAATCGGGCCGTTCGCGCCTGGCGCCGTACGCGGCGGCGCTCGGTACCCTGGGCGTGGTGCAGGCCGGTAACCTGTTCCGCCTGTACGGCGGACCGTTTGCCAGCCGCGCCGAGGCGGCACGGGCGGCGGCGAATTTGCCGGAATCGACGGGCATCAAGCCCATCGTGATCCAAAGGTAGTTATTTACAAGTGCGCAGGTCTTGTTCCGGGAACTGCGCCTTGATCTTCTCGAGACGCGCGCGCGTGGCGGCGTCGAGGCCGCGGAACTGGTAGGCGAACTGCTTGCTGGCGCTGTAGCGCGGCGCGACGCGGGCGCTGTGCACGCCCTGTTTGTTGAGCGATGCCAGCTGGCTTTGCGCGCTCGTTTCCGACTTGAATACGCCCAATGAAATGCCCCAGCGCAGCGGGCTGCTTTCATTCATGATGAAGTAATTCGTCACGCCCAGCTGCTTCAATTCGCCGGCCTTGCGGTCGGCGCCTTCCTTGCTGCCTTGCGGCGGGATGTACACCATGTAGCTGGAAATGTCCTGGCCGGCCACGTTGCGGCGCGACTGGCGGTCGCCCAGGTCCAGCGCCGCCACTTGCGCTTCGAAGCGGCGCCCGTCGGCCAGCAGGAAATTGCCCACTTCCGTGCAGGCATACGTGGTCGGCGGCGTCGGCGCGGCCGCTGCCGGCTTCTCAGCTTCTTCGGCAGCCGGCGGCGCGGCGGGCGCCGTGGCCTGCTCCTGCGTCAGCAAGGTGAGCTTGCCCGCCTGCAGCTGGTTTTTCAGGCGCGCCGGTTCGCGCGTCTCGCTGCGAAAACTGCCCAGATAACCCTGGCCGATGGCCAGCACCAGCAGGTTGACGCCGGCCAGCAGCCAGAAGACGAATTTCAGCATACGTGGTTTCCTTGTGTTCCTGCCGTCCCGGCGCGCGCGGCCGCCTGCAGGCCGAGCATGACGATATTGTCCACCAGGTGCAGCGGCACCGCCAGCGCCAGGGCCGGTGCGATGCGCGCTGCGGCGCCGCCCGACAGCAGGCAGGCGCTGGCGCCGTGCATGCGCACGGCCCGTTCGATGGCGCCCGCCTGCGCCGCCAGGCAGCCGGAGAGGATGGCGTCGTCCGTATTGTCGGCAAAGCCGGCCGGCAGCATGGCGCCGCTGGCGATGTGCGGCAGCTGCGCCGTGTTGCGCGCCAGCGAACTGGCCATCAATCCCAGTCCCGGCAAGATCATCCCGCCAAGGAACACGCCATCGGCCGTGATGGCGTCGATGGTGGTGGCGGTGCCGCAATTGGCGACGATGACGGCCTGCCCAGGCGCCAGCGCGTGCGCGCCGATGGCGGCGGCAAAGCGGTCGCAGCCCAGCTGCGACGGCGCGCGGTAGCCGTTCCTCAGTCCGGCCAGCTGCGGCAGCGAGGTAAAATCGCTGGGTGCCACCGGCAGCATGGCGCGCAGGCGCGCGCCGATGACGGCGCCCGCCACATTCGACAGCAGTGCCTCATTGATGGCCAGTGGCGCCCACTGCGCGGCCAGGGTGTCGATCTGCGCATGCGCGACGGCGCCGCTGGCCAGCCAGCCGCCGACGGCACTGTCGGCGGCGACGAGCGCCCATTTGATGCGCGTATTGCCGGCGTCGATCAGCAGCAGCATGCGCTTACTCCCCGGCCAGGCGCAAGGACACGTCGCCGGACATGACTTCCTGCAGGCCGCCATCGGTGCGCAGCAGCAGGCGGCCCAGGTGGTCGACGCCGGCCGCCACGCCTTGCTGCAGCAGCTGGCCGTTGTCGAGGATTTTCACGTGCTGGCCCTGCCACGCGTGCAGCAGGTTCCAGCGTTCCGCAAACGGCGCGAAGCCCGTGTCGTCGAATTCGGCCAGCACGCCTGCCAGGCGGCTGAGCAGCGCCGCCACCAGGGTATTGCGCTCCATCTGCGCCAGCCAGGGCACGGCCGAGACGCTGCGCCCGATCTGCCGTTCCAGCGCATCGGGCATCAAGAGATTGATGCCGCAGCCGATGACGGCCCACACGCCGCCGCTATCGTCGTCCTGCGCCTGCTGCGTCTCGACGAGGATGCCGGCCAGCTTGTGGCCATCCTTGAGCAGGTCGTTGGGCCATTTCAGTTGCACCGGCACGCCCAGCGCCGTCATGCTTTCGGCCAGCGCCACGCCGACGGCCAGCGGCAGGCCGACCAGCTGGTGCAGCGGCCCCTTGAAGCGCCAGGCCAGCGAGAACATCAGGCTGGCGTCCGCCTGCGACACCCACGGCCGTCCGGCGCGCCCCCGTCCGGCCGTCTGCTGGCCGGCGATGCGCAGGGTGGGGCCGGCCAGGGTGGCGCAGCGCGCCAGCAGGTCGGCGTTGGTCGATCCCGTTTCGTCGACCACTTCGATGGCCACGTGGGAGGCGCCCGTGGCGCAATGGGCGGCGATGGCCGCGCTGTTCAGGTCTGCGTGCTTCGTCATGGTGATTGGTTCAGTTGCGCGCCTTGTGCGGCGCATTCGCGAAGGCCCGGTCGTAGATGGCATTGGGCAGCGCGCGCAGCAGCTTGGCGACGACGCCCATCTGCCACGGGATCACGCGGTAGCTGTCGCCGTCGGCGATGGCGCGCGCGGCGCGCACGGCGAATTTTTCGGCAGGCATCAGGAAGGGCATGCGGTAGGCGTTATGGCGCGTCATCGGCGTGTCGATGTAGCCGGGCGTGATGGTGACGACCTTGATGCCCGCCGGTTTCAATTCCAGGCGCAGCGATTCGCAGTAGCTGATGACGGCCGCCTTCGAGGCGCTGTAGGCTTCGGCGCCGGGCAGGCCGCGGATACCGGCCACGCTGCCGATGCCCACCAGGCGTCCGCCGCCCTGGCTTTTCATGGCGGCGATGAAGGGGGCGAAGGTGGCGACGGTAGCCGTGACGTTGATGGCGATGAGGCGCGCGAAGGCGTCGAGGTCTTCCGCGTGTTCGCTCAAGGTGCCGTAGGACACGCCGGCGCTGGCGATGACGACGTCGATGCGGCCGGCATGGGTGATGAAGTCATCGGCCGCCTGTTTCAGCGCCGCGTGGTCGCACACGTCGACGGCGTAGGCGCGGTGGCGTTCAGGGTGGGGCAGGGAAGCGATCAGTTGCTGCAGCGTGTCGCCGCGGCGGGCCAGCAAGCCCAGCTGGGCGCCCTGGCGCGCGTACTGCAGCGCCAGGGCGGCGCCCAGTCCGCTCGACGCGCCCGTGATGAAAACGCTGTGCATCAGGCGATGCCCGGGCGCGCCAGGGAAGTGGTCATGCTTATTTCTTTTCCGCTTTGGCTTTCGCGACCAGCACGTCCATCACGCTGAGCGCCTGGGCGTTCAGCTGCTCTTCGTTCTTGGCCGACTTGCTGCCCTGGTCGGCCTGCGAAGGCGAGGTGATGTAGCGGCCGTCGATGGCGATCATGGGCCAGAACGTCACGTTATAGCCCTGCATCATGGCGTCCGCGCGGCGCACGCGGGCCGAGACGCCCATCGAACGGTAGGTATCGATGAATTTCTGGCGGTCCACGCCCTGCTTGGCGACGAAGTCGAAGACGGCGTCGTCGGTGTTCAGGCGGTTGCGCTCCACGTGCATGGCGTGGAAGACGCCGGTATGCAGCTTGTCGACCAGGCCCATGGCTTGCAGGGTGAAGAACAGGCGCTGCTGCGGCGCCACGCTCTCGTCGCGCGACACGTGCACGCGCTTGAAGACGATGTTGTCGCCCTGTTTCTTGACCCAGGCCGCCAGCTGCGGTTCGAGCACGTTGCAATGCGGGCAGTAATAGGCGAAGAATTCCGTCACTTCGATTTTCTTGCCCGACTCCGTCGCCTGCGGCGCGGCCAGGGTTTCGTATTCGACGCCGTTCTTCGGCTCGGCCGGCGAGGCGGACGCGCCCAGGGCGATGCTGCACAGGGCGGCGGCGAACAGGATTTTCTTCAGAAAACGCATGCTGGTTCCTTATTTTTGGTTGCGGACGACGGCGACATCGATGCCGTTTTCAGACAGTTTGGTACGCGCGCGGTTCATCGCTTCGAGCTGGTTGAACGGCCCGATGCGCACGCGGTGCAGCACGCCGGCATCGGTGCTGCGGTCGCTGATGGCCGCTTCGAAGCCCAGCAGCGCCAGTTTGCCGCGCGTGCTTTCGGCGTCCGACATGTCATGGAAGGCGCCGGCCTGCAGATAATAAATCCATTTGTCGCTGGCTGCATCGGTCTTGGCCTCTTTCGCGTCGGCTTTGGCTTGCGGCGCGGGTGCCGCCGCCGGCGTTTTCGGCGCCGGCTTGTCTTTCAAGGTACCGATCAATTCCTGCAGCGCGTCCGGCGGCGGCGCCTTCGGCTGCTGCGCGGTGGTGGGCGCCGGCGCCGGCGCGGCAGGCTGCGTCGGCGTGACGATCTCACGCGGCTCCTTGGAGAAGTCGCGCGCCGCTTCCTTGGCCGCTTCCTTGTTGCCGTACATCGGCTTGTTCGGGTCGGCGATCTGGCCGGCCGTCGGTTCGGCCGACTTGCCGGCCTTGCCCGACTTGTCGGTGAAGGGCGAGGCGCCCTTGGTGATCACCAGGGCGACCACCACGGCGATGCCCAGGCCGATGACCAGGCCGATGATGATGCCGACCAGGGTATTGCCCTGCTGGCGCCGGGTCGAAGAGAAGCGGGAAGCATGATTCATTGACGGTTAGACCTTCGCGATTACATTTTGTTTGGCGCGGACACGCCGATCAGTGCCAAGCCGTTGCGCAATACCTGGCGCGCGGCGACGACGAGGGCCAGGCGGGCCATCTTGACGGCTTCGTCCTCGACCAGCACTTTTTCGGCGAAGTAGAAGCTGTGCAGGTTGGCGGCCAGGTCGCGCAGGTAGAAGGCGACCTGGTGTGGTCCCAGTTCCGCTTGCGCGCGCGCCAGCATTTCCGGATAGGCGGCCAGGGTCGCCAGCAGGGTCGCTTCCGTCGGCGCCGTCAGCGGGGACAAGTCGACGCCGGCGACCGTGCTTTCATCGCCGCCCCAGTTTTCCAGGATGCGGCAGATGCGCGCATGCGCGTACTGCACGTAATAGACCGGGTTTTCATCGGTGGTTTTCAGCGCCACGTCGACGTCGAAGACGAATTCCGTGTCGGCCTTGCGCGAGATCAGGAAGAAGCGCACGGCGTCGCGGCCCTTGGCGATGTCGCCGCCGCCCGACCATTCGATCAGGTCGCGCACGGTCACGTAGGAGCCGGCGCGCTTCGAGATCTTGACCTCTTCGCCGTCCCTCATGACGGTGACCATCTTGTGCAGCACGTAGTCGGGGTAGCCTTGCGGGATGCCCATATCGACGGCCTGCAGGCCGGCGCGCACGCGCGCGATGGTGCCATGGTGGTCGCTGCCCTGGATATTGATGGCCTGCACGAAACCGCGCTGCCATTTCACCAGGTGATACGCGACGTCGGGTACGAAATACGTGTAGGTGCCGTCCGTCTTGCGCATGACGCGGTCCTTGTCGTCGCCGAAGTCGGTGGTGCGCAGCCACAGCGCGCCATCCTGCTCGTAGGTGTGGCCGGCCTTGATCAGGGTTTCGACGGCGCTATTGACCTTGCCGTCCGCGTACAGCGACGATTCGAGGTAGTAATTGTCGAACTTCACGCCGAAGGCCTGCAAGTCGATGTCCTGCTCGTTGCGCAGGTAGGTGACGGCGAACGGGCGGATCGAATCGATGTCTTCCACGTCGCCGTTGGCCGTCGCCGGCAAGCCGTCGCTGGCCGACACGGTCTTGCCGGCCTTGAAGTCATTGGCGATGTCGGCGATGTAGTCGCCGTTGTAGGCGGACTCGGGCCATTCGGCGTCGCCCGGCTTGAAGCCGCGCGCGCGCGCCTGCACGGAATTGGCCAGGGTCTGGATCTGCACGCCCGCGTCGTTGTAATAGAACTCGCGCGTCACCTGGTAGCCTTGCGCGTCGAACAGCGAGGACAGGGCGTCGCCCAGGGCTGCCTGGCGGCCGTGGCCCACGTGCAGCGGACCGGTCGGGTTGGCCGAGACGAATTCCAGGATGACCTGCTTGCCGGCGCCTGCCGTGCTGCGGCCATAGCTGCCGGCTTCGCTCAAGATGGTGTTTACGACGGCCTGCTTGGCGGCGGCGGAGACGCGCACGTTGATGAAGCCGGGACCGGCGATTTCCACTGCCTCGATCAATCCCTTGCCGGCCGGGTTGGCCAGCACGGCCGTCACGATGGTTTGCGCCAGTTCGCGCGGGTTCTGTTTCAGCTGCTTGGCCAGTTGCATGGCGATATTGCAGGCGACGTCGCCATGCGATGCATCGCGTGGTCGCTCGAGCACCACGGATGGCGTCAGCGAAGTGCCGGCCAGGACGGGAGCGAGGGCGGCCTGGAACAGGGCGATGATTTCTTGTTTCTGTTGGGCGAGCATGAGCGGGATGGCGGTGGAACCGCGTTAAGAATGAATAGAATGAATCAAAAAGCAAAACGGACGGCAAGTACCCAAGCCGCCCAGACTGCGTTAATTATACTGGTTTGCCGCCGGGAACAATACGCTTGCCGGCAAGCTTCCCGTGCCGGCGCATTTCACGATATTATCAGGACAGCATGCCCATGTTGGTGCGCGAAAACATCAGCGTGGTGCATTCTGCTTGTATATATGCGGTTTTTTGCCGCAATTTACAGGTATCGCTGCAATCGCTTGGGCCAGAGGGCGCCACAAACGCTACAATCGACCCTTTATTGATGACGCGCGGCCGCGACTTTGCCACCATGCAGCCCGCCGCGCGCAGCCACACCGGATAACTATGAACAAGCGCCCCACGCTGAAATTGAAAACCAAGCCGGCGCCAGGCCAGGCGCCTGCCGCACCGAAATTGCGTCCCAGCTACCATCCCGACCTGAAGCCCGTCTTGCAGCCAGGCTTCCAGCCCGATTTGCGCGCCGACTCGCTGGCGTTTTGCCTGCTGGGCGCCGCCAATGCCGTGGCGCAAGTGCGCACCGGCACGGCCCTGCCGCAGGCGCTGGCCAAGGTGTTTGCGCAATCGAACGCCAGCCCGCAGGCGCGCGGCGCCATCCAGGATATTTCCTACCGCACCATGCGCCAGCTGGGCCGCAGCGAAACCCTGGTCGGCCTGATGACGTCGAAGGCGCCGGAGCCGCCGATGCTTGCTGCCCTGCTGTGCTGCGCGCTGTCCTTGATGTCGGCCGAGCCGGGCGAGCAGCCGTACGAAGAATTCACCGTGGTCGACCAGGCCGTCACGGTGGCCACCTCGCATCCTGACCTGGCGCATGCCAAGGGCATGGTGAATGCCGTCTTGCGCCGATTCTTGCGCGAGCGCAAGTCCTTGCTGGAGGCAGCCCTGCAGCAACCTTTGGCGCAATGGAATTATCCGCAGTGGTGGATCGATTCGCTGCGCCTGGCCTATCCGCGCGACTGGCAAGCCATTTTGACGGCCGGCAATGCCGTGCCGCCACTGACCTTGCGCGTGAACCGCCGCAAGAGCACGGTCGAGGCGTATCTGGCCGTGCTGGCTGATGCGGGCATTGCCGCGCGCCAGGTGGGACCGTTCGCCGTGCGCCTGGACAAGCCGATCGGCGTGGCGCTGATTCCCGGCTTCGAGCAGGGCGTCGTCTCGGTGCAGGATGCCGGTGCGCAACTGGCCGCGCCGCTGCTGGACTTGCAGGACGGCATGCGCGTGCTCGACGCCTGCGCGGCGCCGGGCGGCAAGACGTGCCACATCCTGGAGCTGGCCGACGTGCAGGTGACGGCCATCGACGCGGATGCCAAGCGCCTGCCGCGCATCGCGGAAAACCTCGAGCGCCTGGGCCTGGACGCCACCCTGAAGGCGCAGGATGCGCAATCGAGCGCGTGGTGGGACGGCCAGCAGTACGACCGCATCCTGGCCGACGTGCCGTGCACGGCCTCGGGCATTGTGCGCCGCCATCCCGATATCCGCTGGTTGCGCCGCAAGGGCGACGCGTTCCAACTTGCAACACTTTCATCCAAAATTCTGGACAACCTGTGGCAGATGCTGCGCCCCGATGGTAAATTGCTGTTCGTGACTTGTTCATTGTGGCCGCAAGAGTCCGAGGCACAGGCGGCGGCATTTGCGGTGCGCAATAATGCGACCCGATTGACAGCGCCTGGCCAGCTGTTGCCAACTGGCAGCGCGGAGCAGGACCACGACGGTTTGTTCTATGCGCTATTCCAAAAAATGCGGCTTGAGCGATTCGTCGAACCTTTTCCTACGGACACTACCGGCTCACTTGTGACAACACGACTCTTCCGACTCCTGGCCCTGCTGCTGATGCTGGCATGTACCATGCCACGCGCGCATGCCGCCGACATGGTCGAGATCACCCGTGCCTACATCGAGGCTAGCGAAGAGGGCTACAAGCTGGCTGCCACATATTCCTTTGAGCTCAATCACGACCTCGATGATGCGGTACAGCATGGCGTACCGCTGTATTTCACGACTGAAATCGAACTGACCCGGCCCCGCTGGTATTGGTTCGATGAAAAAGCCATCGTGGCGCGCCAGACCAGCAAGCTGTCATACAACGTGCTCACGCGCCAATATCATGTGTCGGGCGGCGGCTTGCAGCAAAGCTTTCCCACGCTCGACGATGCACTGTTCCTGATCCGCCGTCCCAGCCGCTGGCTGGTGGCGCGGCGCGGCGAGCTGAAAGTGGGGCAGACGTATAACGTCACCTTGCGCATGGGCATGGACCGCGACTACCTGCCCAAGCCGATACAGGTCAATGCCTTCAATAACAGCGACTGGCGCCTGGCTTCGAATAAAAAAACCTTCTTGTATACGGCGGAGTAGTGAGTCAAGCATTGCGCTATCTGCTGGTGGTGGGCGGCGGCATAGTCAGTATCCTGCTATTCCTGCTGGCGTCGGCTTCCGACAATTCCGGCTTTTTCGACCGTTACTACACCTGGCTGCTGGGCCTGAACGCGGCCGTGGCCGTGTCCCTGCTGGCGCTGGTGGGTATTTCCCTGGCCCGCCTGTATGCGCGTTACAAGAGCGGCAAGTTCGGCTCCAAGCTGATGACGCGCCTGGTGATGCTGTTCGCCGCCGTCGGCATCCTGCCGGGCCTGGTGATTTTCCTTGTTTCCGTGCAATTCGTCTCCCATTCCATCGAATCCTGGTTCAACGTCAAGATCGAAGCGGCGCTGGAATCGGGGATTGAGCTGGGGCGTGCCGGCCTCGATGCGGCCCTGGTCGAGCTCGACCACCGGGGCCGCAAGGCCGTCGAGGAAATGGGCTCCGACCCGGTGGCCGGGCCGGCCGTGCTGACCAGCCTGCTGCGCGAAGAGGGCATGCAAAATGTCATGCTCGTCAGCGGCGACGGCGTGCTGCTGGCCAGCGCCGGGCCGCACAGCGCGGCCGACTTGCCGACGCCGGCCATGCTGGTGCAGGCGGCCTTGCCGGCCGGCTATGCCTCCGCCGAGGGCGGGCTGGAGCTGCACGACGATGGCACGGAGTCGGGCGGCGGCGGTTTCCGCTCGGGCTTGCCGGCGTCGCTGGAAACGGCGGCCAGCCTGCGCCTGCGGGTGCTGGTGGCCGTGCCGGGCCCCTCCGTCTCGCCCCGCTATTTGCAACTGCTGCAGGCGGTGCCGCCCAAGCTGGCGACGAATGGCGAAGTGCTGCGCGCCGCCTACAGCGAATACAAGGAACGTTTCGTCGCGCGCGTGGGATTGCGCAAGATGTACATGGAAATCCTCACCTTGACCTTGCTGCTGGCCATCTTTGGCGCCATCGGCAGCGCTTTCCTGATCGCCGGCAACCTGGCCCAGCCCCTGCTGCTGCTGGCGGAAGGCACGCGCGCCGTGGCCGAGGGCGACCTGTCGCCGCGTCCCATCGTCGCCACCAAGGATGAACTGGGTACCTTGACGCAATCGTTCAACATCATGACGCGCCAGCTGCTCGATGCGCGCACGGCCGTGGAAAGCAACCGCGCCGCGCTGCAAAACGCCAAGGCCCACCTGGAATCGGTGCTGGCCAACATGTCGGCCGGCGTGATGGTGCTCGACGGCGATTTCAAGCTGGTCACCTGCAACGAGTCCGTCGAGCGCATCCTCCAGCATTCGGGCATGAGCATGGTGGGCCAGCCGCTGGCGCAGATTGCCGGAATGGAAGAGTTTGGCGGCGCCATCATCAGCGCCTTCACGGCGCAAAGCGCGCAATCGGCGTCGGGCCGGCAGCAGCGCCTGCACTGGCAGCGGCAAATCGAGATTCCGCGCCGCCTGGGCAGCAGTGCCGACGAGCATGACATCACCTTGCTGGCGCGCGGCTCGCGCCTGCCGCTGGAGTCCGGCAGCGGCTACATCGTCGTGTTCGATGATATTTCCGACGTGATTTCCGCGCAGCGCTCGATCGCCTGGGGCGAAGTGGCGCGCCGCCTGGCGCATGAAATCAAGAATCCGCTCACGCCCATCCAGCTGTCGGCCGAGCGCCTGCAGATGAAGCTCGAAGACAAGCTGGAGCCGCGCGACGCCGAACTGCTCAGCCGCGCCACCACCACCATCGTCAAGCAGGTCGATGCGATGAAGCGCATGGTCGACGATTTCCGCGACTATGCGCGCACGCCGCCGGCCGTGCTCGTACCCCTGCGCCTGAACGAGCTGATCGAAGAGATACTGAACCTGTACCTGCGCGGCGACGATGGCGACATCATCCACCCGCAGCTGGCGCCGAATCTGCCGATGGTGATGGGCGATCCGACCCAGTTGCGCCAGGTGATCCATAACCTGCTGCAGAACGCGCAGGACGCCATGACCGACCTGCCGCCGGACTCACCGCATCCGCGGATTGACGTAAGGACGGAAGCAATTCATTATCGCAGTGCGGACGGCGGCGTGAATATCGCCGTACGGCTGGCCATCACCGACAATGGTCCTGGGTTTGCGCCAAAAATCCTGGCGCGCGCCTTCGAACCCTATGTGACCTCAAAGGCGCGCGGCACGGGATTGGGCCTGGCGATGGTAAAGAAAATTATCGATGAACACGGCGGACGCATCGATATCGAGAACCGGGTCGACGGCAATGGCGCTTCGGTGGTCATTTTGCTGTTAAAGTTAGCTCCCGACACTCGTGCCCAGGAATTCCTGGCGTGAGGGTCTGGTTTAGTATTTAAAACACTAATAAAATCATAGTTGTCCGCCGCGTACATCTTGTGCGCGACGGCCGGCGAAATGAGGAAGGCAAGACACGAATGGCAAACATACTCGTAGTGGATGATGAAATGGGTATCCGTGAGTTGCTCTCGGAAATTCTGGGCGACGAAGGACATGCTATCCAGCTGGCCGAAAATGCGCAGCAGGCGCGCGAAGCGCGTGCCGCCGGTGCGCCGGATCTGGTATTGCTGGATATCTGGATGCCCGACACGGATGGCGTCACCTTGCTCAAGGAATGGCAGCGCGATGGCTTGCTGACCATGCCGGTGATCATGATGTCCGGCCACGCCACCATCGATACGGCGGTCGAGGCGACGCGCATCGGCGCCATGAACTTCCTGGAAAAACCGATTGCCCTGCAAAAACTGCTGAAGGCAGTCCAGCAAGGCTTGACGCGGGCACAGGAAACCGTGCGCGCGCCGAGCGTGGCGCCGCGCCCCGTGGCGCCCGTGGTGGCCGAGGAAAGCAGCCATCCCGTGCCCAGCTTTGGCGGCAGCGCGCCGCAACAGCTGATGGTGCGCCCAGGCATCGCCGTACCGGCGGTGGCCGAAGGCCATGGCTACAACCTGTCATTCGACTTGCCGCTGCGGGAGGCGCGCGACGCCTTCGAGCGCATGTATTTCGAACACCACCTGGGCCGCGAAGGCGGCAGCATGACCCGCGTGGCGGAAAAAACGGGCCTGGAACGCACCCATTTGTACCGCAAGCTGAAACAGCTGGGCGTCGAACCGGGCAAGCTGGCCAAGAAAGGCCTGTGACGGCATCCGTGCGGCGTCCGACGCCGCTGACCCTGGTCAGCGGTGGACGCGCCGCCGGGCGCGAGGCGGCCATCGCGCAAGCCTTGCAGCCTGGCCAGCCGGCCGCCGTGATTCTCGAAGGCCTTGCTGACGGCAACGCCATCCTGGCCGACCTGGCCGAGAAAATTTCCCCTTCTCCATCGTTTCCACTGCAACTGTTGCGCATCGCGCCCGGTTGCCTGTGCTGCAGCGGCAATCTCGTATTGCGTGTAACATTAAATCGTCTGCTGCGCCATCCACCCGCGCGCCTGTTCATCAGCCTGGCTGACGCCTCGCACATCGAACAGCTGCGCACCTGGCTGACGGCCAGTCCCTACGATGTCCTGCTGGCGCTGGAACCAGACCTGCTCGTTTCCTGAACGTGGTTGCCTGACGGTATTACCGCAGTCGCAGTTTGCATCTCGTTACAACTCTGTAGCCCGCAGGGTGGCCTGGCCGCTTGAAATGGCGGCGTGGGAACCCCACCTCTGTCCTGAAACCGCAAGAGTTTCTCTTGCTTGAGCGAAGGATGCAAAATGAACCTGATCTATAACAGCGAGCAATACAGCGTCGTGGAATTCGGCGCCGACGTCGACCTGGAAGCCCTGCGCTTCGGCGGCTATGAAATCGTCGACAAGGGCGGCAAACGCGAGACTTTCATCGGGGAGTCCTTGCCCAGCATTTCCGCCGCGACGTCACGGAGCTGATCGCCAGCGAACCCAGCATGGAAGAGATCGATGAATTTTTGGGCAGCTATGATTCCCTCATGAGCCAGCCGGTCCTGTTGCACTGATTCTGGCTGTCTGATGGCGATCGCCGCCATACCAATCCGCCTGGCGGCGTGGTATGGTGGCCGTGTTATCCCGCTGCAAACAGACCATGTGCCAACTTCTCGGAATGAATTGCAATGTCCCTACGGACATTGTCTTTAGTTTTACCGGCTTCGCCATGCGCGGCGGCCATACCGATACCCACCATGACGGCTGGGGCATCGCCTTTTTCGAGGGCGCCGGCGTGCGCCATTTCGTCGACCACCAGGCGGCCATCGCCTCGCCCGTGGCCGAACTGATCAAACGCTATCCCATCAAGTCGCGCAATGTCATCGCGCACATCCGCAAGGCCACGCAAGGCCAGGTGGCGCTGGAAAACTGCCACCCCTTCGTGCGCGAACTGTGGGGCCGCTACTGGGTCTTTGCCCATAATGGCGACTTGAAGGAGTTCCATCCCGTGCTGACGGGCAGCTACCGCCCCGTCGGCTGCACGGACAGCGAGCTGGCCTTCTGCTACCTGCTGCAGGAATTGCACGCGCGCTTTGGCGATGCTCCGCCGGCCTTGCCGCAACTGCATGCCGCCCTGGCGGAGCTGTTGCCCGGCATCGCGGCCCACGGCACGTTCAACATGATGCTGTCGAGCGGCGAGGCGCTGTTTGCCCATTGCTCGACCAGCTTGCACTATCTGGTGCGACAACATCCGTTTCCAACTGCTAAACTCTCCGATGAAGACCTGAGCGTGGACTTTTCCCAGGTGACGACGCCGCAGGACCGCGTGGCCGTGATCGTTACCCAGCCGCTGACGACGAATGAGCAATGGACGGCGTTTGCGCCGGGCGAATTGAAATTATTTGTCGACGGGGTGGTGCAAGACACGCCAGCGGCCTAATTTGTTGACGACAATACGCTGGATTGCTGCCAAAATACCCACAGCGCGGGCGAAATTCAGCTAAAGTATTGTCAATAGTGAACCTTGATGCGGGCGCCGCGCGGCCGGTGTCACTCGACGTGATTGATGAAGAGTTAATGATCGATATTTCCAGCAACGACATCACCCCGAAACCCTTGCGCGTGCGCGAGTTCTATCTGGGGCGACAACCTATCCTCGACCGCAACCAGGCCCTGTTCGGCTATGAGTTGCTATTCCGCAACGCTCCGGTCGGCCCCGCCAACATTACCAGCGACCTGTCCGCCACGGCATCCGTGATCGCTCACGCTTCCCAGCTGGGCATGGAAAAGGTCATCGGCGACGCGCTCGGCTTCGTCAACGTCGATGCCGACGTGATCATGAGCGACATCTTCGTCTTCCTGCCGCGTGAAAAAGTGGTGTTGGAAATCGTCGAATCGATGCCCGTCACGCCGGAAGTGCGCGCACGCATCAGCGAACTGGTGGGCCATGGCTTTACCTTCGCGCTGGAAAACGTCGTCTCCGATACGTCGCAAGTGCAGGAGCTGTTGCCGCTGGTGCAATACGTCAAGATGGACATGAGCACGGTCGACCCGAAAGTGCTGGCAGCGCTGGCGCCCCGTTTCAAGCAGGAAAACAAGAAACTGGTGGCGGAAAAGGTCGAGACGCGCGAAGAATTCAAGTCGGGCCTGGACCTGGGCTTCGATTATTTCCAAGGTTATTACTTTGCCAAGCCCGCCATCATGACGGGCAAGAAGCTGTCGCCGTCGCAACTGGCCGTCATGGAACTGATGACACTGGTGACGTCCGATGCCGACAACATGGATATCGAGCGCGCCATCAAGCGCGACGTCTCGCTGGCCCTGAATCTGTTGCGTTTGGTTAATACGCCGGCCGTGGGCGCGCGCCAGCGCATCGATTCGCTGAGCCAGGCCGTGACCGTGCTGGGCCGCCGCCAGTTGCAGCGCTGGCTGCAAATCATGCTGTACGCGGAGCCAAGCAAGCGCGGCCATAGTATGACGCCGCTGCTGATGCTGGCCACCACGCGGGGCCGCCTGCTCGAATTGCTCGCGCATAAACTGCGCCCGAACCATGCCCATTCGGCCGATATCGCCTTTACGGTCGGTATCATGTCCCTGATGGATACCCTGTTCGGCGTGCCGATGTCGGAAATCCTCAGCCAGATCGAAGTCATCGACGAAGTGGCCGAAGCGCTGCTGTCGCGCGAAGGCTTCTACGGCGACCTGCTGCGCCTGGCCGAATGCATTGAGCGCATCGAAGACATGGAAGGCGAGATCGTGCCGACCTTGCGCGACCTGGCCATGTCGCCGGACGACCTGGTGGAGCTGGAAATGGCCGCCTATGAATGGAGCGATAACGTTGTCAGGTATGCGCTGTAGGTCGGATTAGCGCGGCCGTCAGGCCACGCGTAATCCGACAACATTGTTGGCGCGTTCTTCAAAAGCCCTGCACGGCATCGCCGTGACAGGGCTTTTACGCCGCTACGCGGCGGCGCCGGGCCAGTGCTTGTGCAGCTCGGGGTCGGTGCGCAATTCCCACAGGGCCAGCACGACGACGGCGATACCGACAATCAGCTCGTTCCACATGACGACGCGCTGATCGGCCAGCCGCAGTACCCATGGCGAAACGGCGACCCAGACGCCCACCAGCAGGTTGACGACGACGGCCCAGAAATAGGTCTTGTACAGGTCGAAGGCGGCCAGTGCGGCGATCACCAGGCCGGAGACAAAGGCGTTGATCATCTGCGGCGAGCCTTCGGGATAGGAAAAGGCCCAGGGCGAGACGAGCAGCCACAGGCCCAGCAACAGGATCACCTGGTCCTGCCAGCGTTTCAGTTTGAAGTTGGTTGCCATATTACCTCCTTGCCAGTTGGGGAACGGGCCGGAGCGGGCATGCAGCATGCCGGCCGGCATACTGCGTTAGTGCGCTGCGGCGCGCGAAAAGTTCCGCGCGCCTTGTGCTTATATTATGACAGATTGGGTGCCAGCCAGCGCTCCACGTCCTCGATGCTGGCGCCACGGCGCTTGGCCATGTCTTCCACCTGGTCCATGCCGATCTTGCCGACGACGAAGTATTTCGACTCCGGGTGGGCGAAATAGAAGCCGGAGACGGCCGCGCCGGGGAACATGGCATACGATTCCGTCAGCTGCATGCCGATTTCCTCGGCCTGCATGACTTCGAACATCTCTTTCTTGACGGTATGCTCGGGGCAGGCCGGGTAGCCTGGCGCCGGGCGGATGCCGACATATTCCTCGGCGATCATGTCGTCGTTGCTCAAGTGCTCATCGGGCACGTAGCCCCACAAATCCTTGCGCACGCGCTCGTGCAGGTATTCGGCAAACGCCTCGGCCAGGCGGTCGGCCAGCGACTTCAACATGATGGACGAGTAATCGTCGTGCGCATCCTCGAAGCGTTTTTCATACTTTTCGATGCCCAGGCCGGACGTCACGGCAAACATGCCGATGTAATCCTTCACGCCCGATGCCTTCGGCGCAATGAAGTCGGCCAGGCACTGGTTCGGACGCTGTACGCCGTCGACCACGGGTTTGACGCCTTGCTGGCGCATGCCGTAGTAGGTGAACGCCACGCTACTGCGCGTATCGTCCGTGTACACCTCGATATCGTCGTCATTCACGCTGTTCGCCGGCAGCAGGGACACGACGCCGTTGGCCGTCAGCCAGCGCCCGTCGATGAGTTTTTTCAGCAAGGCCTGGCCTTCCGCGTATACCTTGGTGGCCGCGTCGCCCACCACTTCATCCGTCAGGATGGCGGGGAAGGGGCCGGCCAGGTCCCAGGTCTGGAAGAACGGACCCCAGTCGATGTAGTTGGCCAGGGTGGCCAGGTCGACATTTTTAAACACGCGGCGGCCGATGAACTTCGGTTTCACGGGCGTGCAGGCGCCGTCGAACGGCACGACCATCTTGTTGGCGCGCGCCTGCGCCAGCGGCAATATGGGCAGGGCCTTCTTGTTGGCGTGCTGCTCGCGGATGCGCGCGTAGTCGAGTTCGATGTCTTCCACGTATTTGTCGCGCTGTTCCGGCGTCAGCAGCGATTGCGCCACGGACACGGAACGCGAAGCGTCCGGCACGTAGATGACGGGGCCTTCGTAGTTGTGCGCGATTTTCACGGCCGTGTGGGCGCGGCTGGTGGTGGCGCCGCCGATCAGCAGGGGAATCTTGAGCATGCGGAAATGTTCGTCGCGCTGCATTTCCTTGGCGACATACGCCATTTCTTCCAGCGACGGCGTGATCAGGCCCGACAGGCCGATGATGTCCGCGTTTTCCACCTTGGCGCGCGCGAGGATTTCCGAGCACGGCACCATCACGCCCATGTTCACCACTTCGAAGTTATTGCATTGCAAGACTACCGTGACGATATTCTTGCCGATGTCATGCACGTCGCCTTTCACGGTCGCCATGATGATCTTGCCCTTCGGTTTGGCGACGATGCCCGTACGCTGTTCTTCCAGCAGCTTTTCTTCCTCGATGAACGGAATCAGGTGGGCCACGGCCTGCTTCATCACGCGCGCCGATTTCACCACTTGCGGCAGGAACATCTTGCCTTGGCCAAACAGATCACCGACCACGTCCATGCCGGCCATCAGCGGCCCCTCGATCACGTGGATGGGGCGCCCGCCATTGTGCAGCAGCTGCTGGCGCGCTTCTTCCGTGTCTTCCACGATGAATTGCGTGATGCCGTGCACCAGCGCGTGCGACAGGCGTTCCTGTACCGTGCCTTCGCGCCAGGCCAGGGTTTGCGCCTCGGCCTTGCCGCCCGCCTTCAGGGTGCCGGCAAATTCGATCATGCGCTCGGTCGAGTCTTCGCGGCGGTTCAGTACCACGTCTTCCACGCGTTCACGCAATTCCGGGTCCAGGTTGTCGTACACGCCCACCATGCCGGCGTTGACGATGCCCATGGTCATGCCGGCCTTGATGGCGTGGTACAGGAAGACGGTATGGATGGCTTCGCGGGCGGGATCGTTGCCGCGGAAACTGAACGACACATTCGACACGCCGCCCGAGATCTTCGCGTACGGCAAGTTTTCCTTGATCCAGCGCGTGGCATTGATGAAATCGACGGCGTAGTTGTTGTGCTCCTCGATGCCGGTCGCGACGGCAAAGATGTTCGGGTCGAAAATGATGTCTTCCGGCGGGAAGTCCAGCGCATCGATCAACAAGTGATATGCGCGGGCGCAGATCTCGATCTTGCGCTCGAAGGTGTCGGCTTGCCCTTTTTCATCGAATGCCATGACGATGACGGCCGCGCCGTAGCGGCGGCACAGCTTTGCCTGGCGCAGGAATTCTTCCTCGCCTTCCTTCATGGAAATGGAATTGACGATGGCCTTGCCCTGCACGCATTTCAGGCCCGCTTCGATGACCGACCATTTCGACGAGTCGACCATGATGGGCACGCGCGAAATATCGGGTTCCGAGGCGATCAGGTTCAGGAAACGCGTCATGGCGGCCAGCGAGTCGAGCATCGCCTCGTCCATGTTGATGTCGATCACTTGCGCGCCGTTTTCCACTTGCTGGCGCGCCACGGACAGCGCCTCGTCGTATTGCTCGTTGAGAATCATGCGCGCGAACGCCTTCGAGCCCGTGACGTTGGTGCGCTCGCCCACGTTGACGAACAGCGATTCGTCGTTGACGACGAACGGTTCCAGGCCGGCCAGGCGCAAGTCGTGCGACGGGGCCGGCACGGTGCGCGGGGTGTTTTTCGACAGCAACTCGCCGATGGCGGCGATGTGCTCGGGCGTGGTGCCGCAGCAGCCGCCCGCCATGTTCAGGAAGCCCGCGTCGGCAAATTCGCGCAGCAGGGCGGACGTGTCGGCTGGCAACTCGTCGAAGCCCGTGTCGCTCATGGGATTGGGCAAGCCCGCGTTCGGGTAGATGCAGACGAAGGTGTCGGCGATCTTGGCCAGCTCTTCCGCGTACGGGCGCATCAGGGCGGCGCCCAGCGCGCAGTTCAGGCCGATGGTCAGCGGTTTCGCGTGGCGCACGGAATTCCAGAAGGCGGGCACGGTCTGGCCCGACAGGATACGGCCCGAAGCGTCAGTGACGGTGCCGGAAATCATCAAAGGCAGGCGCACGACGTGCGGATTCTGCTCGTAGTACAGGTCGATGGCGAACAGCGCCGCCTTGCAGTTCAAGGTATCGAAGATGGTTTCCACCAGCAGCACGTCGGCGCCGCCTTCCACCAGCCCCTGCGTCTGCTGCAGGTAGGCGGCCACCAGCTGGTCGAAACTGACGTTGCGCGCGGCCGGGTCGTTCACGTCGGGCGAGATCGATGCCGTCTTCGGCGTGGGGCCCAGGGCGCCGGCGACGAAGCGCGGCTTGTCCGGCGTGGAATATTTGTCGCAGGCGGCGCGCGCCAGTTTTGCCGCCTGGACGTTCATTTCATAGGCCAGGTGGGCCATATGGTAATCGTCTTGCGCGATCGTCGTGGCGCCGAAGGTATTCGTTTCGATCAGGTCGGCGCCGGCCGCCAGGTAACGCTCGTGGATTTCCTGGATGATGTGCGGCTGGGTCAGGGTCAGCAGCTCATTGTTGCCTTTGACAAACAGTTCGCGCGCCCCGCTGTCGGCCGGCGCGGCGAAATCGATGAAGCGGCCGGCGGGACCGCCACGGTAGGCTTCTTCGTCGAGCTTGTATTGCTGGATGATCGTGCCCATGGCGCCGTCGAGGATCATGATCCGCTGCGCCAGGATGGCGCGCAAGGTGGCTTCGGTCGGGGACATGGCGGGGATCACGGTATCGTTCATTTCATGCTTTCAATAGGCAAACGGGCGGCGGCGCGGCGACAGGACTGTACGGGGGCGGTTGCGGGCCAGCAGGATCAGCTGACGGAGAGTGCCGGCCGGGTAGGGCAGGCAGAAGGTGGCAATCGCCTGATTTCACCGGGTCTAAAATTATACGGCATCAGGCTGCTTTGGTTTTAAGCAAAAGCGGCCGTTCGTCCCACGGCAGGCCTTCTTGCAACACATCGCCTTGCACCGCACCGCCTGCTGAAAATTACATTCCTGAAAATCTTACTCAAAACGTTAATTCTTCCACCAAAATTGGCAGGAAGGCATGACGTCTAGGCTGTGGAAAAATTTCCACATTATTTGTGCCGGCTCAAGAAATTTTTAATGAATTGAATGGCAATAGCTGCAAAGGAAAATAATTTTGATTTAAGACAATACAGAGTGGCGCGGATAATTCCCAAAATAAAGCTTTTCAAACAGATATCTTAATTATTATCAAAACCAATTGAATCAAAAGCATTAATAGTTGTCTTTAGGAATCGAATTAACCCATAATATTGGTTCTTCGAAACTAAATTCTCACCAAAAGTCACCAATATGTCACATTTCTCTCGTGTCCTCCCCGGCATCGCGCTGCACCAACATGGTTGCCAGCCATGAAAAACCATCTGCTTGTGGCATTGTTTGTCGTGCTGGGCCTGTCCGCTTGCGGCGGGGGAGGCGGTGGCGGTGGCGATACGGTGGTGGCGACCACGTCGGGCAATCCTGCCGTGATTCCTGCCGTGACGGCCGTCTCGGCGGCGAACGTCGCCGTGGGCGGCAGCCTGGTGGTGACGGGCACGAATCTGAGCCGTGTGACGGCCTTCCAGGTCGGCGGCGTGACGGTCGCCAGCAGTGCCGTCAGCGACACCAGCGCGACCCTGGTCATGCCGGGCGTACCCGTCACGGGCGCCTTGAGCCTGGTCAGCGCCGGCGGCACGGCCGCCACCAGCTATAACGTGAACGTGTACCTGCCGCTGAGCGTGAGCAGCGTCGCGCCGGCGACGGGCGGCGTCGGTTCCAGCGTGACGCTCACGGGCGGCGGCATGGGCGCCGTGACGGCGGTGCAGTTCGGTAATGGCGCGGTGGCAACGCCGCAAAGCCAGACGGCCGGCAGCGTGACGGTGCTGGTGCCTGCGGGCGCGGCAACGGGGCCGCTGACGGTGCGCGGTCCGTACAACGACGTCATCAGCAGCGACACGTACACGCTCCTGGCCAGCGTGGCGGTGACGTCAATCACGTCGGCCGTCAACGGCGCGACCTTGTCGGTGACGCTGCAGGGCAGCAATCTCGACCAGGTCAGCGCGGCGACGGTGGGCAGTACGCCAGCCGTCATCGTCAGCGCCAGCGCCAGCCAGTTGCTGCTGTCCGCGCCAGCGTCGGCAACGGGCAGCGTGATGCTGTCGGCCGCTTCGCGCATCGCCGTGAATGCGGGCACGGTGTCGGCCTTTACTTTGGGCAGCATTGATTTCGCGCAGGTACTGAACCTGAACGCCAGCGATGCAGCCTTGCGCCTGACGCGCGGCAAGTCGGCCGCCGTGCGCGTGTCCGTGCTGGCCATGCAAGCAGGCCAGGCCAGCCCGGCCGTGGTCTTGAATGCGACGGCCGCCAATGGCAGCAACCTGGGCAGCATCAGCATGAGCGGTCCATCGGTCTTGCCGACGGCGAAAAGCGATTACAGTTTCAACGGCAACTTCAGCGCCGTCCTGCCGTCAGCCTGGATCTTGCCCGGCGTGCGCGTGCGCGTGACGGCCGTGGGCAATGACGGTACGCAAGTGAGCCAGGAAGCGGCGCCCGTCGTGGCCAGCGCGGCGAAAATCCACCTGGTGCTGGTACCGCTGAGCACCGACGATGGCGTGGCACAACTGCCGGACGCCGAGGTGATCCGCACCGCGCTGACCCGCGTCTATCCGTATGCGGCGGAAAATATCAGCATCACCACGCGCGCCCCGCTGAGCGTGCCGGGCAGCAGCACGGCCGACAGCTGGTGGAGCACGACCCTGGAAACCCTGAACGGCAAGCGCGCCCAGGAAGATAGCGGCGCCTATTATTATGGCTTCGTGCCGAAAATGTCCTCCACGCGTGCCGCCGGCCTGGCCTACGTCAACCCGACTGGCAGCAACAACGCTTTCACGGCGGCCATCGGCCTCGATGCCAGGTTCAACAGCATTGCCTCCGTCGATCCGTTCGGCAACAGCTGGCCTGAATGGCTGACTACGCTTGTGCATGAGCTGGGCCACAATCATTCGCTCAAGCACGTCGCCTGCGGCGGCCCGACTGGTGCGGTCACCGACTATCCGTATGCGAATGGCGACCTGGGCCCGCAACCGCTGTACAACAGCAGCTATGCGGGCACCATCGGCCAGTTGAGCAAGGCAGTCTATGGCAGCACGCCGATGAAAGACGTGATGAGCTATTGCAGCGGCGCCTGGTTCTCCGACTACAGCTATGTGCGGGTGCAGCAATTCCTGGAAAGCCGCAGCACGCAGGTGACGGGCAGCAATGTGCTGGCCGCCAGCATGTCCGTGGCCGAGAATGGCTATCTGACCATTTCCGGCCGCATCACGCCGGCTGGCGTGGGGCTGCGTCCTGCCGTGGCCTCGTCGGTGCGCACTGGCGCCGCCAGCGGCAGCGGCCATGCGTATACCTTGCGCGTGTTGACGGCGTCGGGACAGACTATCGACTTGCCCTTCGATGGCGTCTCCGTGGCCGACCATGGCGGCAACGCCATGAGCCATTTCCGCGTCAGCTTCGCCAATCCGGGCGACATCAGCGACGTGCAAGTGCTGCAAAATGGCAAGGCTTTGGCCAAGCTGGAGCGCCCGGCGCGCCGCAGCAGGGCCGCAGCCAACGATGCCACGTTCGATGCGGTACAAAGCGGCGGCAAGCTGGCGCTGGTCTGGAATGCCGAAGCGGAACCCTACGCCGCCGTGCTGCACGTGGCCGTCGATGGCCGCAAGACGGTGGTCGCCAGTGACTTGACGGGTGGCAAAGCCAGCGTCGACGTGAGCGCCTTGCCGGCCGGTGGCCGCTTCGAGGTCAGCCTGTCGTCGTCCGTCGGAGGACGTTTGATGAAGGTGCAGCGCCGCTAAACCAGGGGGCTGGATGCAACAAGGGCTTGCCGCGGCAAGCCCTTTTTTATGGCCGTCAACATGACGGCACGGTGCGCTCAAGCGAAACTATGCGAAACGCTTGCCTTCCAGCGGGAAGCCCTTGATGAACTCGGCCGCGGGCAGGCGCTTGCCGCCCGGTTTTTGCAGTTCCGTCAGGCGCAGCGAGCCATTGCCGCAAGCCACGACGATGCCGTGCTGGGCGTCGGCCGCCAGCACCTGGCCCGGCGCTTCCTTGCTGTCCGCGTCGAGCACCTCGGCGGTCCAGATCTTGATGGTGGTGCCATCGACCTGGCCGCAGGCGCCGGGGAACGGATTGAAGGCGCGGATCTTCAGGCCCAGTTCCAGCGCCGGCTGGCTGAAATCGAGCGCCGCTTCTTCCTTGGCGATCTTTGCCGCATAGGTGACGCCCGCTTCCGGCTGCGGCACGGCTTCCAGCGGCTGCTGCTGCATCTTGCGCAGGGTCTCGACGATCATCTTGCCGCCCAGTTTGGCCAATTTGTCGTGCAGGGTGGCGGTGGAGTCGCCCGCTTCGATGGGGGTGCGCTCGATGGCCAGCATGGGGCCCGTATCGAGGCCTTCTTCCATCTGCATGATGGTCACGCCCGTTTCATCATCGCCGGCCTCGATGGCGCGGTGGATGGGCGCGGCGCCGCGCCAGCGCGGCAGCAATGAACCGTGGATATTGATGCAGGGCTTGATGTCGAGCGTGCTGCGCGGCAAGATCAAGCCGTAGGCCGCCACCACCATCACGTCGTAGTCGGTGGCCAGCAGGCGTTCGTGGGCCGCCTTTGCCTCGGCGGCGCGCTGCGGGTCCTTGCTGTCCATGCGCAAGGACAGCGGCTGCAGCACGTCGATGCCATGCTGCTGCGCGTACTGCTTGACGGCCGAGGCGTGCAGCTGCATGCCGCGTCCGGCAGGGCGGTCGGGCTGGGTCAGCACCAGCGGAATCTCGAATCCCGCTTCGTGCAAGTCTTTCAGGGCCGTGGCGGCGAATTCAGGCGTGCCTGCGAAGATCACTTTCATAGCGTTCCTTGACGTGAGGTGCGCAGGCCCGGGCCGGAGGCGCCAGGCTGGCGTGGTGTTACGGTCAGTCTATCAGCAGTACTGCAAAAGCGGCTTAGAAACGGCGATTTTGTGCGCGCA
This sequence comes from Janthinobacterium sp. C22, assembly GCF_057919405.1. Classification (NCBI taxonomy): domain Bacteria; kingdom Pseudomonadati; phylum Pseudomonadota; class Betaproteobacteria; order Burkholderiales; family Oxalobacteraceae; genus Janthinobacterium; species Janthinobacterium sp. C22. The sequence continues at coordinate 6,496,852 of NZ_CP193659.1, read as the reverse complement.
GGCTCGCTTCGCGCTCGAGGCCACGGATTTCCTTGATCATCTTGGTCTTGATGCGGTTGCGTTTGAGCGGCGACAGGTATTCGACGAATACCTTGCCCAGCAAGTGATCCATCTCATGCTGGATGCAGACGGCCAGCAAGCCATCGGCTTCCAGCTCGAACTGCTTGCCGTGGCGGTCCAGGGCGCGCACCTTGATGCGGGCCGGGCGCTCGACGCCATCGTAGACGCCGGGCACGGACAGACAGCCTTCGTCGTAGACCTGCTTTTCTTCGCTGGCCCAGGTGATTTCCGGGTTGATGAACACTTGCAGCTGGTTTTTCTCTTCGGTGATGTCGATCACCATCATCTGGATATGCGCGTCCACTTGCGATGCGGCCAGACCGACGCCAGGCGCGTCGTACATGGTTTCGGCCATGTCATCGATCAGGGTTTGCAGGCGCGCGTCGAACTCGGTGACGGGCTTGGCGATCGTGTGCAGACGAGGATCGGGGTAACGCAGGATATTTAATATGGACATACGGATTCGACTGGTTAAGGTGGGCGCCGGTGCGCCGGATTATTCATGCCTGGGCCATGCGGACGATGGCAGGGCTATTTTATTTTTGAGTACGCTACGGTTGGGCGCGTGTGGCGCAACGGCGCGGCAGATGCGTTTGCCAGTGCGCTATTCGTTTGCTGCAAAGGGAAATTTTATCACAGACGCCCATGGCCCTGTGGACGGCGGGCCGTTTTGCGGCGCCATTGCACGCATCCTTGCGCGCGTCGGTATCGCGTGCGCGCCATGGCGCTAGCATGGGATGGCACAGTACACAACGAGGTTGTCATGCATGCAATCGCAACGACGGCGGACCCGGCCATGGAACTGGCGGGCTGGCTGCGCCTGCAGCATCTGCCCGGCGTGGGCCCGGTGGCGGCGCGCGCCTTGCTGGCCCGCTTCGGCTTGCCGCCGCAAATCTTTGCCGCGCCGTTCGACATCCTGCGCGAGGTAGTGCCGGCCGGCGTGGCGCGCGCCATCGTGCAGCCGCCCAAGCCGGTGGCCAACAGCCAGCTGGCGCTTACCCTGCAGTGGCTGCAACTGCCTGGCAATGCCGTGCTGACCCTGGCCGATGCCGCCTATCCGCCCCTGCTGCTGGAAATCGCCGATCCGCCGCTGTTGTTATATGTGCGGGGGCGGGCGGAACTGCTGTCGCGTCCCGGCGTGGCCATCATCGGCAGCCGCAATGCCAGCGCGCAAGGCATGCAGAATGCGGCCGCCTTTGCCCACGCGCTGAGCATGGCGGGCCTGACCATCATATCCGGGCTGGCGCTCGGTATCGACACGCACGCGCACGAGGGCGGCTTGCGCGGCGCGGGCGGCACCGTCGCCGTGATCGGCACGGGCGCCGATTTGGTGTATCCACGACGCAACCTTGATCTGGCGCAAAGAATTGCCGAACAAGGCTGCATCGTCAGTGAATACGCGCTGGGCTTGCCCGCCATGCCGGGGAACTTTCCGCGCCGTAACCGCCTGATCAGCGGCCTGGCGCGCGGCGTGCTGGTGATCGAGGCGGCGGCCCAGTCGGGTTCCCTGATCACGGCACGCCTGGCCGGCGAACAGGGACGCGACGTGTATGCCTTGCCCGGTTCCATCCATGCGACTTTGGCCAAGGGATGCCATGCACTCATCAAGCAGGGCGCCAAGCTGGTCGAATCGGCCGATGACGTGCTGCAGGAGCTGCAATGGCTGGGCGGCGTCCCCAGCGTGCAGGCCGCGGTGGAAGACGAACCGCCGCTGCTGGCCACGCTGGGCCACGACCCGCACGATGCCGATACCCTGGCCGCGCGCAGCGGCCTGGCCATGGGTGAACTGATGGGGCAATTGCTGGCGCTGGAGCTGGCGGGCCGGGTCGAACGCTTGCCGGGAGGACTGTTTCAACGCTGCAAATGACAGCTTGTCACTTGTGTGGCGGCCTTGCCGCACGGGGGCGCTTTGTCTGCGCGCACCCTTGTGTCTTAGCGAGCTTAGCTGCTAGAGTAGAGCCATGTTCGATATCCTGGTGTACCTCTACGAGACTTACTATCGCCCCGATGCCTGCCCCGAGCCGGCCGTCCTGGCGCGCAAACTGTCGGCCGTCGGTTTCGACGACGTGGAGATTTCCGAAGCGCTCGTGTGGCTGACGGACTTGAACGCCATGGCAGGCGCCGAGCAAACCCTGACGGCCAGCTCCACGGGCACGCGTTTCTATGTGCAGCAGGAAAGCGACGTGCTGGGCACGGCCGCCATCGGTTTCATCCAGTTCCTGGAAAGCGCCAAGGTGCTCTCGCCGCTGCAGCGCGAAATCGTCATCGAACGGGCGCTGGCGCTCGACGAGGCGCCCGTCTCGCTGGGCAAGCTGAAAGTCATCGTGCTGATGCTGTTATGGAGCCAGGGCAAGGAACCGGACGCCTTGATGTTCGACGACTTGTTTGTCGACGACGAAGATCTCCCGCCGCGCTTGCTGCACTAGTCGATAAACGCCCCTGGCCGCACCTGGCGCCGCTGCCGCGCCATCCCCTTTAAGATGCACTGCACCGGCGCGCACGCCGGCCCATTGTGTTTGCGCTGGCGCATTCTTGCTTGCAGATAACTTGCCGAATTCTTCAATAGGCGCTTATCATTGGCCGCTTGACAAGACCACAAGTCACAAGGCCTTGCGCAGACAAAAGCGTCGGCGCCTGGCAATGCACTGTATGATGCGCATGCTGAAACTATCCTAGAGCATTTTTCGAGACCAAAAAATATGACAAAAACCCTCATCATCGCCGAGAAGCCTTCTGTCGCGAACGATATCGCGAAGACGCTTGGCGGCTTCACCAAGCACGATGAGTACTTTGAATCGGATGAATACGTCCTGTCGTCGGCGGTCGGCCACTTGCTGGAGATCGCCGTGCCGGAAGAATTCGACGTGAAGCGCGGCAAATGGAGTTTCGCGCACTTGCCGATGATTCCACCGTATTTCGCGCTGAACCCGATCGCCAAGACGGAAGCGCGCCTCAAAGTATTAAACAAGCTGATCAAACGCAAAGACGTAAGCACCCTCATCAATGCATGCGATGCGGGGCGCGAAGGCGAGCTGATTTTCCGCCTGATCGCGCAAAACGCCAAGGCCAAGCAACCGGTCAAGCGCCTGTGGCTGCAGTCGATGACGCCGGGCGCCATCCGCGACGGTTTCTCGCACCTGCGCAGCGACGAAGAAATGCTGCCGCTGGCGGACGCGGCCCGCTGCCGTTCGGAAGCCGATTGGTTGATCGGCATCAATGGCACGCGTGCCATGACGGCGTTTAATTCGAAAGAAGGCGGCTTCTACCTGACCACCGTGGGCCGCGTGCAGACGCCGACCCTGTCCATCGTCGTCGAACGCGAAGACAAGATCAAGAAATTCGTGCCGCGCGACTTCTGGGAAGTGCGCGCCGAATTCGTCTGCGCAGCCGGCATCTATGAAGGCCGCTGGCTCGACACGAAGTTCAAGAAGGACGAGAACGATCCCGAGAAGCGCGCCGAGCGCCTGTGGAGCAAGACGGCTGCCGACTCGATCGCCACCGCCTGCCGCGGCCGCCAAGGCATCGTCACGGAAGAGTCGAAACCGACCACCTCGATGGCGCCGGGCCTGTTCGACCTGACCAGCCTGCAGCGCGAAGCGAACTCGCGTTTCGGTTTCTCCGCCAAGAACACCCTGGGCCTGGCCCAGGCGCTGTATGAAAAGCACAAGGTATTGACGTATCCGCGTACCGATTCGCGCCACTTGCCGGAAGACTACATGCCGACCGTGCTGCAGGCGCTGGAAACGGTCAAGGAAAACAGCAACTACCACCAGTTCGCCAAGCAGATCATCGACAAGGGCTGGGTCAAGCCGAACAAGCGCATCTTCGACAACACGAAGATCTCGGATCACTTCGCGATCATCCCGACGACGATCGCGCCAAAGAATTTGTCCGAGCCGGAACAGAAGCTGTACGACCTCGTCACGCGCCGCTTCATGGCCGTGTTCTTCCCGCCTGCCGAATTCCAGGTCACCACGCGCTACACGGAAGTGTCCGGCCATCAGTTCAAGACTGAAGGCAAGGTCATGACCAATCCGGGCTGGCTGGCCATCTACGGCAAGGAAGCGTCGACGGACGCCGACAAGGAAAGCAATGGCAACGGCAACCTGGTGCCCGTCGCCAAGGGCGAGAAGGTGCAGACGGAAAGCGTCAGCGCCAACGGCCTGGTGACGAAACCGCCAGCGCGTTTCACGGAAGCGACCTTGCTGTCGGCCATGGAAGGCGCCGGCAAGCTGATCGACGACGACGAGCTGCGCGATGCGATGGCCGGCAAGGGTCTTGGAACCCCGGCCACGCGCGCGGCCACCATCGAGGGCTTGCTGACGGAACGCTACCTGATCCGCGAAGGCCGCGAACTGATTCCGACGGCCAAGGCGTCGCAGCTGATGACTTTGCTCAAAGGCCTGGGCGTCAATGAATTGACGGCGCCTGAGCTGACGGGCGAGTGGGAATACAAGCTGTCGCAGATGGAAAAAGGCAAGATTTCGCGTGAAGAATTCATGCGCGAAATCGCGCAAATGACGCAAATCATCGTCAAGCGCGCCAAGGAATACGACAACGACACGATTCCCGGCGACTACGCGACGCTGGAAACGCCATGCCCGAATTGCGGCGGCGTGGTGAAGGAAAACTACCGTCGTTTCGCCTGCACCAAGTGCGAATTCTCGATGAGCAAGACACCGGGTTCGCGCCAGTTCGAAATCGCCGAAGTGGAGCAATTGCTGAAGGACCGCACCATCGGCCCGCTGCAAGGCTTCCGCTCGAAGATGGGCCGTCCGTTCGCCGCCATCCTGCGCATCGTGCGCGATGAAGAGATCAAGAACTTCAAGCTGGAATTCGATTTCGGCCAGAACGACGAGAGCGAAGATGGCGAAGGCGTCGATTTCACGGGCCAGACGCCCGTGGGACCGTGCCCCAAGTGCAATGCCGGCGTGTACGAAATGGGCCTGGCCTATGTGTGCGAACACAGCGTAGCCAAGCCGAAGACGTGCGACTTCCGCAGCGGCCGCATCATCTTGCAGCAGGAAATCTTGCCGGAACAAATGGCAAAGCTGCTCAACGATGGCAAGACGGACTTGCTGCCGGGCTTTGTTTCGCAGCGCACGCGCCGTCCGTTCAAGGCTTTCCTCGTACGGGGCAAGGATGGCAAGGTGAGCTTCGAGTTTGAAGAGCGCAAGGCCAAGCCGGGCGCGAAGACCAAAGCGGCAGCTGCCGAAGTCGAAGGCGAAGAAGGCGCGGCGCCAGCGAAGAAAACGGCCGTCAAGAAAGCGGCAGCCGTCAAGAAGGCGCCGGTCAAGAAGGCCACGGCCGTGAAAAAGCCGGCCGCCAAGAAGGCGCCGGCGAAGAAGGCGGCAGCGGCGGAGTAATTGCGCGCCAGCCAGACAAAAGCCAGGGATTTCCCTGGCTTTTTTACGTCCCGATTTGATGGGGCAATGCTCAGGCTGGCGGCGCGGCCGGCGCCACCAAGCCCATTTCCTTGAGTACTTCATGCGCCGAGCGGAAGGCGTCGATGGCCAGCGGCATGCCGCAATACACTGCGGCGTGCAGCAGCACTTCCTGGATTTCCTGCATGGAGGCGCCATTGTTGACGGCGCCGCGCACGTGGCCGCGCAGTTCCTGGACGCGGCCCAGGGCCGTCAGCATGGCGATCGTCGCCAGGCTGCGCGTTTTTAAATCCAGACCGTTGCGGCACCAGGTCGTGCCCCAGGCATTGCGCGTGACGAAGTCCTGCAAGGGCGCCGTGAAGGCGTCCACCTGGGCAAAGGCGCGTTCGACAAAGGCGTCGCCCATTACTTGTTTGCGCATGCGCAAACCATTCTCGAATTGTTCATCCATGCCGCGCTCCCGTTGCTGTACGTTTTCGATACTAGCGAGCCGGCATGGGGTGGTCAAGCTTAGTCGAGATAGTCCGAGTATTCGCGCTGCGCGTAGTTCTGCAAATTCGCCCACGGCTGCGCCTTGCTGACGGTCGGCTGCAGCTTGACGTCAACGCGGCGATAGAACGTGTTGGCGCGGTCGCCGCTTTCGATGATCAGGGGAATCTGCTTTTGCTCATCCCACAGGATGCGCTGGAACACGCCATTCTTTTCCACTTCGCGCCAGCGCGCGCCCGTCACGCCCGATGCCTGTTTCGACAGGGGCATGGCGGCCACCAGTTTCGGGTCCAGCAGATAAAAACTGTTTTCCCAGGAACCGTCGAAATTGACGTTTTCGTACTCGGCCTTGGGAATCGAGACGACGATCTTGTCATGCGCGTCGACGTATTCCACGCGCACGGTATTTTTTTCCAGCATCACGTGACGGGGGATCAGCACGGGATTGAAGTGCTTGTGTTCATGCTGCGTGGCCGCGGTCGACGTTTTCAATGCCACTTTCTTGTTTTCGCCATGCTTGTGGCCCGCATGCGCGTCCGTTGACGGCGCCAGCACGCGCTCGACCCACACGTGGCCGGGGCGGCGCAGCATCTTTTCTGCGTAGCGGCTCTCGCGCGTCACGCCTTCCGGCGTCAGGACGCGGCTGTAATAGGTGATGCCCAGGTCCAGGTCGGCAGGAGCCGAAGGAGGAGCGGCTTGGGCGCTGGCGGCAAAGCCGGCGGCCAGGAGGATGGCGATCAGGGACGATTTCATGGTGTTGCCTTTACGTGCAGAGGGGCGGAGGGCATACGCCATCCGCCCCGGTGGGGTTACCGTGTTGACGTGGATCAGAAGCCGAAGGCCGCCTTCAGCAGGTCAAACACCTTGGTGTTGTCCAGGGTGCCCTTGAAGGTTTTCGCGCCGGCGCCCGTGGCGAGCAGCTTGACGTCGCCGCCGCCGTGGGTTTCGCTGGCCAGGCGCACGCCTGTTTCTTGCAGGTAGTTGTCTTTCAGGGCCGTGGCGCTGTCGACGTTGCTGCGCAGCGCAGGGCGGTTCGGGCCGTTGCCGAAGACCAGGGTGGTGTAGGTATTGCCATCGGCATCCTTGCTCGGCTGGTTATCCTTGTAGCCGCGGTTGATGTCGAGGATAGGGTTGCCGCGCTTGCCGTAGCCGTTGAAGGCCAGGGTGTGGTCATGGTCGGCCGTGACGACGATCAGGGTATTGGCCAGGGTCGGATCGGTTTCCTTGATCTTGGCGATGGCCGCCTTGATGGCGTCGTCGAAGGCGATGGTGTCCGTCAGCGCGCGCTTGGCGTTGATGCCGTGCAAGGCGTGGTCGATGCGGCCGCCTTCGACCATCAGGAAGTAGCCGTTCGTGTTTTTCGACAGCAAGTCGATGGCTTTGAGCGTCATTTCCGACAGGCTAGGCTGGGTCGCGCCTTCGCCCAGCGGCGGCGTGGCCGTGCGGTCCAGTTCATATTCGAGGTGGCTGCGGGTGCTGTACAGGCCGATGAATTTCTTGCCGCTCGGCGCTGCCGCCATTTCCGTCTTGTTGGAGGCCACGGTGTAGCCCTTGGCGGCAAATTCCGTCAGCAGGTTGCGGCCATCGGCGCGGCCGTATTTGTTGCTGGCCGACCAAGGCGTGAAATGGTTGCGGCCGCCACCCATCAGCACGTCGACGCCGTCGCCCAGGGCTGCGTTGTAGCCGGCGCCGCCGGGTGTCGCTTGCGCGGCGATCGCGTATTGCGCATTGCGGTTGCAGATGTGCGAGAACGTCGTCGCCGGCGTGGCGTGCGTCAGTTCCGTGGTGGTGATGGCGCCCACAGCCTTGCCCTTGGCTTTCGCCAGTTCCAGGATGGTCGGCACGCCCTTGCCGCCGGCCGGGCAGTTGTCCACGCCCAGGTTGCCGTTGGCGTCGCGGCCGGGTTCTTTGGCGATCGTATCCTGCGCCATCGAGATGACTTCATTGTTCATCTTGACGCCGGTCATGTAGGCGGCCATCGATGGCGCGCTGTCCGTCGTTTGCGCATCGTTCGAGAACGTCTTGATGCGCGCCGTGCGTTCCAGCGTGTCCATGGTCAGGCTGCCGTCTTCCTTGTACTGGTAGATGCGCGCGGCCGTCACGACGGACGGGCCCATGCCGTCGCCGAGGAAGAAGATGACGTTCTTCGCGTCGGCGGCGTAGGCGCTGGCGACGCTGGCGGCCACGAGCGTGGTCAGCAAGGAGAGTTTCAGGGCCGATTTCAGTGCGGCGGGTGTCGATGCGAGTTTCATGTGCTTGTCCAATTCTTGTCTCTTGGGGATTACAGACCGCCGGCGGTCTTGACCAGGCCGAATACTTTGGTGTTGTCGATGGTGCCCAGGAAGGTTTCCGAACCCTTGCCGATGGCGCCCAGGAAGACGTCGGTGCCGCCGTGGGTTTCATTGCCGGCCGTGGTGCGGATCACCGCTTCCTGGTGGTAATTATTGGCGCTGGTGACGGTTTCATCGAGGCTGGCCATGGCGGCGCGGCTCGCTTGCGTGCGGTTCTCGCCATTGCCGAAGCCGATGATCGAATACGGTGCGCCGTCCAGGTCCTTCTCGACCGCGCCGGTGACGTAGTTCTTCACCACGCCCAGCACGCCAGGGTTGCCGGCAGCCGTCTTGCCCGTGCGCTTGGCGTAGCCGTTCAGCACCAGGGTGTGGTCATGGTCGGCCGTGACGACGATCAGGGTATTGGCCAGGGTCGGATCGGTGAGCTTGGCTTTTTCGATGGCGGCCTTGATGGCGTTGTCGAAGGCGACCGTGTCTTGCAGCGCCTTCTTGGCCGTCGTTTCGTGCAGCGCATGGTCGATGCGTCCGCCTTCGACCATCAGGAAGTAACCCTTCTTGTTCTTGGCCAGCACGTCCATGGCCTTGGTGGTCATTTCCGCCAGGCTCGGTTCCTTGGCTGCATCGCGGTCCAGGTCGTAGCTCATGTGGCTGGAGGTGAACACGCCGAACAGGCGCTCCGTCTTGGCCGCATCGACGGCCTTGAAGTCGGCACCCGTGTTGGCGACCGTGTAGCTCTTCGCTTTCAGTTCGGCCACCAGGTCGCGCCCGTCGGAACGCTTGCCGCCATCCTTGAACGGCTTGAAGAATTGCGCGCCGCCACCGAGGACCACTTCCAGGCCGGTGCTGCCCAGGGCGCTGTTGTAGCCCGTGCCGCCTGGCACCAGGGCCGCGGCGATATCGTTTTCCAGGTCGCGGTGGCAGATGTGCGCGTAGGTCGCGGCCGGCGTGGCGTGCGTCACGCGCGCCGTGCTGACGACGCCGGCGGCAAAGCCCTTGGCCTTGGCCAGTTCCAGCAGGGTGGTGGCGGGCGTGCCGTTGCCGGTGCCGCATTTGTTGACCAGCTTGTTGCCGTTCGCATCCGTGCCCGGATCGATGGCGACCGTGTTGGCCGACATCGAGATGACTTCATTGTTCATCTTGACGCCGGTCATGTAGGCGGCCATCGACGGCGCGCTGTCGGTTACTTGCGCGTCGTTCGAGAACGTCTTGACGAAGGCCGTTTCCGGCAGGGTGTCCATGGTCAGCGCACCGTCTTCGCCCACCGCATAGATGCGCGCGGCCGTCATGGTGGTCAGGCCCATGCCATCGCCGAGGAAGAAGATGACGTTTTTCGGCGGCGCTTCAGCCACTACCTCTTCTTTTTTGGCGTCGCTGCCGCAGGCGGCCAGCATCAGGGTGATGGCGACGCTGCAGCCAGCGACGGAAATTTTTCTGCGTGTCATGTGGTTCATCCGGCTAGGTTTGAAAGAGCTGGCAAGATAACAATTCAATGTGACGTCATGATGACGCTGTGAAACATTAGGTCTTCGATGGGCGGAGATTGCATCGAAAAATGCAACAAACTATTGCGGTTTATCGGGTTTTTCTACCGAATCAAGCAACGTAAGATGCCGTCATCCCAATCATCTTGTGAAGGCACTTCATGTTCTCCCAATCCATCCGCAGCGTTCTCGTTTCCACCCTGTTTGCCGCCGGCGCCGCCTCGGCCGCCGCCAGCGCTCCCTTGAGCCTGGAAGTATTCAATCCGGGCGAGGCGGCGATTTTCCCCGTCGCTTCCGTGCTGGTCGCGGGCAAGCATGACGCCGTGCTGATCGATGCGCAGTTTTCGCGCGCCGAGGCGCAAAAGCTGGTGGAGAAGATCCGCGCCAGCGGCAAGAAACTGACGACGGTCTATATCAGCCATAGCGATCCCGATTTTTACTTTGGCCTGGACGTGATCAAGGCGGCGTTCCCGCAGGCAAAGATCGTCGCCACGCCGGAAACCGTGGCCGAGATCCGCCGCAAGGCCGACGCCAAGGTCGCTTACTGGGGCCCGATCCTGAAGGACAATGCGCCGCACGCCATCGTCATTCCCGAAGCCTTGAAAGGCAAGCGCATCAGTCTGGAAGGCCAGTCGCTGGACATTGCCGGCCCGACGCCAGCGCGCACCTATGTGTGGATTCCATCGATCAAGGCCGTCGTCGGCGGCGTCGTACTGTTTGGTAACTTGCACGTGTGGACGGCCGATACGCAAAGCCTGGAATCGCGCCAGGACTGGCTCAAGACCCTGGACGGCATCGCCGCGCTGAAACCCGTTACCGTCGTGCCCGGCCACTTCAAGGTGGGTTCGCCCCTGACGCCGGACAGCATCGGCTTTACGCGCGACTACCTGGTGACGTTTGAAGGGGAAACGGCCAAGGCCGCCAACTCGGCCGCCCTGATCGAAGCGATGAAAACGCGCTATCCGCAGCTGGGCCTGGATGGCGCTTTGGAGACGAGCGCCAAGGTGGCAAAGGGTGAAATGCAATGGTAAGCGGCAAGGCCGGCATGCCCACACTGCACTACATTTTCGACCCCCTGTGCGGCTGGTGCTACGGCGCCGCGCCGCTGGTCGAGGCGGCGCGCGCCGTGCCCGGACTGACGGTGGCGTTCCACGGCGGCGGCATGATGACGGGCAGCAATCGCCGCCAGATCACGCCCGCCTGGCGCGGCTATGTGCTGCCGCATGACCGGCGCATCGAGCAATTGTCGGGCCAGCCCTTCGGCGACGCCTATATCGACGGCTTGCTGAACGACACGACGGCCATGATGGATTCCGAGCCGCCGATCACGGCCATCCTGGCGGCGGAAGTCTTGGCCGGCAAGGGCCTGGACATGCTGCAGCGCGTGCAGCACGCCCATTACGTGGACGGCTTGCGCATCGCCGACGTGCCCGTGCTGGTGACCTTGGCGCAAGAGCTGGGCATGGATGGGGCGGCATTCCAGGCCGCGTATGCGCAGCAGGCGGGCGCCGCCACGCAGCGGCACATCGACACCAGCCGCGCCTTGCTGGCACAGGTGGGAGGACAGGGCTTTCCCACGTTCGTGCTCGACGATGGCAGCGGCAAGCTGTCCGTGATCGATATCGGCGGCTTCCTGGGCCAGCCGGCGAAGTTGCAGGCGGAACTCGGTGGCGTGTGCGATGCTCACGGCTGTGCATTGTAAATAGCTATCAGTTCGATAAAATCTATTAGCTTTTCCTTTGTTGTTGACCTCGTTACACTAGGTTTCATCAGTCAACAACGAAGGAAAAGCAGTCATGAGCCAACAACCGCCATTCAGTACCGCCTCGGGCATCCCCGTCGCCGACAACCAGAACTCCATCAGCGCCGGCCCCCGTGGCCCCCTGCTGCTGCAAGACTTTCACCTGATCGAAAAACTCCAGCATTTCAACCGCGAGCGCATCCCCGAGCGCGTCGTGCACGCCAAAGGCTCGGGCGCCTACGGCACCTTTACCGTTACGCACGACATTTCGCGCTATACCAAGGCCAGGCTGTTCAGTGAAGTGGGCAAGCAGACGGCCACCTTCGCCCGTTTCTCTACCGTGGGCGGCGAACGCGGCAGTGCGGATACGGAACGCGACCCGCGCGGCTTCGCCGTACGTTTCTATACGGAAGAGGGCAACTGGGACCTGGTCGGCAACAACACGCCCATGTTCTTCATCAAGGACCCGATCAAGTTTCCCGACTTTGTCCACACGCAAAAGCGCGATCCGCAAAGCAACCTGAAATCGGCCGAGATGATGTTCGACTTCTGGAGCCATGCGCCGGAAAGCCTGCACCAGGTCACCATGCTGTTCTCGGACCGCGGCACGCCGGACGGCTACCGCCACATGGATGGCTTCGGCAGCCACACGTATAGCCTGATCAATGCGGACGGCCAGCGCGTGTACGTGAAGTGGCACTTCAAGACGCGCCAGGGCATCAAGAATTTGCCTGCGGCGGAAGCGGGCCGGCTGGCCGGGGCCGATCCCGACTACGCCCAGCGCGATCTGTTCGGCGCCATCGAGCGCGGCGATTTCCCCCAGTGGGAAGTCAAGCTGCAGGTGGCGACGCAGGAGCAGCTCGATGCCTGGGAGCAGCGCACGGGCTGGAACCCGTTCGACCTGACGAAGGTGTGGCCGCATGGGGACTTCCCGCTGCTGCCCGTCGGTATTTTCGAGCTGAACCGCAACCCGGACAATTACCACGCGGAAGTCGAGCAGGCAGCCTTTTCGCCGGCCAACGCCGTGCCCGGCATGGGATACTCGCCGGACAAGATGCTGCAAGGCCGCTTGTTCGCCTACCACGACGCCCAGCTGTACCGCGTCGGCACGAACCACCAGCATCTGCCCGTGAATGCGGCCCGCTGCCCCTTCCATAATCAGCAGCGCGACGGCGGCATGGCCATCCACAATGGCAGTTCGGCGCAGAACTATGCGAACGTGGCGGCGGCGGGCAGTGCGCCGCAGGGGCTGGGCCATGGCGAGCCGGCGCTGGCGCTGGCTGGCGGCGCGGCGCGTTACGACGGGCGCGGCGTGGAAGACGATTACACGCAGGCCGGCAATCTGTTCCGTCTGATGTCGGCCCAGGCCAGGCAAAATCTGTTCGACAACCTGGCCGGTCCCCTGAGCCAGGTGCGCGCGGAAACCTTGCAGCGTCAGCTCGGCCACTTCGACCGGGCCGACCCGGCCTATGGCGCCGGCGTGCGGGCTGCCCTGCAGGCGCGTGGCGTGGCGCTGTAATTACGTGTTGCAGGCGGAACTTGCTTGTTCCGCCTGTTATTGATATGGCACAAATTAGAGGTTGATATCAAATATTGCCGTATGGACATATTTGATATCCATGCGTAGACTTGTCGGTCTGATGATCGCGCCGCCTTCCTGGCGGCGTCCTGACTAGAAAGTCTTGTAATATGAATATGGCGAAGCTGTCGGTGCATGGGGACGACCCCACGCTCAAATCCATCCTCGAAGTCTTGCCCACCGAGCCGGAACGGCAATGGCGCAAGGGCGAGGCGAAGGGGGCGAATCGCGTGCATCTCGATTCCGGCTTCGAAGTGCTGATCGCGCAGGCGCCCAAGTCGCAAGTGTTGCCCTCGCGCATACGCAGCTACCTGGCCGAATGCCGCTCGCGCGGCGTGACGTTCACCATGCCGCGCATCGTGGCCGAGCTGCAACTGGAGCTGAATGGCGACGACACGGTCGATGCGCCGCTCGACCTGTCGCTGGCCGACATGCAGCACCTGACGGAAATGGGTATCAGCCTGAGCCTGGTGACGCGCTGCGCCAAAGACTGATGCCCGTGTGACACGCAAAAAAATGGCCGCCCATCATTGAAACGGGCGGCCATTTTTCGTCATGGTTCGTCGAGTTCGACGGTGACCATATTGTCATCGGGCTTGCGGTCGATCAGCTTGTTGTCCGGATCGATGCCCGCCTTGCCGGGACGGCTGCCGACGATGACGGTGTAGCTCGCTTGTCGCGCCGTCATGCGCAGCCGTTCGCGCAGCAGCGGATGGCCATTCGCGTCGTCGACGCCGATCTCGATCCAGTCGTGCAGCGGTGCGTCGTGTTCCTCGCCCTGTTCGCCGGCCGTCAATTTGCCCGCCTGCACCTTGATGGTGACGGCATACTTGCCATCGCTGCGTTTCGTGGCCGTGGCTGACAGGGCACGGTTGTCGAACAGCACGATTTTCTCGAACAGGTCGTCGATCAGGTAAGCCTGCTCGGGCGGCGTGACCTGGCGCAAGCCAGCAATCAGGGCCGTCACGCTCGCATACGGCGGGCCTTTCTGGCCGTAGGTCTTGAGCAGCTCGCGCAGCACGCCGTTGACCTTGTCCTCGCCGATGATGTCTTGCAGCAAGTACATGGCCAGGCTGCCCTTGTGGTAATGGATGTAGGCCTGGTTTTCATTCTCGGCCAGCGGCAGTTCCTTCTTGCGTTCCTCGCTGCGCCCCATCAGGTATTGATTCAGGTCATAGCGCAGGAAGCGGCGCATCTTGGCCGGCCCCGCGGTTTTCTTCATCACCATCAGGGCCGAATATTCGGCCAGGGTTTCGCTGAGCACGGTGGTGCCCCGTGTATTGCCGCCCACCAATTGATGCGCCCACCACTGGTGCGCCACTTCATGCGCCGTGATGTAGAACGGATAGTCGATGTCCTTCGGGTTCTTGTCGTCCACCTTGGCGATGAAGCCCAGGCCTTCCGAGTACGGTATCGTGTTCGGGAACGATTGCGCAAACGTGGCGTAGCGGGGGAATTCGACGATGCGCAGGATCTTGTGCTGGTAGGGGCCGAAGTTCTTCGTGTAGTACTCGAGCGCTTCCTTGCTGCCGCGCACGAAACGCTCGAGGTTGTATTCATGGCCAGGATGGTAATACACGTCGATGGCCACGTCTTGCCAGCGCTCGTGCTTGACGGCGTAGCGGGCCGACTGGAACGCATAGAAATTCAGGATCGGCTGGTCCATCGTGTAATGGAAGTAATGGCGGCCCTTGGCGATCCAGTCGTTGTCCAGCATGCCCGGTGCGATGGCCGTCTGGCCGTCGACGGTGCTGACGGTGGCATCGAAGTTGATGCGGTCGGCGTCGTTGCTGATGTAGTTGTCGGCCAATCCCTTCGGGTCGTCGCGCGGCAAGGCCCGTTCGCGCGCGGGCAAGCCGTGTTTCTTGCGGTCGCGCGGGTCCGTCAATTCCTGTTGCGGCTGGTAACCGATGTGCGGCAGCACGGCATTCGTGAAGAAAGTGCCGTTGGCCACCACGGGCGTGTCCTGGCCCAGGCCGAAGATGCCGCGCGGCGCGTAGCGGATGTCGAAGTCGAGGCCCAGGGTGGCGCCCGGCGCCAGCGGCGCGGCCAGGCGGTAGCTGTAGAAGCCCAGCTTGCCGTCATCAAGGCCGGGATGCACGCGCGTATCAAAACGCAGGCGCATGGTGGCGGTCGGGTCTTGTTGCACAAAAATATGGCTGATCGGCAAGCTGGTCTTGTTTTGCAGCACATAGCGGCCCGTGACGGCCAGGGTGCGCTGCGCCGGGTAAATGGCCACGTCGAGTTTCACGTCGGTGATTCTCGGCTGCGGCGTGGCGGCAAACTTGCGGTACTGGCGCTCGATGCTGGCGCGATCCCCGTCGCGGGAAAATTCGGACTGGTAATCGTTGGCCACGTGGAACACGTAAAACAGCACGCCGCCGGCGCCGACGAAGATCAGGGCGCCGCCGGCAAAGCTGGCCAGCACGCCATGCGTGAGGCCATGGCGCGCCAGGCGCAGGCGGATGCGCCAGCTGTCCTGCGCGCCGCGGGGCCAGAACAGCAGTGACAGCACCGTCAGCATGACGGCCGCGCCGCTCCAGTACAGCAAGTACCAGCGCTCGCGCAACACAAAGTGGCCGGCGCCGTTCATGGCCGAATACACGACATCCGGCGTGCTGCCGTACAGCAGCAGCGGGTCGCCCAGGCCCAGCGAGGAAAAGCTGATGCTGGCGATGTGGTACAGAATCATGGCGAAATACGCCAGGTATTTGTGATTGATCAATACCTGCACGAAGATGGCCAGCACGGCGACCAGCGCATAGTAGGGCAGGTGTGACAGGAACAGCGATTCCACGTACAGGCCGGGGTCGAGGCGGTAATAGCCCTTGAAGACCTGGATCGACATGCCGCACAGCATGATGACCAGGCTCAGCAAGGCTTGCAGGCCGACCAGCGCGAACAGTTTCGACAGCAGGGGCAGCCAGTTCGGCACGGGCAGGGCGTCGAGCATCAGGTACGTGCCCGCTTCCCGTTCGCGCCACACCAGCTCGCCCGCATAGAAGGTGGTAATGATCAGCATGAACAGGGCGAACGAGGCGCTGACCATCTCCAGCACCTTTTCCGTCACGGGATAGGTATTCGTGCCGTAGATGGAGCCCATGTCCAGCGCGCCCGCATACATGGTCAGCACGCCGGCTAGCACGATGACGACAAAATAGATGTTCTTGATGGTTTCGCGCAGGTTCAGCCAGCTCATCTTGAGGAGCAGGGCGGCCAGGTTGCGCTGCGCGAAGTCGGGCGTTTCCTGCGTGGACAGCGAGGCGTTCGACAGGCGCTGCGGCGCCTCGCCCTCGCTGCGGCGCCGGGTGGCGCCCGCGTCCGTCGTGGCGTGGAACTGGAAGCGCCAGTAGCCGAGCAGCAAGGCCACCAGGGCGAAGCCGGACCAGATGGCGCGATTCAGCAGGTACACGCCCTCCAGCGTCACCAGGCGCGTGTTGCGTTCCGCGTTCGGCCAGTATTCCGTCAGGCGTATCAGCGCCGTCGTGCCGAAGGGGTCGATCAGGGCGGCCAGGGTCTTGTAGTCGAGGTCGCGCGCCAGCGACGGCGCCACCAGGTAGCCGATCAGCATGACCACCGAGCTGATGTACACAGGCAGCATGCGCCGCGTCAGCGCGGCGATGACGAAGAAGATGGCGCCGAAGATGAACAGGTTCGGCAGCAGCGTAAAGACGTAGGGCATCAGGTAGGCCAGCGCCCGCTGCGGTCCCAGCCGTTCCGGATCGATGCCGGGCAGCCAGGCGCCCAGCCAGGCGCCGATCACGATGCTGGAAAACACCACGGCCAGCACCAGGTAGGCGCCGAGGAAGCGGCCAAAGACGTACTGGTATTTTCTGATCGGCGCGCTGAAGAAGAAATGCTGCATGCCGTATTCGAAATCCTGCTGCACCGAGCGGCCCATCATGGCGGCCACCACCACGGCGCCGAAGCAGCCCAGCAGGCTGCACGTGAACGCCAGCGAACGGGGGCGTTGATCAGGAACTTGCCGCCGAAACTGATGCTCGCTTCCTTGAAGACGCCGCCGGCGGCCGCCATCCACAGCATGGCCAGCGCCAGAAACATGGCGAAATACACCCAGGTGGACAGCAGCTTGAGCCGCTGTCGCGCTTCAAAGCGGGCGATGGCAAACATGGCCGCCCCCTCAGTCGCACTGCGGGGCGACGCGGTGGCGCCCCGCAATGGTGGCGAAATACAGGTCTTCCAGGTCGCCGATGGCTTCCTCGAAGCCGTCGCCCGGGTCGTCGTCGCTGTAGACGTGGATCAGGGTGCGGCCCGACAGCAGGCGCGTGGAAATGACGGCGTGGCGTTGCTGGAAGCTGGCCAGTTCTTTCTTTTCGACAAAGCGCGCCCAGATCTTGCAGCTGACTTCATCGATCAGTTCCTGGGTCTTGCCGCACAGCAGCAAATGGCCCTTGTTGATGATGGCCATGTTGGCGCACAGGTCGGCCACGTCAGACACGATATGGGTCGACAGGATCACCGTCTTGTCTTCGCCGATGTCGGACAGCAGATTGTGGAAGCGGACTCTCTCCTGCGGGTCGAGGCCGGCCGTCGGCTCGTCGACGATGATCAGTTTCGGGTCGCCCAGCAGGGCTTGCGCGATGCCGAAGCGCTGGCGCATGCCGCCGGAAAAGCCGCCCAGGCGCTGGTGGCGCACGTCGAACAGATTGGTTTGCTGCAACAAGCCATCGACGACCTCGCGCCGGCGCGTCCGCTGCGACAGCCCTTTCAACATGGCGAAGTGGTCGAGCAGCTCGTAGGCCGTCACTTTCGGGTACAGGCCGAAGTCCTGCGGCAGGTAGCCCAGCATGCGGCGGATCTCGTCCTTGTCGTCGAGCACGTCATAGTCGCCGAAGAAGATGGAGCCCGAATCGCATTCCTGCAGGGTGGCCAGGGTGCGCATCAGGGTCGACTTGCCGGCGCCATTCGGGCCCAGCAAGCCGAACATCCCGGGCGGTATCGTCAGCGAAACGTTGTCCAGTGCTACCACGCCATTCGCGTAGGTCTTCGACAATTTGCGAATCTGCAATTCCATACAACTCCTAACTCATGCGTTGCTGCCCGATGCGACAGGGCTACTCTATGCTGGCATTGTATTGAATTTAAGACGCACTGGGCAGTTGCATGCGATACACGGCATTTTCGCGTGCCCAGAGTGCAGTTCGACGGGGCAGACGGCGCGCCGTGCAAGTTTTAGTTGCGAAATAGCACCGACTCCCGGTTAAACCACCAGCGGCACAGGGCCAGCAGGGCGCCCGCGATCACCGTGGTCGACGCCAGGATCACGCCGAACATGCGGTAATCCATGGTGCCTTTCACCAGTTCCTTCATGGCCAGCGACACGTTGGTCAGCGGCACCATGGCCCATATCCAGTTCAGCTCGACGCCGGGCAGCATGGCCGCCACCGTGGGCAGGATGACGAACAGCATCAATGGCGTGATCATGCCGGCCGCTTCCTTGTAGCTTTTCGCGTAGATCGAGATCGACAGCAGCAGCGAGGCGAAGATGGCGGCCGTCGGCACCAGCATCAGGGTCACCATGGCCAGGTCGGGCAAGCCGATGCTGCGCACCATGACGGCCATGTTGCCTTCGAGCGAGCTGCCGAAGATGGCCAGCAGGGCGCCCATGCTGCCCACCATCAGCACGGCCGAGGTCATGCCGACGGTAAATAGCACGAGGAACTTGGCCAGCACGATGGCGCTGCGCGGCACGGGCGCCAGCAGCAGGGTTTCCAGGGTACCCCGCTCCTTTTCGCCGGCGCCCAGGTCGATGGCCGGATACATGGCCGCCGTCAGGCACACCATCAGCAGCAGATAGGGCAGCATGCCGCCGACGATGGCGCCCATCTGCTCGCGCTCGTTGGCCGTCGATTGCTTGTCGAGCACGATGGGATGCAGGGCAAAGGCCAGCTGGGCCGGACTCAGGTTCAGGTCCGACAGCGCGCTTTCACGCAGGCTGGCGTTGTAGGCATCGACGATCTCGCGCACCCGCTGCTGGGTCACATCGACCGTGCTGGCGCTGTTGTAGTGCAAGGTGACCTTGGCTTGCTGCTGTTGCCGCAGCGCCTCTTCAAACCGGGGCGGAATGACGACGGCGAACTTGATGCTGTCGTCGCCGATGGCGCGGCGGATCTCCCCCTCGCTGGCCAGCGGCACTTCGCGCAGGTTGTGCTGCTGCGCAAAACGCGCGCTCAAGCCCGGCGAATGGTCCTTGCCGAACAGCGCGTAGCGCATTTCCGCCGTCTTGGCGTTCTTGAACATATTGTTCGAGACATATGCGAAGCCGCCAAAGATCAGCGGCATGGCAAAGATGGGGATGAGGATGGTGAAGATCAGCGTCTTGCGGTCGCGCGTGAGTTCCAGCAACTCTTTCAGATAAATGGTCCACATGGCTCAGGCTCCCTGGTTGATGACGCTGACAAAGGCGTCGTACAGATCGGCACTGCCGCCCAGGTGGCGCAGTTCGTCGACCGTGCCATGGAAGGCGGTGGTGCCGCGGTTGATGATGCAGACGCGGTCGCACAGCTTTTCCACCTCGTGCAGGTGGTGCGTGGAAAAGATCAGCGGCACGCGCAGCGCCTTGTAGCTGGCGATGAAGTCGAGCAGGATCTTGGCCGACATCACGTCCAGGCCCGTCGTCGGCTCGTCGAGGATGACCACTTGCGGCTCGTGCACGACGGTGCGGGCGATCGCGCACTTCTGTTTCATGCCCGTCGACAACTGATCGGCCCGCTTGCCGCCGTATTCTTCCATTTGCAGCAGGGAAAACAGTTCATCGCAGCGGCGTTTCAGCTGGTCGGCCGGCATGCCGTGCAGGCGGCCGAAGTATTCGACGTTCTCGCGCGCCGTCAGGCGGCCGTACAAGCCCGTCGAGCCGGACAGGAAGCCGATGCTCTGGCGCGCCACCAGCGGCTGGCGCAGCACGTCGACGCCATTGACGAGGGCGCTGCCCGCGTCCGCCTGCAAGGCCGTCGACAGCAGGCGCAGGGTGGTGGTCTTGCCGGCGCCATTCGGCCCCAGCAAGCCCAGCACTTCGCCCGGGGCGCAGCTGAAACTGACGTCGCGCACGGCGTGGAACCAGCCCTCGTGTTCGCGCGGATCGCTGACGTGCACGCCCTTGCCCTTGTGGGGCGGCATGCGGAAACGTTTTGCCAGGTGCTTGACCTCTATCATGTGCTTCATCCATTCAACGGTGAAGAACGAGAGTAGCATGCAAAAAATGTAACTTGCAAGGTGGAAATATCGTTTGGTCTATTGAAAAAAACAGCATCTTCATGCAAGCTGGCCCGGTGGGCGCCGGCGGACGGCGCGGGAGAGCGCAATGCAAACGATCGATCAGGCGATGCAGGACAAGGTACTGGCCGTGGCCCGCGCCGGCATGACCAGTGCCGAAGCCATCGGTTTCTTCCGCGTCAGCCTGGGGCTGTACTATCTGGCCGGCCTGATGACGGAAGAAACCCTCGATTTCAAGCAGATCGACGCGAAGTACAACCGTTTTATCTACCACTCGATAGGCGGCGGACACAGCATCGCCAGCGTGCTGCAATTCATGAGCGGCGAAAAAGTCTTGCGCGTGCTGCAATCGGAGCGTTTTCGCGCCGCGTTTGCCGAATACTGCCGGGACATTCCCGTCGACAGCATTTCTTTCCTGATTTCACTGAACCTGGGTGTGGCAAAAAGCCTGTCCGGCCTCGATGCCGTCGGCCCCGTGGTGGACTGGATCGAGCAGGAAAAAGCGCGCACAGGTCAATAAAGCCCCGTTCGCCCTGCGCGCGGCGTGGGGACGGCTGGCCCTGATCGTCCTATAATTCATGTTTTACTACTCATGAGCATAGCCACGATGACCGCGAACCGCCATTTTGACCCCTGGATCGTTTGATTGTCGGCGCCGACAAGGCCTTGCGCGTCATCGCGGGCGTGGCCTCGGCCTCGCGCCCCACGCCGGCCGCGCACGCGCCCGATGCGGAGCTGAGCCCGGCCGAACAGCGCCACAGCGCCGGTTTGATGCGCGTCAACCATGTGGGCGAAGTGTGCGCGCAAGCCCTGTACAACTCGCAGGCGCGCTATGCGCACAGCCCGGCCATCCGCGCCCAGTTCGATGAGGCGGGACGCGAAGAGGAAGACCATCTGGCCTGGACGGCGCAGCGCCTGACGGAGCTGGGCTCGCGTCTGAGCCTGCTCAATCCCCTGTGGTATGCGGGTTCGTTTGCGCTGGGCACCATTGCCGCGCGCATGGGCGACGGCCGCAGCCTGGGTTTTGTGGTGGAAACGGAACGCCAGGTGGAAGCGCACCTGGCCAGCCACCTGCAGGAATTGCCGCCGCAGGACGCCAAGTCGCGCGCCATCGTCAAGCAGATGGCCATCGACGAGGTGGAACACGGCGCCGCCGCCCAGCGACTGGGCGCCATCGACACCCCGGCGCCCGTCAAGGCGCTGATGGGCATCATGGGGAAAGTGATGACGAAGACAGCGTATTACATCTAACACGTCGGCATCGCTCGGCGTAGGTCGGATTAGCGCGCAGCGCGTAAGCCGACAACATTGTTGGCGCCGTGGGTGTCGTCGGATTACGCGCTCACGCGCTAATCCGACCTACTCCTCGATGATTTCGAACGAGTGAGTGATCTCGGCAGTTTTCGCCAGCATGATCGATGCCGAGCAATATTTGTCATGCGACAAAGCCACGGCCCGTTCCACGGCCGTCGGCTTCAGGGCCTTGCCCCGCACCGTGAAGTGGAAGTGGATCTTGGTAAATACTTTCGGATCGGTATCGGCGCGCTCGGCCTTCAGGGTCACTTCGCAGCCGTTGACGGCTTCGCGGCCCCGTTTCAGGATCAGCACCACGTCATAGGCGGTGCAGCCGCCCGTGCCCAGCAAGACCATTTCCATGGGGCGTGGCGCCAGGTTGTGGCCGCCGCCCTCGGGCGCGCCATCCATGGTCACCATGTGGCCGGAACCGGTTTCTGCCCGAAAACTCATGCCCGACGGGCCATTCCAGCTGACTTTGCATTCCATCGTACTCTCCGAAAATTGTAAGCGTTTTGTATTGTAATAGAGGAATGCCCATCCATGTGCCGGCCGCCGGCCCGCAGCCTGCCTCGATTGCGGCTTGACGCGGCACGGCAAAGCCGCTTATACTTGTCGGCTTTCCGTTCGCTCAGGAAAAGTAAATAAGGCAGAGTCCGCACAGCAACATCGGCGGAACCACCATTTGAGCGTGTAATCTATTAGGAAGTCAACATGAAAACATTTTCCGCTAAAGGACATGAAGTCCAGCGCGATTGGTTCGTGGTTGACGCGACGGACAAAGTCCTCGGACGTGTTGCCAGCGAAGTGGCACTCCGACTGCGCGGCAAACACAAACCAGAATTTACTCCTCACGTCGATACCGGCGACTTCATCGTCGTCATCAACGCAGGCAAACTGCGTGTGACCGGTACCAAAGCAACTGAGAAAATTTACTACCGTCACTCTGGCTATCCAGGCGGCATCTACGAAACCAACTTCCAGAAAATGCAACAGCGTTTTCCAGGTCGCGCGCTTGAGAAAGCGGTCAAGGGCATGCTGCCTAAAGGCCCACTCGGCTACGCAATGATCAAGAAGCTGAAAGTGTACGCGGAAGGTTCCCATCCGCACGCTGCTCAGCAACCTAAAGCACTTGTTCTCTAAGGAACTGACATGATCGGTAATTACAATTATGGAACCGGCCGTCGCAAAAGTGCAGTGGCTCGGGTTTTTATCAAAGTTGGCACAGGCTTGATCGTTGTTAACGGCAAACCAGCAAACGAATACTTTTCGCGCGAAACGGGTCTGATGGTCATCCGTCAACCTCTGGAACTGACCGGCAATGTCGAGCGTTTCGACATCAAAGTCAACGTCCATGGCGGCGGTGAGTCGGGCCAGGCTGGTGCAGTTCGTCACGGCATCACCCGCGCTCTGATCGACTACGATGCAGCGCTGAAACCGGAACTGGCGAAAGCCGGCTTCGTGACCCGCGATGCACGTGAAGTCGAGCGTAAAAAAGTTGGTCTGCGCAAAGCACGTCGCGCAAAGCAATTCTCGAAGCGTTAATTTCTACGCTACAGCGCCTTCCGGGGTGCTGGTCGAAAAGCCGCTGGACTTCGGTCCCGCGGCTTTTTTGCATTTCAGCGTGACTCTGCGTTGCGCTGTAAAATACGCGGAAAACCCGCAGGGGCAGCGTTTCCCTTCATCTTTATGCAATCTATACACAAGGAAAGAACATGATCAAAGTTGGCATCGTCGGCGGCACTGGATACACGGGCGTTGAATTGCTGCGCTTGCTCGCTACCCATCCAGATGTCGAGTTGACGGCGATTACCTCGCGCAAGGAAGATGGCTTGCCCGTTGCCGACATGTATCCTTCCCTGCGCGGCCATGTGAAGGTGGCGTTTTCCTCGCCGGACAAGGCGAACCTGGAACAGTGCGACGTGGTGTTTTTCGCCACCCCGCATGGTGTTGCGATGGCGCAAGCTCCTGCCTTGCTGGCCGCCGGCGTGAAGGTCATCGACCTGGCCGCCGACTTCCGCCTGAAAGACCAGGCCAAGTTCGAGCAGTGGTACAAGATTCCCCATACGGCGCCCGAACTGATAGCCGAGGCCGTGTACGGCTTGCCGGAACTGAATCGCGAAGACATCAAGCAGGCCAGGCTGATCGCCAACCCCGGTTGCTACCCGACCACCATGCAGCTGGGCTTCTATCCGCTGCTCAAGGCGGGTCTGGTGAATGCGGGCGGCTTGATCGCCGACTGCAAGTCGGGCGTGTCCGGCGCCGGCCGCAAGGCGGAAATCGGCATCCTGTTCTCGGAAAGCAGCGACAGCTTCAAGGCCTACGGCGTGGCCGGCCACCGCCACCTGCCGGAAACGACGGCGCAGCTGCAGCGTTTCACGGACGACAAGGTGGCGCTGACCTTCACGCCGCACCTGGTGCCGATGATCCGCGGCATGCATTCGACCCTGTACGCGCAGTTGAACAAGGATGTCAGCAATGAAGAACTGCAAGCCTTGTTCGAAGCGCAATACAAGGACGAGCCGTTCGTCGACGTGATGCCATTCGGCGCGCATCCGGAAACGCGCTCCACGCGTGGCTCGAACATGCTGCGCCTGGCCTTGCACCGTCCCGAAGGCGGCAATACCGTCATCGTGCTGGTGGTGCAGGACAACCTGGTCAAGGGCGCATCGGGCCAGGCCGTGCAGTGCATGAACTTGATGTTTGGCTTGAAAGAAACGGCCGGTTTGCAACACATCGCCCTGCTGCCATAAAAATAGGCGCCCGTGCTTGCGCAGGTCCGGCGCCTTTTTGCCGGACCTGTGCTAAATTGGACTGCCACCTACCCCGACAGGATGACGTTCATGTTCGAGCGCAACGCGAAAATCCCATCGACACCCTGATCGGCGCTTCCACGCGGATCGAGGGCGACTTGCTGTTTTGCGGGGGCTTGCGCATCGATGGCCATGTGCGCGGCAACGTCACGGGCGAGGCGGGCGAGCCCACGCATGTGGTGCTGGGCGAGGCAGGGCGCATCGATGGCGAGGTGCGCTGTTCGAGCCTGGTCGTCAGCGGCGAGATCAACGGCCCCGTGTATGTGTCCGAAATGCTTGAAATCCAGCCCAAAGCCCGCATTGTAGGAGAGGTCTACTACAAAGTGCTGGAAATGCACAGCGGCGCATTGGTGCAAGGAAAGCTCAGTCGCCACGACAGCGCCGACCCCGTGCTGCACCTGGCCGTGTCGGAAATGTGAGCAGGAACAACACCGGCCAGCCGTGCCAGCGGCGGCCGCAGCGCGAGTTGCGCCAACAGTCTATAATGACTTAATGTTTTCTAGTAGGAGTGCCTGATATGAATGCCGTCGCTGAAATGCAAGATGTGATCCCTTCCCCTATTATCTTTACCGATAGCGCCGCCGAAAAAGTCGCGCAGCTGATCGAAGAAGAAGGCAATCCCGACCTGAAATTGCGCGTGTTCGTGCAGGGCGGCGGCTGTTCCGGCTTCCAGTACGGCTTCACCTTCGACGAAATCGTCAACGAAGATGACACCACCATGGTCAAGAACGGCGTCCAGCTGTTGATCGATTCCATGAGCTACCAGTACCTGGTCGGCGCGGAAATCGACTACAAGGATGACCTGGAAGGCGCGCAGTTCGTGATTAAAAACCCTACCGCGACGTCTACCTGTGGTTGCGGTTCGTCGTTCTCCGTATAAGCAAGCACACCTGAGAAAACGTCCATGGCGGCGTTGCATTGCCTCGCCGTACTATTCGTACTGTCTTCGGCAATGCGCCTTGCCCTGAACGTTTTTCAGGCGCGCCGGTTTACAGGCGCAACATAAAAATAGCGGATCATTGATCCGCTATTTGTGTTTCTACATCTGCTCAACGCGGATACAGCGCACCGAGCACGCGTAAGCCCGCCGCACCCGTCACGGCCGGCAAGTTGCCCGGCTTGCGCTGCGTAAAACGCCAGGCCAGCCAGGCAAACGCCAGCGCCTCGACCTGGCTGGGCGCCACGCCCAGCGCCTCTGTCGATGCCACCGCCATGCCCGGCAATTGCCCGGCCAGGGCCGCCATCAGGCTGGCGTTCTGCGCGCCGCCGCCGCATACGTACACGGTTTCCGCCTGCGCTCCGTCGCGCGCGATGGCGTGCGCCAGGCTGGCGGCCGTCAGCTGGGTCAATGTCGCCTGCACGTCGGCCGGCCGGGCGCCACGGTGATTCACCAGCTTGCCTTGCAGCCAGTCGGCGTGAAAGAGGTCGCGGCCCGTGCTTTTCGGTGCCGGCAAGTCAAAATAGGGATCGTCGAGCAAATCCGCCAGCAGGGCAGGCAAGACTTTGCCCGTGGCGGCCCAGGCGCCGTTGGCGTCATACGGCTGGTCCAGGTGCCGCAAGGCCCAGCCATCCATCAGCGCATTGCCGGGGCCCGTGTCGTAGCCCGTCACCGTGCCGTCCGCGTGCAGCACGCTGATATTGCTGATGCCGCCGATATTGGCCAGCACGCGCGTGTGGCCGGGCAAGTTGAAGATGGCCTGGTGAAAAGCGGGCACCAGCGGCGCGCCCTGGCCGCCGGCCGCCACGTCGCGGCTGCGCAAGTCGGCGATGACGTCGATGCCCGTCAGTTCCGCCAGCAGTGCCGGATTGTTCAACTGGCGCGTAAAGCCCAGTTCGGGGCGGTGGCGGATGGTCTGGCCATGCGCGCCGATGGCGGCGATGGCGTCCGGGCCGATGCCCGCGTCGTTCAATAGCAGGGCGACGCAGTCGGCGTAATGGCGCACGAGCTGATTGGCTGCCAGTGCTTCGCGTTCGATTTCATTCTGGCCGGCACTTTGCAAGGCCATCAGGTCGTCGCGCAGGCTGGCGGGAAAGGGAATGTAGGCGTCGCCCAGGCTGCGCACGCCGCCATCGTCGGAAAAGTCGACCAGCGCGCCGTCAACGCCGTCCAGGCTGGTGCCAGACATCAGACCGATATACAGCATGGGGTTGTCCTTGAATGCATAAGTGATGGGGTGCATTGTGCCGCATTTGTGCCGTACGCACGCGGGAAAACAAAGGCACCGGCCATCTGCATGGGCGGTGCCTTTATATGTTGCCCGAAGGCAGTGTTACTTAGCGCGAAGCCAGTGCCGTGTCGTTCGGACGCAGCAGGGTGAAGCGGTGCATCATGTCGGCCGACACCATGCGGAATCGGCTCAGCTCGGCAGCCGTCAGCGGCGCCTGGGCTTGCACGTTCAGCTTGCTTGGGTCTTGTGCCACGCCGCCGACGCGGAATTCATAGTGCAAATGGGCGCCCGTGGACCAGCCGGTGGTGCCGACGTAGCCGATCACGTCGCCCTGGCTGACTTTTTGACCTTTTTCAAGCCCGAAGCGAAGCGGCTCATGTGGGCGTAGGCGGTGCTGTAGTTGGCCCAGTGTTTCAGGACGACAACATTGCCGTAACCGTTCTGGCTGCCGACGGAATCGACCACGCCGTCACCGGAAGCGCGGATGGGCGTGCCCGTTGCTGCGGCGAAATCGATGCCCTTGTGCGCTTTCCAGTTGCCGGAAATCGGGTGCACGCGCATGGAGAAACCGGACGAGATGCGGGAAAATTCGAGGGGGATTTCAGGAAGGCTTTTTTGAGGGACTTGCCGTCGAAGCTGTAGTAACCGCCGCCTTGCTTGCTGGCTGGGTCTTCGAACCAAACGGACTGGTAAGTCGTGCCGCGGTTGGTGAATTCACCGGCCAGGATGCGGCCCGCTCGGACAAATTCGCCATCTTGCCAGAACGTTTCGTAGACCACATTGAACGAGTCGCCGCGTTTCAGGTCGGAGCGGAAGTCGATATTGGTCGAGAACATTTCCACGATTTGCGCGGAAATCGAGTCTGGCAGGCGGGTGCCGTCCAGGCTGGAGTCGGTGGCGGCGAACAGGGTGGAAGTAATCTTGCGCGCGTGCATTTCAACGCGGCGTTCCAGCTGGGCTGCCACTTCCGTGGCCACGAACTTGTCGCCCTTGCGGGTGATCAGGATGTTCTTGACCGATTTGTCGGTGCCGTCGACGAGGGTGGCGCGCATCCAGTTGAGGTCGCCGTTTTCGGTCGTTTGCGCTTGCACGCGCTTGCCCGATTTCAGCAACATCACGCCGCGCGCGATCTTGTCGGTTTTGATGAAATTGGCGGCCGCCGGATCATCCACGCCGAGACGGGTCAGCAGGGTGGCGAGGGTATCGCCAGCGCGGACTTTTTCTTCGTGGGTGAAATTCTGGTCTACCTGTTCCATCGCGGAAATTTGCGAGGCGAGATCAGGCATTTCCAGGTTTTGCGCGATGGACGTGACCGGCAAGTCCGATGCGTCGGGCGCCATGGGCGACACAGCGACCGCGCCGAAGGCGGCCACGGCGAGCAGCACTGCGGACGCGCCGATAATGCGTGCCTTGCGTGTCGTCGTCAGCTGTGTGTACAAGCGTGAGCCTGTGATTTTATGTATAGGGTTCATGCAATCAGTTAAAATTTGCCCTTGAACGATTCGTGAACTAGTGCTCTTTGTTATTGTTATTTTGGTTCGTTTTCATACGGCAAGATTGATGGGATCGAGCATTATAACAAACTCCGCAAACCTACTACCATTTTGAGATCTACAGTCAAATTTTATGGAAATCAACACCACCGCATCGCCTACAAAGGCTAACGCCGCTCAGACCGCGCTTCCGCTGTCGGACAGAGTACAAGAAGCCCTCGCGATTACCAAGCGTGGCGTCGACGAACTCTTGATCGAAAGCGAATTTGCGCAAAAATTAGCGCGTTCCGAGAAAACCGGTGTTCCACTGCGCATCAAACTGGGCCTGGACCCGACTGCACCCGACTTGCATCTGGGCCACACTGTCGTGCTGAACAAGATGCGCCAGCTGCAAAACCTGGGCCATCAAGTCATTTTCCTGATCGGCGATTTTACTTCCATGATCGGCGACCCTTCGGGCCGCAACGTCACGCGCCCACCGCTGACCAAGGAACAGATCGAGATTAACGCGATGACGTATTTCGCGCAAGCATCTTTAGTGCTGGATGCCAGCAAGACGGAAATCCGCTATAACTCCGAGTGGTGCGATCCGCTGGGGGCGCGCGGCATCATCCAGCTCGCTTCCCACTACACGGTGGCGCGCATGATCGAGCGTGACGACTTCACCAAGCGCTTCCAGGGCGGCATTCCTATTTCCGTGCATGAATTCCTGTACCCGCTGATGCAGGGCTACGACTCGGTGGCCCTGAAATCGGACCTGGAACTGGGCGGCACGGACCAGAAATTCAACCTGCTGGTGGGCCGCGAACTGCAAAAGCAGTACGGACAGGAGCAGCAGTGTATTTTGACCATGCCGCTGCTGGAAGGTTTGGACGGCGTGGAAAAAATGTCCAAGTCGAAGAATAACTATATCGGCATCACGGAACCGGGCAACACCATGTTCGCCAAGCTGATGAGTATTTCCGACGTCATGATGTGGCGCTACTACGAGCTGCTGTCGTGGCGCTCGATCGCCGAACTGGCCCAGCTGAAGCGCGAAGTCGAGGAAGGCCGCAATCCGCGCGACGCCAAGGTTGCGTTGGCGCAAGAGATCGTCGCCCGCTTCCACTCGCAGCAGGCGGCCGAAGATGCGCTGGCCGATTTCGTCAACCGCTCGAAGGGCGGCATTCCCGACGATATCCCGGAAGTGACCCTGGCCGGCGCCCCGCTGGGCATCCCGCAATTGCTGAAACAGGCGGGCCTGTGCCCGTCCACGTCGGAAGCCATGCGCAAGATCGACCAGGGCGGCGTGCGCATCGACGGCACCGTCATCAGCGACAAGGGCTTGCAAGTGGAAGCCGGTCAGTTCGTGTTGCAAGTTGGCAAGCGCAGTTTCGCGCGCGTCACCTTGACGGCATGATCGCGCTGCTGCAACGTGTTACCCAGGCGAAAGTCGATGTCGGCGGCGCCACCGTCGGCGCCATCGACGCCGGCCTGATGGTGCTCGTGTGCGCGGAGCGGGGCGATACGGAGAAGGAAGCGGACGCCTTGCTGACCAAACTGCTCGGCTACCGCGTGTTTGCCGACGAAGCGGGCAAGATGAACCGCAGCGTGACGGACGTGGCCGGCGGCTTGCTGCTGGTGCCGCAGTTCACCCTGGCGGCCGACACCAAGTCCGGCACGCGCCCGTCGTTCACGCCGGCGGCCGCGCCGCAGGATGGTTTGCGCCTGTTCACGCATTTCGTGGACCAGGCGCGCGGCCGCCATGCGACCGTGCAAACGGGACAGTTCGGTGCCGACATGCAGGTGTCGCTGACGAATGACGGGCCCGTGACATTCTGGCTGCAAGTGAACGCTAAATAAGTACAAAACAATAACTACAAGGGGAGCAAGCGATGAAATTGTGGAGCGAGACGTTTCGTGATGGCGGCCTGATGCCGGCCGACCATGCCTTTGCCGAGATCGATCCGGCCAACCGCGTGCGCCTCGCCGGCAACCGCAATCCCCACCTGGCCTGGGACGAGGTGCCCAACGGCACCGAGTCGCTGGCCCTGTTCTGCATCGACCCCGATGCGCCGCAAGACGCCAGCCTGGTCAACCGCGACGACCAATCCCTGCCGCTGACGGCGCCGCGCGGCGACTTTTATCACTGGAGCTTGCTCGACTTGCCGCCCGCCATGCGTTCTATTGCTGCCGGAGAATTTTCCAGCGGCATCACGCCGCGCGGCAAGGCCGCAGGTGCTGGGCTGCGCCAGGGCATCAACGACTACACGGCCTGGTTTGCCGGCGATGCCGCCATGGCCGGCGACTA
Source organism: Janthinobacterium sp. C22 (assembly GCF_057919405.1). Taxonomy (NCBI): domain Bacteria; kingdom Pseudomonadati; phylum Pseudomonadota; class Betaproteobacteria; order Burkholderiales; family Oxalobacteraceae; genus Janthinobacterium; species Janthinobacterium sp. C22. Next base: position 6,466,537 of record NZ_CP193659.1, on the reverse strand, counting down.
TTACGGCTATGATGGCCCATGCCCGCCGTGGAATGACGAGCGCATCCACCATTACATCTTCCGCCTGTATGCGCTCGACGTGCCGCAGCTGGCCTTGCCCGAGCGCTTTACGGGGCAGCAAGCGCATGCCGCGCTCTACGGCCACATCCTCGACGAAGCCCAGCTCGTCGTCGCCTACTCGCTCAACCCCGAGCTGGCACTTACTCTGAAGAAATAAAGCATGAGCACCACGATTTTATTGATACGCCATGGCGAAACGGCCTGGAATGCGGGCCGCCGCCTGCAGGGCCATATCGACATCGCCCTGAACGAGGCGGGCCTGGCGCAAGCGGCCGCACTGGGACAGGCGCTGGCGGACGAACCGCTGGCCGCCATCATCGCCAGCGACTTGCAGCGCGCGCAGCAGACGGCGCAAGCCGTGGCCGACGTGCAAGACTTGCCCGTGCAGACGGACCCCTTGCTGCGCGAGCGCTGCTATGGCGCTTTCGAAGGCTTGCTGTACGCGGACATCGCCGCGCGCTATCCGCACGAGTATGCGCAGTGGCAATCGCGCCAGATCGATGCCGTGATGCCGTCGGGCGAGCGCGACGCGGAGAGTTTCCGCCAGTTCTATGCGCGCGCGAATGGCGCCATCGCCCGCTGGGCCCGGCAATACGACGGCCAGACGATCGCCATCGTCGCCCACGGCGGCGTACTCGAGTGCGCTTACCGCGAGGCGGTCGGCATGACGCTCGACAGCCCGCGCGACTTCCAGGTCAAGAATGCCAGCGTCAACCGGTTTTCATATGCGGACGGCAAGCTGCATTTGGTGCACTGGGGAAACATCGAGCACCTGAGCGCGCCCGCGATGGACGAGCTGGGCTAAGGCCCCATCCTCACTCTGACGCACTGAGCCAAAAAAATAGTGCTTATTAATTAGGCAGGGAATCGGTTAAAATAGCAGGTTCCTCCGTCCATTTCAGGTTCCTCAGTGCAAATCGGCCCTCACATTCTGCGCAACAACGTTTTCGTCGCTCCCATGGCGGGCGTGACGGACCGGCCTTTCCGCCAGTTGTGCAAGCAGCTGGGTGCCGGCTACGCCGTGTCGGAGATGGCGGCGTCGAATCCGCGCCTGTGGGCGACGGAAAAAGTGCGCGCCGCACGGACCACGAAGGCGAAATGGAGCCGAAAGCCGTGCAGATCGCTGGCGCCGATCCGCAGGACCTGGCCGATTGCGCCAAGTTCAACGTGGACCGTGGCGCGCAGATCATCGACATCAACATGGGGTGCCCCGTGAAGAAGGTGTGCAACAGCTGGTGCGGTTCGGCTCTGTTGCAAAACGAAAGCCTGGTCGAAAAGATTTTGCACGCCGTCGTCAACGCCGTCGACGTGCCCGTCACCCTGAAATTTCGCACGGGCTGGAACCGCGAAAACAAGAATGCCCTGAAAATCGCCCGCATCGCCGAGCAAGCGGGCATCCAGATGCTGACCTTGCACGGCCGCACGCGCGCCGATGGCTACAAGGGCGATGCCGAATATGAAACCATTGCCGCCGTAAAAGCCTCGGTGGGCATCCCCGTGGTGGCCAACGGCGACATTACCAGTCCGGAAAAGGCCCGCTTTGTGCTCGATCAAACGGGCGCCGATGCTGTCATGATCGGCCGCGCGGCGCAGGGCCGGCCGTGGATTTGCCGCGAAATCGACCATTTCCTGCGCACCGGCACCTTGTTGCCGGCGCCGTACGTGGATGAAGTGCGTACCTTGATGGATGAGCATTTGCGCGCCCATTACGCGTTTTATGGCGAGTTCCTCGGCGTGCGCACGGCGCGCAAGCATATCGGCTGGTACGTCAAGGATCTGGAAGGCGGCGAAGCGTTCCGTCAGGAAATGAACTTGCTGGAGTCGACGGACGCGCAATTGCTGGCCGTCGATCAATTTTTTGAGTCGCAATGGAAATTTGGCGAACGGTTACAATACCGCCTCTCCGAATCCAGTGAAAGTGGCCTGGTAGAAACGGCCACGGCAGCATGAGCAGATAGCAACAAGCAGGGTAAACCAGTTAGCAGCAGTACAAGGGCGAGCGCCTATACAGAGCGTCATGCAATATTAATTACAACACCGAGGCAAGAGGGCAGCACGCGGACCGCATGAGCGACGCGGCGCCGGATGGCCAGGTGTTCAGCCGGTTGAAGCATAAAAATGAGCAAAGAAAGCATTCAGGAAGTCGTACAGAAAAGTCTAGAAGATTACTTCAATGACCTGGGCGAACAGCAAGCATCGAATATCTACGACATGGTCGTGCTGACCGTGGAAAAGCCCATCCTGGAAGTCGTGATGACACGCGCCGATGGCAACCAGTCGCACGCCGCGCAGATGCTGGGCATCAACCGCAATACCCTGCGCAAGAAATTGCAGGAGCACGGTTTGCTGTAATGCCGGCATGCAAGTGACGCCAAGATTTGAATCCGCCGCCGCGGCCCCAGCCTGATAGCTGACCGCTGCGCCATTCGCCAAGAACACTTAACCACCTAGCCACAGCCATGATCAAACAAGCTCTCCTCTCCGTTTCCGACAAGACCGGCGTTCTCGACTTCGCCCGCGCCCTGTCCGCCCTCGGCGTCAACCTCCTGTCCACCGGCGGCACCGCCAAATTGCTGGCAGACAACGGTGTTCCCGTCACGGAAGTTGCCGATTACACGGGTTTCCCGGAGATGCTCGATGGCCGTGTGAAGACCCTGCACCCGAAAGTGCACGGCGGTATCCTGGCGCGCCGCGATTTCCCTGAGCACATGTCGAAACTGGTCGAGCACGACATGCCGACCATCGACATGGTGGTGGTCAACCTGTACCCGTTCCAGGGCACGGTCGCCAAGGCCGATTGCACCCTGGAAGACGCGATCGAAAACATCGATATCGGCGGCCCGACCATGCTGCGTTCGGCGGCCAAGAACCACAAGGACGTGGTCGTCATCTGCGATCCGACCGACTACGACGCGGTGCTGGCGGAAATCCGCTCGGCCGACGGCAAGGCAGGCGACGTCAGCTACGACACCAAATTCATGCTGGCAAAAAAGTCTTTGCGCACACGGCGCAATACGATGGCGCCATCACCAACTACCTGACCAGCCTGGGCCCGACGAAGGTGCACGCCGAGCGCGGCGCCTATCCGCAAATCCTCAACGTTGCATTTGAGAAAGTGCAAGACATGCGCTACGGTGAAAACCCGCACCAGAGCGCCGCCTTCTACCGCGACCTCGTCACCACCGATGGCGCGCTGGCCAACTACCGCCAGCTGCAAGGCAAGGAATTGTCGTACAACAACATCGCCGACGCCGATGCGGCCTGGGAATGCGTGAAGAGCCTGGGCGGCTTCGAACAAAGCGCCGCCTGCGTCATCGTCAAGCACGCGAACCCATGCGGCGTGGCCCTGGGCAAGAACGCGGCTGAAGCGTATGCGCGCGCCCTGCAGACGGACCCGACCTCGGCATTCGGCGGCATCATCGCGTTTAATACCGAACTGGACGGCGCCACCGCCGGCGAAATCGCCAAGCTGTTCGTCGAAGTGCTGATCGCCCCGTCGTTCTCCGCCGAAGCGAAACAGATTCTGTCGAGCAAGCAAAACGTGCGCATGCTGGAAATTCCGCTGGGCAGCGGCGTCAACGCCATGGACTTCAAGCGCGTTGGCGGCGGTCTGCTGGTGCAATCGCCGGACGCGAAAAACGTCGGCATCGGCGACTTGCGCGTGGTCAGCAAGCTGCAGCCGACGCCGCAGCAATTGTCCGACCTGATGTTCGCCTGGAAAGTGGCAAAATTCGTCAAGTCGAACGCCATCGTCTTCTGCGGCAATAACATGACCCTGGGCGTGGGCGCCGGCCAGATGAGCCGTATCGATTCCGCCCGCATCGCTTCCATCAAGGCGCAAAACGCGGGCCTGTCGCTGACCGGTTCCGTGGTGGCGTCGGACGCCTTCTTCCCGTTCCGCGACGGCCTCGACGTCGTCGTCGACGCGGGTGCGACCTGCGTCATCCACCCGGGCGGCTCCATGCGCGACCAGGAAGTGATCGATGCGGCGGACGAGCGCGGCGTGGTCATGTTGTATACCGGAACGCGTCACTTCCGTCATTGATAGTGAAGAGAGTAGGTCGGATTAGCAGGGCCAAAGGCCGCGCGTAATCCGACAAGCGCAGTTGGCGACGCATGTCGGATTACGCGTACCGCTAATCCGACCTACAGCTCTCGATAAGGTACTCAGCGGCAGGCACCGGTTATTCACCGGTGCCTGCCGTATTCATTATAGAATCTGGCGATGATTATTCTTGGCATCGATCCTGGCCTGCGCACGACCGGCTTTGGGGTCATTGAAAAACACGGCAACAAGCTGCGCTATATCGCGTCGGGGACCGTCAAGACGGGTTCCGAAGGGGAATTGCCGCCGCGCCTGAAAGTCATCCTGCGGGGCGTGAGCGAAATCGTCGGCACCTACCAGCCCGATTGCGCGGCCATCGAAAAAGTGTTTGTCAACGTCAACCCCCAATCGACCTTGCTGCTGGGCCAGGCACGGGGCGCGGCCATCTGCGCACTCGTCAATTCTGACCTGTCGGTGGCCGAATACACGGCGCTGCAAGTGAAACAGGCCGTCACGGGCCATGGCAAGGCGGCCAAGGAGCAGGTACAGGAGATGGTATCCCGGCTGCTGTCCTTGCCTGGTTTACCCGGCACGGATGCGGCCGATGCGCTGGGCGTGGCCATTTGCCACGCCAACAGCATCGATGCGCTGGCCATGCTCGGCGCGCTGGCGCCACAGCTGCAGGGCTTGCGCATGAAGCGCGGCCGTTTAGTAGGTTAACTGCGGCATGGCCCTCATAATCAATAAAAACTACGATACACAACATTAGGAACACGCGATGATAGGCCGTCTCTCCGGTATTTTGCTTGAAAAAATCCGCCACAATTGCTGGTCGATTGCCAGGGCGTTGGCTATGAAGTCGACGTGCCGATGAGCACCTTTTACAACCTGCCCCACGTGGGCGAAAAAGTCGTGCTGTTTACGCACCAGGCCATCCGCGAAGATGCGCATTTGCTGTTTGGCTTCGGCAATGCGGCCGAGCGCGCCGTGTTCCGCCAGTTGATCAAGATCACGGGCGTGGGCGCGCGCATGGCGCTGTCCATCCTGTCCGGCATGACGATTGCCGACCTGGCGCAGGCGATCACCCTGCAGGATTCCGGCCGCCTGGTGAAAGTGCCTGGCATCGGCAAGAAGACGGCCGAACGGCTGCTGCTGGAATTGAAGGGCAAGATCGGTGCGGATCTCGGTCCGCTGGGTGCGCACGCGGCGCCCGATGCCCAATCGGACATCCTCAATGCGCTGGTCGCGCTCGGTTATTCGGACAAGGAAGCACTGGCCGCCGTGAAAAACGTGCCGGCTGGCAGCGGCGTGTCGGACGGCATCAAACTGGCGCTGAAAGCGCTGTCGAAAGGCTGATAACGCATGAGCATCCAGACCGACAGCTTCACGGAACAGCGCATCATCGACGCGGCGCCCATCTCGCACAACGAAGAGGCCATCGAACGGGCCCTGCGCCCCAAGCAGCTCGACGAATATGTGGGGCAGGAAAAGATCCGCGACCAGCTGGAAATCTTCATCACGGCCGCGCGCCAGCGCAAGGAAGCGCTCGACCACACCTTGCTGTTCGGTCCGCCGGGCCTGGGCAAGACGACCTTGGCGCACATCATCGCGCGCGAAATGGGCGTCAATCTGCGCCAGACGTCCGGCCCCGTGCTCGAGCGCCCGGGCGACCTGGCGGCGATCCTGACGAACCTGGAAGCGAACGATGTCCTGTTCATCGATGAAATCCATCGCCTGTCGCCCGTGGTGGAAGAGATTCTGTATCCGGCCCTTGAGGATTATCAAATCGATATCATGATCGGCGAAGGCCCGGCCGCCCGCTCCGTCAAACTCGATCTGCAGCCGTTTACATTAGTGGGTGCCACCACGCGCGCGGGCATGCTGACCAATCCGCTGCGCGACCGCTTCGGCATCGTGGCGCGGCTGGAGTTCTACAACACGGGCGAACTGACGAAGATCGTCACGCGCAGCGCCGCCCTGCTGAAGGCGCCGATCGACCCGGAAGGCGCGCATGAGATCGCCCAGCGCGCGCGCGGCACGCCGCGCATCGCCAACCGCCTGCTGCGCCGCGTGCGCGATTTCGCCGAAGTCAAAAGCAATGGCGACATCACCAAGGTGGTGGCCGACCGCGCGCTGGCCATGCTCGACGTCGATTCCGCCGGTTTCGACGTGATGGACCGTAAATTGCTCGAAGCCGTGCTGTTCAAGTTCGGCGGCGGCCCTGTCGGCATAGGGAATCTGGCGGCGGCCATCGGCGAGGCGGCCGACACCATCGAAGACGTGCTGGAACCGTATCTGATCCAGCAAGGTTTCCTGCAGCGCACGCCCCGTGGCCGGGTCGCCACGCCGGCCGCCTACCTGCACTTCGGCGTCAGCGCGCCGCGCATGGGCCCGGGCGGCGAAGCGTGGGAACTGTGATGGCGGAAGCTGGTGAGCAAGCGAGCGTGGGTATGCAGATCTGGATCGACGCCGATGCCTGCCCCGTGGTCATCAAGGAAATCCTGTACCGCGTGGCCGACCGCCTGGAATTGCCGCTCACCCTGGTGGCAAACCAGGGCTTGCGCGTGCCGCCGTCGCGTTTCATCCGCACCGTGCAAGTGCCGTCCGGCGCCGACGTGGCCGACCAGGAAATCGTGCGGCTGTTGAATCCCGGCGACCTCGTCATCACGGGTGACATCCCGCTGGCTGCCGACGTACTCACCAAGGGCGGCTTTGCGCTGAACCCGCGCGGCGAGTTCTATACGAAAGACAATATCGCCCAGCAACTGACGATGCGCGCCTTCATGGAAGAATTGCGCAGCGGCGGCGTCGATACGGGCGGCCCTGCCGCCTTCAGCCAGTCGGACCGGCAACAGTTCGCCAACAGCCTGGACCGGCATCTGAGCAAGCATCACCGCAAGCCGGCAGCGCCGCAGACGTAAAAACCGGCGCAAGCCGGTTTTTTCATGCGCATGCAGCTTAACGCATGACTTTGCGCGTGCCCACCACTTCCACCGTCACGCGGCGGTTCTTGGCGCGGCCGGCGGCACTCGTGTTGTCGGCCACGGGCTGGGTTTCTCCCTTGCCTTCCGTGTAGACGCGGCTCGTCTCGACACCCTGCGCCACCAGATAAGCCTTGACGGCTTCGGCGCGGCGCAAAGACAGCTTCTGGTTGTAGGCATCCGGACCGACGGCATCCGTATGGCCGACCGTGACGATCACTTCCAGATCCATGCCCGTCAATTGACCGAGCAGCTGCTCCAGCGCCGCCTTGCCTTGCGGCTTGAGCGTCGATTGATCGAAATCAAACAGCGCTTCGGAAGCAAACGATACTTTTTCCGACACGGGCGCCGGCGCCGGCTTCACTTCGGCCACAGGGGCCGGCATGGTTTCGCTGATGGGGGGCAATGCCGCCGGCACCGGCTGGTAGGCTGGCGTGGCGCTGGCCGGACGGCCCAGTTTATACACGAGGCTGACGGAATACAGGTCCGCATCGCCGCGGTTGCCGACGGCATCGTTCAAGCGATAACGCTCGACTTCGCCGCGCAGTGCCAGCGCTTCGCTGAACTTGTATTCGAGGCCCAGGCCCAGCTTGGCATTGAGCTTGCGCTCGCTGGCATGCGTATTGGTTGAACCCAGCAGGCGGTTGCCGCTGAATTCCGTGTTCGTCTTCGTGTAATGCATGCCGACACGGCCCAGCAACGACAGGCGCTGCGACAGCGGCAGCTGGCCCAGCAAGTCCAGGTTCACGCCGCGAAAGGCCGCTTGTCCGTTGAGCACGCCGTTGCCGCTGGTGGTGGACTGGAAATCGAACTTGCCCAGGTCAAAGTAGCCCCCTTCCACGGCGACATACTGGTTCAGTTGGCGGCCGACAAACAATTTATAGCCGGTGTCGCGCTGGTCCTTGCTGAAACCGGTGACGCTTTCGCCGTTCGCCGCCAGGCTGGCGCGCAGGCGCGGCTCGTCGATGGTGGTGCGCGACTGGCCCACGCCCGCGCCGATGTACCAGGCGCTGTTGGCCCAGTCCGGGTTGATGAAGGTGTTGTCCTGCGCCTGCGCCGATTGCGCCGCCAGCAAGGCGCCGGTCATCACGCTCAGCGCGCCCAGTGTGTGTGCGATAGTCATGGTCATGTCCCGTTTATTTGGTGATCTGGTTGTTGCGCAGGGTAACGGCGGCAGCCGTCAGCACGCGGCCATTGAGCAGGGTCGTGTTGTCGCCCACCGTGATGGCGGCCGACTGGCCCAGGATATTGCCCTTGAAGACGCTGTTGGCGGCCAGGGTGGTCGGGCCGACAGGCAGCCAGGTGACGTTGTCGGCCGTGGCGCCATTGTTCAGGGCCACCACCGAATTGACGGTCGAATCGAGCGTCAATGCCGTACGGAAGATGTACACGCCGGGACCGTTCAGGGTCAGGGTGCCCGTGATGCTGATGGCGCCCGCATAGCAATACACGCCGGGACCGAAGGTCTGGCCGCCCAGGTCGATGCCGCCGGCAAAGCTGACGTCGCAAGCCCGGCTATTGCCGTCCGTGATCGCCGCTTGCAGGTCCGTCATGGCGCCGGCCAGGATGGCGCCCGACTTGTAATTGGTAAAGCCAGCCGCCTGGGTCGGATCGACCGTTTGCGATGGCGCACCGACGTCGCCCGTGATCAGGGTGGTGCCGCCCGAATTGTTGGTGATCGAAGTGCCGGCCAGCACGCCGAACGGTGCCGCGCGGCCCAGGATGATCGGGTTGAGGACGGGCGGGATGGCGACAGCCGTGACGGTCAGCAGCGCGCTGCCCGACTGGCCACCGGCCGTGGCCGTGATATTGCTGGTGCCGGCCGTGATGCCGGTGGCGATGCCCGTGTTCAGTACCGTGGCGGTGGCGATGGTGCCCGAAGTCCAGGCGGCGCTGTTGGTGATGACGGCATTCGAGCTGTCCGAATAAGTTGCCGTGGCAACGAATTGCTGTACGCCGCCGACGGCGATGCTGGCGTTGGCTGGCGTGACGGCGATGCTGACCAGGGTGGCGGCAGGCACCGTGACGGTGGTGCTGGCCGTCTTGCCGTTGAAGCTGGCGTTCATGACGCTGCTGCCAAAGGCAACGCCGGTGACGAGGCCGCCGCTGGCGACGCTGGCAAAAGCGGGTGTGACGGCAACGAAGCTGCTGCCGGCCGTGACGTCAGCGGTGCTGTTATCCGAATACGTGGCAATGACGGCCAGCTGGCGCGTCGCGGCGACGGGGATGATCGGGTTTTGCGGCGTGACGGCGATCGACAGCAGGGTCGCTGGCGTGACGGTCAGCACGGTGCTGGCCGTCAGCGTGCCCGTGGTGGCCGTGATCTGCGAGGTGCCGGCAATCTTGCCGAGCGCCAGGCCGCCAGCGGCGATGCTGGCCGTGGCCGGGGCCGCCGAGGCAAACGTCGACACGGCAGTGACGTCGCGCGTGCTGTTGTCGCTGAAGCTGCCCGTCACCGCGAATTGCTGTGTTGCGGCGATGGCGATCGATGGCGCGAGCGGCGTGATGGCGATCGCCGTCAAGGTGGCCGGCGAGACGGTCAACTGGGCCGCTGCGCTCTTGCCGTCGAACGCGGCGCTGATGCTGCTGCCGCCGGCAGCGATGCCGGTGCTCAAGCCTGTGGCGGCATTGACTGTCGCGCTGGCCGGCGTGGCCGACGTCCAGGCCGCCTTGGCGCTGACGTCTTGCGACGAGCCGTCGCTATACGTGGCGATGGCCGTAAATTGCTGGCCGGCACCGATGGCGACCGTGGCCGTGGCGGGAGTGACGGCCAGGCTGGACAAGGTGGCGCCCGGCAAGCCGAGGATGGGATCGCGTCCCTGGTCGCCGCCACCGCCGCAACCGGCAAGGGCGGCCATGGCCAGCAAACCGGCCGAGACGAGCAGCGGGTTCAGATATCGCTTGAAGAGATTCATATAGTTCCTTTGTGCATGGCAATCATTGCCGGGCATCCGCTGATGAGGTCATCCGGCAGAGCCATGCCGCCTTTCGCTACGGGCGATGGCGTCACAGGCATGCACTATTTCATTTAGGAAACTTCAAGTATGTTCGGTGGCGCGCATAGGCTGATGGCGCTTGCAGATAGGTTCAAAAGGGAGCGATTCGGCCTGGAAAACAACAGCAGCGAGGGCTTGCGGACGCAAAAAAGCCGGCGCGAGGCCGGCTTCGGTCGGGCAGGGGGCGTTGCTTAGTCTTCGCGCACCCACGTCTGCGAGCGGCCAAACATCGGCACGCCGATATAGCCGCGCACTTGCAGCTTGGTGCCGCCTTCCGTCAGCTCGGCCTTGCTCTTGTAGGTCTTGCCATTGGCCGGGTCAGTGATTTCGCCGCCCGTCCATTCCTTGCCGTCATATTTCAGGCCGGACAGGATCACCAGGCCGACGATGGGCTGGTCTTTTTTCGCGCCCGTGCACTTGTCGCACTTGGGGTTCTGGTCTTCGTCCGGGCCGCGGAACAGCTTCTCGATCTTGCCTTGCAAGACGCCGTTGCTTTCCGTGATGACGACGAGGGATTTCGGCTTGCCGCTGGCGTCGTCGATGGTTTTCCACGTGCCCACGGGCGTGTGGTTATCGTCGCGCGCGGTGGCGCTGCCGGCGATGGCCAGGGCGGCCATCATGATGCTTGCTGTGACGCTTGCTTTGAATATCTTATGCATTGCCAGTCTCCAATGGTTTTTTTGATCGGGTCACGAACAGTTATATACCAAGGCAAGACCAGCGGTACTGCGCGGCGTCACGGATGACGCCGCGCAATCCTTCCAAACCTGCCTTATGCGCTGGCTAGTTTAGCAAACTGTTCGCGCAGTTTTTCAATTGTCGCCGAAAAACTGAGCAAACGCTCGTTTTCTTGCGCAACGATGGCGGCCGGGGCACGCGCGACGAAGCTTTCATTACCTAATTTGCTATTTACTTTGGCAATTTCTGCGTCGATACGGGCGATTTCCTTGCCCAGGCGCTCGCGTTCGGCGGCCACGTCGATTTCCACTTTCAGCATCAGCTTGGTGGTGCCGACGATGGCAACGGCCGCTGGCGAGTCCGGCAGCGCGTCGACGATCTGCACGTCGGCCAGCTTGCCCAGCGACTGGATGTACGGTGCGTACGAGGCCAGCGCTTCTTTCTCGCTGGCATTGCCCGCTTCGACGATCAGCGGCACGCGCACGGAAGGCGAGATCTGCATTTCGCCGCGCAGGTTGCGCGTCGCGTCCGTCAAGGCTTTCAGCTGCTGCATCCACGCTTCGGCCGACTCGTCGATCTTGCTGGTGTCAGCGATCGGATACTGCTGCATCATGATCGAATCACCCTCAGCTTTCAGGGTCTTGCCGGCCAGCGGCGCCACCGTCTGCCACAGCGCTTCCGTGACGAAGGGGATGATCGGGTGGGCCAGGCGCAGCACCACTTCCAGCACGCGCAGCAGGGTGTGGCGGGTGGCGCGCTGCTGGCCTTCCGTACCCTGCTGCACTTGCACCTTGGCTACTTCCAGGTACCAGTCGCAATACTCGTCCCAGACGAACTTGTAGATGGTGGCGGCGATGTTGTCGAAACGGAAGTCTTCGAAGCCCTTGGCCACGTCCAGTTCCGCTTTTTGCAGCAGGGAAATAATCCACTTGTCCGCTTGCGACAGATCAACATCGTTCGGGGTGCAATCCTTGCCTTCCGTATTCATCATGACGAAACGGGTGGCGTTCCACATCTTGTTGCAGAAGTTGCGGTAGCCTTCGCAGCGGCCCAGGTCGAAATTGATGTTGCGGCCCAGGGAGGCATAGCTGGCCATGGTGAAGCGCACGGCGTCCGTGCCGTAGGCAGAAATGCCTTCCGGGAATTCCTTGCGCGTCGCCTTGGTGATCTTTTCCGCGTCGCGCGGGTTCATCAGGCCCGTGGTGCGCTTGACGATCAAGCCTTCCAGGTCGATGCCGTCGATCAGGTCGATCGGGTCCAGGGTGTTGCCCTTCGACTTGGACATCTTCTGTCCCGTCGAATCGCGCACCAGGCCGTGTACGTAGACGGTTTCAAACGGCACCTTGCCCGTGAAGTGCGCCGTCATCATGACCATGCGCGCGACCCAGAAGAAGATGATGTCGAAACCCGTCACCAGCACGGACGACGGCAGGAAGGCCTTCATGTCCGGAGTTTCTTCAGGCCAACCCATGGTCGAGAACGGCACCAGGGCGGACGAGAACCACGTGTCGAGCACGTCGTCGTCGCGCTTCAAGGGACCCGTGCTGCCGGCGGCCAGGGCCTTGGCTTCCGCTTCGGCTTGCGTTTTCGCAACAAAGATATTGCCCGCGTCGTCGTACCAGGCCGGGATTTGATGGCCCCACCACAGCTGGCGCGAGATGCACCAGTCCTGGATGTTGTTGAGCCACTGGTTGTAGGTGGTGCTCCAGTTTTCCGGCACGAACTTGATTTCGCCATTGGCGACCTTGTCCAGCGCCGTTTCCGCGATCGATTTGCCTGGGAAGAAGGTGCCTTCCGGGGCCGGTTTGCTCATGGCGACGAACCACTGGTCCGTCAGCATCGGCTCGATGACGACGCCCGTGCGGTCGCCGCGCGGCACCATCAATTTATGCGGCTTGACCTGTTCCAGCAAGCCTTGCGCGTCGAGGTCGGCGACGATCTGCTTGCGCGCGGCGAAGCGGTCCATGCCGCGATACGCTTCCGGCGCGTCGTCGGTGATCTTCGCGTCCAGGGTCAGGATGACGATCTGCGCCAGTTTGTGGCGCTGGCCCACGGCGTAATCGTTCATGTCGTGCGCGGGGGTGATCTTCACGCAGCCGGTGCCGAATTCCTTGTCGACGTATTCGTCGGCGATGATGGGGATTTCGCGGTCCGTCAGCGGCAATTTCAGCATCTTGCCCACCAGCGCCGTGTAGCGCTCGTCCGTCGGATCGACGGCCACGGCCACGTCGCCCAGCATGGTTTCAGGACGCGTGGTGGCTACCGTCAGGAAACCGCTGCCGTCGGCCAGCGGGTATTGGATGTACCACATGGAGCCGTCTTCTTCCTCGGACACCACTTCCAGGTCGGATACGGCCGTGCCCAGCACGGGGTCCCAGTTGACCAGGCGCTTGCCGCGGTAGATCAGGCCTTGCTCGAACAGGCGCACGAAGACGTCGGTGACGACTTTCGAGCGCGGTTCATCCATCGTGAAGTATTCGCGCTGCCAGTCGGCCGAGGCGCCCAGACGGCGCATCTGCCCGGTGATGATGGAACCGGATTTTTCTTTCCATTCCCACACTTTTTCCACGAATTTCTCGCGGCCCAGGTCATGGCGCGAAATCTTTTGCGCGTCCAGCTGGCGTTGCACGACGATTTGCGTGGCGATGCCCGCGTGGTCGGTGCCGGGTATCCAGGCCGTGTTGTGGCCCAGCATGCGGTGGTAGCGGGTCAGGCCATCCATGATGGTCTGGTTGAACGCATGGCCCATGTGCAGGGTGCCGGTGACGTTCGGCGGCGGCAACTGGATGCTGAAGGAAGGTTTTCCGGCATCGAGGGTGGCGGTAAAGTAACCGCGCTGTTCCCACTCGGTGCGCCAGAATTGTTCAATGTCGGCGGGCTCGAAAGACTTGGCTAATTCCATGATTTGGCGTGTGATTGGCAAAAGGAACCATTATAGATGACGCGGCAACGCCTGCAGCGTGGCAAGCGGTCTTTTTCAGTGTTTTGGCGGCTTTGCGGGCCGTTTGGCCGCAACAGAACGGAGATAAGCGTGCTGCCGATGTTATAATGCCGGCCTCGGCGCCTCCTGCCCCATCCTTGCGGACGGCGCCAGCAGACGCGGTTGCATTAAAGTTTCATATCCAGCACTCGTCCGCGTCTCACGGCCAGCGCATCAGCGATGCCAGCCACTTTCAGCGCGTCCCCTGCGGGCCGGGCGCCTGAGCCACGCGCACCGCCAGCGGTGCACCATTCACGGCGGACCACCGCGCGCCATCGTCTCTATGGGCCGCGCCGCCACAGCTTAGCCAGGATCTGTTGTCCGGCGCGTCGTCTTTTGATACGGCACACCCCGCTTGGCGCCTTGCCGCCTGCGGCCTTGCCGTGGCCGCCGCTTTCCTGGTTTCGCTTTTACAAGGAAATCATCATGAAAAAAATCGCCATCGTTGCCGGCCTTGCCACCACCCTGGGCGCCATGCCCGCCGCCCACGCCCAGTCGTCCGTTGAAGTATATGGCCTGATGGACGCGGGCCTGGTGCAGGAAGGCGGCGTCAGCAAGCTCACCAGCGGCGTCTCGGCCGGTTCGCGCCTGGGGCTGCGCGGCACGGAGTCGCTGGGCGACGGCTGGCAAGCCGTGTTCACCCTGGAAGCGGGCGTCCTGAGCGACACGGGCCGCTCGGACCAGGCGGGGCAATTGTTCGGCCGCCAGGCCTTTGTCGGCCTCAACAGCCCGCTGGGGATGCTGACCGTGGGCCGCCAGTACAATCTGCAAAGCCAGGCGCTGACCGACGTGGCCGATCCGTTCGAGGGCGGCCTGGCCGGCGCGGCGACCAACCTGGCAGGCTATTCGGCCACGCGCATCGACAATACCGTGCGCTACACCTCGCCCGAGCTGCGCGGCGTGACGGCCACCGTCATGTATGGCGCCGGCGAACACACGGGTGTGGCGGCGGATCAGCGCTCGCTGGGCCTGGCCCTGGGCTATGTCAACGGTCCGTTGACCTTGCGCCTGGCGCGCCAGAGCCGTGCCGGCGAGCCGGGCAAGGCCAACGTGAACAACACTATCCTGGCCGGCAACTACAACTTCGGCGTGGCCACGGCGTTTGCCGGCTATGGCCGCAACACGGGCGACGGCAGCAGCATGTTCTTCGCGGAAAACCCATATGGCGCGGCCCAGGCGCCGGCCCAGTCGAGCGACAGCCGCGACGCCATCGTCGGCGTGTCCGTGCCGCTCGGTGCGACGACCTTGCTGGCCTCGTATGTGCGCAAGGATGACCGCGATAGCGCCAACCGCGATGCGCAGCAGCTGGCCATCGGCGCCACGTACGCCTTGTCCAAGCGCAGCAAGGTATATGTTGCCTGCGCGCATATCCGCAACCGCAACGACGCCGCCTACATGGTGGGCAACGCCACGGAAGTGGGCACGGGCAACCGCGCGTTCAACATCGGCTTGCGCCACGCGTTTTAACGCCTGCTCAAACCATCGCCAGGGCAGGCAACATGCTGCCTTGGCGTAATAATTCCTCGAACGCGGGCGCGGCCAGCGGACGGCTGAACAGATAGCCCTGCATCTGGTCGCAGCCGTGCTGGCGCAGGAAGGCCAGCTGCTGCGCCGTTTCCACGCCTTCGGCGATGACGTCCAGGCGCAGGCTGTGCGCCAGCGCGATGATGGCTTGCACGATGGCCGCGTCGTCGTCGCTGTGCGTGAGGTCGCTGACGAAGGATTTGTCGATTTTTAATACGTCGATGGGGAAGCGGCGCAGGTGCGCCAGGCTCGAATAACCGGTGCCGAAGTCGTCGATCGACAGCTGCAAGCCCAGCGCCTTGAGCTTGCCCATGGTGACGATCGCCTGTTCCACATCCTGCATCATCATGCTTTCCGTCAGTTCCAGCTCGAGGAAACGCGCTTCCAGACCCGTCACGGCCAATATTTCCCGCACCGATTGCAGCAAGCCGCTTTGCCGGAATTGCCGCGCAGACAAATTGACGGCCAGGCGCAAGCCGCCCAGTCCCGCCCGTTGCCACGCCCGCGCTTGCGCGCACGCCGTCTGCAGCACCCAGGCGCCGATGGGCACGATCAAGCCCATTTCCTCGGCCAGGTGGATGAATTCGCCGGGCGCGATGGCGCCCAGGGTGGGGTGGCGCCAGCGCAGCAGCGCTTCCATGCCGACGATCTTGCCGCTGTCGAGCTCCACCTGCGGCTGGTACACGAGGTGGAACTGGCCACGCTCGAGCGCATGGCGCAACTCGCTTTCCAGACCCAGCCGGGCCAGCATGTCGGCATTCATGGCCGGCGCGTAGCTTTGCCAGTGGTTGCGGCCTTGTTCCTTGGCACGGTACATGGCGATGTCGGCATGCTTGATCAGGGTTTCCGCGCTGTCGCCATCGTCGGGATAGCTGGCCACGCCCATGCTGCACGTGAGAAAGAATTCATGGCCGCCCACCAGCAGCGGCTGGGCCACGGCGTCCAGCACGCGCTGCAGGATGAGCTGGCCCGGGTCGCTGTTGGCGTGTTGCGGCAGCAGCAAGACGAATTCGTCGCCGCCCAGGCGCGCCACCGTGTCGACTTCGCGCGTGGCGGCGCGCAGGCGGTCGGCGATCAGTTTCAGCAGGGTGTCGCCCGCGTCGTGGCCCAGGGTGTCGTTGACGAACTTGAAACGGTCGAGGTCGATGAAGACCACCCACAGGGGCAGGGTGCTGCGGCGCGCCACGGCCATCGCCTGTTCCAGCCGCTCGCGCAGCAATAGACGGTTGGCCAGGCCAGTGAGGATATCGTGGCGCGACTGGAATTCCAGTTCCTGCTCGAAGCGCATGACGGTGCTGATGTCGTATTGCGCCACGACAAAGTGGCTGACGGGGCCATCGCCATCGTCGCGCACGGGCGCGACGAACAGCTCGCTCCAATAGGTGCTGCCGTCCTTGCGGAAATTGCGCACGATGGCCTTGCCTTCGCGCTGTTCGCTCAAGGCCACGCTGATCGCATGCATGTCCTGGCGTGCGTGCTCCGGCCCCTGCAAGTCTTCCAGGCGCTGGCCGATGACCTCGCCGGCGGCATAGCCGGTGATGCGTTCGAAGGCGGGATTGACGTATTCGATCAGGTAGCCGGGCGCGTCGGCGCTGCACAGGATGATGGCGTTGGCCGAGACTTCGATGATGCGTTCGCGCAAGCGCAGCGACTTTTCATTGCGCATGCGCGCGGCGATGTCCTCGGACAGGCGCAAATTGGCAAACTGCAAGGCCGCCGTGCGTTCGCCCGTGATGCGGGCAATCACGGAATTGCGCGACACCAGCTGGTATACATACGCCGTGGCCAGCAGGCTCGACAACATTCCACCCAGCAACACGTACAGCGAGCCGCGATGGTTGGCATCCAAGGTCATACCCTTGGCCGGCAAAGGGCAGCGCCCAGCGTGTGGCCGCTGGCGTGGTACTGCAGCAGGAGCCGAGCGCTTTCCCCTTCGATCTGGCGCGCCGAGACGTAGCACAGCGCCGTCAGACCCAGGCCGACCGCCAGGGTGATCAGGGCCGAGGTGGAGACGGAGATGGAGATGCGCTTGAAGAATGATTGCATGATGAGTCCCGTGGCGGCGCCGGTGCCGATCCATGATCAGGCAGGCCGGGCAGTGACTGACTGTAGGGCGGCAGGCGCCGCAGGGTCCGTTCGGTACCGAACGGACGTTGATGCCAACAAGAAATATAGTCGGGCCACCGTGCAAGCAGTGTGTTACGCTGCACACCATGGCGACCCTCGTTCGGACGCCTTTCATCTCCCCCTAGCTGACGACTGGAAACCAGGAAAACTGCCCATGTCGAGTCCGCATGCCCAGCTGCACAACCCGAATCAAAACCATTTGCTCGCCGCCATGCTCGACGCCGATTTCGCGCGCCTGGCTCCCCATCTGGAGCAAGTCTCCATGCTGCTGGGCGACGTGATCTACGACTCGGGCGACAAGCTGCAGCACGTGTATTTTCCCACCACGGCCATCGTTTCCATCCATTACCTGCTGGAAAACGGCGGTTCGTCCGAAATTGCCGGCGTCGGCAACGAGGGCATCGTGGGCGTGTCGCTGTTCATGGGCGGTAACTCGACGCCGAGCCGTGCCGTCGTGCAGACGGGCGGCGTCGGCTACCGGCTCAAGGCCCATCTGCTGATGGAAGAATTCGACCGCGCCGGCCCCGTCATGCGTTTGCTGCTGCGCTACACGCAAGCCCTGATCACGCAAATGTCGCAAACGGCCGTGTGCAACCGCCACCATACGGTGGAGCAGCAGCTGTGCCGCTGGCTGCTGCTGACCATGGACCGCCTGCCGAACCGCGAGCTGACCATGACGCAGGAACTGATCGCCAACATGCTGGGCGTGCGCCGCGAAGGCGTGACGGAAGCGGCGGGGCGATTGCAAGCGCGCGGCCTCATCAGTTACCGGCGCGGCCATATCACGGTGCAGGACCGCGCCGGCCTCGAAGGCCAGGTGTGCGAATGCTATGGCGTCGTCAAGAAGGAATTTACGCGCCTGCTGTCGGACGTGCGCCAGCGCCAAGGCCGCTAGGCGCCGCATTTCCCTCTCTTTTATTGTTGTCATAGCCCAGGCTACCCATGCACTCAGTTGAAAATAACCCTAACCGCGCCCCGTCGCGCTGGCCCATGGCATTGGCGTTCGCGTTCAGCGCCATCGTATTGGTGGTCATCGGCGTGCTGGCCTGGCGCGCGCCGCCTTTTGATGCGGCGATCCTGATCGAGGCCCTGGTATGCCTGTTGTTGCTGATGCTGGTGGCGCTGTACCGGCGCACGGTGTCGGCCAGCCTGCCGCGCCAGCTGCTCAAGGCGGGTGCCTTGCAGGATGCGATTTTCAACAGCGCCAACTTCTCGTGCATCGCCACCGATGCGCAGGGCGTGATCCAGATATTCAACGTGGGCGCCGAACGCATGCTCGGCTATGAAGCCAGCGATGTGGTGGACAAGCTGACGCCGGCCGGTATTTCCGACGCGCAAGAAATCGTCACCCGCGCGGCCGCCCTCAGCGCCGAGCTCGACACCGTCATCACGCCGGGCGTGGAAGCGCTCGTGTTCAAGGCCACGCGCGGCATCGAAGACATCTATGAGCTGACCTACATCCGCAAGGATGGCAGCCGCTTCCCCGCCATCGTCTCCGTGACGGCCCTGCGCGACGCGCAGAGCAAGGTCATCGGTTATCTGCTGATCGGCACCGACAACACGGTGCGCAAGCAGGTCGAGGCGGAACAGGCGCTGCTGGACCAGCGCCTGCGCGAACAGCAGGCGATACGCGCTCGCTGGTCGAAACCAACAATGCCGAGCTGAAGAAGGCGCGCCTGGTGGCGGAAAAGGCCAACCGCGCCAAGTCCGAATTCCTGTCGAGCATGAGCCATGAATTGCGCACGCCCTTGAACGCCGTGCTGGGTTTCGCCCAGCTGATGGCGTCCGACGTGCCGCCGCCGAGCCCGCCGCAGCAGCGCTCGATCGAGCAAATCCTCAAGGGCGGCTGGTACCTGTTGCGCTTGATCAATGAAATTCTCGACCTGGCCATGATCGAATCGGGCAAGGTCACGCTGTCGCAGGAAGCGATGTCGCTGCTCGACGTGCTGCAGGATTGCCAGGCCATGATCGCGCCGCAGGCGGAAAAGCGCGGCATCCGCATGCATTTTCCCCGCTGCGGCAAGGCTTTCTATGTGCATGCGGACCGCACGCGCGTAAAACAGGTGATGATCAACCTGCTGTCGAACGCCATCAAATACAACCAGGGCGGCGGCGCCGTCACCGTCGAATGCAGCGGGCATGGCGAACGCGTGCGCGTGAGCGTGCGCGACAGCGGCGCCGGCCTCGACGCGGCCCAGGTGGCGCAGCTGTTCCAGCCGTTTAATCGCCTGGGACAGGAAAACAGCACGGAAGAGGGCACGGGCATCGGCCTCGTCGTCACCAAGCAACTGGTCGAATTGATGGGCGGCACCATCGGCGTCGACAGCGCCGTCGGCGTGGGCACCACGTTCTGGTTCGAGCTGGCCGCCAGCAGCGCGCCGGCACTGGTGCTGGGCGACGGCGATGCGCTGCCGCAGGTGCAGGAACCGCAGGAAAGCCTGCGCACCTTGCTGTACGTGGAAGACAATCCCGCCAACCTGGCGCTGGTCGAGCAATTGATCGCCCGCCGCAGCGACTTGAAACTGCTGACGGCCATCGATGCGCACCTGGGCATCGACCTGGCGCGCACCTACCAGCCGGACGTGATCCTGATGGATATCAACCTGCCCGGCATCAGCGGCTACGGCGCGCTGCACATCCTGCATGATGATCCCCTCACCCGCCACATTCCCGTCATGGCCCTGTCGGCCAACGCCGTGCCGCGCGACATCGAAAAAGGCTTGCAAGCGGGCTTCTTCCGCTATCTGACCAAGCCGATCAAGGTCGTCGAATTCATGGACGCGCTCGACGTGGCCCTGCACCATGCAGCCGCGCACGGCCTGGCCGACGACACTCACGCAATACGCTGATTCAGCACTCAATTTTAGGAATACCGCCATGCTTCAAGCCACCGAGATCCTGAACGCCAGCATCCTCATCGTCGATGACCAGGAGGCCAACGTCATGCTGCTGGAACAGGTGCTGCGCAATGCCGGCTACACGCGCATCACCTCCACGATGGACCCGCAAGCCGTGCGCGCGCTGCACCAGCAGCACCGCTACGACCTGATCCTGCTCGACCTGCAGATGCCGGAAATGGATGGCTTCGAAGTCATGGAAGGTTTGCGCGACATCGAGGCGGGCAGCTACCTGCCCGTGCTGGTGATCACGGCCCAGCCCGGCCACAAGCTGCGCGCCCTGCAGGCGGGCGCCAAGGATTTCGTCAGCAAGCCCTTCGACCTGGTGGAAGTCAAGACGCGCATCCACAACATGCTGGAAGTGCGCTTGCTGTACCAGAAGCTGGCCGAATACAACAAGTCGCTGGAACAGATGGTGGAAGATCGCACGGCGGAGCTGCGCGAAAGCGAAGCGCGCTTCCAGCGCTTCACGGAACTGTCGTCCGACTGGTACTGGGAGCAAGATGCGCAGGGCAATTTGACGCGCTTTTCCGGCCCCGTGGCTGAAATGCTGGGCATCGGCAGCGAGGAAGAGCCGCAGCGCTGGAACGCCACCGAGCGCGCCTTGCTCGACGCCAAGATCGCCGCGCGCGAACCGTTCCTCGATTTCATCTACAGCCGCACCAACCTCGACGGAAGCACGCAGTATCTGCAAGTCAGCGGCGAACCGATGTTCGACAATGGCAGCCGCTTCATCGGCTACCGCGGCATCGGCCTCGATGTCACGGAGCGCTTGCGGGGAGCGTGATTTATACTTGGCGGTATTGATATTGACCAGGAAAAATCATGACTGACAAATCTCCCTCCTACTGGTTCCCCGCCAAGACCTATGGCTGGGGCTGGGGCTTGCCCATCACCTGGCAGGGCTGGCTGGTGTTCCTGGCCGCGCTGGCGCTGTTCGCCTGCGGCGCCTTCCTGTTCCCGCCGCAAACCATGCTCGTCGGCTATATCGTGTATGAAGTGGCCATCGTCGCCGTGCTCATTTTCATCTGCCAGCTGAAGGGCGAACCGACCGCCTGGCGCTGGGGCAAGAAGAAATAAGCGTGACGCCGTCTGCTGCATTGCAGCAGATGCGCAAACACGACACCGGCAAGAAATCATCTGGCCACGCGGCGCGAACCGCGTATAATTGGCTCGCTGCCGCAAGGCGGCAAACGCTAGGGGTCCTGCCTTTCGCTGTGAAAACACAGTGCAAGCGCGGGTGAGAAATACCCTCCGAACCTGATCTGGATAATGCCAGCGAAGGGAAGCTTTAGGATGAACGCACCCCGCCTTTCCGCGTGCGTAATTCCGAACCTCCTTAGCTGGCTCCAGGCTTAAAAATAGTCTAGCCAAGGAGCCAAAATGAACGCCAACCCGAAATTCCTCTCCGCCACCGCCACGGTCGACGAAGCCGCCATCGCGCCGCTGCCCAATTCGCGCAAGATCTACGTCGAAGGCAGCCGCCCCGACATCCGCGTGCCCATGCGCGAAATCAGCCAGTCCGACACGGAAGCGTCGTTCGGCGGCGAAAAGAATCCGCCGATCTACGTGTACGACACCTCCGGCCCCTACACGGATCCGGACGTGCAGATCGACATCCGCTCCGGCCTCGACACGCCGCGCCTGCCGTGGATCATGGAGCGTGCCGACACGGAAGAATTGCCCGGCCCCACCTCCGACTACGGCATCGCCCGCCTGGCGGACCCGAAGCTGGCCGAGCTGCGTTTCAATCTGCACCGCAAGCCGCGCCGCGCCATCGCCGGCAAGAACGTCACGCAGATGCATTACGCGCGCCAAGGCATCATCACGCCGGAAATGGAATTCGTCGCCATCCGCGAAAACATGCGCCGCCAGGAGTATTTGCGCGAACTGAAAGCTTCCGGCCCCATGGGCGAGCGCCTGGCCGACCTGATGGGCCGCCAGCATCCGGGCCAGTCCTTCGGCGCCAGCATCCCGGCGGAAATCACGCCGGAATTCGTGCGCGAGGAAATCGCCCGCGGCCGCGCCATCATTCCCGCCAACATCAACCATCCGGAAGTCGAACCGATGATCATCGGCCGCAATTTCCTGGTGAAAATCAACGCAAACATCGGCAATTCCGCCGTCACCTCGTCGATCGGCGAGGAAGTGGAAAAGATGACCTGGGCCATCCGCTGGGGCGGCGACAACGTCATGGATCTGTCCACGGGTAAACACATCCACGAGACGCGCGAATGGATCGTGCGCAACAGCCCCGTGCCCATCGGCACCGTGCCGATTTACCAGGCGCTGGAAAAGGTCAACGGCAAGGCCGAAGATCTGACGTGGGAAATCTTCCGCGACACCCTCATCGAGCAGGCCGAGCAGGGCGTCGATTACTTCACCATCCACGCGGGCGTGCTGCTGCGCTACGTGCCGATGACGGCCAAGCGCCTGACGGGCATCGTCTCGCGCGGCGGCTCCATCATGGCCAAATGGTGTTTGGCGCACCACCAGGAATCGTTCCTGTACACGCATTTCGAAGAGATTTGCGAAATCATGAAGGCGTACGACGTGTCGTTCTCGCTGGGCGACGGCTTGCGCCCCGGCTCCATCTACGACGCCAACGACGAAGCGCAGCTGGGCGAACTGAAGACCCTGGGCGAGCTGACGCAGGTTGCCTGGAAACACGATGTGCAGGTGATGATCGAAGGCCCGGGCCACGTGCCCATGCAACTCATTAAAGAAAACATGGACTTGCAATTGGAGCAGTGCGGCGAAGCGCCGTTCTACACGTTGGGGCCATTGACGACCGACATCGCGCCCGGTTACGACCACATCACGTCCGGCATCGGCGCGGCCATGATCGGCTGGTACGGCACGGCCATGCTGTGCTACGTGACGCCGAAGGAGCACCTGGGCTTGCCCAACAAGGCGGACGTCAAGGATGGCATCATCACCTACAAGATTGCGGCGCATGCGGCCGACCTGGCGAAAGGCCATCCGGGCGCACAGATCCGCGACAATGCCCTGTCGAAAGCCCGCTTCGAATTCCGCTGGGACGACCAGTTCAACATCGGCCTGGACCCGGACAAGGCGCGCGAATTCCACGATGAAACCTTGCCCAAGGATTCGGCCAAGGTGGCGCATTTCTGCTCCATGTGCGGCCCCCACTTCTGTTCGATGAAGATCACGCAGGAAGTGCGCGAATACGCGGCCGGCATGGGCATCGCGGAAGACAAGGCGCTCCAGCAGGGCATGGAAATCAAGGCCATCGAGTTCATCAAGAACGGCGCCGAGCTGTACCGCAAGGTCTGAAGGAGAGCGTGATGCCTGCATTGATATCCATCACGCTCAACGGCGCGCCGCACCAGGTGCCGCCCGGGCAGACACTCGATCAATTGATCGCCGCGCTGTCGCTGGAAAACCAGGCGCTGGCGCTGGCCGTCAACCGCAACGTCGTGCCGCGCAAGGCGTGGCCGGGACAGGTCTTGCAAACGCAAGACCAAGTAGAGATCGTGCGCGCCATCGGCGGCGGCTAAGTTGAGAATAGACAAGGAAAAGCACATGATTACCGCAACACATGACGACCTGCTGACCATCGCAGGCAAACAATACCAATCGCGCTTGCTGGTGGGCAGCGGCAAGTACAAGGATTTGCCGCAGACGCGCGAAGCGACGGACGCTGCCGAGGCGCAGATCATCACGGTGGCGATTCGCCGGGTCAACATTGGCCAGGACCCGAATGCGCCTAGCCTGCTTGACTTCGTGCCGCCCGACCAGTACACGATACTGCCGAACACGGCCGGCTGCTACAACGCGAAAGATGCCGTGTACACCCTGCAGCTGGCGCGCGAGCTGCTGGGCGGGCGCAACCTGGTCAAGCTGGAAGTGCTGGGCGATGAAAAGACCCTGTTCCCGCACATGCCGGAAACCCTGATCGCGGCCGAGGCGCTGGTCAAGGATGGCTTTGACGTGATGGTCTACTGCAGCGATGACCCCATCCAGGCGAAGATTCTGGAAGACATCGGCTGCGTGGCCGTCATGCCGCTGGCGTCCCTGATCGGCTCGGGCATGGGCATCCTGAATCCGTGGAATTTGTCCTTGATCATCGACCAGGCGAAGGTGCCCGTGCTGGTGGACGCGGGCGTGGGCACGGCGTCGGATGCAGCCATTGCCATGGAACTCGGCTGCGATGGCGTGCTGATGAATACGGCCATTGCCGGTGCGCGCGACCCCGTGCGCATGGCGCGCGCCATGAAGCTGGCCGTGCGGGCCGGGCGCGAAGCGTTCCTGGCGGGACGCATGCCGCGCAAATTCGCCGCTTCCCCATCGTCGCCGATGGCGGGCCGCCTGGCGTGATGGTGCCGATGCACCGCACCGTGCTCGTGTTTGCCGGCGTCGACCCGTCGGGCGGGGCCGGCATCGCCGCCGATATTGTCGCGATTGCGGCGCAGGGCGCGCATGCCTTGCCCGTGATTACGGCGCTGACGGTGCAGGACAATGACCGCGTGTTTGCTGTCGAGCCGGTGGCGCCGGAGCTGCTGCGCCGGCAGGCGCTGGCGCTGATCGACAAGATCGCCATCGATGCCGTGAAGATCGGCATTCCCGGCAGCGCCGCGAATGCGACCGTCATTGCGCAGCTGATCGCGCAATTGCTGCTGGCCCGCCCAAGCTTGCCCGTGGTGCTCGATCCCGTGCTGGCCAGCGGCCATGGCGACGTGCTCAGCCGGGACGATGCCGTGCTGGCGCTGGCGCCCTTGCTGCCGGTGACGACCGTGATCGTACCGAACGGGCCGGAAGCGGCGGCCTTCGGCGGCGAGGAAAACTTGCTTGCGCAAGGCTGCCAGCACGTGCTGGTGACGGGCGGCCATGGCGAGGGCGAGACGGTCGTCAACCGCTGGTTCGATAGCGTCGGTGGGGAGCGCGAATGGCGCTGGCCGCGCCTGCCCGGCGAGTTTCACGGCAGCGGCTGCACCCTGGCCTCGGCCATCGCGGCGCATCTGGCGCTGGGACAGGCGCTGCCTGAAGCGCTGGATCTGGCGCAAAGCTATTGTCATGCGGCCTTGGCCGGCGCGTATGCGATTGCGCCAGGTCAACTCATGCCGCAACGATTCATTCAATAAGGAAATATCATGCGTGGACTGTATCTGGTTACCCCGAACTGGGACGACACCGACCGCCTGCTCGACGTGAGCGAGCAAGCCTTGCAGGCAGGCGTGGCCCTGCTGCAATATCGCCACAAGAGCGCCGACGCGCAGCAGCGGCGCGAGCAGGCGGGCGCCTTGCTGGCCCTGGCCCGCAAGTATGGCGTGCCCTTCATCATCAACGATTTTATCGAACTGTGCGAAGAGCTCGACGCGGATGGCGTGCACGTGGGCGGCACGGACGCGTCCGTGGCGCAGGCGCGCGCGCGCCTGGGCAAGGACAAGATCGTCGGCGCTTCCTGCTATGGCGACATGGCCCTGGCACGGACGGCTGAGGCGGGCGGCGCCAGCTATGTGGCCTTCGGCGGTTTTTATCCCTCGCTGGTGAAAAAGTATCCGGTGACCACGCCCTTGGATATCGTGCTGCAGGCCAAGCGCGAGATCGCCTTGCCGTGCGTGGTGATCGGCGGCATGACGCCGGAGAACGCGGCGCCGCTGGTGGCGCGTGGCGCCGACATGGTGGCCGCCATCAGCAGCGTCTTTAACAATGCATACGAGGCGGACGATGTGAATATTGCGGTGCAGCAATTCAACCACTTGTTCGCGGTATGAGCATGGACGTGCAGGGCTGGTTTGGGGCAATAATCGGCATATAATAAGAACATCATTCATTACCGAGGTCCCCCACCCATGAGTCAGCCAGCCGCCGCGAAACGCCTTATCCTGATCGTTGACGATGACCAGCTCCTGTTGGAATTCCTCGGCGAAGTCCTGCGCCATGCCGGTTATGAAACGGCCCTGGCCCATTCGGCCGAAGTGGCGCTGCAGTTGATCGCCCAGCGCGAGCCGGACCTGGCCTTGCTCGACATCCACATGCCGGGCATGTCCGGCCTGGAACTGGCCAAGCGCCTGCATGGCGAGACGGCCGTGCCGTTCATGTTCCTGTCCGGCAGCGGCGACAGCGAATCGGGCAAGCAGGCGGCCGCCTACGGCGCCGTCGGCTATGTCGTCAAACCCGTCGATGAAGGCCGTTTGATGCCCGCGTTCGAAGCGGGCCTGGCCCGTGCGGACGAGATCCGCCAGCTGCGGCGCACCGAGCTGAACCTGAATGCGGCGCTGGCCGCCGGCCGTGAAACGAGCCTGGCCGTGGGTTTGCTGATGGGCAAATTCCAGACGGACCGCAACACGGCGTTCGAGGTGCTGCGCGACCACGCCCGTTCCAGCCGCCGCAAGATCAATGAAATCGCCAGCCAGCTGCTGCTGGCCGAGGAAACCCTGAACGGCTTGCATGGCGCATTTTTGAACCGGGCAAAGACCAAGTAAGCGTATCCTCTCGCGCCCGCATGCCTGCCTTGCTATGATGTGGCGATACGGCGCGCTGGCGCGCCTGGTTCAACCATAGACAGGACACACATGAAAACCAAAGCAGCGATTGCCTGGAAGGCGGGCGCCCCGTTGACCATCGAAGAAGTCGACCTGGCCGGCCCGCGCGAGGGCGAGGTACTGGTCGAAATCAAGGCCACGGGCATTTGCCATACCGATTACTACACCCTGTCGGGCGCCGATCCGGAAGGCATCTTCCCGTCCATCCTCGGCCATGAAGGCGCCGGCATCGTCGTCGACGTAGGCCCGGGCGTGAAAAGCCTGAAGAAGGATGACCACGTCATCCCCCTGTACACGCCGGAGTGCCGCCAGTGCAAATTCTGCCTGTCGCAAAAAACCAACCTGTGCCAATCGATCCGCTCGACGCAGGGCCGCGGCCTGATGCCGGACGCCACCTCGCGCTTCTCCATCGACGGCAAGCCCATCTTCCACTACATGGGCACGTCCACTTTCTCGAACTACATCGTGGTGCCGGAAATCGCCCTGGCGAAGATCCGCGAAGACGCGCCATTCGATAAAGTCTGCTACATCGGCTGCGGCGTCACCACCGGCGTGGGCGCCGTGCTGTTTACGGCCAAGGTCGAGGCGGGCGCGAATGTCGTCGTGTTCGGCCTGGGCGGCATCGGCCTGAACGTGATCCAGGCGGCGAAGATGGTCGGCGCCGATAAAATCATCGGCGTCGACATCAACCCGGCGCGCCAGGACATCGCCCGCAAGTTCGGCATGACGCATTTCGTCAACGCCAACGAAGTGGAAAACGTGGTCGACACCATCGTGCAGCTGACGGACGGCGGCGCCGACTACAGTTTTGAATGCATCGGCAACACCACCACCATGCGCCAGTCGCTCGAGTGCTGCCACAAGGGCTGGGGCCAGTCCATCATCATCGGCGTGGCGGCGGCCGGCCAGGAAATTTCCACCCGTCCATTCCAGCTGGTGACGGGGCGCGTGTGGAAAGGTTCCGCCTTCGGCGGCGCGCGCGGCCGCACGGACGTGCCGAAGATCGTCGACTGGTACATGGAAGGCAAGCTCAATATCGACGATTTGATCACGCACCGCTTGAAGCTCGACGACATCAACCAGGGCTTCGACCTGATGAAGAGCGGCGAATCGATCCGCTCCGTCGTGCTGTACTAATACATTACGCCGTACCACGGCGTTTTTGCGGAGGCTTAGGCCTCCGTTTTTTTGCCCCGCGTGCCATCCATCGTCCGTGTCTGCCATCCAGGCAGGTCTTTTTGCAGCCTGTCGCAGCGCGCTGGAGCCGTGCGCCATCCGCCGCTACAGTCGATGCTCCACTACTTTTGCGACGAGGCAGCCATGTCCACTTCCCACCGTTTGATCCTCAGCCTGGCCGGTATCGTGCTTGGCGGCAGCGCGCTGGCCGTACAGCCGCCGCAGCCGCCCGCGCCGCCGGCTGCACCGGCCGCACCGAGCAAGCAGATTAATATTTCCATGGGCAGCGGCGATGGCTATGCGCTCGTCGACAGCAGCGAGGACAGCGTCACCATGGCCGGCACCGATGTCGACGGCCAGCAGATCAAGCAGCTGCAGCGTTCGCTCAAGGGGCAGTTCCTATGGTTCCGCGACCAGGGCAAGGGCTATGTGACGCAGGATGCCGCGCTGCTGGCCCGCGTGCGCGACGCCTGGAAACCGTCGCAAGATCTGGGTTTTCAGATGAGCGGCCTGGGCAAGCAGATGAGCGAACACGGCAAGGCGATGGGCGAACTGGGCAGCAAGATGGGCGCCCATGGCGCGGCGCAGGCGAACGTCGGCGCGCGCGATGTGGCGCAACTGCAGGCGCTGGGCCGACAGCAGCAGGAACTGGGCCGCAAGATGGGCGAGGCGGCGCGCCGCCAGGCGCAGGCGACCACGGAGACGGCGCGCCGCGCGGCCGGACGCGAGGTGGAACGCCTGCAGCAGCAGATGGAAGATGCGCAGGACGCCATGGAAGAGGTCAACGACCGCATTGCCGCCGCGCAAGAACGCGAGGCGGACAAGGTGGATGCGCTGTCGCGCCAGATGGATCAGCGCGGCAAGCCGATGGAAACCCTGGGCAAGCAGATGGAAGCGCTGGGACGCCAGCAGGAAAAGGCCACCAAGGCAGCCGACAAGGCTACGCGCCAGGTGATCGCCCAGGCCCTCAGCGAGGGCAAGGCAAAACTGGTGCGCTAGACTTGGTTCCAGCTGGCGGCCACGGCGCGGTATTGCGACGGCAGCTGCGCCCTGGCCTCGTCTTCGCTGGCATACACCTCGTCCTGCAGCGTTTCCCAGCGCGCGTCGCAGCTGAAACGGTAGACGCGCGCCTCGCCCGCATACTGGCACACGGCCAGGCCGTGGATGGCGGCGGGGGCGGTGCCATGCTCATCGGTGAGGTGGCCGAAGGGCAGGTCGGACCAGGCCCAGGCCAGTACGCGGGCGCCGTCGAGGTGGGTGGGGGTGTCATGGGGATACAGGCCGCTGTGTCGGGATAGCGATTGTAGCGCGCGCGGGTAAAATGGCGCGACCGCTGGACAAATGCACAGTATTTTTAGCCATGCCGGTATAATCACGGCATGCAAAATCTTCTTCACAACCTCAATCCCGAACAATTGGCTGCCGTCACCCTGCCGGCCCAGCATGCGCTGATCTTGGCCGGCGCCGGTTCGGGCAAGACCCGCGTGCTGACCACCCGCATTGCGTGGCTGATCCAGACCCAGCAGGTATCGCCGCCCGGCATCCTGGCCGTGACCTTTACGAATAAGGCCGCCAAGGAAATGCTCACGCGCCTGTCGGCCATGCTGCCGATCAATACGCGCGGCATGTGGATCGGCACCTTCCACGGCCTGTGCAACCGCTTGCTGCGCACGCACTACCGCGACGCCGCCTTGCCGCAGACCTTCCAGATCCTCGATTCGCAGGATCAGCTATCCGTGATCAAGCGCTTGTTGAAGGCGAACAACATCGATGATGAGAAATTCCCGCCGAAGACGGTGATGTATTTCATCAACAATGCCAAGGACCAGGGCTTGCGCGCCACGGACGTGGAAGCGTACGACGCGCACGAGCGCAAGATGGTCGAGCTGTACCAGTTGTACGACGACCAGTGCCAGCGCGAAGGCGTCGTCGATTTTGCGGAATTGCTGCTGCGCACGTATGAGTTGCTGAGCCGCAATCAACCATTGCGCGAGCATTACCAGGCGCGCTTCCGCCATATTCTCGTGGACGAGTTCCAGGATACGAACAACCTGCAATACAACTGGTTGAAATTGCTGGCCGGCCATGGCAGCCGCGATGGCGGCGCCCTGTTTGCCGTCGGCGACGACGACCAGAGCATCTATGCCTTCCGCGGCGCCAACGTGGGCAATATGAGCGCCTTCGAGCATGAGTTCCAGGTCAAGAACTTGATCAAGCTGGAGCAGAACTACCGCTCGCACGGCCACATCCTCGACAGCGCCAACGTGTTGATCGCGAACAATAGCAAGCGCCTCGGCAAGAATCTGCGCACGGACGCGGGCCATGGCGAGCAGGTGCGCGTGTATGAAGCCAGTTCCGACCTGCAGGAAGCGCAGTGGATCATCGAAGAGGCGAAAAGCCTGATCGCCGATGGCGCCTCGCGCAGCGAAATCGCCATTCTGTACCGTTCGAATGCGCAGTCGCGCGTGATCGAACACGCGCTGTTTTCGGCCGCCATTCCCTACCACGTGTATGGCGGCCAGCGCTACTTCCAGCGCGCCGAGGTCAAGCACGCGATTGCTTATTTGCAATTAATGGATAATCCGCACAACGATTCGGCCTTCCTGCGCGTCGTGAACTTCCCCACGCGCGGCATCGGCATGCGCTCGATCGAGCAATTGCAGGCCGCGTCGGAGCAGTACGGCATTTCGCTGTACGCTTCCGTGCCGTATGTGGCGGGCAAGGCGGGCAGCGTGCTGGCCGGTTTTGTGAAATTGATCGAGGGCGTGCGTTTCGAAACGCAGCAATTGTCCCTGCCGGAAATGGTCAGAGTGGTGCTGGAAGCGAGTACCCTGCTCCAGCATTATCAGAACGAAAAGGAAGGTGCCGACCGCATCGAGAATCTGGAGCAGATGGTCAGCGCGGCCAGCCAGTTCATTTCCGAGGAAGGTTTTGGACAGGGCGCACCGGCCCACCTGGGACCAGCCGCCCAGGCGCAGTCGGGCGCGCCCGTCGTCAACCAGGATGGCATCGAAATCCTCGACGCCGACGCGCCGCTGCCGGCCGTGATGTCGCCGCTCTCCGCATTTTTATCGCACGCGTCGCTGGAAGCGGGCGACAACCAGGCGCAGGCGGGCCAGGATGCGCTGCAGATGATGACCGTGCACTCGGCCAAGGGCCTGGAATTCGACAACGTGTTCATCACGGGCCTGGAAGAGGGCCTGTTCCCGCACGAAAGCAGTTCGAAGGAAGACAATGGCGTGGAAGAGGAACGCCGGCTGATGTACGTGGCCATCACGCGCGCGCGCAAGCGGCTCTACATGAGCTTCTCGCAGACGCGCATGTTGCACGGCCAGACGCGCTACAACATGAAGTCGCGCTTCTTCGACGAGTTGCCGGAAGAGTCCTTGAAATGGCTGTCGCCGAAGGTGCAGGCGAACTGGTTCGGCAACCGCAAGTCGGCCTGGGACGAGGCACCAAGAGTGGCCAGTCTCGGTTCGGACAATGCGATTGCGCAAAAGATCGCGCAAAAAGCCACGGGCGGCGGCTGGCGCATCGGCGAATCGGTGGCGCACGCCAAGTTCGGCGAAGGCGTGATCGTGAATATCGAAGGCGGCGGCGGCAATGCGCGCGCGCAGATCAACTTCGGCCAGCACGGCATGAAGGTGCTGGACCTGGGGATCGCCAAGCTGGAACGTCTGGGACGGTGATGTTGTACGGCGCAACGTCGGATTACGCGGCGTGCCGCCGCTAATCTGACCTACGCTGTGGCATTGCAAGGCATTCGAGAGCGTGTAGGTCGGATTAGCGCAGCGTAATCCGACATCATTGTTGGCCTTGCAAGGCATTCGATATATAAAAAGGGGCAGCCTGCGCAGGCTGCCCCTTTTTACATCTGGCCGGCGATCACTCTCCGGTCTTATCCAGCGACACCGTCTTGCTCTCATCGGCGGGCACGCCGAAGATCTGGCGGTAGGCGGCGTAGAACGAGCAATGCATGATGATGGTCAATATCATCGACAGCGGCATCATCAGCTGCATCATCAGCGGCGTGCGGCCAAAGATAACGGCCAGCAATTGGCTGGTGACGACGCTGATGGCAAACCAGATGGCGGCGAAGACGATGAAGGCCGACAGCGAACGCCAGACGGCGAAAAAGCTGAAGAACAGCGCCTTGCCCAGGCCGGTTTGGCGCCAGTAGATCAGCGGCGCGGCAAAGCAGAAGGCCATGGCGGCCGGCACGTACAGCACGATGGCCAGCAGGATGCCCAGGCCCAGGCGCGAGTCGGGGATGGCGGCGCGCGCCGCTTCTTCCGTCAGTTGCCCGGTGACCAGTTTCCACAGCAAGCCACCGTCCACCAGGGTCGAGGCGCCGATGGCAACGATGGCCATCAGGATGTACAGCACGCCCAGTCCGAACAGGGACGGAAACGCCGGCTTGCGGAAGCCCGAAATCAGGAGGCTGGGCAGGACGCGCTTGCCCTGGTCGATGTTCAGGCAGCCTTGCACGAAGGCGACGGAGAATACGGGCACCAGGATGACGGGCAGCAATTGGCCGAGCACGGGCACGATGCTGACGGCCAGCATGCAGAACATATAGCCGAGAAACAGCATCGACATGCCGCCAGGTTGCTTGCGAAACAGGCCGAAGCCTTGTTTCACCCATTGCCAACCTGTACTTGCAGGTAATTTTTCCATGTTTAAAACAGTTCCGGAGCAGGTGTGGCGATACGTTCGCGCAGAATGCGTTCGAAATGCGTGGGATCGTGCGGGGTCAGCATTTCCGCTTCGCGCGGCTGGTAATAATCGTACAGGCGCGACAGCCAGAAACGCAGCGCGGCGGCGCGCAGCATCGGCTGCCATGCCGTTCGTTCTTCATGCGTAAACGGGCGCACGGCCTGGTAGGCGTCGAGCAGGGCGCGCACGCGCACCGTGTCGAGCACGCCCGTGGCCAGGTCCACGCACCAGTCGTTGACGGTGACGGCCACGTCGAACAGCCAGGTGTCGCAGCCGGCAAAGTAAAAGTCGAAAAAGCCCGTCAGGCGCTCGCCGTCAAACATGACGTTGTTGCGGAACAAGTCGGCATGCACGGGACCGCGCGGGATGGCTTTATACGTATCGCAGGCGGCAAAGGCGTCCTGGAAATGGATTTCCGCGCGCAGCAAGTGCGCCCTGGCATCGTCGAGGTGGTGCAAGACCAGCGGCGTGGTGGCGTTCCACCAGTCCAGTCCGCGCAGATTCGGCTGCTGCAGGGGAAGTCCTGCGCCGCCAGGTGCATCTTCGCCAGCATGGCGCCGACAGCGGCGCAATGCACGGCTTGCGGCGCCATCTGCGAGCTGCCGTCGAGTTTGCTGACGATGGCGGCCGGCTTGCCTTGCAAGGCCGTCACCAGTTCGCCATCGGCATTGGCGATCGGCGCGGGCACCAGCACGCCCCGGTCCGCCAAATGGCGCATCAGTTGCAGGTAGAACGGCAATTGCTCGAAGCTGAGGTTTTCAAAGATCGTCAGCACATACTCGCCGCGCTCCGTGCTCAGGAAGAAATTGCTGTTTTCGATGCCGGACGCGATGCCCTTGAGCGCCAGAGGTTTGCCGAGTGGAAACTGCGTGATCCACTGGCCGATATCGTCCAGGTGTAGCGCGGTAAAAACTGCCATGGGAAAGAGAGGAATGGTCTAAAAGGTCAAAAAAGCCGGCTGCCCCCGCGCATGGCCGGGGCAGGGCAGAAGAGAGTGGCTGCTTACTTCGCTGGTGCGGGCGGTGCTGGCGCGTCCGCTGCCTCTTCATCGCGTTGTTTCTGTTTTTTCTTGCCCAGATCAAATTCCAGCACTTTCCATTGCGGGCCGCGCAGGGCGTTGCCGTTGGCCTGGTCGGCGCCGGCGGCCGGCTTCATGTAATAGGTGCTGCCGCCGCTGGTGACTTTCACTTCGCTGGTGACACCCGCTTCGCGTTTTTCGGTAATCTGCTGCTTGGCGGCGGCCGGCGCCACGGTGATGGGGGCTTCGCCCATTTCCTCGATACGTTCGAGCTGGGGCGGCGCGTCGCTCGGTTTGGCCGGCGTCTGGGCGCTGGCAAGGGCCGAACATGCCAGCAGGGGCAGGGCGAGGAATGTCCAGAGTGTCGATGTACGCATCATGATGGGTTCGCTTCCATGTGTGGGACTGCAGCGCGTGCAGTGGTGTAATGCCGTCAATTTATCTATAAGGCATTGTAACAAACTGGTAGGCAATGCTGTTTAAATGAGCGGAAATGGCTGGCAGCGGCGGCCCGCGTGCCCGTTCGGGGCCGCCAGGGTGGCAAAAACGCCAGGAACGGCACGCATTGCGGCCGGTGACGCGGCCCTAAACTCTGCGATAATTGGGCGAACTTCCACCCGCCCGCCGCTCTGCTCACTGGGCGGGCGCGCTCACCTTATTTTATTGGCATTATGCAAAACACCCTGCTGTTAGTCGACGGTTCCAGTTACCTTTATCGCGCCTTCCATGCGCTGCCCGACCTGCGCAGCCCGGACGGTTACCCCACGGGCGCCATGCACGGCATGGTCAACATGCTGCGCCGCCTGCGCGCCGATTACCCGGCCGCCTACATCGCCTGCGTGTTCGATGCCAAGGGTAAAACTTTCCGCGATGACATGTATCCCGAGTACAAGGCCACGCGCGCCTCGATGCCGGACGACCTGCGTTTGCAGATCGAACCGATCCACGAAGCCGTGCGCGCCATGGGCTGGCCCATTTTGATGGTCGACGGCGTCGAAGCGGACGATGTGATCGGGACCCTGGCCGTGCAGGCGGCCGCCGCCGGCATGAATGTGGTGGTGTCCACGGGCGACAAGGACCTGGCGCAACTGGTCAACAGCCAGGTGATGCTGATCAATACCATGAGCAATGAAAAGCTCGACGAAGCGGCCGTGCTGGCCAAGTTCGGCGTGCCGCCCAAGCGCATCATCGATTATCTGTCGCTGATCGGCGATACGGTCGACAACGTGCCGGGCGTGTCGAAATGCGGGCCGAAAACGGCCGTCAAATGGCTGACCCTGTACGACAGCCTGGAAGGCGTGATGGAAAACGCGGCCAAGGTGGGCGGCGCCGTGGGGGAAAACCTGCGCACGGCCCTGCCATGGCTGCCGCAGGCGCGCGCCTTGATCACCGTCAAGACCGATTGCGATTTGTCGGAACACATGACGACCATCGCCGATTCGCTGGTGGCGAAACACGAAGACAAGGAAGCGCTGCTGGCTTTCTTCAACCGCTACGGCTTCAAGGCCCTGCTGCGCGAACTGGGTGCGGCGCCGCCGCCGATGTCGCCCGTTGGCGCGCCTGCAACGGCTGGCGCATCGGCTGCGAACACGACGGGCGACATGTTCGCCGACGCGACCCCAGCGGTGGAAACCGAGTATGAAACCGTGCTGACGGATGCCCAGCTCGACAAATGGATCGCGCTGATCGACGCGGCTGCCCTGACGGCCTTGGACACGGAAACCACCTCGCTGGAACCGATGACGGCGCAAATGGTCGGCATTTCCCTGTCCGTGGCCGAGCACGCCGCCTGCTACATCCCGCTGGCCCACGATTACGCGGGCGCGCCGGAACAGTTGACGCGCGAACACGTGCTGGCGAAACTGCGCCCGTGGCTCGAAGATGAGACCAAGCCCAAGCTGGGCCAGAACCTGAAGTATGACAGCCACATCTTCGCCAACCATGGCGTGACGTTGCGCGGTATCGCCCACGACACCCTGCTCGAATCGTATGTGTTCGAGTCGCACAAGAAGCACGACATGGACAGCCTGGCCCTGCGCCACCTGAACTACACGACCATCCCGTTCGAGGACGTGTGCGGCAAGGGCGCCAAGCAGATCACCTTCAACCAGGTCGAGGTGGAGCAGGCGGCGAAATACGCGGCCGAGGATGCCGACGTGACCTTGCGTTTGCACAATGCCATGTGGGGCAATGTGGCGAACGATGAAAAACTCACGTTCATCTATGAAAAGATCGAAATGCCGACGGCCGTGGTCTTGCAAAAGATCGAGCGCAACGGCGTGCTGATCGACGACGAATTGCTCAACATCCAGTCGGCCGAGCTGGCCGTGAAGATACTGGAGCTGGAAAAGAAGGCGTATGAACTGGCCGAGCAGCCGTTCAACCTGGGTTCGCCCAAGCAGATCGGCGAAATCTTCTTCGAGAAATTGAAGCTGCCGGTGGTCAAGAAAACCCCGACGGGCGCGCCGTCGACGGACGAGGAAGTGCTGCAAAAGCTGGCCGAGGACTATCCGCTGCCCAAGGTGCTGCTGGAATACCGCGGCATGGCCAAGCTGAAGTCGACGTATACCGATAAATTGCCGAAGATGATCAACGTCACGACGGGCAGGGTGCACACGAACTATGCGCAAGCCGTGGCCGTGACGGGGCGCCTGGCGTCGAACGACCCGAACTTGCAGAATATTCCCATCCGCAGCGCGGAAGGCCGGCGCATCCGCGAAGCCTTTATTGCGCCGCCGGGCAGCCACATCGTGTCGGCCGACTATTCGCAGATCGAATTGCGCATCATGGCGCACATTTCGGGCGATGAAGCGATGCTGCGCGCGTTTGCCGACGGCATCGACATTCACCGCGCCACGGCCGCCGAGATCTTTGGCGTGCCGGCCGCGGAAGTGCAGAGCGAACAGCGCCGCTACGCCAAGGTCATCAACTTCGGTTTGATCTACGGCATGAGCGCGTTTGGCCTGGCCGGTAACCTGGGCGTGGACCGCACGGCCGCGCAAAGCTATATCGACCGCTACTTTGCCCGTTTTTCCGGCGTGAAACAGTACATGGAAGACACGCGCCAGCAAGCCAAGGCGCGCGGCTACGTGGAAACCGTCTTCGGCCGCCGCTTGTGGTTGCCGGAGATTAATTCGCCGAACGGCCCGCGCCGCCAGGGCGCGGAACGGGCGGCGATCAACGCGCCGATGCAGGGCACGGCCGCCGACCTGATCAAGCTGGCCATGATCGCCGTGCAAGGCTGGCTGGAGCAGGATGGTTTGCAGACGAAGATGATCATGCAGGTGCACGATGAACTGGTGCTGGAAGTGCCGGACGCGGAACTGGAACTGGTCAAGCGCAAGCTGCCGGAACTGATGGCGGGCGTGGCGGCGCTGAAAGTGCCGTTGACGGCCGAGGTAGGCGTCGGCAGGAACTGGGACGAAGCGCATTGATGCTGCGTCGGCTTACGCGGGGCATGCCCCGCTAAGCCGACCTACATGTTTAATTCAGCAATGACCGTAGGTCGGCTTAGCGCAGCGTAAGCCGACATTGATTGTCAACACCCCTTCAGGAGAAGCGCATGAGCGACATGATCACCGATTGTGAAAGTTTGCTGGGCCAGAGCAGCGTGTCCGGGCCGGATGGCCGGCGTGGTTTCCTGAAGGTGGCGCTGGGCGCGGGCTTTGCCGTGGCCGTGCTGCCCGTGGCGGCGCAAAACGTCATCAAGACGGATTCCGCCGGGCTCGTCACTGGCACCATGTCGGTGATGGTCGATGGCCAGGCCGTGCCCGTGTATGCGGCCCAGCCGGAAGGCAAGACGGGCTTGCCCGTGGTATTGGTCATTTCGGAAATCTTTGGCGTGCACGAGCACATTGCCGACATGGCGCGCCGCTTCGCCAAGCAGGGCTACCTGGCGCTGGCGCCCGACCTGTTCGTGCGCCAGGGCGATCCGACCAAGGTGGCCAGCATCCCGGAATTGATGAAAGGCATCATCGCCAAGACGCCGGATGCGCAAGTGATGGCGGACCTCGATGCGGTTGTTGCGTGGGCAAAACAGAATGGCGGCGACACGAGCCGCCTGGGCATCACGGGCTTTTGCTGGGGCGGCCGCATCACGTGGCTGTACGCGGCGCACAATCCGGCCGTCAAGGCGGGCGTGGCCTGGTATGGCCGCCTCGTGGGCGAAGCGACTGCCTTGCAACCGAGCAACCCCATCGACATCGCCGCCACCTTGAAAGTGCCCGTGCTGGGCTTGTATGGCGGCAAGGATACGGGCATCACGCAGGAATCGATCGGCAAGATGAAAGACGCGCTGGCCAAGGGCGGCAACAAGTCCGAGTTTGTCGTGTATCCCGATGCGGGGCACGCCTTCAACGCCGATTACCGCCCCAGCTATGTGGCGGCCGATGCGAAAGACGGCTATGCGCGCTGCCTGGCCTGGTTCAAAAGCCACGGCGTGGCGTAATACCGCAACAGAAAATACCTGCATTTTCCAGAAGTTGCCGCGAGAAGCACACCGGGCTGTAAAATGCCCGGTTCGTGTAAATGCAGTACAATTGCATCTTCATCGCGCTACGCTGCCGCCAGACGCGCAAATGTAAATAATAAGCAATAGTCATCAGGCCAGACGCCAGCATAGCGGGCGCCCATGACCCGGCGCCATTTTGAGGTAAGAAAATCATCGATCCCGTCCTTATATCCATTTTGCTCGCGACCACGATCGCGGGCGTGTTGAGCATTACCGCGGCGGCGATCTTTTCGTTTGCATTCCTGTCCAAGGTGGTCGAACGCATGGTCAGCTTGTCCGTCGGCATCATGCTGTCGACGTCCTTGCTGCACGCCTTGCCCGAAGCGTTCGAGTCGCAGGCGGACCCGCGCAGCCTGTTCGCCACCCTGCTGGCGGGCTTGCTGGCCTTTTTCATGCTGGAAAAATTTGCCATCCTGCGCCATTCGCACCACCACGAAGGCGATGGCCACCATCACGCGCACGGCCACGACAAGCACGAGGCGGGCAAGGCCGGCTGGATGATCCTGGTCGGCGACGGCATGCACAACTTTACGGACGGCATTTTGATCGCCGCCGCCTTCCTGGCCGACCCGAAGCTGGGCCTGGTCACGGGCCTGGCCATCATCGCGCATGAAATCCCGCAGGAAATCGGCGACTTCATCGTGCTGCTCAACGCCGGCTTCTCGCGTTTGCGCGCCTACATCTTCAATCTGCTGTGCAGCCTGATGGCGGTGGCCGGCGGCTTGCTCGGCTATTTCACCCTGGACCGCGCCAGCAATCTGATCCCGTACGTGCTCGTGTTCGCCTCGTCCGGCTTCATTTATATTGCCCTGTCGGACCTGATGCCGCAGATGCAGCGCCGCGCCACCCTGCGCGAAACCATCCCGCAAGTGCTCCTGATCGCGCTGGGCGTGTGCATCGTGCTGTTTTTGACGCGGCACAAACACGGCGGTTGATGCCCGGCACTGTCGGCGCAGTGCCAGCTATGTTATATTGCCTTTTTGACTAACTTGCACAGAAAGGAGGAAAATATAATGGAAGAAAACTTGTTGCTCGCCTTGTGGCGCGCACGCTCTTTAAGCGCATTTGCCAGCTCTTGCCCACGTTCTATCGCGCTGCGATAACCTGGCCAGAGCAAAGTCACCCTCCTACACGAGTCCTTTCCTGGTACTCCGTTGTCGTTAGCGCTCCTGTTAACGCGGATGCTTGCATCCCGAACAAAGACAAGAGCCATGACTACCCTGATCTCGACACAAGCTTTACAACTGGATACCCACGACGGTTTCCTCTTCAACGAACTCGCCTTTACCTTGCGCCAGGGCGACCGCATCGGCCTGATTGGCCACAATGGCTGCGGCAAATCCACCTTGCTGGGCTTGCTCAGCGGCACGCGGGAAGCCACTGCCGGCACCATCCACTATGCCCGTGCCTGCCGCTTGCAGCACGTGGAGCAGCACTTGCCGCCGGAACTTGCCAGCCTGAGCCTGTACGACGCCTTGCTGGCGCCCGTGCTGGAGCAGCCCGAGCTGCATTGGCGCGTTGACAGCCTGCTGGCCGAGCTGGGCTTCGAGCACGAGACGGCGCAAGTGCCCGTGCATTCCTTGTCCGGCGGCCAGCACACGCGGCTGCTGCTGGGGCGCGCCCTGCTGCAGGAGCCAAACGTGCTGCTGCTGGACGAACCGAGCAATCACCTGGATTTGCCGTCGCTGCTGTGGCTGGAGCAATTCCTGCTGCGCTGGCGCGGCGCCTTCATCCTCGTCTCGCACGACCAGCGCCTGCTGGACAACGTGGCCACGCGCAGCTGGATCTTGCGCGATAGCCGCCTGTACGACTTCGACTTGCCGTGCGGCCCCGCGCTGGCGGCGCTGGCCGAGGCGGACGTGGCCGCCGCCGCCCGGCATGCGGCCGAACAGAAG
This sequence comes from Janthinobacterium sp. C22, assembly GCF_057919405.1. NCBI lineage: Bacteria > Pseudomonadati > Pseudomonadota > Betaproteobacteria > Burkholderiales > Oxalobacteraceae > Janthinobacterium > Janthinobacterium sp. C22. The sequence continues at coordinate 6,426,425 of NZ_CP193659.1, read as the reverse complement.
GAAATCGACCGCCTGTCCGCCAGCAGCGCCCGCCTGGCGTTGTGGGGCCGCACCTATGACAATGAAGACCTGGCGCGCAAGGCCAAGACCATGCAGCGGCGCATCGACAAATTGAAGGACGAGCAGTCGTTCGTCAGCGATGGCGCACCGTGGCGCCTGAGTTTGCGCGGCAAGGCGCTGGCGGCCGACCAGCTGCTGGCGCTCGACGGACTCGACGTGCGCGCCGTGCCCGCTTCTCCCGTGCTGTTCCAGGTCGGCCAGCTGTGGCTGAAACCGGGCGACAGGGTCGCCTTGCTGGGCGCCAACGGCAGCGGCAAGTCGTCCTTGCTGCGCCTGTGCTGGCAGGCGATCCAGGCACAGCAGGAACGCAGCGACTTGCGCTACCACCACGCGGCCAACATCGGCTATTACGACCAGTCGCTCAGGCAACTGGCCGATACGGCCGATTTGTCCGACGCCCTGTACCCGTTTGCCGTGCAGAACGAGGCTGCGCGCAGCCAGGTGGCGCGCAGGCAGGCCTTGATTTCAGCCGGTTTCCCGTATGCGCGCCATGGCCAGACGGTGGCGACCCTGAGCGGCGGCGAGCGGGCGCGGCTGCTGTTCCTGGGGCTGTCGCTGGCCAGCTACCATTTATTGTTGCTCGATGAACCCAGCAACCACCTGGACATGCAGGGCAAGGCGGAACTGGGGCAAGCCTTGCGCGGCTTTGCAGGCGGTTGTCTGCTGGTGTCGCACGACCGCGACCTGATCGAAACGGCGTGCAACCGTTTTTGGGTAGTGGCCGATGGCCGGCTGGAAGAGTGGCCGGATGCTGCCAGCGCGTATGCGCGGTTGAGTGCCGAGGATGGACAGGCGTCGGCGCCAGTGGTACGCGTGGAGAATGCGTCTGCGGTACTGACGGACATCGACCTGCAGCTGGAACGCTTGTGCGAACTGGAGCAATTGCTGGCGGAAGACCTGGCGAGGAAACCGCGGCACCAGAAGCCGGCCAGCCAGCAGGCGTGGCAGGCGGAATTGGCGCAGCTGAATCAATCGCTGGGGATAACGTCGTAGTTATCCACCGGGCATGAAAAAGCGGACCGAGGTCCGCTTTTTTAGTTACCCGTCGCCACCGGCCGCGCCGGATCCGCGCACCATTCGCTCCACGAACCCGGATACAGGGCCGCGCCAGGTAAGCCCGCCACTTCCAGGGCCAGCAGGTTGTGGCACGCCGTCACGCCGGAGCCGCATTGCAGGATAGTAGATTCAGCCGTGCTGATTAGGCCCGCGAATTCCTGCTCCAGTTCTTTAGCGGATTTGAAGCGGCCGTCCGCCTGCAGGTTATCCTTGAAGAAACGGCTTTTCGCGCCCGGGATATGGCCGCCCACGGGGTCGATGGTTTCGTTTTCGCCCCGGTAGCGGTCGGGCGCGCGCGCGTCGATGACGGTCAAGGCCTGGGTTTCCAGGTTGGCGACGACGTCCTGCACGCTGACCGTGCGCGTCAGGCTGGCTTTTTCCGTCAGCTTGCCGACAGGGCGGGGCGCCACGGGCGTGACCAGCGGCAAGCCCTGTGCCTGCCAGGCGGCCAGGCCGCCGTCGAGCACGGCCACATTCGGATGACCGAGCCAGCGCAGCAGCCACCACAAACGGGCGGCGAACATGCCGCCCTGGCCATCGTACGCCACCACTTGCGTGTCGTCATCGATGCCCCAGCCGCGCAGGGTGGCCAGCAGGGCATTGCGATCCGGCAAGGGATGCCGTCCCGTAAAGTCCGGGCCGCGCGCCGTCTTGGGGCCGGACAGGGCCGTGTCGATATCGGCGAATTGCGCGTTCTGGATGTGGCCGGCGGCAAACGCGTCGCTGCCCGCTGTCGGGTTGAGCAAGTCGTGGCGGCAATCGAGGATGACCCAGTTGCTGTCATTCAGGTGGCTGGCCAGTTCGCTGGCCTGGATCAAGGTGGTGTACATCAGGAACGCTCCTTTACACTTCGCTGGCGATGGGATCCGTGCGCGCGATGGCCGCGCCACGGGCCGTGTTGCGGGTATTGTAATAGGTTGCCGCGATGCCGGAAGCGAGAATGATGGCGATGCCCGTCCAGCCGTGCCAGTCGAACAGGTCGCCAAAGATCACCACGCCCCAGAAGCTGGAAAAGACGATGCCTGTGTATTGCAAATTGGCAACCACGAGGGTCTTGCCCAGGCGATAGGAGCGCGTCATGGCCATCTGCGCCATCGTGGCGCACAGGCCGATGGCGGCCAGCAAGCCGATGCCGTAGGCGCTCGTGTGCATGTGCCAGACGACGGGGCCACCGCCGGCGCTGGCCACGTGGCCGATCACGCCGGCCAGGAAATTGACGACCGAGAAATAAAACACGACCCGGTATTCGGGTTCGCCCAGCAAGCCCAGTTTGCGCACTTGCAAGTAGGCGAGGGCCGACAGCATGCCGGAAATCAAGGCCGTGATGGCGCCGGCCAGCTGATCCGTCTCGAACACCGGTTGCAGCAGCAGGGTCACGCCGACAAAGCTCATGGCAATGGCCGCCACCAGCGGCCACTCGACCTGTTGCATGCCTTTCCACCAGCCGCCGGCGAGTAAAATCACGGCGATCCAGATGGGCGCCATGTAATTGAGCGTCATGGCCGTGGCCAGCGGCAGGATGGCGATGGCATAAAACCACAGCCACAGGGCGATCACGCCCACCACGCCGCGCCACAGATGCTGGCCCGGCATCGTGGTTTTAAAGCTGCCGCCCTGGTACAGAATCGTGCAGCTCATGACGATCATGCCGATGATGCCGCGGTACATGACGATTTCGGACGTCGAATACAGATCCGAGGCCAGTTTCACGCACACGCCCATGATGGCGAACATAAAGCTGGCAAACAGCATCCAAAGTGACTGCATGAGTAATCCTGACGATGAAAATGAAAAAGGCCGCGCAATGCGGCCCCTTGAGGAAATTACAGTTCGATATTGCTGCGGTACCACTCGTGGAAGTGCTGCATGCCGTCTTCCATGGGCGATTGGTAAGGGCCCACTTCGTTCACGCCGCGCTGCATCAGGACCTTGCGGCCCGCATCCATGCGCTGGGCGATTTCATCGTCCTCGACACAGGTTTCCATGTAGGCAGCCCGTTCCGCTTCGACGAAGTCGCGCTCGAACAGCACGATTTCTTCCGGGTAATAGAACTCTACCACGTTGCGCGTCTTTTGCGGGCCGTCGGGCCACAGGGTCGAGACGACCAGCACGTGCGGATACCATTCGACCATGATGTTCGGATACAGGGTCAGCCAGATGGCGCCATACGGCGGCGCTTCGCCGCCGCGGAATTGCAGCACCTGCTCCTGCCATTTCTTGTAGGCAGGCGAGCCGGCCTGCTGCAGGCCGCGGTGCACGCCCACTGTCTGCACGCTGTAATCCTTGCCGAATTCCCAGCGCAGGTCGTCGCAGCTGACGAAGCTGCCCAGTCCCGGGTGGAACGGTTCCACGTGATAATCCTCGAGGTAGACTTCGATGAAGGTCTTCCAGTTGTAGTCGCACTCGTGGATTTCCACGTGGTCGAACATATAGCCGGAAAAATCGAGGTCTTTCGAGACGGACAAATCTTTCAATTTTTCCATCACGTTGTAGCCGTTTTGCTCGAACAGCAAGCCATTCCAGCTTTGCAGCGGCGTTTTCGACAGGTTCAGGCACGGCGTCTCGGGGAAGTGCGGCGCGCCGATCAATTCACCCTTGAGGTCATAGGTCCAGCGGTGCAGCGGGCAGACGATGTGGTTCGCATTGCCGCGGCCATTGAACATCAGCGCCTGCCGGTGGCGGCACACGTTGGACAGCACGTCGATGCCATTGGCGTTGCGCACGAGCATGCGCCCTTCGTTCTCAGACGCCAGGGTCGCAAAATCGCCGGTTTCCGGCACCATCAGCGCATGCCCGACATAGCGCGGGCCGGCTTGGAACAATTGCTGCATTTCACGCTGCAACAGCGTTTCGTCAAAATAGACGTGGACCGGAAGTTGCGCGTTTGAGCGCGCCAGCTTGGCGTGAGTAGCCAGATCGGACATCCCAACCCCCATAAATGTACAACGGTCAGCAGTGCCCCAGGCCATTCCCTGGGCAACCGCTACAGAGAGAAAGAATCCGCAAAGACCTGAATTCAAATTTGTTGAAACGGTATTTCGGACAGAACCGGCGATTATAGCGCGTATCGGCCTCGGCATTATCAAACCTGCCCGGTAAATACGCTATTAATGAGAAACATTGTCATTTGGCGCGCAATTTCCGGTAGCGAGGGGCGATTCGGCTAAAATCCGCTGACAAGCTGGCAACGCTATTGACTTTGAGCGCGCCGATTGCGCTTTAGTTTTCACTTAATAGTGTGGTTTGTTCTAAAATAACGCTTCTATGCTGGCCGGGAGTCCCCGGCGTCTCCCTACAAGCCCCTCGTGCCACGAAGAGATCTGAGTCTATGTCGAAGAAATTAACTGCCGCTGCCGCAGCGCCGGCCTCGTTTGAAGAGGCGATGGCGGAACTGGCGCAGCTGGTAACGCAAATGGAAGCGGGCCAGTTGCCGCTGGAAGCATCGGTCGCGGCCTACCAGCGCGGCTCGGAACTGGTCAAGTATTGCGCTACCCAGCTCGACAGTGTCGAAGCGCAGGTGAAAGTATTGGAAGGCGACATGTTGAAACCGTTCGTGGATGCCGGCGAGGCCGCCCAATGATGGCCAATGTGCAACAAGACGGCGTCACCTTCGGCGACTGGATGCAAGCGACCCAGTCCGGCGTGGAAGGCCGGCTCGACCAATTCCTGCCGGCGGCAGACGTCGTGCCCCACAAGCTGCACGCGGCCATGCGCTATGCGCTGCTGGGCGGCGGCAAGCGCGTGCGTCCGCTGCTGGTGATGGCGGCCGGCGAACTGTTTGACGCCGATCAAGACACGCTCGCGCGCGCCGCTTGCGCGCTGGAAATGATTCATGTGTATTCGCTCGTGCATGACGACATGCCGTGCATGGATGACGATGCCTTGCGCCGTGGCAAGCCAACCGTGCACATCGCCTACGATGAGGCGACGGCCCTGCTGGTCGGCGACGCGCTGCAATCGCAGGCGTTCATGCTGCTGGCCGATGGCGCGGCCATTCCGCCGGCGCGGCAGATGGCGATGATCAAGCTGCTGGCGCACGCTTCCGGGTCAAGCGGCATGTGCGGCGGCCAGGCGATCGACCTCGACAGCGTCGGTCTGGCCTTGACCTTGCCGCAGCTGGAACAGATGCATCAACTCAAGACGGGCGCCTTGCTGCGCGCGGCCGTGATCCTGGGCGCGCTGGCGGGCAAGGACTTGACGGCCGACGACATGACGGCGCTGAACGCCTATGCGCGCGCCGTCGGCCTGGCGTTCCAGGTGGTCGACGACGTGCTCGACGCGACGGCCGATTCGGCCACCCTGGGCAAGACGGCGGGCAAGGATGCGGCCGCCAACAAGCCCACTTACGTATCGATACTGGGGCTGGAACCATCGCGGGCCCTGGCAGAACAATTGCGGTGCGACGCCCATGCGGCGCTGGCGCCATTCGGGGACAAGGCACGCCGTCTGCGCGAGCTGGCGGACCTGGTCGTGCAGCGGAAGGCATAAATGAAACTGTTAGAAACCATCAATGAACCAGCGCAAGTGCGCAAGCTGGCCCGCTCGCAACTGGTGCCGCTGGCGCAGGAATTGCGCAGCTTCCTGCTCGACTCCGTTTCCAAGACGGGCGGCCATCTGTCGTCCAACCTGGGCACGGTCGAGCTGACCGTCGCGCTGCACTACGTGTTCAACACGCCGCACGACCGCATCGTCTGGGACGTGGGCCACCAGACCTATTCGCACAAGATTCTGACGGGCCGCCGCGAGCGCATGCACACCTTGCGCCAGAAGGACGGCATTTCCGGCTTCCCCAAGCGCGACGAGAGCGAATACGACACGTTTGGCACGGCCCATTCGTCGACGTCCATTTCGGCCGCGCTGGGCATGGCGCAGGCCGCCAAGATCAAGGGCGACCCGCTGCACGCGATCGCCGTGATCGGCGACGGCTCGATGACGGCCGGCATGGCTTTCGAGGCGATGAACAATGCGGGCGTGCAGGAAGACGTCAACCTGCTGGTGATCCTGAACGACAACGACATGTCGATCTCGCCGCCCGTGGGCGCGCTGAACCGCCACCTGGCGCGCCTGATGTCGGGCCAGTTCTATGCGGCAGCCAAGAATGTTGGCAAATCCGTCTTGCCCGGCCCCGTGCTGGAATTGGCGAAGCGCTTCGAAGAGCACGCCAAGGGCATGGTCGTGCCTGCCACCATGTTCGAGGAATTCGGTTTCAATTATATCGGCCCCATCGACGGCCACGACCTCGATTCGCTGATCCCGACCTTGCAAAATATCAAGCAATTGAAGGGTCCGCAATTCCTGCATGTGGTGACCAAGAAGGGGCAGGGCTACAAGCTGGCCGAGGCGGAGCCGATTTTGTACCACGGCACGGGCAAGTTCAATCCGGCGGAAGGCATCAAGCCGGCCACGGCGCCGGCCAAGATGACGTACACGGAAGTGTTCGGCAACTGGCTGTGCGACATGGCGGCGCACGACAAGCGCCTGGTGGGCATCACGCCGGCCATGCGCGAAGGCTCGGGCATGGTCAAGTTCGAACAGCAATTCCCGACCCGCTACTTTGACGTCGGCATCGCCGAGCAGCATTCCGTGACCTTCGGCGCGGGCCTGGCCTGCGAAGGCTTGAAACCCGTCGTGGCCATCTATTCCACGTTCCTGCAGCGCGCCTACGACCAGTTGATCCACGACGTGGCCCTGCAAAACCTGGACGTGACGTTCGCACTGGACCGCGCCGGACTGGTGGGCGCCGACGGCGCCACGCACGCGGGCAACTACGACATGGCGTTCCTGCGCTGCATCCCGAACATGGTCGTCATGGCCGCGTCGGACGAAAACGAATGCCGCCAGATGCTGACGACGGGTTACCACTACCCGGGCCCGGCCGCCATCCGCTATCCGCGCGGCGCCGGTGCGGGCGCGGCCATCGTGCCGGAACTGACCAGCATCGAGATCGGCAAGGGCGAGATCAAGCGCCACGGCAAGCGCATCGCCATCCTGGCCTTCGGTTCCATGGTGGCGCCGAGCGTGGCGGCCGGTGACAAGCTCGACGCGACGGTGGCCAACATGCGTTTTGTCAAGCCGCTCGACGTGGCACTGGTGAAACAGCTTGCTCTCGACCACGACTACCTGGTGACGGTGGAAGAGGGCTGCATCATGGGCGGCGCCGGTTCGGCCGTGGCCGAAGCACTGGCGGCGGAAGGGATCGTCAAGCCGATTTTGATGCTGGGCTTGCCCGACACCTTCATCGACCATGGCGACCCCGTGCAGCTGCTGAAAAGCGTGGGCCTGGACGCCAGCGGCATCGCCGCGTCGATCGAGCAGCGTTTTGGCGGCTCCCAGCCGCGCCTGGCTGTCGTCAGCTAAGCTGACGCGCAGACGGAAAAGCGGCACTGCGGTGCCGCTTTTTTGCGCCTGCGGGGTTTTTACGCTGCACTGCAACATTTCTCGTCCGGGAATGCTACGATGACGCTTTGATACCCTTTCAAAGCCGATCTTGCATTTCAGGAAACTCCACCGCCGTTCCCGCATGCTGGCAAGCCGCTGGCTGACGGGCATGCACGCCTACACCGACAAGCTGGCGCAGCGCCGTCCCCTGTGGATGGTCAGCCTGGCCATCGACGAAACGAACCTGTCCGAGGGCTTGCGGGCCGCCTGCGCCTCGAGCGCCATGCTGCTGCTGGGCTTGCTGTTCGACCACCCCGATTTTCCTGGGCCGCCATCGGCGCCTTCTGGACGTGCCTGGCCGACGCAGCCGGCACGCGGCGCATGCGTTTTGTCTCGATGGTGGGCTTCGGCTTGCTGTCGACGGTGGCCGGCGGCCTGACGGCGCTGGCGGCCGGCCATGGCCTGGCGACGGCCGCCATCGCCGTGCTGCTGTTTTCCTGGGCCGGCGCGCTGGCGCGCATCTGGGGCGCGGCCACGGCGCAAGTGGCCATCCTGGCGGCCACGGCCTGCGTGGTGATGGTCACGCACCCATTGGCATCGATGACGCAGACGGCGCCGTTTCTGGGGCTGTACATGTTCGGCTGCTTGTTCGCCACCGTGCTCAGTTTTACGGTCTGGCGCATCCATCCGTTCAGCCCCGCCCGGCGCGCCATCCGCGCCGCGTATTCGCGCCTGGCCGGCATCGCGCGCGACAATGCGCGCTTCCTGGAACAGGGCCCGGCGTTGCCGGACGCGGCCGCGCATGGCGCCAGCTACCGTTCGCAGGCGCGCGCCGCGCTGGAAGCGGCGCGCGTGGCGCTGGCTGCCGTGCCGCCCGCGCGCGCGGGCCGCAGCGCCCTGTACGACAACCTGCTGCTGGCGCTCAGCGATGCCGAGCGCATCTTCGCCTATCTGATCGCCGTCACGCATACGTGCGAGCGCGAGCAGCAGCGGCTGCGCCAGGACCCGCGCGCGCGGCGCAGCCTGGAAGTGATGGCCGTGCTGCTGCGCCGCCTGGGGCAAGCCGTGCAGGGCCAGCCGGAAGCGCCGCCCTGGAATTGCAGCGCCGCCTGGCGGGCTGCGGACGGCGCCTGGAAGCGGCGCTGGGCGCCTTGCTGCCGCTGCGCCTGAATGTCGACTTCATGGAGCTGGGCTTGCCGCGCGCGGCGCAGCTGCCGTGGCGCGAGGCGGCTTTCCTGGCGCTGGGGCAGGCGTGGCAGACGGCGAAAGTCAACGCCACGCCGCAGTCGCTGAGCTGGCGCCATGCGGCGCGCGTGTCGCTGGCGACGACGGCCGGCTTTTTGCTGGTCGAAGCCTTGCACATTCCGTTCGGCTACTGGGCCACCATGGCCACCTTGTTGATATTGCAGCCGTCCGTGTCGACCACCTGGCCGCGCGGCATCGAACGCGTGGCGGGCAGCGTGCTGGGCGCCTTGCTGGCCGTGCTGATCGGCCTGGCCGTGCACACCCCGCTGGCGATTTCGCTGGTGGTGTTTCCGTTGATCGTCGCCACGATGGCCTTGCGCCGCGTCAGCTACAGCCTGCACGTGCTGTTCATGACGCCCGCCTTCGTGCTGGTGGCCGACTATGCGGCGCCCGCCAGCGAGATGGTGTATGCGGCTAGCCGCCTGGGCAACAATGTGCTCGGTTGCGTGCTGGCCTTGCTGGCCACGTTCTTCCTGTGGCCCGACCGCGAAGCGGACGACCTGGACCAGCGCCTGGCGAAGGCCGTGTCGGCCAACCTGAAATACCTGCTGGCCGTGCTGGCGGCCGGCGGTAAATGGGATAGCGCCATCGCGCGCCTGCGCCGCGAGGCGGGGCTGGCCAGCAATAACGCGGAACAGGTGCTGCAGCGCCTGCGCATCGAGCGCCGCCTGGACCGCAGCAGCGGCGTGGGCCTGGCGGCGCTGCGCACCTTGCCGCTGCTGCGCCGCGTGGCGGGCAGCACGGCGCGCATCAGTCTGAGTCCGCAGGCCGAGCCGGCGGCGCCCGAATTGCAACGCTGGATCGCTGAAGTCAGCAGGGAAATCGATGCGCTGCTGCGCGGCGAAGCCGATGCCGGCGCGCCTGGCCCTTGCGCTGCAGAGGGCTTGACGGCCCTGCAAGCCGACGCGGTGGCCCAGGTGCAGCTGCTGCGGGGATTATTGCGCGAACATGTGCAGGCGCGGCCCGCGAGCTTGCCTGTGCCGGCCTGACTGTAGCCGCTCGGCCGGCTGCGCCCGCAACCGGCCTCTCCTGCTTGCGGCGCTGTTATTGTATAGACGTTTCGCGCCTGCCAATCTCTCCAAATTCCACATTGCATGGGCTTTGCCGATATATTTTTCAAACTGGAAATTTATCGAAAGGAAACGTTGACTCTAAAATAAGTGCGGTCTATATTCGATTTTGCAGGATGTAAATTCGATAAAGTAATAAGCATCGTACTGCAGGTGGCATTTCCTTTTTTACGTCAATCTTCTGGCCATTCCAGCAATACATGCAAGGCCGAATGCAGCGTGAATGAAGAAAACCGGGTGGACCGGGGGAGACAATCGCCCCGGTTTGGAAGTAACGACGTCGAGGTGGCTTCATGATGCAAAAGAAAATTAAAACCATCGCCATGTATGGCTTGATCCTGGCCGCCGGCCTGGGCAGCGGTTATGGCCTGTCCTTGTTGCCCGGCTTGCTCAAGTCGAATTACACGGAGGGTAATTACACCGCGTATTTCCCGAATGCCCAGGCAAAAGTGGTGCTGTACGGTACGGACTGGTGCGGTTATTGCGCCAAGACGCGCGCATATTTCAAGGAGAACAAGATCGAATTCGTCGATCTCGATATCGAGAAATCACCGGAGGCGAAAAAAGCCCATGCGGAACTCGGCGGCGGCGGCGTGCCCGTGGTGTTGATCGGCAACCGCAAGATCCAGGGTTTCAATGCGGGCGCGCTGGAAGCGGCGCTGAAGAAAATCTGATTGCAGGATGGCGTGTAAGAGACGGCGCGCCATGGTTGTCCGTCATCGTTTGTCAATTCAACAGGAGTGCTTATGTTTAAAAAGCTGGGTTTCTTTTTGTTTGCCATGGGTGTCAGCGCCTCGTATGCCATGGCCAGCAGTACCGCCGACATTTCGGAATGCCAGTCCGAGTGCTATATGGCGCTCGATGCCTGCGTCATGGAGTTCAAGGTGCCTGACTGCGTGCGTGTCAATAAGGCCTGTCTGCAGGCCTGCGGCTAGCAAGCGCCTGTCAGCTGGATACAACACGGCGATGCCTGTCAAGCAGCATCGCCGTTCTTACTTACCCGCGCGTGCGGTCGTGCCGCCACAGCACGTCGCTGCCGCCGGCAAAGCGGTTCAGCACGCGCGACAGCACGAACAGCAGGTCCGACAATCGGTTCACGTACTGGCGCGGATGTTCGTGCAGGGGTTCCGCATTCGCCAGCGCGACGATGCTGCGCTCGGCGCGCCGGCACACGGTGCGGCACACGTGCGCCAGCGAGGCGGCGCGCGAGCCGGCCGGCAGGATGAATTCGGAGAGGGCGGGCAAGTCCGCATTGTATTTCGCCAATAGCACGTCGAGGCGCAGCACGTGCTCTTCCTTGATCAACTGATAGCCGGGGATGCAGATTTCTCCGCCCAGGTCGAACAGGTCGTGCTGGATGGCCACCAGCTCCTCGCGCAAGGCGTCGGGCATGGCTTCGCACAGCAGCAGGCCGATGTTGGAATTGAGTTCGTCCACGTCGCCCATGGCGTGGATGCGGGCGCTGTCCTTGCTGGTACGGCTGCCGTCGCCCAGGCCGGTGCTGCCATTGTCGCCCGTGCGCGTGGCGATTTTCGAAAGTCGGTTGCCCATGATGCTGATCCTGTCAAAGAAGAATGGGGGCAGCATACGACACTGTGCGCCGACTGGCCGCGGATTTGGCTTCGAAATGGACAAAAAATGCGGTGCGCGCCACTTTTGTGCTTACAATCGTTGCACGCCCATGCCCATTTGCCTCCCATCTTATGCACAATGCCGCCCCTGAACCCGGATTGACCGCCGCGCGCCAGCAAGCCGTCGTCGCGGCCCTGCTGGCCGTGCTGCCGGCCCGCTGCGTGCTGTCCGACGCGGAAGACACGCGCCCGTATGAATGCGACGGCCTGGCCGCCTACCGCCAGCTGCCGATGGTGGTGACCTTGCCGGACACGGAGGAACAGGTGATCGCCATCCTCGGCGTCTGCCGCGAGTTGAAGGTGCCGATCGTGCCGCGCGGCGCCGGCACGGGCCTGTCGGGCGGCGCCTTGCCCATCGCCGACGGCGTGGTGCTGTCGACGGCGCGCCTGAACCGCATCGTGCGCCTCGATGCGTATGCGCGCACGGCCGTGGTGCAGCCGGGCGTGCGCAACCTGGCCATTTCCGAAGCGGCCGCGCCCCACGCGCTGTATTACGCGCCCGACCCGTCGTCGCAGATCGCCTGCAGCATCGGCGGCAACGTGGCGGAAAACTCGGGCGGCGTGCATTGCCTCAAATACGGCTTGACCGTGCACAATGTGCTGCGCGTGCGCGTCGTGACCATCGATGGCGACGTGCTGGAACTGGGCGGCGAATGCCTGGACTCGCCCGGCCTCGATCTGCTGGCCGTCTTCATCGGCTCCGAAGGCATGCTGGGCATCGTCACGGAAGTGACGGTCAAACTGGTGCCGAAACCGGCCACGGCGCGTGTCATCATGGCGTCCTTTGACGATGTCGTCACGGGCGGCAATGCGGTGGCCAACGTGATTGCCGCCGGCATCATCCCGGCCGGGCTGGAAATGATGGACCAGACGTCCTCGCGCATGGTCGAACCGTTCGTCAAGGCCGGCTACGACACGGACGCGGCGGCCATCCTGCTGTGCGAGGCGGACGGCACGCACGAGGAAGTGGAAGAGGAAATCGCGCGCATGACGGCCGTGCTGGAAGGGGCGGGCGCCAGCGCGATTGCCGTGTCGCAGTCGGAAGCGGAGCGCATGAAGTTCTGGTCCGGCCGCAAGAACGCGTTTCCCGCCGCCGGGCGCATCTCGCCCGACTACTACTGCATGGACGGCACCATTCCCCGCAAGCGCCTGGCGGAAGTGCTGACGGGCATCGCCGCCATGGAAACGACGCATGGCTTGCGCTGCGCCAACGTGTTCCACGCGGGCGACGGCAACTTGCACCCGCTGATCCTGTTCGACGCCAACATGCCCGGCGAATTCGAACGCGCCGAAGCGTTTGGCGCCGATATCCTGGCCCTGTGCGTGGCCGTGGGCGGCACCATCACGGGCGAACATGGCGTGGGCATGGAAAAGATCAATTCCATGTGCGTGCAGTTTACGCGCGCCGAACTCGATGCCTTCTTTGCCGTCAAGCGCGCCTTCGATCCCCACACCTTGCTGAACCCGGACAAGGCGATTCCCACCTTGAACCGCTGCGCCGAATTCGGCAAGATGCACGTGACGGCGGGGCGCCTGCCGTTCGCCAACCTGCCCCGTTTTTAACCGCCGGAGACTCCTTTGCAAGCAATCGTGGAACAATTCAGGCAGCAGATCCTGGCGGCCGGCGCGGCGGGCAAGCCTTTGCGCCTGCGCGGCGCCGGCACGAAAGACTGGTATGGCCAGCAGCTCGAAGGCGAGGTGCTCGATACGCGCGCGTATGCGGGCATCATCGACTATGAACCGACGGAACTGGTGATCACGGCCCGCTGCGGCACGCCGCTTGCCGAGATCGAGGCGGCGCTGGCCGCGCGCAACCAGATGCTGGCCTTCGAGCCGCCCCATTTCGGCCCCGGTGCCACGCTGGGCGGCGTCGTCGCCAGCGCCCTGTCCGGCCCGCGCCGGGCCAGCGCGGGCGCCTTGCGGGACTTCGTGCTGGGCGCCGTGCTGATGGATGGCCACGGCGAACGCCTGGCCTTTGGCGGGCAGGTGATGAAGAACGTGGCCGGCTACGATGTCTCGCGCCTGCTGGCGGGGTCCCTGGGCACCCTGGGCCTGATCCTGGAAGTGTCGCTGAAGGTGCTGCCCTTGCCGCTGCGCGAAGCGACCTTGCGCGTGGCGTGCGCGGAAATCGCCGCCTTGCGCATGCTCAATGAATGGGCCGGTCAACCGCTGCCGATATCGGCCAGCTGCTGGCACGATGGCGTCTTGAGCGTGCGCCTGTCCGGCGCCGAGGCGGCCGTCTCGGCGGCGCTGCACGCGCTGGGCGGCGAGCTGCTGGCGCCCGAAGACGCGGCGGCCTTCTGGCTGTCCGTGCGCGAGCAAACGCACGCCTTCTTTGCGGGCGCGGGCAGCCTGTGGCGGCTGTCGCTGCCGCCGCACGCCAGCGCCGTGATCGTCAAGGGGCGCCAGCTGATCGAGTGGGGCGGGGCGCAGCGCTGGCTCAAGCTCGACGCCGATGCCGATGCGGCCGGGGCGCAGGACATTCGCCAGGCCGTGGCTGCCGCTGGCGGTCACGCCACGCTGTTCCGCGGCGGCGACAAGGCCGTAGGCGTATTCCATCCGCTGGCGCCGGCCGTTGAAAAAATCCACCAGCGTCTGCGGCAGGCTTTCGACCCGGCCGGCATCTTCAACCCGCACAGAATGACTTGAGCGCATGCAAACCAATCTCGCCGATTTCATCAAGAATACGCCGGCAGGCGACGAAGCCGAAGCCATCCTGCGCGCCTGCGTGCATTGCGGCTTTTGCACGGCCACCTGTCCCACCTACCAGCTGCTGGGCGACGAACTCGATGGCCCGCGCGGACGCATCTACCTGATCAAGCAGGTATTGGAGGGCGCGCCCGTCACGGCCAAGACGCAGACGCACCTGGACCGCTGTCTGACCTGCCGCAACTGCGAATCGACCTGTCCCTCGGGCGTGCAGTACGGGCGCCTGGTCGACATCGGCCGCAACGTCGTCGAGCAGCGCGTGCAGCGCCCCTGCGCGAACGCGCGCTGCGCTTCGCCCTGAAGGAAGCCTTGCCGCGCCGCTGGCTGTTTACGCCCGTGTACAAGGCGGGGCAGGCGCTGCGGCCGCTGCTGTCGAAAGGCTTGCAGGACAAATTGCGCCCGGGCGCCGCCGCCGGCGCATGGCCGGCGCGCCGGCATGCGCGCAGCATGCTGCTGCTCGATGGCTGCGTGCAGCCGGCCATGTCGCCGAACATCAACGCGGCCACGGCGCGCGTGCTCGACGCACTGGGGGTGCAGCTGATCGTCGCGCCGAAGGCGGGCTGCTGCGGCGCGCTGCGCCATCACCTGAACGACCAGGAAGCGGCGCTGGACGACATGCGCCGCAATATCGACGCCTGGTGGCCGTACGTCGACAGCGCCGAAGCCATCGTCATGACGGCCTCCGGCTGCGGCGCCACGGTGAAGGAATACGGCCATCTGCTGGCGCACGATGCGCAGTATGCGCAGAAGGCGCGGCGCATCGCGGAACTGACGCGCGATTTGTCCGAGATCATGCCGGCCTTTGAAAACGAGCTGGTGGCGCTGCTGCAAGGACGCATCGGCACACGGGTGGCGTACCACCCGCCCTGCACCCTGCAGCATGGCCAGCAGGTGCGCGGCAAGGTGGAGCAGGTGCTGCGCGCCGTCGGCGTCGACGTGCGCCTGTGCGCGGACAGCCATCTGTGCTGCGGTTCGGCAGGCACGTATTCGATCCTGCAGCCGGCCCTGTCGCAGCAGCTGCGCGACAACAAGGTGGCCAACCTGGAAGCGTGCGAGCCGGAGATGATCGTGTCGGCCAATATCGGTTGCCTGAGCCATTTGCAGTCGGGCACGCAGACGCCCGTGCGGCACTGGATCGAGCTGATCGACTCGGCCCTGACGTCTAAATAGGTACCTCGCTGAACTGCGCGATGCGCCACTGCGGGGCGGGGATGAAATTGTTCGCCCACTCCAGCACGGCGTCGGCCGGCATGGGGCGGGCGATGCCGTAGCCTTGCGCCAAGTCGCAACCGAGCTGGATCAGGCGCGCGCCATGCTCGACGCTTTCCACGCCTTCGGCGATCACCGTCAGGCTGAAGGAACGGGCCAGGCCGATGACGGCGCGCACCAGGTGCAGGTCGTCGCGGTCGTTGAGCATATTGCGCACGAAGCTCTGGTCGATCTTGACGATATTCGCCGGCAGGCGTTTTAAATATGACATCGACGAGTAGCCGGTGCCGAAATCGTCGAGTGCGAAGGTGATGCCCAGCGCCTGGCAGGCGCGGATGATGCGGCGCACGTCCTCAATGTCGTGCAGGGCCGACGATTCGAGGATTTCCAGTTCCAGCATGCTGGCGCGCACGCCGGGAAATTCGCCGAGGATGGTTTCCAGGCGCGAGACGAAGTCCGGTTGCTGGAAGTGGCGCGCGGCGATGTTCACGCTGACCACCCAGTGCTTGCCGCAGGCCACCCAGCGCTGCATCTGCCACAGGGCCTGGCGCAGCACCCATTCGCCGATATCGATGATCAAATCCGTCTGCTCCACCAGCGGCAGGAATTGCGCGGGCGCCAGCACGCCGCGGCGCGGATGCTGCCAGCGCAGCAGCGCTTCCATGCCCACCACCGTGCCGGCGCGCATATTCACCTTGGGCTGGTAGTACAGCCGCAGTTCGCCGTTGATCAGGGCCTGGCGCACTTCCGTGCGCTGGTTGTGGTGGGTGCGCACTTCCTCGTCGAGGTTGGTGTCGAAGAAATGGTACTGGTTGCGCCCCGTCAGCTTCGCCTGGTAGACGGCGTGGTCGGCGTGGCGCAGCAGGCTTTCCGTATTCAGGTCCTTGCCCGCGTAGACGGCGATACCGGCGCTGGCCGTCATGTGCAGCGCCTGCTGGTCGCACTGGTAGGGGCGGCCCAGCTCAGCCATCAGCTGCGTGACATTCTGTTCGATGCTGGCGATGCTGGCCTGGCCGCACAGCAGCAGGACGAATTCATCGCCGCCCAGGCGCGCCGCGTAGTGGACCTGGCCCGTAAAGCCGTGCAGGCGGCCCGCCACCTGCTTGAGGATTTCATCGCCCGCCTCGGCGCCGTAGCGGTCGTTGATGGCCTGGAAGTGGTCGAGGTCGAACAGGCAGACGGCCAGCAGGCGCTGGCGTTCGCGCGCGAGGAACAGTTCCTGTTCGAAGCGGGCGGCCAGCGCGGCACGGTTGGGTAACCCCGTCAGCACGTCATTGTAGTTTTGCCACGACAGCTTTTGCAGCGCCTGCTGCATGTGCACGGTTTCGTTCAACTGTTCGCCCAGCTGGCGCTGGCTGGTCTTGAGCGAGGTCAGCAGTTCTTCGATATCGCCGGCCATGCCGTTGAACGACTGCGACACGGCTTGCGCCTCGGGCGTGGCGCCGGCCGCCAGGCGCACGGCGAAGTTGCCATCGCGGAAGCGGTCGGTCGCCTGCACGAAGCGCGCCAGCAGCTTGCGGTGCGCGGCCAGGATCAAGCCCAGCAGCAGGAAGACGAGGACGATATTGATGGTGCTGAGGACGGCCTGCTCGCGCACCCGCTGCCACACCTGCGCCAGGGGCAGGCCGGGCGTGTAGTGCAGGTCGAGGGTGCCGTCGCCGCCATCCGGCAGCGCCACCGTCAGGCGGCTGCGGATGGCCGTGATGCCGGCCAGGCGCGCGAACCACGCCGGCACCGTGGCCAGCGTATCGGCCAGCTTGCTGTCGGCCAGCACCTCGACATGCTCGCCAGCCGTGTCCCAGCGGGCGGAAACGAGGCTGCGGTTCAGCGGAAGGGCGCTGCGCAGCACTTGCCGCACGCTGTCGTGCATCGCGTGGCCGTCCGCGTGCACGGCCAGCGGCAGCACGCTATTGGCGAGGAACAGGTCGAGTTGCCGGGCATCGCTCTGGTAGCGCGCATTGGCCAGCGCCGTTTCCGTACCGAGCAGGGCGTGATAGCGGACGGCGGAAACGGCGAGTATCAGGAAGAAAATAGGAATAAAGAGGCGGGAATAAATGCCCATCCGCATCCATGAAGATATTATTTTCCCAAAGACTGGCATCGTTTTTTGATCGATATCTGCGAATAATTATGCAAACATTATCACCGAAATTTGCTATTGGAAACACAATATTGATATCAAGCATGAAATAAATGTGGATTGATTGATTTCAGTAGTTATTGTTTTTAATCAAATCATCGAATGGCTATTCCTGTAGTAATTGCCGAATGTCGGCCGCCAGGCTGGCCGGTTTGCTGGCCGTCGCGTAGCGGCGAAATACGCTGCCATCCTTGCGCACCAAGAATTTGGTGAAATTCCATTTGATCGACTGCGTGCCCAATATGCCGGGCGCCGCCTGTTTTAATTGCGCAAACAGGGGGTGCGTATGCGGGCCATTCACGTCGACCTTGGCAAACAGGGGAAAGGTGACGCCGAAGTTCTTTTCGCAAAAGGCGCCGATTTCCGCATTCGAGCCCGGTTCCTGCTGGCGGAATTGATTGCAGGGAAAGCCCAGCACGACCAGGCCCTGCTCGTGAAACTCGCGGTACAGCGCTTCCAGCCCCTCGTATTGGGGCGTGAAACCGCAGGCGCTGGCCGTGTTGACGATCAGTAGTACCTTGCCCTTGTAGCGGGCCAGGTCGACGGGCGTGCCGTCCAGTGCCTCGGCCTGGAAATCGTGGATGCTGGTCATGTCAGAGGAGTCCCAGTTTGGTGGCGGTTGAGGGCGGCGCCGTTTCCGGCGCCGTTGCGCCCTTGAGCTTGATCGCCAGGCGCAGGTCGTTGACGGAGTCCGCATTGCGCAGCGCGTCTTCATGGCTGATGGCGCCCGCTTGGTGCAGGTCGAACAGGGCCTGGTCGAACGTCTGCATGCCATGTTCGCGCGATTTCTTCATCAGGTCCTTGATCTCGTGCACCTGACCCTTGAAGATCAGGTCGCTCATCAGCGGCGAATTGAGCAGGATTTCCAGCGCCGCCTTGCGCCCGCCGCCCTCCTTGTTGGGGATCAAACGCTGCGAAATCATGCCCTTCAAATTCAGCGATAAATCCATCAGCAACTGCTGGCGCCGCTCTTCGGGGAAGAAATTGATGATGCGGTCCAGCGCCTGGTTGGCGTTGTTCGCGTGCAAGGTCGCCAGGCACAGATGGCCCGTCTCGGCAAACGCGATGGCGTGGTCCATGGTGTCGCGGTCGCGTATCTCGCCGATCTGGATCACGTCGGGCGCCTGCCGCAAGGTGTTTTTCAGGGCCGTGGCCCAGTCGTCCGTATCGACGCCCACTTCGCGCTGGGTGACGATACAGTTGCCATGCGGATGGATGAATTCCACGGGGTCTTCGATGGTGATGATGTGGCCATGGCTGTGCGCGTTGCGGTGGCCCACCATCGCCGCCAGGGTGGTCGACTTGCCGCAGCCCGTGGCGCCCACCATGATGACGAGGCCCCGTTTGCTCATCACGATGTCTTGCAGGATGGCGGGCAAACCCAGCCCATCGAGCGTGGGGATGGCGGTATTGATCAAGCGCAAGACCATGCCTGCCTGGCCCATCTGCACGAAGGCGGACACGCGGAAACGCCCGAGTCCCTCCGGGCTGATGGCGAAATTGGCTTCGCGGCTTGATGCGAACTCGGCCGCCTGGCGTTCGTTCATGACGGCGCGCACGTAGCCGGCCGCCTGCAGCGCATCGAGCGGGCCGCCCGCCAGCGGCGTCAGCTTGCCGTCGAGCTTGATGGCGGGCGGAAAGCCGGCCGTGATGAACAGGTCCGAGCCGCCCCGTGCGCGCATCTGCGCCAGCAGCGCGTGCATGGCGCCATAGTGTTCGTGCGTCGTCTGCATGGCTTATCCGGGGAAGTTTTCAGGCGACTTGGCGGCCGCGCGGGCCGTTTCCGCCGTGATCGTGCCGCGTCGCACCAAGTCGGACAGGCACTGGTCCAGCGTTTGCATGCCCACGTTGCTGCCCGTCTGGATGGCCGAATACATCTGCGCCACTTTCGCTTCGCGGATCAGGTTGCGCACGGCGGGCGTGGCCAGCATGATTTCATGCGCGGCCACGCGCCCAGCGCCGTCCTTGGTTTTGAGCAAGTTCTGCGAAATGACGGCTTGCAAGGACTCGGACAGCATGGCGCGCACCATTTCCTTTTCCTCGGCGGGGAAGACGTCGATGATGCGGTCGATCGATTTCGCCGCCGACGAGGTATGCAGGGTGCCGAACACCAGGTGGCCCGTCTCGGCCGCCGTCAGTGCCAGGCGGATGGTTTCCAGGTCGCGCAGTTCGCCCACCAGAATGACGTCCGGGTCTTCGCGCAGGGCCGAGCGCAGCGCGTTGCTGAACGAATGCGTGTGCGAGCCGACTTCGCGCTGGTTGATCAGGCATTTCTTCGGTTCATGCACGAATTCGATCGGGTCTTCGATGGTCAATATATGGTGGTTCAGCCGTTCATTGACGTGGTTCACCATGGCCGCCAGGGTGGTCGACTTGCCGGAACCCGTCGGGCCCGTCACCAGCACGAGGCCCCGCGGGCGCATGGCCAGCTCGCCGAAGATGCGCGGCGCGTTCAGGTCTTCCAGGGTCAGCACCTTCGATGGAATCGTGCGCAGCACGGCCGAGGCGCCGCGCTCCTGGTTGTAGGCGTTGACGCGGAAGCGGGCCAGGCCGGGAATCTCGAACGAGAAATCGCACTCGAGCGCCTCTTCATACGCCCTGCGCTGGCTGTCGTTCATGATGTCGTAGATCATGCTGTGCACTTCCTTGTGCTCGAGCGGGGCCACGTTCAGGCGGCGCACATCGCCATTGACCCGTATCATCGGCGGCAGGCCGGAAGACAGGTGCAGGTCGGAAGCCTTGTTGCTGACGGAGAAAGCGAGAAGTTCGGAGATGTCCATTTATAATCCCTGTGCCTGCATTGATGGGCTGGCGCACCGTGCCGCCGCCCCTATACACTAGAAAATGATTATGTCCACAATCGAACAGAACTTGCAAGCCGTGCGCGACAGTATTGCGCAGGCCGCCGTGGAGGCGCAGCGCGCTCCTGCCGACGTGACCCTGCTGGCCGTGTCAAAAACCTTCGGCGCGGACGCCGTGCTGGCAGCCATGCGCGCGGGCCAGGCGGCGTTTGGCGAAAACTATCTGCAGGAAGCGCTCGACAAGATCGCCGCCGTCAAGCTTGCGCTGCCGCAAGGCGCACCCGCCTGGCATTTCATCGGCCCCATCCAGAGCAACAAGACGCGCCCCATCGCCGAACATTTCGACTGGGTGCATACGGTGGAGCGGGAAAAGATCGCCGCGCGCCTGTCCGAGCAGCGCCCGGCCGGCTTGCCGGACCTGAATATCTGTCTGCAAGTTAATATCAGCGGCGAAGCCAGCAAGAGCGGCGTGGCGCCGGCGGACTTGCCGGCGCTGGCGCGCGCCGTGGCGCAGCTGCCGCGCCTGCGCTTGCGCGGCCTGATGGCGATTCCCGAGCCGGAAACGGATGTCACCCTCCAGCGTCGTGCGTTCGCGCAATTGCGTACCCTGTACCAACAATTGCAGGCGGACGGGCTGGCGCTCGACACCCTGTCGATGGGCATGTCGGCCGACTTGCGCGCCGCCGTGCTCGAGGGCGCCACCATCGTGCGCGTGGGCAGCGCCATCTTCGGTTCCCGCAATTACTCCTAACTGATTGATAGAAAGCATAGCCATGACGACAGAATTGAATATCGCCTTTGTAGGCGGCGGCAACATGGCCGCGGCCCTGATCGCCGGCCTGGCGGGCAAATTGACCCTGGGCGGCAACATCCACGTGATCGACCCGCACGCGCCCGCGCTGGAAAAACTGCAGGCGCAATTCGGCGTCACGACGGCGGCGTCCGCCAGTGACGCGCTGCGCGGCGTGGACGTGATCGTGCTGGCCGTCAAGCCGCAAAGCATGCGCGAAGTGGCGGCGCAGCTGCTGCCTTTCCTCGACGGCGAGCGGGCGCCATTGATCCTGTCGATCGCGGCCGGCATCCGCGCGGCCGACCTGTCGCGCTGGCTCGGCGGTTATCCGGCCATCGTGCGCTGCATGCCGAACACGCCGGCCCTGATCGGCATGGGCATCACGGGCATGGTGGCCAGCAGCGGCGTCAGCGCGGAGCAAAAGAAAACGGCGGACGCCATCCTGCGCGCCGTCGGCCAGACCGTCTGGCTCGATGACGAAGCGAAGATCGACCCCGTCACGGCCGTCTCCGGCAGCGGCCCCGCCTATGTGTTTTACTTTATCGAGGCGATGCAGCAGGCGGCCGCCGAGCTGGGCTTGACGCCGGAGCAGGGCACGCAGCTGGCCATTGCCACGTTTACGGGCGCGGCGCAGCTGGCGGCGAATTCCAGCGAGCCCGTGTCGCTGTTGCGCGAGCGCGTCACGTCGAAGGGCGGCACGACCTATGCGGCCTTGACCAGCATGGAAGAGAGCGGCGTGAAGGCGGCCATCGTCAAGGGCATCAAGGCGGCCGCGCAGCGCGGGCGCGAGATGGGAGACGAGCTGGGCAAATAAGTGGACAGGTAATTACATGACCTTGACGGCGCGGCCGATGTAGAGCACCGGCCCCGTCGGCCGGCCCGTGGGCGAGCCCGTTTCCGGCTCCAAGGTGATTTCAAACAATTGCTCCGGCTGCAGCGGCGGCAGCTTGTCCAGGGTCAATTTGACGCTTTGCCCCGGCTTGACGAGGCCCAGCGAGACGGGCGCGCCCCAGTCCTTGCCCTTGGTCCAGAATTGCAGGGCTTTCTGCTGCGGCACGCTAGTTGGACCCAGCGGGATCAGGCTCAGGTCGCGGTCCTTGCCGCCGCGTCCGCCCGCCTGCACGATCCAGCCCGGCGATTTATCCTGCGGCGCCACCAGCACCACCAGGTAGCCGGGCCCGGCTGGCGCCTGCAGCTGCACGGTCACCAGCACGGCCAGCACGGCGGTGGCCGCCAAGCCGCCGCCGGCCAGTATTCTCCAGAAGGCCAGGCTGTTCCACCACGCTTGCCAGCCGCCCGCCTGCCGCACGGTTTTCGGCGTGAACAGGCTGGCGCTGATGCGCGGCCACAGTTGCGCCGAGGGCGTTTCGGGCGGCGCCAAAGTCGTCAAGGGCAGCAGACGCCGTTCCCAGGCAGCCACGGCGTCGCGCAAGGCGGCGTCAAGCGGCAAACGCTGTTCCACTGCCGCCCGTTCGGCCAGGTCCAATGTGCCCAGCACGTATTCGCCGGCCAGCCTTTGCCATTCCTCGTCGCTGTTCATCATCCCATGCACTCCCGCAAGGCGGCCAGGCCCCGCTTGACCCAGGCCTTGACGGTTCCCAGCGGCGCTTGCAGGCGCTGCGCGATCTCGCCATGGGAACAGCCATCGACGTAGGCGTACAGGATGCTGTTGCGCTTGGGTTCGTCCAGGTGTCCCAGGCAATCGTGCAGCTTGCCCATGTTCGCCTGCAGGGCGTAGGCGTCCGAGGTGGCGTCGGCATCGTTGCCTTCGCGTTCATGCAGCAGGGTTTCCACGGTATCCTCGTCGGCCGATACTTCATGGGCGCGGGCGCGCGCCACGTTCAGCGCCTGGTGCCGCACCACCACATAGATCCAGCCCTTGCCGCTGCCGCGCGTGGCGTCGAAGCTGCCGGCGCGGCGCCAGATGTTCAGGAAGGCGTCGTGCAGCACGTCTTCGGCCAGCGCCCGCTGGCGCACGATGCGCAGGGCCACGCCCAGCAGGTAGCGTGCTTCCTGCTGGTACAGGCCGTGCAATGCCTGCTGCTCGCCCCTGGCGCAGGCGCGCAGGGCGGCATCGTAATCGTAAGGGGCGGCTTGGGCTGGCAAGGTCGGTGCAATCGTTGAGTGAACGGTTAGCAAGTTTTTAAGGCCGAGTATAGGTCAGAAACCCGCTTGCCAACCGTCGCTTGAAAGGATTTATGCCGATTTCCAAAAATGTAGTCGGCCTGGTAGGGCACCCATTGTTTGGCGCCGACGGACTCCATGCCGCAGGGGCTGCTTGGCGCCACGCCGCCGCTGGTGGCCACGCGCTGGATGTAGCTGACGCCCTGCATGGCGCCGCTGCCCGTGGCGGGATTGGCTTTCACCAGCTGGTACGGGATATTGCCCGCGCCGGCCGGCGCCACGGCCACTTGCGTCGCCGTCACTTTCGAGCCGTCCAGGCTGGCCCAGGTGGCAGGCGGGCCCACATACGTGCCCACTTGCATGCCGCCGCGGTCGTTCAGGGCCGCGTCCGGTCCCACGAAGACCCATTCATGCCCCGTCATGTCTTTCTTCGCCTTGCATTCGTAGGCGATCTTGCCCACGCCCACTGTCTGCATGGCCACCTGATGGCCATCGGGTACCTTGACGGCGGTCGGCAGCTGTTCCTGCGAGTAGCGTGCGCTCATCGGTGCGCAGGCAGCCACGAGCAGGGCGGCGCACAGGACGGTGAGCGAGGGGGCGGTATGGCGTGGGGCGATGGTGGCATGCATGGCGAACTCCTGGTAGTTGGCTCAACCGGCTGGTTGATACCATTACTACGCCCGGGCCTGCCATTTGGATGCAGCTATGCAAAAATATTTTACGGCGGTGGTGTTTTCTTGCTGAAACGCTGCGCCAGCGCCAGCACGACGGGCATGGCGGTGGTGGCGTGCTTGAGCAGGGCGCCACCGGCCCGCAGCAGCGGCAGGAAGCGGCGCGGGCGCACCAGCACCAGGCCCAGCACGGCGCCGCCCACCATCAGGGGAATTTTAAAACGCGTGGCCAGGGTGTGGCGCAGATTGCCGCCCGTCAAAGGCTCCAGCAGCTGGCGCGTCTGTACGCCCAGGGCCAGGCGCTGCAGCGCGCATTCGGCCAGCAGCGCGTCGCGCCGCTGCGCCAGGCTGGCGGCATTGTGCACATGCGACAGTTTGGTGGGATGCGTGGTCATGGCCGCTCCGATCCCCGGCGGGCCAGCAGTTGCAGCTCGTCCAGGTCTTTGTTCAGTTCGGTAAGCGTGAAGGACAGCAGTTTCGGCTTGCTGCGGAAACTGGCGCGCACGCCCAGCAGGGTGGCGACGGCGGCGACGATGAAGACGGCGGCCGTGATGGCGATGGCGGCGATGCGGTGCGTATCCCAGAATAGCACGATGACGAGGAACACGATCAAGACCAGGCCGACGAACAGGCACAGCAGCGCCAGCATGGCCAGCGCCAGATAGGACAGGAAGCGCAGCGACTCTTCTTCCATTTCCACGGCCGCCAGGGCCAGACGGGTCTGGACGATGGCGGCGAGGGTCGCTGCGACTTGGGCGACATGCTGCATGATAGCCATATGCTGCCTTTCGCGTCAGGGGAGGCGGCCAGCGCCGCCGGTACTGCTAGCGGCGTGACGAGGAGAGAAGCAGGCCGAACAGCACGCCGACGACGGCGCCCGCGCCCACGGCTTTCCATGGATTGTCCTGCACGTATTCGTCGGTGGCCTTGGCTGCCTTCTTTGTACGTTCGAGCAAGTCTTCTTCCAGCTTGATCAAGTCTTTCTTGGCCGTTTCCAGGGTGGCGATGAACTTGTCCTTGACGGCTTTGACATTCTCGCCCGTCTGATCCTTGGCGCCATCGAGCCAGCCTTCCGCTTCATTGATGACGGTTTTCAGGTCGCCGACCAGTTTGTCGCGGGCCTTGTCGGCGTCGGCGAGGATGTTGTCGCTGCTGGCTTTTCCGGTATGTATCGAGCTCATGTATTACCTCATGGAAGTGAAACTGCACAGTGAAATACCAGTGTAGGCAGCTGCGGCCAGGCCTGTCTTGCGCCGCCTCAAGGGCTGCCGCGGCGCAAGGATCATTGCTTAACGGAAAGCAAAGTCCAGTACCACGCCCGCAAACACCGCTGCTCCTAGCCAGTTATTATGCCGGAATGCCGCAAAACACGGCATACGCTCGCGTGCGCGGATCAAGGTGTAGTGATAAGCGGCGCAGCCGGCCGCCACCAGCAAGCCCGCGACGAACCAGTAACGCAAGCCCAGGTACCAGCCGCATGCCAGCCACAGCAGCAGGAAGACGGCATAGCAGAACATGACGATGGCCACGTCGTAGCGGCCAAAGGTGATGGCCGAGGTCTTGATGCCGATCTTCAGATCGTCGTCGCGGTCGACCATCGCGTATTCCGTATCGTAGGCCACGGCCCAGAAGACATTCCCCAGCAGCAGCAGCCAGGCGACGACGGGCACGGAATCCGTGATGGCGGCAAAGCCCATGGGAATGCCGAAGCCGAAGGCGATGCCCAGATACGCTTGCGGAATCGCAAAGAAGCGCTTGAAGTACGGGTAGGTGCCGGCGATGATGACGGCGGCCACGGACAGTTGTTTGGTCAGCGCATTCAGGGGCAGGATCAGGCAAAAGGCCAGCACGGTGAGCACGCCGGCCACGGCCAGCGCTTCCTTGCCGCTGATGCGTCCGCTGGTGATGGGACGGTCCGCCGTGCGTTTGACGAATTTGTCGATATCCTGGTCGGCGTAGTCGTTGATGGCGCAGCCCGCCGAGCGCATCAGGAACGTGCCGAGAGTGAAGATGAGCAGCAGCCGCCAGTCCGGCACCCCTTGCTGCGCCAGCCACAGCGCGCACAGGGTAGGCCACAGCAGCAATACGGTACCGATAGGCTTGTCCAGCCGTATCAGGCGGAAATACAGCGCCAGCTTGTTCATGGAAGACTCGATCTTGTTGAAGAGAAAGGTCGATTATCGCAAATAGTATGTAAATGTACTATTCGTCGTCTTCGCACAAGGGGGTGATGCCAGGCAAGTTGCAGCTGGCGATGGCCGCGCACAGGGCATCGATGGCCGCCTTGCGCGTAAAACTCTTGCGCCACAGCATCACCACGCGGCGCGATGGCACGGGGGCGGCGAAGGGCCGGTATTCGAGCATGCCGTCGGTGGCGTGCATATTCGCGACGGAGGCGCGCGGCAAGACCGTCAGGCCGATGCCGCTGGCCACCATGTGGCGGATGGTTTCCAGTGAGGAACCTTCAAACGTGCGCTGCATGCCGTTGCCGGGCGAGGAAAAACGCGCCATTTCGGGGCACACTTCCAGCACCTGGTCGCGGAAGCAGTGGCCATTGCCCAGCAGCAGCATGGTTTCCGATTTCAAATCCTGCGCGGCGATTTTTTCACGCGCCGTCCACGGATGCTGGCGCGGCATGGCGACGACGAACGGTTCGTCATACAGCTCCTGCATGGCCATGCCGTGATCGGGCAGGGGCAGCGCCATGATGGCCACGTCCAGTTCGCCCTGGCGCAGCAATTCGAGCAGGCGAACGGTGAAGTTTTCCTGCAAAATCAAGGGCATCTGCGGTACCTGGTCTATCATGGCCTTGACCAGCGGCGGCAGCAGGTAGGGTCCGATCGTGTAGATCACGCCCAGGCGCAGGGGGCCGGCCAGCGGGTCCTTGTTCTGCTTGGCGAGCTCCTTGATGGCGGCCGTCTGTTCCAGCACGCGCTCGGCTTGCGCGATGATCTGCGCGCCCAGGGGCGTGACGGAGATTTCCGCGCCGCCCCGTTCGAACAGGACCACGCCCAATTCGTCTTCGAGTTTCTTGATGGCCACTGACAGGGTGGGCTGGGCAACGAAACAGGCTTCGGCGGCGTGGCCGAAGTGCTTCGCTCGCGCGACTGCAACGATATATTTCAGTTCAGTCAGTGTCATAGGTTGATTGAAACACAGGAAGTACTTACTTGCAATGAATGAAAGGTGGCGCAAACGTGAAACTGTGGCGCCGATGGCGTATTGTAGCGGATCGCCCCCTATAATGCGGGAGCGGGCGGCGGAGGGAGGGGGCGATGGATGTGCACATACAGTCGCTGGAAGCGGCGATCAATTATTGGCGTGCCAGGCAACCGGCGCGCGGCAATGAATATGCGCTGTCGCCACCCGTCAGCCGCCTGGCCGGCGTGTATGCGCTGATGATTTATTACCGGCAAGATCGCATCGCCGAAGAGGGCCTGGATCCGGCCATTCTGGCCTTGATCGATGCCTGGCGCCGTGGTGCCGGCGGCATCCAAGGCGATAGCCACGCCTGAGCGTGACCGTATTTAACCCAACAAGAGATATCCATGCCTGAATTTGAAAACAAACTGTGCGGCCGTGACGAATTGCGCGCCCGCGCCGCGGCCCTGCCGAAACCGGTGGTAGTGACGAACGGCGTGTTCGACATTTTGCACCGCGGCCACGTGACGTATTTGGCGCAGGCGCGCGCGCTGGGCGCCTCGCTGATCGTTGCCGTGAATACTGATGCATCAGTGAAACGTCTGGGCAAGGGCGACGACCGTCCCCTGAACAGCTGCGAAGACCGCATGGCCGTGCTGGCCGCGCTGGAAGCGGTGAGCCTGGTCGTGCCGTTCTCGGAAGACAGTGCCCTGGAAGTGGTGCAGGAGATCGAACCGGACATCTATGCCAAGGGCGGCGACTACGACATGGCGGCCATCCCCGAAGGGCGCGCCGTGCTGGCGTATGGCGGCCAGGCCGTGGCCATCGATTTCGCGCACGACCGCTCGACCACCAAGCTGTTGACGAAAGTGCGCACGCAACAGGGCTGAGGAGCGCCGTCAATGTTTCCATACAGATAAAAAGACGTTACTATGAGAACTGCCAGGGCTGCGACTTCGTTTCGGCCGCCCCAGCACGTTACACCGTCTGATATGCATTGCTTGTCATAGAAAATACATGGATCATAAAACTTCTGGGGATTGGCCACTGCCCTCCGGCGCCTGGTACGTCGATGACGCGGGCGCGTGGAGCATGCAGCGCAGCGCGGACGGCCAGAACGTCTCGCCCTTGGTGAGCCAGGCCGATATCGGCAAGCTGATGCTGGCGCGGCGCCTGCCCGCGGCGGCCGGCGAACCCGTGCGGCAGTTTCCGCCCGAATTTGCGTTCGACCCCGCTTCGGGCGTCGCCTTGCAAGTGCCGCCCGAGGCGGCCGCCGCACCGTCCGGAGTGGCGCCCTGGGTTCCTCCTTTCGGCGCGCACCCCGTCAGCGACGTGCCGCCGGCCGGCCCGGCAGGCTTGCGCCAGGCCAGCGTGCCCCTGAAGCTGGCCGACCAGCGCGCGCGCGACGAGCATGCGCAAGCCGATGCCTCGCTGCCCATGCCGCCGCCTGGCGAATACGAATTCTTCTCCGCCCGGTTCGGCACCAGCGCGCCCGCGCTGCTGGCGCTCGATCCGCGCAAGGCCGTCTTGCACGCCTGGCTGCCCGCCTCGAAACGCTGGCTGGCGCTGGACCCCGAGTATGGCGGCTTGCTGGCCGAATCGGACCTGGCCCACGGCGCCTGGCGCGCCGAGCTGGTGCCTGACTTCAATAGCGTGCTGGTCTTGCCGACCAGCCATGGCCTGGCCTGCATCCGTCCCGACGTGCCATCGCTGAGCTACGTGGTCGAGCACGTGGGCGGCGCGCCGTGCGTGGCCGCGCCCGTCTGGTTCCAGAACCGCCTGTGGGCGCCCCTGCGCGACGATGACGGCCGCATCCGCTTCGTCAACCTTGACGCCGGGCAAAAGCCGGGCAGCGACGTGTTGCTCGACGGCGTGGCCGAACTCGGTATCGTCAGCGCGCCCGTGGCCTACAACCGCATGGCCGTGTGGCCCTGCGCCAACGGCCAGCTGCGCTTGCAGCTGCAGCCGGACGGCAACGTGGCCGCTTCGTTCACGCCCTGGCCCGAAGGGCTGGTGCCGCATTTCGAATTCGGCAGCCCGTACGTGTCGCGCGACGGCGGCCTGTGGCAGCTGTGCTTCGAGCGTAGCCGCGGCACCTATGTCTACGTGAAACTGGGCGCGCAATCCGAACGGGCCGACGCGCTGGCGCCGCGCCTGTGTTCGGGCAGCTTCAATTACCGCTTCGCCGCCAAGCTGAAAACGGCGCCGTGGGAAGAACCGGAACACGGCGACGATGGCGGCAAGAACCAGGCCGTCATGCCGCTGCTCGAATCCGGTGCTGGCAACAGCGTCTTCGGCGTGAAGTTTGCCACCAGCGCCGGCCTGTCCAGCGTGCTGCGCTCGAACGAGCGCCTGGCGGCCCAGCTGGTGCAGGACGATGAATTGCGCGAAACCGTGTTTCATACCTTTGCCGTCAGCGAGCCGTGGCGCGTGCGCCTGTTTGTCCATGAAGGCACGTTGTGGGCTTACCACCCGCTGCTGTCGCGCATCGATGGCTGGACCTTGCAGGCATGAAGGCGCGCTTACTGACCGTGGCTTGCGCCGCGTTTTTCAGCGCCGCCGCCGCGCACGCGGCCGGCATCCAGCAAGCCTTTCTGGTGCAGAATTCGGGCTGGATGGAGCCGTTCTACACGGATGAACATTCGCAATTGAAAGCCCTGGTGGGCGCCGTGGCGCAGGCCGCCACAAGCCCGTCCGACAAGGTGTATACGCTGGCCTTCAGCCAGAGCAGCGGCGCGCACGTGTCGCCGTCGCTGCTGGGGCAAGGGCAGGGCGGCGCCGGCGTGGCGGGCCAGCTGGCCCATCTGGGCCTGGCGCGCAAGAGCGCCGGCGGCGCGCTGGCCGACACGGATTTCCAGGAAGCCGTGACCAAGACCATCACGGGCCCGTTCCAGTCCGCGTCCGGCATCGTGTGGATATTTACCAATAACAAGAACAGCCCGAACAACGACAGCCAGACGGCCGAGCGCAACCGCGATTTTTACCGCTTGCTGCACTTGGAACCGTCGATCACCAAGACGGTGGTGTTTCCGCTGCGCATGCCCGTGCAGGGCAAGCTGTACAGCGCCAAGGGTTTGATGGTGTATGCGCTCGCGTATGGCCAGCCCGCGTCCGAGGCGCTGACCCGCATCCTGGCCGAGGGCCGCTTGTCGCAAGTGCTGACGCGTCCGCCCGCGCGGCTGAAACCGCTGGACCAGGATGCCGTGCGCATCGTGCCCCAGTCCGTCAAGAACAGCGCCAACGTGCACGCCAGCCTGGGCCGCGACGGGCGCACCATCGTGCTCGACGTCGATGCGGCGAACCTGGTGCCGCAAGTGGTGCTGCAGGCGTCCTTGCAAAACATGTTTTTCCCGTACGTGATCGACAGCGCCAAGGTGCACGCCAGCCTGGCGGGCCAGAACGCGCCGCTGCACGTTGCGCCAGATCAAATCCGCCAGCTGCAGCCGGGCGCCAGCCAGTCCGTGCAGGTACAGTTCGCGTTGCCGATGGCGCAGATTCCGTCGCCGTGGTCGGCGCAGGCGATCGCCGCCATGGGCAAGCAGGTGCTGCTGCCGATGCGGGCGCAGGTGGGCCTGTCGGAACAGCGGCTGGCGCTGGCGTCCAGCTTCGGCAAGGACTTGCAGGAACTGTTCCCCGGCGATCCGATCTCTGGCATGTTCACGCCGCCCGACAGCGTGCGCGCCTCGCAGGCGACGATCCCGCTGCTGGTGCGCATCCAGTATCCGCTCTTGCCCGTGCTGGTACTACTGGGCGGCGTGCTGGCGCTCGTGCTGGGTCTGCTGGCGCTGGGTTTGCTGGGCACGCGCGCCACGCGCTACAAGGTGATGGCTGACGGCGTGCAGCGCCAAGTGTTATTAAAACCATTCAAAAGCGTGCAGATCCGCGATGATGACGGCCGCGACATCGGCGAACTCAAGCGTGGACTGGGCAAGCCGTCCGTCGTGCGCGTGGCCGAAGGGCATACCCTGAGCCTGGCCTGAGCAACCATTCTTTAAAAAACTTCTATTCAACTGAGGCATACCATGGCGCAAGAGACTCCCAAAGACAACAGCGGTTTTACCCTGCCTGCCCCCGCATCCACACCGCCGGCAGCCGATGCAGCCGCATCAGCGTCCGCCACCACGGCCACCACCGAACCGGCGCCAGCGCTCGATCCGGCCAGCACCACCGATACCTCGTCGCGCGATACCCTGATCGGCGGCGTCGTGCTGTTGCTGCTGTTCATCGCCTTTTTCTTTGCCAAGAATGCCTATGCGAATGGCCTGGTAGCCAAGCGCGTGCCGCCGAACAAGGCCAATGCCTCGGGCTGGTGGCTGTTCATCTTCCTGGCCAGCCTGGCGACGGGCGTCGTGCTGGCGGCCGTGAATGCGCATAAATTCCTCGCGCCATTGTTCATGGGACCGCTGGTGCTGGTGGGCCTGGTAGCGTTGCTGTTGACGTTCACCTCCAGCCGCCGCTAAGAATACGCCGTTGCACGCATCATCGAAGGAATCACCATGGCAGAGAACCTGAACCAAACCATCACCGGCGGCGCCAGCGAGCGCAAGCAGGACAAGATCATCGAACTGCGCCCGACCCTGTTCATCGGCATCGGCGGCACCGGCATGCAGGTGCTGATGCGCGTGCGCCGGCGCATCCTCAACACCCTGTGGGGCGGCGCGGGCCACCGCACGCGCATCGAGGGCTTGGCCGACTTTCCCATCGCGCAATTCATCCATTTCGACCTCGACAATGGCGCCGTGATCGAAAGCGGCGAGTCGCAGGCGAAGGACTTGCAGTTCGACCAGGTGAAGTTCACGGACGATGACAAGGTGGTCGAATCGTTCGACATGGACAAGTACAGCCGCGATGAAGATTCCCTGGAAAAATATCCGCACATCAAGGAGTGGCTGCCGCTGACGCCGCAGCGCATCCGCGAGCTGCGTTTCGACATGAGCAGCGGCGCCGGGCAGATCCGCGCCGTGTCGCGCCTGTATTTCTTCGACAAATACGCGAAGATCCGCGACAAGATCCGCTTGAAACTGAAAGCGCTGAAGGCGGGCCTGTCGCACGAGCGCCAGCTGGCCGAACTGGGTTTGCGCATGGAAACGAACCGTTTCCGCATCGTCATCGTCGGTTCCGTGGCGGGCGGCACGGGGTCCGGTTCCTTCCTCGACATGGGCTTGCTGGCGCGCTGGCTGGCGCGCAGCGAAGTGGGCGCGGCCGACGTGGAGCTGATGCTGTTCTTGCCGACCGGCTACACCAAGGCCAACAAGGACCGGGTCGAGGCCAACGGCTATGCGGCGCTGATGGAGCTGGAATCGGCGATGATGGGCAACAAGGGCTATGTGGGCCGCTGGGATGCCTACGACCGTCCGGAGCTGACGCGCGAGCCGTACAGCGAGGTGTACCTGATCGATTCGGGCAACCTTGCCCAGCAGCACACCAAGGATGTCAGCGACGTCTACCACATGGTGGCCGATTCGCTGTTCGAGGATTTCGCCTCGGCCGACTTCGCCCGCGCCAAGCGCTCGATCGCCGTCAACCAGGCGCAGCACAAGAATTCGCTGTACAACGCGCCCGTGCCGCAAGACCGCTTCGGCGACATGCGTTTGTATTTCTCGAAGCGCTTTTCCTCGTTCGGCATGGCCGTGCTCGATACACGCCAGGAAGCGGCGCGCGACGAGCGGGCCCACCGCTGGGCCGGCGCCATGCTGCAAGCGTTCTTCGGCGTGGGCGGCACGGATGCGGGCGCCAACCGCGCCACGGACACGCAGCGCGATAATTTCCTGGCTGCAAATATGTTCCTGAAGGGTACGCCGTTCAGCGATTTTCCCGAGTTTTCCGACAAGAGCATCGAACTGAAGCGCTCCAGCGGCGACTTCATCGATTTCCGCGTCGTCGACGAATTGCTGGAAGACCGCCACGGCCACTTGCTGGCCGGCGTGGAAAACCGCGTCAATACGCGCATCAACGATATCCGCACGGGCTTTGACCGCAGCGAATGGCCGGCGCAGGTGCGCGACGCCATGAAACACCTGGAACGCGATGCCGTGCGCGACCAGGATTCCACGGCCGACACGACGGAAGACCGCATCAGCAAGCGCCGCCGCGAAGTGCTCGACGACGTCAAGAAAGTCGTGCGCGACCAGCTGTACGGCTATCTGGATAATAAGGAATTCGGCGGCCTGGAATACGTGTTGTCGCTGGTGGAACAGATCAAGGACCGCATCGAGGCGCCGGGCAGCGGCCTGACGGCGCAGATCGGCGCGAATGCCGAGCGCTACCGCGAAATCAAGGAAGCTGTGCGCTCGCGCGAATATGAGCGCCTGCTGAACAACCTGGAGCAGACGCGCAGCACCTTCGGCTTCCTCAGCAATGGCGAAAAGCAGGCGGGCGTGGTGATGGACCATCTGCGCACGGAAATGGCGAACGCGCTGAAATTCCATCTGCGGGCCAAGGCGGCGGACGAGTCCGTCATCCTGCTGGGCGAACTGTCGCGCTGGCTGGGCAACCGGATCGGCGTCGATGCGCAAGGCCGCGCGCAGTGGAATGGCCTGGTGGGCGAGCTGCAAACGGGCCGCGAAGGCGTGCTGGCCATGCTGGCGGAATTGAAAACGGCCAATACCATCCTGCAAAAGGACCTGGACAAGGAACACGCGACCCTGATCGTCATTCCCGTCACGGAAAAAGACATTGCGCTGCCCACGGCGGCCACCTTGCGCCAGTGGGCCGATGAAGCATTCAAGGACATGGGCGGCTCGAAAGCCCTGTTCCCCATGCTGGGCGAACCGGCGCAGCGCGGCTTGATCCTGGCCAAGGTCACGCGCATGGCGGAGAACATGATCGCCACGGCGGGCCTGGCGGAAGGGGCGACGAGCACGCCCGACCCCCTGTTCGAGGCATTGGAACAGATGGACGTGTCCGAACGCCTGGACCGCTTCCGCAAGCTGCTGGCCTGCTCCATGCCGTGGATCGACGCCAATATGGCGGGCGATTTCACGGTCGTGTCGGACCAGTTCAAGTGCGTGATCGGCGTGGCCAACGCGGCCGCCTTCAAGGCGAAGTTCGGTGCCGAGCTCGAATCGTGCGTGCCGACCCAGGTGGGCATTACGGTGAGCCAGCTGGAAATCGTCGAGACGGGCATCCGCGGGCGCGCCGTCTGCTATTGCGAGCTGGCCGGCGTACCGATGACGGTGCTGCGGGGCCTGGAAGGCTGGCGCACCAGCTACCGCAAGGAAGGCGACAACGACAAGGCGCCGACCCACACGCATATCGATCCGACGCAATTCACGCACCCGATCGCGCCGAATACCGATGAAATGAAACGCCTGGCCGAGGATTTCGGCGAGTTCCTGCAAGCGATCATGCTGGGCGTGCTGACGCGCCACACGGGCAGAGTTGTGCCGCCGGGCCAGTACCAGTTCGCCGTCGAACCGGGCGACCTGCGCCGCATCGGCAACGAACGGGCCATCCGCCAGAACGGCATGCCCGCCTCGTACGAGAAAAATATCGCCCTGCGCATCGAGGAAAAATTGACGGCGCTTGACGCCGTGCAGACGGCGGCCCTGGCGGCGCTGGCAAAATACTATGAACGCACCGTGTATGCGCCCAAGCTGGTGGCGCAGGCCGATGGCTCGCAACTGCCGTACGTCGGCTTTGGCAGCGCCATTTCCGCCGAAGTGGGCGCGCGCCTGCGCGAGTCGGCGCGCCGCAAGGGCATGGCCAGCGATGAGCTCGACCGCACGGTGCAAGCCCTGCTGGGACGCCTGAAGGAGTGGGCGAACGTCATCGGCGACTCCGACGGCGACGCCTACGACTGGGAAGTGCGCGAGCCGGAAGCGGACGGCCAGCCGCGCCTGAAATACGCGATCAAGGGCGAAATGCTGGAAGCGGGGCGGCTCGAGCAATTGCTGCGCCCGGCCAGCGCGCCGGCCGCTGGCGTGGCGCCGGCCTTCGGCATGGCGCCGCCACCGCTGGGCGGCATGCCGCCGCCCTGGTGGAATACCAGTATTTCCTGGGCATAAACGGCCAGCAGCAGGGACCGTTCACGGCCCAGCAGATCGTGCAGTACGTGCAGGCAGGGCAGGTCGTACCCGGCACCACCAAGGTGTGGCGCGCCGGCTTGCCGGCCTGGGCCGAACTGGCCCAGTTCCCCGAGCTGGCGCCCCTGTTCCTCAGCGCGCCGCCACCGTTGATGCCGCCGCCCTTGGGTTGAGTGCTGGAGTGCTGGAATGACGTTGGAATGAAGGATTAGTTTTGGATATCTGTAACAAATGCAAGACGGGCCTGTGGACCGTTGTCAGCCATTGCCCGTACTGCGGTCAGGCGCAGGCTGGCGCAGCCAAGCCAGCCGCGGCCGTGCCGCCGCCGCTGCCCGTGCAAGCGCCTGTACCAGCGCCTGTTCCGCCGCCTGTGCCAGTATCGCCGCCTGTGGCGCCCAAGCCGCCGCCCCAGCCGGTGACACCGGCGCCTGCGCCGAAAGCGCCGCCCAAGCCGGCACCGGCACCGGCTCCGATCCCGGTGCCGCCGCCAGCTGCGCCGAAGCCCGTGCCTGTGCCTCCACCGGCGCCTGCACCGACAGTCCCGCCGCCGCGCAAGTGGCTGCGCTGGCTGGGCGGCGCCGTCGCGCTGGCGGTCGTCATCGTCTACATGAATGGCAAGCCGGGCGGCAAGAGCGAATCGGCGTGCAACGACGCCATCGACAGTGGCTTGAAACTGGTGGCGAATGGCAGCCTGGACGGCGCCCGCCAGAAGCTGGCGACGGCGAAGAATGTGTGCACGGGCAAGTCCAGCGCCAAGGCCGATGATCTGCAGGCGGCGATCGGCAAGGCCGGCGCCGCATCGGGCAGTTGCCAGCGCGGCGTGCGCGCCATCGAGCGCAATATTGACGGCCATCAATTGCAAAGCGCCGCCAGGGGCATTGCCGGGCTCGACATCGATTGCGCGGGCGCTGCCAGCGTGGATTCCTTGCGCAAGCAGCTGGCGCGCCAGCAGGCGGCAGCCGCGTCCGTGCTGGTCGGCGTGCGCCAGGCGCTCGATGGCAAGGATGCGACGGCAGCGCGCAATGGCATCGCCAGGCTGGAAGCGATCGACCGCGAAGCGGTGGAATTGCCGCAGCTGAAGGCCGACGTGCAGGCGCTGTCGATGGCGGCGCCCGTTTCTGCCCCGTCGCCGGCCCCGGCGCCGGCAGCAATGCCGGCACAGCAGGAACCGGCGCCCGCGCGCGTGGTCGAACGTCCAGCGGCGGCCGAACGCCGTCCTCTGGAAACGTCGCCCGTCGATAGCGGCGCGGCCATGCGCAACGAGATGGCGCAATCGTTCCTGCGCGATGCCGAGCGTTCTTTGCTGGAAGGCAAGTTCGATGCGGCCAAGACCTATCTGGAAAGCGCGCGCCGCGTCGATCCGGGCAATGCGCGCATCGACAACCTGTCGCGCCGCATCCGCGAGCGCGAACGGCAAGTGCTGCAGACGGAAACAACGATCAATTAGCCATCTGGGGAGTCACCATGCTGAATCACACCACCTTGCGCGCGGCCGCCGCGCTGACCGTCGCGGCCATGCTGGCCGGCTGCACCACGGCGACTATGAACCCGAACGGCGTGCGCCAGGACAGTACCTATCCGCAAGGCGGCGCCCAGGCGGCCACGGATGAGGACCCGTGCAGCGTGGGCACGTCGGCCGCTGCCGGCGCGGCCGTGGGCGCACTGCTGGGAGCGCTGGCGGGCGGCAAGAATGGCGCGCTGAAGGGCGCGGCCATCGGCGGCGGCCTGGCGGCGGCCGGTTGCCTGGCCATCAATGTCAATTCGCGCCAGACCAAGACGGCGGCGCAGGCGGACCGCGACTACATCCGCACGCGCGGCGCCTTGCCGCGCGAGCCGCAAGTGGTGTCGTACACGCCGCAGCTGAGCGCGTCGACCGTCAAGCGCGGCCAGCCGTTCAAGGTCAACTCCGTGGTGGAGCTGGTCAATGGCAGCGCGCAAAGCGTCAACGACGTGCGCGAAGAGCTGGTAGTGCTCGACCCGCAAGGCCAGCCCTTCAAGTCCGGCTCGAAAGCCCTGGCCAGCAACAACAAATCGGGCGGGCGCTTCGAGAACTCGTTCGAGCTGACCTTGCCGGCCGGCGTGTCGCAAGGCGTGTACGGCGTCAAGACGAATCTGTACGTGAACGGCAAGCTGGCCGCCACGCGCGACCTGCGCACGCAGTTGGTGATGCTGGACGACATTAGCGGCGCGGCGCAGCTGGCGCTGCGCTGATTGCCGTATGCAAACGCGTAGGTCGGATTAGTGGGGTAAGGCCCCGCGTAAGCCGACAACACCACTAACGCCAACAATGTTGTCGGATTACGGCCTCTTGGGCCTAATCCGACCTACGCGCCGCCCTGGTAGCCGTGTTGGCGCCACGCCTCATACACGACGACGGCCACCGTATTCGATAAATTCAAACTGCGGTTGTCGGGGCGCATGGGCAAACGGATGCGTTGCTCGGCGGGAAAACCGTCGCGCAGGGCCGGATCGAGGCCTTTCGTTTCCGAGCCGAACACGAACACGTCGCCCGGCAGGAAGGCCACGTCGCCGAACGGGCGCGAGCCGCGCGTGGTCATGGCGAACATGCGGGTCGGATCGGGCTGGGTGTCGGCCAGGAACGCCGCCCAATTCTTGTGCACCTTCATCTTCGCGTAATCGTGGTAATCGAGGCCGGCGCGCTTCATCTTGGCATCGTCGAGGGGAAAGCCCAGCGGTTCGACCAGGTGCAGCTGCGCGCCCGTGTTCGCGCACAGGCGGATGACGTTGCCCGTGTTGGGCGGGATTTCAGGTTCTACCAAAACAACGTGAAACAAAATGCTCTCCTTGGGTCTATCTGTATCTAGTATCTAATATGTCGCTCATCTAATGCGGCGGCGTGCGCGCCACGACCAATATGCTGACCCTGGCCGCCCCCGCGCGCTTGCAGGCGGCGGCCAGGGCGTTGACGGTATGGCCGCTGCTCATCACGTCGTCGACAATGCCGACATGGCATCCTGGTAATAACGGCGCATGGTCCGGCGCGATGGCGAACGCGTGCGCCAGGTTGGCTTGCCGTTCCTGCGGCGCCACGCCGCTTTGCGCCCGCGTTTCGCGCACCCGCAGCGCCAGCCGGGGCTGCAAAGGCACGTCCAGCAGGCGCGCCAGCGGGCGCGCGATTTCCAGCGCCTGATTAAAACCCCGCTCGGCCAGCCGGACCGGGCCCAAGGGCACCGGGCACAGCAGCTGCGGCGCCTGCCACTCCTGCTGTTGCTGAATGGCAACATGCAGCAGTTCGGCCAACGGGGGCGCCAGCGCCAGGCGCGCGCCGAATTTCAGCTGCAGCAGCAACTGGTCGACGGGCGCCGCATAGTCGAACGCCGTGACGGTGGCGTCATACGCGGGCCGCTGGCGCAAACAGCGCCCGCACAGCGTGGCCACGTCGATGTCCGCGAGCGGATTGGCGCACTGGCGGCAGCGGTGGCGCAGTTGCCCGCGTCCTTGCCCCAGATATTGCGCGCGGCAGGGCGAACACAGCACTTGCGGGCCGCCGATGCCGCACAGCGCGCACTGGGCCGGCAGCAGCGTGGCGCCCAGCCACAGTCGCAGCGCCAGCCAGGCGGCCTCAAGGCGGGGCGGGGTGGCGGTCCGCATCGCGATGGCGTCGTTCCATGTACACTGCCGACATTATCTCACCTCACCGGTTTCAACATGCCAGTTCCCGCCAATCCACCCAAAATGAGTGCGCCCATCGATGCGGTGCAAGTACGCGATTTCTTTTCCCGTCCCGCGCGCGTCGCGCCGTCGGATTTCCTGCGCCGCGAAGTGTCGGCACGCATGCACGAGCGCCTGGAGCTGGTGAAAATCACGCCGCATCGCGTGCTTGACGCCGGCTGCGGTCCGGGCGCGGACCTGGCGCAGTTGCAAAAGGATTATCCCGCCGCGCAGATTATCGGTCTCGATGCAGCGCAAGCGATGATGCAGGCGGCGCGCGCGCCCGCGTCGAAACTGGCCAGCCTGAACCAGTTCCTCAGCAAGTTGCTGCCGGCCAAGGCGGGCGTGGATTTGTTGTGCGGCGACCTGGGCGACCTGCCGCTGGCGCAGGGCAGCATCGACCTCGTGTGGTCGAATCTGGCGCTGCACTGGCATGCCCAGCCCGACCGCGTATTCGCCGAATGGCGGCGCGCGCTGCGCCTCGATGGCTTGCTGATGTTTTCCTGCTTCGGCCCCGACACCTTCCGCGAAGTGCGCGACGCGTTTGCCGAGGCGGATTTATACCCGCACGCCTTGCCTTTTGTCGACATGCACGACTTTGGCGACATGCTGGTCGAGACGGGCTTTTCCACGCCCGTGCTGGACATGGAGATCATCACCGTCACCTACGACACGGCGGAAAAATTGCTGGCGGACGTGCGCGCCTTTGGCGGCAACCCGCTGACCACGCGCCGGCGCGGCCTGATGGGCAAGGCGGCCTGGCAGCGCATGCTGGCCGCGCTGGAAAAGGCGCGCCGTCCCGACGGCAAGCTGGGCCTGAGTTTCGAGGTGATCTATGGTCACGCCTTCCGTCCGGCGCCGCGCGTGACGCGCAATGGCGAGGCCATCATCCGTTTTGACTTGCCCCGAAAACCTAAATAAAAGGCCAAAGAAACCGACACTTGGTCGCCATTCGCGCGTTGCCATCGCGGCAAGCGTTGCAAAGCGCGCGGCGGCCATGAGAAGGGCGCGCACAAAGCCGATTATTGCTTGATGGATTCAAGTTTACTTGATTATAATCGTTGATTGTTTGTCAGCTTGTTAATTGAAAAAAACAAGGGCTGCATACAAAATAAAAAAACAAAGCGAGACTTATTCGAAGTTACTGCATTAGTATAGTAACCATCTTCCACACGAGGCCATTTCCAGGTGGGGAAGAAAAACAGGGTTCCAGCATGGTTGCGCGCCGCCGTTTTTGCCGCCGCAGCCAGCATGGAATTCGCTGGTGCTTGATGCACATGGCCGCATTCCGGCCGTGTTGCTTTCATGGAGGAGCGGCAGCGGTCCAGTACGGAGAAATCCGCAGCCGTTTAAAATATCATTATTTTTGGGTGGTTGGGGAAAACATGACACATGCAAAGCGACTTCAATCGTTGCTGCTCGGGCTGTCTTTGACAGCGTTTGGCATCGGGCGATGGGCCACGGCGGCACCGGCTGCCGGCACCTATCCCGGCACCGGCGGTCCCGTGCCGTTCGAAATGAATCTGCAACCGCCGGCGACACAGATCGCCCATGAAATCTACGATTTGCACACCCTGATGATGATCATCTGCCTGGTGATCTTCGTGGCCGTGTTCGGCGTCATGTTCTATTCCATCTTCAAGCACCGCAAGTCCCTGGGCCACAAGCCGGCCACCTTCCACGAAAGCACCACCGTCGAGATCGCCTGGACCGTCGTGCCTTTCCTGATCGTCATCGGCATGGCCCTGCCTGCCACGCGCACCGTGGTCGGCATGAAGGACACCTCGAACGCCGACATCACCATCAAGGCCACCGGCATGCAGTGGAAATGGGGCTACGACTACCTGAAAGGCGAGGGCGAAGGCATTTCCTTCCTCTCCAACCTGGCCACGCCGCGCTCGCAAGTGGGTGCGCCTGGCGCGCCGCCGACGGAAAAACGTGGCGAAAACTACCTGATCGAAGTCGACAATGAAGTCGTGGTGCCGGTCAACAAGAAGATCCGCGTGGTGCTGACGGCCAACGACGTCATCCACGCCTGGTCCGTGCCCGCCTTCGGCGTCAAGCAGGATGCGATTCCCGGCTTCGTGCGCGACACCTGGTTCAAGGCCGACCATATCGGCACCTTCCGCGGCAATTGCGCCGAGCTGTGCGGCAAGGAACACGCGTTCATGCCCATCGTCGTCAAGGTCGTCTCCGCCGACGACTACAAGGCCTGGGTTGATGTAAAACAAAAGGAAATGGCCGCATTGGCTGATGATCCAAGCAAGGTGTGGACCATCGACGAATTGAAGGTCAAGGGCGAGAAAGTGTATGCGGCCAACTGCGTGGTCTGCCACCAGGCGACGGGCAAGGGCGTACCGGGGGCGTTTGCGCCGCTGGACGGCTCGGCCGTGGTGAACGGCCCGAAAGCCGATCAGATCCACGTCTTGCTGAACGGGCAAAAGAGCGGCAAGTATCCCGCTGAAATGCCAGCATGGAAACAGCTGTCCGACACGGAAATCGCCGCAGTGATCACTTACACGCGCAATTCCTGGTCGAACAAGGCCGCAGAGAACATCGTTCAACCAGCCGAAATCGTGGCTGCACGCAAGTAATTAGGAGCCGCATATGAGTACTAGCACGAGCACCTTGGACCACGCCGGTCACGATCACGACCATGCCCACGACCACCCGACCGGCTACCGCCGCTGGCTGTTTGCCACCAACCACAAGGATATCGGTACCCTGTACCTGTGGTTCTCATTCATCATGCTGCTGTCGGGCGGCGTGCTGGCCCTGATGATCCGCACGGAACTGTTTCATCCAGGCTTGCAATTCTTTCACCCAGAATTCTTCAACCAACTGACCACCATGCACGGCCTGGTGATGGTGTTTGGCGCCATCATGCCGGCCTTCGTCGGCTATGCCAACTGGATGATCCCGCTGCAAGTGGGCGCGTCCGACATGGCGTTTGCCCGCATGAACAATTTCTCGTTCTGGCTGCTGCCGCCGGCCGCCATCCTGCTGGCCACGTCCTTCCTCGTGCCGGGCGGCGCCACGGCTGCCGGCTGGACCCTGTATGCGCCGTTGTCGACGCAGATGGGCCCCGGCATGGACATGGCCATTTTTGCCATGCACCTGATGGGCGCCTCGTCCATCATGGGCTCGATCAACATCATCGTCACCATCCTGAACATGCGCGCCCCTGGCATGACCCTGATGAAGATGCCGATGTTCTGCTGGACCTGGCTCATTACCGCCTATTTGTTGATCGCCGTCATGCCGGTGCTGGCTGGCGCGATCACCATGACCCTGACGGACCGCCATTTCGGCACCTCGTTCTTTAATGCGGCAGGCGGCGGCGACCCCGTCATGTACCAGCACATCTTCTGGTTCTTCGGCCATCCCGAGGTCTACATCATGATTCTGCCGGCCTTCGGCATCGTCTCGCAGATCCTGCCCGCGTTTGCCCGCAAGCCATTGTTCGGCTATGCCTCGATGGTCTACGCTACCGCTTCCATCGCGATTTTGTCCTTCATCGTCTGGGCGCACCACATGTTTACCACCGGCATGCCGGTGACCAGCCAGCTGTTCTTCATGTACGCGACCATGCTGATCGCCGTGCCGACGGGCGTGAAAGTGTTCAACTGGATCGCCACGATGTGGAAGGGCTCGATGACGTTCGAAACGCCGATGCTGTTCTCGGTGGGCTTCATCTTCGTGTTTACCATGGGCGGCTTCACGGGCCTGATCCTGGCCGTGACGCCGATCGACATCCAGCTGCAGGATACCTATTATGTGGTGGCGCACTTCCACTACGTGCTGGTGGCCGGTTCGCTGTTTGCCCTGTTCGCCGGTTTCTACTACTGGTCGCCGAAATGGACGGGCCATATGTATAACGAGACGCGCGGCAAGATCCACTTCTGGCTGTCCCTGATCACGTTCAACGTGACCTTCTTCCCGATGCACTTCCTGGGCCTGGCCGGCATGCCGCGCCGCTACGCCGACTATCCGGCGCAGTTCACGGACTTTAATATGATCGCCTCGATCGGCGGCTTCGGTTTCGGCCTGATGCAGGTGTACTTCCTGTTCTTCGTCGTCTTGCCGACCATCCGCGGCGGCAAGGCTGCCCCGGCGAAACCATGGGAAGGCGCGGAAGGCCTGGAATGGACCGTGCCGAGCCCGGCGCCTTTCCACACGTTTGAAACGCCGCCGACAGTGAAGTGAGGTATCCCGGGCCGGCGTGTTGCGCGGCCCGTCTTGAATAAAGTGCCTGTCATGACCGAAGTGAAAACTGAGCGTAAAAAACCGAACAACCTGCGTACCGGGCTGATCTTGGCCGCCCTGGCGGCCTTCTTCTTCCTGTCCGTGTTCGTCAAGCGCATGTGGCTCTGACGTGACGACGCCCCACCAACAGGAAACACGCGGCCTGAACCGCAAGATGCTGGGCAAGCTGATCGTCATTGCCATCCTGATGTTTGGCTTTGGCTATGCCCTGATTCCCGTCTACAAGCAGATTTGCGAAGTGATGGGCATTAACGTGCTGACGCAGAAGGATGGCACGGTGGCCTACGACAACAATACGCAAGTCGATACGACGCGCAGCATCACCGTCGAGTTCGACGGCAATGCGCAAGGGCCTTGGCGTTTCCGCCCGACCGTGTCGAGCATGCAGGTGCATCCGGGCGAATTGGTGACCGTCATGTATGAAGTGGTCAATACGCAAAACCGCGTCGTCAACGCGCAAGCCATCCCCAGCTACGCGCCGCAGAGCGCCACGCCGCACTTCAAGAAGGTCGAGTGCTTCTGCTTCAAGCAGCAGACCTTGAAACCGAAGGAAGCGCGGCAGATGCCGGTGGTGTTCTTCCTCGATCCGGCCCTGCCGAAAGAGGTGAAGACCATCACCCTGTCGTACACGTTTTTCGAGATTGCCGGTCTGAGCCAGGCTCAGACGCCGGCCGTCCAATAGGAGAGTGCCATGGGCGAATCCGCCAAACCGGAAAAAGCGTCGTTCCTGTATTCGCTGCGGGCCGTCGTGTGGTCATTCACGGGTCTGCGCCGCAAGAGCGATTTCGACACGGATTCGGCCAAGCTCAATCCCGTGCACATCGTCATCGCCGGCTTCCTGGTGGTGGCTTGCCTGATCGGCATCCTGATTTCAATTGTTAAATTCGTCGTTTTATAAATTACAAAAAAACCACCCTACAAGTTTTTGAGGAGATGATGATGAGTTCCAACCACGCCGCCGTACCCTATTATTTCGTGCCCGGCCCGTCGCGCTGGCCCATGCTGGGCGGCGCCAGCCTGCTGCTGACCATGATCGGCGCCTCGGCCTGGGTCAACGACGTCTCCTGGGGGCCCTACGTCAACTATCTGGGCCTGGCCGGCATCCTGCTGGTGCTGTATTTCTGGTTCGGCGACGCCATCAGCGAATCGGAGCAGGGCCTGTACAGCGAGCGCATCGACCACTCCTTCCGCTGGAGCATGAGCTGGTTCATCTTTTCGGAAGTCATGTTCTTCGCCGCCTTCTTCGGCGCCCTGTTCTATGCGCGCAGCATCTCCATGCCTTGGCTGGCCGACCTCGACCACAAGGTGATCTGGCCCGATTTCGCCGCCCACTGGGGCAATACGGGCCCGGCCGGCACGGTGCAGGAATTCACCACGATGACGCCGTTCTGGATTCCGACCATCAACACGGCCCTGCTGCTGCTGTCGGGTGTCACGTTGACGATTTCCCACCACGCGCTGCGCGCCGGCCACCGCGGCATGACGGCCCTGTTCCTGTTCGCCACGATCTTGCTGGGCGCCATCTTCATGGGCTTCCAGGTGTATGAGTACGTGCACGCCTACAGCGAGCTGAACTTGAAATTGACGTCGGGCATCTACGGCGCCACCTTCTTCATGCTGACGGGCTTCCACGGCTTCCACGTGACCCTGGGCGCCATCATGCTGTCCGTCATCCTGTACCGCGTGCTGAAAGGCCACTTCACGCCCGAGCACCACTTCGGCTTCGAAGGCGCCGCCTGGTACTGGCACTTCGTCGACGTCGTCTGGCTGGGCCTGTACGTGGTCGTGTATTGGTTATAATGGCGGGGCAGGGCGCGCGTGGTTGTTAGGCGGCCTGCAGCATAAAAAAGCCGTACCGGGACATCCTGGGTACGGCTTTTTTCTTAGCGTGAAGAATTT
Organism: Janthinobacterium sp. C22; assembly: GCF_057919405.1. Classification (NCBI taxonomy): domain Bacteria; kingdom Pseudomonadati; phylum Pseudomonadota; class Betaproteobacteria; order Burkholderiales; family Oxalobacteraceae; genus Janthinobacterium; species Janthinobacterium sp. C22. The sequence goes on along the minus strand of NZ_CP193659.1, from coordinate 6,381,539 downwards.
GCCAATCAGGCAATGCCGGGCCTTAATGAATTCCCGTCGGCTGGATGTAGCCCAGATGATGCGCCAGCAGGATCAGCAAAAACAGGGTGATCGACAAGCCCACGCGCAGGGCCAGCGCCTGCACGGTGCGGTTGCTCTTGCCCTTGTCGCGCATGAGGAAGAACAGGGCCGAGCCCAGGCTGCCCAGGATCAGGATGAAGGCGATGGCAACGAGGATTTTCATGGATGGTAGCGCCAGGCTTGAGGAGGTTTCATTGTAATGCGTATCCGCTTCCATTTTAGATGGATTCCATTTGTTGTAATGCTGCTACTGGTGGTGCTGGGGGTCTCTTTGGCGCAATGGCAGCAGCGCCGTGGCGATGAAAAACTCGCGCGCGCCGCCCGGCTGGAAGCTGGCAACCGGGCCGCGCCGCTGGCCTTGACGGCCGCACCGCTGCTGCCGGCCGATGCGCAAGCGATCGAATATCGGCGCGTTACCGTCACGGGCCGTTTCGTGCCCGCCTGGACGGTCTATCTGGACAACCGCCCGTACAAGGGCCAGGCCGGTTTCCACGTGCTCACGCCATTTCAAATCGACGGTTCCGCCATGCACGTGCTGGTGGCGCAGGGCTGGTTGCCGCGCAACAATGCCGAGCGCACGCGCATTCCCGATTACGCCACGCCGGCCGGCACCGTCACCATTACGGGCATCGCGCGCCTGAACGCGGGCCATGTGATGGAACTGGGCACGGCGCCGGCCCTGGCACCGCACGCCATCGTGCAAAATGCCGATATCGGCCAACTGGCGCAGGCCAGCGGCCTGTCCCTGCAGCCTTTTATCCTCGAACAAACAGTCGATGCAGTTGATCCGCCAGCGTCCAGCCAGCTTCCCGTGCGCGACTGGCCGGCGCCCGATCTGGGGGCCGACAAGCACCGCGGCTATGCATTCCAGTGGTATGCACTGGCACTGATGGCCTTTCTATTTTTTGTCTTTACAGGATTTCGACGTGCAAACAAACAACCCTGAAGCAACGCAAGACAGCAGCAACAAGCAGGCACAGAATACGGGACGGTGGAAACTGCTGGCCGTCGTGGCCGTGTGCGCGTTTCCCATCATCGCCTCGTATTTCACGTATTACATCATCAAGCCCACGGGCCGCAACAACTATGGCGCCCTGATCGACCCGCGTTTGTACCCGATACCGGAAGCCCAGTTGCAGGTGACGGAACTGGACGGCAAGGCCGCACCGCTGGCCCAGTTCAAGGGCAAGTGGGTGCTGTTGCAGACAGGGCCGTCCGATTGCCAGGAAGCATGCAAGAAGCAATTGTTTGACATGCAACAACTGCGTTTGATGCAAGGCAAGGAGCGCGAACGCCTGGAGCGGGTCTGGCTGGTGACGGATGGCCAGCCGCTCGACACGCTCGTGATGCGCGAATTCGACGGCACCAGCATGCTGCGCGTCAATAACGACGCCCTGAAGGCGTGGCTGCCGGTGGAGCCGGGCGGCAAGACCAGCGACCATTTATATTTGATCGACCCGCTGGGCAATCTGATGATGCGCTTCCCGAAAGACGCAGACCCGAACAAGATCAAGAAAGACATCGCCAAGCTGCTTAAAGCTTCGGCGATCGGTTAAGGGGAACGCATGCCGACGATGCATCTCTCCGCGCTGGCCCAGCTGGGCTTGACGGGTCTGCTGGTGGCGCTGCTGCCGCTGACCATGGTCTGGGTGTCCGCGGACGCCAATAAATACCGCAAGCTCGTGTGGATCGCCGTCTTCCTGACGGTCGACCTGATCATGTTCGGCGGTTTTACACGCCTGTCCGATTCCGGCCTGGGCTGCCCTGACTGGCCCGGCTGCTATGGCTCGGCCAATCCTTTCCTGGCGCACGAGCATATCGTGGCGGCGGAAACCCTGATGCCGACGGGTCCCGTGACGGTGGTGAAGGCGTGGATCGAAATGACGCACCGCTACCTGGCCATGGCCATCGGCGTGCTGATCGTGGCGATGATGGTGCAGGCGTGGCGCCAGTGGAGAAAGAGCAAGCGCGCGGAATTCGCGCCCGCGCTGCCGACGGCGCTGTTCCTGTTCGTCTGCCTGCAGGGCGCGTTCGGCGCCTGGACCGTCACCTTGAAGCTGCAACCGGTGATCGTCACCATCCACTTGCTGTTGGGCATGGGGCTGCTGGCCATGCTGACGTGGCTGGGCGGGCGCCAGGACCATGCCGTACAACCCTTGCTGCGTGCCGATGCGGAAGAGTCCGTGCTGCGCCCCGTGCGCGCGCTGGCGATTTTTTCGCTCGCGCTGCTGACGCTGCAGATCGCGCTGGGCGGCTGGGTGAGCACCAACTACGCCACCCTGGCCTGCACGGATTTCCCCCTGTGCGGCGGCAAGGTCATTCCCGAGATGGATTTTGAACACGGTTTCCATCTGTGGCGCGAGCTGGGCAAGACGGCCGCCGGCCACTATTTGCCGTTTTCGGCGCTGACGGCCATCCACTGGGTGCACCGCAACTTCGCCTTCATCGTGCTGGCCGGCGTCGGCTATACGGTGTGGCGCGCATGGAAGCTGCCATCCCTGCGCGGCACGGCCCGCTGGGTGGCGCTGGTGCTGGCCCTGCAGGCGGCCACGGGTCTGGCGACGATTTACCTGAGCTGGCCGCTGTCGATCGCCGTCCTGCATAACGGCGGGGCCGCGCTGCTCGTGTTATTGCTGACCATGTTAAACTACAAGGCTAAATTCCAACTCGATGTAGCGCGCAATGCCAAGCGCGCTTGCGCCTCCGCGCCAGTGCCCCCGGCACCAGCCAGTTCTTCCCGTACCGCATAAATGACTACTCAGACCATCAGCCGTAAACCTTCCCCCGCATCGCCCAGTACTGGGCGCTGACCAAGCCCCGCGTGACGCAGCTGGCCGTGTTTTGCGCCGTCATCGGCATGTTCCTGGCCAGCGAGGAGTTGCCCGACTGGCACGCGGTGGTGTTCGGCACCGTCGGCATCTGGCTGCTGGCCGGCGCCGCGTTTGCCGTCAATTGCCTGGCCGAGCGCGAAATCGATGCGCGCATGGCCCGCACGGCGCGCCGCCCGATGGCCATGGGCGACATCACGGTGAAACAGACGGTGGTGTTCGCGCTGGTGATCGGCGGCCTGGGCATGGCGATCCTGTATCATCTCGTCAATCCGCTGACCATGTGGCTGACCTTTGTCACGTTTGTCGGCTATGCCCTGATCTACACCATGGTGCTGAAACCGGCCACGCCGCAAAACATCGTCATCGGCGGCCTGTCCGGCGCCATGCCGCCCGCGCTGGGCTGGGCGGCCGTCGCCAACGACGTGCCGATGCAGGCCTGGCTGCTGGTCCTGATCATTTTCGTCTGGACGCCGCCGCACTTCTGGGCGCTGGCCATGTACCGCCGCGACGATTACGCGCGCTCGGGCCTGCCCATGCTGCCCGTCACGCACGGCATGCAATTTACGCAATTCCACGTGTGGCTGTATTCGATCGCGCTGGCCGCCACCACCTTGCTGCCGTACGCCGTGCGCATGAGCGGCCTGATCTACCTGGCCTCGGCCGTGCTGCTCAATGCCGGCTTCCTGTACTATGCATGGAAGATGTACCGCCACTACACGGACTTGATCGCGCGCAAAGCTTTTACGTATTCCATCGTCTATCTTGCATTGCTGTTCGCGGCTTTGCTGGTCGACCATTACATTCCCCTCGGAACATGAAAAAATACCTGACTCTGTTGCTGGCGGCCGCGCTGGCCGTCGTCCTCGCCGGCTGCGGCAAGCCTGCCGCGCCCAAGCTGGCATTCAAGAATACGGACGTGACGGGCCTGGGCTACGCGCGCGAATTCGCGCTGACGGACCACACGGGCCAGCCGCGCACCCTGGCGGACTACAAGGGCAAGCTGGTGCTGATGTTCTTCGGCTACACGCAATGCCCGGACGTGTGCCCCACCACCATGGCCGACATGGCGCAGGTGATGCGGGAAATGGGGCCGCAGGCGGACCAGGTGCAGGTGCTGTTCGTCACGGTCGACCCCGAGCGCGACACGCAGCAATTGCTGGCGCAGTACGTGCCCGCTTTCGACAAGCGCTTCGTGGGCCTGTATGGCGATGCGGCCGCGACGGCCAAGGTGGCCACGGAATTCAAGGTGTATTACGCCAAGGTGGAAGGCGAAACGGACAGCAGCTACACGGTGGACCACACGGCCGGCACCTATGTGTTCGACCGCGAAGGCAAGATCCGCCTGTTCGTGCGCCACGGCGAAAAGCCTGCCGCCATCGCGCACGATCTTAAACTTCTGCTATCCTGATCCGGTCGCGCCCCCGGGCGCCATCTTCAGGATACGCAGTACATGGATAAACGTTTCGAGCCGCACGCCCGCCTGGCAGCCATCATCTTCTTGCTGATCGGCTGCTTTTTCGTCTTGCGGCCCTTCCTCGCCGCCATGCTGTTTGCCGCCTGTGTGGGCATTTCCAGCTGGCCCCTGTACCTGCTGCTGCTCGACCGGCTGAAAGGCCGGCGCAACTGGGCGGCCGCCATCATGACCCTGTCATTGATCCTGGTCATCGTGCTGCCGCTGGCCCTCGTCACCTACAACCTGGCCGACAATGTCTCGCGCATCTATGAACAGTTGCGCACGGCGCTGGAAACGGGCGGCTTGCATCCGCCCGCCTGGCTGGCCAGCATTCCCGTGGTGGGCGAAACCATCGACGGCTATGTGCGCCGGCTGCTGGACGACCGCGAGGAATTATTGAATTTGGGTAAGACCATGCTGGAACCGGCGCGCCACTTCCTCGCTTCCGGCGGCATCCTGCTGGGCACGGGCCTGGCGCAGACCAGCCTGGCCGTGTTCGTCAGCTTCTTCCTTTACCGCGACGGCCAGCAGCTGAGCCGTGCCTTGATGACGGGCGCCGGCCGCATCATCGGCGACAGCGCACCGGGCGTGGGACTGACCATCAGCCGCACCGTGCGCGGCGTCATGTACGGCTTGCTGGGCACGGCGCTGGCGCAGGCCCTGGTGGCCGTGTTGGGCTTCCTGATCGCCGGCGTGCCGGCCGTCGCGCTGCTGGGCGTGGCCACCTTCATCTTTTCGCTGATCCCCGTCGGCCCACCGCTGATCTGGGGCGGCGCCGCCATCTGGCTGTTTTCAGACGGCCAGACGGGCTGGGGCATTTTCATGCTGGTGTGGGGCGCGCTGCTGATCAGCGGCGTGGACAACGTGGTCAAACCCATGCTGATCAGCCGCGGCAGCAGCCTGCCGTTTTTGCTGGTGCTGCTGGGCGTGCTGGGCGGTGTGCTGGCCTTCGGCTTCGTCGGCATCTTTATCGGCCCGACCCTGCTGGCTGTGCTGTACAGCTTGCTACAAACGTGGACGGTGGGCGAGACCACCGTGCCGCAGGGCAAGGATACGCTTACCTTGAAAAAGACTAATCGCGTAAGTCCGCGTCGAGGTCGCGTTCCTGCTTCGGGATCACCTTGATCAGCACGATGCGGGGCCCGTTCATCTTCTTGACGACGATGTCGAAGTCGACGAAGGTGATGCGCTGGCCCTGCTTCGGTATGTCTCCCAGCTTGACCATGATCAAGCCGCCCACCGATTCCACGTCGTCCAGCCCCAGTTCCTCGTTTTCGATATCGATGCCGAGGATGCGTTCGAGCGAGAAGATGGGCAGGCTGGCCTTGCCGATCAGGGTGCCGTCGCTTTGCTTGAGCCAGTCGTTTTCATTGCGGCGGAATTCGTCGCGGATTTCACCGACCATGGCGCCGAGCAAGTTATCGAGCGTAATGAAACCCAGCGGACGCTTGCCCTTCTCGCCGATCAGGGCGAAGTGCGGCGCGCCGTCGCGAAAGCGCCGGAACAGTTCCAGGGCCGGCGTGCGCGCGGAAATGATGTCGACGGGACGCAAAAACGGCGTGAGCGAGGTGATCGGTTTGCCCGCCTGCTGGGCAAAGAACAGATCCTTGAGGTGTACCACGCCCAACACGTCGTCTTCATTCGTGTCGAAATACGGGTAGCGGCTGAAACGGTTGCGCAGCACCGTGTCGAGGTTTTCTTCCAGTGTGTTCGAGGCGTGCAGGGCGATCACTTCATTGATCGGGCGCATCAGGTCCGACACCGTCATCTGTTCGAAATCAAGCGATTGCGCCAGGATGTTGCGCTCGTCGCGCGTAAACTTTTCGCCGGGCTGGCTGGTGCGCAGGATCAGTTTCAGTTCTTCGGACGAGTAATGGGCATCGTGGCCGCCCTTGCCGGACAGGCCCGCCATGCGCAGCACCCAGTTGGCGCTGGCGTTGAGCAGGTAGATGGCCGGATACATGGTCCAGTAAAAGCCGTACAGGGGAATCGCGCTCCACAGGCCGACGGCTTCCGGGTTGCGGATAGCCATCGATTTGGGCGCCAGTTCGCCCACGACGATATGCAGGAAGGAAATCACGCTGAAGGCGACGACGAAGGACACGCCGTGGATCAGCTCTTGCGAGGTGACGCCGACGGCGCCGAACAGCGGTTCCAGCAGGCCGGCGAACGCCGGTTCGCCGACCCAGCCCAGGCCCAGCGACGCCAGCGTGATGCCCAGCTGGCAGGCGGACAGGTAGGCGTCCAGCTGGCCATGTACCTTGGCCAGGATGCGGCCCCGCAGTCCCTGTGTCTTGGCGATGGCGCGGATGCGCGTGCGCCGCAAGGTGACGATGCCAAACTCGGCGGCAACAAAAAAACCGTTCAGCGCGACCAGGAAGAGGGCGAGCAGGACTAGCAAGACATTGTGCATGGGGGCGCAAAAGATGGGCTGTTAAAACGTCATCTTAAACGACGAAGGCCGGCATAGCCTAATTTTGCCGCGCGCCCCGCCTGTGCAGGCGGGCGCGCGGACGGTGGCATTACGCTTTGGCGGCCGTTTGCGGCCCGCCGCGCATGGCGAAGACCATGACGGCCGAGACGATGGCGGGGATGGCGACGACGAGGAAGATCGTGCTGTTGGGCCAGTTCAGGCGGATCAGCTCGCCGCCGAGCACGGGACCGATGATGGAGCCGATGCGGCCCACGCCCAGGCTCCAGCCGATGCCCGTCGAGCGCAAGGTGGTCGGGTAGTAGCTGGCCGCCAGGGCGTTGACGGCCGGCTGGCCGCCCACCACGCAGAAACCCGCGATGAAGATGGTGATGAAGAGGAAGGCCAGCGACACGTCCGGACGGCCGATCAGGGCAATGGCCACGGCAGCGACCAGGAAGCATGGCAGCAGGATGCGGCGGAAGCTGGAGCGGTCGATCAGCTGGCCCATGACGAGGGTGCCGATGGTGCCGCCCACTTGCAGGGCCGTGCCGGCCAGCACGGCGTTGGCCGTCGACAGGCCCGCTTCCCTGGCGATCGTCGGCAGCCAGTTGGACAGGAAATATAAATTGAGCAAGTTCATGAAGTTGATGACCCACAACAGAATCGTCATCTTCGCGCGGCCGCCCGTAAACAATTGCAGCACGGGCGCACCCTTGTGTTCCTTCTCGTGCACGAGGTATTGCGTGTCAGCCGTGATGGTGACGGTGGGATCGATGCGCTTGAGCCACTTGGCGACTTTATCCAGCTTGCGTTTCTTCAATACCAGGAATTGCATCGATTCCGGCAGCAGGAAGAACATCAGCACGCCGATCACCAGCGGCACCACGCCGCCCACGTAAAACACGGATTGCCAGCCGAAGGCGGGAATCAGCGCGGCGGACAATAATCCGCCCAGCACGGCGCCCAGGGTAAAGCCGCACGAGACCAGCATCATCAAGGTGACTTTCTTGCGCAGGGGGCTGTATTCGCCGGCCAGCGCCATGGCGTTCGGCATCACGGCGCCCAGGCCCAGGCCCGTGATAAAACGGATCAGCTGCAATTGCTCGATGGTCGTTGCCAGCGGCGTGACCAGCATGCACAGCGAAAAGAAGATGGTCGAGCCGATCAGCACGGGACGGCGGCCGAATTTGTCGGCCGTGATGCTGAAGACGAGCGAGCCGACCAGCATGCCCAGCAAGCCCGCGCCAAACACGGGGCCCAGGTTGGCCTTGCTGACATGCCAGTCGGCAATGATGGCGGGCGCCACGTACCCCATCGCCTGCACGTCGAAGCCATCCATGATGACGCACAGCCCGCACAGGATCAGCATGCCGATCTGGAAGGAGCCGATCCTGTTGTTATTGATGAGATCGGGAATATCGATCGTCTTGCCTGCCGTGGACATGGTGCCGCTCCTGTTTTTTTATGGTGATCGCGCCTTTCCAGCGAGGGACGGGTGCGTGTTTGTCTCAGGCTTCATTACAATCGCTTTTGATTGATTATTCAAACGTTATTTTCGAATGGATTTATCAGGTTTCCTTGTGAATCTTTGGCTGGCCCTGGATGGCGGCCAAAATGACATCGAGCGCCGGATGCATGATCTTGCGCTCGTTGGAAATCACATAAAACTGCTCGCGCAGGGACGAGGCGTCACCCACCAGCACGGCGCCGAATTGCTCCTCGATGTCGGCCGCCAGGCTGGCCGAGGCGAAGAACAGGCCCAGGCCCTTGCGGCCAAAGGCGTTGAGCATGGCGTTGTCCTCGAATTCGCCCACCACGTCGGGGCGCACGCCTTGCTGCACCATCCATTCGTCGATGCGCCCGCGCAGGGCATTGTTGCGCGCGGGCAGCAGAAACGGCGCGCCGTGCAGGCTGTGCGGGAAATTGCCGCGGTACTGTGCGGCCAGCGCAGGGATGGCGAACAGCTTCATGGCGCTCTCTCCCCATAGATGGCTGGAGACGCGCAGGCTGGCGCCGGCCGGCACGGCGCGGTCCGTCAAGACCAGGTCCAGCTTGTGCAGGGCCAGGTCGGCCAGCAAGGATTCGAATTCATCTTCCAGGCACACGAGCTTGACGGGCTGGTCCAGGCTGCGCGTGGCGTCGAGCATGCGGTAGGCCATCAGTTTCGGCAGGGAATCGGAAATACCCACCGTCAGGCGCATCTTTTCCGCGTCCGTGTCGGCCAGCGCATCCTGCATCTGTTCGCCCAGCAAAAAGATCTGGTCCGCATAGCCGAGCGCCAGGCGGCCCGCTTCGGTCGGCACCAGACGCCGTCCCTGCGGCTGCAGCAGGGAGCGGCCCAGTTCCTTTTCCAGCAGGGCCAGCTGGGTGCTGATGGTTTGCACTGCCAGTCCCAGCCGTTCAGCCGCGCGCGTCACGCCGCCTTCCTTGGCGACGACCCAAAAGAAATACAAATGGCGGTAGTTGAATCCCGTGGTTTTCATCGCTGCACCCTCTATCTTCTGTTTTTACGAAGTAATACTTCCATTATCTTCTATTTTTAAATGTGTCACACGTCTCTATACTACGTTCCATTGAATTTGGATAACGGGGAACTATCGATGAAACATTTCAGAGTGTCATTTCTAGTGACATTTATCTGCCTGGGCATTTCCGCCTGGTGGGGTTACACGCACGGTGGCGTGCAGACGATGCTGGCGGCGCTCGGTATCGCGGTGATCCTCGGCGTGATGGAAGTCTCGCTGTCGTTCGACAACGCAGTGGTCAACGCCTCGGTGCTGAAGAACTGGGACAAGTTCTGGCAGAACCTGTTCCTCGGCGTGGGCATCATCATCGCCGTCTTCGGCATGCGTCTGCTGTTCCCGCTGGTCATCGTGGCGCAAGCGGCGGACCTGGGCTTGATGGAGGTATGGAATCTGGCACTGAGCAATCCGGAACAGTATTCGATGCACCTGACGAATCACCACGCGGAAGTGGCGGCTTTCGGCGGCATCTTCCTGCTGCTGGTGTTCCTGAACTTCCTGCTGGATTCGGAGAAAGAAACGCACTGGCTGGGCCGGATTGAAGAAAAACTGGGCGCACTGGGCAAGATCTCGTCGATTTCCGTGATGATCGCCCTGGGTACGCTGATGGTCAGCCTGTCGATGATCGAAGAAGGCCAGAAACTGGTGGTCCTGACGGCCGGCCTGTGGGGCATCCTGACCTACGTGGGCGTCGATGTGATCAGCGGTTTGCTGGAAGGCGACAACGGCGACGGCAACATGGGCGACATCATCAAGCGCGGCGGTATTGGCGGCTTCCTGTACCTGGAAGTGCTCGACGCCTCGTTCAGCTTTGACGGCGTGATCGGCGCGTTTGCCATCACCAAGGATGTCGTGATCATCATGCTGGGCCTGGCTATCGGCGCGATGTTCGTGCGCTCGATGACGGTGTTCCTGGTGCGCAAGGGCACGCTCGACGAGTTCGTTTATCTGGAGCACGGCGCGCACTATGCGATCGGTATCCTGGCCGTGATCATGTTGGTCAGCATGAAGTTCCACATTCCCGAGATCTTCACGGGTCTGATCGGCGTGGCCTTCATTCTCGCCTCGCTGTGGTCGTCGATCCGCTACAAGCGCAGGATGGCCCTCGAAGAAGGCCCGACGGAAGCGCTGGAAGCGGTCAAGGCAGTGTAAAGAATGCGCGGCAAACGACTACACCCGTTTGTCGGCAAGTTGCAGCAAGCGTCGCCGCCGGCCTGGGGAGTCAGGCCGGTGGAGGACGCCAGGTGTCTGGTCATATACAACCCACATAGGAGAAATACATCATGGCAATCAGTCTGCAAAAAGGCGGCAACGTCAACCTGAGCAAGGAAGCCCCTGGCATTTCGAAGATGATCATCGGCCTGGGCTGGGATGCCCGCGCCACCGACGGCGCCGCGTTCGACATCGACGGTTCCGTGTTCCTGCTGAAGGCCGACGGCAAGGTTCGTGCCGACGTCGACATGATTTTCTACAACAACCTGAAGTCGAGCGACGGTTCCGTCACCCACTCGGGCGACAACACCACGGGCGCCGGCGATGGCGACGATGAAACCGTCGTCGTCGACCTGGCCACGGTGCCAGCCGAGATCGACAAGATCGCCGTCTGCGTCACGATTCACGATGCCGAGGCGCGCAAGCAAAACTTTGGTATGGTATCGAAGGCATACGTGCGTTGCGTGAATGCCAACGGCAACACGGAAATCGCCCGCTTCGACCTGTCGGAAGACGGCTCGGCGGAAACGGCGATGGTCTTCGGCGAAATCTACCGCAATGGCGGCGATTGGAAATTCAAGGCCATCGGCCAGGGATATAAAGGCGGTTTAGGTCCTTTGGCTGCCTCGTTCGGCGTCGGCGTATAAGGTAGCCACACCAAACCTACTGCGCGGTGCGCTTTGCGGCCGGCGATGCTCACCGGCTCGGCGCCCCCGTACTAAAGTACGGTTGCGCTTCTCGGCCACAAATCACATCCGCTCGCTACGGTTTTGTGCGGCACCGTTACTCTGCAGTAAAGGCGGTCTACTGTGTGGAGCGCCCCATCATTATCTAGTTGAGGAAGGAACAGTTGAATGCCGGTTTTTAATGTAACAGGGGACGTCGACCCGTTTCTGCATGTATCGCTGGCCAAGGGCGAGAAGATTTATTGCGAATCCGATGCGATGGTGATGATGGAAACCAATCTTGAGCTGAAAGGCAAGATGACGGGCGGCATAGGCGCCGCGCTGATGCGCACCTTTGCCAACGGCGAATCGTTCTTTCAGCAGCATATCGAGGCCATGCGGGGCGACGGCGACTGTCTGCTGTCGCCCACCTTGCCCGGCGCGATGCGGGTGCTCGAGGTTGGCGCCCAGCAATACATGATCAGCGACGGCGCCTTCGTGGCGGCCAGCTCTGGCGTGGAATTGAAGGTGCGCACGCAAAGCCTTGGCAATGCGCTGTTTGCCCAGAGCGGTGGTTTTTTCATCACCGAGACGGCAGGCAGCGGCCAGTTGGCGGTGTCCGGTTTTGGCGCGATGTCGGAACTGGAAGTGACGCCTGGCAAGGACGTGGTGATCGATAACTCGCACGTCGTGTGCTGGGACAACCGCCTGCAATACGAAATTTCCATCACGACCGGCAGCAGCGGGGGCTTTCTGGGTAATTTGATCAATAGCCAGACCAGCGGCGAAGGCATGGTGCTGAAGTTTTCAGGCACGGGGAAAATCCTCGTGTGCTCGCGCAACCGCGCGGCCTTCCTTGCCTGGACGCAAAGTAAGCCGGCGTAAGAGTACTTGATGCAACCAACCAAACAGGAGCTATGCGTATGTCTGTCAATTTGAGCAAGGGCCAGAAGATTTCTCTGGACAAAGAAGCTGGTACCACCCTGACCCGTATCACCATGGGCCTGGGCTGGGATGCGGCCAAGACCAAGGGTTTCCTCGGTTTCGGTTCGAAGACGGAAGCCGTCGACCTGGACGCGTCGTGCGTCATGTTCGACGAGAACAAGGGCACGTCCGATATCGTCTGGTTCCGCCAGCTGAAAAGCAAGGACGGCAGCATTGTCCACACGGGCGACAACCGCACGGGCGCGGGCGATGGCGACGACGAACAGATCAATGTCGATCTGTCGAAGGTGCCGGCGCACGTGAAAAGCCTGGTCTTCACCGTCAACAGCTTTACTGGCCAGAACTTCTCGCAGGTGGAAAATGCCTATTGCCGCATCTTGAATGCGAGCAATAACCAGGAAGTCGCGCGTTTCAACCTGTCTGTGCAAGGTTCCCACACGGCACAGATCATGGCCAAGCTGTACCGCCATAACGGCGAATGGAAGATGCACGCCATCGGAGAAAACGGCAACGGTCGCACCTTTGACGACCTGATGCCCCAAATCTCAGTGCATCTATAAGGAGCAGTACGCAGCGGGCGGGGGACGGACCGGATACCGGCCCTTGTCCGCTGCTCTATTTTGAAGGAGAGTATGTCGTGATGCGATTGCTGATAGCCTTGCTACTTCCGTGTCTCACGTTTTTCATGCTGGGGCGCCCGCTGGCCGGTGCCGCCGCCTTGATCTTGCAGTGCACTGTGATCGGCTGGGCGCCGGCGGCCCTGTGGGCCCTGTACACGGTGAACCAGCATAAGACGGAGCAGGAACTGGAGGGTGCGTTAAGCCGCAGCTACATGCGCAGGCGTAGTCGCTTGATTTAAGGTCGATTGATCTAAATCAACCGGGCGCCAGGAATCCTTGCGCTAAAGCCCGTACGAGCGATCGTGCGGGCTTTTTTGTGCGCGCTCACTTCTTGCAGCGTATCGGCACGTTCACGGAATTGCCGTCCGAACTCAGGTTGCGGTACTGCAAATCTTCGCTTTCGATGGCGAAGCGGGGCACGGCGTGCACATAGCGCTGCTTGCAGACGGTGTCGTCATTGATCAGCTGGCCCGCCAGCATGTAATCGCACAGGGCGAAGCGTGATTCCTCGTCGTCGAGGATCAGCACGCGCGCGGCGCTGTACAGGGCCGATTGCAGGACGTCCGGGCTGCAGTTTTCCGGACCCGTCAGTTTCAGATGGGTTTTCGTCTGCGTGGCCAGGCGTTGCAGCTTGACGAGGGCGGCGCGCTCTTCCTTGCGCGCGCCGTCGATTTGCGCATCGCCGCTGGACAGGCGCAGCGCCAGCGAGGCGATCTGGTCGATGGAAATATGCCAGGCAAAGCCTTCCAGCCGCGTGCGGATCTGGCCCGGCAGGGGATCGGCCGCATCGACCTCGCAGCGGTACTGGCCCAGGTGGGGACGGCACAGCACGGGAATGGCAAAGGCCGACGTGCGCTTGCCCTTGACGAATTTCTGGCTCAAGTCGCCAAAGTTTTCATGCGTGATGGTATCGAAGCGGGCTTGGCCAAAGCCCATCTTGACGAGGTTTTCCTTGCGCTGGCGCGAAAACAGGGCGTCGACGGCATCATAGATATTCTTGTTGAAGATGCGGTCCAGCGGCTGGCGCTCGTCCGACATCTTTTCGAAGACGGCGCTGGAATTGGGTGCGTTGGCATCGATGGAAATGAGGATGAAGGGCTTGCTGTTCAGGCGCGGCGGCACGACGGCCATGTCGTTGCCGTACAGCTGCGTCAGGGCCACGTCCCACAGGGTTTCCACGCCCAGGTTGTCGGCCGCGCCGCCGTCGAACAGGTGCACGTAGGACGGCGATTCGCGCGACTCGGAACCGAGTTCCGGCACGAAACTGTTTTTCGGACGGAAACGCTCGAAGGTGACGGAATCGAACACGCCGGGAAAGGCGGCCGAGGTGGCCACTGCCGTGGCCAGGCGGATATCCTGGATCGGCGAATGCAGGGTGCTGTAGAAATACTCATAGGAAAACACCACGCGCTTGCCGCCATCGGTGGCATCCGTCGCGTTGGCCAGGAAGATGGGGCCGTCGTGCGGCAAGTCCTCGTAGGTTTTCTTGTCGTACAGTACATCGTCGAACACGTCGGACAGGAAGGATGTGCGCGTCTTGTTCGTGAGCAACATCGTCGTCAGGTTGGCCGGTTTCAAAATGGTCTGGCCGAAGAAATCCGTTTTCAGTTTGCTGCGCAGCAAAGGCCAATCCGTCCGCTTGCCATGCAGCGCATAGTAGCCGCCCGCGATGGCGCCGCCCGAAACGCCGGAGATGGCCGAGGCGCCGCTGACGAGGCCGAACTGCTCCAGCTGCTCCAGCGAGGCGGCCGAGAAATTGGCCGCGCGGCTGCCGCCGCCGGACAGGGCGATGCCGATGAAGTGGTCGTTGGGCATCGGGTTCTGGATGCGCGCCTTGGGCGCGTCGATGCGCAGGCGCGGTGTTTCCTGCACGGTGAACGTGCGGTTTTCGACGCCGCGGTTGGGGCGCAGGGCGAGTACCGTGCAGCCGCTCAGCAGCGCAACGAGGATCAAGGGGGCAAACAAGCGTGGATTCATGCGCGATCTGTGCGTAGTCATTGGTTGGGATACGGACGGAAACGTGTGCGATTCTAGCAAATTTGCCGGTGATTACGTATGCAGCTGATACGCGAGGAGGGCGGCGCTGTAGCCGGCGTGTACCAGCATGGGCGCCAGCAGCGCGCCGCTGCGCTCGTACGCGAGGCCCGCGCACAGGCCCAGCACGAAGGCGGGCAGCATGGCGGCGGGCGGATGCATCATGGCAAACAGCGCGGCGCCGGTGCCGACCGCCTGCCAGGCCGGCAGTGAGCGGCGCAAGCCGCCCTGCAGCAAGCCGCGGAAGAGGAATTCCTCGCACAGGGGCGCGGCCAGCAGCGTCAGTCCCGCCAGCCATAGTCCGTTGCCATTGATCTGGATCAATGGCGAAGCGGCCGGCGGCAACAAGGCCGCGCAGCCGATGCCGGCCAGCGCCGCGATACAGGCGCCCGCGCCTCCCCAGCACCACGGCTGGCGGCCCTGTCCGATGCGCGGCACGCCCGTCGTCCCGGCGCGCGAATACACGAGGCGCAGCAGCACATACGTGAGCACGCCGGCCACCTGGTCCTTGAGCAGGATCAACAGCAGGGTTTGCAGAATAAAGAACAGCATGGCGGCGATCAGGCCGTCGGCCGCCGAGACCGTGGCCGGCGGCGAGGCGGCGGGATCGAGCAGGTAGGGCAGCGCGTCGCGCGCCTTTTGCCACAGGGCTACGACCAGGGCCACCGTCAGCATGACAAACACCAGTTGCTGCACGGCGCTGCCGGCGGCCAGCGCGGCAATGTACAGGCCGGTCAACAGCAGATACAGGTACATATAGGCTGGGCGCACCTTTGCCGTTGCCTCGGTGGCCAGCGGGTCGCTGGCAAACACGCCCAGTGCCACGGCGATTGCCGCGTACAGGGGAACGCCGGCCAGCGCCAGCAGCATCAGACTGCCCGTTTGCCACGACCAGGCGGGCAGCCAGGCCAGCGCCGCGCCGAACAGGGTGACTGGATACAACAGGGCCAGCAGGGCCCACAGCTGCGCCTTTTGCCGCAGCGCCTGCTCGACGGAAACGGGAAACGTGTACAGCAGCCACAGCGCGCCGCCTTCCTTGTTCAGGGTCTGGAAGGCCGACATCATCAGCACGTAGCTGCCGAGGAAAAAGCCGGTGGAGGCCAGCAGGACGGGGTTGGCCAGCAGCGCGTGCAGGTCGCGCGCCTGGCCCGAGAATACCGCCTGGCCGCCGAGGATCAGCAGGGGCAGCAACAGGGTTTGCACGAGAAAATTGCGGTCGCGCAAGAGTAACGTCAGTTCGCGCCGCTGGATCGCCGTGCCGAGGCGCGGGCGCCACCGGCGTGAGGCCGATGGCGCCAGTGCCGGCTTGCGCGTGCCTTCGCGCTGGCCCGCGCCCACGACGCCGTGGCGCAGCTGGCGGCGCAGGATGGCCATGCCCAGCCCCATCAATAGCAGCACTTGCGCCAGCAGCAGGGAGGCAGGCAGCAAGGCGGCGATACCCTCGGCACTGAGCAGCCGTACCAGCAGGCCCGGCGGCGTCCAGCCGCTCCAGGCGGGCATGGCGGCCGCCCATGCATACGCGAAGCCGCCCGTGCCCATGCCGAAGGACATGCCCATATACATGGGCAACAGACCGGCCAGCGAAATCACGGCTTGCAGGTTGCCCAGCTGGGATGGATTGAGCGACAGGCGCAAGCCCGTGTCGACGAGGGTGCGCAGCATGGCGGCCAGGGTCAGCAGGACCAGGCTGGCGAGCAGCGCCGTCACGGGGGACAGCCAGCCCTGGCCCGCATACCAGGCGATCATGGTCGTGCTGGGCCACAGGGCCAGCAAGCCGGCCGGGTTAACGAGCGTGCGTTCGAGCACGCGCGCCCACAGCACGGTGCTTTTCTCGATAGGCAGGGTGACCAGCCATTCCAGGTCCCAGTCCGGCTTCGATAGCTCTCCCATGCCCAGCGGTAGCAGGACGCTGACCAGCCACAGCAGCGCCAGCTGCAGGGTCAGCCCGCCGATCAGCGCCGCGCTGAACGGCGTGGCCATCAATTGCGCGATGACGGAGTCGAGCAGGTGGCTGTCCGTGTACAGGCTGCCGCGCGCCTGGCAGGCGGCCACCTGGTCCAGCAGGCAATGCATGTTCAGTACGCCATGGCGGGCGATGCTGCCGAAGGAAAACAGCATGGGCACGAGCAGCAGCGCGCCCGGCAGCCAGCGCCCGCCGCGCTTGCCGGGCGTGGCGGGGCGGCTTTTATTGTTTTTCGTGAAGGAAAGGCCACGGCCGCTGACGTTGAGCAGGCGCTGCAGGCGCAAACGCGTCAGCAGCCAGACGGCGCGCCAGGCGGTGGGCGGCGCCGGTGTCATGCGGTGTCGTCGGTAAGTTGCAAGAACAGGTCTTCCAGGCTGCCATCGCTGGAAAGTTGCCGGCGAATCTCATCCAGGCTGCCCGTGGCCACCAGGGCACCCCGGTGGATGATGGCGACCCGGCTGCACAGCTTTTGCGCCATGTCCAGCAAATGCGTGGACACGAAGATGGTGGTGCCGGCGGCGGCGATGCGTAACAGCCGTTCCTGCACGTCGCGCGAGGCGCGCGGATCGAGACCGTTGATCGGCTCGTCGAGGATCAGCACGGCCGGATCATGGATCAGCGCGCAGGCCAGGCCCAGTTTTTCTTCATGCCCAGCGAGTAATTGACGGCAAAGTCTTCGGCCGCCTCGTCCAGGCCGAATTCCGTCAACAGGCGCGCGGCGCGATCGGCCGCTTCCGCGCGCGAAAAACCATGCATTTCGGCCACGAATTGCAGGATTTCACGTCCGCGTAAATAATCGTAAAAGATGGGGGTGTCGGGCAGGTAGCCCACCTTGCGCTTGACGGCGGCGCCATCGCGGTGGCAATCGAGGTCATCGACCAGCACGCGGCCGGCGCTGGGCACGAGGATGCCCATCAGCATGCGGATGGTGGTGGTCTTGCCGGCCCCGTTCGGACCCAGGAAGCCGAAAACCTCTCCTTTGCCCACCTGCAAGGTCAGCGGCTTGACGGCCTCGAAGGTGCCGTAGTGTTTGGACAAACCTTCGAAGGCGATCATGTTGCACCCAGGGCCGCCAGCAGGCGCCGCTCGCCGTCCGGTGCGATGCGCAGGGCACGGCTGTCGAGTTCGCGCTCGGCCCAGCGCCGGCGCAGGGCCAGCTGCAGCAGGGCCGCCCCCAGCGCCCCGCCCACGTGGGCGCGCCGTTCGCTCCAGTCCAGGCAGGCACAGGCGAAGCGGCGGCGCTGCTTGTGCAGTTGCGGCACGTCGATGCCCAGCGCCGCCATGCCGGCTGCGCCCGCTTCCGACAGGCGATATTCGCCTTCGCCGCCATCGTCGAGCAGCCAGCCTTGCGCGCGCAACTGGTCGTGCATGGCGACGGCGACCGTGCCGGCCATGTGGTCGTAGCAGGTGCGCGCATGGCGCAAGCGGTCCGGCGTGGTGGGCGTAAAGGGTGTTGCGGGCACGCCGGCCACCACCAGCAGCGCTTCCAGCGCCCGCGCCACCTCCACGCTGGCCAGGCGGTAATAGCGGTGCTTGCCCTGCGCCAGCATCGACAGCAAGCCATCCTCGCGCAAGCGGCTCAGATGGGCGCTGGCCGTCGAGGCGCCCACCTCGGCCAAGGTGGCCAATTCCGTGGCTGTGCGCGCATGGCCATCGAGCAGGCTGCACAGCATCCGCGCGCGGGCCGGTTCGGCGATGGCGCCGGCCAGTTGCGCCAGGCCCATGTCGGCCGAGGGAAGTTTGTCATCCATGATTCGTCCGTGGGCGAAGTGTTGTGGTGGAAGGACCAGCATACTCGTGTCCCCACTTCACTGCAATGGAATGCGCATGCCGCCCGCCGACCCTTTTTCCGCCGTCACCCACGCGGCGCCGTATGACTACTATCGCCGCCTGGCGGAAGGCCCGCCGCTGCGTTTCGAGGCGCCGCTCGATTGCTGGCTGGCAACGGGAGCCGTTGGCGTGCGGGCCGTCCTCGGGCATCCCGCTTGCCGCGTGCGGCCGCCGGGGCAGGCCGTGCCGCTCAAACTGGCAGGCACGCCATGCGGCGCGATCTTTGCCGAACTGGTACGCATGAATGATGGCGAGCGGCATGCCGTGCCGAAACAGGTGCTGGCGCGTGCGCTGGGCCAAGTGGATCTGGCGCGCCGGCATGGACGGGTGATGCAGATTGCCGGCGGCCGCGTTCCCGGCAGCGCCGTCCAGCTGAACGAAGCGATTTTTGAGCTGCCCCTGTTTGTCATGGCGGACTTGCTGGGCTTTGCGCCAACGCAATGGCCGGCACTGGCCGCCTGGACGCGCGACTTTGTCGCCTGTTTGTCGCCGCTGAGCAATGGGGAACAATTGGCTGGCGCGCAGCAAGCGGCCGATGCTCTGTTGCAAAGTTTTAGCGTGTTGCTGCGCGAGGGACAGGCGTTGCCCGGCAGCTTGCTGGCCGCTATCGTGGCAGAGGCGGATGCCAGGGGCTGGCCGGCATCGGGCGGCGTGCTGGCCAACCTCGTAGGCTTGCTGTCGCAGACCTGCGACGCCACGGCCGGCTTGCTGGGCAATGCCGTCGTGGCCTTGCGCGCGCAGCCGGCCTTGCACGCGCAACTGCGCGCCGCGCCCGAGCGATGGCCGGCCCTGCTGCGCGAGATCAGCCGGCATGATCCCTCGGTCCACAACACGCGCCGCTACACGGCCGATGCCGTGGAACTGCACGGCGTACGCGTGCCGGCCGGGCAGATGATCGCCGTCGTGCTGGCCGGCGCCGGCCAGGCGGAGGCAGGCTTTGGCCATGGCCGCCACGCCTGTCCGGGGCAGTCCATCGCGCAGACCATCACCACGGCTTGCCTGCAGGCGTGGGCCGACGGACTGGAAGACATGCCGCTGGCCTGGTCGTACCGGCCTTCGCAGAATGCCCGCATCCCTGTCTTCAGCGCTGGAGAAATAGCATGATCGCCGTGATTTTTGAAGTCTGGCCCAGCGCGGAAGGGCGCCGGCAGTATCTGGACCTGGCCGCCGCGCTGCGTCCCCTGCTCGATGAGGTCGAGGGTTTCATTTCCATCGAGCGCTTCAGCAGCCTGAGCGATCCAGGCAAACTGCTGTCGCTGTCCTTCTTTCGCGACGAAGCGGCGCTGGCGCAGTGGCGGCAGCTGGAAGCGCACCGCGCGGCGCAGTCGGCCGGCCGGCACGGCGTGTTCGACGACTACCGGCTGCGCATCGCCGGCGTGGTGCGCGATTACGGCATGCTGGAGCGGCAACAGGCGCCGACCGACAGCCGCCAGCGCCACGATGCCTGACGCTTAGCGGGGCAGGGCGCCCTGCGTGATTTTCACCTTGACCCGGTAGGTGGGCGCGGCCGCGTTGAGGGCGGGCGGCGTGGCCGGATCGACGTCGAGCAGGGTGAACGTCAGGTGGTTGACGGTCACGGAGCTGGCGGCGCCGGGCATGGACTCGGACAAGACGATATCGGTGGCGCCCGCGCTGTTGAGCAAACTGAAACTGTAGCTGACGTAGCCTTTCCACACGCACACGGCGCCCTTGCGGCAGCGGCTGTCGTTGACGCGCTCGAGTTTCAGGGTATCGGTGGCCGTGATGGCGACCTGTTCGCCCGGCGAGAGCACGTGGGTGACGCTGCGCGGCGTGTTTTCCGCGTCGCCTGCGCTGCCGGCCGCGCCGCAGCCCGCCAGCACGGCCAGGCAGGCGATGAAGATGGGTAAAAGCAAGCGACGATAGGAGTCATGGAGGTAATGCATGTTTTTTCCTTTCAGGTAGAGCTTCCCCGGCGTGGCATCCACGCATGGGATAAAAATGATAATAACAAAATGATATTTTTTGGGCGCACCATTGGCGCGCTGCCGATGAATTGACGCGCCGGCCACGCGGCGCGCCGATTACTGCGTAGAATGGCTGTTTTGAAAATCAGGAAACAACCATGAAAAAACCGACCTGGCCAAAAGCGATGCCAAGAAACTGATGGGAAAGATGAATGTTCCCGGCGCCGGTGCATTCGGTAAGGAAGCGGTGGTCGTCGACCGCCGCGAGCAGCGCAAGCGCGATCAGGCCCTGGGCCTGGTGCCGTTCGCCGTCAAGCTGAACAGCGATCTGGTGTTGCAATTGCAGACCCTGGCCAAGGAACGCGGCGCGGATCTGAATGAACTCGTCGCCGAGCTGATCACCAAGGGCTTGGCTGCAGCATAAGGGCTGACAATGTTTATCTGTTGATAAATATCATTTAGAAGACTAAAAGGCGCCTTGCGGCGCCTTTTGCATTGCGGCATTGCTTTCGATTACACGTAGGCCGCCAGGGCGCCCTTCATTTTCTTCAGCGCCGCCACTTCGATCTGGCGGATGCGCTCGGCCGATACGCCGAACTCTTCCGCCAAGGCGTGCAGGGTGGCGCCGGAACCGTCGTCGTTGGCCAGCCAGCGCGCTTCGATGATGCGGCGCGAACGGGCATCGAGCTTGCTCAAGGCCGTTTCCAGGCCTTCCGATTGCAGGCGCGTCACTTGTTCCGCTTCCAGCACCTTGGTCGGCTCGCTTTGCTCCGACGACAGGTAGGCGATCGGCGAAAACTTGTCGTCTTCATCGTCGGTCGGCGATTCCAGCGCGATGTCGCGGCCGCTCAAGCGCGTTTCCATCTCGATCACTTCTTCGCGCTTCACGTCGAGCAGCTTGGCCAGCGCATCGATCTGCTTCGGCGTCATCGCGTCCAGGCCCGTCTTGTGGCTGCGCAGATTGAAGAACAGCTTGCGCTGCGCCTTCGTCGTCGCGACCTTGACCAGGCGCCAGTTTTTCAGGATATACTCATGCATCTCGGCTTTCACCCAGTGCATGGCGTACGACACCAGGCGCACGCCCTGGTCCGGATCGAAACGTTTCACGGCTTTCATCAAGCCGATATTGCCTTCCTGAATCAGGTCGGCGTGCGGCAAGCCATAGCCCAGATAGCCGCGGGCAATCGAGACCACCAGGCGCAGGTGCGACAGCACCAGCTCTTGCGCGGCGGCCAGGTCATTTTTTCGCGCAGGCGTTTCGCCAGCGAAATTTCTTCGTCGTGGGTCAACATGGGCAGACGGTTCACGGCCGAGATATAGGCGTCGATATTGCCCAGATTGCCAGTGAACCCGAGGCCCAGCGCATTACTTTTGGTCGGAACCAATGCGGATGTTGCGGACATCATAGTCATGTTTTCTCCCTCGTAGTCTTGCTGTGTTCCAGTTGGCCACATCACACGACGTGGCCTTATCGTCTGTTCTGTTTTGCGTATTCGGTCTTGCACTTTGCAGACCGCGGCACCATCTTCATCTGGCGTCCATGGCGGTTCTGCTGTTGGTATGTCCCTATATTAGCACTCTCTGCTTGAGAGTGCCAATCAGCACATTTAATCGTCCTGATAGCCTAAATGCTATGGTGATTTAATGCTTGATATATATCTCTGAACAGCGCGATATAGCGCTTTACGACAACGTAGCCAGTCTACGGCCTCTGGCTGAAGCGAACCTTAAGAATACTTGCTTAATATCAAGATAACAGCAGATGGGGATGGCGAGGCGCATGGCGGCACCGCAGGCGCCGCCATGGAAAGGAAGGTCAGTTCAGGCGCGCCAGGTGGCGCTGCACGCAGAGGAAGGCGCCGATCAGGCCCAGGCCGGCGCTGACGGCCAGCAAGCCGGCCATCGGCAGCGGCGCCAGCGGCACCAGCTGGAATTCGGACGCGTACAGGCGCGCAAACTCGGCAATTGCGGTATTGAGCGGCTGCAAGGCCAGCGCCACGGCGCCCAGCGCCAGCGCGCCGGCGCACAGGCCCAGCAGGGCGCCCGTGTAATAGAAGGGGCGGTGGATGAAAGTATCGGTGGCGCCGATCAGTTTCGAGATGCTGATTTCATCGCGCTGCTGCATCACCTGCAGGCGGATGGTATTGAAGACCACGGCGATCACGGCCACGCCCAAAGTGATCGCCAGCAACAGCAGCACCAGGCGCAGCACGCCCAGCAGGGCCGCCAGTCGCTTGACCCAGGCCGAATCGACTTGCGCCGATTCCACGCCTGGCAAGTGGCGCAATTGTTCCGCCACGGCATCGACGTCCTGCGCTTCGCGGGCGCTGCTGAAGGCGTCGAGTTTCAGTACATAGCTGTCGGGCAGGGGATTGTCGCCCAGGGTGCTCAGCACGTCGGCCAGGCCGTTCTTGTTTTTTAGCGTGTCGAGCGCCTGTTCGCGCGGGATGAAGACGATCTTCGCCTTTTGCTCGCCGACGATCTTGCGCATGGCGCTGGCCAGGGCCACGGCTTGCTCGCGCGGCGTGTCGATCTTCAGGAAGACGCTGATTTCCGGGTCGACCGACATCTGTTCCGACATGGGGCGCACATTGTCGAGCATGGTCAAGCCGGCGAACGGCAGCGACAGGGCGATGGCGACGACGAGCACGTTCAAGAGAAAGCCGCCCGGCGACTTGCGCAAGTGAATCAGCGCCGAACCGAGCGCGAAGCGGTGTTGACGGAACCAGCCTCTCATGCCTGTTCTCCCTGCGCGTCGTCCGCATCGGGGGAGGGGGCGAAATCGGGATCGGGCGGGGCGAAGACGGGCGCCTGCGTGGCCTTGTCGATGGCGACCAGCTGGCCGTTCTTCAGGTGGATCACGCGGGCGGCGGCGTCGAGCATCTGTTCGTCATGGCTGGAAATGAGGCAGGTCACGCCCACCGAGTGAAATGCTTTGAGGGCGTCGAGCACCTTGTTGGCGCTGGCGCGGTCCAGGTTGGCCGTCGGTTCGTCGGCCAGGATGATCTGCGGCCGGTTGACGATGGCGCGCGCGATCGAGACGCGCTGCTGTTCGCCGCCCGACAGCGACAGCGGGCGCGCCATGGCACGGTCCAGCAGTCCCACCTTGTCGAGCGCGGCGCGCGCGCGCTGCTCGGCCGCCACTTTGTGCGCGCCGACGACGAGCAGCGGCAGCATGACGTTGGCCAGGATGGAGCGGTCGTTCAGCAGTTTTTGCTGCTGGAAGATCAGGCCCATGTTGCGGCGCAGAAAGGGCACGCCGGCCGGCTTGATCTTCGCCATGTCCTGGCCATTGACGATCAGCTTGCCCGACGTGGGCCGTTCCATGGCGGCGATCATCTTCAGCAAGGTGGACTTGCCGGCGCCGGACGGGCCGGCCAGGAAGACCAGCTCGCCTTTGGCAATATTGAGCGAAATGTCGCTGAGCGCCACGGCGTCGGCGGAGTATTGCTTGGAGACGTGCTGAAATTCAATCATGTATGGGCTTATCCGAGCAGCGCTTCGACAAATTCGGCAGCCACGAAGGGCTGCAAGTCCTCAATTTTCTCACCGATGCCGATGAAATACACGGGCACGGGGCGCACGCGGGCAATCGCCGCCAGCACGCCGCCCTTGGCGGTGCCGTCCAGCTTGGTGATCACCAGGCCGCTCAATTGCAGGGCATCGTCGAAGGCCTTCACTTGCGTGAGGGCATTCTGGCCCGTGTTGCCGTCGATGACGAGCAGGGTTTCATGCGGCGCGCCCTCCATGCCCTTGCCGATCACGCGCTTGATTTTCTTCAATTCTTCCATCAGGTGTAACTGCGTCGGCAAGCGGCCGGCCGTGTCGACCATGACCACGTCGATGCCGCGCGCCTTTGCCGATTGCACGGAATCGTAGGCCACGGCGGCCGGGTCACCCGATTCCTGCGAAATGACGGTGACGTTGTTGCGCTCGCCCCAGACCATCAGCTGCTCGCGCGCGGCGGCGCGGAAGGTGTCGCCCGCGGCCAGCAGCACGGACTGGTTGTTCGACTGCATGTGCTTGGCCAGCTTGCCGATGGTGGTGGTCTTGCCGGCGCCATTCACGCCGGAAATCATCATCACCAGCGGCTTGTGGCGGCCCAGCTCGAAGCGTTTTTCCAGCGGGCTCAGTAGCTCGATCAGCAGCACTTTCAGGGCGGCCTTGACGGCGGCCGCGTCCAGCAGCTTGTCTTCCTTGACCTTTTTCTTCAATTCCGTGAGCAGGAATTCGGTGGCGTCGATGCCGGCGTCGGACATCAGCAGCGCCGCTTCCAGCTCTTCGTACAGGGCGTCGTCGATCTTCGCGCCGACGAACAGCACGGATAAAGTGGTCGAGGTTTTCGATAGGCCCGCCTTCAGGCGCGTCATCCACGATTTTTCTCGGGTTCGGCGGCCACGATCACGGGCACGAGCTCGGCCGGCGCGCCGCTCAGGGGCGCAGCGGCAGGCTGCGGTGCAGGCGGCGTGGCGGGAAGGACGAGGGGCTCGGCTGGCGCAGCCTCGGGAGCGATGGGTTTTTCTTGAAGAAACTAAACATGGATGTGTGGTGGCGGGTGCTGACCTAAGGCCCGGCGGCGCCGGACACTGTGTTACGGGCTATTCTACCAGAGCGCGCCCGGCCCTTCATGCTTTACTGTTCGATTGGCAACATTGCGCGGCTATCCACGGAGATCGCCGCAGTTGCCGCGCTTTCCAGCCGGATCAATGGGTTTGCAGGGCCAGCGCCTGGTGGCGGCGGCGCCAGTCGGCGATGCTTTCGTCGACTTGCCGCAAGTCCAGCACATGCAGGAACGAGGGCGGCTGCTTGTACAGCACGGGACTGCGTCCGCCGGCCCACAACTCCATGCTTGGTGGCAAGCTTGCATGCAGCTGCTGCAGGCTGTCGCGCGTCTGCCGCTGCTTGCTGGCGCTGGAAAACGACAGCGCCACGATGTCGGCCCGCTGCGCGCGGGCGGCCGCGACGATGTCCGTCAGCGGCGTTTCCACCCCCAATGACATGCAATGGGCGCCCGCCGCCGCGCACAGCGCCTCGGCCATCAGCAGGCCCAGGCCATGCCGCTCCTGCGGCAAGGTGCTGAGGACGATGCGCGGCGTGCGCATGGACGGGCTGCTTGCTTGCGGCAGGGAAAAGATGGCATGGCGCATCACCGTCTGCAAGGTTTCGCTGTACAGATGCTCTTCATACACGGCCAGTTCGCCGCAGGCCCACGCTTCGCCCACCAGGCCCGTCAGGGGCGCGATGACGTCGATGGTGAAGCTTTTCAAGCCCAGCACGGCCAGCGCCTGGCGCAGGGCCTCACCCAGTTCCGCCATCTGGTGGCCACGGCAGAGGGACAGGTAATGCTCGAGCTGCGGTGCCGGCGCCGCCGGCGCCGCGCTGCCGGCACTGGCCAGCTGCTGCAGTTGCACGGTGCTGTGCTGCATGATCTTGCCCGGACGAAAGCCGAGGTCCAGCAGGCGCTTGACCATGCGCAATTTCTGCACTTGCTCGGCCGGGTAGCTGCGCTCGCCAAAGGCGTCGCGCTGGGGCTGGGGAAAGGCGTAGCGGCGTTCCCAGACACGCAAGGTTTCCTTGGCCAGCCCGGTGTCGCGTTCGACATCGCTGATGCTGAAGGCGGAAGTAGGTTGCAGGTCAGTATCCATACCAGGGGCTTTGCTCGCTTGCGGAAGAACGTGGCATGCATTTTACGCCTTCCGCCGCCCCGGACCAAATCGCTGAATCCGATTGGAAATTGCTTGCGTATAAGTTTATGTGCGGCTGAGAGCGCTCATTGACATAAATCAATATTTCATCGATTATCCATGAGGCTCATTTTGTCCAGGACAAACTTAATACAGGTGTACTCATGAAAATTGCCGTCGTCGGAGCAGGAATTGCAGGATTGTCGTGTGCCTATCGCCTGGCGCAGGCGGGCCAGGACGTCACCTTGTATGAAGCGGGCGACTACTTTGGCGGCCACAGTCACACGGTCGATGTCACGCTCGATGGCGTCACGCATGGCGTCGACACGGGTTTTCTCGTGTTCAACCACGCCACCTATCCGCACCTGGTGCGGTTGTTTGAGGAACTCGGTGTCGAGGCGGCCGACAGCGACATGTCGTTTTCCGTGAAGATGCCTCTGGGTACTGCCCCCGATGCCCGCGTGCTGGAATGGGCGGGCGCCAATTTCGATACCGTATTCACCCAGCGCAGCAATCTGCTGCGCCCCGCCTTCCTGCGCATGCTGCGCGATATCCTGCGCTTCAACCGCCAGGCCAGCGCCCTGGCCACGGCCAGCGTGCCGGCGCCGGCCATGTCGCTGGGCGAATTCCTCGACCTGCACGGTTATGGCGAGGAATTCCGCCACTGGTATCTGCTGCCGATGGCCGCCTGCATCTGGTCGTGCCCGGCGCGTCAGATGCTGGCCTTTCCGCTGGCCACCTTCATCCGTTTTTGCCACAACCACGGCTTGCTGCAAGTGAGCGACCGGCCCCAGTGGCGCACGGTGCGGGGCGGTTCGCGCGTGTACGTGGAGAAACTGCTGGCAGGCATTCCGCAGCAGCGCCTGGCCTGTCCCGTGCTGGCCGTGCGCCGCCAGTCCCACGGCGGCGCGCGCATGATCGAGCTGCACACGGCCGCTGGCGTCGAGCACGCCGATCACGTGGTGCTCGCTTGCCACAGCGACCAGTCGCTGGCGCTGCTGGCGGACATCCGCGACGACGAGCGCTCCGTGCTCGAAGCCGTGCGCTACCAGCCGAACCGGGCCGTGCTGCACACGGATGCGTCCTGTCTGCCGCGGCGGCGCCGCGCCTGGTCGGCCTGGAATTACCAGGGCAGGCCGGCCGAAGAAGGGGAGGCGCCGCAAGTGTGCGTGCATTATTTGCTGAACCAGCTGCAGCCCTTGCCCTTTGCCACGCCCGTCATCGTTTCGCTCAATCCCCTCGATGAACCGGACCCGGCATCCATCCTCGACGAGTTTTCGTATGCCCACCCCGTGTTCGATGGCGCGGCCATTGCCGCCCAGGCGCGCCTGGCCGGTTTTCAGGGCGCGCAGCATACGTGGTTCGCGGGCGCCTGGACGGGCTATGGTTTCCACGAGGACGGCTTGAAGTCGGGCCTGGCCGTGGCGCAAGTGCTCAATGACATGGCGGCGGCGGAGCTTGGCCATGCCGCGTGATCCCACGCAGCCGGCCCGGCCGCAGCCCCAGCTGTGCCTGGGGCGGGTGCGCCATGCGCGCCTGCGCCCGCGCGCGCATGCCTTTGCTTACGGCATGTTTTATCTGCGCCTGCCCTTGCGCAGCATGGGGATGCAGGATTTCCCGGCACGCTGGATCTCGCGCAACGGCGCCAATGTGCTGTCCTTCCGCGACAGCGACCATGGCGATGGCGCGACGCCGCTGCTGGACTGGATCGATGGCTTGCTGCGCCAGCATGGCGTGCTGGACGCGGGCGGCGAAATCTGGCTGCAAACCATGCCGCGTCTGTTCGGCTATGTCTTCAATCCCGTCAGTTTCTGGTTTTGCCACCGTCCGGACGGCGCGCTGCGCGCCGTGGTCTGCGACGTGCGCAACACCTTCGGCGAGCGCCACCTGTATTTGCTCGAGCAAGGCGGGTCCATCGCCTATGGCAGCGAATTGCAGGCCAGCAAAATTTTCCATGTCTCGCCATTTTGCAAGGTGGAAGGGCATTACCGCTTCCGTTTCCTGCGCAACAGCGAACACGATGGTGAGCGCCACCTGGCCCGGGTCGATTACGACGACCTCGACGGGCCGATTCTGCAGACGAGCTTGTCCGGCACGGCGCAGCCGCTGCGCGATGGCGCCATCGCCTGGGCGCTGCTGCGCTACCCATTGATGACGTTTGGCGTGATGGCGCGCATCCATTGGCAAGCCTTGCGCCTGTGGCTGCGCCGCGTGCCGTTTTTCAGCAAACCCCACCCTCCACAAGAAAAGGTGTCCCGATGAGCTCCGATTCCCTGCCGACCGGCCTGCATGCGCGCAGCAGTTCCACCCATTTGCATGGGCATGTGCATCTGGACATGCCCGCCAGCGCGCGCATGATCGTGCGCCTGCTGCAAAAATTACAATATGGCGCCCTGCGTCTGCGCACGCCGGATGGCAGTATCCTGCTGTACGGCGATGGCAGCCACCCCGTCACCCTGGACTTGCACAACTGGCGCCTGTGTTCCGCCGTCCTGCGCTCGGGCGATATCGGCTTTGCGGAAACGTTTATCGCCGGCGACTGGCGCACGGACAATTTGCCGGGTTTGATCGAATTGATGATACGCAACCGCGCGCAGATCGAGTCCTTGATCTATGGCAACTGGTGGGGCAACCTGGTCTACAAGCTGCGGCATTTGCTCAACCGCAATTCGCGCGCCGGCAGCAAGAAGAATATCCACGCCCATTACGACATCGGCAACGCCTTCTATCAGCTGTGGCTGGACCCGTCGATGACGTATTCGAGCGCCCTGTTCAGCGAGGGCGCCAGCCTGGAACAGGCGCAAGGGGCGAAATACGCGCGCATCGCGGATCAGCTGCAGCTGCCGCCAGGCGCCAAGGTGCTGGAAATCGGCTGCGGCTGGGGCGGTTTCGCGGAAACGGCGGCGCGCGATTACGGCGCCCACGTGACGGGGCTGACCTTGTCGACCGAGCAGCTGGCGTATGCGCGCCAGCGCCTGCGGGACGCGGGGCTGGCGGCGCAGGCCGACTTGCAGCTGTGCGATTACCGCGACAGCGATGGCCAGTACGACGCCATCGCCTCGATCGAGATGTTCGAAGCCGTGGGGCAACGCTACTGGCCCGGCTATTTCGCCTGCGTGGCGCGCAACCTGAAGCCGGGCGGACGGGCCTGTATCCAGACCATTGTCATCGCCGACGAATTGTTCGAGCGCTACAGCAAGAGCACGGATTTCATTCAACAGTACATCTTCCCGGGCGGCATGCTGCCGTCGCCGGCCGAGTTCCGCCGCGCCGCCGAGGTGCAGGGCTTGCGCGTGGAAGACGCCTTCCGCTTTGGCCTCGATTACGCGGAAACCCTGCGCCAGTGGCGCGCCAGCTTCCTGGCCCAGCGCACGGCCCTGGAAAAACAGGGTTTCGATGGCCGTTTCCTGCTGACCTGGGAGTTTTACCTCGCGTATTGCGAGGCCGCCTTTCAGGCGCACAACACGGATGTGATGCAATTTACCCTGGTGAAGGACTGACCATGCGCCGCCTGCTTGCCACCGTTGTGCTGTCATTGACCATGTTGGGCGCCGCGGCCGCGCCGCCGGCCTTTGTCGCCGCCGACGTGCCCGAAGCCCGGCTGGCGGGGGAGGGCGAATACACGTGGTTCGGCATGCGTATTTATCGGGCGCAATTGTGGGTGGGCGCGAACGGTTATCAGGGCGCGGCGTCGGCAACGGCGCCTTTCGTGCTGGAATTGCGCTACGCGCGTTCGCTCGACGGCAAGAAGATCGCCGAGGCCAGCTATGAACAGATGCAGAAAATCGGCGCCGGCACGCCGGAGCAGCGCCTGGCGTGGCTGGGCAGCATGCAGCGCATCTTCCCGGATGTGAAGGAAGGCCAGCGCATCGCGGGCGCCTACCGGGCCGGCATCGCGCCCGGCGTGCGCTTTACCTCGACGGCAAGGTGCTGGCCGACGTGAGCGATGGCGATTTCGCGCGCGCCTTTTTTGCCATCTGGCTGGCGCCCGAATCGACGGCGCCCAAGCTGCGCGCGGCCTTGCTGCAGAGTGCGGCGCCGCTGCCATGAACGCCGGGGCCAGCGCGTTGAGCTTGCCTGCCCTGTTCAGTTATGGCCTGTTCGGCTTGCCGCTGGCCATGCTGGCGCTGCCCATCTATATCTATGTGGCGCCGTTCTATGCGCAGCGCAGCAGTCTAGACCTGGCGCAGATCGGCGCCGTGCTGCTGGCGGCCCGCATCGCCGCCGCCTTCATCGACCCTGCCCTCGGCGCCTGGATGGCGCGCGGCGGGCGCGCGTATGCCGTGTATGTCGGCGCCGCGCTGCCCTTGCTGCTGCTGGGCTTTGGCGCCCTGTTCCATCCGCCGTCCATGCAGGAGGCGGCCACCCTGGCCTGGTTCCTGGCAGCCTTGCTGCTCGTGTATGCCGCCTATGGCCTGGCCGGCATCGCGCACCAGAGCTGGGGCGCGGCGCTCACCCAGGCGCCCACGCAGCGGGCGCGCGTGGCGGCCGTGCGCGAAGGCTGCGGCTTGCTCGGCGTGGTCCTGGCGGCCGGGCTGACTTCCGTGCTTGGCTATGACGGCTTGTCGCTGGCCTTTGCCTTCTGCCTGCTGGCGGCGGGTGCGCTGCTGCTGGCGCGCGCGCCGCGTCCCGCGTTGCGCAGCGCCGGGGAAGCGGTTTCCGGCAATGGCTGGAAGCTGCCGTTTCGCCAGCGCGCGTTCCGCTGGCTGTTCTCTGTTTTGCTCGTCAATGGCGTGGCGGCCGCCATTCCCGCCACCCTGTTCCTGTTCTTTGCCGGCGACTACTTGCGCCTGGGCCATTACGCGGGGCCGTTCCTGATCGTCTATTTTTGCGCGGCGGCCGCCTCGATGCCCGTGTGGGTGGCGCTGGCGCGCCGCTTTGGCGAGGCGCGCGCCTGGGGCGGCGCCATGCTGCTGGCCGCGGCCGTGTTTGTCTGGGCATATGGCCTGGGCGCGGGCGCCGCCTGGGGCTTTGCCGCCATCTGCCTGCTGTCGGGCCTGGCGCTGGGCGCCGACCTGGCCTTGCCGCCGGCCCTGCTGGCAGGGTTGATCGGCGCGGCCGGTCATGCCGGGCGGCACGAGGCGGCGTATTTCGGCTGGTGGAACTGGGGCGTGCAAATGAGCCTGGCGCTGGCGGCCGGCATCGCCTTGCCCCTGCTGGGCTGGCTCGGCTATGTGCCGGGCGGCAGCAAAGGCTTGCCGGCCTTGTCTGCCGCGTACGCCTTGCTGCCTTGCGCCTTGAAACTGCTGGCGGCGCTGCTGCTGTGGCGGACGCCCTTGCAACATATATAGCGAACATCGGGAGAACCACGCATGCGCCTCATGACATTGTATGCACGCGGCATGGCGGCCGCCTTGCTGCTGGCGCTGGCCGCCTGCTCCACGCCGCCCACGCCTGCCACGTACGCGCAGGAAACACCCAAGCTGGATCTGCAGCAGTACTTCAACGGCACGCTGGACGCGCATGGCATCTTCCAGGACCGCTCCGGCAAGGTCGTGAAACGCTTCACCGTGGTGATGCGGGCCAGCTGGGCGGGCGAGATCGGCACCCTGGACGAGGATTTCACGTATGCGGATGGTAGCCGGCAACGGCGCGTGTGGACCTTGCGCAAGACGGCGCCCGGACGCTTTATCGGCACGGCGCCCGACGTGATCGGGGAAGCCGTCGGCGAAGTGGCCGGCAATGCGCTGCGCTGGCAATACGTGCTGGCGTTGCCCGTCGATGGCACGGTCTACCACGTCGACTTCGAGGACTGGATGTTCCTGATGGATGACAAGGTCATGCTCAACCGCGCCGCCATGAGCAAGTTCGGCTTCAGCCTGGGCGCCGTCACTTTATCGTTCAGCAAGCGTCCACAGGCGGCCCCATGAATCGCAAGATCACCAGCTGGGCCGGCAAGCGCGTGTGGATCATCGGCGCGTCGAGCGGCATCGGCGCCGCCTGTGCCACCTTGCTGCTGCAGCAGGGCGCCTGCGTGGCCCTGTCGGCCCGCCACCGCGCCAGCCTGGAGCAACTGTGCGAGGGACAGCCGCTGGCGCAGGCCTTGCCGCTCGATATCACCCAGCATGCGCAAGTGCGGGCCGTCTGCGTGGCATTGCAGCAGCAGTGGACGCATATCGACCTGATCCTGGTCGTGGCGGGCGGCTATCAGGCCATGCGCGCCGACAGTTTCGACCTGGAAGCGGCGCAGGGCTTGCTGGCCCTGAACGTGGGCGGCGTCTTCAATTGCCTGGAGCAGGCCCTGCCGTGGCTGTTGCGCCAGGGCAGCGGCGGCATCGGCATCGTCGGCTCGGTGGCCGGCTATGGCGGCTTGCCCAAGGCGCTCGCGTATGGCGCCAGCAAGGCGGCGCTGATCAATCTGACGGAATCGCTGTATCTGGATTTGCATGGGTGGGGGATTGACGTGTATCAAATCAACCCTGGTTTTGTCGCCACGCCGCTGACGGCGGGCAACGATTTCACCATGCCTGCGCTGATGACGGCGCAGGACGCGGCCGCCGCCATGCTCGACGGCATCGAACGGGGCCAGTTCCACATCCATTTCCCCAAACGCTTCACGAATACCATGCGCCTGGCGCGGCTGTTGCCGTACCGCGCCTATTTTTGGCTGATCCGCAAGGTGACGGGCCTATGAACGCAACCATGGACGGCCCGCTGGCGCGCCTGGTGGCGTTTTACGAGCACCTGAGCCTGGAAAGCCTGGCCCAGCTGGGCGCCGTGTACGCGCCGGACGCCCGCTTCAAGGACCCGTTCAACGAAGTGGTGGGCCATGCCGCCATCCTGGCCATCTTCGAACACATGTTCGTGCAAGTCGATGCGCCCCGGTTTGTCGTGCTGGAAAGCCTGGGGCAGGGGGAGCAGGCGTTCCTGACATGGGAGTTTCATTTCCGCATGAAACGCCTGGTATCTGGCGAACAGTGCATTCGTGGCGCAACGCATGTGCGCTTCGATGCGCAGGGACGGGTGGTCGTACACCGCGATTATTGGGATGCGGCGGAAGAATTGTATGAAAAACTGCCGTTGCTGGGCCCTTTCATGCGCCTGCTCCGGCGCGCAAGCCGGAACTAGCATTTTTCTTGATGCTTTTAAGCAAAAAATGCGAAAAAGAAAAAGTAAATTGTGCGGAATGGGGCTGACGAAAACTTGATTTCAATCAAAGTGTCGTTTTTTGGACACAAATATGTCAAAATATTGAGAAGGCAACATTGTAAGAAATTGTTTCAACTGATGTGCAATTTGCAAGCAAGAGTCGTCCTCATCCGTTCAAATCGGCGCGCTGCGGCGTTGGCTGGAAAACATGGAAAACATTTCTATGTGAGCAATTTAAATTACCGGAAAGTCAGTAATTGTATTGTCACTTTGCCTATTTTCCTGACGCGCGCGCCGACGTCGAAAATGGCGCCTACGCCCCTGAATAATGCGGCAACGCACCAAAAGCGGGCGCATGAATTCCCGTTTTTGGGCGTTCGGCAGCAAACATTGGCGATGCCGTGTATGCTTCGTCCCGTTTATCCATTATCGCCTGACAAATTGTGCGCTTTGTCGCGTAAATATTCGAGGGAAAATGATGGGTAAAGCATGTTGACGTTTTAATCACTCGCCTGATACTGTTGCACTAATACAACGGGTGCCAGCATGCCATGCGCTATGATGGAATGGTCAATCAGGCCAATGCATTGGTTGGCAAGGGGCACTGGCTCTGTCGCGTAGTACGGTTGGCGATGGTCGGGATGCCTGAAAAAGCCCCCGGCCTGGTACCGGAAGTAACATGTTGGAACTTGATGGAATGTGAAACGGTCGTTATAGTGCCGCTTCCGGTGCCCTTTGAGCACCGAACCGGCGCACGAATGACGGTCGTTATGCAGCCTTCAAGCTTATCGGTGCAATAGCGTGCCGATACCGATATGAATGTTCCCCTGACCGGAACAGCAATGTGGCAGGTGGAGACCTTGCCCTCACTCATAAAAAGCGCTCTGTTAGAGCGCAGCTCGAGATGCATAGGCTGTATTACTTTTTGCTTCAAAAATTAAAGGAAATCGCAATGAAAAAAACTCTGATCACCCTGGCAGTTCTGGCAGCAGCCACTGGCGTAGCCCAAGCTCAATCGAGCGTTGTTATCTACGGTACCGTTGACGCTGGTTTCGTCAGCGAGCGCGGCGGTGTTAACGGCAACGTTAACAAACTGGACAGCGGCATTGCTTCGGCTTCCCGTATCGGCTTCAAAGGCACCGAAGATCTGGGCAGCGGCCTGTCGGCTCTGTTCGTTCTGGAATCGGGCTTCGGCGTTGACAACGGTCAACAAGACGTTGCAGGTACCTTGTTCAATCGTCAAGCTTACGTTGGTCTGAGCAGCAAAACGACCGGTACCCTGACCCTGGGTCGTCAATACACCCCTTGGTACAACACCCTGTCGAAAGTTGCTGATCCATTCGCAGCTGGCTACGCTGGTTCCGCTAAAAACTTGTTCCCAGCGAACACCCGCACCAGCAACACCGTGCTGTACACCTCGCCAAACTTCAACGGCTTTGACGCTGACGTGGCTTACACCTTCGGCGAAAACGCTGAGTCGAACAAAATCGGCCGCAAAATCGGCGCGTCGGCTGGCTACTCGAACGGTCCTCTGAACGCTCGTATCGCTTACAACAACACCAGCAACGACACCGCGCTGACCGAAACCGGCAGCGGCCGTAACTACCTGGCTGCAGCTAACTACGACTTCGCAGTTGCAAAAGCTTACGTCGCTTATGGCGTGAACAAAGGCAACAACAGCGCCATCCGCAACAACGGCAATGTGAACGCGTTTAACTACACTTCGGCTGGCTACAGCACCGACAGCAACAACATCCTGGTCGGCGCAACCGTACCTGTTGGCCCAGCTGGCACCGTAATGGCTTCGTTCATCCGCACGAACGACAAAACCAACGCCAATGCTGACGCTGATCAATGGGCACTGGGCTACTCGTACGCTCTGTCGAAGCGCACCAGCACCTACGCTTCGTACGCTAAAATCAAGAACAAAAACAACGCTGGCTACACCGTTGGTAACAACAGCAATGTTGGTACGGGCGACAAAGCCTTCAACGTTGGCGTTCGTCACTCGTTCTAATATTCGCGCAAGCGAAGCTTAGTACCGCTGCCGGCATCCCTTCGGGGATGCTGATAGGCAAGGAAACGCGTCTCCAGGCTAGTCCTGGCGGCGCGTTTTTGCATGGGCGGCGCCAGTTATAATGGCGCCGTTACTCAAGTAAAGGAATGCCATGTATCCATTCACCTCGCCGCGCCTGGCCGCCATGCTGGCCGCGCTGCTGCTCGCTGGCGCCACGGGCGCCGCTGTCGCTGCCGTCAAGGGCAAGAAGGCGGCCGGACTGGAGCGCTACGGCGTGGCCGTCTACTCCGACCTGTGCCTGCAGAAGGATAGCGGTGAAATCGGCGGCCAGCGCGTCACCCTGCACCGTTTTGCCGAAGCCGATTCCGTCATCTATGAATTCACGGCCGGCGCCCTGAGCTGGCCCATCGTGGCCAGCGACGTCAACCTGGACGCCGCCACGGGGGCCTTCGACTTCACCATCGCCGGCGCCGACAGCGAAGAGCGCACCATCGTCGGCAAGTTTTCCAAAGATGGCCAGACCCTGACCCTGGAAGGCGATTACTGCGGCGGCAACGTGCGCATGCCGATGAAACTGAGCCGCGTGCGCGATTTCGGCCGTCCGCTGAAAAACTGCACGCCATGCCCGCCGATGCCGGAAGCGCCGGCGCAGGCGCCAGCGCAGGACAGCGCCGAGGCGCCCGCCGCCTGACGCGGTTGTGACTTGCACATGAAAAAGGCCCGGTATCGACCGGGCCTTTGTTATTTCTCGCTAGGCAAGAGGCCTATTGGGCCGCCTGCGCCTTTTCCGCATTCGCACGGATGGTGGCGAGTGTCGCGTTCGGCGTGATCAGGTTGCCGTCATAGCGCAGCTCGATCAGGGCCGGCAAGTTGTGCGCCCTGGCGTGCGCCAGCGCCCGCTGCAGGGCAGGGGCGAACTCTTCCGTCGTATTCACCACTGCGCCATGCGCGCCGTATGCCTGCGCCAGCGCCGCGAAATCCGGGTTGTGCAGGGTCGTGCCCGACACGCGGCCCGGGTAGTCGCGCTCCTGGTGCATGCGGATGGTGCCGAACATCTGGTTATTGAAGATGATGATGACGACGCCCGCCTGGTATTGCACGGCCGTGGCCAGTTCCTGGCCATTCATCATGTATTCGCCATCACCGGCGAACGTGATCACGGTGCGCTCCGGATGCACGATCTTCGCCGCCACGCCCGACGGCACGCCGTAGCCCATGGCGCCATTCGTCGGCGCCAGTTGCGTGCGCATGCCGCCGTAGCGATAAAAACGGTGCGCCCACGAGGCGTAATTGCCGGCGCCGTTCGTCAGGATGGTGTCAGCGGGGGCCTGCGCCATGATCTCTTGCGTGACTTGCCACAGATCCAGCGGCGCCTGGCCATCCTGGAAGATGGGCGGGCGCTCCTGGTAGGCGGCCAGCTCGGCTTTGGCTTCGGCCGGCGTATGTTTCCATGCGGAAGCATCGACGGGGGCCATCGTGGCCAGCATGGCGCACACCTGCGGCATGCCGCTGTTGATCATCAGCTCGGCCTGGTAGACGCTGCCCAGTTCCTCGGCATCCGTATGGATGTGCACCAGGCGCTGGCGCGGCACGGGCGACTCGAACAGGGTGTAGCCGCCCGTCGTCATTTCGCCCAGGCGCGGGCCGATGGCGATGACCAGGTCGGCATTTTTCACGCGCGCGGCCAGTTTCGGGTTGATGCCGATGCCGACGTCGCCGATGTAGTTCGGGTGTGCATTGTCGAGCAAGTCCTGGAAGCGGAAGGCGCAGGCGACGGGCAGGTGATTGCTTTCCGCGAACTGCTGCAGGTCGGCGCATGCTTGCGGTGTCCAGGTGGTGCCCCCGAGCAAGACCAGCGGCTGCTTCGCCGTCGCCAGCATGGCGCGCAGCTGCTGCAGCTGGGCATCCGATGGCGCTGCCTGCACGGCTTGGTAGGCGCGCGTGTCGGCGACAGTCGCCATGGAAATGAGCATGTCTTCCGGCAATGCCAGCACGACGGGGCCGGGGCGCCCGCTGGTGGCGACCTGGAAGGCGCGCGCCAGGTATTCGGGGATGCGCTCGGCGCGGTCGATCTGCGCCACCCACTTGGCCATCTGGCCATACATGCGGCGGTAGTCGATTTCTGGAACGCTTCGCGGTCGATGAAATCATTGCCCACCTGGCCGATGAACAGGATCATCGGCGTGGAGTCCTGGTAGGCCGTGTGCACGCCGATCGAGGCGTTGGTGGCGCCCGGTCCCCGCGTGACGAAGCAGATGCCCGGCTTGCCCGTCAGCTTGCCGTAGGCTTCGGCCATGAAGGCGGCGCCGCCTTCCTGGCGGTTGATGATGAAGCGGATGCCCGAGTCGTGCAGGGCGTCGAGCACATCGAGGTAGCTTTCGCCAGGCACGCCAAAAGCGGTGTCGACACCGTGGATCTGCAGGGCATCGACCAGGATCTGGCCGCCGGTACGGGATTGTTGCGTCATGTTCGGCTCTTTATATTCTAGTGGGTGGCAAAGAAATGGGGCAAGCGGTGCGCATGCGCTTGCATGCAAGCAGCTTGCCCCATTCTATGTGAGCCGATTTGGCCCGGCTTTTGAAATGGCGACACCGAATTACACAATCCCTCGACGGCCACGCCGCGCTTTTGCAGAAACATGCTGCGGCGCGGTACAATGGCGGGTGAAGCAGGCCAGACAGTCGCTGGCCGGCGCAGCAATGCGCTGGCGGGAGGAAGGTCCGGACTCCATAGAGCGGGGTGACGGTTAACGGCCGTCCGCTGAAAGCCGCAAGGTATAAGGCGAGGAATAGGGCCACAGAGACGAGCGTATTAAGTTACGGTGAAACGCGGTAACCTCCACCTGGTGCAATTTCAAATAGGCACGCGATGATGCTGCTCGCGGAGCGTGCGGGTAGAAAGCTTGAGCGCCCGAGTAATCTGGCGCCTAGAGGAATGACTGTCATAGCGCCGACCTGCAAGGGAAGGCGCCGTAACAAAATCCGGCCTACCGGCCTGCTTCACTTGAATTCCTGCTCCCTGGCTCGCCAGGGAGCGTCTCGGCCGCAGCGGTTTTCACGCTGCACGCCGCGCCAAAAGCCCCCGCAACGGGGCTTTTTTTGTTTCTAAAAATATAGTGCTTGAGATAAAGTTGTATATACAACTAAAGATGGACAATTGGTTAAAGTTTCCGGTTTTCAATTAATTGCTGCATTGCAAAAATAGTTTTCCCGTATCAGGCCAGGCCCGGAAAACAGGGCCGGTACGCGCCATGGGCGATTATTTTTTGCTTTAAACCAAGTCTTTCGCTGCGGCTGGCTACCGTTGTGCCTGGATGACGAAAGTATTGTCATGTGTCAACTAACTGTAAAAAATTCAATTTTTCGATTTCGTTTTTTTCGATGTTTACGGTAGGAAAACACATGTGTGCAGATGAGGTAGCACATTCACTATCTTTCATAAGTATCTAATTTATCGATATATTTTTATTTGAGACTCCTTCAACGATATGCGCTAAGTCCTTAATTTCATTAATAAAATTCCTGTTTTGCCAATCGGAAACCGCTTGACCACTATCTTTGCTTCCTCTAAAGTGGGCAACTGTGTGAAAAAGTGTGTTTTTGTGGGAAATTTTCCCTTTTCATCGCGATGCGCAAGCGTCGCAACCCAAGCTCAAAAAGGTCTTCCGTGTTTCAAGGCGCGTCCGCAATCAATCTCGATGCCAAAGGCAGGATGTCTATCCCTGCCAAGCACCGTGACGCGCTGGCGATCCAATGCGAAGGCCGTTTGACCCTGACCAAACACCCCGATGGCTGCCTGCTGTTTTTCCCCCGTCCCGTGTGGGAAAGCCACCGCCAGCAAATCGCCGCCTGGCCCATGTCGGCGCGCGCCTGGCAGCGCATCTTCCTCGGCAACGCCGTCGACGTCGAGCTGGACTCGGCGGGCCGCGTGCTGATCTCGCCCGAATTGCGCAACGCCGTCGGACTGGCGCGCGAAGTCATGATGATCGGCATGGGCAGCCACTTTGAAATATGGGATGCCGCCAAGTTGGCCGACAAAGAACAGCAGGCGATCGATGCCGGCACCCCCGATGTACTTTCCAATTTTTCTTTCTAAGGCTCCGTAATGACACAACTCACGGTGCCGGAATTTCAGCATCGCACGGTGCTGCTCGATGAGGCGGTCGATGCGCTCGACCTGACGGGCGACCGCGCGCACGGCATTTACGTCGACGGCACGTTTGGCCGCGGCGGGCATAGCCGCCTGATCCTGTCGCGCCTGGCCGATGACGCGCGCCTGATCGGCTTCGACAAGGACTTGCAAGCCATCGCCACGGCCGAACAGATCGGCGACCCCCGTTTTGAAATCGTCCATGACAGCTTTGCCACCATGACGGCCAGTCTGGCCGAACGCGGCGTGCGGCAGGTGGACGGCATCCTGCTCGACCTGGGCATCTCGTCGCCGCAGGTCGACGACGCGGCGCGCGGTTTCAGCTTCCGTAACGACGGACCGCTGGACATGCGCATGGATACCACGCGCGGCATTTCCGCGGCCGAGTGGCTGGCGGTGGAAACCGAGCAGAATTTAGAGAAAGTGATACGCGATTATGGGGAAGAACGGTTTGCTTTTCAGATTGCAAAGGCGATTGTTGCTGGCCGGGCAGTCCAGCCAATTTCAAGCACACGACAGCTTGCCGGCATCGTGGCAGGCGCCGTCAAGACCCGCGAGAAGGGTAAGGACCCCGCTACCCGCACCTTTCAGGCAATCCGCATTTTCATTAACAAAGAGCTCGAGGATCTCGAGATCGGTCTGAACCAGGCATATGCCTGCCTGGCGCCCGGCGCGCGCATGGCCGTGATCAGTTTTCATTCGCTGGAAGACCGCATGGTCAAGCGCTTCTTCGCCTCGAAGGCGAACGTGGAGCAGCCTGACCGCCGCCTGCCGATCCGCGCGGTGGACTTGCCGCAGCCGGAAATGAAGCTGATTTCGAAGATGAAGCCGTCCGACGCCGAGGTCGAGGGCAATCCCCGTTCGCGTTCGGCCGTGATGCGCGTGGCGCAGCGCCTGCCGCTGGCCGCCCCTGCAAACGGCGGCGCCCGATGACTGGCAAGCTGTGTGTCCTGCTGTCGGCCCTGCTGGTGTGCTGCGGGCTGTCGCTGGTGAACGCGCAGTACCAGTCGCGCCACCTGCTGATCGACCTGGAACGCGCGCAAGCGCTGTCGCGCCAGCTCGACATCGACTGGGCGCAACTGCAGCTGGACCAGTCCACTTTGGGCAAGCATGAACGCATCGAATCGATCGCGCGGCGCGACCTGAGCATGACGCCGCTGACGGCGGCGCGTACGCAATACCTGACGGAGGGCGAATAATGAAGTTGGGCGGCAATAGCAACGGCCGGGTGGCGGCATCGAAAGGCGTGCCATTCTCGAAGAACCCCGTACTGGCGGTGCGTCTGCCCGTCTGGCGTTCGCGCGTCGTGCTGTTCCTGCTGTTCTTCGCTTTCGCCGGCCTGGGCGCACGCGCCCTGTGGCTGCAGGGCGTGTCGACGCAGTTTCTGCAAAAGCAGGGCAAGGCGCGCTATGAACGCACGCTGGAATTGCCCGCCACGCGCGGCAAGATCACCGACCGTAACGGCCAGGTGCTCGCTTCGTCCGTCCCCGTGAAAGCCATCTGGGCCATTCCCGACGACGTGCTGCAGGCGTCTCCCGAGAAAATCAATGCGCTGGCCGGCCTGCTGGAAATGAACGTCAACGAATTGCGCAAGAAGCTCGATTCGGACCGCAGCTTCGTTTACCTGAAACGCCAGGTCGAGATGGACGTGGCCGACAAGATTTCCAAGCTGGGCATCGACGGCATCGACGAGCGCAAGGAGTACAAGCGCTTCTACCCACAGGGTGAAGTGATGACCCACGTGGTGGGCTTTACCAACGTGGAAGACGTGGGCCAGGAAAGCATGGAGCTGGCGCAGCAGAAAACCCTCGTCGGCACCACCGGCAGCCGCCGCGTGATCAAGGACCGCCTGGGCCACATCGTCGAAGACATCGGCTTCATCCACGAACCGCATGACGGCAAGGACCTGACCCTGTCCGTCGACAGCAAGATCCAGTACATCGCCTTCACGCAGCTGAAGGAAGCGGTGGAGAAATTCAATGCCAAGGCCGGCGGCGCCGTGGTGCTCGACGTGCACACGGGCGAAGTGCTGGCCCTGGCCAATTACCCCAGCTACGACCCGAACGACCGCCGCAAGCTCACCGGCCAGCAGCTGCGCAACCGCGTCATGACCGATACCTTCGAACCCGGTTCGACCCTGAAACCGATCACGGTCTCGCTGGCGCTCGACACGGGCCGCGTCAAGCCGACCACCTTGATCGACACGGGCCCGGGCCGCTACACCATCGCCGACCGCACGATCACCGACACCAAGCCGCACGGCGTGATCAATGTCTCCGAAATCATCGAGATGTCGTCGAACATCGGCACCTCGAAGATCGCGCTGGGCATGCCGTCGCAGGAAATGTGGGAAATGTTTACCAAGGTGGGCTTTGGCCAGCAGCCGAAATGGGGCTTCCCCGGCGCCGTGGCCGGCCGCGTGCGTCCGTATAAATCGTGGCGCCCGGTGGAGCAGGCGACCATGAGCTACGGTAACGGCATTTCCGTGTCGCTGATCCAGCTGGCGCGCTCTTATATGATGTTCGCGCGCGACGGCGACACGATTCCCCTGTCGTTCCAGAAGGTCAATGAACTGCCCGTGGGCCAGCAGGTGATCAAGCCGAAGACGGCCGCCGAAATGCGCGCCATGCTCGAACTGGTGGTCTCCGGCGCGCACGGCTCGGCCAAGCGCGCCCAGGTCGCCGGCTACCGCGTGGGCGGCAAGACGGGTACCGCCTATAAGGTGGAAAACGGCCGCTACGCGATGCCGCGCAAATACATCGGCTCTTTCGTGGGCATGGTGCCGATGTCGGCGCCGCGCTTCATCATTGCGGTGATGATCGATGAACCGACCGGCCCGGCCCACTACGGCGGCCAGGTCGCCGCTCCCGCTTTCGCGGCGATTGCGACCAACGCGCTGCGCGCGATGAACGTACCGCCAGATTCCTCCGTTACCGAAATCGTGGTCCCGGCCAATGCCGGCCCGGAGGCCATGTGAAGTCACTCATGACCATACAAGACATCAGTTTGTGGATCAAAGCGGCTGCCCCGTCCGGGCAGCTGACGTCCGATTCGCGCCGCGTGCAGCGCGGCGACGTGTTTTTCGCCTATGCGGGCGCCACCGATTTCATCGCCGCCGCCATCGGGCAGGGCGCCGCCGCCATCGTGCATGACGCCGTGGAATGGAACGCCGCATGGAGCGTGCCGCACCTGCTGGTCAGCGACCTGAAACGCCTGGCCGGCCCCGTGGCGCATGCTTTCTACGACATGCCCGATCGCGCCATGTTCAGCGCCGGCGTGACGGGCACGAATGGCAAGACATCGTGCGCGCTCTGGCTGGCGCAAGCCCTGGCGCGCCTGGGCGAGCCATCGTCCGTCATCGGGACTCTGGGCGTGGGCCTGTGCAAGCCGCGCGGCGCCATCGAATTCGACGTCACCGGCTACACCACGCCGGACGCCGTGCTGCTGGCGCGCAAACTGGCCGCCATGCGCGATGCTGGCGCCAAGGCCGTCGCCATCGAAGTGTCGTCGATCGGCCTGGACCAGGAACGCGCGGCCGGCATGCACTTCGACGTCGCCATGTTTACCAATCTGACGCGCGACCATCTCGACTACCATGGCGACATGGCGGCCTACGAGGCGGCCAAGGTCAAGCTGTTCGACTGGCCCGGCCTGAAAACGGCTGTCATCAACCTGGACGACCCGATGGGCCTGCGTCTGGCGGCGCACGTGGACGGCAAGCTGGCCGGCGAATATCCCGTCATCGGCTATACCCTGCAGGATGCTGCCGCCTTGCCCGACCTGCCTGGCGTGCTGATGCTGCGCGCCAGCCAGTTCCGCAGCCGTAATGCCGGCACCGACTTCCACCTGGAATGCGCGCTGGGCGTGGCGCTGGTCAAGACGCAGCTGGTGGGCCACTTCAACATCAGCAACGCGCTGGCCGTGCTGGGCGCCTTGCTGGCGCACGGCACCGGCCTGCGCGCCGCCATCGACGGCATCGAATCCTTGCAGCCGGCCCCGGGCCGCATGCAGCAGGTGGGCGGCCAGGAAGCGCCGATGGTCGTCATCGATTACGCGCATACGCCGGACGCGCTGGAAAAGACCCTGGCCGCCCTGCGCCAGGTGGCGCAGGAGCGGGGTGGCCAGCTGTGGTGCGTGTTCGGCTGCGGCGGTGACCGCGATCCGGGCAAGCGCCCGCAGATGGGTGCCATCGCGCAGCTGGCCGATCACGTGCTCGTCACCAGCGACAATCCGCGCAGCGAAGATCCGCACGCCATCATCGCGCAGATCGTCGCCGGCATGCGCGCAGACGGTCCGCAGCCGCAGGCCATTGAAGACCGCGCCGCCGCCATCCTGTCGGCCATCAAGCACGCCGCCAAGCCGGACGTGATCCTGTTGGCGGGCAAGGGCCATGAGCCGTACCAGGAAATCAAGGGCAAGAAAATGCCGTTCTCCGACGCCGACCATGCGCAGCTGGCCCTGTCCGCGCGCCTGACCATGATGAGGACGAACTGATGCGCGGCACCCTGACAGAACTGATGCCGTCGCTGGGCGGCGCGCAGCTGATTGGCGACGCCGTTTTTGACGGTGTCTCCACCGACAGCCGCAGCGCCCAGGCCGGTTCGCTGTTCGTCGCCCTGCGCGGCGAGAGTTTCGACGCCCATGACTTCCTCGAGCAGGTGGCCGCCAGCGGCGTCGCCGCCGTGGTGGTCGAGCGCTTGCCCGAAGGCTGGGACAGCGGCAAGGTAGCGGCCATCGTGGTGCCCGATACCCTGGCCGCGCTGGGCCGCATCGCCAACCACTGGCGCGGCCGTTTCAATATGCCCGTCATCGGTGTTACCGGCAGCAATGGCAAGACCACCGTCAAGGAGATGATTTCATCGATCCTGACGGCGGCCTTCGGCGAAGAAGCGCGCCTGGCCACGCGCGGTAACCTGAATAATGAAATTGGCGTGCCATTGACCCTGTTCCGTCTGAGCGAGCAGCACAAGGCGGCCGTCATCGAGATGGGCATGAACCATCCTGGCGAAATTGCGCGCCTGGCCGCGATTGCCGCGCCGACCCTGGCGATGGTCAACAACGCGCAGCGCGAGCACCAGGAATTCATGCATACGGTCGAAGCGGTGGCGCGCGAAAACGGCGCCGCGCTGGCGGCATTGGCCGACGACGGCGTGGCAGTCTTCCCGTATGGCGATGAATTCACACCCCTGTGGCAGGAGCTGGCCGGCGCGCGCGCCGTTATCACCTTCGGGCTGTCAAAAGAGGCGGACGTCAGCTGCACGCACCGCGCCGCCGAGGATTTTGGCAGCGACATGTTCGTCAGCGTGCGCGCGC
Organism: Janthinobacterium sp. C22; assembly: GCF_057919405.1. NCBI lineage: Bacteria > Pseudomonadati > Pseudomonadota > Betaproteobacteria > Burkholderiales > Oxalobacteraceae > Janthinobacterium > Janthinobacterium sp. C22. The sequence goes on along the minus strand of NZ_CP193659.1, from coordinate 6,336,814 downwards.
AGGACGGCGCCTTGCGCCAGTTTTTCGTCGGCCTGCAGGCGGCGGGCGAACACAATGTGCGCAATGCGCTGGCTGCGGCGGCATGCGCCGTGGGCGCCGGCATCGCCATCGAACATATCAAGCAGGGCCTGGAGGCGTTCGCGCCCGTGAACGGCCGCCTGCAGAAAAAACGTGCCGCCAACGGCGCCACCATCATCGACGACACGTATAACGCCAATCCGGATTCGGCGCGCGCGGCCATCGATGTACTGGCGCAGGCCGCGGCACCACGCATCCTGGTGCTGGGCGAGATGGGCGAAGTCGGCACGCAGGGGCAGCAGTTCCACGAAGAGATCGGCGCCTACGCCGCCGCCAAAGGCATCGAACACGTGCTGGCGACGGGCGGCCTGGCGCGCCATCTGGTGAGTGCGGCGCAGGCAGCCGCCAGCCAGGAATCGGGCACGGTCGTGGAGTATTTCGAACAGTTCGACGGTTTGCTGGCGGCGCTCGATGCGCATTTGTCCGGCCGTTCGGATGCAACAGTATTAATCAAGGGCTCCCGCTTCATGAAGATGGAACGGGCCGTGCAGCATTTGATTGGTTCAAACAACAATAACAAGGAAGCTCACTAATCATGCTGCTCTGGCTCGCTCATTATTTCCAGGACGACATTGGCCCATTGCGGGTCTTTAACTTCATCACTTTCCGCGCCGTCTTCGCCACCCTGACGGCGATTTTGATCGGCCTGTGCGCCGGCCCCGCCGTGATCCGCATGCTCACGCGCATGAAGGTCGGCCAGGCCGTGCGTACGGACGGCCCGCAAACGCATCTGAAAAAACACGGCACGCCGACCATGGGCGGTGTGCTGATCCTCATCGCCATCGGCATTTCCACCTTGCTGTGGGCCGACCTGTCGAACCGCTTCATCTGGCCGGTCCTGATCGTCACCCTGGGCTTTGGCGCCGTCGGCTGGGCCGACGATTACCGCAAGGTGGTACACCAGGATCCGGAAGGCATGCGCTCGCGCGAAAAATACTTCTGGCAGTCGCTGATCGGCATCGTCGCCGCGTTTTACCTGGCGTTTTCCGTCTCCGTGTCGGAACCTGACGCGGGCCACGTGTGGAACCTGATCTACGCCTGGGTGCAGTCCGGCTTCGCCATGGACCTGCCGCCGAAGGCCGATCTGATCGTGCCGTTCTTCAAGACCATCAGCTATCCGCTGGGCGTGTGGGGCTTCATCGCGCTGACCTATTGCGTCATCGTCGGCACCAGCAACGCCGTCAACTTCACGGACGGTCTCGATGGCCTGGCCATCATGCCGACCGTGATGGTGGGCACGGCCCTGGGGCTGTTCGCCTACCTGACGGGTAACGCCACGTATGCGCGCTACCTGTTCATCCCGCACATTCCGGGCGCCGGCGAACTGGTGATCTTCTGCGGCGCGCTGGCTGGTTCCGGCCTGGCCTTCCTCTGGTATAACACGCACCCCGCCAAGGTTTTCATGGGCGACGTGGGCGCGCTGGCGCTGGGCGGCGCACTGGGCACCATCGCCGTCATCGTGCGCCAGGAAATCGTCCTGTTCATCATGGGCGGCATCTTCGTCGTCGAAACGCTGTCCGTGATCATCCAGGTCGTCTGGTTCAAGTACACCAAGAAGCGCTATGGCGCTGGCCGCCGCGTCTTCCTGATGGCGCCATTGCATCACCATTTTGAACAAAAAGGCTGGAAGGAGACGCAGGTGGTCGTGCGTTTCTGGATCATCACCATGATGCTGGTGCTGCTCGGCCTGACCACCTTGAAGCTGCGCTGATGATGTACGACGCTAAAACCGCACTGGTACTGGGCCTCGGCGAATCGGGGCTGGCGATGGCCCTGTGGCTGGCCCGCAGCGGTGCTTGCGTGCGCGTGGCCGATACGCGCGAGGTGCCCGAGCGCCTGGCCGCGCTGCAGGCCGCCGTGCCGCAGGCGCAGTTCATCGCCGGCGCCTTCACGGCCGAGCTGCTCGATGGCGTCGACTTCGTCGCCGTCAGCCCCGGCCTGGCGCCGGGCCGCGAACTGGTACAGATCGCTCCAGCCGCTGTTGAGAAAAACATCCCCGTGTGGGGCGAGATCGAACTGTTCGCGCAGGCACTGGCGGCGCTCAAGGCGGAACGCGGCTATGCGCCGAAAGTCATCGCCATCACGGGCACGAATGGCAAGACGACCGTCACCAGCCTGGTGGGCCTGCTGTGCGAGCGCGCCGGATTGATCACGCGCGTGGCCGGCAATATCAGCCCGGCCGTGCTGGACGTGCTGCGCGAAGTGCTCGATGCCGAACCCGCGCCGCAGCCGGTGGATGCGGACGCTGAAGCGGCGGAACCCGTCGCCGGTACCTTGCCGCAAGCGTGGATACTTGAATTGTCCAGCTTCCAGCTGCACACGACGTTCAGCCTGCAGGCCGATGCGGCCACGGTCCTGAATCTGTCGCAGGACCACCTGGACTGGCATGGCGACATGGCGGCCTACGCTGCCGACAAGGCGCGCATCTTCGGCGACCAGACGGTGCGCATCCTGAACCGCGACGATGCGGCCGTCATGCGCATGGCCGATCCGCTGGCCGAGACGATCACCTTCGGCACGGGCGAGCCGGCGGAAGTGGACAGCTTTGGCCTGGTCAATGAACGCGGCATCTTCTGGCTGGCGCAAGCCGTGCCCAGCGAAGAAGTGATCGAGAAAAAACGCAGGAAGAACGATCCGGCGCCGGAACCGGTGCCGACGATGGCCAAGAAACTGATGCCGGCCGACGCGCTGAAAATCCGCGGCCAGCATAACGCCTCGAATGCGCTGGCGGCGCTGGCCCTGTGCCGCGCCATCGGCCTGCCATTTGCGCCGCTGCTGCACGGCTTGCGCGAATACCAGGGCGAGCCGCACCGCGTGGAGCTGATCACGGCCGTGGCTGAAGTTGAATACTACGACGACAGCAAGGGCACCAACGTGGGCGCGACAGTGGCCGCCTTGGCCGGCCTAGGCAAGGCCTTCGGCGGCGCGGAACAGCGCCTGGTGCTGATCGCCGGCGGCGACGGCAAGGGGCAGGATTTCTCGCCGCTGGCCGAACCGGTCTCGCGCTATGTGCGCGCCGTGGTGCTGATCGGGCGCGACGCGCCTGCCTTGCGCGCGGCGCTCGAGCCGGCCGGCGTGGACATCATCGACTGCGCCACCTTGCCGGAAGCCGTCAAGCGCGCCAGCGGCCTGGCGCTGGCCGGCGATGCCGTGCTGCTGTCGCCCGCGTGCGCGAGCCTGGACATGTTCAAGAACTATGCGCACCGCGCGCAGGTGTTTGTCGACGCCGTGCGCGACATCGCCCTGGAAAACGGACAGGATATCTGATGGCCTTCCAACTGCCCTTCAGCTTTGGTTCCGGCTCGGCTGCCAAGCCGCTGGACAGCCGCGCGCGGCAGTCGAAGATGATGGACTATGACAAGCCGCTGGTGTGGGTGGTCCTGCTGCTCATGTTGCTGGGCATGGTGATGGTGTATTCGGCGTCGATCTCGCTGTCGGATGCGCGCAAGTTCGCCGCCTATACGAACAATTATTTCGTCGTGCGCCAGGCGCTGTTCATCGGCGTGTCAATCATCGTCGGCGCACTGGTGTTCCGTATCCCCGTCGCCACCTGGCAAAAGATCGCGCCGTGGCTGTTCATCGGTACCCTGGTGCTGCTGGTGATGGTCCTGATACCGGGTCTGGGCGTGTCCGTCAACGGCGGCCGCCGCTGGCTGAACCTGCCGGGCCTGCGGCCGCAGCCGTCCGAACTGATGAAGGTGGTGATGGTGCTGTACGCGGCCGACTACACGGTGCGCAAGCAGGAATACATGCACAAGCTGACCAAGGGCTTCATGCCGATGGCGCTGGCCGTCAGCTTCGTCGGCTTGCTGCTGCTGATGGAACCCGACTTGGGCGCCTTCGGCGTGATCGTCTGCATCGCCATGGGCATCCTGTTTTTGGGCGGCGTCAACGCCATCTGGTTCGGCGGCATCGGCGCCATGCTGACGGCGATCTTCGTCACCATCATCGCTCTGTCGAAATTCCGCCGCGAGCGGTTTTTCGCGTATCTCGATCCGTGGCAGGAAGACAATGCGCTGAACAAGGCCTACCAGCTGACGCACTCGCTGATCGCCTTCGGGCGCGGCGAACTGTTTGGCGTGGGACTGGGCGGCAGCGTGGAAAAACTGCATTACCTGCCCGAAGCGCATACGGACTTTTTGCTGGCCGTGATCGGCGAGGAACTGGGCCTGGTGGGCGTGCTGGTCGTGATCGGCATGTTCTACTGGATTATCAAGCGCGCCTTCGACATCGGCCGCCAGGCGATCGCCATCGACCAGACCTTTGCCGGCCTGACGGCGAAGGGCATCGCCATCTGGATCGGCGTGCAGACCTTCATCAACATGGGCGTGAACCTGGGCCTGCTGCCGACCAAGGGCCTGACCTTGCCCTTGATGAGTTATGGCGGCACGGGCGTACTGATTAACTGTATCGGCCTGGCGATTTTGCTGCGCATCGATTACGAAAACCGGATCCTGATGCGCGGAGGCCGGCTATGAACAACGTGACGAACTTGAAAACGACGAAAAGACTGATGATCATGGCGGCCGGCACCGGCGGCCATATCTTCCCGGGCCTGGCGATTGCGCAGACGATGCGCGCGCGCGGCTGGGAAGTGAGCTGGCTGGGCACAACCCACGGCATGGAGCAGGAACTGGTGCCGAAAAGCGGCATTCCCATGGACGCCATCGCGTTCTCGGGCATGCGCGGCAAGGGCCTGGCGCACACGGTCAAAGGCGGCTTCAGGATGCTGGCCAGCTTCTTTGCCATTCGCCGTTTCATCGCCAGCCGCAAGCCGGACGTGGTGATGGGCATGGGCGGCTACGTCACCGTGCCGGGCGGCCTGATGGCGCGCCTGAAGGGCGTGCCGCTGGTGCTGGTGAATGCCGACGCGGCGCTGCTGTTGTCGAACAAGACCCTGGTGCCGCTGGCGCAGCAGGTGTGCTTTGGTTTCCCCGCCGATTTCGGCAGTGCCGCCGGCAAGGCCGTCGTCACGGGTAATCCCGTGCGCGCCGAGATACTCGCGATGGCGCCGCCGGCCGCGCGCTTCGCGGGCCGCAGCGGACCGCTGCGCATCCTGGTGGTGGGCGGCAGCCTGGGCGCGAAAGCGCTGAACGATAATCTGCCCGCCGCGCTGGCGCTGATGCCGCAGGGCGAACGCCCGCTGGTGACGCACCAGTCGGGCAAGAAGAATATCGACGCCCTGCATGCCGCGTATGCGCAGGCGGGCGTGCAAGCAAACGTGGTCGACTTCATCGACGACATGGCCCGGGCGTATACCGAAGCCGACCTGGTGATCTGCCGCGCGGGCGCGATCACCCTGTCGGAATTGACGGCGGCCGGCGTGGCCAGCGTGCTCGTGCCGCTGGTGGCGTCGACCACCAGCCACCAGCGCGACAACGCGCAATGGATGGCAAAACAAGGCGCGGCGATTCATCTGCCGCAGACGGAAATGAGTGCGGCGTCGCTGAGCACCCTGCTGGCGTCCTTGACGCGCGATACCTGCCAGCAGATGGCGCAGGCGGCACTGGCAGCAGGCAAGCGCGACGCCAATGAGGCGATCGCACACGTATTGGAAAAACTGGCATGAGGTTAGCTCTGTGAAGCATAAAGTAAACAATATCCACTTTGTCGGCATTGGCGGCAGCGGCATGAGCGGCATCGCCGAAGTGCTGGTCAACCTCGGCTACAAGGTGTCGGGCTCCGACCTGGGCAGCAATGCGGCGACGCAGCGCCTGGCGAGCCTGGGCGCAACCGTCATGCTCGGCCACGCGGCCGAGAACATCGGCGACGCCGATGCGGTGGTGACGTCGGGCGCCGTCCCGCAAGACAATCCCGAAGTGGCGGCCGCGCGCGCGCGCAAGATACCGCTGGTGCCGCGCGCCGTGATGCTGGGCGAGTTGATGCGCCTGAAACGCGGCATCGCCATCGCCGGCACGCACGGCAAGACGACGACCACCAGCCTGGTCGCTTCCGTGCTGGCGCAGGGCGGCCTCGATCCGACTTTCGTCATCGGCGGACGCCTGACCAGCGCCGGCGCGAACGCCAAGCTGGGCTCGGGCGACTATCTGGTGGCCGAAGCCGATGAATCGGACGCCTCGTTCCTGAACCTGACGCCGATGATCGAAGTGATCACGAATATCGACGCCGATCACATGGACACCTACGAGCACGATTTCGAAAAGCTCAAGCAGGCCTTCGTGCAGTTCACGCACCGCTTGCCGTTCTATGGCCGCGCCATGCTGTGCATCGACGATCCGCACGTGCGCGCCATCATCCCGTCCGTCACCAAGCCCGTCACCACCTACGGTTTCGCGGAAGACGCGCAGGTACGCGCCATCAACGCGCGCGCCGTGGGTCTGGAAATGCACTTCACCGTGCTGCAGGAAGGTTATCCGGACCTGGATGTGGTGCTGAACCAGCCCGGCATGCACAATGTGCAGAATGCCTGCTCGGCGATCGCCATCGCGCGCGAAATCGGCATCGCCGACAGCGCCACGCAGCAGGGCCTGGCGGAGTTTTCCGGCGTGGGCCGCCGCTTTACCCGCTATGGCGACGTGGCGCTGCCGAACGGCGGCAGCTTCGCGCTGGTCGACGATTTCGGCCACCATCCGGTGGAAACGGAAGTGACCCTGGCCGCCGCGCGCGCCGCCTATCCGGGCCGCCGCCTGGTGCTGGCTTTCCAGCCGCACCGCTACAGCCGCACGCGCGACCTGTTCGAGGATTTCGTCAAGGTGCTGGGCGCACCCGACGTGCTGCTGCTGTCTGAAGTGTATGCGGCGGGCGAAGCGCCTATCGTCGCCGCCGATGGCCGCGCCCTGGCGCATGCGCTGCGCGCACGCGGCAAGATCGAACCGATCTTCGTCGAGTCCATGACGGACATGGCCGACACCATCATGAGCGTGGCGCGCGACGGCGACGTCGTGCTGACCATGGGCGCGGGCTCCATCAGCGGCATTCCGCAACAACTGACAACGTATCCATCCAACACTGTAAAGGCCTGACGTGAACCAAGCTTCAGCTATCGACGTAAAACAATTGGGCAAGGTCGGCGTCCTGTTCGGCGGCCGTTCGGCCGAGCGCGAAGTGTCGCTGATGTCCGGCGCGGGCGTGCTGGCCGCGTTGAAAAGCCATGGCGTGGATGCGCATGGCTTCGACACGGGCGAACGCAGCCTGGCCGAACTGGCCGCTGAGAAGTTTGACCGCGTCTTCATCGCGCTGCACGGCCGCTTCGGCGAAGACGGCAGCCTGCAGGGCGCGCTGGAGCAGCTGGGCATCCCGTACACGGGCAGCGGCGTGATGGCCTGCTCGGTCGGCATGGACAAGGTCTATACCAAGATGATCTGGCTGATGCACGAGCTGCCGACGCCGAAGTACGCGGTGCTGGACGACAGCTCCGACCTGGCCAAGGTGGCCGCGCAACTGGGCTTGCCGCTGATCGTCAAGCCGCCGCATGAGGGTTCGAGCATCGGCATCACGACGGTCAACGAAGCGTCGGCCTTCCAGGCAGCCTACGACATCGCCGCCGGTCTCGATGATTCGGTGCTGGCCGAGGAATTCATCAAGGGCCGCGAGTTCACCGTCGCGATCCTGGGCAAGGGCGCCGCGGCGCGCGCGCTGCCGCCGATTGAAATCGTCGCGCCGCAAGGCAATTACGATTACCAGAACAAGTACTTCACGGACGATACGCAGTATTTTTGCCCGCCGCAGCTGGACCCGGCGATCATCGCCGAGATGGAACGCATCGCCCTGGCGGCATACCGCGCTCTCGGCTGCGAAGGCTGGGGACGGGTCGATGTGCTGATGCGCGCGGCCGACAGCAAGCTGTTTTTGCTGGAAGTGAATACCTCGCCAGGCATGACCGGTCACTCGCTCGTGCCGATGGCGGCGCGCGCGGAAGGCACCAGCTATGAAGACCTGTGCCTGGAAATCGTTGCCGGCGCAAGCCTGAAAATGCACAAGGGACAGCGCTGATATGTGGCATGACGCTAAAAGCCTCAATACGACTGCCAACGGCTTGCTGGCCGCGGTGCTGGTCGTGTGCGTGGCCGCCGGCGTCTGGTGGGTGTCGCAGCGTCCCATGTTCGACCTGCGCACGATCAAGGTGGAAAGCGCGGACGACAAGGGCCTGCGCCATGTGAATTACCTGACCCTGCGCAGCGGCACCCTGGGCCGCATCAAGGGCAATTTCTTCACGACCAACCTGGAAAGCGTGCGCGGCGTGTTCGAATCGGTGCCCTGGGTACGCCGCGCCAGCGTGCGGCGCGAGTGGCCGAACCAGCTGATCGTGGCGCTGGAAGAACATGAGGCACTGGGCACCTGGGGCGAGGATGGACGCCTGCTGTCGGTCAAGGGCGACGTGTTTACGGCCAATGTGGCCGAAGCCGAAGACGACCATGAATTGCCTGCGTTTGCCGGCCCCGATGGCAGCGAAAAGGAAGTACTGGCCACCTATGTGCAGCTGGCAAAGTGGTTTGCGCCGCTGAAGATGGTGCCTGAATCGCTGTCGCTGTCGAGCCGCTATGCGTGGACGGTGAAACTGGATAACGGCATGAGCGTGGCGCTGGGGCGCGAGCAGAATCATACGACCCTGAAGGCGCGGGTGGACCGGCTGGTGGGCATCTACCCGCAGCTGGCGAGCCGGCTGGAGAATATCGACACGATCGATATGCGCTACCAGAATGGCCTGGCGCTCAGTTCCGCCGGCCTGGTGATACCGGCCGAAGGCAAGGATGGCAAGCCAGTGATGAAGAAGAAAAACAGTAGTCCGATTAAAAAACCGACTTAACCCAATAATCTTAATTTATAGCCCATACAGTAGGCGACAGAAATGACAAAAGACGCGAAAAACCTGATCGTCGGCCTCGACATCGGCACCTCGAAAGTGGTGGCGGTCGTAGCCGAAGTGATGTCCGACGGGCGCCACGAAGTGATCGGGCTGGGCCAGCACGAATCGAAGGGCCTGAAAAAAGGCGTGGTGGTCAATATCGAGGCCACGGTGGAGTCCATCCAGCGCGCGCTGGAAGAGGCCGAGCTGATGGCCGATTGCAAGATCCGCAATGTTTACGCGGGCATTGCGGGCAGCCATATCCGCAGCTTCAATTCCAGCGGCATGGTGGCCATCAAGGACAAGGAAGTGACGGCGACCGACGTGGCGCGCGTCATCGAGACGGCAAAAGCGGTTAACATTCCGACCGATCAGCAATTGCTGCACACGGTGCCGCAGGAGTTCATCGTCGACAGCCAGGAAGATGTGCGCGAGCCTATCGGCATGAGCGGCATCCGCCTGGAGGTGAAGGTGCATATCGTCACCGGCGCCGTGTCGGCGGTGCAGAACATCGTCAAGTGCGTGCGCCGCTGCGGCCTGGAAGTGTCGGACCTGATCCTGCAGCCGATGGCCTCGGCCGATGCGGTGCTCACGCCCGACGAGAAGGAACTGGGCGTGGTGCTGATCGACATCGGCGGCGGCACGACCGATGTGGCGGTATTCTCCGATGGCGCGATCCGCCATACGGCCGTCATTCCCATCGCCGGCGACCAGATCACCAACGACATCGCCATGGCCTTGCGTACCCCGACCGCGGAAGCGGAAGAAATCAAGATCCGCTATGGCGTGGCCAAGCAGGTCCTGGCCGATCCCGGCGAATCGCTGGAAGTGCCGGGCCTGGGCGACCGCGGCCCGCGCAACCTGTCGCGCCAGGCGCTGGCGGCAGTGATTGAGCCGAGGGTCGAGGAGCTGTTCGCGATGGTGCACCAGGTGGTGCGCGAATCCGGCTACGAAGGCGTGCTGTCGTCGGGCATCGTGCTCACGGGCGGCACCTCCATCATGCCCGGCATGGTGGAAATGGCGGAAGACATCTTCCTGAAACCGGCGCGCCTGGGCACGCCCGAGTATCGGGGCCAGCTGGCCGACGTGGTGCGCAGTCCGCGCTATGCCACGGTACTGGGCCTGCTGCTGGAAGCGAAGAAGCAATACCTGCGCGGCCACATCGTGACGCGTCAGGACGGCTCGGTGAAGGCAGTCTGGCAGCGCATGAAGGAATGGTTTTTAGGGAATTTTTAAGGGCGTATTTCAGGCCCGGCAGGTCAGGTTTTTTGGCAGCATCGCAGGTACACACACATAACTTTATTTTATATTTAACCGCAGTTTTCAATCTCCAGTTCTCCTACCAATATGAGGCCTGGCGCTTGGAAACCGCATCTGATAGGAGCACATCATGGAGTTCGATATGGTCGATAACACAGCTTTAGGTACCGTCATCAAGGTCGTCGGCGTCGGCGGTGCGGGTGGCAATGCAGTCCAACACATGATCAACAAAGGCATGTCGGGCGTGGAGTTCATTGCCGCCAACACCGACGCACAGGCCCTGTCGACATCGAAGGCCCACAACATCATCCAGATCGGCGATACGGGTCTGGGCGCCGGCATGAAGCCTGCCGTCGGCCGCCAGCTGGCGGAAGAATCGCGCACGCGCATCGCCGATTCGCTGCGCGGCGCGCACATGGTCTTCATCGCCGCCGGCATGGGCGGCGGCACGGGCACGGGCGCCGCTCCTATCGTGGCCGAAGTGGCCAAGGAACTGGGCGCGCTGACGGTGGCCGTGGTCTCCAAGCCATTCTCGTACGAAGGCCAGAAGTGCATGGACATCGCCGACGAAGGCCTGGAGCAGCTGTCCCTGCACGTCGATTCGCTGATCATCATCCTCAATGAAAAACTGGAAGAGATCTACGAAGACGAAAGCATGCTGGAATGGATGCAGCACGCCGATGATGTGCTCAACAACGCGGTGGCCGGCATTGCCGAGATCATCAACGTGCCTGGCCATATCAACGTCGACTTCAACGACGTGAAAACCATCATGGGCGAGCAGGGCAAGGCCATGATGGGCACGGCGACGGCTTCCGGCGTCGACCGCGCGCGCATCGCCGCCGAACAGGCTGTCGCTTCGCCGCTGCTGGACGGTATTGATCTTTCCGGCGCGCGCGGCGTGCTGGTCAACGTCACGGCCAGCCGTGGCTTGAAAGGTAAGGAGATCAAGGAAGTCATGGCCGCCGTGCGCGCGTTTGCCGCGCCGGACGCGTCGATCGCGCAAGGTATCGCCTACGACGACGCCATGGGCGACGACATCCGCGTCACCGTGGTGGCCACGGGCCTGGGGCGCGCCAAGAAAAACATCCAGCTGGTACCGCAGCAAGTGCTGCGTACCGGCACCCACAACAGCCCGCTGACCCCGTCGGCTGCCATGGGTAGCGCGCAAGCGGCGGCGACGACGGTTGGCGTGGCCACGCCGGCAGCCGGTTTCGACGGCATGAAGGCACCAGCCGTATGGCGCCGCGAATCGGCTTCGGAGCAAGTGCGCGCGATGGAAAAGAATGGCATGGAGACCTACGACATTCCAGCGTTCCTGCGCAAGCAAGCAGATTAAGGTGATCTGATGTCAGTAGCGATGACGGCGGCCTGAGGGTCGCCGTTTTTTTGCCGTTTTTTGACTTTTGGCTTTGCCTTTCCGCCCACTTTCTGCACAAATACGGCAAGTCAGGCATACTATCGCGCAGTGTCGGCATCACGCCGGCAGCATCCTCAACCGACAGCACACAAGGAGTCAACATGACCATCAAGATCGGCGACACCCTGCCAGAAGGCACCCTGGCCGAATTCATCGAAAGCGAAACCGAAGGTTGCGCACTGGGTCCGAACACGTTCAACGTGCAAGACCTGGTCAAGGGCAAGAAGATCGCCATCTTCGGCCTGCCAGGCGCCTACACCCCGACCTGCTCCGCACAGCACGTGCCAGGCTACGTCAAGCACGCCGCCGACCTGAAAGCTGCGGGCGTCGATGAAATCTGGTGCATCTCCGTCAACGACGCGTTCGTGATGGGTGCCTGGGGCCGCGACCAGAAAGCCACCGGCGTGGTGCGCATGATGGCTGACGGCAACGCCGCCTACAGCAAGGCACTGGGCCTGGACGCCGATTTTTCCAAGCATGGCATGGGCACGCGCTCGCAGCGCTACTCGATGCTGGTCGACAATGGCGTCGTGACGCAATTGAACGTCGAGCAGGGCGGCAAGTTTGAAGTGTCGAACGCCGAAACCTTGCTGGGCCAGCTGGCTTAAGCAGATCGCAGGTCGGCGCAGGTCGGCGTAGGTCGGCTTAGCGCAGCGTAAGCCGACGTGCGGCGTGCGCATCACGTTTGCTCTGGCATTGTTGGATTACGCGCTGCGCGCTAATCCAACCTACGCAATAAAAACGGCGCCATTGGCGCCGTTTTTCTATTGTACCGGTGGTTTCTTCGCCTCGAACATGGCCGCATCGATGCTGAACGAATAATCGTCCTGCAGCGCGAAATACTTGCGCGCTTCCTCGGGCGCGCCATCGAACAGGTTGCGGATGGCCGCCACGCGCTCGTTCGGCGTGCGCATGCGCGCCACCCACTCGTCGAACTGCATCGTCAGTTTCCACACGCTGTGCAAGCTGTGCGTAAAGCCCGCGTTGTCGAACTTGGCGCCCCATTCGCAGGTGCGGTAGTCGCGCACGTGCGAGGCGTCGCGCAGCATTTCCACCGCCTGCAAGGTACTGTCGTACAGGGCCGTCTTGGGCGCGACGATGTCGACCACCAGCAAGGTGCCGTTCGGGCGCAGCACGCGCCACGCTTCGGCCAGGGCGCCCGCCACGTCGTTCCAGTGGTGCGCGGAAAAGCGCGTGACGACCATGTCGAAGCTGGCGTCGGCAAACGGCAGGCGCGCCACGTCGCCCTGTTGCGTGCGGATATTGTGCAAGCCGCGCTGCGCCCTGGCGTGGTCGACGACGTCGAGCATGGGCTGCGCCAGGTCGTAGGCGACGACGGATGCCGCCACGGGAGCGACGGCGAAGCTGGCGTGGCCGGCGCCGCAGCCCAGGTCCAGCACGGCCGGCTGGCCGTGGCGGCGCGCGCATTCCTGCATCAGCACCAGGTCGGCGCCTTGCGCGTGCACCGCGCTGCTCAGGTAGGCATGGGCCGTCTTGCCAAACTGTTCGGTAACGACATCGTGCTGCTGCATGGTTTTCTCCTGTGGATGGGTGAGTTCCTGCAGAATAGGGATAAAATTATCCTGTAACAAGACCATAACTTATACTGGTATATCTACTACCATGCATTTGTGCCATGTCGAACAAGCTCGCTGAATTCATCCGCGCCCGGCGCGAAGCCGTCACTCCTGCCATGGCTGGCTTGCCCGGCGGCGGACGCCGGCGCACGCCGGGTTTGCGGCGCGAGGAACTGGCGCAATTGTGTGACGTCAGTCCCACTTGGCTGACGTGGCTGGAGCAGGGGCGGCCCGTGTCGGCGTCGGCGAAGATGCTGGCCCGCCTGGCGCAGGTGCTGCAATTGAGCGCGGCCGAGCGCGCCTATCTGTTCGAGGTGGCCGACAAGCATGATCCCAGTTACGGTACGGGCGAGGGCGCTGGGCCTGCCAGCGCCGAGCTGGCCGCCATCGTCGCCGCCATCGGCGCGCCCGCGTACATCCTCGACCGCGAATGGAACGCCGTGGCGTGGAACGGAGCGGCGTCCGCCTTGTTCACGGGCTGGCTGCATGGCGACGGGGACGCGCCGAACCAGCTGCGCTTCATGTTCCTGGAACCTGGCGCGCGCGACCTGATCGTCGGCTGGCCGGAGCGGGCGCGGCGGCTGGTGGCGGAGTTTCGCGCCGATATCGGCCGCCAGGCGGACCAGGCGCCGCTGGCCGGCCTGATCGCGGAGCTGGCCGGCGCCAGCCCTGAATTTCGCCAGTGGTGGGGCGCGCAGCAGGTGCAAGGCCGCGACGGGGGCTTGCGCCGCTTCCAGCATGCGCAGCAGGGGCTGCTGGAGTTCAATCAGGTGACCTTGCACCTGGCGCGCCAGCATGAGCTGAAGCTGGTGATGCTGTTGCCTGTGTCATAAGGTAAAACGGCCGCGCTTGCTATAATCGGGTTGATGGTTTGGCCTTGCCATGCTGTCCTGGCTCCGGCCGTCGCCATGATGACGGTCCCGCTCTTTCGCCAGGAGTCTGTCCTGATATCCCGCAATCCCAACCTGCGCAGCATCTATGTGATGCTGGTCGCCGTCGCCATGTTTTCCCTGATGGACACGGCCATGAAGCTGTTGTCCGCCCATTATCCGCCCATGCAGGTGACGGCCTTGCGCGCCCTGTCGTCCTTGCCGCTCGTTTGCCTGTACCTGCTGTACCGTGGCGCCTTCAAGAATGTGCTGAAGGTGCGCTGGCCCCTGCACTTGCTGCGCGGCGCGCTGGGCGTGCTGATGATTACCCTGTTCGCCTACGGCTTGAAGCGCATGTCGCTGGCCGAGACGTATGCGCTGTTCTTCGTTGCGCCCTTGCTGATCACGGTGCTGTCGGTTTTTATCTTGAAGGAAAAAGTCGACGTCGCACGCTGGTGCGCCATCGTCGTGGGTCTCTTGGGCGTGCTGGTGGCGCTGCGCCCCGACGGTACCGGCTTCTTTTCGCTGGCCGGGCTGGCCGTGCTGGGCTCGGCCGCCTGCTACGCCATTTCTGCCGTCACGGGCCGCATCCTGAGCCGCACGGATGCCAGCGAAAGCATGGTCTTCTGGCTGATGGTGATGATGGCCCTCGGCGGCGTGGCCCTGTCGGCGCATGAATGGGTGGGCATCCGCCGCGAAGACTGGTGGCTGCTGGCCGGTTTGTCGCTGAGCGGCTTTCTGGGGCAGCTGGCCATCACGGAGGCATTTCGTTTTGGCAAAGCGTCCAGCGTGGCGCCGTTCGAATACTCGGCCCTGGCCTGGGGCATGGCCCTGGACTGGATGCTGTGGCGCGCCTTGCCCGACGAATACACCTTGATCGGCGCGGCCATCATCATCGGCAGCGGCATTTACCTGGTGCGGCGCGAAGCCGTGCATGCGGAAAGCGAACATCCGTGATGAGCCGCTGTGGTATTTCTGGCGTGGGCCATGCCGCGCCGCAACGAAAATCCGGCAAATAGATATAATCGACAGATGTTAAAACAACGCACCATCAAACAACAGGTCCGCACCATCGGTGTCGGTTTGCACTCTGGCACCAAGGTCGAGCTGATTCTGCGTCCCGCCGCGATCGATACGGGCATCGTGTTTCGCCGTATCGACCTCGATCCCATCGTCGAGTTTCCCGCCAGCGCCATGGCCGTGGGCGATACGCGCATGGCATCCGTACTGATCAAGGACGGCGCCAGGGTTTCCACCGTGGAACATCTGATGTCGGCGGCGGCCGGCCTGGGCATCGATAATATGGTGATCGACGTGAATGCGGAAGAAATTCCCATCATGGACGGTTCCGCCTCGTCCTTCGTCTACCTGCTGCAGCAAGCGGGGGTGGAAGAGCAGCAGGCGCCGAAGAAATTCATCAAGGTCGTCAAGCCCGTGGAAGTGCGTCAAGGCAAGGGAGACGCGGAAAAATGGGCGCGCTTGTCGCCGTACGACGGTTTCAAGCTCGATTTCTTCATCGAATTCAATCACCCGGCCGTCGATGGCACGATGCAGCGCGCCTCGGTGGACTTTGGCGACGTGTCCTACGTGCACGACGTGGCGCGCGCGCGCACCTTCGGTTTCATGCAGGACGTGGAAAGCTTGCGCGGCATGGGCCTGGCGCGAGGCGGTTCGCTGGAAAACGCCATCGTCATGGACGAATACCGCATCTTGAATGCCGATGGCTTGCGCTACGAAGACGAGTTCGTCCGCCACAAGATCCTCGACGCCATCGGTGACCTGTACCTGGTGGGCCATCCCTTGCTGGCATATTACACGGCGCATAAATCGGGCCACGCGCTGAACAACCAGCTGCTGCTGGCGCTGCTGGAGCAGCCTGATGCGTATGAAATCGTCTCGTTCGCCACGAACGAGGCGCCGCCGCAGTCCTACCTGCGCCAGATGGAGCGCGAGTGGTCGTTGACGTAGGTCGGTTTAGGCCGCAGGCCGTAATCCGACAACCCCGCAGGCGCCAACAATGTTGTCGGATTACGGCCCGAAGGGCCTAATCCGACCTACGTGCTGCCGCCTGGCGTTGCTAATCTTTTGGTTCGCGGTGGTGGCGCACCATGTTGCGCAGCGCCGCGATTAATTGCTCGTTCTGCTTCGATGGCGGCAATGCCGTGCTCAGCTCTTCCAGGGCCGACATGGCCTTTTCCGGCAAGACCAGCGCCCGCGTATGCACGATGGGCGCGATGCTCTTGATGACTTGCACTTTCAGCTTGATGCCTGAAATTTGCCAGCCCTTTCTTTCCAGTTCCCCTTGCAGTTTCGGCAATTGCTGCTTGAGCTTGGCCGCCAGCGCCGCGTTCGGCGTGGCCAGCACCAGTTGGCCGCCTTCGAATTGCAGGATGTCGCAATGCTCGAACATCGCCGGCAAGGCCCTGGCGCAATCTTTTTGCAGGGCGGCCAGGCGCGTGACGGTGGGCATCAGGGAAGCCATCGTGGCGTTGCCGCGCAGAAAATCGGTTGCGCCCGTCGCGGCCGGGCCGGAACGGGCGAAGCCGTAGCCGCGGCGCGGCGCCGGAGAATAAGTGGGAGTTCGCATGGCCGAAACATAGCACACTCGCCCGCGCATGACGAGTGCGGCGGCGGGTGCGGTGCAGGCGGGCGGGCCGCATTGCCTTACAGTATGGGAAATGTCCGCAATTTCTGCCATTTGTTTGTCATTAAGCTATTGTTATATGGTGCATTACCCCAACCTTGGCGGGAACGCATGATAAAATCATCGTCTTTTGCCATAGTCGAACTCCGTGCGGTCACGCGATTATTACCTCGCTGTCAGCTACCGAGCTTTTTTAACGGCGTTTTTTCAAGAATTCAAGCATGTCATTACTGACCCAGATTTTCGGTAGCCGCAACCAGCGGCTGCTCAAGCAATACCAAAAAACGGTACGCGAGATCAATGCGCTCGAGCCGGCCATCGAAAAGCTGTCGGATGCCGAGCTGCAAGCCAAAACGCCTGCCTTCAAGGAACGCATCGCCGCCGGCGAATCGCTCGATGCCTTGTTGCCGGAAGCGTTTGCCGTTTGCCGCGAGGCCAGCAAGCGCGTCCTGCGCATGCGCCATTTCGACGTGCAGATGATCGGCGGCATGGTTTTGCATTTCGGCAAGATCGCGGAGATGGGCACGGGCGAGGGCAAGACCCTGATGGCAACCTTGCCAGCCTACCTGAACGCCTTGTCGGGCAAGGGCGTGCATATCGTCACCGTCAATGATTACCTGGCGCAGCGCGATGCCGAGACCATGGGCCGCCTGTATGCGTGGCTGGGTCTGTCGACGGGGGTGAACATGTCGCAGATGGAGCACAGTGCCAAGCAGCAGGCATACAGCTCGGACATTACCTACGGCACGAATAATGAATTCGGTTTCGACTTCTTGCGCGACAACATGGTCTACGAAGCGCGCGAGCGCGTGCAGCGCAGCCTGAACTTCGGCATCGTCGATGAAGTCGACTCGATCCTGATCGATGAAGCGCGTACGCCGCTGATCATTTCCGGCCAGGCCGAAAACCATACGGACCTGTATCACAAGATCAATGCAGTGCCTGCGCGCCTGACCTTGCAGATCGGCGAAGAAACGCCGGACGGCAAGGGCAAGGTGGAAGTGCCGGGCGACTACACCAAGGATGAAAAAGCGCACCAGGTGCTGCTGACGGAAGCGGGCCATGAAAAGGCCGAAGGCATCCTGATGGAAATGGGCCTGCTGCCGGAAGGCGCGTCGCTGTACGATTCGGCCAACATCACCCTCGTGCACCACCTGTATGCGGCCTTGCGCGCGCATGCGCTGTACTTCAAGGATCAGCACTATGTGGTGCAGAACAATGAAGTGGTGATCGTCGATGAATTCACGGGCCGCCTGATGACGGGCCGCCGCTGGTCCGATGGCTTGCACCAGGCCGTCGAAGCGAAAGAAGGCGTCAAGATCCAGAACGAGAACCAGACCCTGGCCTCGATCACCTTCCAGAACTACTTCCGCATGTACGCCAAGCTGGCAGGCATGACCGGCACGGCCGATACGGAAGCGTACGAATTCCAGGAAATCTACGGCCTGGAAACGGTCGTGATTCCGCAAAACCGTCCATTGCAGCGCAAGGACCGCCAGGATCAGGTCTACAAATCGTCGGCGGAAAAATACAACGCGATGTTGAACGACATCCGCGACTGCTACGAGCGCGGCCAGCCGGTGCTGGTGGGCACGACCTCGATCGAGAACTCGGAACTGCTGTCGGGCATCCTGACCAAGGCCGGTTTGCCGCACAACGTGCTGAACGCGAAGCAGCATGCGCGCGAAGCGGAAATCATCGCCCAGGCAGGCCGTCCGAAAGCCATCACCATCGCCACCAACATGGCCGGCCGCGGTACCGACATCGTGTTGGGCGGCAACGTCGAAAACCAGATCAAGTTCATCGAAGCCAATGCTGAGCTGAGCGACGCCGACAAGGCAGCCCAGTCGCAGACCTTGCGCGATGAATGGCAGTCGCTGCACGACCACGTGGTCAATGCGGGCGGCTTGCACATCATCGGCACCGAACGCCACGAATCGCGCCGCGTCGACAATCAGTTGCGTGGCCGTGCCGGCCGCCAGGGCGATCCGGGTTCCTCGCGCTTCTACCTGTCGCTCGACGACGCGCTGCTGCGCATCTTCGCCGGCGACCGCGTGCGCGCCGTGATGGACCGTTTGAAAATGCCGGAAGGCGAACCGATCGAGGCAGGCATCGTCTCGCGTTCGATCGAATCGGCCCAGCGCAAGGTCGAAGCGCGCAACTTCGACATCCGCAAGCAATTGCTGGAATACGATGACGTCGCCAACGATCAACGCAAGGTCATCTACCAGCAGCGTAACGAGCTGCTGGAAACGACCGATATTTCCGAGATGATCGGCTCGCTGCGCCACGGCGTGTTCACCGACCTGGTGCACGAATACGTGCCGCGCGAATCGGTGGAAGAGCAATGGGATATCAAGGGCCTGGAAAACACCCTGGCCAGCGAATGGCAGCTCGACCTGCCGCTGCAGCAAATGCTGGAAGCCGATGCGACCCTGACGGACGAAGAGATCCTGGAAAAAGTGCTGGCCGCGGCCGATGCCGTGTACCAGTCGAAGATCGATATCGTCGGCAAGGAATCGTTTGGCGGCTTCGAGCGCAATGTCATGCTGCAAAGCGTGGACAGCCACTGGCGCGAACACCTGGCGGCGCTCGATCACCTGCGCCAGGGTATTCACCTGCGCGGTTATGCGCAGAAGAATCCGAAACAGGAATACAAGCGCGAAGCGTTTGAACTGTTTGGCCAGATGCTCGACATGATCAAGAACGACGTTACGAAACACGTGATGACGGTACGCATCCAGTCGCGCGAAGAAGTCGATGCGGCTGAACAGGCGATGCAGCAGTCGCACGTGGAAAATGTGCACTACCAGCACGCCGAATTCGACCCGAACGCGGCGCCGGAAGAGCTGCTGGCGCCTGTCGCCGGCGGCAACATGGACAACGTCGACGACATGAGCGTGAGCATGGGCGTCAAAGTGGGCCGCAACGATCCATGCCCTTGCGGCAGCGGCAAGAAGTACAAGGCTTGCCACGGCAAGCTCGCTTAAGCGCGGTTTGTCAGCGTGAACAAAAAACGGAGACCGCGGTCTCCGTTTTTTTATGTCCGCAATACTGGGCTTGGCCCCTGCTCAGGGAAAGGCCCAGTATTGCGGCGCCTGCGAGGGAATGCCTTTCAAGCCGCCGCGGTTCCTGGCCCGTTGCCCCGTCTTGATCATGGTGGCGATATCGGTCAGCAGGACGCGGTTGCTGGCGAAATAATCGTGGCCCATGAAATTCATGATGACGGCCGAGGCATCGACGAGTTCCATGCCGGGGATGCTGACGACGGGGCCGCGGATGTCGCCTATCCTGTCCCAGTCGGCAAAATTGTAGGAGGCGCGGATGGCCTTGTCGTTCGCGGACGCGTACAGGGTGGCGGGAAGCTTGAGGCTGGCAAAACGGGGAGCGATCTGCTCGCGGAAGATATCGGCATTGATGTCCGGCGCCGCCAGCACCACCTGCTTGAACAGGGGCCGCAGCTCGGGGCGCTTTTCCAGCAGGCTGGCCAGGGCCACGGTCATCGGGCGGTTGCCCATGCTGTGGGCGATGATGTAGATATCGGTGGCGGAAGAGTGCTCGGCGAAATCGGCCAGGAAGGCCTGCAGGTGCGCCTGCGTCCATTCGGCGGCGTTTTCATCGAACTCATAGCCTGCAAACGTGCCTTTCGACGGCCAGCTGTAGAACACGGGCAGGGCGCCGATATCGAGGTCGACCGCCATCTGCGCCGTGCGCCGGGCCGCGTCGTCAAACGAGTTGCTGTAGCCGTGGATGTAGATGAAGGCGGCGCGCCGTTCCGGCGCGGCCTGTATCCTGGCCTTGACGGTGGCGAGAAAATCCGCGCGCGACAGGCGCGTGCTTGCCTTGATCAGCACATATTTTTGCGCATTGTCGCCGGACAGGATGGCGTACCAGGGCGGCAACGGCAGCTCGCCCGGCGCTCTTTTCTCCGGGATGCTCACCACGACGCTGCCATAGCTCAGGTAGGGCGCCACGCGGTTGGGCTGCCAGCCATAATTGTGGCTGCCGGACTGGTATTTCCGGTCGGTGGCGTAATACACGGTGACGTGCGTGGCGCCGGGTGGCGGCGCATCGTTGTCGGATCTCGGCGTGCCGGCGCTGCCCGTGCTGCCGACCAGATTGCCGAGGTTGCCGAGCAGGCCGCCTATGCCCGACCATGCATTGCTCCACGGACTGGCAGGCGATGGCGGCGGTACCGCGGCTGGCGGTGGAACTTCAGCCGCAGGCGGCGCTTCGGATGCCTGTTCGGTGGCGTGGATGCTGGCGCCATCCGCGGGGCCGCGCGGTACAGTACAGGCTGTCAACCAGGCCAGCAGGCAAAGCAGGGATAGGCGGCGCAACAGGCACGACAGGCCTGAAGCGCTGCGCTGCATCCGGTTTGACTGACCCTGCGCCATGACATCCTTCCCTGGGCGGGGCGATTGCAAGACGCGCCTTCGTCCATTCCCATACCTTAGCGCCGCCAGGCGGCATGGTTCTGATAAATCGCAAGCCTGGCCGCGCCACCGGCCCCTATCGGCGCCGCCGTGGCCAGCGCGACTATTCACTTGCTGCATGTTCACCCGCGCCGCGAAGGCGCTACAATAGCGCTTCCCTTTTCCCTCGCAGAAGAAATCACCATGGCCGTCAATTCTCCCAAGCCCGTCGCCGCCGACCTGAAAGCCGTCGCCGGCATTGAAATCGGTGTTGCCGAAGCCGGCATCAAGAAACCCAACCGCAAGGATTTGCTGGTATTGAAACTGGCGCCGACGGCCACCGTGGCCGGCGTGTTTACCTTGAACCGCTTCTGCGCCGCGCCCGTGCAAATCTCGAAGGCCAACCTGGCCGCAGTGACGGCCGGCGCCGCGCCGATCCGCGCGCTGCTGGTCAATACGGGCAACGCGAATGCAGGCACGGGCGAATCGGGCCTGGCCGATGCACAGGCCAGCTGCGCCGCGCTGGCCGAGCTGCTGGGCTGCACGCCGCAGCAAATCCTGCCGTTTTCCACCGGCGTGATCCTGGAACTGCTGCCCGTGCAACGCCTGGTCGGCGGCCTGCCGCAAGCCGTGGCCGCGCTGACCTCGGATAACTGGTTCTCGGCCGCCGAAGCCATCATGACCACCGACACGCAGCCGAAAGCCGGTTCGCGCACGGTCACCATCGGTGGCCACACGGTGACCCTGACGGGCATCAGCAAGGGCGCCGGCATGATCAAGCCGAACATGGCCACCATGCTGGGCTTCCTCGCGTTCGACGCCACCGTGGCCCAGCCCGTGCTGGACCAGCTGGTGAAACAGGCGGCCGACAAATCGTTCAACTGCATCACCATCGACGGCGACACGTCCACCAATGACTCGTTCATGCTGGTGGCCACGGGCGCCGGCAGCCTGGTCATCGATTCGACCGATTCGCCGCACTATGCGGAACTGGCCGCCGCCGTGACCGAGCTGTCTACTTTTCTCGCGCAAGCCATCGTGCGCGACGGCGAAGGCGCCACCAAGTTCATGACGGTAACCGTGGAAGACGGCCGCAACGTGGAAGAGTGCCGCAAGATCGCCTATTCCATCGCCCATTCGCCGCTGGTGAAAACCGCTTTTTGCCTCCGACCCGAACCTGGGCCGCATCCTGGCCGCCATCGGCTATGCGGGCGTGGACGACCTGGACGTGGGTCAATTGAATTTGTACCTGGACGACGTGTGGGTGGCGAAGAACGGCGGCCGCAACCCCGATTACCAGGAGCAGGATGGCCAGCGCGTGATGCAGCAAAGCGAAATCACCATCCGCGTCAAGCTGGCGCGCGGCGACGCGACGGCCACCCTGTGGACGTGCGACCTGTCGCATGACTACGTGTCGATCAACGCCGACTACCGCTCATGACCGGCCTCGATCAATTCCTGATCCGCGCCGAGCGGGTACTGTCGCGCCTGGAGTCGATCTTGCCGCCGGCCTTGCCGGCGACCGACTGGAACAGCTTTGCCTTCCGCTGGCGCCGGCGCCAGGGTGCCGCCAGCCATCTGCAGGCGGTGGCGCACGTATCGAACATCGCTTTGGATGACTTGCACAACATCGGCACGCAAAAAGCGCAGATCGAGCAGAACACACGCCAGTTCGTGAGTAACCGTCCGGCCAACAACGTGCTGCTGACGGGCGCGCGCGGCACGGGCAAGTCCTCGCTGATCAAGGCATGCCTGAACCAGTTTGCGGATCAGGGCCTGCGCCTGATCGAAGTCGACAAGGCGGACCTGGCCGACTTGCCCGACATCGTCGACCTGGTGGCGGCGCGCCCCGAGCGCTTCATCATCTTTTGCGACGACCTGTCGTTCGAAGAGGAGAAAGCGGCTACAAGGCGCTGAAAGTGGCGCTCGACGGCAGCATCGCCGCGCAATCGGACAATGTGCTGATCTATGCCACTTCGAACCGCCGTCACCTGATGCCCGAACGCATGTCGGACAACACCAGCTACAAGACGGACGACGATGGCGATTTGCATCCGGGCGAGACGGTGGAAGAAAAATCTCGCTGTCCGAGCGCTTCGGCCTGTGGCTGTCGTTCTACCCGTTCAAGCAGGATGACTACCTCGATATCGCGGAGCACTGGCTCGCTTCGTTCGGCTGCACGCCGGAGCAGATCGCGCAAGCGCGCGGCGACGCCCTGCGTTGGGCCTTGCAGCGCGGTTCCCGTTCGGGCCGGGTGGCGTGGCAATTTGCGCTCGATTATGCTGGGAAACTACCTGCGGGAAAGTTGCCGCAATGAGCGAGGTGAAAGTGACACCGGTCGATGTGGCCGTCGGCATCCTGATGAAGCCAAATGGCGACGTGCTGCTGGGCCAGCGCCCGGCCGGCAAGCCGTATGACGGCTATTGGGAATTTCCTGGCGGTAAAGTCGAACCGGGCGAAGCCATTTTGGACGCCTTGAAACGCGAGTTTGTCGAGGAGCTGGGTTTATACATCGACAGTGCCGAGGCCTGGTGCGGCGTCGAATATGTATATCCGCACGCCCATGTGCGCCTGCATTTCTATATCAGCCGCGAATGGCGGGGCGAGCCGCAAAGCCTGGAAGGGCAGGCGTTCGCCTGGCAAGGCACGGTCGGCGTGGAACCCTTGCTGCCGGCCACCATTCCCCTGCTGGAATGGCTTGATGAGGTACGCCAGGAATCCCTGGCCACCTGAGTTCGATTTGTGCCAGCATGCAGCCCGTGCGCTGCGCTGGCGCAAACCAGTGTTGTCCTTCCCTTGTATTGCCGGTGTTTTGCGTTAGAGTGCTCTCATGACGCACTGGGGAATTCGCATGCCGCTGACCCTGACCTTCACCGATACCGATGAACTGCTGCTCGCGGCGCTGCACAAGCGTGCTCGCGCGCATGGGCGCAGCATTGAGGAAGAGCACCGCGACATCCTGCGCAGCGCCTTGCGGCCGTTGCCGAAACGGCCGCTCGACGATATTTTGCGCGGCATGCCCGATGTGGGGGGCGATGGGGACTTCGAGCGCCGCTCCTGAGCCGCCATGGGCGCCTATCTGGTCGATACGGATGTGATCGTTGCTGCACGCAAAGGGACAGGTGCACCGGCGGGCATTGCCGCTTTCTTCGAGCGGGTGGCGCCCGAGGCGCGCTACTTACCGGTACAGGTGATCGCGCAATTGCGCGCAGGCATACAGTGCAGCTGGCGGCGTGAAGCGCCCCTGGAAGCGTTGGCCCTGGAAGGCTGGCTGGAAGCGCTGCTGGCCGATTATGCTGCGCGGCTGCTGGACTTCGACCTCGATTGCGCGCTCGTCTGTGCCCGTTTGCAGGGCCGTGGCGCCGTACAGGGTGTGGACACGCAGATCGCGGCGATGGGCATCGCCTATGGCTTGACGGTGGTCAGCGGCAGGCTCGATAGTTTCGCGGCGCAGGGGCTGCGCCTGGAAAATCCATTCAAATGAAGCTTACTGCGGCTTGTTGTCTTCGTCTGCCAGGGGATCTTCAAACGGATCGGCGGCGGGGATCGTATATTTCTCTTCCGCCCAGGCGCCCAGGTCGATCTGCTTGCAGCGTTCCGAGCAGAAGGGGCGGTATTTGTTGGCTTCAGTCCATTCGACTTTGGCGGCACAGGTAGGGCAGTTAACGACGGTCATGATGGGGCAAATAAGTAACAGTTAAAAATTACACAGCGTGAGCTCGAATGGTACATCTTCTTCCAGCGGCTTGGGTTTCAGGTCGCCGCCCTGGGTAGTAAAGCGTACCCACAGCATGTATTTGTTGGCGGAAATTTCCGGGATGGCGCCGCTGTTTTCATCGAGGCTCAGGCGCAGCATCTGGTACACCTTGCCTTGCAGCATTTGCTGGTAGCTGCCGCCATTGGCGATCAGTTTGACGGGTCCGCCGGAATCGCGCAGCAGGCGCAAGACCAGGGCCAGCGCGTCGAACAGGGGCGCCAGCGGGGCGAACCACGCGTGGATATCGGTCAGGCGCTGCTCGCAGCTGCGTTTTTGCCAGGCGAAGTACGACGGCAAGTCAAATTCGCAGGCGCCGCCCGGGATGATGGTGCGGCCGCGTATGCTCATCAGCCATTCATTGTCGCGGATATTCTGGCCCGTCTTGCCTTGCGCCGCCACGAGGGCGCCGCTGACACTGTCGAGTTCGCCGAGGATGGCATCCAGGGTTTCCGGCTCCACGTTCGGATTGCTGCGGTAGCCCAGCAGGCTCTGGCGCTGGCGCTCGAGTTCCTGCAGCAGGTCGGACTTCAGGTCGGCGCGGCCGGCCACTTCGAGCATATCGAAAATAGTTGCCAAGGCAACATGATGCTGCATTGCATGCTCTTGCTGGATGAAGAACTTGAATTTGTCGTACAGGTCTTCCAGCCGCAACAAGGTACGTATGCGTTCGTTGAAAGGGTATTCGTAGACAATCAAAATAATTCCCTTAAGTAAGGACCTGCAAACAATCCCGTGATTTTGAACCAAGCGTCGACAAATTACAAACGTTGCGGCCCGATTCCAGCCATTCTTTTTGAAAATGCCAGATATAAATCGTGCAACTGGGCAATCTGCGGCGCCAGGGCCGCCAAATCGCCATTATTGTCGATCACATCGTCCGCCGCCGCCAGGCGCATGGCGCGCGTGGCCTGCGTGGCCATGATGGCTTTGACTTGTTCTTCCGATAATCCATTGCGCGCCATCACGCGCGACACTTGCAGACTTTCCAGGCAATCGATGACCAGTACGCGGTTGACCCGCTCCACCCAGCCGCCGGACTCGACCAGCAGGGGCACGGCAAAGATCACATAGCTGCCCGTCGCTGCGGCCGCCGCCGCCAGCGTGGCCTGGCGGATGCGCGGGTGCAGGATGGCTTCCAGTTTCGCCTTGGCGGCGGCGTCGGAGAATACGAGATTGCGCATTTTGGTGCGGTCGAGGGCGCCGCGCGCATCGGCGTAGCCGGGGCCGAATTCCGCCACCAGGGCCGGCATGGCCGCGCCATTCGGCGCCGTCAGGCTGTGCGCGATCTGGTCGGTGTCGATGATGGAGGCGCCGCGCGCGGCGAACAGGTCGGCCACCGTGCTCTTGCCGCAACCGATGCCGCCGGTGAGGCCGACGCTGAAATAGGGGGCGTTTTGTAATTGCATGTGTGTATCCATAAGGAGCTGGTCAGCCGGTCAGGCCCAGCGTGAGGCGTGACAGGGGCGTGCCGTACAGCAGCGCAATCAGGCCTGCCGCCGCCAGGTAGGGGCCGAACGGAATCGGCTTGTCGCGCCCCCGCTTGGCAAACACGATCAGGCCGATGCCGACCACTGCGCCCACCACCGATGACAACAATATGATCGTTGGCAACATGGTCCAGCCCAGCCACGCACCGAGCGCCGCCAGCAATTTGAAGTCACCATAGCCCATTCCCTCCTTGCCTGTCGCCAGCTTGAAGGCCCAGTACACGGCCCACAGGGCCAGGTAGCCGGCGGCCGCGCCGATGACGGCCTCCTGCAGGGGCACGAAGGTGCCGTTGATATTGACCAGCAAGCCTGCCCACAGCAGGGGGAAGGTGAGGTCGTCCGGCAGCATTTGCGTATCGGCATCGATGAAGGTCATGGCGATCAGCAGCCAGGCAAACACAAGCGTCGCCAGGCCCGTCCAGCCGCTGCCGAAATGCCAGATCAACAGGGCCGACAGCGCGCCCGTCAGCAGTTCCACCAGCGGATAGCGCGCGGAGATGGGCGCCTTGCAGGCGCTGCATTTGCCGCGCAGCAGCAGGTAGCTGATGACGGGGATGTTTTCCATGGCCGTGATGCGGTGGCCGCAAGCGGTGCAGTTCGAGTGCGGCAGCATCAGGTTGTAGCGGTCCGTATGCGGCAAGGGCAAGCCGCTTTCCTCCGCCACGTAATTATCGGAGTCGCGCTGCATCATCTTCGGCACGCGGTGGATCACCACATTCAGAAAGCTGCCGACGATCAGGCCGAACAGGGCGGCGACGAGGGCGACGGGAAGATTGCCGGGCGCGGCGAACAGCAGGGTATCTTGCAGCATGGTGGATTTGTCTGAGGTGATGATGTTGCCGCGCAAACATTGCCTGGCACTGCCGCAGTGTAAAACATCTGCCGGCACGTGGGGATGTTTTGCGCAGGGCGAACCGTTAAATCACGGCCCCCAGCTTGAAAATCGGCAAATACAAGGCGATCACGAGGGAGCCGACGAGCACGCCCAGCACCACCATCAGCGCCGGTTCCAGCAGCGTGGAAAGGGTGGTCACGGTGGCGTCGATGTCCGCCTCGATGATCTCGGCCGCCCGCGACAGCATGGCATCGAGTGCACCCGATTCCTCGCCGATCAGGGCCAGTTGCGTCAGCAGCGGGGGAAATACGCCGCTGTGCTCCATGGCCAGGGCCAGGCTGCCGCCGGCGCGGATTTCACGCTCGATGCGCGCCGTCGCTTCCTGGTACAGCGCGTGGCCGGAGGCGGCGCCCACCAGGCCGAGCGAGTCGAGCAGCGGCACGCCGGCGGCGAACATGGCGGCCAGGGTGCGCGTCCAGCGGGCGATCGCCGCCTTGCGCAGGAGCGGGCCGAACACGGGAAGGCGCAATGCCCGCAGTTGCGTGTTGCGCCGCAAGGCGGGCCAGCGGCGCCAGGCCAGGTGCAGCAGCACGCAAGCGAGCACGAGCGCTGCCAGCAAGGCCAGCCAGTAGCGGACCAGAAAGGCGGACACGCCCATGACGGCCAGGGTGGGCAGCGGCAAGGGCGCGCCGAAGCTGTCGAAGACCTGGCGGAAGGCGGGCACGACCACGCTCATGATGATGGCCGTGACGACGATGGCGACGAGCACGATGACCAGCGGGTACATCAGCGCGCCGCGCACCTGCCGCCGCAGGGCGATGGCTTTTTCCTGGTGCGTGGCCAGGCGCGCCAGCAAGTCCTGCACGATGCCGGCCTGTTCGCCCGCCGCCAGCAGGTTGCAATACAGCTCGTCAAACAGCAGGGGAAATTGGCGGAAGGCCTGCTGCAGGCTGCTGCCCGCTTCGATGTCGTGGCGCAAGTCGCGCATCAACTCGGTGATCGCGGGTTTGGCGTGGCCCTTGCCGGCGATGTCGAAGGCGTGCAGCAGCGGCACGCCGGCCGCCATCATGGTCGACAATTGGCGCGTGAACAGGGCGATATCCTTGCGCGTGATGGCCTTGCTCGGCGCGCTGCGCGCAGCCTGCACACGGGTGGCCAGGATGCCCTGGCGTCGTAGCGCGACCGTCGCCGCGCCGGCGTCGGCGGCGCGCAAGACGCCATCGGCCGCCTTGCCGTGGCGGTCCGTGCCCTTCCATGCAAAGCGCCGCTCGGCCGCCATGTGCACCTCCTGCCGTCACGGTAGCAGCGCCGGGCAAAAGCACCAGCGGCGCTGGCGGCAGGCTTGATGTGGCTCAGCCTTTTGTGGTTTTCACTTCCGTCTGCACAACGGCCTGGGCCTTCACGTCGGCCGCATCGTCCTCGTCGCTGTCCGTGCCCTTGCTGATGCTTTCGCCATCGTCGCGGCGCAGGGTCCAGAAGGTCAGCGAGGACAGCACCGTCAGGGCGGCCAGGGTCAGAAAGGCGTGGTGCAGGGCCGTGCTGAGCATGGCCCGGTCCGACTGCGGCATGTCGCCCAGGTACCAGCCCGTGATCAGCGAACCGAAGGCGAGGCCAAAGCTCATCGACAGTTGCTGCATCGAACTGGCGATGGTGCTGGCCATGCTGGAATCGGCCTTGTCGACGTCGGCGTACGCGATGGTGTTCATGCTGGAAAACTGCAGCGAATTGAAAAAGCCCATGCACAGGCTGATGGCGACGATCACGTACAGGGGCGTGCCCGCGTCTACCAGCGAAAACATGGCGATGGTGACGCCGATCAGCACCGTGTTGACGATCAGCACCTGGCGGTAGCCGAAGCGGGCCAGCACGCGCGCGGAAATGAATTTCATGCCCATGGCGGCGGCCGCCGACGGCATCATCAGCAAGCCTGACTGCCAGGCAGGCAAGCCCAGGCCCAGCTGGTACAGCAGCGGCAACAGGAAGGGCAGGCCGCCCACGCCCAGCCGCGTGACGAAGCCGCCTACCACGGAGACGCGGAAGGTGCGGATCTTGAACAGGGCCAGGCGCAGCAGCGGGTGCAGCACTTCGCTCGAATGCCAGGCATACGCGGCCAGCAGGCTGATGGAAATGAACAGCAGCACGGCAAACGAGGTGCCGTCGATGCGGTGTTCGCCGAAGATTTCCAGCAGCCACGACAGCAGCGCGATGCCCGTGCCGAACAGCACCAGTCCGATCAGGTCCAGCGGGCGGGGCTTGTCGCCATAGTAGTCGGGCATGTAGCGGTGCGCCAGGTACAGCGCCACCAGGCCGACAGGCACGTTGACGAAGAAAATCTCGCGCCACGACAGCCAGTGCACGATCAGCCCGCCCACCGTGGGCCCCAGCAGGGGGCCGATCAGGGCGGGGATGATGACGAAATTCATGGCCGCCAGCAATTGCGACTTGGGAAAGGTGCGGATGATGGTGAGCCGGCCCACCGGCATCATCATGGCCGCGCCCACCCCTTGCAGCAGGCGCGCGGCCACCAGCATGGGCGCATTCACGGACAGGCCGCACAGGATGGAAGCGACGGTAAAGATGGCAACGGCGGCGGAAAACACGCGCCGCGTGCCGAAGCGGTCGGCCATCCAGCCGCTGATGGGAATGCACACGGCCAGGCTCAGGATGTAGCTGGTGACGACGGCCTTCAGGCTCAGCGGCGTTACGTTGAGGCTGGCGGCCATGGCGGGGATGGCGGTGTTGACGATGGTGGAGTCGAGTTGCTCCATGAACAGGGCGGTGGCGACCACCCAAGGCAGGTAGCTTTTAATCGGGGAACTGGTCATGGATGCGAGCCTGAGGAGGTAAGACGGAGCCGACAGTACGACGAATTGTCACATAAATGGCGCAGGCGTGCCGCCCGCGCCATTCATTCTGGCAGTGCGCCGGGGGCATCGTCCATGGAACATTTGTTCCATGGCAATAGATTACTGGCAAGGCTAGCATGTGTTTTCCGGCAATTCCCGCCCCTCCTTCCCGAAAGTCATGCCACATGAAAAATGCACTTACCTTCCTTGCCCTGAGCGCCGCCCTGTCTGCCTGCGGTGGCGGCGGCGATCACGCTGCGCCGGAAGCGCCGGTCACGCCGCCCGTCGTGGTCACGCCTGTCGCCGATCCTGTGACGGTCGCCTCGCAAGCGGTCGCCGCCCAGGCTGGCCTGGCCGTGATCGCCGGCGCCAATGCGGACGAGACGGTGTATGACGTGGCGGCCGATATCGGCGACACATGGCGCATCACGTTCGACAGCGTCAAGAAAACCTACGCGATCCGGGTGCTGTCGACGCAGTTCGGCTTGAGCGACCGCAGCGGCACGTTCAGCGCCGTCACCGCTGGCCATCTCACCACCTACACGGCAGCGGATTTCAGCGTCACTGTCGACGCGCGCACGCGCTTGTTGAGCGGAAATATCAAGCTGGGTAACATGGCTTCGACCGTCAGCGGCACCGGCTATGCGGTGGGGGACGTGGCCGGGCTGGCCGGCAGCTATATTTTCCTGGGTGCCATGCGCAATGCATCGAACGGCGGCGACCGTTTCAATCCGAAAGGCAGCCTGAAGGTGGCGGCCGACGGCAGCGCGCAACTGTGCAATGGCGGCGTGTTCAATGCGCAAGGCGTGTGCTCCGCGGTATCGCCGCAGCTGGAAGCGGAAAACGCCAGCCTGACCCTGGTCAAGGATGCGAAGAGCGGTTTGCTCGTCGCCCGCCAGGGCCAGCAGGATTTCGGCATCGTCCACGTGCATGCGGGCGACCGGGGGCTGGCGCTGTTCATCGACCGCTACAGCCGCAACCAGGAAAACGTGCTGCGCGTGGGTACCATCGTGGCGGCCAAACGACAGAAGATCGGCAGCGAAATCGCCGGCAGCTACGCCTGTGCGGCGCCGGGCATCAGCGCCAGGATCGAGATTGCGGGCGGCACCGCCACCCTGACGAATAACACGAGCGGCAAGACGCATGCGGAAACCATCACCGCCAACAAGCTGGGCCTGGGCGCGCAGGCCGCCGATTTCGATGGCATCGCCGTGTTCAAGGACCCGGCCGACGTGCCGGCCGACTATTCGATGTTCATGCCCGTGTCGTCGAGCATGGCGGTCGAGTTTTCCACCGACCGCTCGTATATGGGCACGTGCCTGAAAAATTAAGAGGTGCCGCCACGTGCCTGTGTGAGTAGGTCGGGTTAGCCGGTACGGCGTAACCCGACAACACCATCAGCCCGGTAATCGTTCCAATGCCTCCATCAACGGCAGCGCCGCATCGGCGATGCGCTCCAGGCTCGCTTCGCGCAGGGCGGCGGTGTCCACCGTGTGGCCGGAGTCCAGCCCCGCCCAGCGCAGCAGCGCCGCACACGCGGCGGGCGTGTCGAACATGCCGTGCAAATAGCTGCCGAGGATTTGCCCGTCGCCCGATACGGCCCCCTCGGGCCGGCCGTCGATGACGAAGGCCGGCTGCGCCAGCGCCGCGCCATGCGAGACGCCCATGTGGATTTCATAGCCTGCCACGGGGGCATCGGCCGCGCCGGCAAACGCGCAGTGGCCAGCGACCTGCTGCAGGCGTTTTTCCGCCGTCAATTCCGTCACCATGTCGAGCAGGCCCAGTGCCGCTGACTCTCCCGCCGCGCCTTCCACTCCCAGCGGATCGCGCACGCTTTGCCCCAGCATCTGGAAGCCGCCGCAGATGCCGAGCACCTTGCCGCCGTAGCGCAGGTGTTTCGCCAGGTAGGCGGACCAGCCCTGCTGCTGCAGCCAGGCCAGGTCGCCGCGCGTGTTCTTGCTGCCGGGCAGGATCACCAGGTCGGCCGCTGGAATCGGCTGGTCCTGTTTGATGAATTGCAGGTCGATGCCGGGGTGGGCGCGCAGCGCGTCGACATCCGTGTGGTTGCTGATGCGCGGCAGTTGCGGCACCACCACCTTGAAGGCACCCCGTTCGGCCTGCGTCGCTTCGACGGCGTCTTCCGCATCGAGGAACAGGCCTTGCAGGTAGGGCAGCACGGCCAGCACGGGCTTGCCCGTCTGCTGTTCCAGCCAGTCGATGCCGGGTGTGAGCAGCGAGATATCGCCGCGGAAGCGGTTGATGACGAAGCCGACGATGCGCGCCCGCTCGCTGTCGGACAAACACGCCAGGGTGCCGATGATGTGCGCGAAGACGCCGCCCCGGTCGATGTCGGCCACCAGGATCACGGGGCAGTCGACGGCTTCGGCAAAGCCCATGTTGGCGATGTCGCGCGCGCGCAGGTTGACTTCGGCGGGGCTGCCCGCGCCTTCGACGACGACGGCCTCGTACTGCTGGCGCAAGCGCGTGAACGATTCCAGCACGGCGCCCATGGCGATGGTCTTGTATTGCTGGTAGTCGCGCGCATCCATCTCGGCGCGCACCTTGCCGTGGATGATCACTTGCGCGCCCGTGTTCGACGACGGTTTTAATAGCACCGGATTCATGTCCGTGTGCGGCGCGATGCCGCAGGCCAGCGCCTGCAAGGCCTGGGCGCGGCCGATCTCGCCGCCGTCGCTCGTCACCGCGCTGTTCAAGGCCATGTTTTGCGGCTTGAACGGGGCTACCGTCACGCCACGGCGCTTCAACAACCGGCACAGGGCCGCGACGACGGTGCTCTTGCCCGCGTCGGACGTCGTGCCCTGCACCATCAGGACGGGGAAGGGAAGCTTCATGCCTGCTGCTCCTGCAGATGTTGCCAGCGCGCGATGATGTCGCTGATCTGGCGCAGCCCTTCGGTAATCGCCGCCGGGCCGGGCGACAGGATGTCGGGCGACTTGATCTCGAACAGCATCTGGTTTTTCACGGCGGGAATCGCATCCCAGTCCGGGCGCGCCGCCAGTTGCGAGGGCTGGAATTTCTTGCCGCACCAGCTGGCGAGGATGATGTCGGGCGCGCGTACGACCACGTCGTGGGAATCGGCGATGATGCGCTCCTTCGCGCCCGGCTGCACGGACAATTCCGGGAAGGCGTCCGTGCCGCCGGCGATGGCGATCAGTTCCGCTGCCCAGCCGATGCCGCTCATCAGGGGATCATTCCACTCTTCAAAATAAATCACGGGCTTGCGCGTCCAGGCCGCGGCCCGGTTGCGGGCGGCGGCGATGTCCGCGCGCAGGCTGGCGATCAGCAATTTGCCCGCTTCCTCGCGCCGCACCAGCGCGGCAAGGACGGCGATCATGCGCAGGATGCCGTCGACCGTGCGCTGGTTGAACTGGTGTACTTCGATGCCGGCCTTGACCAGGTCGCGGCAGATATCGGCCTGCATGTCGCAAAAGCCGATCACGAGATCCGGTTCCACTGCCAGGATGCGTTCCAGGTTCGTGGACGAAAAGCCGCTGATCCTGGTTTTTCCTCGCGCGCCCGTGGCGGACGCACGGTAAAGCCCGAGATGCCCGCGATGACGTCCTCGGCGCCCAGCGCGTACAGCGTCTCCACGGCTTCCGTCGACAAACAGGCGATGCGTTGGTAGTGGCTCATGGTGCGGACTTGGCGCGGCGCTGGCGAGCCATTTCCAGCTGTTCGCACATGGCGGCCGTGCCTTCGATCATGCGCGGGCCGGCGCGGTTCAGCAGGTCGCCATTCAGGCGGAACAGGTTATTTTTGCGCACGGCCGTCATCGACGGGAAGGCGCGCCACATGGCCAGGCCGCCTTCGCTGCGCGGGTCGCTTTTTTCGCTGGTGCCGAAGATGACTTCCGGGTCTTCCTGCAGCACGCCTTCGGGCGTGACGACGGGCGCCACCACCTTCATCGCGGCGAACACATTCTGGCCGCCGCATACGCGCATCGAATCGCTGATGATGCTCGCGCCGCTCAAGGTATATAGAGGTTTGTCCCATACCTGGTAAAACACGCGCACGGGCGGGCGCTGCGCGTATTGCGCCGTCAAGCTGGCCAGTTTGGCGCGCAGCTGGGCGGCGGCCGGCCTGGCGGTTTTTTCCGTACCCATCAGTTGGCCCAGGCGCTCCATGCTGTCGGGGATATCGGCCAGCTTGCGCGGCTCGCTGTGATAGATCGGCACTTTCAGCTGGCGCAGCATGGCGATCTGGCGCTCGGCGCTGCCATGCATCCACACGACGATCAGGTCCGGCTTCATGGCGATGATGCGTTCCATGTCGTACTGGCGGTTGTCGCCCACTTGCGTGATTTTCTTGGCCGCCTCCGGGTAGTCGCTGTAGCTGACGACGCCGGCGATCTTCTCGCCGCCGCCGGCCGCGAACAGCAGTTCCGTGACGTGCGGCGCCAGTGCCAGGATGCGCTGCGCCGGTTTTGCCACGGTGACGGTATTGCCGTCGTCGTCGCGCACGCTGATGGCGGCGTGTGTTTGCAGCGAGACCAGTCCGGCCAGCAGCAGTGCGGTTTTCAAGTGGTTCATAAGGGCTTCCATGCGGTGAGGGCCTGCTGCAGGCGCAGCCAGGCATGTTCGTCGGGGGGCAGGCCCAGGCGGATGCCGTGGGCCGCGTGGCGGAACAGGCGCACCCAGATGCCCGATTCCGCCATATGGCGCCAGAGCGCCTCGGCGCGTTCTTCCGGCCACCATTGAAACAGCGCCGTGCCGTTGCTGGCGATGCCGTGCGTGGCCAACAGCTGGTGCAGGCGGTCGCCTTCTCCGCGCAGGCGCTCGCGCATCGCGTGCTGCCAATGCGTGTCGGCGAGGGCGGCCAGCGCCACTTGCTGTGCCGGGCCGCTGACGGTCCACGGGCCCAGCATGTCGGCCAGCTGCGCCAGCAGCACGGGATGGGCGGCGACTAAGCCCAGGCGCAGTCCCGCCAGGCCAAAGAATTTGCCCACCGAGCGCAGCACGATCAGGCCCGGCTGGTCCGAGTGCGGGCCCAGGCTAGCCTGCGTTTCCGTGTCGCCAAACGCTTCATCGACCACCAGCCAGCCGCCGCGCGCGGCCAGCTTGCCGGCCCATTCCAGCAGCAGTTCCGGTGCGATGCGTTCGCCCGTGGGATTGTTCGGATTGCAGACGACCAGCACGTCGCAGCTGTCGATGGCGTCGCCCAGCTGCGCATACGGCACCTGGCGTAAATCGTGGCCGTGCTGGCCCCAGTGGTGCGCATGTTCCGCATACGACGGCGCGGCCACCACCACGCGCGACGGCGCGCGCAGCCGGGGCAGGGCCTGGATGGCGGCTTGCGTGCCTGCCACGGGCAGCATGGCCGGCGCGTCGTAATACGCGCAGGCGGTGGCCGCCAGCGCGGGATTGGCTTCCGGCAGCCGGTGCCAGGCGTTGGCGTCGGGTGCTGGCGCTGGATACCAGTGCGGGTTGATGCCGGTCGACAGGTCGATCCAGTCGGCGATCGGCCGGCCGTATTCACGCGCGGCGTCGCGCAGATTGCCGCCATGTTCAAGCAAGATACTTCCCTTTCAGGTAAAACAGGCCCGCCAGCAGCGCCACCCAGATCAGCCACAGCACGGCCGTTTCGGCTACCAGGCGCCAGGCGCGGTCGATGTCGCGCGCTTCGGCGGGACGGCCGCTGCCCAGTGGCGGGCGGCGTTCCAGCGCGCCGTCGTAGATGGCGTCGCCGCCCAGGGCCAGGCCGAGGGCGCCGGCGCCGCTGGCCATCACGGGCCCCGCATTCGGGCTGCCCCAGTTGGGCGCCTGCGTGCGCCAGCAGTGCCAGGCGCGCTGTTTGTCGGCCATGCTCTTGCCCAGCAAGACATACGACAGGGCCGTCAGGCGCGCCGGCAGGTAATTCAATATGTCGTCGATGCGCGCGGCGCAGCAGCCGAACCAGTCGTAGCGCGCATTGCGGTAGCCCCACATGGCGTCGAGGGTATTGGCCAGCCTGAAGAGCACGGCGCCGGGGCCGCCCGCCACGGCAAACCAGAACAGGGTGCCAAAGACGGCGTCGTTGCCGTTTTCCAGCAAGGACTCCGTGCTGGCCTTGGCCAGGCTGGCCGCGTCGGCGTCGGCCGTGTCGCGGCTGACGATGCGCGCCGTCAGCAGGCGCGCGTTGTCCAGGTCATCAATGGCCAGGGCGTCGGCAATCGGCTGGTTGTGATCGCGCAGGCTGCGCAGGCCCAGGCACAGATACAGCAAAAAGACGTGCAAGGCCGCGCCGGCCAGGCCGCACAGCCACCAGGCGGCATAACTGATGGGCAGCACGGCCAGCGACCAGGCCAGCGCGCCGCGCAGGAAACGTCCGCGGCCCCGGTTCAGCAGGCGCTCCAGCGCGCTGGCGAGGCGGCCAAAGCCCACCAGCGGATGCCAGCGGCGCGTTTCTCCCAGCAGCATGTCGAGCAGCACGCCCGCCGCCATCAAGGCGGCCAGCATGGGCAGCGACAGGCCGCTCAGCATGGGCCGCCTTTCAGGTACAGCGGCAGGCCGGCGGCGACAAAGACAGCCTTGTCGCACACGGCCGCCACGGCCTGGTTCAGCCGGCCCGCTTCATCGGTGAAGCAGCGCGAGATGGCGCCGTAGGGCACGATGCCCATGCCCACTTCGTTCGAGACGAGAACGAGGTCGCAGCCGGTGTCGCCGATTTCGGCCAGCGCGTACAGCAGGTGTGCGCGCTCGCTGTGGAACAGTTCGGGCAGGGCGATGTCGCCCACGTCCGGATACGTCTCGCCGCTGGAAAACATCAGATTCGTCAGCCACAGGGTCAGGCAGTCGACCAGCAGCAGGCGGCCCGGCCGTGCTTCCCGCAGGATGGCGTCGCCCAGGCGCAGCGGTTCTTCGATAGTCACCCACCCGGCCGGGCGCTGTGCGCGGTGATGCGTGATGCGCGTGGCCATCTCGTCGTCGCCCGCCTGCGCGGTGGCGATGTAGAGCACTTCCTTGCCGGACTCGCGGGCCAGCGTTTCCGCATAGGCGCTCTTGCCGGAACGGGCGCCGCCAAAGACCAGGGTGCGTGTCATGGCGCTGTTACCACTCGGTGCCGATCTGTGCGCCGATGCCGGCCGCGTACGCATGCTTGACGACGGCCATCTCGGTGACGGTGTCGGCAATGGCGATCAATTCGTCCGGCGCGCCGCGGCCCGTGATGACCACGTGCTGCATGGCCGGGCGATCGAGCAGATCGGCGATGACCTTGTGCACGTCGAGGTAGTTGTACTTGAGGGCGATATTGAGTTCGTCGAACAGCACCAGGCCGTAGCTGGGGTCGGCCAGGAATGTCTTTGCCTGTTCCCATGCCAGTTCGGCTTTTTCGATGTCGCGTTCGCGGTTCTGCGTTTCCCAGGTATAGCCTTCGCCCATCGCATGAAAGCTGATTTCCTCGGGGAAGCGGCGTAGGAATTTTTCTTCGCCCGTCGACATGGCGCCCTTGATGAACTGCACCACGCCTACCTTCATGCCGTGACCCATGGCGCGGATGGCCATGCCGAAGCCGCTCGAGCTCTTGCCCTTGCCGTTGCCCGTATTGACGATGATGATGCCGATTTCCTTGTCGGCCTTGGCGATGGCCGCGTCGATGATGGCCTTTTTCTCTCCATGCGCACGCGGTGGCGTTCGTTGATTGCGGCTGTTTCTACGTCGATAGGTTTGTTGTCGCTCATGTCAGTCCTCTTTCGGTATGAATATCTTGCGTTTGCCGTGATCGATGATTTCGATCGGGTGGCCCAGGTAGTCGCCCAGGATGGAGGCCTGCATCACCTCGGCCACAGGGCCGGCCAGCCAGCCGCCGTCGCCCATCAGCAGCAGCGCATGGGTCGAGACGCTGTGCGCCAGGTTCAGGTCATGCCCCACCATCACCACGGTTTTATTCTGTTCGCGGCACAGCTTGGCCAGCAGGCCCATGACGCTGACCTGGTGCGCCAGGTCCAGCGCGTTGGCCGGTTCGTCCAGCAGCAGCAGGGGCGTGTCCTGTGCCAGCATGGCGGCGATCGCCACGCGCTGGCGTTCGCCGCCGGACAGGCTGCGCACGTCGCGCTCGGCCAGGTGGTCCACTTCCATCGAGGCCAGTGACGCCAGGGCGATGCGCTGGTCGTCGCTGCCTTCCCAGTAATGGTTGTCGTGATACGGGTGGCGCGCCGACAGCACGGTTTCGATGACGCGGTAGGAGAACGCGTCGTGCCTCGCCTGCGCCAGGAAGGCCCGTTCGCGCGCCAGTGCTTCCAGTGGCCAGTCGATCAGGGCGCGGCCCTGTATCGTCACGTGTCCGGCATCCGGTTCGCGCAAGCCGGCCAGCGCGCGCAGCAGGGTGCTTTTTCCTGCGCCGTTGCGGCCGATGATGCTCCAGCATTCGCCGTCTTTGATCTGCCAGGTGAGGTTTTCCACGAGGGAGCGCGTGCCCGCCTTCAGGCCCAGTTGGTAGGTGCGTATCATGCTTTTTTCATCTCCTGCGCAGCCGGTGCAGTTGGTACAGGAACACGGGCGCACCGATCATGGCTGTCACCACGCCGACGGGCAGCTGTAATGGCGCCAGCACGGTGCGCGCCAGGGTATCGGCCAGCACGAGAAAGGTGCCGCCGGCCAGCGCGGCGGCCGGTATCAGCAGGCGATGATCGGGACCGCAGGCGAAGCGCAGCGCGTGCGGCACGATCAGGCCGACGAAGCCCACGCTGCCGGCGCTGGTGACGGCGCTGGCCGTGAGCAGGCCGGAACAGAAGAACAGTCCCTTGCGCAGGGCGCCCACGCGCACCCCCAGGGTGCTGGCCGCTTCCGCGTGCAGCGCCATGACGTTGAGCGAGCGCGCACAGCGCAAGGCGAAGACCAGGGCGCCGGCCAAAACCAGCCAGGGCATCAGCCGCGCGGGCGCGCCGGAGAGGTCGCCGATCATCCAGAACACCATGCTGCGCAAGCGGCTTTCCGGGGCGATCGACAGCATCAGGGTGACGATGGCCATGCAGGCCGAGGCCAGGATCACGCCCGTCAGCAGCAAGAGCGAGGCGCCGCCTTCGGCCGCCGTGCCGCCGCGCAGGTCGCGCCGGGCAAAGAAGTACAGCAGCATGGACACGCCGACGGCGCCGGCAAAGGCGGCGGCATCGACCACCCACAGCGCGCACATGAACAGCAGTGCGGCCAGCGCACCGACGGAGGCGCCGGCGGAAATGCCCAGCACATACGGGTCGGCCAGGGGATTGCGCAGCAGGGCCTGCATCATCAGGCCCGCCAGCGACAGCGCCGCGCCGGTAACGAAGGCGGTCAGCGCGCGGCCCAGGCGCAGGTCGAGCAGGGTGGCGGCGAGGGTGTCGGTCTTGCCCTGTACGACATGGAACAGGGCGGAAGGCAGGTCGGCGAGCGGAATCGCGATCGAACCGATCATGCCGGAGAAAATCAGGCTGGCAACGGCGCACGCGACCAGCACCGTGAGGATCACGGTGGCGCGGTGGCGCATGTTGCGGAAAAATGGGTGCATGCATACCTTTAAAACGGGGACCACAGAACTGCACTGCGGACGATGACGGATAGCGCCACCGCCCGCAGCTTACATCATTACCTCATGCTTATTTCATGCCGTAGCGTACGCCAACGAAGAGGTTCGAGCCTGGCGTTGCGTAGAAGCGGCCCAGTTCGTAGTCCTTGTTGGTGATGTTGTTCCAGCGTGCCAGCACCGACCAGTCACGCGCGAACTGGTAGGTGGTGTACAGGTTCAGCAAGCCATAGCCACCGAGCGTGGTTTTGTTGGCGGCATCTTCAAAACGCTTGCCAGACAACTGCCACTCCGTACCAGCGGTCAAAGGACCGGTCGTGTAATCGAGGGTGAAATTGGCATGCTTTTTCGCGCGGCGTGCCAGTTGCTTGTCCGTGGTTTCATTGCGCGGATCTTGCAGGTCGATATTGCCACTGACGTTGAAGGCGCCGAATTTGCGCGCGCCAGCCAGTGTCACGCCCTCGAGCAGGGCTTTGTCGACGTTCATGCTGCAGCCATAGCCTGGCTTCCAGCCGATTACCGGGCATGTTGACACGTAGGTGAGCATGTCGGTGATCTTGTTATGGTAGTAGATCGCGCTCAGTTGCGATTGACCGTCGTTGTAGTGCAAGCCAATTTCAGCGTTGCGGCCTTTTTCCGGCTTGTTCGTCGGGATACCGGAGTCAGGGTAGTAAAGATCGTTGAAGGTTGGTGCGCGGAAGCTGGTGCCATAGCTGGCGTTGGCGCGCAAGGCGTTGCTAAAACGATAGCCGTAGGCGACGCTACCCGTGTTGTGCGTACCATACGCCGAGCTGTCGTCGCGACGGCCGCTGATGTTGGCCAGGTGGGCGCCGCGCACCAGGTTGTACGATGCCGCGAACGATTTGGTGTTGCGTCCGCCGGACAGGCCCTTGGCCGAGCTCACGACGTCTTCATCACGGTACTCACCCAGCAATTGCAGGGTGTCACGGCCAATGAGAATATCGTTTTGCCAGCTGATGTCGCTTTGTTTGGTGTCGAACTGGCTTCTGCCGAAGGCGCCGGTGGCGGAAACCGAGGTTTGTTTGTCCTTTGCCTGGGCGTAGCGCAGTTCACTGGTCCAGTTCGGCAAGAACTGGTTCTTCGTGAAGACCGAAATGTTTTCCAGCTTATTGTCGTTGCGTGCGTCGAAGTTCAAGCCCGAATCGTACTGCGCATTCAGTTTGCTGTTCAGGAAAGTCAGGCCGACTTCATGGCCCTTGGCCATCTGGTAGCCGAACTGGCCGCTGACGCTTTCCTTGTCGTAGCCGTCTTTATCCGGATTGTAGGTATACGTCGAGGCACCCAGCTTGGAGGCGGAAAAGCCATCCGATTTTTCCTTGCCTGCGGTCAGCGCGTAGCTGAAGCTGTTATTGCCACCAGTAGAGCCGGCAACGTTGGCTTCCACCTGGCGCGTGTTGTAGCGGCCGTAGCCAGCGAAGGCGGAGAAGCGCGCCGCGCCATCGCCTTTCTTGGTAAAGATCTGGATCACACCGCCGACGGCATCGGCACCATACATGGTGCTCAGTGGACCGTAGACGATTTCAACGTGGTCGATGTTCGACAAAGGCAGGGCGCTCCAGTTGGCAGTGCCCGAAGTGGCGGAGCCGATGCGCACGCCGTCGACCAGCACGATATTCTGGTTGCTGTTCGCGCCGCGAATGAAGACGCTCGAATTGGTGCCTGGGCCGCCACTGCGATTGACTTCAATGCCGCGCTGCTTTTGCAGCAGGTCGATCAGCGTACCGGCGCCGGAACGCGCGATATCTTCCGCGCTGATGGTCTGCGTATCGCTCAATACTTCGCTCAGGTGCTGCGGGTAGCGGTTGGCTGTGACGACGATCGGATCGAAGGTATCTGGCGTGGTCTGGGCGAAAGCGGCAGGCGCGGCAATGGCTAGCGCGAGCGACGTGAGCGCCGCGTGGCGGGAAACAGCATGGGTCATGATAATTTTCAGTAAGTAATATGCAACCAGCCGACGTCCCCGTAGGCCAGATTGAACAGAAGTGGGAACTGAAGATGACGATCGAAGATGGCCATGGGCCATTCTGGATCGCGAACATCCCCGTTCGCACACTTCCACCTGTCCTGGCCGGTATCCGGGCTGGCAAGTACGGCTATCCCACCTTCCCATGCTCGATGATTGCAAGCACAGTGGTTGTCAGAGATAGCTTGTCGTCCGCCTCCTGTTGGGAGGGGCGACACTTGCTTACCGTTGCGGGGGCAGCACACGTTCGCCGCGGGCGCGGCATCGTGTTTCCCGTTTAACTGCGCTCATGGACATGAGCGCGGGCACCAAAACCCGGTCATTATACGTGCAGTGGGCGTGGACTGACATGGCTGGCTGGACGATTCGATATCAGAAATCGACGACGACCGTCGCACCATAGGCGATTTTATGGGCGGAATGGGCGGCCAGCAGGGCCGTTTCTTCCAATGGCAGGCGGGCTTGCAGTGCCGACAGCAGGCGGATGGTGCCCGCATGGCAGATGATGATGACAATTTCGTGTTGTTCGCGCAACAGATCGCCTAAAAACGCATCGACGCGGGCAGCCATTGCCAGCACGTTCTCGCCGCCGCCGGGGCGGTACCAGGCAAGGTCGGCGGCCCAGGCATCGATGTCCGCGCGTGCAATCGCGTGCCAGGGCTGCATTTCCCATGTGCCGAAATCCATTTCGGCCAGCCGGGCATCAAGGTGTAATTCGCTCGCGGGCAGATCCTGCGCCAGGGCCGTTGCCAGGCCGGCGCAGCGGCGCAGCGGACTGGCGTAGAGCGGCACACCGGGTGGCAAGGTCGCTTGCAGGCTGGCGCGCGTGGCGGCCATTTCATGCGGCGCCACCGCCACGTCGCTGCGGCCATAGCAGGTGCCGCTGGTGACTTGCGGCGTGGGGTGGCGAACGAGGATCAGACGCATGGTGTCAATAGAAGCGTGTCGGTGGCTGAAAGCTGGAAAGGATGGCCAGGTAAATCGCCACTTCCGCCACCTGCTGCACGGCGCCCAGGCAGTCGCCCGTGTAGCCTTGCAGGCGGCGCTGGCATTTGCGGCCCAGCCAGAATGCGGCCGCTGCCGCCGCCACTATGGCAAAGACCAGCGCGCTCCAGTCAACTATGCCCAGCGCGCCGCAGGCGATGGCGGGCAACAGGGCGCAGACGGCGGCGATGAGGAATTCCCCGTCGTCATTTCCTGCGCCATCGGCTTGGCCTTGCCTTCATCGCGCGCATAGTCCATGAGCCAGATCAGCGAGACGGCGGCCAGGCGTGAGAGCGGATGGGCGATGAACAGGGTCGCCACCACCGAGGCAGGCGGCAGCGAGGCGAGTGCGGCGCACTTGATGGCCAGCAGACTGAGGATGCCGATGGCGCCATATGCGCCGATGCGCGAATCCTTCATGATTTCCAGCACCCGCTCGCGCGTCAAGCCGCCGCCGAAGCCGTCGCACATGTCGGCAAAACCGTCTTCATGGAAGGCGCCCGTCAGGTAGATGCCGGCGGCGACGGCCAGCAGCACGGCCACCGCCGAAGGCAGGAGCCAGCTGGCCAGCAGATACACGGCGCCGCTGATGGCCGCCACCACCACGCCGACCAGCGGAAAGTAGCGCGAAGCGTGCTGCAGCCAGGCGGGCTCGAAACCCACCCAGCGCGGGATTGGCAGGCGCGTGAAGAACTGCAGCGCAATGAAGAAGAGGCGGCACTGATGGACTGCGGCGGAAACGGGGTTGCTCATGATCTTAGTCTGGCGTGGACTTTTCGCTGACCTGGGCTGAGGCGAAGGTGGCCATTTCGCGCATGAAGTTGACGGCCGCGTGCAGCAGCGGCAAGGCCAGCGCCGATCCCGTGCCTTCACCGAGGCGCAAATCGAGGTGCAGCAGCGGACGCGCTCCGAGGCTTTCCAGCAACTGGCGATGGCCGTTTTCATCGGAGCAGTGCGAAAACACGCAATAATCGAGGATGGCTGGCTGCAGACGGGCCGCCGCCAGCAGGGCGCTGCTGACGATGAAGCCGTCGATCAGCAGAATCATGCGCCGTTCGGCTGCTTTCAGCATGGCGCCGGCCATCATGGCGATCTCGAAGCCGCCAAAGGTGGCCAGCATGTCGAGCGGCTCATGGACTGCCGCATGATGGGCGACGGCCGCTTCGATCACCTGCTGCTTGTGCAATATGCCTTCCTTGGACAGGCCGGTGCCGGCGCCCACGCAGTCGGCGACCGGCGTTTGCGTCAGCTTGTGCATCAGTGCGGCTGCTGCAGTGGTATTGCCGATGCCCATTTCACCAAAGCCCAGCACATTGCCGTCCAAGGTGGCGGCCAGGTCCATGCCCGCCTGCATGGCGGCCAGGCATTGTTCCCGGCTCATCGCGGGTTCTTGGGCAAAATTGCGGGTGCCGGGGCCTTGCTTGCGGTCGAGCAAGCCGTCGCGCGGGCCGAAATCGTGGTTCACCCCGGCGTCTACTATATAGAGGGCGCAATCGGCCTGGCGGGCAAAGACGTTGATGGCGGCGCCGTTGCCGAGGAAGTTCTCCACCATTTGCCAGGTCACGCTTTGCGGATAGGCGGAAATGCCTTCCGCGACGACCCCATGGTCAGCCGCAAAAACGATGATGGCTGGCTGGTGCAATGCCAGCTGCGTGCTTTGCTGGATCAGGCCAATCTGGCGGGCCAAGGTTTCCAGCATGCCGAGGCTGCCCAGCGGCTTGGTCTTGCTATTGATGGCGTGTTCGAGTGCGCTGGCCAGTGCGGGATTGGCGGTGGAGCAGATGTGTGGAATAGGCATGGGAATTTATATGGATGAGGCAAGGTATGGTCGGCGCTACGATATCACACAGCAATATTTGCTCAGATGCAAATTAGCGCTTGCGGGGCGTGCGGGGCAAGGCTATAATTCGCCCCCTCGCTGAACGACGCATGTAAATGCAGCGTAAAGTGAGAAAAAGAAGGAGTTGACGGATGTAGTGAAATGCCTCATACTCTTCCTTCTTCGCAGCTGACAAACACAACGCTTTGTCGATAGCGCGAAAGTAGCACCGAATACAGTTCTTTAACAATTAACAGTCGATAAGTGTGGGCATTTGATGTAGTGCAGCAGTGATCTTCGGATTGCTGTAATGCTTAAAATATCAAATGTTCACAAGAAATAATGAAATAGGATACTTCTTCGGAAGTAGCCTGTCAGTTTTTTGAGTGAGCAAACACCTCGCAATGCGAGGGGTTTGAACTAGTTAAATAGTTCGACCATGCCTGTAAAAGGGCAAAGTAACAGAGATTAAACTGAAGAGTTTGATCCTGGCTCAGATTGAACGCTGGCGGCATGCCTTACACATGCAAGTCGAACGGCAGCACGGAG
The DNA here is from genome assembly GCF_057919405.1 of Janthinobacterium sp. C22. Classification (NCBI taxonomy): domain Bacteria; kingdom Pseudomonadati; phylum Pseudomonadota; class Betaproteobacteria; order Burkholderiales; family Oxalobacteraceae; genus Janthinobacterium; species Janthinobacterium sp. C22. The sequence goes on along the minus strand of NZ_CP193659.1, from coordinate 6,291,989 downwards.
CTTGCTCTGGTGGCGAGTGGCGAACGGGTGAGTAATATATCGGAACGTACCCTGGAGTGGGGGATAACGTAGCGAAAGTTACGCTAATACCGCATACGATCTACGGATGAAAGTGGGGGATCGCAAGACCTCATGCTCGTGGAGCGGCCGATATCTGATTAGCTAGTTGGTAGGGTAAAAGCCTACCAAGGCATCGATCAGTAGCTGGTCTGAGAGGACGACCAGCCACACTGGAACTGAGACACGGTCCAGACTCCTACGGGAGGCAGCAGTGGGGAATTTTGGACAATGGGCGAAAGCCTGATCCAGCAATGCCGCGTGAGTGAAGAAGGCCTTCGGGTTGTAAAGCTCTTTTGTCAGGGAAGAAACGGTGAGAGCTAATATCTCTTGCTAATGACGGTACCTGAAGAATAAGCACCGGCTAACTACGTGCCAGCAGCCGCGGTAATACGTAGGGTGCAAGCGTTAATCGGAATTACTGGGCGTAAAGCGTGCGCAGGCGGTTTTGTAAGTCTGATGTGAAATCCCCGGGCTCAACCTGGGAATTGCATTGGAGACTGCAAGGCTAGAATCTGGCAGAGGGGGTAGAATTCCACGTGTAGCAGTGAAATGCGTAGATATGTGGAGGAACACCGATGGCGAAGGCAGCCCCCTGGGTCAAGATTGACGCTCATGCACGAAAGCGTGGGGAGCAAACAGGATTAGATACCCTGGTAGTCCACGCCCTAAACGATGTCTACTAGTTGTCGGGTCTTAATTGACTTGGTAACGCAGCTAACGCGTGAAGTAGACCGCCTGGGGAGTACGGTCGCAAGATTAAAACTCAAAGGAATTGACGGGGACCCGCACAAGCGGTGGATGATGTGGATTAATTCGATGCAACGCGAAAAACCTTACCTACCCTTGACATGGCTGGAATCCCCGAGAGATTGGGGAGTGCTCGAAAGAGAACCAGTACACAGGTGCTGCATGGCTGTCGTCAGCTCGTGTCGTGAGATGTTGGGTTAAGTCCCGCAACGAGCGCAACCCTTGTCATTAGTTGCTACGAAAGGGCACTCTAATGAGACTGCCGGTGACAAACCGGAGGAAGGTGGGGATGACGTCAAGTCCTCATGGCCCTTATGGGTAGGGCTTCACACGTCATACAATGGTACATACAGAGCGCCGCCAACCCGCGAGGGGGAGCTAATCGCAGAAAGTGTATCGTAGTCCGGATTGTAGTCTGCAACTCGACTGCATGAAGTTGGAATCGCTAGTAATCGCGGATCAGCATGTCGCGGTGAATACGTTCCCGGGTCTTGTACACACCGCCCGTCACACCATGGGAGCGGGTTTTACCAGAAGTAGGTAGCTTAACCGTAAGGAGGGCGCTTACCACGGTAGGATTCGTGACTGGGGTGAAGTCGTAACAAGGTAGCCGTATCGGAAGGTGCGGCTGGATCACCTCCTTTCTAGAGTTTGCACGAATCAGTAATGATTCACGCATCAAATGTTCACACTTATCGGCTGTTAATAAAGAAGAACAGCATTTGGGGCTGTAGCTCAGCTGGTTAGAGCACCGTGTTGATAACGCGGGGGTCGTTGGTTCGAGTCCAACCAGCCCTACCAGTTTCTGTAGTCTGGAAATACCCTAGGGGGATTAGCTCAGCTGGGAGAGCACCTGCTTTGCAAGCAGGGGGTCGTCGGTTCGATCCCGTCATCCTCCACCAAAAGTTCAAACGTAAATCAGCGCAGATGGCGCCGGGATTTAGGTTTGGTCTTTTCGAGATCAAGTGCTGTATGTTCTTTAACAATCTGGAAGAAGTAAAGATTATTTATTGATCGGTTTGCCGTAAAAAGCGAATCGATGGGTAATGATTGTATGTATCAACAAACAAGCAACAACGTTGTACTTTCTTATCCCTGTAGCGCTCTTTGATTACCTAGTGATCAGAGGCTAACGTTATAGGGACAAGCGAATAAGTGCACATGGTGGATGCCTTGGCGATTACAGGCGATGAAGGACGTAGTAGCTTGCGATAAGCTGCGGGGAGTGAGCAAACACACTTTGATCCGCAGATTTCCGAATGGGGCAACCCACCCTTTTAGGGTATTGCATACTGAATACATAGGTATGCAAGGCGAACGCGGCGAACTGAAACATCTAAGTAGCTGCAGGAAAAGAAATCAACCGAGATTCCCAAAGTAGCGGCGAGCGAAATGGGAGGAGCCTGTACGTGATAGTCGGACCGATAACAGAATCCCCTGGAAATGGGAGCCATAGCGGGTGATAGCCCCGTATGTGAAATCGGACCGGTGGTACTAAGCGTACGACAAGTAGGGCGGGACACGTGACATCCTGTCTGAATATGGGGGGACCATCCTCCAAGGCTAAATACTCGTAATCGACCGATAGTGAACCAGTACCGTGAGGGAAAGGCGAAAAGAACCCCGGAAGGGGAGTGAAATAGATCCTGAAACCGTGTGCATACAAACAGTAGGAGCGGACTTGTTCCGTGACTGCGTACCTTTTGTATAATGGGTCAGCGACTTACATTCAGTGGCAAGGTTAACCATATAGGGAAGCCGTAGAGAAATCGAGTCCGAATAGGGCGATCAGTCGCTGGGTGTAGACCCGAAACCAAGTGATCTACTCATGGCCAGGATGAAGGTGCGGTAACACGCCCTGGAGGTCCGAACCCACTAATGTTGAAAAATTAGGGGATGAGCTGTGGGTAGGGGTGAAAGGCTAAACAAACTTGGAAATAGCTGGTTCTCTCCGAAAACTATTTAGGTAGTGCCTCAAGTATCACCATCGGGGGTAGAGCACTGTTATGGCTAGGGGGTCATTGCGACTTACCAAACCATTGCAAACTCCGAATACCGATGAGTGCGAGCTTGGGAGACAGACGTCGGGTGCTAACGTCCGGCGTCAAGAGGGAAACAACCCAGACCGCCAGCTAAGGTCCCAAAGATTGGCTAAGTGGAAAACGAAGTGGGAAGGCTAAAACAGTCAGGATGTTGGCTTAGAAGCAGCCATCATTTAAAGAAAGCGTAATAGCTCACTGATCGAGTCGTCCTGCGCGGAAGATGTAACGGGGCTAAGCCAGTCACCGAAGCTGCGGATATTGTTCTGTGATTTATCACAGATATATATGGTAGGAGAGCGTTCTGTAAGCCTGCGAAGGTGTCTTGTAAAGGATGCTGGAGGTATCAGAAGTGCGAATGCTGACATGAGTAGCGATAATGGGGGTGAAAAGCCTCCACGCCGTAAGCCCAAGGTTTCCTGTTCAACGTTCATCGGAGCAGGGTGAGTCGGCCCCTAAGGCGAGGCAGAGATGCGTAGCTGATGGGAAGCAGGTTAATATTCCTGCACCGTCGTATGATGCGATGGGGGGACGGATCGCGGAAGGTTGTCTGACTGTTGGAATAGTCAGTTTCTGTCTCATAGAAGGCGCTTAGGCAAATCCGGGCGCGGAATTCAAGGGGATGGGACGAGTGAATTTATTCACGAAGCAATCGGAAGTGGTTCCAAGAAAAGCCTCTAAGCTTCAGTCATACGAGACCGTACCGCAAACCGACACAGGTGGGCGAGATGAGTATTCTAAGGCGCTTGAGAGAACTCGGGAGAAGGAACTCGGCAAATTGGTACCGTAACTTCGGGAAAAGGTACGCCCCGGTAGCTTGATTGGTTTACTCCATGAGGGTGAAAGGGTTGCAATAAACTGGTGGCTGCGACTGTTTAATAAAAACACAGCACTCTGCAAACACGAAAGTGGACGTATAGGGTGTGACGCCTGCCCGGTGCTGGAAGATTAAATGATGGGGTGCAAGCTCTTGATTGAAGTCCCAGTAAACGGCGGCCGTAACTATAACGGTCCTAAGGTAGCGAAATTCCTTGTCGGGTAAGTTCCGACCTGCACGAATGGCGTAACGATGGCCACACTGTCTCCTCCCGAGACTCAGCGAAGTTGAAATGTTTGTGATGATGCAATCTACCCGCGGCTAGACGGAAAGACCCCATGAACCTTTACTGTAGCTTTGCATTGGACTTTGAACCAATCTGTGTAGGATAGGTGGGAGGCTTTGAAGCGGGGACGCTAGTTCTCGTGGAGCCAACCTTGAAATACCACCCTGGTTTGTTTGAGGTTCTAACCTTGGTCCGTTATCCGGATCGGGGACAGTGCATGGTAGGCAGTTTGACTGGGGCGGTCTCCTCCTAAAGTGTAACGGAGGAGTTCGAAGGTACGCTAGATACGGTCGGACATCGTGTTGATAGTGCAATGGCATAAGCGTGCTTAACTGCGAGACTGACAAGTCGAGCAGGTACGAAAGTAGGACATAGTGATCCGGTGGTTCTGTATGGAAGGGCCATCGCTCAACGGATAAAAGGTACTCTGGGGATAACAGGCTGATTCCTCCCAAGAGTTCATATCGACGGGGAGTTTGGCACCTCGATGTCGGCTCATCACATCCTGGGGCTGTAGCCGGTCCCAAGGGTATGGCTGTTCGCCATTTAAAGTGGTACGTGAGCTGGGTTTAAAACGTCGTGAGACAGTTTGGTCCCTATCTGCCGTGGGCGTTGGAAATTTGAAGGGGGCTGCTCCTAGTACGAGAGGACCGGAGTGGACGAACCTCTGGTGTACCGGTTGTCACGCCAGTGGCATTGCCGGGTAGCTAAGTTCGGAAGAGATAACCGCTGAAAGCATCTAAGCGGGAAACTTGCCTTGAGATGAGATTTCCCAGAGCCTTGAGCTCTTTGAAGGGTCGTTCGAGACCAGGACGTTGATAGGCTGGGTGTGGAAGTGCAGTAATGCATTAAGCTAACCAGTACTAATTGCCCGTACGGCTTGTCCCTATAACCTTAGCAGGTACAGAGGATAAGACGGTACAACGTTGCGTGTGTGTTGATACACCAATTCATTACCCCAATCTTTGCTTCTTCCAGATTCAGGCTTTGTCGCTCCACTGAGGACAAATGCCGGTACAAGTTATGCCTGATGACCATAGCAAGTTGGTCCCACCCCTTCCCATCCCGAACAGGACCGTGAAACAACTTTGCGCCGATGATAGTGCTGCAACCAGTGTGAAAGTAGGTTATCGTCAGGCTTGTTATTTGGTGAAACAGCCCCCGGCTGTTTCACCTAAAGAAAAACCCGATCAGCCATGGTCGGGTTTTTTTCGTCTGGCGGTTTTGTGTCGGTGCTTGTCGGCTTACGCTGCGCTAAGCCGACCTACGCCGACCTGCGCAGACGGACGGTCAGACCCTCGATAGCGCCAACGCCAAGGTGTCATCGCCAACTTACCCGGATGCGTGCTGCAGGTTCTATCTGCTCACGTCTTCCCAGTTCACGCCAAATTTCGTCAGATATTTTTTCAGCCTGTCGGCATCATTCGGCTTGGCTTTCGCATCACGCGATACGGCATACAGCTTGCGGCCCGCATCGGACATATTGTTCGACTGCCGGCAGACTTTGATCACGGCCTGCAGCTGCAGCGCATCGAACAGGTCGAGTTGCGCGACCGCTTCCGCTCCCATGATGTCTGCTAGATCCACGTTGTCTGTCGACGGACCATCAGAATGCTGCCACAGGCGCTTCAGGCGTGCGACTTCATCGTCGACGACTTTGTCCGTGATGCGGCCTGCTTCCGACAAGGTGGCCAGGCGGGTGACAGCAGCGGACAAATCGCGGAAATTGCCACTCCAGCGGGCCGATGGCGAGCTGGCGAAGCGCAAGAAGCGCTCGCGTGCCTCCTTGTTGAAGCGCACTCTTTCGCCCGTCTCCGCACCGTACTGCGCCAGCAGGTAGTCGAGGTTCGGTTCGATGTCTTCCGGCCGCTGCGCCAGACCCGGTAATTCGTACGTCCACAGGTTGATGCGTGCATACAGGTCTTCGCGGAAGCGGCCGGCGGCCACTTCTTTTCCCAGATCGCGGTTGGTGCCGGCGATCAGCTGGAAGTCGCTTTGCACTTCCGTATCGGCGCCAACAGGAAAGAAGCGTTTTTCTTCGATGGCTTTCAGCAGCATCGCCTGTTCATCGAGTCCCAGTTCGCCGATTTCATCGAGAAACAGCAAGCCCTTGTGTGCGCTGCGCAGCAAGCCTGGCCGGTCCGCACCGGCGCCCGTGAATGCCCCCTTGATATGACCGAACAAGGTAGAGGCTGCGCCATCGCCGTGCAGGGTGGCGCAATTGAGGTCGATGAATTTTCCGTCGATCTGGTGACGCGATTTTTTCAGTTCATAGATGCGGCGCGCAAGAAAGGACTTGCCGGCACCGGTAGGTCCCATCAGCAGCATGGGTGCGCGCGACTTGATGGCGACGCGTTCGATTTCCTCGATCATGCTGTTGAACTTCGCATTGCGCGTGGCGATGCCGGACTTCAGGAAGGCCACGCCCTCGGCCTGCTCGCGCGTAAAGCGCTGGGCGATCTGGTCGTAGCGCGACAGATCGAGGTCGATCAGCGTGTAGTTGCCCGGATTGCCGGCGGCCTGCCGTTTTGGCGGCGACGTCTGCACGAGGCGGCCCGGGAAATAGCGGGCTTCCGTCATCAGGAACATGCAGATTTGCGCCACGTGGCTGCCAGTGGTGATGTGGATCCAGTACTCCTCCTTGTCCGGATCGAAGGCGTAGCTGTTGGCAAAATCGTAGAGCGCGCCGTACACGTCCTCAAAATCCCAGGCATCGCTGATGGGTAGTTCATGGGCGACCAGCCTTGTTTCAGGCGAGACGCTGGCGATGTCCTGCGATACCTGGCGCACCAGGCTGGCAAACTGCTCGCCGGCGTACAGCAGCTCAAAGCGGTCGATGATCTTGTCTTCGTGCTGGGTCAGGGCGACGCTGGGGCGCCACTTTTCCCAGCGCGCCGCTCCTCTGCCATTGTCGAGCTGTGTGCCGAGAAAACCGATGACGACGGTACGTTTTGCTTGCATGGTTGGGATAAATATTTATCTTAAAAGATAATTGTATTCCAAATCACCGTGGCAGGGATATTTTCAACGCACAGCTTACGTGAAAATATTATTTAATGAAATCAATGGTTTATGGAAATGTTTGAGGAAATATTGAAAGCTGGCACGGCGTTTGCAATAGAGGAGATACCAACGAGATAAACGTAGAGAGCAGAGAGGAACGAAAAATGGCCAACGCCCACTTATTCCAGAGCGCACAACAGACCGCGGCCTTGCCATCGGCACTGGCACGCAATGCCGAAGGCGCGCCGGCCTATGCGCTGACGCCCCGGCATCAGCTGGCGCAATACGCGGCCACCGGCTGCCTGAACACGACGTTCTATGCCAGCGCCGAAGCGCAGCTGGCGATGGTACTGGAACTGTGCAAGGCCGTCGAACCAGCCTTCATCGCGCAAACGGCCGTGTACTGCCGCGAGCGGGGCTATATGAAAGACATGCCGGCCTTGCTGGTGGCCGTGCTGGCGGGGCAGGGCGCTGCAGAATTGACGCAGGCCTTCCAGCGCGTGATTAACAACGGCAAGATGCTGCGCAACTTCGTGCAGATCATGCGTTCGGGCGCCGTGGGCCGCAAGTCGCTGGGATCGCGTCCGAAAAAGCTGGTGCAAGCCTGGTTGAACAACGCATCCGAGCAGGCCTTGCTGGCCGCTGCCGTGGGCAATGCGCCGTCGCTGGCCGACGTGGTGAAGATGGTGCACCCGAAACCGCAGGCAGCGTGGCGGGAGGCATTCTTTGCCTGGCTGATCGGCAAGGAATACCAACGCGATGCCTTGCCGCCGGCACTGGCCGCGTTCGAGGCATACAAGGCCGATCCTGCGCAGCCGATACCGGCAGTGCCGTTCCAGATGCTGACGGCGTTGCCCCTGAACGCGGAAAGCTGGGCGCAGATCGCGCGCCAGGGCGGCTGGCAGATGGTGCGCATGAATCTGAATACCTTTGCCCGCCATGGCGTGTACGACTTAGCCGGCATGCCGGAACTGATCGCCGCCAAGCTGCGCGATCCCGAGGCGATCGCCAGCTCGCGCGTGTTTCCCTACCAGCTGATGTCGGCGTACATGGCGGCCGGCGAGAACGTGCCGGCCGTCGTGCGCGATGCGCTGGAACAGGCGCTGGAAAAATCGCTGGCGAACGTGCCGCGGATTGCCGGCAAGGTGGTGGTGTGTCCCGACGTTTCCGGCTCGATGGCCTCGCCCGTCAGCGGTTTTCGCGGCAGCGCCACCTCGAACGTGCGCTGCATCGACGTGGCTGCCCTGGTGGCGGCAGCCATGCTGCGCAAGAATCCGGACGCCGTGGTGCTGCCGTTCGAGCACAACGTGGTGCAGTGCGCACTTGGCGCCGATGACAGCGTGATGGCGAATGCGGCCAGGCTGGCGGCCATCGGCGGTGGCGGCACCAATTGCAGCGCGCCCCTGCTGCGCATGAATGGCAGGAAGGAGCTGGCCGACCTGGTGATCTATGTGTCCGATAACGAATCGTGGATCGACGCGAAGCGCAGCGGCGCCACGGCGACGATGGGGCAGTGGAATGTCTTCAAGCAGCGTAATCCGCAGGCAAAGCTGGTATGCATCGATATTTCGCCGCACGCCACGACCCAGGCGATGGAGCGCGAGGATATCCTGAATATCGGCGGTTTTTCCGACGACGTATTCAGGATCATCGCCGCCTTTGCCGCGGGACAGCTGGACCCGGTCCACTGGGTGGGAGAAATCGCCGCCATCGATATCGCGGCACCAAGTTGTTGAAGTAAAGCGCATGAATGCGGACAAGACTACATGAGAGACGTCCTGTCCAAGCTTGTCATGCGCCGCAGTACCCCGAATGCCGACAGGATTACATCGATCAGCCGCGTCAAACCGGCCTGCCAGCCGCAGTGCGCCTGGCAGAAAATCCTGTCCCCCTTGTCGGGTTGTCGTACTGATGAATGCCGGTGGAACTACATCCAGAGCCGATGCGTCGGCAATGTTTCACCAATCCTTGTCATCACCCCCTATACAATAGAAGAAGAGCATAGCGATGAAAAACGAAGAATACGAAGTTCTGCATACCGAAGGCAGCCGTCCAGTGAAGATGTGGACGCGTGGCGTGCCTGTCGAAGAAGCGGCCAAAAAACAATTGCGCAACACGGCGACCCTGCCGTTCATCTACAAGCACATCGCCGTCATGCCCGATGTCCACCTGGGTAAAGGGTCGACCATCGGCAGCGTGATCCCTACCCTGGGCGCGGTGATTCCGGCGGCCGTGGGCGTGGATATCGGTTGCGGCATGATGGCGGCGAAAACCACGCTGACGGCGAATGATCTGCCCGATAACCTGGGACCGCTGCGCAGCGCCATCGAGCGCGCCATTCCGCACGGGATGTCGCCGAAGACGCGCGGTCACCGCGGCCGCGACGAAGGTTCCTGGCATACGCCGCCCTCGGTGGTCGACGCCGCTTGGCTGCAGCTGAAGGATGAATTCGATGCGATCTGCCTGAAAACGCCCAAGCTGAAAAACACGAACAATTATCGTCACCTGGGAACTTTGGGTAGCGGTAATCACTTCGTCGAAGTCTGTCTCGATGAACAGGGCTCTGTATGGTTCATGCTGCATTCCGGTTCGCGCGGCGTGGGCAATGCCATCGGCACGCATTTCATCGAACTGGCCAAGCAGGATATGCGTACCCACTTCATCAACCTGCCCGACCAGGACCTGGCCTATCTGGCCGAAGGCACGCAGCATTACGACGATTACGTGGAAGCGGTGGGCTGGGCCCAGCGTTTCGCGCGCAACAACCGCGAAGTGATGATGCAAAACCTGATCACGGCCGTGCGCACCGTCATCCATAAACCGTTCCAGACGCACGTGGAAGCCGTCAACTGCCACCATAACTATGTGCAGAAGGAGCACCACTTCGGCAAGGACGTGCTGGTCACGCGCAAGGGCGCCGTCTCGGCCCGCGCCGGCGAACTGGGGATCATTCCCGGTTCCATGGGCGCGAAGAGTTTTATCGTGCGCGGCAAGGGTAATGCGGACAGTTTCCATAGCTGCAGCCACGGTGCGGGACGCACGATGAGCCGCACGGAAGCGAAGCGGCGCTTCAACCTGGCCGACCAGATCCGCGCCACGCAAGGCGTGGAATGCCGCAAGGATGAGAACGTGATCGATGAAATTCCGATGGCTTACAAGGATATCGATGCGGTGATGCTGGCGCAGCGCGAGCTGGTTGACGTGGTGCATATCCTGAAGCAGGTCGTTTGCGTCAAAGGTTAACAGAGAGAAAGTAGAGATGATAGAAATTGATGGAGCGCAAGGTGAAGGCGGTGGACAGATTTTGCGCTCGGCGCTGAGCCTGTCGATGATTACGGGGCAGCCGTTCCGGCTGATTAACATTCGCGCGGGACGGGACAAGCCCGGCTTGCTGCGCCAGCATTTGCTGGCCGTGCAAGCGGCGGCCGCCATTTGCGGGGCGCGCACGACGCCGGTGGCGCTGCGCGCAGCCAGCCTGGAATTCGTGCCTGGCGCCATACGCGGCGGCGATTACCGCTTTGCCATCGGCAGTGCCGGCAGTTGCACCCTGGTACTGCAAACCCTGCTGCCGGCCCTGTTGCATGCGGATGGGCCGTCCACCGTGCGCATCAGCGGCGGCACGCACAATGCCATGGCGCCGCCCGTGCATTTCCTGCAGCGCGCGTATGGCCGCATCCTGGAACAGATGGGCGCCGAGGTAGAGATTACGCAGCAGCGCTATGGCTTTCATCCCGCGGGCGGCGGCGAAGTGATTGCCGCGGTGCAACCGTGCCAGCGCTTGCGGCCCATTTCACTGCTGCAGCGCGGCGAGCGGAAGACCGGGTATGCGGAAAGCGTGGTGGCCGGCGTGCATGTGAACGTGGCGCAGCGCGAGCTCGAGCGCGTCGCCGACGGCATGGGCTGGAGCGGCAAGCAGCTGCGCCTCGTCGGCTTGCCGGCGGAGCAGGGCCCGGGCAACGTCCTGTTGCTGACATTGGAGCATGAACACGTCACGGAAGTATTTACGTCGTTCGGCGAAAAGTCCTTGCTGGCCGAATCCGTGGCCAAGCGCCTGTTGAACGAGGTGCGCGCTTATCTCAAGACGGACGCGGCCGTGGGCGAGCACCTGGCCGACCAGCTCTTGCTGCCCATGGCGCTGGCCGGTGGAGGTACTTTCAGCTGCAACAAGGTGTCGCAGCATGCGCTGACGAATGCGGAAGTGATTGCCAGATTTTTACCCGTGCGTATTACTTTCGAGCAGCAGGCGCGGGCCAGCATCTGCACGGTGGCCGCCGCCTGACGTACGCGGTGACACAAATACCTGTTGCAGCTGTTCCAAATTGATACATGGGCAGCCGGATCAGGGGTATGTACGCATGGCATGGCATTTGCTCTTCTTGAGATATTGACTAAAAAAACCAAGGAGACCAGCATGACCTATTCCATCCGTACCCTGCTCGGCGTGGCCGCCGCCGGCGCCGTTGCCCTTACTTCCCTGCTGACCTTGCCGCATGCCTATGCGCATGGCAATGTCACGCCGCAAGGCGTCGACACCACGGGCTTGCCCAAGGTGGGCGACAAGTGGCTCGAGCAAAACCCGTATCGGGGCAACAAGCTGGCCCTGACAGTGGGCACGTCGGCCTACAACCAGAATTGCGCGCGCTGCCACGGCATCGAAGCCATCTCGGGCGGCATCGCACCGGACTTGCGCCAGCTGGACCGCGACTGCTTCGGTATCAAGAATGAGACAAAGAAACAGGCTTGCTATAAGGAAACGGACAATTACTATCTCACCACCATCCGCCACGGTAAAGTGCGCAATGGCGCCGTGTACATGCCGCCGTTCGAAGGCGTGTTCAACCAGGAAGCCATGTGGGCCATCAAGACCTATCTGGAAACCCGCCGCGAGTCCAATTAAGCCGAATTGATCACGAAGGAGTCCCATGCGTTCATTTCAATTCCGGGGCACGCGCGCAATGCTGTCGCTCGCTTGCCTGGCGCTGTGCGCCGCCGCGCCGGCGCGTGCCGACTGGCAGAAAGTACAGCAGTCGGGCAGCCTGAAAGTGGCTGTCTATAACGAGTTCGCGCCGTTTTCCGACAAGGGCGTGGGTATCGATATCGACATTGCCGAAGCGCTGGCGAAAAAGCTGGGTTTGAAACTGAGCTTGCTGCCATTTCCCGCCGGCGAAAACCTCAACGATGATTTGCGCAATATGGTGTGGAAGGGGCATTACCTCGGCTATGGCCCTGCCGACGTGATGCTGCACGTGCCGGTCGACAAGAAGTTGATGGCGGATAACGACAAGGTCGAGATCTTCGCGCCGTACTACGTGGAAACCGTGCGCCTGGCGCGCAGCGCGCAAGCCGTGCCGCAATTCGATGGTGTCGCCTCGCTGGCTGGCAAGCGCATCGGCGTGGAAAAGGTGTCGATCGCGGCCATGCTGATGCTCGGGGAAGACAATGGCAAGTACCGCGACGATGTGCGCATCTTCGATACCGCCGCCGAAGCCTTGCAGCAATTGCAAGCAGGCAAGCTCGACGCCGTGCTGGCCAACCGTTCGGAAATCGAGTCGGTGCTCAAAAGCGATCCCGCTTTCCCCTTGAGCGAAGTGGCGTTCGCCCGCTTGCCGCGTGCCGGCTGGGCCGTGGGCCTGGCCGTCAGCAAGCAACAGCTCGATGTAGCCAAGTTACTGCAGGCGGCCATGAACGAGATGGCGGCCAGCGGCGAATTGAAAGCCATCTTTGAGAAGTATGGCGTGAAGGAAGCGCGGCCGTAGCAGACTATGCTGAATGGTAAAAGCCCGCGCTTCGGAAGAGGCGCGGGCTTTTTCATGAGAACGCCTGAAAAATGTTCAGGGCAAGGCGCATTGCCGCAGGCAGTACGAATAGTACGACAAGGCAATGCAACGCCGCCATGGACTTTTTCTCAGGTGTTCTTAAAAGGAGTATTGGGCGCTCACACCCAACAACCAGTTACGGCCCGGCGCCGCCTCATAGTAGCGCTTGTTGCTGTCGCCGACGATGACGGAGCCCACGTAGGTTTTGTCGAAAAGATTGTTCAGGCGGGCAAACTCTTTGAAGCGCCAATTCCCTACGTTTTGTTTGGCGTTGAAGCGGGCATTGAACACCGTGTAGCCGGGCGCCGGTTTTTCGCTGTTGCTGTCTTCCGCGTAGACCTGGTTGCTGGCCACGCTTTCCACTGCCGCGCCGAAACGGTCCAGCGTATCTTTCCAGGCCAGTTCCGCGAACAGGTTGGCACTGGGCACGCCCGGCAAGCGGCTGCCTTCGCGCACGCTGCCAAACGCCTGGTCATACACGGCGTGCAGGCTGGTCAGGGCCACTTTTGTCGTGAAACCATATGGCAAGCTGGAGTCGAGCGATACTTCCATGCCCTGGCGCAAGGTCTTGCCTGCATTGCGGTAGCTGGTGCGCCCGCCGCTGGAACTGTCGACCACCAGTTCATCGTTGGTCTTGATCTGGAACACGGCCGCGTTCACGTGCGTGTTGTTGGCGATCCTGGCCTTGATACCCGCTTCCAGGTTGGTGCTGGTGGCCGGTTTCAGCTGGTAATTGAAGCCGCCGCCCGTGCCCGAGTAAAACAGTTCGTTCAGGGTGGGTGCTTCGAAACCGCGCGCGGCGCTGGCATACACGTTGACGTTGGGCGTCAGTTTATACAGCAGGCCCAGCACAGGCGTCGTGTGGCTGAATTCCAGGCTGCCGCTGTCGTCGCCATTGCCGAGGAAATGGTCGTTGACCGACACTTTCATCTTGCTGTAGCGCAAACCTGCGCTGAGCATCCATGGCCCGCTCTGCCATTCCGCCTGGATATACGGATCGAGGCTGGAGACGACATCCTGCTCGTCGCGGCGCAGCTTGCCCTTCACGCCAAACGTGTTGCCGATGTAATTTTCATAACCGGTGCGGTCATCGCTGGAGCGGCCATAGTCGATGCCGATGGTGGTGCTCAGCTTGCCGCCGGCCAACTGGCTGACGTGCAGCCAATTGGTGTCGATGCCATAGAACTGGCGCTGGAAGTCGACCACGCCGCCCGAATGGCTGGCGGGCGCCTGGAAACCCTTGGTGAATGCCTGGTACTGGATCACGTCGCGGTTGCCGCCGTAGGCCGTCACGTGCAGGCGGTCTTCGCCAAACGACTGCTCGTAGGTGGCGCCGATTTGCTGGTGGTCGATGCTCTTGCGCGTGTTGTAGCGTTCGGCCAGGGTGCGTTTCGGGTTTTGCGTATCGGTGGTGTCGATTTCGCCGGCGCGCGGATCGCGGGAAAACGTGGCCCAGGTGGCGCCCAGCGGATCTTGCGTGTTGCCTTGGTGCAGGCTGTTGGCGACGATGGTCAGCTTGCTGTCCGCATTCGGCTTGACCGTGATCTTGCCGAACGCCTGTTCGCGCGTGGCGGCACTGTGGTCGCGGAAGCCGTCCGTGCGGAAGCGCGAACCGTCGAGCACGTAGCCGATGCCGCCTGCCTGGCCCTGCGCCGACAGGTCCACCTTGCTGGTGCCGAAGCTGCCGCCCGTCACGTTCAGTTCGACGGAGGGGGATTTTGCCCATCCTTGGAAAACAACTGGATCACGCCGCCCGAATGGTTGCCGTAGATGGCGGAAAACGGCCCGCGCAGCACTTCGATGCGCTCGGCCGTATCGAGATTGAAGGTGGCGGCCTGGCCTTGCCCATCGGGCATGCTGGCGGGAATGCCATCGCTGATCAGCTTGACGCCGCGCACGCCGAAGGCCGAGCGGGCGCCGAAGCCGCGCGACGAGATCTGCAAGTCTTGCGCGTAGTTCTGGCGGTTTTGCACGACCAGGCCCGGCACGGCGGCCAACGCTTCCGAGGCATTGACGCGGATCTGGCCCTCCTGGATGCGGGCGCTGTCGACGACGTCGATCGAGGCCGGCACTTCCTGGCTGGGATGGGCGATGCGGCTGCCGCTGATGACCACCGTCTCCATGAGTTGCCCGGCGGCCAAGCCAGCAGGCTCGGCTGCAAAGACGTGGGGGGCGAGGGTGGCGCTGCCGGCGACAAACAGGCTGGCGATGGTGTTCAGGCGGAAACGATGCTGCATGCGGATTCTCCAATGTGAATAAAAGCCTGCTTGAGCGCGTGCGCGGCACAGGTCTGCCTAGTTGTATCAAGCAATATGCCTGCCATGTCTCCATTGGTGGGCGGAAATTATACGCGTGTCAGTGGCACGGCGTTTGCATGCAGCAATTATCAGATGCGCCGCTACCGCGCGCTTTTCCTGTGTTTTGCTATTGAAAAGGTGATTATGCCCAACTTCTTCCCGCGCTTGCGCCAGATGTGCTGGCTGCTGCCTGCGCTCTTCAGCACGGCCCTCCAGGCCGCTCCTTTTGCCTATGTCCCCAATGAAAAGTCGGGCACCGTGAGCGTGATCGACACGGCGACCGACCAGGTGGTGCGCCAGATCGCCGCAGGCAAGCGTCCGCGCGGCATCGCCGCCGATCCCACCGGACGGCAATTGTTTGTCACGGACGCGGCCAGCAGCGCCTTGCTGCTGATCGATAACGTGACCGGCGCGCCCGTGCGCACGGTGACGCTGGGCAAGTCGCCCGAAGGCGTCAGCGCTTCCCGGGACGGTCATTACGTGGCCGTGGCCGTCGAGGAAAACAATAGCGTGGCCTTGCTCGATGGCCAGACGGGCGCCTTGCTCGCCGATATCAAGGTGCAGGGACGCAACCCGGAACATGCCGTGTTCAGCCCCGATGGGCGCTGGCTGCTGGTCAGCGCGGAAGAGGCCGAGCAAGTCGATGTCATCGATGTGGCGCAACGCCGCCAGGTGGCGTCCGTCGCCGTGGGCCTGCGTCCGCGCGGCATCGGTTTCAGTCCCGACTCGGGCCGCGCCTACGTGGCGTGCGAACTGGTCAATGCCGTGTATGTGATCGACATGGCGGCGCGCCAGGCGATTGCCACCATTCCAGCCGGCAAGAATGCCAACGGCATCGTCGTCCATCCCGGCGGCAGGCAAGTGTATGTCTCGAACGGCACGGACGGCACGGTGATGGTGATCGATACGGCCAGCAAGCAGGTGACGGCCACCATTCCCGTTGGCAAGCGCCCGTGGAACATGGCCATCACGCCCGACGGGGCCAAGCTGTACGTGGCCAACGGCCGTTCGAACAGCATTTCCGTCATCGATACGGCCAGCGCGCGCAAGGTGGCCGATATCGCCGTCGGCGAATTGCCATGGGGCGTGGTGATTCGGTAGCGGTACAGGAACAGGTGTTCCAGTCTGGTACACCTGTTCCATTGTGCAGCGGCGATGGCGCGCTACGGCAGCAATTGAACCCGCCGATATCGCCACCAGGTCCTTGCAACAGAGGTAAAACCCGCTAAGTTGGGTAGGGGGATGGCGAGCTGGCACGGCATTTGCGGAAGACTGCGTGTACTCACCCCATCTGTACCAGGACGTTTGATTTTAATTAAGTAACTCCATTCTAATTAACCCGATAGAGGACGACATGAATCTCGCAGACATCAGCAAACTGGGCGTAGCCAATCCCTTCAAACAACGCTATGACAATTACATCGGCGGCAAATTCGTTGCACCAGTAAAAGGTGAATACTTTCCCAACATTACGCCGATCACCGGCTTGCCGTTTTGCGAAATCGCCCGTTCCACGACGGAAGACGTCGAGCTGGCGCTGGATGCCGCCCATGCCGCCAAGGAGGCCTGGGGCAAGACTTCGCCTGCCGAGCGCGCCAATATCCTGAACCGCATCGCCGACCGCATCGAACAGAACCTGAGCCTGATCGCCACGGCGGAAACCATCGACAACGGCAAGCCGATCCGTGAAACGATGAATGCCGACATTCCGCTGGCCATCGACCATTTCCGCTACTTCGCCGGCTGCATCCGCGCGCAGGAAGGTTCCGTCGCGCAAATCGACGCGGAAACCTATGCCTATCACTACCATGAGCCGCTGGGCGTCGTGGGCCAGATCATTCCGTGGAATTTCCCGATTCTGATGGCTGTGTGGAAACTAGCGCCAGCCCTGGCCGCCGGCAATTGCGTCGTCCTGAAACCGGCCGAGCAAACCCCCGCTTCCATCATGGTGTTGATCGAGCTGATCGGCGACCTGCTGCCGCCGGGCGTATTGAACATCATCAACGGTTTCGGCCTGGAAGCGGGCAAGCCGCTGGCGTCGAGCAAGCGCATCGCCAAGATTGCCTTTACGGGTGAAACGGGCACGGGCCGCCTGATCATGGGCTACGCGGCGCAAAACCTGATTCCCGTCACCCTGGAGCTGGGCGGCAAATCGCCGAATATCTTCTTTGAAGACGTGATGGATGCGGACGACGAGTATTTCGACAAGTGCCTGGAAGGCTTTGCGATGTTTGCGCTGAATCAAGGCGAAGTGTGCACCTGCCCATCGCGCGTGCTGATCCAGGAATCGATCTACGAGAAATTCATCGAACGGGCCTTGAAGCGCGTGGCCGCCATCAAGCAGGGCAATCCGCTCGACTCGTCCACCATGATCGGTGCGCAGGCGTCGCAGGAGCAGCTGGAAAAAATCCTGTCCTACCTCGACATCGGCCGCCAGGAAGGCGCCGAAGTGCTGGCCGGCGGCGAGCGCAACACGCAGGCGGGCGACCTGGAAGGCGGCTACTACGTGCGTCCGACCGTGTTCAAGGGCAACAACAAGATGCGCATCTTCCAGGAAGAAATTTTCGGACCGGTCGTCTCCGTGACGACCTTCAAGGACGAGGCCGACGCGCTGGCGATTGCCAACGACACCTTGTACGGCCTGGGCGCCGGCCTGTGGACGCGTGACGGTTCGCGCGCCTTCCGCATGGGCCGCGCCATCCAGGCGGGCCGCGTGTGGACCAATTGCTACCACCTGTATCCGGCCCACGCCGCGTTCGGCGGCTACAAGCAATCGGGCATCGGCCGCGAAAACCACAAGATGATGCTCGACCACTACCAGCAAACGAAGAACTTGCTGGTGAGCTATAGCCCGAAAGCGCTGGGCTTCTTCTAAACCGGCAACAGGCGCCGCGCCTGTTCAACCAGGCGCGGCGCGCAGAAAGGGATGCCATGAGTGCAGCAATTGCCAGGGTGGTCGCCACCGATGCGGCGCTGGAAATGATGGACAAGTTGCGCCAGCGTCACGGCCCGCTGATGTTTTTCCAGTCCGGCGGCTGCTGCGACGGCAGTGCGCCCATGTGCTATGCGCTGGGCGAATTCGATGTCAGCGATACCGACATCTATCTCGGCAATTTGAATGGCACACCGTTCTACATGGGACTCGAGCAATTCGAGTACTGGGAGCATACCCAGTTGATTATCGATGTGGTCGATGGCAATGGCGGCATGTTTTCACTCGACAACGGTACGGGCAAGCGCTTCTTGACGCGCTCACGCCTGTTCACCGATGAAGAGTGCGCCTTGTTGCATGCCCAGCCGCATGAACACCGCAAGACTTGATACACACACATACTAATAAAACAGAGGGAGATGATTGTGCAGAAAAACATCATGGGGATACTCATCGGTTTGGGTTTGGCATCGCTGGTCCAGGCGGCCGACGTGGGCAATGTCACCACCGCCATGCTCGACAGCACGGCGAAGAATCCGTCCAGCGTGCTGTCGTTCGGCATGGGCACGCAAGGGCAGCGCTATTCGCCATTGACGCAAATCAATGACAAGACCGTGGCCAGGCTGGT
The DNA here is from genome assembly GCF_057919405.1 of Janthinobacterium sp. C22. Lineage (NCBI taxonomy): Bacteria > Pseudomonadati > Pseudomonadota > Betaproteobacteria > Burkholderiales > Oxalobacteraceae > Janthinobacterium > Janthinobacterium sp. C22. Next base: position 6,273,364 of record NZ_CP193659.1, on the reverse strand, counting down.
GCCGGCCTGGTCGTTCTCGTTCGGCGGCGAAAAACAGCGGGGCCAGGAATCGCAGCCCTTGATTCACAACGGCAAGATGTTCGTCACGGCATCGTATTCGCGTATCTTTGCCGTTGACCTGAAAACGGGCGCCAAACTGTGGAAATATGAGCATCGCTTGCCGGACGGCATCATGCCCTGCTGCGACGTGGTCAACCGCGGCGCCGCGCTGTACGGCAACCTGGTGATTTTCGGCACGCTCGACGCCTACCTGGTGGCGCTGGACCAGAACACGGGCAAGATCGTCTGGAAGGAAAAGGTCGACGACTATGCGGCCGGCTACTCGATGACGGCGGCGCCGCTGATCGCCGAAGGCTTGCTGCTGACGGGCGTGTCGGGCGGGGAATTCGGCATCGTCGGCCGGGTCGAGGCGCGCAACCCGATGACGGGCGACCTCGTGTGGAGCCGTCCCACGGTGGAAGGCCATATGGGCCACCGTTACGACAAGGATGGCAAGGCCATCGATAACGGTGTGTCCGGCACCGTGAACAAGACCTGGCCGGGCGACCTGTGGAAAACGGGCGGCGCCTCGACGTGGATGGGCGGCACTTACGATCCGCAGACCAAGCTCGCTTACTTTGGCACCGGCAACCCGGCGCCATGGAACAGCCACTTGCGTCCCGGCGACAATCTGTATTCGTCGTCCACCGTGGCGCTCGACGTGAAAACGGGGCAGATCAAGTGGGCGTATCAGAACACGCCGAATGACGCCTGGGATTTCGACGGCGCCAACGAGTTCGTCACCTTCGACATGGATGGCAAGCGCTACGGCGGCAAGGCCGACCGCAACGGTTTCTTCTACGTCATCGATGCGGCCAACGGCAAGCTGCAGAACGCCTTTCCGTTCGTCAAGAAAATCACCTGGGCCAGCAGCATCGACCTGAAGACGGGCCGGCCGAACTTCATTCCCGCCGGCCGCCCTGGCGACCCGACCAAGGGAGAAGAAGGCAAGAAGGGCACGACCGTGTTTGCCGCGCCCGCTTTCCTCGGGGCAAAAAACCAGATGCCGATGGCCTACTCGCCGCAAACCAAGCTGTTCTACGTGCCGGCGAATGAATGGGGCATGGATATCTGGAACGAGCCGATCAGCTACAAGAAGGGCGGCGCCTTCCTCGGTGCCGGTTTCACCATCAAGCCTCTGTTTGACGACTACATCGGCGCCATGCGCGCCGTCGATCCGAAGACGGGCAAGATCGTCTGGGAAATCAAGAACAACGCGCCGCTGTGGGGCGGGGTGATGAGTACGGCAGGCAACCTGGTGTTCTACGGCACGCCGGAAGGCTTCCTGAAAGCCGTCGACGCGAAGACGGGCAAGGAGCTGTGGAAATTCCAGACGGGCTCCGGCGTCGTGGCGCCACCCGTCACCTGGCAGGATGGCGACACGCAATACGTGGCCGTCGTTTCCGGCTGGGGCGGCGCCGTGCCGCTGTGGGGCGGCGAAGTGGCGAAGAAGGTCAACTTCCTGGAACAAGGCGGTTCCGTGTGGGTCTTCAAGCTGGCGTCGAAGTAACGGGGCGAAGCGCCCGGGCCACACGGATGGGTGTCTCCCTGTCCGCCGGGCGTTTTCTTTTGCTGACGGCCCAGGCCGTCAGTTTTTTGTTTACGCCGGCGCTCGATCAATGTGCCGGCGGTCAAAAAAGGAACAACGCCAGCGGCCATTGATCCGCCGCTGCACACCTTATATGCGCTTTTTCTCTTTTTCCCTGTGAACCGTGCTGGGCATGCTTATTGCCAAAGCTTGAGGTACATCAATCATTGGTGTGCACACTAAAAACAGAGAAGAAAGAGGAGAAGCAATGAACACATTGATCAAGCTGGGGAGCGTGGGTGTCATGACAATCGCAGCGCTAGGGCAGGCGCAAGCCGTCGATATCAAGGCTGGCGACTGGACCGTGTCGGTGGGCGGCATCGTCAACGCCTATTACACGCAAGTATCGTGTTCGGGCGATGCGGTGGGCGGGCTGGCGCTGGGCGGCCAGGCGCTCGGCTGCGGCGGAGAGAAGGACCGCACGACCATCGGCAACGGCTTGTTGCCGAACGGCTTGATCACCTCGGCAAGCTCGCGCCTGGGCGAGTACGACGTGAAGGCCTTGATCGGCATCTACAACTCGACGGCCACCGACAGCGCCATCAGCCAGAACAGCGTGGTCGACGTGCGCCAGGCCTTTTTTACGTTTGGCAATGAGCAGATGGGCACCTTCAAGCTGGGCCGCGACTACGGCATCTTCGGCGCGAATGCGATCCTGTCCGACATGACATTGTTGGGCTCGGGCGCGCCCGTACAGGCCACGCAGCGGGGCCGGGTGACCCTGGGCCATATCGGCGCCGGCTATACCTATCTGGGCAACTATGGCCAGATCATGTACAGCACGCCGAAGTCCAGCGGTTTTGGCGCCGACGTGGCGCTGGTCAGCCCTGTGTCCGATACGCCCATCGTGGCAGGCTCGACTTATTCTTCGAAGTCCAGTCCGCAAGTGCAGGCGCAGCTGACATATGCGCAGGAGGGCTTGAAAGCCTGGCTGGGTGTGAAATCGCAAAAATTCACCTCGAAAACACCCGGTGTCGATGACCTGACCATGCGCGGCGTGGAAATGGGCGCTTCGTACCAGATGGGCCCGGCTGGCGTGCTGTTCAACTTCCAGGGCGGCAAGGGACTCGGTATCTTGTCCGATGCGGACCAGGGCGATACCAAGTCGAAGAACTGGCTGCTGCAAGGCACGTATAAAACGACGGACAAGCTGAAGCTGGGCTTGTCCTACGGCATCAGCAAGAACGACGACAACACGGCCGGCACGGGTGGCTTGAAGTCGAACGCCAACCTGACCCTTGGCGCGTACTACTCGCTCAACAGCGCGATCACCCTGGTGGGCGAGCTGGGCCAGACGCGCTCGAAAGGCTTTATGGGCGGCGAAGCGAAGATGAATGGCGTGTCCTTGGGCGGCATCATTTTCTTCTAATTAATGAAAGCGGCGCCGGAAGCTGCGGCGCCGCACGGAGTGCAATGCATGCGGATAATGCGGTTGTTCATCGGATGCTGGCTATTCCTGTTTATCTTGGGACAGGCGTGGGCCGGCGTGCTCACCAAGGCCGAGCTGGCGCGGCGCTTCCCTGCGCCCCTCGTCGTCGGCGAGAAGGAAGCCGAGCTGCCCGTCTGGCCCCTGTTCAAGCAAAACGCCACGGCCACTGAGCTGGTCGGTTATGTGTTTGAGTCGGTGGACCTGGCGCCGATTCCCGGCTTTTCCGGCGTTCCCGTCAACCTGTTGATCGCCATCAATCCGCAGGGCAGTTTTCTGGACGTGGCCGTGCTGTCGCAGCACGAACCCGTGTTTCTCGATGGCCTAGGTGAAGCGCCATTGTTTCAGTTCGTCAAACAGTACCAGGGCTTGTCGCTCAAGCAAAATATCGCCATCGATGCCAGGAAGAAACGTGCAGCCGATGCCACGCACGCCGATATCGACGGCGTGTCGAAGGCGACGGCCTCCGTGCGCATCATCAACCAGAGCGTGCTGGCGTCCGCCTTGAAAGTGTCGCGCAAGAAGCTCGGATTCGCGCAAGGCCGCGACCCGGACCAGATCGCCCGCATCCGCATGGAGGTGTTCGAGAAACTCAGCGTGGCGCAGATGCTGGCGCAAGGCTTGATCCAGCATGTACGCCTGAGCAACAAGGACATCGAAACCCTGTTTGCAGGCAGCAATGGTGCTGGACTCGATGCCGAGGCGCAGCGCGAGCCGGACGGCGTGTTCATCGACCTGTACCTGGCCTATGTTTCCGTGCCCACGGTGGGACGCAACCTGTTGACGGAACGCAGCTGGAACAAGCTGCGCAACCGCCTCGACGAGGGCGACCACGCCATCCTCGTCATGTCGCGCGGGCGCTACAGCGTGCTGGGCGACGATTTCGTGCGCGGCACCGTGCCGGACAGGCTGTTGCTCAAGCAGGATGGTTTGCCCATCGACATGCGCGACCTGGACCTGGAATTGAGCTTGTCTGATGGGGGCGTTACCGACGGACAATATCGCCGTCTTCCGCGTCATCAGCCAGGCGGGGCTCGATGCGGCCAGCCCGCTGGCGTTCACCATGCCGATTACGCGCAGCAAGGGTATCGTGTATCCGGAACGTATCGCGCGCAACGTGGATTTCAGCTACCGCCTGCCGGCCGGGTTCTATACGGCGCCGCAAGGCGACGATGCCGGCTGGCGCGGTACGTGGAAGGGGCGCAAGGCTGAACTGTTGATCTTGATGGCCGGGCTGGCGCTGCTGGCCGGCGCCTTGGCCTGGCAGAAACGCCTGGTGCGTAATGGCCGGCAATTCGTGTGGTTCCGCCGTCTGTTTCTGTTGTTTACCATCGCCTTCATCGGTTATTACGCCCAGGGGCAGTTATCGATCGTCAACATCACGGGGGTGATCCAGGCACTGCTGGCTGGGCGCAGTCTGGGCTTTTTCCTGTTCGACCCGATGACGGTGATCGTATGGGCGTTCGTGTTGCTCACTTTTTTATCTGGGGGCGCGGCACGTTTTGCGGCTGGCTGTGCCCGTTTGGCGCCCTGCAGGAATTCACTGGCAAGCTGGGGCAGTGGCTGAGCTTGCCGCAGTGGAAGATCAAGCCGCGTCTGGACGATCGCTTGAAGTGGATCAAGTATGGCTTGCTGGCGGCCATACTCGGCAGCAACATGTTTTCCAGCCAGATCACGGACAAGCTGGTGGAGCTGGAACCGTTCAAGACGGCCATTACCCTGAACTTCGTGCGCGCCTGGCCCTTCGTCGCATATGCCGTGGGCTTGCTGTTGCTCAGCAGTGTTTCCTACAAATTCTTTTGCCGCTACCTGTGCCCGTTTGGTGCGGCGCTGGCGCTGCTGGGGCGCTTTCGCTTGTTCAACTGGATTCCGCGCCGCAAGGAATGCGGCACGCCGTGCCAGACTTGCCGCCACCGTTGCGAGCATCATGCCATTGCGCCGAGCGGCAAAGTCGATTATGGCGAATGTTTCCAGTGCATGGATTGTGTGGTGATCTATGCCAGCGATGAAAAATGCGCACCCTTGATGCTGGAAATCAAGCGTGCCCGCACCATTCCCATTGTCCGGGCCACGGCAAAGGAGAGCAGCAATGCAGCGTAGAACCTTTATTTCCGCAGCGATCGGCAGCGTGGCCGGCATGGCGGGCGTGATCTTGCCTGGCAGCATGGCGCGCGGCACGGCCACGGCGTCCGGCGTGCGCCTCTATCAAGGCGCCGCCCTGGCGTTTGGCACGACGATCGCCGTCACCGTGTTGCACCACGATCAGCGCCAGGCCGAACTGGCCATTGAGGACGCTTTGCATGCGGCCAGGAATATCGACCACCTGATGAGCATTTACAATCCTGCCAGCCAAGTCTTTCAGTTGAACCGTGACGGCCGCCTGGCCCGGCCGAATGCCCATCTGCTGACGGTGCTGGCGCAGGCGCAAGCCTTGTCGCAATGGAGCGACGGGGCGTTTGATATCACCGTGCAACCTTTATGGCAGCTGTTTCGCGCGGCGGCAGACCAGGCAAGTTTACCGGCGGAAGCATTGCTCCACGCGGCGCGGGCGCGGGTAGGCTGGCGGCAACTGGCGTGGGATCGCCGGGAAGTGCGTTTTCTTCAGCCCGGCATGGCGCTGACCTTGAATGGCCTGGCGCAAGGTTACGCGGCCGACATGGCGCTGGCGGCCGTGCAGGCACGCGGCGTGCGGCACGCGCTGCTCGACACGGGCGAGTTCGTCGCGCGCGGGCAGCGTGCCGTGCGGCGCCCGTGGACTTTGGGCATCCAGGACCCGCGCGACGCGGAAATTCTGGCGGCCACCTTGAAAGTGGAGGGGCGCAGCGTGGCCACGTCGGGCGATTACGAATGCACGTTCACGCCCGATTTCGTGCATCACCACATCTTCGATCCTGCGAAAGGCGATTCGCCTGGCGAATTGGCCAGCGTGACCGTGCTGGCGCCTACGGGCTTGCTGGCCGATGGCTTGTCGACAACCTTCATGGTGACGGGGGCCGCGCGTGCGCATGCCATGGCCGCGCGGATGGACGGGGTCGACCTGATGACCATCGACAAGCAGGGCGGGCGCAAGATGTCGCCTGGCTTTCCCCGTCTACTCTAGGCTATTTCAGGTGCGGCACCTTGCGATAGATCGTGTTGCGCGACACGCCCAGGGCCCGCGCCGTAGCCGAGACGTTGCCACCGTGGGCGTCCAGCGACTTGAGGATCACGCTTTGCTCCATCTCTTCCAGGTTGGCGCCGGCTGCGATCATGCGGTCCGTGCTGGCGCTGGCGGCAGTCGCTTGCGTCATCTCAATATCGTCGAGGAAATCATCGGGCATGTGGCGCAAACAGATTTCATGCTCGTCGCCCGCCATGACGATGGCCGTGCGCAACAGATTGGTCAGTTGGCGGAAGTTGCCTGGCCATTTATGTTGGTGGAACAGGCGCAGGATGTCGGGCGCCACCGTGTAACGCGTGTCAGGTGCTTCCGTCGCGAGGATTTTCTTCACGACCGTGTCGAGGTCCGTGCGCTCGCGCAGGGGCGGCAGTTTGACCACCAGGCCATTGAGGCGGTAATACAAGTCTTCGCGGAACAGTCCCTTGGCCATGCGTTCGCGCAAGTTGTGATTCGTGGCGCAAATGAGTTCCACATTGACCGTGATCGATTTGCTGCTGCCCAGCGGCGTGACCATGCGTTCCTGCAACACACGCAACAGACGTGCCTGCAAGCCGAACGGCATGTCGCCGATTTCGTCGAGGAACAGGGTGCCGCCATTGGCTTGCAGTATCTTGCCGATGGCCCCTTTCTTGCGTGCGCCCGTGAATGCCCCGTCTTCATAGCCGAACAGTTCGGATTCGATCAGGGTTTCCGGGATGGATGCGCAGTTGACGGCAATAAACGGTCCCATGGCCCGTGGCGAGTCGTTATGGATGGCTTGCGCCAGCAATTCCTTGCCAGTCCCTGTTTCGCCCATGACGAGGATGGGAATATCGCGCCCCAATACTTTGTTGACCTTTTCGATCACCAGTTCCAGCTGCGGATCGCCCGTGCGCAGGTAGCGCAAGCCGGACAGGCGCCGCGCCGCATTGGCCGCATGGCTGGCCGGCGCGGGCACCTGGGCCGGCACGGCGTTGATGTCGCTGTGATCGGTGCTGGTAGTAAAGCCGTGCTGGAAGACGCTATTGGACAGGCGCAACTGCGCGCGCCCGTACACGCGCACGCCGCTGTGCATGCAGAGGTTCAGCAAACCGGGTGAGGCCGTACGGTAATGGTCGTACAGGGCGGAAACGGGCAAGCCGAACAGGGAGCTGAACGTGTGCGATTGCAGCGCAGCAAATGACAGGCCCAACTGGAACAAGCCATTCTTGTTGGCCGATAAAAACCGCCCACCCGGTGTGAACGAGGCGATGCCTTCCATTAAGGTGCCGATGAATTCGGGGCGCGCGTGGAAGTGCACGGTGATGGCGTCTTCAAAGGTGGCGGAAAAGAGCTGATTTTCGATCATCAGTGCCGACATGCGCACGAGGGCCATCGTATGCTTGTGAAAACTGCGCTGGTCGCTGGACACGTCCAGTACGCCGATGACATTGCCCCGATGGTCGGTGATCGGTGCCGCGGAGCATGTCAGGAAATGATTGGCGGCCAGGTAGTGCTGGTCCGCATGGACCAACGTCGGTACTTTTTCCGTGATGGCCGTGCCGATGGCATTCGTGCCCCGGCTTTGTTCCGACCATGCCACGCCCGGCTGCAAGGCGACGCGGTTGGCTTTCTCCAGGAAATCATCGTCGCCCAGCGAATGCACGATCACGCCATTGGCATCCGTCAGTATCACCATATTGTGGGTGTTGACGATTTGCTGGTACAGCGTTTCCATGGCCGGCAGCGCATGCGTGTGCAGCATGCGGTTTTGCTCGATCAGCAAGGACAGATCGGATTTGCCGGCTGGCGTAAAGTCGGGCGTGGCCGTGGGCGACAGGCCAAATGCGACGGAACGCTGATGGGACGTTTCGATGATGACGGGGACATTGTCCTGTCCTGCCGGCAAAGAGTTCGCGTCCGCGATGGACGAAAACGGTGCGCTACGGTAAGTAGCTGAGGGTTGATACATGATCTCGTTGCCTCCGTTGGGCCCTGTACTGCGGCGCTCTTTTGAATATCGAGAGTGTTCCATAATGTAGCACCTGTCACAGATAGGAGCAAAGCAAAGCGAGCCGGGCTGTCCCCAGTGTTGCTGCCAGGCTCAGAGTTGCTACCATCAGGGGCAGTGCATGGGGCTGTATAAGCAAGTGCGGTGCCAGGGCCGTTTCACGGCGCGGGAAAATAGCGCTTGCAGGCCGCACGGGCCAGGGCTATAATTCGCCCCCTCGCTGAACGACGCATGCAAATGCCGAGTAAAGCAGGGTGAAAAAAGAAGGTTGACGAATTAGCTGAAACGCTTCATACTCTTCCTTCTTCGCAGCTGACAAACACAACGCTTTGTCGATAGCGCGAAAGTAGCACCGAATACCGTTCTTTAACAATTAACAGTCGATAAGTGTGGGCATTTGATGTAAGTGCAGCGCCAATCTTCGGATTGGCGTCTAACTTAAAATATCAAATGTTCACGAATAAATAAATGAAATAGGACGCTTCGCAAGAAGTGGCCTGTCAGTTGTTTTTGAAGTGAGCGACCCGTCAGCAATGACGGTGCCTGTAAAAGGGCAAAGTAACAGAGATTAAACTGAAGAGTTTGATCCTGGCTCAGATTGAACGCTGGCGGCATGCCTTACACATGCAAGTCGAACGGCAGCACGGAGCTTGCTCTGGTGGCGAGTGGCGAACGGGTGAGTAATATATCGGAACGTACCCTGGAGTGGGGGATAACGTAGCGAAAGTTACGCTAATACCGCATACGATCTACGGATGAAAGTGGGGGATCGCAAGACCTCATGCTCGTGGAGCGGCCGATATCTGATTAGCTAGTTGGTAGGGTAAAAGCCTACCAAGGCATCGATCAGTAGCTGGTCTGAGAGGACGACCAGCCACACTGGAACTGAGACACGGTCCAGACTCCTACGGGAGGCAGCAGTGGGGAATTTTGGACAATGGGCGAAAGCCTGATCCAGCAATGCCGCGTGAGTGAAGAAGGCCTTCGGGTTGTAAAGCTCTTTTGTCAGGGAAGAAACGGTGAGAGCTAATATCTCTTGCTAATGACGGTACCTGAAGAATAAGCACCGGCTAACTACGTGCCAGCAGCCGCGGTAATACGTAGGGTGCAAGCGTTAATCGGAATTACTGGGCGTAAAGCGTGCGCAGGCGGTTTTGTAAGTCTGATGTGAAATCCCCGGGCTCAACCTGGGAATTGCATTGGAGACTGCAAGGCTAGAATCTGGCAGAGGGGGTAGAATTCCACGTGTAGCAGTGAAATGCGTAGATATGTGGAGGAACACCGATGGCGAAGGCAGCCCCTGGGTCAAGATTGACGCTCATGCACGAAAGCGTGGGGAGCAAACAGGATTAGATACCCTGGTAGTCCACGCCCTAAACGATGTCTACTAGTTGTCGGGTCTTAATTGACTTGGTAACGCAGCTAACGCGTGAAGTAGACCGCCTGGGGAGTACGGTCGCAAGATTAAAACTCAAAGGAATTGACGGGGACCCGCACAAGCGGTGGATGATGTGGATTAATTCGATGCAACGCGAAAAACCTTACCTACCCTTGACATGGCTGGAATCCTCGAGAGATTGAGGAGTGCTCGAAAGAGAACCAGTACACAGGTGCTGCATGGCTGTCGTCAGCTCGTGTCGTGAGATGTTGGGTTAAGTCCCGCAACGAGCGCAACCCTTGTCATTAGTTGCTACGAAAGGGCACTCTAATGAGACTGCCGGTGACAAACCGGAGGAAGGTGGGGATGACGTCAAGTCCTCATGGCCCTTATGGGTAGGGCTTCACACGTCATACAATGGTACATACAGAGCGCCGCCAACCCGCGAGGGGGAGCTAATCGCAGAAAGTGTATCGTAGTCCGGATTGTAGTCTGCAACTCGACTGCATGAAGTTGGAATCGCTAGTAATCGCGGATCAGCATGTCGCGGTGAATACGTTCCCGGGTCTTGTACACACCGCCCGTCACACCATGGGAGCGGGTTTTACCAGAAGTAGGTAGCTTAACCGTAAGGAGGGCGCTTACCACGGTAGGATTCGTGACTGGGGTGAAGTCGTAACAAGGTAGCCGTATCGGAAGGTGCGGCTGGATCACCTCCTTTCTAGAGTTTGCACGAATCAGTAATGATTCACGCATCAAATGTTCACACTTATCGGCTGTTTAATTAAGAAGAAACAGTAGTCGTCGTAGTTCCGCGTTGGGGCTGTAGCTCAGCTGGTTAGAGCACCGTGTTGATAACGCGGGGGTCGTTGGTTCGAGTCCAACCAGCCCTACCAGTAAGACCCGAGTCGTAAAAATATCCTGGGGGATTAGCTCAGCTGGGAGAGCACCTGCTTTGCAAGCAGGGGGTCGTCGGTTCGATCCCGTCATCCTCCACCACGTTTTACCAAAAGTACAAATGTAAGCCAGTCAAATAGGCTCAGGTTTAGATTTGATCTTTTAGCGATCAAAGCTGTTTCGTTCTTTAACAATCTGGAAGAAGTAAAGATTATTTATTGATCGGTTTGCCGTAACAAGCAGATCGATGGGTAATGATTGTATGTATCAACAAACAAGCAACAACGTTGTACTTTCTTATCCCTGTAGCGCTCTTTTCGTTCGAAAGAATGAAGAGGCTAACGTTATAGGGACAAGCGAATAAGTGCACATGGTGGATGCCTTGGCGATTACAGGCGATGAAGGACGTAGTAGCTTGCGATAAGCTGCGGGGAGTGAGCAAACACACTTTGATCCGCAGATTTCCGAATGGGGCAACCCACCCTTTTAGGGTATTGCATACTGAATACATAGGTATGCAAGGCGAACGCGGCGAACTGAAACATCTAAGTAGCTGCAGGAAAAGAAATCAACCGAGATTCCCAAAGTAGCGGCGAGCGAAATGGGAGGAGCCTGTACGTGATAGTCGGACCGATAACAGAATCCCCTGGAAATGGGAGCCATAGCGGGTGATAGCCCCGTATGTGAAATCGGACCGGTGGTACTAAGCGTACGACAAGTAGGGCGGGACACGTGACATCCTGTCTGAATATGGGGGGACCATCCTCCAAGGCTAAATACTCGTAATCGACCGATAGTGAACCAGTACCGTGAGGGAAAGGCGAAAAGAACCCCGGAAGGGGAGTGAAATAGATCCTGAAACCGTGTGCATACAAACAGTAGGAGCGGACTTGTTCCGTGACTGCGTACCTTTTGTATAATGGGTCAGCGACTTACATTCAGTGGCAAGGTTAACCAGATAGGGAAGCCGTAGAGAAATCGAGTCCGAATAGGGCGATCAGTCGCTGGGTGTAGACCCGAAACCAAGTGATCTACTCATGGCCAGGATGAAGGTGCGGTAACACGCCCTGGAGGTCCGAACCCACTAATGTTGAAAAATTAGGGGATGAGCTGTGGGTAGGGGTGAAAGGCTAAACAAACTTGGAAATAGCTGGTTCTCTCCGAAAACTATTTAGGTAGTGCCTCAAGTATCACCATCGGGGGTAGAGCACTGTTATGGCTAGGGGGTCATTGCGACTTACCAAACCATTGCAAACTCCGAATACCGATGAGTGCGAGCTTGGGAGACAGACGTCGGGTGCTAACGTCCGGCGTCAAGAGGGAAACAACCCAGACCGCCAGCTAAGGTCCCAAAGATTGGCTAAGTGGAAAACGAAGTGGGAAGGCTAAAACAGTCAGGATGTTGGCTTAGAAGCAGCCATCATTTAAAGAAAGCGTAATAGCTCACTGATCGAGTCGTCCTGCGCGGAAGATGTAACGGGGCTAAGCCAGTCACCGAAGCTGCGGATATCCTTTATTGGATATGGTAGGAGAGCGTTCTGTAAGCCTGCGAAGGTGTCTTGTAAAGGATGCTGGAGGTATCAGAAGTGCGAATGCTGACATGAGTAGCGATAATGGGGGTGAAAAGCCTCCACGCCGTAAGCCCAAGGTTTCCTGTTCAACGTTCATCGGAGCAGGGTGAGTCGGCCCCTAAGGCGAGGCAGAGATGCGTAGCTGATGGGAAGCAGGTTAATATTCCTGCACCGTCGTATGATGCGATGGGGGGACGGATCGCGGAAGGTTGTCTGACTGTTGGAATAGTCAGTTTCTGTCTCATAGAAGGCGCTTAGGCAAATCCGGGCGCGGAATTCAAGGGGATGGGACGAGTGAACTTGTTCACGAAGCAATCGGAAGTGGTTCCAAGAAAAGCCTCTAAGCTTCAGTCATACGAGACCGTACCGCAAACCGACACAGGTGGGCGAGATGAGTATTCTAAGGCGCTTGAGAGAACTCGGGAGAAGGAACTCGGCAAATTGGTACCGTAACTTCGGGAAAAGGTACGCCCCGGTAGCTTGAATGGTTTACTCCATGAGGGTGAAAGGGTTGCAATAAACTGGTGGCTGCGACTGTTTAATAAAAACACAGCACTCTGCAAACACGAAAGTGGACGTATAGGGTGTGACGCCTGCCCGGTGCTGGAAGATTAAATGATGGGGTGCAAGCTCTTGATTGAAGTCCCAGTAAACGGCGGCCGTAACTATAACGGTCCTAAGGTAGCGAAATTCCTTGTCGGGTAAGTTCCGACCTGCACGAATGGCGTAACGATGGCCACACTGTCTCCTCCCGAGACTCAGCGAAGTTGAAATGTTTGTGATGATGCAATCTACCCGCGGCTAGACGGAAAGACCCCATGAACCTTTACTGTAGCTTTGCATTGGACTTTGAACCAATCTGTGTAGGATAGGTGGGAGGCTTTGAAGCGGGGACGCTAGTTCTCGTGGAGCCAACCTTGAAATACCACCCTGGTTTGTTTGAGGTTCTAACCTTGGTCCGTTATCCGGATCGGGGACAGTGCATGGTAGGCAGTTTGACTGGGGCGGTCTCCTCCTAAAGTGTAACGGAGGAGTTCGAAGGTACGCTAGATACGGTCGGACATCGTGTTGATAGTGCAATGGCATAAGCGTGCTTAACTGCGAGACTGACAAGTCGAGCAGGTACGAAAGTAGGACATAGTGATCCGGTGGTTCTGTATGGAAGGGCCATCGCTCAACGGATAAAAGGTACTCTGGGGATAACAGGCTGATTCCTCCCAAGAGTTCATATCGACGGGGGAGTTTGGCACCTCGATGTCGGCTCATCACATCCTGGGGCTGTAGCCGGTCCCAAGGGTATGGCTGTTCGCCATTTAAAGTGGTACGTGAGCTGGGTTTAAAACGTCGTGAGACAGTTTGGTCCCTATCTGCCGTGGGCGTTGGAAATTTGAAGGGGGCTGCTCCTAGTACGAGAGGACCGGAGTGGACGAACCTCTGGTGTACCGGTTGTCACGCCAGTGGCATTGCCGGGTAGCTAAGTTCGGAAGAGATAACCGCTGAAAGCATCTAAGCGGGAAACTTGCCTTGAGATGAGATTTCCCAGAGCCTTGAGCTCTTTGAAGGGTCGTTCGAGACCAGGACGTTGATAGGCTGGGTGTGGAAGTGCAGTAATGCATTAAGCTAACCAGTACTAATTGCCCGTACGGCTTGTCCCTATAACCTTAGCAGGTACAGAGGATAAGAAAGTACATGTTGCGAAGTTGTTGATCGCAATCATTACCCAAAATTCTAAATAATCCGCTTCTTCCAGATTCATGGCTTTGTCGCTCCACTGAGGACAAATGCCGGTACAAGTTATGCCTGATGACCATAGCAAGTTGGTCCCACCCCTTCCCATCCCGAACAGGACCGTGAAACAACTTTGCGCCGATGATAGTGCTGCAACCAGTGTGAAAGTAGGTTATCGTCAGGCTTGTTATTCGCAGTAAGAGAAAAACCCGTCAAGCAATTGGCGGGTTTTTTTCGTCTGGTGGTTTTGTGCCGGTGCTTGTCGGCTTACGCTGCGCTAAGCCGACCTACGCTGACCTACGCCGACGGACATCGGCCAGCATCAACCATACCGGGTAGGTCGGATTAGCGCGCAGCGCGTAATCCGACAACATTGTTGGTATGGTGGGAGATCAGCTACCGCGATAGGTCGAGTATGACCACGGCGACACCACCAGCGGCACGTGGTAGTTCTCATCCGTATGTGCAATGCCGAAGGACAGCGTCACCAGATCGATGAAGCGGGGCGAGGGCAATTCCACGCCTTGGGCGGCGAAATAATCGCCGGCATTGAATACCAGCTCATACTGGCCCGCTTTCATGCTGTCTCCTTCCAGCAAGGGGGAACTGCAGCGGCCGTCGCTATTGGTTATATCCATCTTCAATAACACTTTACCTTCCGGCGCGACCGAAAACAGGGCCACCTTGACGCCGGCTCCCGGCCTGCCGTGGGCGATATCGAGTACATGCGTGCTGAGTTTTCCCATTTGCTATCCTGTATATAGGGTGAGTGAATGTGCTTATCGTGCAAATCATATACCTGCGTCAGCACCTGGCTATATGATTGGGCGTATAACCAACATTGTCTCCTATAGGCGAGCCACCGCATGAGCACTTATGAAAATTATCCGCGCGACTTGATCGGCTATGGCCGCACGCCACCGCATCCTCAATGGCCGGGCAAGGCCCGCATCGCCCTGCAATTCGTTCTCAATTACGAGGAAGGGGCGGAAAACAGCGTGCTGCATGGCGATGCCGCCTCGGAAACGTTTTTGTCGGAAATGATCGGTGCGGCCGCTTTTCCTGCGCGCCACCTGAGCATGGAGTCGATTTATGAATACGGTTCGCGTGCCGGACTCTGGCGTTTGCTGCGCATGTTCGAGGAGCGGCGCCTGCCATTGACGGTGTTTGGCGTATCGATGGCGTTGAAACGCAATCCGGAGGCGGTGGCCGCCTTCCAGGAACTGGGGCATGAAATCGCCTGCCACGGCTTGCGCTGGATTTCCTACCAAAACATGGACGAAGCGACGGAGCGCGAACACATGCGTGTAGCCGTGCAGATCATCCGCGAATTGACGGGTTCCTCCCCGCAAGGCTGGTACACGGGGCGCGACTCTCCGAATACGCGCAAACTGGTGGTCGAGCATGGCGGCTTCCGCTACGACGCCGATTATTACGGCGATGACCTGCCATTCTGGGAAAAGGTGGCGTACACGGACGCGGCCGGCATGCCGGCCATGCAGCCGCAGCTGATCGTGCCCTACACCCTGGATACGAACGACATGCGCTTTGCCGCCATGCAGGGCTTTAATTCGGGCACGCAGTTTTTCGATTACCTGAAGGATGCCTTCGACGTGCTGTACGCGGAAGGCGATCCGAACGGCTTGAACCAGCCGAAGATGCTGTCCATCGGCCTGCATTGCCGCCTGGTGGGGCGGCCGGGACGGGCCGCGGCGCTGGCGCGCTTCCTCGACTATATACAGCGCCATGAGCAGGTCTGGATCACGCGCCGCATCGATATCGCCGAACACTGGCATGCGACGCATCCCTGCACTATCTGATGCATATTGATATTGGATGATAAGTAAAATCAGTCTTTGCATATAGTTGTCCCATATGCCGGTGTTAATCTCCTATACTGGGACTATACCGAGGCCAGCATGTCAGAACCGATCCGCTTTTACTACCGTGGTGCCGTACAGGAAGTACGCAACGCCGCCCCTACGCAGACTGTGTTGCAGCACCTGCGCGAGGATTTGCATTGCACGGGCACCAAGGAGGGCTGCGCCGAGGGCGATTGCGGCGCCTGCACCGTCGTCATCGGCAGCCTGGTGGATGGCCAGGTCGAGATGAAAGCCGTCAACGCCTGCATTCAGCTGACGCCCACGCTCGATGGCAAGGCCCTGTTTTCCGTGGAAGACTTGCAGCAGCCTGATGGCGCCTTGCATCCGGTGCAGCAGGCGATGGTCGAGTGCCACGGTTCCCAGTGCGGTTTTTGCACGCCCGGCTTCGTCATGTCCTTGTGGGGCATGTATCTGGAGAAAAGTGGCGCCACGCCCACGCGCTGCGAAATCGACGATACGCTGTCGGGCAATCTGTGCCGCTGCACCGGTTACCGGCCCATCATCGACGCCGCCAGGCGCATGGGGGAGTTGCCGCACGTCACGTTTGACCGCGATGCCTTGGCGCAGCAATTGCAGGCGCTGCAGCGCGTCAGCGTGAGTACCTATGAACATGGCGGCCAGCACTTCCACGCGCCGCGTACCATCGATGAACTGGTGGCGTTGCGCGCGGGAAAACCGCGGGCCTGCCTGCTGGCCGGTTCCACGGACGTGGGCTTGTGGGTCACCAAGCAACTGCGCGACCTGGGCGACATCATTTATCTGGGCAATGTGGCCGCGCTGAAAACCATCGGCATCGTTGACGGCAAGCTGCAGATTGGCGCCGGCGCCAGCCTGAACGATGCGTATGCGGCGCTGTGCCGGTATTATCCGGACGAATTGTCGGAACTGTGGCAGCGTTTTGCTTCCTTGCCGATCCGCAACGCGGGTACTTTGGGCGGCAATGTGGCGAATGGTTCCCCCATCGGCGACTCGATGCCGTGGCTGATTGCGCTGGGCAGCGATATCGTGCTGCGCGGCCCGGCCGGGCAGCGGATCATGCCGCTTGAAAAGTTCTATTTGGGCTATCAGAAGAAAGACTTGCAGCCCGGTGAATTCGTCGAAGCCGTGCGGGTGCCCTTACCCCGTGCCGATGTGTATTTCCGCACGTATAAACTGGCCAAGCGCTTCGACCAGGATATCTCGGCCGTGTGCGCCGCGTTCGCCTTCCAGCTCGACGGCGAGCGCATCGTGGATGCGCGTATCGCCTTTGGCGGCATGGCGGCCACGCCGCAGCGTGCCGCGCAGACGGAAGCATTCTTGCGCGGACAGGAATGGAGTGAGGAAAATCTGACTATCGCCATGCGCCTGCTGGCTGACGATTACGCTCCCATGTCGGACATGCGTGCGTCGAACACCTATCGCATGACGACGGCGCAGAACCTGTTGCGCCGCTTCTGGCTGGAAACCCGTCCCGGTGCGCCTTTGCCCCCGACGTCCCTCAACGCCTACGCTTGCCGCGCCTGAAAGGACCAGCATGAATTATCCTGCCACGCCCGAACTGCAAGCGGCCGCCTGGGCCGCCGTGGGCAAGCCCAGCCCCCATGAATCGGCGCAACTGCATGTGCTGGGGCAAGCCACGTACACGGACGATATTGCCGAACTGCAGGGCACCTTGCACGCGGCGCTGGGCCTGTCGCAAAAGCCGCACGCGCGCATCACGGCCATGGATATCTCCGCCGTGCGCAGTGCGCAGGGGGTCGTCGCCGTCTATACGGCGCAGGACATTCCCGGCACCAATGATTGCGGCCCCATCATCCACGATGATCCCATCCTGGCTTTTGATCTGGTGCAATACGTGGGCCAGCCCATCTTTATTGTGGTGGCCGATACGCACGACCATGCGCGCCGCGCCGCCCGCCTGGCGCAAGTGTCGTATGACGAGTTGCCCGCGATCATGACGCCGCAGGCGGCCAAGGCGGCGCAATCGTATGTGCTGCCGCCCATGCAGCTGACACGCGGCAACTACCAGGCCGCATTCGAGGGCGCGCCGCATGTGGTCAAGGGCCAGCTGTATGTGGGCGGTCAGGAACAGTTTTATCTGGAAGGACAGATTTCCTACGCCATCCCGAAAGAAGCGCAGGGCATGCTGGTGCTGTGTTCTACCCAGCATCCGAGCGAGATGCAGCACGTGGTGGCGCATGCGCTGGGCGTGCATTCGCACAACATCACGGTCGAATGCCGGCGCATGGGGGAGGTTTCGGCGGCAAGGAATCGCAGTCGGCCCTGTGGGCGGCGGCCGCGTCGATCGCGGCGGCCAAACTGAAGCGTCCCGTGAAACTGCGCGCCGACCGCGACGACGACATGCTGGTGACGGGCAAGCGCCACTGTTTTTACTATGAATACGAAGTGGGCTACGACGACGATGGCAAGATCCTGGCCGCCAAGGTCGACATGACCACGCGCGCCGGCTATTCGGCGGACTTGTCCGGCCCCGTCGCCACGCGCGCCGTCTGCCACTTCGATAACACCTATTATTTGTCCGACGTGGACATCCGCGCCGCCTGCGGCAAGACGAATACGCAGTCGAATACGGCTTTCCGGGGCTTCGGCGGGCCGCAGGGCGCCATCGCCATCGAGTACGTCATCGATGAAATCGCCCGCCATTTGCAACGCGATGCGCTCGATATCCGCCTGCTCAACTTCTATGGCCGCAACGATGCGGAAGGGCGCAACGTCACGCCGTACGGGCAAAAAATCGTCGACAACGTGATCCATGAACTCGTCGCGGAACTGGAAGAGAGCAGCGATTACCGGGCGCGCCGCCGCGCTATCGACGCCTTTAATGAGGCCAGTCCTGTCCTGAAAAAGGGGCTGGCATTCACGCCCTTGAAATTCGGCATCGCCTTCAACGTCACGCATCTGAACCAGGCCGGCGCCCTCGTCCACGTGTACGTGGATGGCTCCGTGCTGGTCAACCATGGCGGCACGGAAATGGGGCAGGGCATCAATACCAAGGTCATGCAGGTAGTGGCGCACGAGCTGGGACTGGACCTCGAATGCGTACGCGCCA
Source organism: Janthinobacterium sp. C22 (assembly GCF_057919405.1). NCBI lineage: Bacteria > Pseudomonadati > Pseudomonadota > Betaproteobacteria > Burkholderiales > Oxalobacteraceae > Janthinobacterium > Janthinobacterium sp. C22. Next base: position 6,254,676 of record NZ_CP193659.1, on the reverse strand, counting down.
CGGCTACCGACACCAGCAAGGTGGCGAATACGTCGGCCACGGCGGCATCCACTGGCGCCGACTTGAACGGCAAGGCGGCGCAGGACGCGGCACGCCAGATCCGTGAACGCCTGGCCGATTACGCGGTCAGACTGTACGGCGGCGAATCCGCTGGCGTGCGCTTCTTCGACAAGCACATCCACGTCAATGGTCACGTCGTGCCGTTTGCCGAGCTGGTGCAGAAGGCGTACCTGGCCCGCGTACAACTGTGGTCGGACGGTTTCTATGCCACGCCCGGGCTGTCGTGGGATGCGAAGACGATGACGGGCCATCCGTTTTCCTACTACGCGTATGGCGCGGCCGTGGCCGAAGTGGTGGTCGATACCTTGACGGGCGAATGGAAACTGCTGCGCGCCGATGCCTTGTACGACGCGGGCCAGTCATTGAATCCCGCGATTGATCTGGGTCAAGTGGAAGGCGCGTTTATCCAGGGCATGGGCTGGCTGACGACGGAGCAGCTGTGGTGGAATGGGGCAGGCAAGTTGATGACGCATGCGCCGTCGACGTACAAGATTCCCGGCATTTCCGATTGTCCCGAAGATTTCCGTGTGAAACTGTTCAAGAACCGCAATGTGGAAGACAGCATCCACCGCTCGAAAGCCGTGGGCGAGCCGCCGCTGCTGTTGCCGTTTTCCGTGTTCTTTGCCATCCGCGACGCCATTTCCAGCGTGGGCCATCACGCCGTGCAGCCACCGCTGAATGCACCGGCCACCAGCGAGGAAATCCTCAAGGCGGTCATGGCCGTCCAAGCGGCGCATGTCGGCGCCTAGGAGCAGACGATGAGCGACTGGCTGACGGCAATCGAGAACGACACGCGGGCATCCGTGCTGGTGACGGTGGCCCTGGTGGAAGGTTCCGGGCCGCGCGAGGCGGGCGCGAAGATGCGCGTCACCCTCGAAGGCCAAGTGGACACCATCGGCGGCGGCCACCTGGAATTGCGCGCCGTGGAAATCGCCAAGACCATGCTGACCACGGGCGACACCCGCGCGCGGTTCGAACGTTTTGCGCTGGGCCCCAGCCTGGGCCAATGCTGCGGCGGTGTCGTCCACCTGGCGTTTGAATATGTCGATGCCGGCCTGAAAGAATTGCTGGCCGCCTTGCGTGAACGCCGCCAGCACGATAGCTGGCGCCTGACGGCGCTCGATGGCGAACCCGCCTCTGCGCTGTTCGATGCCGCCGGTAGCTTGATCGCCGGCACACCAGGCCAGGCGCCCGACACGTTTTCACGCGAACGCAATACCCATGTCGCGCAGGGGAGTGAAGGGCGGCGCTGGCTGGTCGACCCCTGCCTGGCGCCGCGCGCCCATCTGACCTTGTTTGGCGCCGGTCACGTGGGGGCGGCCATCGTGCGTGCGCTGGCCCACTTGCCCTGCAATGTCACCTGGGTCGATGAACGCGAAGACATGTTTCTCGCAGCATTGCCGGCGGGGTTGCCAGCTAATGTGCGCATCGCCGCCACCGACACGCCCGAAGAATTCGTCGCCATGGCGCCGCCAGGCGGCAGCTATCTGGTCATGACGCATAGCCATGCGCTGGATCAACGCTTGACGCAAGCCATCATGGCACGCGAGGATGCGGGCTGGTTCGGCTTGATCGGTTCGCACACGAAACGCAAGCAGTTCGAGCACCGGCTGCGGGTGCGGGGCGTGCCGGACGAGCGCATTGCGGCCATGGTGTGTCCGATCGGCATGCCCGGTATCCGCAACAAGGCACCGGCCGTGATCGCCGCCTCCGTTGCCTGTCAATTACTCATGGTGTGGGAGGAAGCGGCCGCTGCCGCCCTGGCCGCACCGCTGCGGCTGGCGTCTGCCAGCGCGCCACCGCGCCGCAAGCAGCGCGCGGTCATTCATCCTTTATAGAAAGAAGTCATGCCGATTGTTCCTGCTACTTTGCAAGCTTACCGTGCCAGCTTGCTGCACTTCCACGCCGATCCTGCTTTCAGCGAAGAGGCGCACGCCTGGCATGCGGACGGCTTGCTGATCGTGGCCGATGGCAAGGTGGTGGCAGCCGGTGATTACGCGCAGCTGCAAGCGACATTGCCGCCTGGCACGCAGATCGTCGATTACCGGGGCAAGCTGATCGTGCCCGGCTTTATCGACACGCATGTGCATTTCCCGCAGACGGAAATGATCGCCTCGCCCGCGCCCGGTTTGCTGCCGTGGCTGGAGACGTATACTTTTCCTACCGAACGCGCGTTTGAGAACCCAGAGCATGCGCGCGATGTCGCCGAGTTCTTTCTCGATGAACTGCTGCGCTGCGGCACCACGACGGCCATGGTGTATGGCAGCGTGCATCCGCAATCGGTCGATGCCTTCTTTGGCGCCAGCGAGGCGCGCGGCTTGCGCATGGTGGCGGGCAAGGTCATGATGGACCGCAACTGCCCCGAGTTCCTGCGCGACACGGCCGAGTCCGGCGCGCGCGACAGCGAAGAGCTGATCCAGCGCTGGCACAAGCACGGCCGCTCGCTGTATGCGATCACGCCCCGTTTCGTGCCGACGTCGACAAATGAACAGATGCACCTGGCGGGCGAGCTGGCGCGCGCCTATCCGGATACCTATTTACAGACCCACGTATCGGAAAACGAAGATGAATGCCGTTGGGTGCGCGAACTGCATCCGCAGGCGCGCAGCTATCTCGATGTGTATGACCACTACGGCATGCTGCGCCCGCGCGCCATGTTCGGCCACTGCATCTGGCTCGATGAGCGCGACCGCGCGCGCATGGCGGAAACGTCTTCGGCGGCCGCCATTTGTCCTACATCAAACCTGTTCCTCGGTAGCGGCCTGTTCGATTTCGAGCGGGCCGATGCGGCAAGAGTGCTGCTGTCGCTGGCTACGGACGTGGGTGGCGGCACCTCGTTCTCGATGTTGCAAACCATGAACGAAGCCTATAAAGTAGCACGCTTGAAAGGCAGCTATCTGCCCGCCTTGCGCATGTTTTACCTGGCGACGCTGGGCGCTGCACGGGCCATGCAGCTGGAAGGTACGCTGGGCAATTTCACGGCAGGCACGGAAGCGGACTTCATCGTGCTCGACAAGCAATCGACGCCGCTGCTCGAGCGCCGCACGGCTGGCTGTCAAAGCCTGGAGGAATTGCTGTTTGCCTTCGCGCTGCTGGGCGACGACCGCGCCGTGGCCGCCACCTATTCAGGCGGGCAATGCGTGCATGTGCGGGGGCAGGGCTGACCTACCCGTTGTTCAACACGAATTATCCTGAGCGAGAACGCGAATGCACAAGAAACTCACTGGCCTGGCGCTTGGCGCCGCGCTGGCATTGACCGGAACGGCGCACGCCGCCAAGGCCGTGGCCACTCCGTCTTCCAACGAAGCGGCCACGGCGCGCCATTTTGCTGCCCTGCTTGCCGGTGCACAGCCGAAGACAGCCGAGTTGAGCCTGTTCTTTTCCATGATGCCCAAGGGCGGTGATTTGCATCACCATTACTCGGGCGCCATTTATGCCGAGCAATTTCTCGACTGGGTCGACAAGGAAAACTATTGCGTCAACAAGACGACCTACCGCATCGAAAGCAACAAGGATGTCGTGGCGGCCGAGCGCGCCAAGCCGGCCGCACAGCGCAGCTGCCTGTCGTCCACGGAAGTGTTCGCCGATGCGGGCCTGTATGCGGAATTGCTGCAGCGCTGGTCGACCAAGGATTTCTATAACCACGGCGCCATCCAGACGCCGCCGGACCGTACCTTTTTTGACACCTTCGGCTACTTCGGTCCCGTGGCGTCGACAAATACGGCCGATGGCCTGAAAGCGCTGAAGCAGCGCGCCATCGCGGAAAACCTCAGCTACATCGAGACGATCTTCGAGCTGTCGCCATTCGTGCAGAACGCGCAGTTCGACCAGCAGGTGCTGGCGCCGGGTTTGCCGCCGGCCGCGTTGCAAGCCGTGCTGGCCAAGTGGACCGCCAGCCTGGAGCAGGATGCCAGCTTCCAGAAGAGCATCACCGCGTATAACGACAATGTGAACGCCAGCAGCGCCGGCATCGACGATGCCAACTTCACCATGCGCTACCAGGCGTATGTGCTGCGTTTCCTGTCGCCATCGCAAGTGTTTTCGTCCATGGTGGCCGCTTTCAAGGCAGCGAGCCTGAATCCGCTGCTGGTGGGTGTGAACATCGTGGGCCAGGAGAGCGTGAACGTGTCCATGCGCGATTACAGCCTGCACATGGAAATGTTCAAGTTCCTCAAGACGAAATATCCGAACGTCAAGATCGCCCTGCACGCGGGCGAGCTGGCGCTGGGCATGGTGCCGCCGGAAGGCATGGCGTTCCATATCGCCGAAGCCGTCGACGTGGCGGGCGCCGACCGTATCGGCCACGGCATGGATATCGCCTACGAGCACAATGCGCTGGCGACCATGCAGAAGATGCGTGAACGGGGCATCCCTGTGGAAGTGAACCTGACCAGCAACGATTACATCCTCGGCATCAAGGGCCAGGCCCATCCGGTTACCCTGTACCGCAAGTATGGCGTGCCATTCGTCATCTCCACCGACGACGCGGGCGTGTCGCGCAATACCCTGTCGAATGAATACGTGCTGTTTGCCAGCCAGTACAAGACCGATTATGCGGAAATCAAAAAGCTGTCGTATAACAGCTTGCGCTATTCCTTCCTGGCGGAAGCGGACAAGCAACGTTTGCTGAAAGCGCTCGATACCCGTTTTACCCGTTTTGAAGCGCAAATTGCCGCGGCCGACAAGGCAGGCAAGAGCAGCAAACCGTAAGTTGCGCGACCTTCGCAACTGATACTTTCAGAGCGGCCGGATCTTCCGGCCGTTTTCCATTTTCCCCTCCAATACCCGCAATGTTGTTTTGTTAATGTTGTGGCGGCCATGCGACACAATTGACGGCAGATACGCGACTTTATCCAATTTCCTGGATGAATCAATTTCAAGTACATATTGCTCATTTATAATCTCGCGCCATAAGCCCGAACGCTGTCAGCACGATATCAATCTCGCTCCTTACCCTATGCTATTTATATTTTAAATATATAAATATGTAAAAAAAATCGTATTTGTCATCCATTTTTTGATGATGCATAGTGGGATGAAGGTGATATTAAAAAGTCACAATTCATCTGGGCGATATCGTATGAAGCTGGGTATTTGCAGTAAATAAAGGTGAGATGCAGAGTGAAACAAACAGTCGCGCAGCTAAATGACGACATTCCTCTGTATTTTTCCGCCGTGTCACAGTCTTGAAATATTTAACAATTACACTCGCGGCTTGCCATGGTGGCCGGCTCAGCATGTCGGGTGAATGACACAGATGCTAGCGCGCTGTGTTGTACGGCCAGGAGACCTCGTTTTCCGTCGTTATTGCTTGAATTGCCAGGGGCTGTGATGTGTGGAGAGGCGTTTGTGATGGTCTTGTCAGGACCGCAGCCAGTCCAGCCGGCGTAACAGTTGCAGCATCGTAAAGAGGAGATCTTGAGTTTGTGTTGCTGTGCGGCGCAGCCGGACGGTGGGGCAATCCAGGATGTTCAAAAATAATAGTCTTTTCTGGGGTTAAAGATGATCAATCACAAGCGACTTCGGCTAACGCAAATCGCGTTCAGCCTGTCTATTGCACTGGCGGCGGCACCATCGTTCGCACAGAACACTACGTCGGCCATCAGCGGACGTATCTCGGCCAATGACGGCAAGCCTGCAGCTGGCGCCCAGGTCAATATCGTTCACGTTGAATCTGGCTCCGTCAGCAACGTGACCACCGATGCCGAAGGCCGTTATGTTGCACGTGGCTTGCGCGCAGGCGGTCCCTACACGATCACCATCACCAAGAATGGCGAAGTGGAAAAACGCGAAGGCGTCTTCATCCAGCTGGCTGAAACGGCCAGCGTCGATGCGACCCTGGGTGCGCAGATGCAAGTGGTGAAAGTCAGCACGAATGCCATCCGCAATCAGGTATTTAACCGCAACAACATGGGCGCCGGCACTAACATCGGCCCGACGGAACTGGCAACCCAGGCATCGATTTCGCGCAGCTTGCAGGATTACGCCCGCGCCGACCCGCGCCTGTCGCAAACGGACAAGGAGCGCGGTGAAATTTCCGTCGCTGGCCAGAACTCGCGCTACAACTCGATGACGATCGACGGCGTGGCCGTGAATGACACCTTCGGTCTGGAAGCTTCCGGTACGGCTACCGGCAAGCAACCGATCTCGATCGAAGCGATCCAGTCGGTGCAAGTGAACGTCGCCAACTATGACGTGACGCAAAAAGGCTACACGGGCGCCAACATCAACGCCGTGACCAAATCCGGCACCAACAAGGTCAAGGGCAGCGTTTACTACGTGTTCCGCAATGACAGCACCGCTGGTGATCGCTATAACGATACGACGGGCGAATACTACGATGCGCCAAAATCGAAGGACACGACCAAGGGCATCACCCTGGGCGGCCCGCTGATCGAAGACAAACTGTTCTTGTTTGCTAACTACGAAGAAACCAAGAGCTCGCGCGGCGCGCCAACCTTCGGTCCGATCGGCAGTGCACAGACCAACGTGGCGATTACCCAATCGGCCATCGATGGCGCAGCTTCCATTGCTAAAGACAAATATGGTATTGATATCGGCAGCCTTGCGGTACCTGGCGGTTCGGAATTTACGGCCAAGGAAAAGTTGCTGAAACTGGACTGGAACTTGACCGACACCCAGCGCATGATGCTGCGTTACACCAAGACTGAACAAGCGGAACCAATCTACACGGGTTTCTCGCCGACCGGCCTGTCGCTGAGCTCCTACTGGTACTCCCAGGAGAAGAGCCTGGAAACCCTGGTTGGTCAATGGACCGCCGAGTGGACGCCGACGTTCTCGACCGAAGTCAAGGTGTCGTCGCGCAAGTACGACAGCGTGCCGCAAAACAATGCCTACCTGCCAGCCATCGGCCTGCAGTTTACCGGCGTATTGCCTGATGGCGCACCTGCAGGTTTGGCAACCGGCAACCGCTTCTTGAACTTCGGCACCGAACAGAGCCGTCAGAAAAACGTTCTGGGCACCAAAACCAAAGACTTCTACGCTGCTGGTACATGGGTGCTGGGCGACCATGAAGTCAAGTTTGGTACCGACTACAGCAAGAATGATGTCTACAATGCCTTCTTGCAAAACGTCAATGGTAATTACACCTTTGGCTGTATCAATACGAATGACAGCACCGATCCAAAGCTTAATTTCCAATACACATTTGGTAAAGTGAATTGCAGTAGCGCGACTGCAGCACAGCGCCAGGCCGCCATCCTGGAAAACTTCAGCCGCGGTCGTCCTAGCTCGTATTCCTATCAGGTGGCGCAGCCTGGCCGCACGCTGGACGATGCGATTGCCAGTTTCTCCCTGAAAAATATCGGCTTGTTCGTGCAAGATACCTGGAATGTCAACAAGCAGCTGACCATTAGCGCCGGCCTGCGCGTCGACGGCACGCGCATCGGCGAAAAGCCGATCTACAATGCGCTCGCAGCTCAGCCAACAGTGGCGCGCACGACGCCAGGTGGCCGTCAAACGGGCGGTTTCGGCATCGACAATTCGCACACCATCGATGGCGAGAACTTGTACCAGCCACGCGTGGGCTTCAATTACAAGTTTGATTCTGCGCGTCCAATGCAGTTGCGCGGTGGTTTTGGCTTGTTCCAGGGCGCTGCTGCCAGCGTCTGGCTGGGTAATCCTTATCAGAATACCGGCATGGCCGTGCAAAACTACACGTGCTCAAGCTCGGCAGGCACTTGCCTGAACAGCGACGGTTTCTTTAATCCTGACCCAACCAAGCAGCCAACCAACTTGGGCGCGGTCATTCCGGCAATGAAGGTCGATGCGCTGAGTCCGAATCTGGCGCAGCCGTCGGTCTGGAAGGCCAACCTGGCGTTCGAACATGAATTGCCATGGATGGGCCTGATTGTCGGTGCGGAATACCTGCGACTGCAAACCAAAGACTCGATCTATTATCAAGAGCTGAACATGGGTGCGCCTACAGCTACTGGTAGCGATGGCCGTCCGTTGTACTATGGCGCGAATGCCTACCTGGAAAAATGCTGGAACTCCACCGGCAGCTTGACTGGTACCTCGGATTGCAGTGCACGTACCAAATCGGGTGCCAACGAGAAGTTTGGTCAAGTACTGATGGCAACAAACACCGACAAAGGCGCGTCCAACGTGTTGACCTTGTCGCTGCGTAGCCCCGTGCGTGATGGCCTGTCGTGGGGTACGTCGTACACCTATAGCGATGCTACGGAAGTGTCGCCGCTGACGTCGTCGACCTCAAGCTCGAACTGGGGCGGCCGTGCTGTCTTCGATCCGAACGAAAACGTGGCATCCAATTCGAACTACCTGGTCAAGGATCGCTTCACGGCGAACGTGAACTGGAGCAAGCGTTTCTTCGGTACTTACAAGACCACGTTCGGTTTGTTCTATGAAGGCCGTACCGGCAAGCCATACAGCTGGACCATCAATAATGACTTGAACGGCGACGGTCTGGCGGGCAATGATTTGATGTACATCCCACGCGCACCAGGTTCGGGTGAAGTCGTGTTCCGTGGCGATACCGCTACTAATCACGCGAACGAAGACGCTTTCTGGGCTGTCGTCAATGCCAATGGTGATCTGCGCAAGGCAAAAGGCGGTGTCGTTGGCCGTAATAAGAGCTTTGCACCATGGACCAACAGCTTCGATGTCCGCATGAGCCAGGAAGTACCGGGCTTCTTCAGTGGTAACAAAGGTATCTTCACTTTCGACATCCTGAACTTCAGCAACTTGCTGAACCGTAAATGGGGCCGCATCAATGAAGTGGCCTTCCAATCGGCTGGTGGCCAAGTGCGCAGCTTTGTCGACTATGTCGGTATGAAAGATGGCAAGTACGTCTATAACACGCGTCCTGTCGTAGAAGGTACGGAAACGCGCCAAGCCAAAGGCGAATCGCAATGGGCGCTGCAAGCAACGATCAAGTACGAATTTTAATGTCGTAGTTGCCTCGTAGTTTGGCAAGATAAAAAACGGCTGGTGGCGACACCAGCCGTTTTTTTATAGACCAGATGGTTTACTCTTTCCCCTTTTCAATACATATCATTCCATGGCTCACTTCCTACGCAATCCGGTCGCCAGCGCGGCCCTGATCCTCAGCCTGTCCGGCTGCAGTAATTTCGCTTCCGCGCCACAGCTTGCGCCCAGCGGCCCGATTGAAGTGAACCTGGTCGCCCTGAACGATTTTCACGGCAACCTCGAGCGCAGCAAATTTACCTATACGAGCGCTGGCGATGCCGGGCGCAAGACGGTGCAGGCCGGCGGCATCGACACCTTGTCCGGCGCATTGAAGGCGTGGCGGCGCGAAGATGCGCAGCTGATCTTTGTCGGCAATGGCGACCTGGTCGGCGCCAGCCCCGCCATGTCGGCGCTGTGGGCGGACGAACCGAGCATCGTCGCCATGAATATGCTGGGCATGAAGGCCAGTTCCGTCGGCAACCACGAATTTGACCAGGGCAAGGCGGAATTGCTGCGCCAGCAGCGCGGCGGCTGCGAATCCGCGCGCGCCGACAAGGCGTGCAAGTTCACGCCCGACTTCAAGGGCGCCAGCTATACCTATATGGCGGCCAATGTCATCGACACGCAAACGGGCAAGTCGCTGCTGCCCGCCTACCTCATCGAAGAGGCGCATGGCGTCAAGGTGGGCCTGATCGGCGCCGTGCTGAAAGATACGCCGTCCGTGGTGACGGCCGCCGGCATTGCCGGCCTGCAGTTTGGCGATGAAGCGGACGCCATCAACGCCACCTTGCCGCAGTTGCGCGCGCAGGGCGTAGGCGTCTTCGTCGTGCTGTTGCACCAGGGCGGCGAGACGAAGGAAGCCGTCGACCAGCCCGATTGCAGCCACCTGAAGGGGGAAGTGGTCGACGTGGTGAAACGCCTCGATCCGGCCATCCAGCTCGTCATCAGCGGCCATTCGCACCAGGGCTATCTGTGCCGCGTCGATGGCCGGCTGGTGACACAAGCGCAAATGGGCGGACACATGCTGACGCGCATCAAGCTCAAGGTCGATCCCGTCAAGAATGCGCTGATCGATGCCAGCGCGCAAAACGTCGTCATGCTGCCAGGCATGTATGAGCCGGACCCGGCAGTGGCAGCCTACCTGGAATCGGTCAAGCAGCGCAGTGCGGCCGAATTGTCGCGTCCCGTGGCCGCCATCGCCGTGCCGAACGTCGGCCGCAGCACCAAGGGCAGCGGCGCTTCCGCGCTGGGCGACCTGGTGGCCGACAGTACCCTGTTCGGCGCACGCGCTGCCGGCGCGCAAATCGGCCTGATGAATAATGGCGGCATCCGCAAGGACCTGGAAGCGGGCGCTGGCCTGATGACGAACGTGGGCCAGAACCAGGCCGTGGTACCGTTTGGTAATACGCTGATCGTGGTGAGTCTGTCCGGCGCGCAAATCCGTACCTTGCTTGAGCAGCAATGGCCGGGCGCCGAGGCGGAAGACAGCAATCTGCTGCAGGTGTCCGAAGGTTTTAGTTATCGCTGGGACAGCACGCGGCCCCAGGGCCAGCGCGTGCTGCCCGGCAGCATCATGCTCAATGGCGTCGCCATTGACGACGGCCAACAATACCGTGTCGCGGCCAACAGTTTCCTTGCCGGCGGCGGCGACCGCTTCACCGTGCTGGCGGCCGGCACGCGCCGTCTGGACACGGGCGTGCGCGACATCGATGCCTTCAGCAATTACCTGATCGACCGCGCGCGGGCCGGCAAGCCGGCCGGCAGCGCCACGGCGGCGGGCCGCATCGTGCGCGTCAAATAATCTACAAGGAATAACCATGCGTCGTTTATCTGTTTCCCTGCTCGTCACTACCCTGTTCGCGGGCACGGCCCACGCCGATTTCACGATACCCGGCTTTGAGCTGGTGCACACCTCGCCCGTGGAAACGAGCTTGACCAATCCCGACCTGCGCGAGCCCGTCGCCGTGTGGAGCGAGCTGTTCGATGGTGCAAAAAAGAGATCGTCATCGCCCAGTTCTATGCCGTCAGCAAGCCGGGCACGGCCTTTGAAAAGGTGCTGGCCAGTTTGACGGCCGCCGGCCAGCGCGGCGTGAAGATCCGCTTCCTGCTGGACCAGAAGGGCGTGGGCCTGTCGGAAGCGGCGACCATCGCGCGGATCAAGGCGATTCCGAACCTGGACTTGCGCCTCATCGATTTCAATAAAATCACGGGCAATGGCATCGTGCACGCAAAATACCTGGCCGTCGATGGCCAGGTCGCGTACATCGGCAGCCAGAACTTCGACTGGCGCTCGTTCGAGCACATCCATGAAACGGGCTTGCGAATCACGGAGCCAGGCATGGTCAGCCAGGTGCAAGCCATCTTCGAGCAGGATTGGCAAGCCCAGGCGCTGACGTCGCAAGGCAGCCGCGCCACGGTGCTCAACAGCAAGGTGGTGCCAGCCAATTACGCGCAAAACGCATTTTTGCTGGCCAGCCCGAACGCGTACAACCCGGCCGGCGTGGGCGACTCGGAAACGGGCTTGCCCGCCTTGCTGGCGCAAGCGCAAAGCGAAGTGCGCATCCAGCTGCTCGATTACGCGCCCCTGTCCTACGGCCCGAACCGCACGCGTCCGTACTACGCCGTGATCGACAACGCCGTGCGCGCGGCCGCCCAGCGCGGCGTGAAGATCAAGCTGATGGTGTCAAGCTGGAACACGGAAGCGCCGGCCATCGTCTACCTGAAAAGCCTGGCCCTGTTGCCGAACGTGGAAATCCGCATCGTGACGATTCCCACGGCCTCGACGGGCTTCATCCCATTCGCGCGCGTGATCCACAGCAAGACCATGAGCATCGACGGCAAGCTGGCCTGGGTCGGCACGAGCAACTGGGCGGGCGGCTATTTCGATTTGTCGCGCAACCTGGAAGTGGTGCTGCGCAACGAGCAGATGGCGCAGCGCATCGCTGCGCTGCATGAGCAGACGTGGAGCTCGGCGTACGCGCAACCCATCGACATCAACAAGCAGTATCCGAAGCCGGCCAAGGCCGCGCCGCAAGGCAAGGAGTAATGGTGGGCATGAAAAAATTATTCTGCGTGCTGGCGCTGGGCGCCGCTTTCGCTTCCGGCAATGCGCTAGCCTGGGGCAATGACGGCCACCGCGCCGTAGGTGCCATCGCCGATCAATTGCTCAAGGGCAGCGCGACGCAGGCGCATATCTCCCAATTGCTGTTACCGGGTGAAAGCCTGGAAAAGATCGCCAACTGGCCCGATTGCGTGAAGGGCACGTATTGCGGCCCCCAATCGCCGGAAATGTTGACGTATGTGGCGGCGAATCCCAAGCATGGCGAATACCACTACACGAATGTACCGTTCCAGAACGTGCACTACCACGACCATGGCGTGGGCACGGCCGACGACGATATCGTGCAAACCTTGAAACAAGCGATCCTGGTGTTGCAGGGCAAGGCCGATGCGGCCAGCAATCCGCACGGCTTCAGCCAGCGCGAAGCGCTGATCCTGATCACGCACCTGGTGGGCGATATCCACCAGCCGCTGCATGTGGGCAATGCGTTTCTCGGCAAGGATGGCCAGTTTTTCGTGCCCGCCACGCAGGCGCAGATCGATGACGTCGCCGTTTTCAATGCGCGCGGCGGCAACGACTTGCTGCTCGACGATGCGAAGATGACGGCCCTGTCGGATGCCGTAATTCCCGCGCCGCTGCCGGCGGAAGCGGGCGATACCAGGCCTGCCGGCAGCTATCCGAAGTCGCCCACCAAGCCCCTGCATTCCTACTGGGATACGACCGTGGTCGATTACGCCATGCGCCGTTTGAGTACGCGCACGCCGCAGCAGTTCGCCAGCACCGTGATCGCCAGCGCGCCCGTGGTGAGCGCCAACAGCGGCGACCCCGTCACCTGGCCGTATCAGTGGGCCGATGCCGCGCTGGCGGCGTCAAAGATTGCCTTTACGGACGTGGTGGCCGGCCCGGCCACGCAGCAGACCAGCCGCAAGGGTGGCGTCTATAACGTCTGGAGCTTGACGGTGCCGGACAACTATCCGGTACCGAGTTCTGCGCTGGCAAAGCAGCAGCTGATCGAGGGCGGCTATCACCTGGCTGCCGTGCTGCAGGCGATCTGGCCACAGTAAGGTGTCATGCGAAAGCGGCCTGCGGGCCGTTTTTTCATGCCAGGGTGATGGCGATTCCCATCTCGCGGAAGGGCGCGACCAGGGCGTCTTCCACATCGCGGTGCACGATGATATCGTTGACCTGGCTCAAGGGCGCGATTTGGAACGGTGACGCCGTGTTGAACTTTTCCGGCGAGGCCAGCACGACGGTGCGGCTTGACGCCTCGCTCAACGCGCGCTTCACGCATGCTTCCTCATAATCGCCCGTGGTGATGCCCGCTTGCGGATGCAGGCTGGATACGCCCATGAAATACAGGTCGGCGCGGATGCGGCCGATGGCTTCCACGGTCGCGGCGCCGACGCCCACGATCGAGTGCTTGTACAGGCGCCCGCCCAGCATCAGCACCTCGATGAACGGGTGATGCACCAACTCGACGGCAATCGACGGGCTGTGCGTGACGACGGTGGCGCGCAAATCGCGCGGCAGCTGGCGCGCCAGCTGCACGGCGGTCGTGCCGCCATCGAGAAACACCACTTGCCCCGTTTGTATCATGGCGCCCGCCGCGCGGCCGATGGCGGGCTTGGCTTCCGCGGAAATCTGTTCGCGCCCCGCAAACGGCGCCAGCGCGGGCGAACGGGGCAGCAGGGGCAGGGCGCCGCCGTGCACGCGCTCAAGCAATCCCTCTTTCGCCAGTTCGCGCAGGTCGCGGCGTATCGTGTCTTCCGACAAGCCCAGAGTGTCGCTGACGGCCTTGGCGACGATCTGGCCTTCGCGCTGGAGCAAGTCCAGCAAGTATTGTTTGCGTTGATGTGTCAGCATGATTTTTCTTGAGTATTCTTGTATTTTCTTGATATTGCACGAGTTTGCATGATAAAGTCGTCGGACGCAAGCACAAGGAGACGATATGCGCGAAGAAAATAGCAAGCAGCAACGGGTCCGCATCCAGCAGGTGCAAACCCTGTCGCACGACTGGTACCTATTGCAGAAGACCACGTTCGATTACCTGCGCCACGACGGCCAGTGGCAGACGCAGACGCGGGAAACCTATGACCGCGGCGATGGCGCCACCATCCTGCTCTACAACAAAGCCAAACGCACGGTGATCCTGATCCGCCAGTTCCGCTTCCCTACCTACCGCGAAGGCCACGATGGTTTCCTCATCGAATCTGCCGCCGGTTTGCTGGAAGAGGCCAGCGCCGAGCAGCGCATCCGCGCCGAGGTGGAAGAGGAAACCGGTTACCGGGTGGGGCAGGTGCACAAGATATTCCAGGCCTTCATGAGTCCCGGCTCCGTGACGGAACGTTTGCATTTCTTTGCCGCCGAATACGATCCCGCCAGCCGCATCGGCGACGGCGGCGGCCTGGCCCATGAAGGCGAGGATATCGAAGTGCTGGAGTTGCCCCTGGCGCAAGCGATACGGATGGTGGCGGATGGGCGCATCTGCGACGGCAAGACCATCATGCTGCTGCAGCATGCGCAGCTGTATTTGATGCCAGCCAAACGGGGGCTGCAGATTCTCGTTGCCGGCCCCTACCGTTCAGGCACGGGCGATGATCCGGCCCTGATGGCGGCGAATGTGGCAGCCATGGAAGTCGTCTGCCTGCCCTTGTATGCCAAGGGACACATGCCCGTGCTCGGTGAATGGCTGGCCTTGCCCATGCTGGCGCTGGCCGGTTCACGCCAGGTGGGCGATGCCGTGTATGAGGAACTGTTCCACGCGCATGCGACGCGTTTATTAAGCCATTGCGATGCCGTGCTGCGGCTTGGCGGCGCCTCCCAAGGGGCCGACCAAATGGTCGAAGTGGCGCGCGGCTTGGGGCTGGCCGTGTTTTTCTCGCTGGACGAGATTGCCCAGGCGTAAAAAAGCGAAGCCCGCGGGCTTCGCTTTTTGTCATTTCAGGGAGCGCCTGAAAAATGCCCAGGGCTAGGCGTCTTGCCGAAGGCAGTACGAATGTACGACGAGGCAAGGCAACGACGCCATGGGTATTTTCTCAGGTGCTCTTAACGCGATTTTACAAAGGGGATACCGATAGCCTTCGGCGCGATGGATTTCGCCATCAAGCCCGCCAGCACGATTACGGTGACGACGTACGGCACCATCTGGATCAGCGAGCCGGGGATGCGGCCCACGACGGGCAAGTCCACGCCTTCAATCTGGATCTGGATGGCGGCGAAGAAGCCGAACATCAGGCAGCCGAGGAAGGTGTAGACGGGGCGCCAGTTGCCGAACACCATGGCCGTCAGGGCCAGGTAGCCGGCACCGGCCGACATGTCGCGCAGGAAGAAGCCGCTTTGCACGATGGCCAGATACGCGCCCGAGAACGAGCACAGGATGCCGGCCACCAGCATGGCCAGGTAGCGCGTCGCTTCCACGCTCACGCCGGCCGAGTCGGCCGCATGCGGGTTTTCGCCGCAGGCGCGCAGGCGCAGGCCGAAGCGCGTGTGGTACAGCAGCCAGTGCACGAGCGGAATCAAGAGGAAGGCTACGTAGACGAGGATGGAATGGCCGCCGATCAAGTGGGCATACACCCAGCCGATGAAGGGGATGTGTTCCACGTACTGCGTGCCCGGCAAGACCACGTCGAACAGCCGCGCCGAACCGAGGTCCGGCGTGCGGCCGCCTTGCTGGAAGAAAAATTGCGCCAGCACGAACGTCAGGCCGCTCATGGCGATGTTGATCGCCATGCCGGCCACCAGCTGGTTGCCCTTTTGCGTGATGCTGACGTACGCCTGCAGCAGGGCCAGGGCGACGCACACGAGCATGCCGGCCGCCATGCCGTAATACGGGTTTTGCGTCGTGTAGGCGACGGCGGCGGAAGCGAAGGCGCTGGCCAGGATCTTGCCTTCCAGGCCGATGTCGATCATGCCGCTGCGTTCGGCAAACAGGCCGGCCATGGCGGCAAAGATCAGGACGGGCGCATTGCGCACGGTCGATACCAGGATGCTGGCGAATTGGAAGTCGTCGAGTGTCATGGTGTTAGCCTTTGGTGCGCTTGAGCAGGGCGGAAATGGCCGGTGCGTAGAAGTTTTCCATGGCGCCGCAGAACAGGATGATCAAGCCCTGGATGAAAATGAAGGTTTCCGTCGGGATATTCGGTTTTTCCAGCGACAGGTCGAAGCCGCCCTGGATCAGGGCGCCGAACAGCACGGCCGACAAAAAGATGCCGACCGGATGCTGGCGGCCCATCAGGGCGATGGCGATGCCGATGAAACCGGCGCCGCCGACGAAGTTGAGCGACAGGTAATGGGTCGAGCCCATGATGGAATTGACGGAACCGAGGCCCGCCAGCGCGCCCGAGATCAGCATGACGACGATGATCATCTTGCTGATCGACACGCCCGCATAGTGGGCCGCGTGCTTGTTGAGGCCCGTGGCGCGCAGCTTGAAGCCCCACGACGAACGCCAGACCATCACGCCGTAGATGACCAGCGCGGCGATCGCCAAAATAAAACTGATGTTCAGCGGCGTGTCGCCCAGCGACGGGAACCAGGTGGAGAGGCGCGGCATTTCGCCGCTTTCCGCAAACACGCGGCTGGCCGTGTTCTGCTCGCCCGGCGGAATCAGGTACTTTACGATAATAAAATTCATCAGGCTGGCGGCGATGAAGTTGAACATGATGGTGGTCACCACGATGTGGCTGCCGCGCTTCGCCTGCAGATAGCCGGGCAAAAAGCCCCACAACGCGCCGAACAGGGCCGCGCCGATCATGGCGGCGGGAATCAGGAGCCAGGCGGGCAGGGTCTGGTCGAAGGCCAGCATGGCGACAGTCAAGCCCAGGCCGCCGATATACATCTGGCCTTCGGAACCGATATTGAACAGCCCGGCCTGCATCGCCACGGAAACCGACAGGCCCGTGAAGATGAAGGTGCTGGCGTAGAACAGCGTGTAGCTCAAGCCTTCCGGATTGAGGATGGCGCTGTGGACGAGGATGGACAGCGATTCGGCCGGGTCTTCGCCCAGCATATAGATGACCAGGGCGGCGACCAGCAAGGCCGACAGCAGGTTTAACATGGGCATGACAAAGGCTGTCGCCCAGCGTGGCAAGTCGTTATTCATGATTTATGCATTCCCCCATCAACAGACCGATGCGGGTGGTATCGAATTCTTCAATTTTCAGTTCGCCGGTGATGCGCCCGCCGCACATGACGAGAATGCGGTCGGCCAGCGCCCGCACTTCTTCCAGTTCGACGGACACCAGCAGGATCGCCACGCCCGCGTCGCGCAGGGCCAGCAATTGCGTATGGATGCTTTCGATGGTGCCGATGTCGACGCCGCGCGTGGGCTGGCCCACCAGCATCAGTTTCGGCTTGGCCAGTACTTCGCGCGCGATCACCACCTTTTGCTGGTTACCGCCGGACAACAAGCCGATGCGCAGGTCCGGGTTGGCCGGGCGCACGTCAAACGTCTTCAGCAGTTCAGCGCAGCGCGCGCCGATGGCCTTGAAGTTGAACAGGCCCCAGCGGTTCTTCAGGTGGTCCTGGTAACCGAGGATGGTGTTCTGCATGACGGAGAAATTTTTCACCACGCCATCGCGCAAGCGGTCTTCCGGAATGTGGGCGATGCCCAGCTCGCGGAAGGCCAGCGGCAAGCCATCGGCATCGTGGCGCTTGGCAAACGGCAAGTCCTTGTCCAGGAAGCGCAAGGTGCCGGACGTGGGCAAGCGCATGCCCGAGAGGATTTCCAGCAGCTCGCTCTGGCCATTGCCCGAGACCCCCGCGATGGCGACGATTTCGCCGGCGCGCAAGTTGAAACCTATGTCGGCCAGCAATTTGACCTGCTGCTCGTCGGCCAATTGCAAATCAGCCACTTCCAGCACCGTGGCACCGGGATTGTACGGTGCACGGGGCAAGTGGCTCTGGATGGGGCGGCCCACCATCATGTTGGCCAGTTCCTCTTTCGAGGTGCCGGCCGTTGCCACGGCGCCCACCACCGTGCCGCCGCGCATGACGGTGACGTTGTCGGTGATTTCCAGGATCTCTTGCAGCTTGTGTGTGATCAGGATGATGGTCTTGCCCTGTTCCTTGAACAGGCGCAGGATTTCAAACAGCGATGCCGTTTCCTGTGCCGTCAGCACGGCCGTCGGCTCGTCGAGGATCAGGATATTGGCGCTGCGGTAAATCTGCTTGAGGATTTCCACGCGCTGCTGCGCGCCGACGGACAAGTCTTCGATCTTCGCCAGCGGGTCGACGTCGAGGCGGTAGCGCGCGCAAATCTCGCGCAATTTCGCTTCCGCTTCCGTGCGGTGGCTGGCCAGGCGAAAACCGCCTTCCGTGCCCAGCATGATATTGTCGAGGACGGTGAAGTTCTCGACCAGCATGAAGTGCTGGTGCACCATGCCGATGCCGAGGTTGATCGCTTCCTGGCTGTTGCGGATAGGCTGTACTTTACCGTCGAGCAAGATTTCTCCGCCGTCGGCACGGTAATACCCGTACAGGATGCTCATCAAGGTCGATTTGCCGGCGCCATTCTCTCCCACCAGGCCGTGGATACTGCCCTTGGCGATGGAGAAGCTGACGTCGGCGTTCGCCTTCACATGTCCAAACTGCTTGGAAATGCTGCGAAATTCTACTGCTGGCTGCATAGGTTCATAACTGGATAGTTTCATGGAAACGCGCCGCGCGGAGACAGGCCCCGGCGGCGCGCTAAAAGATACGGAGAAAAATTAAACCGGGCAGCTGCTGCCGACGCGGTAATCGATCACTTTGATCTTGCCATCGATAATGTCCTTACGCGCACCCAACACGCGTTTTTCGATTTCCGGCGTGATCAGCTTGCGGTTGTTCGCGTCGAGCGCCCAATCCACGCCGCCTTCTTTCAAGCCTTTATAGCTGACGCCGCCCTTCCAGGTGCCGTTCTTGACTTGCATGAAGCTGTCGTAGACGGTGTTGTCGACGCGTTTGACCATCGAGGTCAGGATGCTGCCTGGATACAGATGGTTCTGGTTCGAATCGACGCCGATGGCCAGCTTGCCTTTTTCCTTGGCCATCTGCAGGGTGCCCATGCCGCTGCCGCCAGCGACGGCGAAGACGACGTCGACGCCGCGCTCGAATTGCGAGCGGGCCAGTTCGCCACCCTTGGCCGGGTCATTCCAGGCGCCGGACGTGGTGCCGACCATGTTTTGCGTGATTTCCGCCTTCGCGTTCACTGCCTTGACGCCTTGCGCGTAGCCGCAGGCGAAGTTGCGGATCAGGGGAATATCGATGCCGCCGATGAAGCCGACCTTCTTGCTCTTGCTGGCCATGGCCGCGGCCACGCCCACCAGGTAGGAACCTTCTTCTTCCTTGAAGACGACGGAATTGACGTTGCTGCCGGCGGCCTGGCCGTCGATCAGCACGAATTTCACGTTCGGGAATTCCTTGGCGACCTTTTGCACGGCTTGCGTTTGCGCAAAGCCGATGGCGGCGATCATGTCGAGTTTCTTGCGGGCCAGGCCGCGCATGACTTGCTCGGCCTGCGTATCGCTCGATGCCTGCACTTCGATGAAGGAAATGCCCGTGTCTTTTTTGAAGCGCGATGCGCCTTCGAAAGCGGATTGGTTGAACGACTTGTCGAACTTGCCGCCCGCGTCATACACGACACCCAGTTTTGGGGTAGCCGCGGACGCTTGAGCAGTCAGAAAAACGGCTGCGATCGTCAAACTAAATTGTGTAAGTTTCATGAATTGGCTCCTGGAAGATCGATATTGTATATTTTTTATAGGTGAAACATATAATTTGGGGCCGATTTAGCCTGTTTTTGATGCACGAGGTGATGATTCCTTATCAACATTGCACTGTATTGCACAAGATCATTGCTGGCCTCGTATGCTTTTATGTCGACAGTGTGATGCTCATGCAACAGTCGCGCCCCGTCTCTTTTATAGGTACAACATCGAATGGGGCGGCCGGAGCGGGCTGGGATGCGCCGTCAGTGGACGGGCAGGGCAAGCACGGGACCGGCGCCGCGATGGGCGTCCGAATCACTATGCATCATGCCAGATATGTATGACAAATACGTTTTTGTTTATGTATTTATATGCGGCGCATATAAATGGCCTGTCAGGAGGATGGGGGATTAATAATATTCAAGAAAGCCCGCACGACGGGAGCGTCGTCGAGCGTGGTGTAGCTGATGTACAGGTTGGCCGACGGCGGATTGGTCTTGATCGGTAGAAATACGACGCCGGGCCAGCCGATGCGGCTCGTCGTTTCCGGCACCAGGGTCACGCCCAGGCCCGCGCCCACCATGGCCAGCAGGGTTTGCGGTTCGCTCGCTTCCTGGAAGATCACGGGTTCGAAACCGGCGTTGATGCAGCATTGCACCAGGTAGCGGGGAAACGCGGATTTGTCGAGGTTGAGGGTCAGCATGGGCTCTTGGGCGATGTCGATCAGCTCGATGGCCGTGTTTTTCGCCAGCGGATGGTGTTCATTGACGGCCACGCACACGTTCTCGCGGAAGCACAGTTCCTGGCGCAGGTTGTCGTGGCGCAAGTCGTCGTCGTTGAGTTTGGGTTCGCGCCAGAAGCCCACGTCGATCTGCTTGGCGCGCAAGGCTTCGTATTGCACCGTGGGACCGAATTCATGGATGGTCCAGGTGACGCGGGGAAATTTGGTCTGGAATTCTTCCAGCAGGCTGGGGATGGGGCCCCACATGGCCGAGCCGACGATGCCCACGCGCAAGCGGCCCACTTCGCCCCGGTCGATCTGGCGGATGGTGTCGATGGTCATGCGCATCTTGGCCAGCAGTTCGGCCGCCTCGTTCATCAGCGCCTTGCCCGCCACGGTCAGCTCGAAGGTGCGCGTGGTGCGCGCAAACAGGCGCACGCCCAGTTCGCTTTCCAGTTTCATGATCTGCTGGCTCAGGGGCGGCTGCGAGATATGCAGGCGCTCGGCGGCGCGGCTGAAGCTTTTCTCCTCGGCAACGGCAAGAAAATACTTTAACTGTTTCAGATCGATGGACATGCTTTCCTTGGCGTTGCGTGGTGCTTGGCGATGGAATGGCGCGCGGACCGTGCAGGCGCGCGCGCTTTCTTTACAGCAGTCCTATTATCGTGCCACGACCGCCTGCATGGCAATGGCCAGCGCGGTGCCGACTTGCGCATTGTGCTTGACCAGGGCGATATTCGTCGCCAGGCTGCGGCCATCCGTCAGCTGCTTGATGCGCGACAACAGGAAAGGCGTGACTTGCTTGCCCTTCACGCCGCCCGCGTCCGCTTCCTGCAAGGCTTGCGTGGTGATCGCATCGATTTCTTCCTTGGGCATCGCTTGCGCGGCCGGTACGGGATTGCTGACGATCACGCCGCCTTTCAAGCCCAGCTGCCATTTCGTGCCGATGAAGGCGGCCTGCTCGGCTGCCGTATCGAGGCGGAAATCGGCCTTGAAGCCGCTTTCGCGCGTGAAGAAGGCAGGGAAACCTTCCTGGCCCACGCTGATGACGGGCACGCCATGGGTTTCCAGGTATTCCAGGGTCAGGCCGATGTCGAGGATGGATTTGACGCCCGCGCAGACGACGGCCACGGACGTGTGCGCCAATTCCTGCAAGTCGGCGGAAATGTCGAAGCTCGTTTCCGCGCCGCGGTGCACGCCGCCGATGCCGCCCGTGACGAACACGGCAATGCCGGCCAGTTCCGCGCAGATCATGGTGGCGGCCACGGTGGTGGCGCCCAGTTTGCCCTGCGACAGCACGAACGGCAGGTCGCGGCGGCTGACCTTCATGGCGTCGGGCGAGGTGCCCAGCAATTCCAGCTGCTCCGGCGACAGGCCCACGCAGATCTTGCCGCCGATGATGGCGATGGTGGCCGGCACGGCGCCGCCGTCGCGGATGATCTGTTCCACTTCGCGCGCCATCTCCACGTTTTGCGGATACGGCATGCCGTGCGAAATGATGGTCGATTCCAGTGCCACGATGGCCTTGCCGGCGGCGCGCGCGTCGAGGACTTCTTGCGAGAACGAGAGGAAGTTATTCAGTTGCGTCATGTGTCAATCCTGTTGAAAGAGGGTGGGGGAGGCGGCGCCAGGTCGGCGTCGTCAATGTCGTCGAGGGCGCCGACCGAGATCAGTGGCGAGACGGTGGCGTCGGATTCCAGGGTCATGGCGGCCAGCTTCAGGCCGCGCCGGCAAGCCAGTTTCAGGTCGCTGCTGTCGTGGTACAGCGACCAGCAGACGGCGGCGGAAAACGCGTCGCCGGCGCCCGTCACGTCGACGGCGTCCACCTCGCGCGCGGCCAGGTGGACGATGGGCGCATCAAGATCGTCGCCATCGGTGAAGTACACGCCTTCGCCGCCGCAGGTGACGATCACCTGGCGCGCGCCCTGGCGCTGCACTTCGCGGCAGGCGGCGCGCACCTCGAATGCCGTCGGCAAAGCCCGCGCCACGCGCGTTTCCAGTTCGCCCCGGTTGAGGATCAGCAGGTACAAGCCCGTCAGGTCTTGCGGCAGGTGCGCCATCTTCGGCTGCGAGACGGCGACGATGACGAGCGGCGTCGCGTGGGCCGCATCCTGGCGCGCGTCGGCCAGCAGCGCCTGCACGCTGTCGTGGCCCAGGTTCAGGTCGCAGACGGTGAGGGCGGCGGCGGCGCGCTGCGGCTGGCGGCTATGCAAAAAGGCCGGTGTCAGCTGTTCATAGAGTTGCATGTTGGCCATCGCCAACAGCATTTCGCCATGTTCGTCGAGCACGGCCGTGTAGGTGCCGCTGCTGGTGTTGCTTAAATGCAGGCTGCCGCGCATGTCGATGCCCGCGTCTTCCGCGTGCGTCTGCAGCGCATGGCCGGCCGCGTCGTCGCCCAGCGCCGTCAGCAGGGCGACGGGAATCGACAATCGGGCCAGGTTTTCCGCGATGTTGCGGCCCACGCCGCCAAACACTTCTTCCGAGCGCACGGGATTCGAGGTGCCCATCTGCAAGGTCGCCAGCGTGCGCATCTTGCGGTCGAGGTTGGCGGCGCCTATGCACAGCACGGGGCGGCTGTCGGGCAGCACGTAGGCGCGTCCCAGCAGGCGCCGCTCGCGGATCAGCCCGGCGATGTGGCCGGCAACGGCCGAGCGCGACAAGCCCAGTTCGCTCGCCAGGTCTTGCTGCGAAATGAAGGGGTTGTTGCGGATCAGCGCATATAGCTGGTCTTTTTTATTGGTATCGGTCACAAGTTTTCGATGAAGGTTTAAACATTTGTCTGCGACTGTAAACATTTGTCTTGCAGGTGTCAAGCGGGTGTCAAGCGTGCATAAAAAACCTTCGTATGGAGCTTGTATGCATGCATTTCCAGGGCATGGCAGGCCTGGGCTAGCCTCGACTATAATATCGGCCATTTATATTTGAATTGTATAAATGGGCAAGAAAAATGGTATTTGCCATACATATTCCGTTTGATGCATAGTGGCGGCAAATAGAGGCAATACGCATCTGGATAGTCCAGCAACACCCATACATACCCGATACCTGGGCTGCGGCACCGTGCCGCCGCGCAGGCAGCAACCATCATCATTAGTCATTACGAGGATAACCATGTCGAACAACGCCCCTTTCCACGCCGCCGAAATCATCCGTGCCCGCGCTCCTGAAAATTTCAAGCCGCGCGTGGCGATGATCCTCGGCTCCGGCCTGGGTGTGTTGGCCGAGCAGATGACGGATGCCGTCAGCATCAGCTTTGACGAATTGCCAGGTTTCCCGATCAGCACCGTGCACGGCCATGCCGGCGAACTGGTGGTTGGCACCCTGTCGGGCGTCGCCGTCGTCTGCATGAAGGGCCGTGGCCATTTCTATGAAGGCTATGGCATGGGCGTGATGACGAGCGCCATCCGCACCTTGAAACTGCTGGGCTGCGAAATGCTGTTCGTTACCAACGCCGCCGGTTCCCTGCGCCCTGAAGTGGACGCCGGCAGCCTGGTGGCCATCAGCGACCATATCAACCTGCTGCCAGGCACGCCGATGGTCGGCCCGAACGACGACCGCTTCGGCCCGCGCTTCTTCAGCATGGCCAATGCCTACGATGCGGACCTGCGCAAGCTGGTCAAGGACACGGCCGCGTCGAACGGCATCACCCTGCACGAAGGCGTGTTCGTCGCCTACCCTGGCCCGAACTTCGAGACGGCCGCCGAAATCCGCATGATGGCCCGCCTGGGCGCCGACACGGTCGGCATGTCCGTGGTGCCTGAAGTGGTCTCGGCCCGCCATTGCGACCTGAAAGTGGTGGGCGTGTCCGTCATCACCAACCTGGCCGAAGGCATGTCGCCATTCGCCCTGTCGCACGAACAAACCCTGAAATACGCGGCCATCGGCGCGAAAGACCTGGTCAAGCTGATCCTGGCCTTCCTGGCGACCGTATCGGCTACGCCGCAAGCCTAAGCACTTTTTTACGCAGCAGCGGCGCGCCGGCCATCGGCGCCGCCGCGCGGCAGGCCGGGAAAATCCGGCCTACACTGTCCGCATCATCTTTGCATCATTCCATAAAGCGAGCCTTATCATGTCACGCGCATTTATCCTCCTGCTTGATTCCTTCGGCCTTGGCGCAACGCCAGACGCCGCCAAGTATGGCGACGCAGGTGCCAATACCTTTGGCCACATTGCCAGCACTGTCGCCAAAAGCGGCAAGACCTTGAAACTCCCGAACATGGAACGCCTGGGCCTGGGCGCCGCCGCGCACCTGGCCAGCGGCGAATGGGCCACGGGCTTCGACCAGCGCGACGGCTACACCGGCGCCTACGGCGCGGCGCGCGAGCGCTCCACCGGCAAGGACACGCAGAGCGGCCACTGGGAAATCGCCGGCGTGCCCGTCGAATTCGACTGGGGCTACTTCCCACGCACCACGCCATCGTTCCCGGCCGACCTGACCGATAAATTGAAAGCCCTGTCCGGCGTGCCCGGCTTCCTCGGCGACTGCCATGCCTCGGGCACGGACATCATCAACAAGCATGGCGATGAACACGTCGCCACCGGCAAGCTGATTATCTATACCTCGGGCGACTCGGTGATGCAGATCGCCGCGCACGAAGAATCGTTCGGCCTCGAGCGCCTGTATCAGGTGTGCGAAATGGCCTTCAAGCTGGTCGAGCCGTACAACATCGGCCGCGTCATCGCCCGCCCGTTCACTGGCAGCAACGGCAACTACACGCGCACTTCCAACCGCCACGACTATGCGGTGGCGCCGCCAAGCAAGACCCTGCTCGACCACGTCAAGGATGCGGGCGGCGAAGTCGTCGGCCTGGGCAAGATCAGCGATATTTTCGCCGCCCAGGGTATTTCCAGAGTCGTGAAGGGCGTCGACAACATGGCGCTGTTCGAAGCGCTGTTGAAGACGGCCGATGAAGTGCAGGACAAGTCGCTCACCTTCGTGAACTTCGTCGACTTCGACCAGGCGTTCGGCCACCGCCGCAACGTCGAAGGCTATGCCGACGCGCTGCGCGAAATGGATGCGCGCCTGCCGGAATTCATGGCCAAGCTGAAGGAAGGCGACCTGGTCGTGATCACCGCCGACCATGGCTGCGACCCCACCTGGCACGGCTCCGACCACACCCGCGAACACATTCCGATGATCTTCTTCGGTCCCGGCGTCGCCCCGCGCGCACTGGGCATTTCCGAGACGTTCTCCGATATTGGCCAAACCCTCGCCAAGCACCTTGGCGTACCACCACTTGCTAATGGAACCAGCTTGTTATGACACTCATGCACCCCGAATTCAAGCGTAACGAGGCCGTCGGCCTCGACCTGGGCTGGATCAACCAGATCCGCGTCAACCGCGCCGCGACGGACCGCCGCGCGGCCAGCCTGGCGAACCGCCGTACCGTGAAAAAGGAATACCAGGCCGCCTGGCTGGTGAAAGCCATCCAGATGATCGACCTGACCACCCTGGGCGGCGACGATACGCCGGGCCGCGTGGAACGCCTGTGCATGAAGGCCATGCGCCCGCTGCGCGCCGACCTGATGGACGCGCTGGGCTTGACGCAGCTGAGCACCGGCGCCGTGTGCGTGTACCACGAGATGATCCAGCCGGCCGTGAAAGTCATCCAGGGCCGCCTGCCCATCGCCGCCGTGTCGACGGGTTTCCCGGCCGGCCTGACGAGCATGGAAACGAAGCTGCGCGAGATCGAACTGTCGGTCGCCGCCGGCGCTTCCGAAATCGATATCGTCATCACGCGCCAGCACGTCCTGAACGGCAACTGGCAGGTGCTGTACGACGAAATGCTGGCCTACCGCAAGGCGTGCGGCGAGGCGCACGTGAAGGCGATTCTCGCCACGGGCGACTTGCTGACCATGGAAAACGTGGCCAAGGCATCGTGGGTCTGCATGATGGCGGGCGCCGATTTCATCAAGACCTCCACCGGCAAGGAAGGCGTGAACGCCACCATTCCCGTGGCCCTGACGATGGTGCGCACGATCCGCGAATACCACGAGCAGACGGGCTTCCAGGTGGGCTTCAAGCCGGCCGGCGGCGTCAGCTCGGCCAAGAGCGCGCTGCAGTACCTGACCCTGATGAAGGAAGAACTGGGCAACGAATGGCTGCAGCCGCACCTGTTCCGCATCGGCGCTTCCAGCCTGCTGACCGACATCGAGCGCCAGCTCGAGCACTACGTCACCGGCAGCTACTCGGCCAATCATCGTCACGCACAACCTTAAAGAACAATCGTCATGCCTACAATTAACGAGATTCTCACTACTATGGACTACGGCCCTGCTCCCGAAAGTCAAAAAGAAGCGCAGGCGTGGCTCGACGGCCACCAGCGCACATTCGGCCTGTTTATCGACAATGCATGGAGCGAGCCGGCCGAACTGTTCGCCTCGACCAATCCTGCCGACGGCACGCAGCTGGCCGAACTGACGCAAGCCACCGACGCCGACGTGGAACGCGCCGTGGAAGCGGCGCGCCGCGCGCTGCCCGTATGGCAAGGCATGGGCAGCCATGGCCGCGCGAAAGTCATGTACGCGCTGGCCCGCTTGCTGCAAAAGCATTCGCGCCTGTTCGCCGTGCTCGAAACCCTGGACAACGGCAAGACCATCCGCGAAACGCGCGATATCGATTTGCCGCTGGCCGCGCGCCACTTCTACCATCACGCAGGCTGGGCGCAGCTGCAGTCGGAAGAATTCGCCGACTACCGCGCCGTGGGCGTGGTGGGCCAGATCGTGCCGTGGAATTTCCCCTGCTGATGCTGTCGTGGAAAATCGCCCCGGCACTGGCGGCCGGTAACACGGTCGTCTTCAAGCCGGCCGAATTCACGTCGCTGACCGCCATGCTGTTCGCCGAATTGTGCCTGCAGGCCGGCGTGCCTGCCGGCGTGGTCAACATCGTCACCGGCGACGGCAGAGTGGGCTCGGCCATCGTCAACCATCCTGGCGTCGACAAGATCGCCTTTACGGGTTCCACCGAAGTGGGCCGCCTCATTCGTGAAGCGACGGCCGGCAGCGGCAAGAAGCTGTCCTGGAATTGGGCGGCAAGTCGCCGTTCATCGTCTTCGAAGACGCGGACCTGGACGGCGCCGTGGAAGGCCTGGTCGATTCGATCTGGTTCAACCAGGGGCAAGTGTGCTGCGCCGGTTCGCGCCTGCTGGTGCAGGAATCGGTTCAGGAGCGCTTCCTGAACAAGGTGCGCGCGCGCATGGAAAACCTGCGTCTCGGCTCACCGCTGGACAAATCGATGGACGTGGGCGCGCTGGTCGACCCCGTGCAGCGCCAGCGCATCGCCGCGCTCGTCGATTCGGCCCGCGCCGAAGGCTGCGACGTGTGGCAACCGGCGTGCGAACTGCCGACTGACGGCTCGTGGTTCCCGCCCACCCTGATCACCGGTGCGTCGACCTCGGCCGCCGTGGCGCAGGCTGAAATCTTCGGCCCCGTGCTGGTGGCCATGAGCTTCCGCACGCCGCCTGAAGCGGTGCAGCTGGCCAACAACACGGTGTACGGCCTGGCCGCCAGCGTGTGGACCGAGTCGATCAGCCTGGCCCTCGATATCGCGCCCGCCATCAAGGCCGGCGTGGTGTGGATCAACAGCGCGAACCAGTTCGACGCCGCTTGCGGCTTCGGCGGCTACCGCGAATCGGGCTTCGGCCGCGAAGGCGGCCGCGAAGGCATGCTGGAATACATGACGGCCCTGGCCGAAGATGCACGTCCGGCCCTGCCGGTGGTGGAAGCGAAAACCAAGGCCAACGTGAAGCCGGCGGCAGCCGACCCGTTCGCCATCGACCGCACGGCCAAGATGTACATCGGCGGCAAGCAGGCACGCCCCGACAGCGCCTACAGCACCGCCGTGTTCGGCGCGAATGGCGCCTTGCTGGCCGAAGTGGGCGTGGGCAGCCGCAAGGACATCCGCAACGCCGTCGAGGCGGCGCACAAGGCGTCCGGCTGGACCAGCGCCACGGCGCACAACCGCGCGCAAGTGCTGTACTACATCGCCGAAAATCTGGCAGCGCGCGCCGACGAATTCGCCGCCCGCATCGCCGCCATGACGGGCAATAAAAATCCGGAGAAGGAAGTGCAGGCATCGATCGAACGCCTGTTCTACTACGCCGCCTGGGCCGACAAGTACGACGGCCTGGCGCACCAGCCGCCCACCAAGGGCATCACCGTGGCGCTCAATGAAGCGGTCGGCGTGATCGGCATCGTCTGCCCGAATGAAGCGCCTTTGCTGGGCTTCATCTCGCTGGTGGCGCCGGCCATCGCGCTGGGCAACCGCGTGGTGGTGGTGCCGTCGGAAGCGCATCCGCTGTCCGCACTGGACCTGTACCAGGTCTTCGATACTTCCGATCTGCCGGGCGGCGTCGTCAACATCATCAGCGGCAATGCCGATGAACTGGCGCGCACCCTGGCCACGCACGCCGACATCGACGCCGTCTGGCGCCATGACGGTTCCGCCGACGGTTGCGCCGAAGTCGAGCGCCTGTCGGCCGGCACCCTGAAACGCACCTGGGTCGGCGGCGCCAAGGGCCGCGACTGGTACAGCGCCGCCCAAAGCGGCGGCCGTGCCGTGCTGGCGCATGCGTCGCAAGTGAAAAACGTGTGGATTCCTTACGGCGTCTGATTGACAACTGGAGTTGCAAAGCTGGGGTCAGAACCGTAGGGACTGACCCCAGTCTATTATGATCGGAGTTAATTCATGTTTTTGACCCAGGAAATCATTCGCAAGAAGCGCGACAAGGGCGTCTTGAGCGCCGAGGAAATCCAGTTTTTCGTGCGCGGCATCACTGACGGCAGCGTCAGCGAAGGGCAGATCGCGGCGCTGGGCATGGCCGTCTATTTCAACGACATGAACATGGACGAGCGCGTGGCGTTCACCCTGGCCATGCGCGATTCCGGCCAGGTGCTGGACTGGCGCTCGCTGAACCTGCCGGGTCCCATCGTCGACAAGCATTCGACGGGCGGCGTGGGCGACGTCGTCTCCCTGCTGCTGGGCCCCATGGTCGCCGCGTGCGGCGGCTACGTGCCGATGATCTCGGGCCGCGGCCTGGGCCACACGGGCGGCACCCTGGACAAGTTCGACGCCATTCCAGGCTATTGCACGGTGCCGGACAATGCACTGTTCCGCAAGGTGGTGCAGGAGATCGGCGTGGCCATCATCGGCCAGACGGCGCAGCTGGCACCGGCTGACAAGCGCTTCTACAGCATCCGCGACGTCACCGCCACGGTGGAATCGGTGGCCATGATCACCGGCTCCATCCTGTCGAAGAAACTGTCGGCGGGGCTGGACGCGCTGGTGATGGACGTGAAAGTGGGCACGGGCGCCTTCATGCCGACCTACGACAAGTCGGTGGAGCTGGCCGAGAGCATCGTCGCCGTGGGCAATGGCGCTGGCATGCAGACGTCGGCGATTTTGACGGACATGAACGAGTCGCTGGCGCCGTACGCCGGCAATGCGCTGGAAGTGCGCGGCGCCATGGATTATCTGACGGGCCGTTCGCGTCCCGCGCGCCTGCATGAAGTCACCCTGGCGCTGTGCGCCGAGATGCTGGTGCTGGGCGGCCTGGCCGCCACTGAAGAGGAAGCGCGCGTGAAATTGACGGCGGCCCTCGATTCGGGCGCGGCGGCCGAGCGCTTTGCGCGCATGGTGTCGGCCCTGGGCGGCCCGGCGGATCTCGTCGAGCATCCTGATAAACACCTGGAACAGGCGCCGTTCGTCGTGCCGGCGCCGGCGCCGTCGGCCGGCTACGCCAACGTGCGCGATTGCCGCGCCATCGGCCTGGCCGTGGTGGCATTGGGCGGTGGCCGCCGACGTCCGAGCGACAGCATCGATTTCGCCGTCGGCCTGACGGACCTCGTGGGCCTGGGCGAGCAGGTGGCGATCGGCCAGCCGCTGGCCATGGTGCACGCGCGCACGGAAGCGGCGGCGCAGCAAGCCGTCAGGGAAATCCAGGAAGCGTATGCCATCGGCGCCGTGGCGCTGGCCGGTAATCCGGTGATTTATCGTACCATTCGTCCATAATTTAAATCTGGGGTCAGACCCCCGTTTGCGATGGCGTAGAGCTATGTGTCAGCGGTGTTGAGGGTCTGACCCCGGTAGTTGTCTAGTGTAGAGAGAACAAATGAACAACCAAGAACTGATCGCCGAAGCCAACGCCGGCCGCGAATTGGCCTACGCGCCATACTCGCGTTTCAAGGTGGGCGCGGCGCTGCTGTGCAAGGATGGCCGCGTCTTCCGTGGCTGTAATGTGGAAAACGCCGCGTATGGCCTGTGCAACTGCGCCGAGCGCACGGCGTTTTTCAGCGCCATCGCGCATGGCTGCAAACCGGGCGACTTCGCCAAACTGGCCGTCACGGGCGACACGGCCGAACCCATCTCGCCATGCGGCGCCTGCCGCCAGGTGATCTTCGAGATGGGCGGCGCCGACCTGCCCGTGATCCTGACGAACCTGAAAAACGACATCATGGAAGTGACGGCGGGCTGGCTGCTGCCGCACGGCTTCGGCAATTCCGACCTGGACATGAAGTAACAGGATCCGCTTGAACAAGACGATCGACATCCAGGCCGCCGTGGCCATCGCCGCGGCCGAAGCCATGGCGGCCAAGACGCAGGGTACCTTTGGCGTGGGCGGCGTGCTGCTCGATGGCGCCGGCAACGTGCTGCAATCGATGCACAATAACGTCGTGCGCCAGGGCCTCGTGTTCGACCCCACGGCGCATGGCGAGCGCCAGCTGGTGGACTGGTATTTCGCCGAGCGGGCCAAGGGCACGCCCTTGCCGCCGCCGGGGGAACTGACCATCGTCACGTCGCTCGATCCCTGCTGCATGTGCACGGGCGCCATCCTGGCGGCCGGTTTCAACGTGGTGGTGGCCGCGCCCGACGTCAAGGCGGGCATCAATTACGATGGCAGCGCCACGTTCGGCCTTGCCGGCGCCGCTGCAGGCGCAGGCCGGCCGCAGCTTCTGCTATCCGGCCGTGCGCGGCGCCACCGAGTATGCGCGCGCCCCTTCCGGCGCCGCGCCCAAATCTTTTTTCATCGGCAAGAGCATCCACGAGGCGACGCAGGCACTGTGCTCGCTCGTGTTCGAAGCGACATCGGCGCAGGTGATGCAGCTGCTGAACGCCGGCGACGACGTGCCCCTGCGCGATCCCGCCGCCTTGCCGCCCGAGCATGCCGTGGTGCGCGCCTTGCGCCGCCGCTATCCCGACGCCCTGACTTACCGTTGCGACCCGCACGCGCCCGATGCGGGCCTGGCGCCATTCCTGCAGGCGGCCATGGAGCAGGACCTGCGCGATGGCGGCCAGGGCGATGCGGCCGCCTTGCTCGATTCCTTCGGCAACCTGCTGCTGTGCATGCCGGGAAAGTTGAGCCAGTCGGATATCCGCACGCCGTTCATGGAATGCACGCGCCAGTACGCGCAGCTGCGCTATGAATTGATGGCGAATGCGGCGCCGGCGCTGCAGGAGGAAATCAAAAGCTATCTGGGCCACCCCAAGCACGGCACCTTCGTGCTGGCCATCGGCCCGGACGACAGCGCCGCCAGTTTCATGACCCTGGGCGCCTACGGCTCCACCATGGAAGGGGCGCTGCCGGAGAATAATCCCGCGCAGTTCCAGTACGTGCGTCCGGTCATGGCGCCAGACGCGCTGCTGGCGCTGTGCGAGTCGATGCCGCCCCTGTACCGCAAGCTGATACGCATCCGGCCGCGCCAGGTGGCGAGCCAGGCCCTGGTCCAGGCGCTAGGCTAGTCTAGGCGTCATCGTCGGGCAGGTTTTTCAGCAAGAAGTCGCGCACGTTCGCGCCGGCGACGCGGCGGATCTGCGCTTCCGACAGGCCAGCATCCAGCAGCGCCTGCGTCAAGCGCGGCAAGCCCGCCGCATCGATGGCCGTGGTGACGGCGCCGTCGAAGTCCGAGCCATAGGCCACGTGTTCGGCGCCGATCAGCTTGACCGTGTAGCTGATGGCGCGCGCGATCGATCCCACGTCCTTGCCGCAGACGGCCGTATTCCAGAAACCGATGCCCACCAGGCCGCCCTGGGCGGCGATGCGTTTCAATTGGGCGTCGCTCAGGTTGCGCCCGTTGGCGCAGGTGCCGCGCACGCCCGTGTGCGAGACCATCACGGGGCGTTTCGCCAACGTCAGCACGTCGTCGATGGTGGCCGGCGAGGCGTGCGCCAGGTCGACGATCATCTTGCGCTGCTCCATGTCGCGCAGCCATTGCCGGCCCAGCGGCGTCAGGCCGCCTTTTTCAGGCCGTGCTGGGAGCCGGACAGTTCCGTATCGAAGAAATGCGTGGGCGCGGCCATGCGGAAGCCGGCCTTGTACAAGGTATCGAGGTTGTCCAGCTTGCCTTCGAGCGCATGCGCGCCTTCCAGTGTCAGCCAGCCGGCCAGCAGGGCGGGGTCCTTTTCGCGCGCGGCGATGAAGCTGCGCAGCTGCGCGCGGCTGCCGATGACGCGCACCTTGCCATGGCTCTTGGCTGTTTGCTGGCGCAGCTCGTCGGCCTGGTAAGTAGCGCGCGCCAGCAGGCTGTTCCAGGTGGCGGGCGGCAAGCCTTGCGCCACCACCAGCGCCGTGATGTTGTCCGTGTCGCCGCCGTTGCGCGCGATATTCATCTTGCGCGGCGTCTTGGTGACGACGGAAAAGGCTTGCAGCGCCACGTTGGCCCGCTGCAGGCGGGGAAGTCGACATGGCCGCGCTGGCTGTCGCGGTTCAGATTGCGTTGCCACAGCAGGCTGTCGGCGTGCAGGTCGGCGATCCACAGGCTCTGGTGCAGGGCCATGGCCGCTGGCGACGGCGCCTTGCCGGATGGTGCGTGGATGCGGTTGAGGTGCTCGTCGACGAGGACGGGAGCGGACAGGAAACCGCCGATCAGCGCAAGGCTGGCGGCGGTGAGGGTGCTGATAATCATTGTTCTCCGTTTTACCATGGATCGTAGGTGCCCAGGCTCCAGATGTGGCCTTCCGGGTCGCGGCAGGTAAAGCCCCGTCCGCCGTAATCTTCATCCTTGATGTCGAGCACGATCTCGGCACCGGCTTCGCGCGCGCTGCGGTAGACGGCATCGGCGTCGCTGACGACCAGGTAGCAGTTTTGCGTGTTGGCGCCGCCGACGTCGCTTGGCAGTTTCATCAGGCGGCCGTAGTCGCTGTCGAGGGCGGGCGCCACCATGACCATGCCGTTGCCAAAGCTGAGCTGGGCGTGCGCGACACCGCCTTCGCCATCGGGCACGATCAATTGCTTTTCAAAACCGAGCGCCTTGCACAGCCATTCGATGGCGGCGGGCGCGTCGCGGTAGCGCAGGCAGGGGATAGTGGTCGCGGTTGTCGCTTTTGCTGTATTGGTCATCTGAAAACTCCTATGGCAGGTGGGGAGTAGCTTCGATCGTCCAGGATGCGCGGCGTTCCGCGTTCGCACCATCCATCGGGATGGTATTGACGCCTGTCAATGCTGCGCGCATCCATAGTGCCATAAAACAATCATGACACTCCTGCCACAACGCAAATTTTACTGCGGTGGCTGCTGAGCGCCCGCCGCCTTCGTGTCCGCGCCCGTATCGTCGCTGTTGCTCGCCCATCTGAGCAGCATGACGAGGGCAAACAGCATGATGGCCAGCGGCAAGATGGTGATCAGGAACGCCAGACCCAGGCAGCACGCCAGCAACATGGGCCAGGACATGGCGCGCATGGCGGCCATGCCCTGGCGCGCATAGGCGCACAGCTCGTTCCAGAAAGCGCTGAAGGAAGTGCTGCCCGGTGCCGGATTGATGTCTTTCATGCCGTTCTCCTGTCGTGTGGGTGCCGCTGCCGTATGCATGCTGGCGATGAATCCACTATAGGCAAATCCTTGCTGCCGGGCATTGCGTATGCGACGAATCGCAGGAATGGCGGACCGAACGGCGACAGGCCGGGACAAACGGTTAGTCGAATACCTTCAGTTTCAGCTGGAAACTGAGGGCGCCATACAGGCGGTCCTTGTAGGACGGCACGATGGCGATATTCACGCCCACGCGCTGGTATTCATAGCTGATGGTGGGGACCAGGGCCGGGAACCAGCCGCCGTCGCGCATCTTCGGATAGCCGCTGAAGCCGCCAACGACGGCGCCGATGCGCAGCGGGCCCACCTTGATCGGCTGGTAGTACACGCCCAGGTAGTTCGAGTAGGCGCGGTCGCTATTGTAGAAGCGGCCGGCCGTGACCGACGCGACCGTGGAAAAGCGGTATTCGGCGCCCAGGCCCGGATTGCTGTCGTTCAGGTTCTTGTCGCGCTGAAAGTGATACGAATAAAAGCCCGCGTTGAGCCAGGTTTCGCTGAGCGGCTGGTTGTCGATCATGTTAAACACATCGGCTTGCGCGCCGCAGGCATATGCCAGCATCAGTGCGCCTAGGGACAATCGTTTCATGCGTGCTTCATCCTTATGATTTCGTACTCTGTGGGCTGGCCTGGTCTGGCGCTGCCGCGATCGTATCACCAAGTTGGCTGCGCTTCTAAGCAATATTGAACGTGCAGAACAGACGGCTGTTTGCCCGTCTGTTCCAAGCGTCATCCGGATGCCTGGGGCGTTCTCCGGGCAGCGCGAGGAGAATGATTCTCATTGTGCAACTATGTTTTCATTATTGTTACAAAAGTTGTTGATTTGCGACATGTCAAACGCGATGGATATGATATTCTGGCGTCAAGTTAATTTTCTTTTTGGAAATAAAATGTCAATCATGCTCAAATCATCATTCGTTCTCGTTCTGTCGACCGCGTTTGCCGCCGGCGCCGCGCAAGCCGGTGTTGTCGATTTGGGCATCGGTGGCGCCAATTTGTATTCCCTCAGTAACTTCAGCGCGTCCGGCAGCGATGTCGAAGGCGGCGTATTGGTTGCCGGTAACTTGACGGCATCGAACTATTCGGTCAATGACAAGAACAAGGATGCCTACGTCACGCATGGCAACACCGGTTATGCGCTGGTCGTTGGCGGCAACCTGAACTATAGCTCCGGCTCGATCAAGAACGGCAATTACTATGTGGGCGGCAGCACGACGACGAGCAGCGTGGGCCTGAACACGGCAAGCAAGACCACGGCCTCGCCCGTATCGTTCGCCGCGACGTCGGCCCAGCTGAAAAACACTTCGACCTCGCTGGCCAACGTGGCATCGACGGGCAGCAGTTCGGTGGCCTATGGCGGCATGACCCTGAAGGGCGGCACGGGCAATGTGCAAGTGTTCGACCTGACTTCCGCGGCGCTGGGCTCGGTGAACAACTTCAAGTTCAGCAACCTGCACACGAACGACACCCTGATCCTCAATATCAGCGGCACGAATGTGAACCTGTCCGGCGGCTACGGCGATTTCAGCAAATACAATGTGCTGTACAACTTCTATGAAGCGCAAACCATCACCTTGAACGGCGTGGGCCTGTACGGCAGCGTCCTGGCGCCGCTGGCGACCCTGGCCGGCGGCAATGGCCAGATCAACGGCAGCGTGGTGGTGGGGAACTGGGCCTCGAACATCCAGGTCAATGCGAACCATTATTTCAACGCCACCAATGTAGCCGGTTATGTGTCGGCCGTGCCGGAACCGGAAACCTATGCGATGCTGCTGGCAGGCCTGGGCCTGGTCGGCTTCATGGCGCGCCGCCGCAAGAGCAGGACGGCAGCGTAAGCGTTCGCGCCGTTCAGGAAACCGCCTGTCGAGGCGGTTTTTTCGCCTGCCGGCGGCATGGACACCGCCGCCAGCACCATGTGCGCGATCAGGATTTCGGCATCCTCGTAATCCTTGCGCGTGAGCTGCTTGCGCTCCAGCACCAGGGCCATCTGCGCCGAAAAATCCGCATACGATTGCGTCATGGCCCAGATGGCGAACATCAGGTGCGTGGCGTTGACGGGCGCGATCTTGCCGGCCGCGATCCACGCTTCGAAGACGGCGATATCCTTGCGCAGCAGGGGCACGACTCTTTCTCGTATCTGCGCGCCGTACAGGGGCGCGCCATTGATCACTTCGAGCGCATACGCGCGCGAGGCCCACGGCTGTTCGCGCGAAAAACGCAGCTTGGCGCCGATATACGCGCGCAGCACGTCGCGCGGCTCGTCGTGTTCATTGGCCAGCGATTCCATGCGCGCCAGCCAGTCGTCGAGCACGTCGTCGAGCACGCGCTGGTACAGCAGCTGCTTGGACGGGAAGTAATACATCAGGTTTTGCTTCGACAGGCCGGCCCGCTCGGCGATGCTGGCGATCGACGCGCCCTCATAGCCGCATTCGGCGAAGGCGCGCACGGCTTGTTCGAGGATATCCGCTTCCAGGCGGTCGCGGTTTTGCAAACGCCGGCCGCCGGCATTTTTCACGGAGAGGGCAGGGGATTTGTCGCTGGCCATGGCGGATTCTCTAGCGTGGGCGTATCGATTGCAGGAAGGCCTGCAGCACGGGGGTATCGGTGTAGGCCACGTTGAAGCGGAACCATACCGTCTCGGGCGCGCGCAGCATGAAAAACTCGTTCGGCGACAGCAGGATGCCCGCCTTCAAGGCCATGTCGGCGATGATCTTGCCATTCCATTCCGGCGTTTGCACGTCGGGCCAGCCGGCGCTGACGAACATGCCGCCGCGCGGGCGCGCCACTGGCGCCATGCCCGCCTGCGCCAGGCAGTCGATGCTGCGCTCGCGGGCCGCTTCGAGTTGCGCCACCAGCCGCTCCACCATGCGCTTGTAGGGCCGCGCAGAGATGGCGTGGTAGACGGCGCGCTCGTTGATTTCCGACGTCGTCAACCCTGCCAGCATTTTGACGCGCACCAGTTCTGCCACCAGCGGCGGCGAGGCGCAAATCGATCCCACGCGCAGCACGGGCGACAGGGTCTTGGAAAAACTGCCCACGCGGATCACGCGGCGCAAGCCGTCCATCGCCGCCAGCGACGCTTCGCCGCGCGCCGCCAGTTCGCGGTAGATATCGTCTTCCACCAGCCAGAAATCGAATTGCTCGGCCAGCGCCAGCAGGCGGTGCGCCTGCGCCTGGCTCAGGGAAGTACCGAGCGGATTTTGCAGCACCGTGTTGACGAACATGAGTTTCGGCTGGGTGCGCGCGGCTTCAACGGCCAGCGCATCGAGATCGAGGCCCGCTTCGCCGCGCTGGACGCCCACTGGGATGCAGCCATGGTGGCGTATCAGCGACTGCAGGTTGCTGTAGCCGGGGTCTTCCACCAGCACCGTGTCGCCCGGCTTGGTCAGGCTGCGCAGGATCAAGTCGAAGGCATGCGTGGCGCCGTGCGTCAGCAGGACCTGGTCCGGCTCCACCTGGAACAGCTCTTCCGACAGGCTGGTTGCCAGGTGCTGGCGCAGCGAGGGAAAGCCGAGAGGGTGGCCATAGCCGCGCAGGCGGCTGGCGGGAATGCGCATGGCCTGGCGCACGGCGTCGAGCACCGTCGCTTCGCCATACATCTCGGGCGGCAGCCAGCCCGCTCCCACGGGCAGGGCGTCGGACACGCCCGAATACAGGTCCGGCGTGAGGGCGTCGATGGCGGTAGGACTCGCAAGGGTGTTGGCAATGAGGGCCGCCTGCGGCGAGGCGG
This sequence comes from Janthinobacterium sp. C22, assembly GCF_057919405.1. Taxonomy (NCBI): domain Bacteria; kingdom Pseudomonadati; phylum Pseudomonadota; class Betaproteobacteria; order Burkholderiales; family Oxalobacteraceae; genus Janthinobacterium; species Janthinobacterium sp. C22. The sequence continues at coordinate 6,216,668 of NZ_CP193659.1, read as the reverse complement.
CGATATCGTGGCGCGCGACGAAATAGCCGGAGCCGCGCCGCGACGACAGCAAGCCCAGATTGACCAGGCGGTCATACGATTCGACGACGGTAAAGGTCGACACGCCATTGCAGCGGGCGAACTGGCGCACGGACGGCATGCGCGTGCCGATACGCAGGGCGCGGCTGCCCACCATGACGCTGATGGCGATGACGATCTGCTCGACGAGGCCGCCCTTCTTCTGGCGGTCGATGTCCAGCACGGGCCAGCCGCTGGCGTGACCTTCGCCCTCGTCCTGCTTCACGTTGTGTGTCACCGGTGGCTCCTTTGCTGCCTTGCACAAAACTGTAGTGGTTTTTCGACCTGTACGGTTGGGATACTTTGCCGTTTGTGTATCTGTGCCATTGGGGATGGCCTGTCTATTATTACATCAGCTTTTTGCCAACTGGTAAATTATTTTACGCTTCGTCAAAAACGATCCTGGCCCCCGCGCCAGCCCATCCCAAGGAGAAGGTCATGAACGAAACAAGGCCGGAATCGATGTCGGCATTCTGGATGCCGTTTACGAACAACCGCGATTTCAAGGCCCATCCGCGCTTGCTGGTGTCGGCCGAAGGCATGTACTACAAGGACGTCGATGGCAACGCTATCCTCGATGGCACGGCGGGCCTGTGGTGCGTGCCGTGCGGCCATGCGCAGCCGAAAATCGTTGGCGCCATCCGCGAGATGGTGGGCCAGCTCGACTTCGCCCCCACCTTCCAGATGGGCCATCCGGCCGCCTTCGATCTGGCGGAAAAACTGATGGATTACACGGGGCATAAATTTGGCCACGTGTTCTATACGAATTCCGGCTCCGAGGCCGTGGACACGGCGTTGAAGATCGCGCTGGCCTACCACCGGGCGCGCGGCGAGGGCGCACGCACCCGCCTGATCGGCCGCGAACGCGGTTACCACGGCGTGGGCTTCGGCGGCATTTCCGTGGGCGGCATCGGCGGCAACCGCAAGACCTTCGGGCCCTTGCTGCCCGGCGTCGACCACCTGCCGCACACGCATAACCTGAACCAGAACGCCTACACGGTGGGCGAGCCCGAATACGGCACCCACCTGGCCGACGAGCTGGAACGTATCGTCGCCCTGCACGACGCTTCGACGATCGCCGCCGTCATCGTCGAACCGGTGGCCGGCTCCACGGGCGTATTGATTCCGCCGAAAGGCTATCTGAAGCGCTTGCGCGAGCTGTGCACCAAGCATGGCATCCTGCTCATCTTCGATGAGGTGATCACGGGTTTCGGCCGCATGACGACGCCGTTCGCCGCCGACTATTTCGACGTCGAGCCGGACCTGATGACGACGGCCAAGGGTCTGACCAACGGCATGGTGCCGATGGGCGCCGTGTTCAGCAAAAAGTATATCCACGACGCCTTTATGGATGCGCCGCCGGGCATCGAACTGTTCCACGGCTACACGTATTCCGGCCACCCGCTGGCCTGCGCCGCCTCGCTGGCGACCTTGCAGGTGTTCGAGGAACAGGACATCCTGGGCCACGCGAAAGCGATGCAGGCGTACTGGAGCGACGCCGTGCACTCGCTGAAAGGCTTGCCGCACGTGATCGACCTGCGCAGCATCGGCCTGATCGCCGGCATCGAGCTCGATCCCATCGCCGGCAAGCCGGGCACGCGCGCCTTCAACGCCTTCAAGCAGGCCTTCGCCGACGGCGTGCTGATACGCACGACGGGCGACATCATCGCGCTGTCGCCGCCGCTGGTGCTGGAAAAACAGCATGTCGACGAGCTGTTCGGCAAGCTGGCCACATTATTAAAGAATCTCGATTGAACCCCGGGGTCAGACCCGCCGGGTCTGACCCCAGAATTTGCCCTTGGGGTAAAGAGAGGAAATAACGTGAACCAAATTAACACACAGCTCGACACCATCACCCACTACATCAACGGCGCCAAGGTCGACACCCAAAGCGGCCGCTACGGCGACGTCTACAACCCGGCCCTGGGCGAGCCTGTGGCGCGCGTGGCGCTGGGCACCGTGGAAGACGTGGACGCGGCCGTGCAGGCGGCCGCCGCCGCCTTTCCCTCGTGGTCGGCTACGCCGCCGCTGACGCGCGCCAGGGTCCTGTTCCGCTACCTGCAGCTGTGCCAGCAGCACACGGATGAATTTGCCGCCATGCTCACGCGCGAGCATGGCAAGACCTTGCCGATGCCCAGGGCGAAGTGGCGCGCGGCATCGAGATGGTGGAATTTGCCGTCGGCATACCGCAACTGTTGAAGGGTGAATTCACGGACCAGATTTCGCGCGGCATCGACGCCTGGTCCATGCGCCAGGCGCTCGGCGTGGTGGCCGGCATCACGCCATTCAATTTTCCCGTGATGGTGCCGATGTGGATGTTCCCGGTGGCGATTGCCTGCGGCAATACCTTCGTCTTGAAACCATCCGAGCGCGATCCGTCGGCCTCGCTGCTGCACGCGAAGCTGCTCAAGGATGCAGGCTTGCCCGACGGCGTTTTCAACGTGGTGCAGGGCGACAAGGTGACGGTCGACGCCTTGCTCGACCACCCCGTCGTGCAGGCGATCAGCTTTGTCGGCTCGACGCCGATCGCGGAATACATCTATGCGCGCGGCAGCGCCAGCGGCAAGCGCGTGCAGGCTTTGGGCGGCGCGAAGAACCACATGGTGGTGATGCCCGACGCGGACATGGACATGACGGTCGATGCGCTGATCGGCGCGGCCTACGGTTCGGCGGGCGAGCGCTGCATGGCCATCTCCGTCGTCGTGGCCGTGGGCGACGCGGGCGACAAATTGATCGATGCACTGGCAACGCGCACGGCCGCACTGAAAGTGCGCGACGGCATGGAAGATGGTGCGGAAATGGGACCTGTCGTATCGCTGGCAGCCAAGCAGCGTATCGAAAAACTCATCGCCTCGGGCGTGGAGCAGGGCGCGACTTTGGTGGTCGATGGCCGCAACCACGTGGTGCCTGGCCGCGAGAACGGCTTCTTCGTCGGTGGCACCTTGTTCGACCATGTGACGCGCGACATGAGCATCTACAAGGAAGAAATTTTCGGCCCCGTGCTGTGCGTGCTGCGGTGTCCTGACGTGGTGCATGCGGTGGAGCTGATCAACGCCAACGAGTATGGCAACGGCGTGGCCATCTATACGCGCGACGGCGGCGTGGCGCGCGAATTCGTACGCCAGATCCAGGTCGGCATGGTGGGCGTCAACATCCCCTTGCCCGTGCCGATGGCCTTCAACAGTTTCGGCGGCTGGAAGCGCAGCATGTTCGGCGACCACCACGCGTATGGCCCCGAAGGCGTGCGCTTCTACACGCGCCACAAGGCCGTGATGCAGCGCTGGCCGAACACGGCAAGCGCTGGTGTGGAATTTGCTTTTCCCCAGATGAAGTAAGGGTTTTAAGTCAAACATCGGCCGCACAAAAAAGGAAACCGCGATGATCGAGTCCTTGAGTTATTTACCGCATCCCGCCCTGCCCAACGAGGAATTGGCGGGCCACTTCACGGACCTGGCACCGCCCTTGACGGCGCGCCAGGCCTCCATCGAAAGCGCCCGCTGCCTGTACTGCTACGACGCGCCGTGCAGCCGTATCTGTCCGTCGGAAATCGACGTGGCCAGCTTCATCCGCAATATCCACGACAAGAACATCAACGGCGCCGCCGCCGGCATCCTGAAACAGAACATCCTGGGCGGCAGCTGCGCGCGCGTCTGTCCCACGGAAATCCTGTGCGAAGACGTCTGCGTGCGCAATCACGACGCCGAAGGCCAGCCCGTCAAGATCGGCCTCTTGCAGCGTTACGCGGTCGACCACATGCACTTCACCAGCCACCCGTTCGGGCGCGCGGCCGCCACGGGCAAGACCGTCGCCATCGTCGGCGCGGGACCAGCCGGCCTGTCGTGCGCGCACCGCCTGGCCATGCTGGGCCACGACGTGGTGATCTTTGAAAAAGAGGGCAAGGCGGGCGGCCTGAATGAATACGGCATCGCCAAGTACAAGCTGACGGACGATTTCGCGCAAAAGGAAATCGACTTCCTGCTGGGCATAGGCGGCATCACCATCCGATGTCGCCAGGCGCTGGGCGAAAACGTGCAGCTGCGCGACTTGCATGCGCAGTACGACGCCGTCTTCCTCGGCCTGGGTCTGGGCGCCAGCCGCAAGCTGGGCTTGACGGGCGAAGATGCGCCGGGTCTCCTGGCCGCCGTCGACTATATCAGCGCGCTGCGCCAGGCGGACGACCTGGCCGCGCTGCCCGTGCCGAAACGCGCGCTTGTGATTGGCGCCGGCAATACGGCCATCGACATGGCCGTGCAGGTCCAGCGCCTGGGCGCCGAGGAAGTCACCCTGGTCTACCGGCGCGGTTTCGACGCCATGACGGCCACCCACCACGAACAGGAGATTGCCAAGGCCAACCAGGTGCGCATGCTGACGTGGGCCCAGCCGCAGCAGGTGCTGCTCGATAGCGGAGGCAAGGTGGCCGGCATGCGCTTCGAAAAACCGCCATGCGGGGCACGCGTCTGGCGGGCACGGGCGAAACCTTCGACGTGGCGGCCGACGCCATCTTCAAGGCCATCGGCCAGAGCCTCGATACGCAGGTGCTGCATGACCCGATGGCATCCCTGTTGCAGCGCGAAGGCGACAAGATCGCCGTCGATGCGGGTTTTCGCACGGTGCTGCCGGGGATCTATGCGGGCGGCGACTGCGTGGCGCCGGGGCAGGACTTGACGGTGCAGGCCGTCCAGCATGGCAAGCTGGCCGCACTGGCCATCCATACCGATTTGTTGAATAAAGTGGAGGCTGCATAATGGCTGATCTCAGCATCGAATTTTGCGGCATCAAGGCGCCGAACCCCTTCTGGCTGGCGTCCGCACCGCCGACCGACAAGGCCTACAACGTGGTGCGCGCCTTCGAGGCGGGGTGGGGCGGCGTCGTGTGGAAGACGCTGGGCGAAGACCCTGCCGCCGTCAACGTCTCGTCGCGCTATTCCGCCCTGTACGGCAAGAACCGCGAAGTGGTCGGCTTCAATAACATCGAACTGATTACCGACCGCTCGCTGGAGATCAACTTGCGCGAAATCACGCAGGTGAAAAAGGACTGGCCCGACCGCGCCATGATCGTCTCGCTGATGCTGCCCTGCGAAGAGCACTACTGGGCCGACATCCTGCCCAAGGTCGAGGCGACGGGCGCGGACGGCATCGAACTCAATTTCGGCTGCCCGCACGGCATGCCGGAGCGGGGCATGGGCGCCGCCGTGGGCCAGGTGCCCGAGTACGTGCAGATGGTGACCGCCTGGTGCAAGAAACACAGCAAGTTACCCGTCATCGTCAAGCTCACGCCCAACATCACGGACGTGCGCATGCCGGCGCGCGCGGCCAAGGCGGGCGGCGCGGACGCCGTCTCGCTGATCAACACCATCAATTCCATCACCTCGCTGGACCTGGACCGCATGGTGGCCTTGCCGATTGTCGGCGGCGCCAGCACGCACGGCGGCTATTGCGGCGCGGCCGTGAAACCGATCGCCCTGAACATGGTGGCGGAAATCGCGCGCGATCCGCAGACGCGCGGCTTGCCCATTTCCGGCATCGGCGGCATCGGCAACTGGCGCGACGCGGCCGAATTCATCGCCCTGGGCGCCGGCTGCGTGCAGGTGTGCACGGCCGCCATGCTGCATGGTTTTCGTATCGTCGACGAGATGAAGGATGGCCTGTCGCGCTGGATGGACGAGAAGGGCTATGCACGCATCAGCGATTTTTCCGGCAAGGCCGTGGCCAACACGACGGACTGGAAATACCTGGACATGAATTACCAGGTGATCGCGCAGATCAACCAGGACGACTGCATCAAATGCGGCAAGTGCTACGTGGCTTGCGAAGATACCTCGCACCAGTCGATTGCGCAGCTGATCGACGCCGCCGGCACGCGCACGTATGAGGTGATCAAGGAGGAATGCGTGGGCTGCAACCTGTGCGAAATCACCTGTCCGGTGCAGGGCTGCATCACGATGGTGCCGCAAGCCACGGGCAAGCCGTACATGAACTGGACGCAGGATCCGCGCAACCCTCGGGCATTGGCGGAGTCGGTATAGGGCACGTTTTTTGCGTACATATATTTTATAAACAGTTGCCCAACTTTGCAGTAAGCTAGGCCGCAGCCGTTTTTAAAACGCCCAACCTCCCAACCGATGGAGCAACCCTGTGAACCACGACTATTCAGGCAACACGCAACTCTGGAATGAAGACCTGGCGCCCACCACGGCGGCGCAGCGCACCTGGCGCTGGTATCACTTTGCCGCGCTGTGGGTGGGCATGGTGATGTGCATTCCCGCCTACACCCTGTCGGCCAGCCTGATCGACAGCGGCATGTCCGGCTACCAGGCCGTGCTCACGGTATTTCTCGCCAACGCCATCGTGCTCTTGCCGATGCTGCTGATCGGCCATGCGGGCACCAAGTACGGCATCCCGTATGCCGTGCTGGCGCGCGCCTCGTTCGGCACCATGGGCGCGCGCCTGCCGGCCCTGATGCGCGCCATCGTCGCCTGCGGCTGGTACGGCATCCAGACCTGGTTCGGCGGACAGATGATCTACACGCTGATGGGCGTGCTGGTGGGGCATGAACTGGGCGGCGAAAAGATCGCGGGCCTGGGCATCAACGGCAGCCAGCTGCTGTGCTTCCTGGCCTTCTGGGCCATCCAGTTCTATTACATCCTGCATGGCATGGAATCGATCCGCAAACTGGAAACCTATACGGCGCCGCTGAAAATCCTGATTTGCTTCGTGCTGCTGTACTGGGTGCACAGCAAGGCCGGCGGCGTGGCCAGCCTGCTGGACCAGCCATCGCAATTCATCGCCGGCGGTAAAAAGGCTGGCCAGTTCTGGAGCGTCTTCTGGCCATCGTTGACGGCCATGGTGGGTTTCTGGGCCACCCTGGCCTTGAACATCCCCGACTTCACGCGCTTCGCCAAGACGCAGCGCGACCAGATCGTGGGGCAGTCGGTCGGCTTGCCCGTGCCCATGGGTTTGCTGGCCATGCTGGCCGTGATCGTTACCGCCGGTTCGGTCGTCATGTACGGCAAGGCCATCTGGGACCCCGTCGATCTGGCCAGCCGCATGACGGGCGCCGCCGTGCTGATCGCCCTGATCATCCTCCTGATCGACACGGTCAGCGTCAACCTCGCGGCCAACCTGGTGGGGCCGGCGTATGACTTTTCCTCGCTGGCGCCGAAGCAGATTTCGTACAAGATGGGCGGCTACATCACGGCCTTCATCGCCATCGTCATGATGCCGTGGAAGGTGCTCGAATCGACACAGGGCTATATCTTCACTTGGCTGATCGGCTACTCGGCCTTGCTGGGCCCCATCGCCGGCATCCTCATCGTCGACTATTATTTTGTGCGCAAGACGCAGCTCGACGTCAGGCAGTTGTACCGCGACGACGGCGTCTACTCGTATGGCAATGGCTGGAACATGGCGGCGCTGATCGCCTTCATTATCGCCGTGCTGCCGAATATCCCGGGCTTTCTGAACGCGGCCTTTCCCACGGCGTTTCCCGGCGTGGGCGAAGGCTTCAAAACCATCTATACCTACGCCTGGTTCGTGGGCGTGGCCATCGCCGCCGTCGTCTACGGCGTCATGATGAAGGGCAAGGTAGCTGCGCGCGTGCAGCAGGCGACGCAGTCCTGATCTTTTCGAGAAGGAGACAAGATGACTACACTGATACGTGGCGGTACCGTCGTCAACGCCGACCGCGCGTTTCGCGCCGATGTGCTGATCGAGGGCGACACCATCGCCGCCGTCGGCGAGAACCTGGCGCTGCCGGCCGGCGCCACGGTGATCGACGCGGGCGGCCTGTACGTGATGCCGGGCGGGATAGACACCCATACGCACATGAATTTGCCCTTCATGGGCACGGTGACGTCCGACGATTTTTTCACGGGCACGGCGGCGGGCCTGGCGGGCGGCACCACCACTATCATGGACTTCGTCATTCCCGCGCCGAAGCAGTCGCTGATCGAGGCATATCACCAGTGGCGCGAGTGGTCGGCCAAGGCGGCCGGCGACTATACCTTCCACGTGGCGATCACCTGGTGGAGCGAGCAGGTACATGAAGAGATGGGCACTCTCGTGCGCGAGCATGGCGTGAACAGCTTCAAGCATTTCATGGCCTATAAAAACGCCATCATGGCCGACGATGAAACGCTGGTGAAAAGCTTTACCCGCTCCTTGGAACTGGGGGCGCTGCCCACCGTGCACGCGGAGAATGGCGAGCTGGTTTTCCAATTGCAGCAAGCCTTGCTCAAAAAAGGCATCACGGGGCCGCAGGCGCATCCGCTGTCGCGCCCACCGGCCGTGGAAGCGGAGGCGGCCAACCGCGCCATCGCCATTGCCAACGTCCTCAATACTCCCGTGTACATCGTGCACGTCTCGTGCGCGGAGTCGCTCGACGCGATCACGCGGGCGCGCGCCAACGGCCAGCGCGTGTATGGTGAAGCGCTGGCGGGCCACCTGGTGATCGACGACAGCGTCTACCAGAGCGATGATTTCGACTACGTGGCGGGCCACGTCATGAGCCCGCCGTTCCGCGGCAAGCACCATCAATCGGCATTGTGGCACGGCCTGCAAAGCGGCAACCTGCACACGACGGCCACCGATCACTGCACCTTCTGCGCCGAGCAGAAGGCGGCCGGCAAGAATGACTTTACGCGCATCCCGAACGGCTGCGGCGGCGTCGAGGAACGCATGGCCGTCGTGTGGGATGCTGGCGTCAATTCGGGCATGCTCACCCCGTCCGAATTCGTCAAGGTGTCATCGACCAATGCGGCGCAGATCTTCAATATGTATCCACGCAAGGGCGTCATCGCCGCAGGCAGCGATGCCGATATCGTGCTGTGGGACCCGCAAGGCACGCGCACCATTTCCGCCGCCACCCAGTTCGCCAAGGGAGGCTTCAATGTCTTCGAAGGGCGCACCGTGCGCGGCATCCCCCGCACCACGATTGCCGCCGGCAAGGTGGTGTTCCAGCAGGGCGAACTGATGGCCGTCGAAGGAGCGGGGCGCTATATCGAACGCCCCGCGTTTGCCGCCACCACCGCATAAGGAGTTGACGATGGATGCATTGCGTATCAATGGCGAGCGCCTGTGGGCGGCCCTGATGGAACTGGCGCGGATCGGCGCCACGCCCAAGGGCGGCGTCAAGCGCCTGGCCCTGACGGACCTCGACAAAGAAGGCCGCGACCTGGTCGTGCGCTGGGGCCGCGAGGCGGGCATGAGCATCACGATCGACCAGATCGGCAATGTCTTCATGCGCCGCGACGGCATGGACAATACCTTGCCGCCCGTGATGACGGGCAGCCATATCGACACCCAGCCCACGGGCGGAAAGTTCGACGGCAATTACGGCGTGCTGGCGGGCCTGGAAGTGGTGCGCACCCTGAACGATCTGAAGATCAAGACGCAGGCACCGATCGAAGTGGCCTTCTGGACCAACGAGGAAGGCTCGCGCTTCGTGCCCGTGATGATGGGCTCGGGCGTGTTTTGCGGCGCCTTTTCGCTCGAAACAGCGTATGCGGCCAAGGACACGGAAGGCAAGACCGTGGGCGAGGAGCTGGCGCGCATCGGATACAAAGGTGAGCAGGTGCCGGGCGACCATCCGATCGGCGCCTATTTTGAGACGCATATCGAACAGGGCCCCGTGCTGGAAGACGCGGACAAGGTTATCGGCGTGGTGCCGGCCGTGATGGGGCTGTCCTGGTACGACTGCGTGGTGACGGGCATGGAAGCGCATGCGGGTCCCACGCCCATGGGCTTGCGCAAGGATGCGCTGCAGGTGGCCACCACCATCATGCAGGAAGTCGTTGCCATCGCCAACCGCTACCCGCCGTACGGGCGCGGCACGGTGGGCATGGTGCAGGTCTTTCCGAACAGCCGCAACGTGATCCCCGGCGAGGTCAAGTTCAGCATCGACCTGCGCAACGTGAACGACGAGCTGCTCAACACCATGCATGGCGAGATCACGGCCTTCATCGATGCCACGCGCGAAAAAACAGGCTTGGGCATTTCACTGGAAAGGGTGTCCTACTACCCGCCATGTCCGTTCCACCCCGACTGCGTGGGCGCCGTGCGCAACGCCACGGCCAAACTCGGCTACTCCGTGATGGACGTGGTGTCCGGCGCCGGCCACGACGCCATCTACGCGGCCCGGCTGGCGCCGGCCGGCATGATCTTCGTGCCGTGCAAGGACGGCATCAGCCACAATGAAATCGAAGACGCCAGGCCCGAGCACCTGGAAGCGGGCTGCAACGTGCTGCTGCATGCGATGCTGGAGCGGGCCGTGGCCGTGTAGCCACGACCGCTATCCCTGCGGCTTGGGCTGGAAGTGGCGCAAAAACGCCAGCAGCGCGCGCGCCGCGATGTCGGCGTCGTCGGCCGTCATGGTTTCCAGCGGGTTGTGGCTGATGCCGCCATTGCCGCAGCGGGTAAACAGCATGGCCACGTCGGTGATGGCGGCCATGGCCATGGCGTCGTGGCCGGCGCCCGACAGCAGCGCGTACGGTGCGATGCCGACGGATTCCACGGCTTGCGCCAGCTGTGCCATCAGCCATGGCGCGCATGGCGCCGCGCGCGCCGACAACAGCAGTTCCAGCTGGTAGTCGATCTGGCGCCGCGCGCAGATGGCGGCGATGCCATCCAAAATATCGTCGACGGCAGCCTGGCGCACGCTATCGCTGGCCGCGCGGATATCGAGCGACAGGGTGCAGGCGCCGGCGATCACGTTGACGGAGCCGTTGGGCACCTGCAGCTGGCCCACGGTGCCCACCAGCGCTTCGCCGTGGCTGCAGCGCTGTTCCACCAGCAGGATGATTTCGGCGGCCGCGCTGGCCGCGTCCTTGCGCATGGTCATGGGCGTGGTGCCCGCGTGGCTGGCCACGCCGCCCAGGCTGACCAGGTAGCGCGAGCTGCCGGCGATCGCCGTGACGATCCCCAGCGGCAGGTCGCGCTCGAGCAGCACGGGTCCCTGCTCGATGTGCACCTCCACATAGCCGAGCAGGCTGGCCGGATCGCGCGCGATGGCGCCGATGGCGCTCGCCTCGTGGCCGGCGGCGGCCAGCGCGTCGCGCATGCTCACGCCGTCCGCATCCAACTGCTCCAGCAGCGACACGTCGAACTTGCCCGTGACGGCCGTGCTGCCCAAAAACGTGCTCTTGAAGCGCACGCCTTCCTCTTCGGCGAAGCCGACGACCTCGAAATGAAACGGCAGCTTTTCGCCCCGTTCGTGCAGATGGCGCACGACGGCGATCGGCAGCACGATGCCCAGCCGGCCGTCGTACTTGCCGCCGTTGCGCACCGTGTCGTAGTGCGATCCCGTCATCAGGGTCTTCGCGCCGGGCGCGTCGGACAGATAGCGCCCGACGACATTGCCGACGGCGTCGATGTGCACCTGCATGCCCGCGTCCCGCATCCAGTCGGCCAGCTGCGCGGCCGTCTTGCGGTGCGCCGGCGTCAGGTAGGCGCAGGTCAGGTTGTAATCGCTGTCGCTCCAGCCGGCCAGGGTTTCCGCCTGCTGCATGATGGCGGGGCCGAAGTCCAGGCGCACGTCGAACAGGTCGTTCAGGCGCAGCTCGGCGATGCGCTTGATCTGCCGCAGCGATTCGGCCAGTTCATCGGCGCGCCGGTTCTTCAGGCGGCGCGCAAACGTGGCGATGATGTCCTGGCGCGTCAAGCCTTGGCCCGTCGGGCCCTTGACGGCCAGGATGAAGGGAAAGCCGAACTTGGCGTTGTATTCGCTGTTGAGCCGCTGCAGGGTGGCGAATTCCTCAGGGCTGCACAGGTTCAGGCCGGACTTGGCCTGTTCGCGCGTCGATTCCGCCGTCAGCTGCCCGGCGATGGCGGCCTTGCCGGCCAGTTCCGGGTGGGCGCGTATCAGTCCCAGTTGTTCTTCTGGCGAGGCTTGCGCCAGCACGCGCTGCAGCTCCGTCTTGAGTGCCGTCAGGCTGGCAAACGGCCGGGCGGCGGCCGCGCGCTGGGCGATCCAGGGCGAGTGTTCGTAGATGCCGTGCAGGTGGGCGATAAAATCGGCCTGGCTGCCGGCGTTCAGGTCTGAAAGGGTGGTCATGGTTTTCCGATCATGCAAGCGGTGATGATAGCGCCCCGTTCCTGCCTCCATTATATGCGCGTGCTGATAGCGGCTATCGCTGCACCAGCGCCTTGGCGGCCGCGCTGACCTGGTCGCGCAGCCATTTGTGTTCGGGCGCCTGGTGCACGCGCTGGTGCCACAGCTGGTAAAAGCGCATGGGCGGGAATTTCAAAGGCACGGTATATGTTTTCAGCGGCAGGGTCTTTTCATAGAAGCGCATGAATTGCCGGCCCGTGGTGAGCACCAGGTCCGTCTGCGTCAGCATGTAGGGGATCAGGCCGAAATACGCCGACTCCACCACCACGTTGCGCTGCAGGTTTTGCCGTTCGAGGAAGGAATCGATCACGCCGTGGTAGCCGGGCATCATCTGCGACGGCGCCACGTGGGGCAGGCTCAGATAATCGTCGAGCGTCATGGCGTCGCTGGCGGTGCGGCGCGCATAGGCGTTTTCCGCATGCATGGCGCAGATGATGGGGTCTTCGAACAGCTTCGAGATGTGCAGGTGGGCGGGCGGCTCGTCCCAGTTGGCGATCACCAGGTCCAGGCCACCGTCGGAGAGCTGGCGGATATGGTCGATGCCCGGCCCCAGGCTATGCAGCACGACGCGGCTTTTCGGCGAGCCGCGGCGCAGCAGGGCCACCACGTTGGGCAGGAACTGGCTGTCCAGGTAGTCGGGCGCGGCGATATGGAAGGTGCGCGCCTCTTCCTGCGCCACGAACGGCGTCTTCTTGACGAACAGGCTTTCCGTCTGGTCGAGGATGCGCTTGGCCGGATTGAGCAGGCTTTCGCCATGCTGGGTCGGCACCATGCCGCGCGCGCCGCGCACGAGCAGCGGGTCGCCCGTCAGTTCGCGCAGCTTGCGCAGGGAGGCGGAGATCGAGGGCTGCGGCTGATTGAGCTTGAGCGCCACGCGCGAGACATTCTTTTCCAGCAGCAGCAGGTAGAGGATGCGGATCAGGTGCAGGTCGAGGTGTTGCGGCAGGCTGGACATGTGGCGGCGCCTCTGTTGTATATCGATTTGAATATGTCAAATATACGATATTTTTCATGTGATGGGCGGTAAATCCGTTTATCTTGTGTAGATTGGCACGAATATGGGTTCGGTCTGACTAGAGGAAATTTATGGAAGTATTTGCCTACCTGATTCCGTACGGCCTTGAGTGGCTGAACCTGATCGTCCGCTGGCTGCACGTCATCACGGGCATCGCCTGGATCGGTGCTTCCTTTTATTTCGTCTGGCTCGACAATTCCATACGTCCGCCCGCACCCGGCTCCGAGCTGGCGAAGAAGGGCGTGTCGGGAGAATTGTGGGCCGTGCATGGCGGCGGCTTCTACAACCCGCAAAAATACCTGGTGGCGCCGGCCGAACTGCCGAAGGAGCTGCACTGGTTCAAGTGGGAAGCGTATTCCACCTGGCTGTCCGGTTTTGCGCTGCTCACCATCGCGTATTACTTCAATGCGCAGGCCATGATGATCGACAAGACCGTGGCCGATATCTCCAGCGGCCAGGCCGTCGGCATCGGCATCGCCACCCTGGTCATCGGCTGGACCGTGTACGACCTGCTGTGCCGCTCGAAGCTGGCGCAATATGAACTGTGGTTCGGCGTGACGGTGTTCGCGCTGATCGTCAGCGCCGCGTACGTGCTCACGCATTTGCTCAGCGGGCGCGCCGCCTACATCCACGTGGGCGCCATGATCGGCACCATCATGGTGGCCAATGTGCTGATGCTGATCATTCCCGGCCAGCGCAAGATGGTCGAGGCCATGGCTGCCGGCAAGCTGCCCGATCCCAAACATGGCATGAAGGCCAAGCAGCGCAGCGTGCATAACAATTATTTTACGTTACCCGTGCTGTTCATCATGATCAGCAACCACTACGCGATGACTTACCGCAACGACCACGCGTGGCTGGTGCTGGCGCTGATCATGGCGGCCGGCGTCTTCATCCGCCACTTCTTCAACCTGCGACACAAGGGCCGCGTCGAGTGGCGCTATCCTGCCCTCGGCGTGGCCCTGCTGGTGGGCGTGGCCGTGGCCATCGCGCCGAAGGCGCCCGTGGCCCTGGCGGCCGTGCCGGCGGTGGACCCGGCGGCGCAGTTCAAGAGCGTGCATGCCATCATCGCCCAGCGCTGCGCCACCTGCCATTCGGCGCAGCCCACGCAGCCGGGCTTCGCCACGGCGCCGGCCGGCATGATGCTGGATAATGAAACGGAGATTCGCCAGCACGCGGCGCAAATCTACAAGCAGGCCATCGAGCTCAAAGCCATGCCGATCGGGAACCTGACCAATATGACGGAGGCCGAGCGCAGCGAATTGGGCGCCTGGCTGCAACAGACCATGCAAGGAGCAAAATGACGACGCACGCGGAAAAAATCACGGCCTGGATCGACGAGCACTTCGACGAGGAGATCGCCTTTTTACAGCAGGTGGTGCGGCAGCCGACGGATACGCCGCCCGGCAATAACGCGCCGCATGCGGAGCTGGTGGCGCAGCTGCTGCAGGCGTATGGCTGGAACGCCGAAAAGCACGCCGTGCCTGCCGATCAGGTGGCAGCCTACGGCATGCATAGCATCACCAACCTGATCGTGCGCCGCCCGTATGCGGCAGGCGGGCCGACGGTGGCCCTGAATGCGCATGGCGACGTGGTGCCGCCCGGCGACAACTGGACGTATCCGCCATATGGCGGCCAGATCGACGGCGGCTATATCTACGGCCGCGCGACGGCCGTGTCGAAAGGCGATTTCGCCACCTATGTGTTTGCCGCGCGCGCGCTCGAAGCGCTGGGCATTCCATTGAAGGGGCAGCTGGAACTGCATTTTACCTACGACGAAGAATTCGGCGGCTTGCTGGGGCCGGGCTGGCTGCTGGAACAGCAATTGACGAAGCCCGATTTCGTCATCGCGGCCGGTTTCAGCTACGGCATCGTCACGGCGCACAACGCCTGCCTGCAGCTGGAAATCACCGTGCACGGCAAGTCGGGCCACGGCTCCATGCCGGAAACGGGCCACGATGCGCTGCAGGCGGCCAACAAGATCCTCAACGCCATCTATGGCCAGCTGCCGGAGCTGAAAAAGATCAAATCGAAAGTGGCGGGCATCGACTCGCCCACCATGCTGGTGGGCCGCATCGACGGCGGCACGAACACGAATGTGGTGCCGGGCAAGGTCGTCATGAAGATGGACCGCCGCATGATTCCGGAGGAAGATCCGGTGGTGGTGGAAGCGCAGGTGCGCGCCCTGATCGAGGACGCCGTGCGGGGCGAGCCCGGCATCCGCATCGAGATCCGCCGCCTGCTGCTGTCGCATGCGCTGCGGCCCTTGCCCGGTTCCGGGCAGCTGGTCGGCAGCCTGCAAAAGAATGCGCAAGCCATCCTTGGCGAAACGATTCCCGCCGTCGGCACCCCTCTGTATGCGGATGCGCGCCTGTATGGCGAGCGGGGCATCCCCGCCGTGCTGTATGGCGCCGGCCCGCGCACGGTGCCCGAATCGAATGCGAAGAAGGCCGACGAACGCCTGGCGCTCGATGATTTGCGCAAGGCCAGCAAGATCGTCGCCCTGACCCTGCTCGACTTCCTGGCCGCCTGACTGGACCGCGACCATGCCGCTGGCATCCGGTAAGATGCATGCCTGGGAAATCGGGGAGGCAGCATGGATTTGACTGGCAAGAAGACGATAAGGGAACTGGCGGCTGACCTGGCCGCCGGCCGCATCACCAGCGTGGCACTGACGGAGCAGATGCTGGCGCGCGCGGAGGCGCACCGGGCGCAGGGCGGCCATGCCTATGTCAGCCTTGATGGCGAGCAGGCGCTGATGGAAGCCCGCGCCAGCGACGCGGCGCGCGCCGCCGGCATCATTGCCTCGCCCCTGGCCGGCGTGCCCATTTCGATCAAGGACCTGTTCGACGTCAAGGGACAGGTCAGCAGCGCCGCCTCGCTGGCGCTGGCCGGCGCGCCGCCCGCCGTGGCCGATGCGCTTGCCGTGGCGCGCCTGCGCGCGGCCGGCGCCGTCCTGCTGGGGCGCACCAACATGAGCGAATTCGCGTTTTCCGGCCTGGGCTTGAATCCCCACTATGGCACGCCGCGCAATCCGCACGACGGCGCGCGCGTGGCGGGCGGCTCGACATCGGGCGGCGCCTTGACGGTGGCGCTGGACATGGCGGCCGGCGCGCTGGGCACGGATACGGGCGGCTCGATCCGCATTCCCTCCGCCTTTTGCGGCCTGACGGGCTTCAAGCCGACGGCCGCTTCCGTGTCGCTGGCCGGCACCGTGCCCCTGTCGCGCTCCCTCGATTCGGCCGGCCCCATCGCGCACAGCGTCGATTGCTGCGCCATTTTGTACGCAGCGCTGTCGGGCCAAGACATCCGCGCGCAGGCGCCGGCACTGAAAGGCTTGCGCTTCGGCTTTACCCTTGACTATGTCGGTACGCACGTGGCGCCGCAGGTGCAGCGGGCGTTCGATGCCGCGCTGGACAAACTGCGGCAAGCCGGCGCCCTGGTGGAACGGTTCGATTTTCCCGAATTGCTGGAACTGCCAACGATCAATGGCGGCGGTGGCCTGGTGGCGGCGGAAGCCTGGCACTGGCACAGGGCGTTACTGGAAGAGAAGGGCGCGCAGTACGACCAGCGCGTGGCGGCGCGCATCCGCCGCGGCCAGCAGCAGGGCGCGTTTGACTACATCGACTTGCTCGACGCGCGTGCGCGCCTGATCGCCGTCGCCGGGCAGCGTCTGGCGCCGTTCGACGCCTGGCTGATGCCCAGCGTGGCTATCCTGGCGCCGCAGCTCGCGCCGCTGGAAGCGGACGACGCCACTTTTTTGCCACGAACGGCCTGGTGCTGCGCAATGCCAGCGTGATCAACTTCCTCGACGGCTGCGCGCTGTCGCTGCCTTGCCATGCCGACGGCGAGCTGCCCGTGGGCCTGGGCATCTGCGGCCTGGCCGGCGCCGACGATACGGTGCTGCAAATCGGCCGCGCCGTGGAGGCGCTGCTACGGAGGAGTGCAAATGAATAGTGCTGTAGTGCAGGAAGATGCCAATTCTGTCATGATGGCTGGCATTGACATGGGATAGTCGCGCTTCCCCGCGCCGGCAAACTTCACACTGTGCACCGATACGACCTGATTAGCTGTCATGACTGCGGCGTGCTGTACCGCAAACGTCCGCTGCGTCCCCGCGAAAAGGCGCGCTGCATCCGTTGCCGCTCGGTGCTGTACCGGGGCGCCCACGCGCGCGGCGCATCGGCCGAATTGAGCAAGGTGGTGGCGCTCACCCTGGGCGCCGCCTTTGTCTTCCTGATCGCCCAGTTTTTTCCCATCGTCGAACTCGACGTCAATGGCCTCACTTCCAGCGCCACCTTGCTCGGCTCCATCCGCGTGCTGTGGTCCGAGCAGATGCACATCGTGGCCACGATGGTCTTCCTGTTTACCATCCTCTTTCCCGCCATCGAACTCGGTTCGCTGCTGTATGTGGCACTGGGCTTGCGCGGCGGCGTCAAGGTGCCGGGCTTTAACCGGGTGCTGCGCGCCGTGCAGACGGCGCGCGAGTGGGGCATGACGGAGGTGCTGATGATCGGCATCCTGATCACCGTCGTCAAGATGACCAGCCTGGCCACGGTGCTGCCGCAACCTGGCCTGTTCGCATTTGGCGCGCTCACCGTGCTGCTGGCCATCGTCGTCTCGTTCGACCCGAAGGCCCTGTGGAACCTGGGCGACGACCTGACCCGGCAAGCGCTGCCCGGCATCCGTTACAAGGCCTTCGCGCCCGGTGAAAAGGTGGTGCCCTGCCATGCCTGCGGCCTGGTGGCGCCGCCCTTGGGCAAGGGCAGGCATCTGGCGTGCGTGCGCTGCGGCACGGCCCTGCACGTGCGCAAACCGGACAGCATCAACCGCACCTGGGCCTTGCTGATCGCCGCCATGATCCTCTACATTCCCGCCAACCTGCTGCCCGTGATGGTCACGCAATCGCTGTTCGGCGCGCAGGACGACACCATCATGAGCGGCGTGGTGCTGTTCTGGACCAGCGGCTCGAAGGGCCTGGCCATCATCATTTTCATCGCCAGCGTGGTCGTGCCGATGCTCAAGCTGGGCGTGCTGGCGCTGCTGGCGTTCACGGCGCAGCGGCGTTCGCGCTGGCGGCCGCGCCAGCGCACCATCTTGTACCGCATGGTCGAATTCATCGGCCGCTGGTCCATGCTCGACATCTTTGTCGTCACCCTGACGGTGGCGCTGGTGCGCTTCAAGTCGCTGGCCGTGATCACGGCCGGTCCCGGCGCGCTGGCCTTTGGCGCCGTGGTGGTGCTGACCATGCTGGCGGCGATGCAGTTCGACCCGCGCCTGATCTGGGATCCCGTCGACGGGCAGGTGCCTGGCGAGGAAGAACCCGTGGTGGTGGCAAATACCGGAAACAATACAGTGATTGGAGAACAGCATGTCTGACAAAGAAGCGGGCGGTCTTGCCGAAAAGGGCGGCCAGGGCGTCCCCCGTTGCCGGAACCCGATGTGGAACAGGGCAGCCGCTGGCTGCCGTCGCTGGTGTGGCTCATTCCGCTGCTGGCCGCGCTGATCGGCGCCGGCCTGGCCGCCAAGTCCATCCTCGACCAGGGACCCACGGTGACGGTCAGCTTCAAGAGCGCCGAAGGCCTGGAGCCGGGCAAGACCAAGGTCAAGTACAAGGATGTCGACATCGGCCAGGTGCGCGCCATCACCCTGGGCGACGACTTGAGCAAGGTCCTCGTGACGATCGACATGAGCAAGGAAGCGCGCCGCTTCGCCACCGCCGATTCGCGCTTCTGGGTGGTGCGGCCGCAGATCGGCGCCAGCGGCGTGACGGGCCTGGGCACCTTGCTGTCGGGCGCCTACATCGGCGTCGACACGGGCAAGTCGGAACAGAAGAAGGAGAACTTCATCGGCATGGAGAGTCCGCCCGCCGTGGCAGGGGACCAGAAGGGCAAGCTGTACACGCTGCATGCGGACAGCCTCGGCTCCGTCGACGTGGGCTCGCCCCTGTTCTTCCACCGCCTGAGGGTGGGCAAGGTGGTCAGCTTCGCGCTGGACAAGGATGGCAACGGCATCACCATGTCGGTCTTCGTGAATGCGCCGTACGACCAGTTCGTCGGCAAGGATGCGCGCTGGTGGCATGCCAGCGGCGTCGACGTGCGCCTCGATTCCAACGGCTTCAAATTGAATACGCAATCGCTGGCCGCCATGCTGGTGGGCGGCATCGCCTTCGAGGCGGAAAACGGCCGCAAGCCCGTCGAACCGGCGCCGGCCGGCACCAATTACCGCCTGGCGGCCGACGAGGCGAGCGCCATGCGCGAGCCCGATGGCGAGGCCATCACCACCGTATTCTATTTCGACCAGTCCCTGCGCGGCTTGCAGCCCGGCGCCACGGTGGATTTCCGCGGCATCGTGCTGGGCGAGGTGCGCTCGGTCGGCATCGAGTTCGACCCCGTGAAGAAGAACTTCCGCATGCCCGTCACCGTCAATCTGTACCCGGCCCGCCTGGGCATGCGCTTCAAGGCGGCCGTCGACGATGAGGAAGGCTCGGCCGGCCACCAGCTGCTCGAACGCATGGTCAGCCGCGGCTTGCGCGCCCAGCTACGCACGGGCAACCTGCTGACCAGTCAGCTGTACATCGCGCTGGACTTCTTCCCGAAAGCGCCGAAAGTGGCGCTCGATTCGAACAGGTATCCGCTGGAAGTGCCGACCGTGCCGAACACCCTCGATGAATTGCAGACGCAGATCGCCAGCATCGCCCGCAAGCTCGATCAGGTACCGTATGCGGAGATCGGCAATAACCTCAACGCCACGATCAAGCAGGCCAATGTGCTGTTCAAGCAGCTCGATGGCCAGGTGGTGCCGGAAATGCGCGACACCCTGACGGCGGCGAAGCAGACCTTCGGCACGGCCGAACAGGTGCTGCAGAAGGATTCGCCGCTGCAGTCGGACGTGCGCCAGGCCTTGCAGCAGCTGACGCAAACCCTGCAATCGCTCAATGCCCTGTCGGATTACCTGGAACGCCATCCCGAGTCCCTGATCCGCGGTAAAAAAGGAGATGAAAAAATGATGAAGCCGATGTTTGCCGCGCTGCTGGCCGCCAGCCTGCTGGGCGCCTGCTCCACGCCCCAGCCCGAGCATTTCTATACGCTCAGCGGCGGCGCCGACGCGCAGCCGGCCAAGACCGTGAAATACTATGTCGAGGTGCTGGCCGTCAGCGTGCCGCAGCAGGTGAGCCGCAACCAGTTCGTCGTGACGGCGCCGTCGGGGCGCATCGAATTGCTGGAGCAGCAGCGCTGGGCGGGGCCGCTGGCCGGCGAGATCGGCCAGGCGCTGTCGACGGCCGTGACGAACGACCTGGGCGCCATCGACGTGTTCCGCACGCCGCATCCGGACAATCTGCCCGTGTACCGCATCAGCACCAACGTGCAGCGTTTCGAGTCCGTGATGGGCCAGTATGCGCTGATCGATGCCGTGTGGAGCGTGCGCCAGCTGGCCAGCGGCAAGGTGGTCACTTGCCGCACGATCGCCAATGAAAAGGTGGGCGCCGGCTATGATGAACTGGTGCTCGGTCACCGCCGCGCCGTGAACAGCATCGCCGCCGATGCGGCCAGCGTCGTGCGCGCTTTTGACAACGGCAGCGCCGCCTGCCCGGCCGCCTGAGCCGCTTTCCGCTACCCAGTCCCGGCGGCCGCTGGTAAAATGCGGCCATGGGAATGACCTTGTTCACGCGCCGCTTTGCCGCCTGGATCGCCTGTTTCGCGATCCTGCTGGCGGCGCTCGCGCCGTCGATTTCCCAGGCCGTCGCCAGCGCCAAGCAGGAGTCCGGCTCCGGCTGGGCGGAAATCTGCTCGGTGGCCGGCATCCGTTTTGTGCAGCTTGATCCAGCCGATGACGGCGCCGCCGATGGCAAATCCGGCGGCAAGGCCATGCAGATGGAGCATTGCGCCTTCTGTTCCACGCATGCGGCTTCCGTCGGCTTGCCGCCGGCCAGCCCCGTGCTGCCGCTGCTTGTGGCCAGCGGCACGGCCATCTTCCCGGCCCTGTACTACCAGTCCCCATCTCCGCTGTTCATCTGGTCCACCGCGCAGTCGCGCGCGCCGCCCGGTCTCATTTAAGTTTTTGCATTTTCAATGCTGGCGCTGTCCACCTTGCGGTGTGACGCGCCGCATCCGCACACTTAAACGAGAATCACATGAACAAGACATTATTGGTGCTGGCCGTCGCCATCGCCCTGGCCTATCCCTGCGCGCAGGCGCAGCAACTTGACCACGCCATCGACACGGTCGTCGTTTCCGGCTCGCGCGCGCAAGCGTGGCTGTCCGAGACGCCGCAGGCGATCGGCGTCGTCAACGCCAAGACCCTGGAACGCGACAAGCCCAGGACCATGGGCGATATCCTCAACCGCATCGCCGGCGTGTACTGGAATGACCTGGGCAACGAGCAGCACAGCATGAGCATCCGCCAGCCCATTGGCACGAATGCCGTCTACCAGTACCTGGAAGACGGCATACCCATCCGCCCGCTGGGCGTCTTCAACCACAACTCGCTCAACGAGATGAACATGGCGGGCGCCAGCGGCGTGGAAGTGGTGAAGGGCGCCGCCTCGTCGCTGTACGGCAGCAATGCCGTCGGCGGCGCCGTGAATTTCCTCACGGCCGGCGCCAGCGCGACGCCGACGGCCAAGGTGGGCGTGCGGCGCGACAACGTGGGCGGCTTCACCCGCTACGACACGGCCGCCAGCGATACCTGGGGGCCGCTGGGACTGCGTTTCTCCCATTACAGCTCGCGCCGCTCGCGCGACAACTGGCAAGAGTACAGCTATGGCGACAAGGATTCGTTCTCGCTGCGCGCCGACTATGCGCTCGGCCCCGCGTCGCGGCTGCGCGCCACCCTCGTGCACACGGATCTCGATGCGGCCATGACGGGCAGCCTGTTCGAGGACGATTACCGCCATGCCCCCGGCAAGAGCCTCAATACCTTCACCTACCGCAAGGACAAGACCACGCGCATGAACCTGGCATGGGAGGGCGCGACGACAGCCAATGGCACGAGCACCATCACCGTGTTTACACGCAAGAACGACCATGGGCAGCTTCCCGCGTATTCCATCGGCAGCTGCGCGGGCATGCTGTGCAAGGGCGTCATCAACAACAACCATGTCGATTCGCTGGGGCTGGACGTGAAACACCAGCAGGAATTCGCGTGGCTGCGTTCGCGCCTGGTCGCCGGCGTGTACGTGGACAGGAGCGACAATCCCTTTGTCAGCGACAATCTCTCCATCGTGCGCGATGCGGCCACGGGCCGCTATCTGCGATACACGCTGGCCAATGTCAGCAATCCGCAGGGCGTGCGCGACTACCAGACGGACATTTTGAACACGGCCGTCTTCGCGCAGTGGGAATTTTCTCCGCTGGCGGGCACGCGCGTGGTGCTGGGCGGACGCTCGGACGCCATCCGCTACGATTACCGCAACAATCTGGCGCCGGGCGGCAGCGTCAATTACGGCGCGCCCGACGAGTCGCGCAGTTTTTCGCATGCGAGCCCGAAGCTGGGCGCCACCTACGCCATCGGCCATGCGGGCAGCGCGTATGCGAACGTCAGCCAGGGCTTCACGCCGCCCGAAGTGAGCCAGCTGTATGGCAAGACGGGCATCGCCGACCTGCAGCCATCCGTCTACAACAACTATGAACTGGGCCTGCGCTGGGCCTTCCTGCAGGGCCGCTTGAAACTCGACACGGCCCTGTACCGGCTCGACGGGCGCGACACCATCGTCAGCTACACGCTCTCGCCGGGCAACAGCGAAAACCGCAATGCGGGCCGCACGCGCAGCGAAGGGCTGGAGCTTGGCCTGAACTACGACAGCGGCCCCTTCGACGCGCGCTTCGCCACGGCCATCGCGCGCCACCGCTATCTGCGCTATCAGGTCTCCAGTACCCTCGATTACAGCGGCCGCGCCATGCCGCAGGCGCCGCGCGACATCACCTCGTTCGAGATCGGCTACAAGCCCGTGACGGGCGCGCGTATCGCGCTCGAAGCCGTGCATCAGGGCCGCTACTGGATGAATAATGCCAACACGGTGGAGTATGGCGGCCACGCGCTGCTGAACCTGCGTGCCAGCTATCAGCTCGCGCGCGGCCTGGAAGCGTGGGCGCAGGTACGCAATGTGGCCGATAAGCGCTATGCCGATTCGGCCAGCAGCAGCTATGCGGGCACGGGCAGCTATGCGCCGAACAGCCAGAACCAGTACACGCCCGGCGCGCCGCGCAGCGTGATGCTGGGCCTCGCCTATACCTATGGCGGACTGTGAGGATGGCCATGGACGACGCAACTTTTCTTGTCGCACGGCGCAAGAGCCTGTACTGGCGCATCCACTTCTGGGCCGCGCTGATCGCCTCGCCATTCGCGCTGGTGGCGACTTTGACGGGCATTTTTTATATCTTCACGCCGCAGATCGAGGCCAGGCTGTACCAGCACCTCGACCATGTGGCGCCGCAGGCGTCCATGCTGCCGCTGGACGCCGCCGTGGCGGCAGCGGAGCGGGCGGCCCCGCGTGGCTGGACGGTGCAGCAAGTGGTGCCGCCGTTTCAACGGGACGATGCGGTGCAGGTGGCGTTCGCGCCGCCTGGCGGCGCGCCCGATGAACATGCGGGCCATGGCGGACATGCCGCGCCGGTCAAGCCAAAATTCGGCCTGCCTGCGCAAGCCGTCATCGTCTACGTGAACCCTTACGATGCGCGCGTCTTGGGCCGCCTGGCCAGCGGCGAACGTTTCGGCAACTGGGCCAAGAAGCTGCATTCGCGCCTGCTGCAAAACGATGGCTGGCGCTGGATGATCGAGCTGGCCGCCAGCTGGCTGATGGTGATGCTGGTGACGGGCGTGGTGCTGTGGTGGCCGCGCGGCGCGCAAGCGGGTTTGCCGAAGCGGGGCGCGCGGGGGCGCAACGGCTGGCGCCAGTGGCATGCTTTTCTCGGCGTCGCGCTCGGCATCGTCAGCGTCGTGATCCTGACGACGGGCTTGACGTGGAGCCAGCAGGCGGGCGGGCGTATCCGCACGCTGCGCGACGTCAGCGGCCAGGCGCCGCCGCCCGTGCCGCGTGGCCTGCATTCGCGCGAGGAGGGCGCTCCGCTCGACTGGCAGGATGCCTGGCAAGTGGCGCGCAGCCATGCGCCCGCCATCGCCGTGCAGCTGACGGCGCCGGCCAGCCAGGACGATGTGTGGCGCGCCACCATGGCCGACCGCAGCCAGCCCACCTTGCGCTTCGACCTGCAATTCGACGCCTACAGCGGCAAGCCCCTGTATTACGCGGGCTGGGAAGCGCAGACGGCGTTCGGCAAGGCCACGGCCATCGGCATCCCGTTCCACCGCGGCGAATTCGGCTGGTGGAACCAGGCCTTGCTGCTGCTGTTCGGCGCCAGCGTGCTGTTTTCGCTGGTCTCGGGCTGGGTGATGTTCTTCAAGCGGCGCCTGCCAGGCTCGCTGGGCTTGCCCAAGCTGCTGCCGGGCGCCTGGACTTCGCCGTCCACGCTGGCCTGGCTGGTAGCGGCCGGCATGTGCGCGCTGATGCCGCTGCTGCTCGTGTCGGGCTGCATGCTGATGCTGCTGGAACTGGGGCTGGCAAAATGTGGGCCGCGTGTCGGCCGGATGTGGCTGCGCTAAAATAAGGGGCGCGGCCAGGCTCGTTGCCAAGGGCCGCCCCTTTGCCTTGGCTGAACATGATATTCATCGACTTCCCCGCCCTGTCCACGCTGGCCGCCGCGTCGGCAGGCGTCACGCAAAAATGCAGCTGCTGCGCCGTCCCGCTCGATGCCTGGCAGCGTCTTCCCACCTCGCTGGAGCTGGACCGCTTTGAAGAAATCGGCACCCTGCGCGAAGACCCGTACGAGGAACCGACGTTTGCGGAATTCCACCCGCACGGCACGCGCTACGACAGCGCCGATGCGCCCATCGCGCCGCGCTACTATCCCGCGAACCTGAGCCAGGTGGCCCGCTGCCTGGACTGCGGCCGCCACTACCTGCGCTATAACGAGGCGGGCGGCTATTTCACGGAGCTGCGCATCCGCGCGCTGCGCCCGGCATTGCTGGCCGACGCGCCGCTGTCAGCGTGAGGGCGACAGGCTTTCCTTGACGTGCGCGATGCCGTGTTCATCGTAGATCGAATACACGGCGGCGAGGAGATTTTCCAGTTCCGGCGAGCGGTCCATATGCCGCATGCTGAATAAAATGGGCGAGAACGCATGCTTGTCGTCCAGCTTGCGGTACACGACGTTCCGGTGATGCATGGCTTGTACGCTTTCCGGCACGATGGAAATGCCCTGGCCGGCCGCCACCAGTCCCATGGAAATCTGCAGCTCCCGCACTTCCGTGACGGGACCGGGCGTGACATTGCCTTCGCTGAACATGGCCAGCACCTGGTCGGCAAAGCTGGGGCGGGGTGCTTTCGGATACACGAGCAGGGTTTCATGCACCAGCTCCGTCAGGCGCAATCCGCCTTCCCCTTGGCCAGCCGGTGGCCGGGCGGGAGCGCGACCACCAGCCGCTCTTCGCGCAGCAGGATGCGGCGGATGCTGGGGTCTTCGCTTTTCAGGCGCCCGAAGCCCACGTCGATGCGGCCTTCCTTCAGGGCCTTCAGCTGCTGCACCGTCGTCATTTCATGCAGGGTCACGTCGACCTCGGGATGGCGCTCGCAAAAGCGGTGCACGATGTCGGGCAATTCACCATACAGGGTCGAGGCGACGAAGCCGATCGACAGGGTGCGTTCCAGCTTGCCCACGCGCTGCGTCATCGCCTGCAGGTCGCGCACCTGGTCGAGCAGGGGCCGCGCATGGGCGAGGAAGAACTCGCCCGCTTCCGTCAGCCGCAAGGGCCGCGAGCCCTTTTCGATCAGCGCCACGCCCAGCGTTTCTTCCAGCTGCTGCATCTGCCGGCTCAGCGGCGGCTGCGCGATGTGCAGGCGCGCGGCGGCCCGCGTGAAGTTCCTTTCCTCTGCGACCGCAACGAAGTAGCGCAAGTGCCGTAATTCCATCTTCATACCTTTCAGGTATAGGTTTGATACCAACTCGGTGTTGGACGTGGGGACATTCGGGGAATATGGTGTCACCACTCCACAGAATTATACGGAATAAATATGATTCAAAATATCGAGACCTACCTGGTCGATGTGCCAACCATCCGCCCGCACCGGATGTCCGTCGCCACCATGCATACGCAGACCCTGGTGCTGGTGCGGCTGCGCTGTACCGACGGCATCACGGGCTGGGGCGAGGCGACCACCATCGGCGGCTTGGGCTACGGCGGCGAAAGCCCGGAAAGCATCAAGACGAATATCGATACCTATATCGCACCGCTGCTGGTCGGCATGGAAGCGAGCGAAGTGGCCAAGGCCATGGCCAGGGTGCGCAAGGCCATCCAGGGCAACCGCTTCGCCAAGTGCGCGATCGAGACGGCCCTGCTGGACGCCCAGGCGCGCCGCCTGAACGTGCCGCTGTCTGAATTGCTGGGCGGCCGCGTGCGCGATGCGCTGCCCGTGGCGTGGGTGCTGGCCAGCGGCGACACGGCGCGCGATATCGCCGAAGGGGAAAAGATGCTGGACCTGCGCCGACACCGCATCTTCAAGCTGAAGATCGGCCTGCGCGACGTGATGGACGACGTGGCACACGTGCTGGAAATCAAGCGGGCGCTGGGCGAGCGGGCCAGCGTGCGGGTCGACGTCAACCAGGCCTGGAGCGAGACGGACGCCGTGCGCGGCATCGCCGCGCTGGAAGCGGGCGGCATCGACCTGATCGAACAACCGGTGAAGGCGGGCAACCGCGCCGCGCTGGCGCGCCTGAAACAGCGCTTCGACGTGGCCATCATGGCCGATGAAGCCTTGCACGGCCCCGCCGATGCGCTGGCGCTGGCGCAGGCCGATGCGGCCGATGTGTTTGCCGTCAAAATCACCCAGTCGGGCGGCTTGCTGCCCGCGCTGGAAGTGGCGACCGTGGCGCGCCTGGCGGGCGTCGGCCTGTACGGCGGCACCATGCTCGAAGGCGGCGTCGGCACGGCCGCCACGGCCCACGTCTGCTCGACGTTTGCCGAACTGGCCTGGGGCACGGAACTGTTCGGCCCCTTGCTGCTGACGCAGGAAGTCTTGCGCGAGCCGCTCGTGTACCGCGACTTCATGCTGCAGGTGCCGACTGGCCCGGGCCTGGGCGTCGAGATCGACCTGGACAAGCTGCGTTCCATGCAACGCCAATAAGGAGAAACCATGTTATTCCATGTACGCATGAACGTGAACCTGCCGTTGAACATGCCCGCCGAGCAGGCGGCGCAGCTCAAGCAAACGGAAAAGGAACTGGCGCAGCGCCTGCAGCACGAGGGCAAATGGCGCCACCTGTGGCGCATCGCCGGCCAGTACGCCAACATCAGCGTCTTCGACGTGGACAGCGTGGACGAGCTGCATAATTTGCTGACCTCGCTGCCGCTGTTCCCTTACATGCAGATCGACGTGATGCCGCTGTGCCGCCATCCTTCGTCGGTGCGCGACGACGATTCCTGAGGAGACAGGCGATGACGCGTACAGGCAACGACACTGCCGGGAAAACGTGCGAGGTGGACGGTATCGGCCTGCATTACCGCACGGATGGCGAGCGCGGCAAGCCCTGCCTGGTCCTGTCGAATTCCCTCGGCACGGACCTGTCCATGTGGGAGGCGCAGGCGGCCGCGCTGGCCGGCGACTTTTTTGTCGTGCGCTACGACACGCGCGGCCATGGCCAGTCCGGCAGCGCCGGCGCGCCGTTCGGCATCGGGCGGCTGGGCCTGGATGTGGCGGCGCTGCTCGATCACCTCGATATCGCGCGCGCCGCCTTCTGCGGCATTTCCATGGGCGGCTTGATTGGCCAGTGGCTGGGCATACACCAGCCGCAGCGCCTGACGCAGCTCGTGCTGGCGAATACGGCGGCGCGCATCGGCGGCGCCGCGCCGTGGCAGCTGCGGGCGGAGCACGTGCGCCGCGACGGCATGGCCGCGGTGGCCGCGAGTGCCGCCACGCGCTGGTTCACGCCGCAGTTTATCGCGCGCGAGCCGGACACGGTGGCGCGCATGGTGGCCACCTTGCGCAGCCAGGATGCCGGCGGTTACGCGGCCTGCTGCGACGTGCTGGCCCAGGCGGACTTGCACGCCTGCGTCGGCACGATCAGCGTGCCGACCCTGATCATCGCGGGCGAGCACGATCCCGTGACCACCCTCGACGACGGCCGCTGGCTGCAGCGGCAGATCGCGGGCGCCCGCCTGGCAAGCCTGCCCGCCTCGCATATCTCGAACGTCGAGGCGGCGGACTTGTTTACGGCGCAGCTGCGGACCTTTTTGTTGTGAGGCTTGTTGTACCGTATCGGTATGGCAGGAATTTGACTTTCCCCTGAGCACCGCCACCGGCTCATCCGGCATGCGGCAGGGGAAGCTTTCTTGAAAAATAATAATAAGAAAAGCAGACTTGGAGTAGACGGATGGAAAACAGATTGATCATCATCGCGGCGATCACGGTGGGCTATTTCGCCCTCATGTCGTACATTACCTATAGCGTGCGCAAGCATGCCAACAGCGCCGAGGGCATGACGGCGGGCGGACGCAACTATCCCGCCTACCTGATCGGCGCGTTGTTATTGTCGGAATTCATCGGCAGTTCCGTCAGCATCGGCACGGCCCAGAAGGGTTATGAACTGGGCATTTCCGCCGCCTGGAATCTGGTGGCGCTGTCGCTGGGCTTCTTGCTGCTGGCCATCGTGCTGGTCAAGAAATACAAGGAAAGCGGGCAGTCGACGATTTCCGGCATCCTGGCGCAAACGTATGGCGAGCCCGTGCGTTATGCGGCGTCCATCCTCACCATCGTCGCGCTGAGCATCGTTGCCGTGGCCCTGTATGCGAGCGGCGGCGCCGTGCTGGCGGCAGTGCTGCACATCAACAAGACGGTGGCCATCTTGCTGGTGGGCGCCATTACCGTGATCTACGTCAGCCTGGGCGGCATGCGCTCGGTCGTGTACACCAATTTCGCCCACTCCATCGTCAAGTACCTGGGCGTGATCCTGGCACTGGCCTATGCGCTGGAAGCCTCCGGCGGCATCGGCGCGCTGCAGGCGCAATTGCCCGCCAAGATGTTCAACTGGGTCGAGATCGGCTGGGGCCAGATCGTCGCCTGGATGATCGGCGGCATCGGTTCCATCTTCGCCACGCAGTACGTGATCCAGGCCCTGGTCAGCACGGACAACCCGGCCGTGGCCAAGCGCGCCTGCTATTACGTGTCCTCGCTGATGATCCCGTTCGGCCTGATGGCGGCCCTGATCGGCATGTGCAGCGCCGTGCTGTATCCGGGCATGAAGTCGATCGACGCCTTTCCGACATTGATCGCGCACATGCCCGCGTTTTCCGCCAGCATCATGATCGTCGGCCTGGCCGGCGCCCTGTTCGGCGGCATTTCCGCCACCACCCTGGCATCGGCCACCCTGGCCATGAAGGATTTTTATGATCCCTGGTACAACAAGGCAAAGAATGACGCGAAATCGCTGATGTTCCTGCGCATCGCCATCGTCGTGGCCGGCCTGCTGCCGCTGGTGCTGGCGCTGTATGCGGAAAAACTGCTGATGATCGCCTTCCTCGGCAAGGCCCTGCGCGCCACCCTGGCCGTGCTGGTGCTGATGGCCTTCTATGCGCCGAAATTCGGCACGCCGCGCGGCGCCTTCGTCGGCGTGATCGTTTCCGTGATCGCCACCATCGGCTGGTTCCTGGCGGGCAATCCGTATGGCGTGGACAGTTCCTACCTGGCGCTGGCCGGCCCGCTGCTGACGATGGGCATCAGCCACCTGTTCAAGCCGGCGCACGCTGTGTCGAAGCCGGCATCGTCGTCGCGCCTGTAGTTTGCCCCGACCCTCAGACCAGCCCCGTCATGTAATAGATGGCAATGACGAGGAACACTGCCACCGTCTTGATGACGGTGATGCCGAAGATATCGCGGTAGGACTGGCGGTGCGTGAGGCCCGTGACGGCCAGCAGTGTGATCACGGCGCCATTGTGCGGCAAGGTATCCATGCCGCCGCTGGCCATCGCCACCACGCGGTGCATGACTTCGAGCGGAATATGGGCCTGCTGCGCGGCCTGGATAAAACTGTCCGACATGGCGGCCAGCGCGATGCTCATGCCGCCCGAGGCCGAGCCCGTGATGCCGGCCAGGGTCGTCACGGACACGGCCGCGTTGACGAGGGGATCGGGCACGCTGCGCAAGGTATTGCTGACGGCAAGGAAACCGGGCAGCGCCGCGATGACGCCGCCGAAGCCGTATTCGGACGCCGTATTCATGGCCGCCAGCAGCGCGCCCCGACGGCCGCCTTGGTGCCTTCGGCAAAGGCGGCGCGGATGCGCCCGAAGGCGGTAATGCACACGAGCAAGATGCCCAGTAACAAGGCGCCTTCCACGGCCCAGATACCGGTCACGGAAGCGATCGACGTGGACACGGGCGCATGCAGGCCCGGCAGGGCCTCGGCGGTGAGCACGTAGCTGGCGCCATACCAGTGGGGAATCAGCTTGGTCAGCGCAAAGTTGGCCACGCCCACCAGCACCAGCGGCGCTACCGACAGCAAAGGATGGGGCAAGTCGCCGCCATCGGTCTTGGCCTGTTCCGCTTCCACTCCGTAACCTTCCCCCGTCGCCATGACGGAGCGGCGGCGCCATTCCAGGAAGGCCAGGCCCATGATCACCGTCAGCACGGCGCCGATGGTGCCCAGCCACGGCGCGGCCCAGCCGGTCGTATTGAAAAAGTGGTGGGAATGATGTTCTGGATCTGCGGCGTACCAGGCAGGGTATCCATGGTGAACGAGAACGCGCCCAGGGCGATGGCGCCCGGCATCAGCCGCTTGGGGATATTGCTCTGGCGATACAGTTCGGCCGCGAACGGATACACGGCAAACACCACCACGAACAGCGACACGCCGCCATACGTGAGTGCGGCGCACACGGCGACGATCACGGCATTCGCGCGCGCGCTGCCGATGTAGCGGATGGCCGCCATGACGATGGACTGGGAAAAGCCGGACAGTTCAATCAGCTTGCCGAATACGGCGCCCAGCAAAAAGACGGGGAAATACAGCTTGATGAAGCCCACCATCTTTTCCATGAAGATACCGCTGAAGACGGCCGGCACGGCGGACGGATCGGTCAGCAGCACGGCGCCGAGCGCGGCCACAGGCGCAAACAGGATCACGCTGTAGCCGCGGTAGGCGGCCAGCATCAGGAAGGCCAGTGCGGCCAGAACTATCAGGAAAGACATCGGTCAGGCCCTTGCGCGAGAAGTGATCAGGATACTAATGATGCAATTAATATCATACTTCCCGGCAACACGCCAACGCGTGGGTCAAGGAGTGCGCAGTGCAGGCAGGGGGAATGCTGGTCGGGGTGAGAGGATTCGAACCTCCGGCCTCTGCGTCCCGAACGCAGCGCTCTACCAGGCTGAGCCACACCCCGCTTTCCTTCATTACAGCAGATGGCGGAACGGGTTTCAAGCGGCTGCATCAAGGTCTATTTCTTTTCCTGTTGCGCCTTGTTGATGTCCGCTTCGCTGACCTTTTTCGCCGGTGCATTTGTGGCCGGCGAAGTGGGGGCCTTGCGCGTGGCGTTCGCTTGCGCCATGACGGCGGCGCAATCCGTGTCGGGGGCCTTGTCGACGTTGACCAGCGGCAGCAGGGCGGCCAGCGGCGTGACGACGGTGGCCAGGGCCACGGCGGCGCCGGCCTTTAATGCCAGCGGGCCTTTTTGCGGGCCCACATCCGGGTTCTTGAACGTGCCTTTCGCATACAGCGGCGTGCGCAGGGTGATGATGCGGGCGCCCTTGGTGCGGGGGCGCACGTCGAGGTTCAGGGTTTCGTTTGCCAGGTTGACGTTGCCCGTGATGTTCACCACGGCCGTGTCCGTGTCGAGCACGAAGCGGCGCACGTCGGCCTGGCCATTCGTGACGGCGAAATCGCTGGCCAGGCAGTTCAGGTGGACTTGCTTGTCGCCAAAGATTTTCACGAAGACGGCGTTGGCCAGGTTCAGGCCCGCCAGTTCCAGCATGAACTGGCTGACGGAGCCTTCGCTGACGGTGGCCGCCAGTTCGCCATTCGCGCTGGCCAGCATGGCGGAAATGGAATTGCCGTGGCCCGTCAGCGCCGCATCGCCATACACTTCGCCGAAGCTCGCTTGCATCGATTGCAGCTTGGGAAACAGTTCGCGTATCTTGAGGTGGCGCGCCGCCACCTTGGCTTGCGCCGCGATGGTCTTTTGACGGCCGTCGAGCGTGATGTTCGAGGTGATGTCGCCGCCGGCCATGCCGAAGTTGAGCGGCGTCAGACTCAGCACCTTGTCCTTCATGCGGATGTTGGCGACGATGTCGTTGAGCGGGATGTCATGCGTGCGCACCAGTTTCTTGCCCGTAAATTTCACGTCGGCGTCGAGCGCATCCCATTTCGCCGTGTTGAACTGTTCCACAGGCAAGGCTTTATTATCGGGTTGCACGGGCGCCTTGCCGCGCGCCTGTTTCTTCGCATTGCTGTCGGCGCCGATGGTGGGGCCCAGGTCTTCCAGACGCAGCTGCTGCGACGTCACTTCGCCGCGCAGCAAGGGGCGGGGCTGGCGCGGCAGGTATTGCAGGGTGCCGGCCAGGTCGCTCCGGCCCACCGTGCCCTTGAAGTTCTGGTAGGTCCAGTTCCAGCTGGCACCGTCTTTCTTGCCCAGCAGGCGTCCCGTGGTCGCGTAGTCCGGCGTTTCCGGCAGCAGCAGGCCCGTCAGCGGGTACAGATCGGCCATGCTGGCGCCGGCCAGGCTCAGCTGTAAATCGATGCCGGACAGCGAGCGCGGGTCGGTCAGGGTGCCATCGATGCTGGCCTTGTTCTTGCCCAGCACGGCATGCGCCTGCACGGGATAGACCGTGTTGTTGTCGGTCAGGGACAGCACGGCGCCCGCCTTGCCGCCGCCCGTCACGGGCGCATTGCGGTAGCTGCCGCCGAGGGTAAATTCGATGCCGTATTTCTGTACGGGAGCGTTGCCTGACGCATCGCCCGGCGTGGCGTCCGGTGCCGTCGAGCTGACCTTGGCGTGCACGTCCAGGGCGATGCCTTCGTCCAGGTAGCGGATGGCGCCGTCGGCGAAGGCCATGCGCTGGATTTCCACGTCCCATGCCGAGGGACCATTGTCTTTCAGAGTCCAGCTGTTGCTGCCGTCGGCGCGCCGCTGCAGGGCGATATTGGGCGCGTCGAGCGCCAGGTCCGTCAGCACCACGCGGTGCTGCAGCAGGGGCAACGGGTGAATGGCCGCGTCGATGCGTCTGGCGCTGGCCAGTTGCGGGCCGGCCGTGGCCCAGTCCGGGTTGCTCATGCGCACGTCGTGGGCGCTGATGACAGGCCGCGGCACGTAGCGGCGCCAGCCCGGTTCCGTTTTGAGGCCCTGCTTCCATGTCACCTGCAGGTCGCCGCCGATGACGAAGCTGCGGCCCGTGCTTTCCGATACCTTCTCGTTGATGTAGGGACGGGCGCGGTTCCAGTCGAAGGTCAGCACGAAGATGGCCACGATGGCGACCAAGGCGAGCAGGGCGGCCAGGCTCCAGCCGAGGATGTTGAGCGGGGTTGAGCGTGTCATGGTAAGCCAATCGCAATGATTTTTCATTAAGGTAGACCGATAGGCCACGACGGTCGGTGCGCTGGGTTACGTAAGACATCGCGCTTGAGATTATTCAATAATTCGACTATTATTGAAGTATGGAAAATGAAAAGACAATAGCGAACGGGGCGACACCGCTGACGAGTGCCTCCGCCATCGTGGCACTGGCCGCGCTGGCGCAGGAATCGCGGCTGGCCGTGTTCCGCCTGCTGGTGCAAGCGGGGCCGCAAGGCATGGCCGCGACGAAAATCGCCGACGCGCTGGCGATCGCGCCCTCGTCCCTGTCGTTTCACCTGAAAGAACTGGCGCACGCCAATCTGGTGACGGCGAGCAAGACGGGCCGTTCCATCATCTACGCGGCCAATTATGCGGGCATGAACGGCTTGCTGGCCTTCCTGACCGAGAACTGCTGCGCCGGCGCCCCTTGCTGCGTCAGCGAACCCAATGTAAAGGACATCACGACATGACGATCACGATCTATCACAACACGGCGTGCGGCACCTCGCGCAATACCCTGGCCCTGATCCGCAACACGGGCGTGGAGCCCGTCATCATCGATTACGTCAAGCATCCGCCGACGCGTGAGGAGCTGGTCGACCTGATCACCCGCGCGGGCCTGTCCGTGCGCGCCGTCATGCGCGACAAGGGCGCCCTGTACGACGAGCTGGGCCTGGCCAATACTGACTTGCCAGACGCGGCCCTGCTGGACGCCATGCAAGCCCATCCTATTCTGATCAACCGCCCCATCGTCGTCACGGAACTGGGCGTGCGTCTGTGCCGGCCGTCGGAAAAGGTGCTGGAGATTTTGCCGCTGCCGCAGCAAGGAGCATTTGCCAAGGAAGATGGCCAGGCCGTGGTCGGCGCCGACGGCAAGCCGGTGAAATGAGCGGGACATAAAAAAACGGCGCCAGTAGCGCCGTTTTGTATTGCATATAAGTACAACGCGATCAGTGATTGCGGTCCACGGCAAACGAGCACAGTTGCAGCATGGATTGCTTGTAGACGCTGTCGGGCCAGCCGGCGATGGCATCGGCGGCGCGCTGGCCGGCGATTTCCGCCTGCTTGCGCGTGTAGTCGAGGGCGCCACTATTGGTGATGGCGGCCAGGATGGCATCGAAATGCTGTTCGTCGCCTTGCTCGATGCAGCTGCGCACCAGTTCACGTTGCTCCGGGGTGCCGTTTTCCATCAGCCAGATCAGCGGCATGGTTGGTTTGCCTTCGCGCAAGTCGTCGCCCACGTTCTTGCCGATTTCGGCGGCGTCGCCTGCATAGTCGAGCACGTCGTCGATCAGCTGGAAAGCCGTGCCCAGCGAGCGGCCGTATTCGGCAGCCGCTTCGATATCGTCTTCGCTGGCGCCGGCGATCAGGGCGCCCAGTTGCGCCGACGCTTCGAACAGCTTGGCCGTCTTCGAGCGGATGACGTTCAGGTAGCTTTCCTGCGTCACGTCCGGATCGTGCATGTTCAACAACTGCAGCACTTCGCCTTCGGCGATCACGTTGGTGGCGTCGGAGAGGATTTGCATGACGCGCATATTATTCAGCGACACCATCAGCTGGAAGGAGCGCGAGTGCAGGAAGTCGCCCACCAGCACCGAAGCGGCATTGCCGAACAGGGCGTTGGCCGTCTGGCGTCCGCGGCGCATCGACGATTCATCGACGACGTCATCGTGCAGCAGGGTGGCGGTATGGATGAATTCGACCACGGCGGCCAGTTCATGGTGCGCCGTGCCGCGATAGGCGTGGGCATTGGCCACCAGCAAAATCAGCACGGGACGGATGCGTTTGCCGCCCGCGCTGATGATGTATTCCGCGATCTGGTTGATCAGAATCACATCGGAGTGCAACTTTTGGCGGATCACCGTATTGACTGCGTCCATATCGGCGGCAATCGTTTGCACGATGGTGTTTTGGTTAACGTGTTTGTTAGCGTCAGACAAGGCGAACCTGCATTAGATTGTGGGTGCCGCGATTATACGACAAGGCTTGCGCGTGCGTGACGTTTGCCTATGGCTGTAGAGCAATTGATTGATCTTGTTGGCACTGGCGCGCGTTTTCCTGTCCGCCTGGCGCAAGCCTGACATGATGGCCAGGTTGTCGACATACCACGATCGTCAAGCTTTGTGAATAGTTTTTGACGCAATTTCTCAGTCCGTGTATAATCGCTGGTTCCCCCTGTTGGGTACGGCTTGCTTTGCGTGACAGTGGGACAAATTCTTTCAACATTTGATGAGGTTTCAAATCATGTACGCGGTCATAAAAACCGGTGGCAAACAATACAAAGTTGTCGCTGGCGAAAAACTTAAAGTAGAACAGATACCGGCAGACATTGGTTCCGAAATCACCATCGATCAAGTGCTCGCAGTAGGCGCGGGCGACAGCATCAAGTTTGGTGCTCCATTGGTCGAAGGTGCAACGGTACTGGTTACGGTTGTGGCGCATGGTCGCCATGATAAGGTCAAAATTTTCAAGATGCGTCGTCGTAAGCACTACCAAAAGCATCAAGGCCATCGCCAGAATTTTACCGAAATCCAAATCGTTTCGATCAACGGCTAATCGCCGCTGTTTGACGCAGTTTGTCTACATAATCAGCTATCAAGGAGTCTTAAATGGCACATAAAAAAGGCGGCGGCACAACGCGAAACGGCCGTGATTCAGAATCAAAACGTCTGGGCGTTAAAGTCTACGGCGGCCAAGCTATCAATGCTGGCGGCATCATCATTCGTCAACGCGGCACCCCAGTGCGCGCCGGCGAAGGCGTAGGCATGGGCAAGGACCACACGTTGTTCGCGCTGATCGCGGGCAAAGTGAAGTTCGTTGTCAAAGGTGCCGGCTCGAAGCAATTCGTGACCGTTGTACCAAACGAAGCAGTACCAGCGTAATTCATCGCGGAGCGCCAGTTCGCTCCGCAATGATCGCATGATGTAAGGCGCAAGCCTTCAATCGAAAGGCTCTGCCCAAGGTAGAGCCTTTTTAGTTTTATGGCGGCAAAATTATGAAGTTTATCGACGAAGCAAAAATCGAAGTCATCGCGGGCGATGGCGGCAACGGCTGCGCATCTTTCTGCCGTGAAAAATTCCGGCCTTTCGGCGGTCCCGATGGCGGCGATGGCGGCAAGGGCGGGTCCATCTGGGCCGTTGCCGACCGCAATATCAACACGCTCGTCGATTTCCGTTTCTCCAAAATGCACAAGGCTCGCAATGGCGAGCCTGGCCGTGGCGCAGATTGCTATGGCAAGGGCGCCGATGACATCCACCTGCGCATGCCGGTCGGCACCTTGATCATCGACAACGCGAGTGGTGAAATCCTGGCCGATCTGACCGAACACGGCCAGATCGAACTGCTGGCCAAGGGCGGCGAAGGCGGCTGGGGCAATATCCACTTCAAGTCCTCGACCAACCGCGCACCGCGCCAAAAAGGCGAGGGCAAGGAAGGCGAACGCCGCGAACTGCGCCTGGAACTGAAGGTGCTGGCCGACGTGGGCCTGCTGGGCATGCCGAACGCCGGCAAGTCGACCTTCATTTCGGCCGTCTCGAACGCGCGTCCGAAGATCGCCGATTATCCGTTTACCACCCTGCACCCGAACCTGGGCGTGGTGCGCGTGTCGCACGAGAAGAGCTTTGTGATCGCCGATATTCCCGGCTTGATCGAAGGCGCTTCCGAAGGCGCGGGCCTGGGCCATCAATTCCTGCGCCACTTGCAGCGCACGGGTCTGCTGTTGCACATCGTCGACCTGGCGCCGTTCGAAACCAACGTCGATCCTGTCAAGGAAGCCAAGGCGCTGGTCAAGGAATTGAAGAAGTACGACGAGTCGCTGGTCGACAAGCCGCGCTGGCTGGTGTTGAACAAGCTCGACATGGTGCCGGAAGAAGAGCGCAAGAAGATCGTCAAGGACTTCCTCAAGCGTTTCGCCTGGAAAGGTCCCGTCTTCGAGATCTCCGCGCTGAACCACCAGGGTTGCCCGGAACTGGTCAATGCGATCTACCAGCATCTGGAAGAGAAGAAACACAGCGAAAGCCGTGCCGAAGAAACGCAGATGACCGAAGAAGCACGCGGTATCTCGTCGATCGACCCGGATGATCCGCGTTTCAAGATCCTCGACTAAGCGCCTTACCCTGATGTCGGTACAGACGGCCGCTGCCGCGTCCGCACGCAAGCAGGCGTGGCAGCGTCGTGTATTGCATCTGATCGCGTATGCTTACGGGCTGAGCGCGGTCGCCTGTCTGCTGTTCGCCGATGACATGGCGGCCGGCATGGGCATCTTCCTCAACGGCGTCGATGGCTACAGCCAGTTCTACGCTTCCCATGTCGGTGTCTGGGGCGCTACCGCGCTCCTGGCGCTGTTCGCGGCACGGCAGGGCGAACCGCCCGTCCTCGGCGATATCACTGCAATGTTGGTCCTGGCGCAGCCCGCCGGCCGTCTGTTCGCGGCCATCAGCTTCGGCTTGCCCCAGGGTTTTGTGTTGTTCATGTGCGCAATGGAGCTGACGGCGGGGCTGGCCTTGCTGCTGCTGCGTCCTGCGCGCTGACGTCTATTAAGTGAAGAGCGCCGCCCCATGGATTCCGTGATTCAAAAAGCTACCCGCATCATCATCAAAGTCGGCTCCTCGCTGGTCACCAACGATGGCCGCGGACTCGACCATGCCGCCATCGCCCGCTGGGCCGCGCAGATTTCCGGCTTGCGTGCCCTCGGCAAGGAAGTCGTGCTGGTGAGCTCCGGCGCCATCGCCGAAGGCATGCTGCGCCTCGGTTTCGAGCAGCGCCCCACCGATATCCACGAATTGCAGGCGTGCGCCGCCGTTGGCCAGATGGGCCTGGCGCAAATCTATGAAAGCAGCTTCCGCGCCCACAGCCTCGGCACGGCACAGGTGCTGCTCACGCACGCCGACCTGGCCGACCGCGAACGCTACCTGAACGCCCGCTCCACCCTGACGACCCTGCTGCGCCTGGGCGTGGTGCCGATCATCAATGAAAACGACACGGTCGTCACCGATGAAATCAAGTTCGGCGACAACGATACCCTGGGCGCCCTGGTGGCCAACCTGATCGAGGCCGATGCCCTCGTCATTCTGACGGACCAGCACGGCCTGTTCTCGGCCGACCCGCGCAAGGACCCGAACGCCTATCTGATCACGCAAGGCATCGCCGGCGATCCGGCCCTGGAAGCGATGGCGGGCGGCGCCGGTTCCAGCCTGGGCCGTGGCGGCATGCTGACGAAAATCCTCGCCGCCAAGCGCGCCGCCAAGTCCGGCGCCCACACTATCATCGCCTGGGGCCGCGACAGCGACGTGCTCAGCCGCCTGGCACAGGGCGAAGCGATCGGCACGCAGTTGCTGGCGCAAACGGGCCAATTGACGGCGCGTAAGCAGTGGATGGCCGATCATCTGCACACGGCCGGTGCCGTGGTGCTGGACGCGGGCGCCGTGCAAAAGCTGCGCCAGGAAGGCAAGTCGCTGCTGCCGATCGGCGTGACGGGCGTGAACGGCGAATTCGGCCGCGGCGCCGTCATCACCTGCGTCGATGCGGATGGCGTGCCCGTGGCGCGCGGCCTGTCGAACTACACGAGCGGCGAAGCGCGCCGCATCATGCGCAAGCCGTCCACCGAGATCGAGTCCATCCTCGGCTACATGGAAGGCCATGAGCTGATCCACCGCGACAATATGGTCTTGCTGTAGGTCGGATTAGCGCGTCGCGCGTAATCCGACGCCACCACTCCATCGGCCCTATTCGGGCCATTGCTTTACACCACGGCCGGCATCGGCGACTTGTCCTTGTAATCGCACAGGTCGGCGATCATGCAGTTCCAGCATTGCGGCTTGCGCGCCGTGCAGGTGTAGCGGCCGTGCAGGATGAGCCAGTGGTGGGCGTCGTGCAGGAATTCCTTGGGTATGAATTTCAGCAGTTTCTGTTCGACGATATCGACATTCTTGCCCGGTGCAATGCCCGTGCGGTTCGAGACGCGGAAGATATGCGTGTCGACGGCCATGGTCGGTTCGCCAAACGCCGTGTTCATGACCACGTTGGCCGTCTTGCGGCCCACGCCGGGCAAGGCTTCCAGCGAAGCGCGGTCGCGCGGCACTTCGCCGCCGTGCTGTTCCAGCAGGATCTGGCAGGTGGCGATGACGTTCTTCGCCTTGGTGCGGAACAGGCCGATGGTGCGGATATAGCTGGCCAGCTCGTCGACGCCCAGGGCCAGTATCTTGGCCGGCGTATTGGCGACCGGATACAGCAGGCGCGTGGCCTTGTTGACGGACACGTCGGTTGCCTGCGCCGACAGCAGCACGGCGATCAGCAGCTCGAACGGCGTCGTGTATTCGAGTTCCGTTTTCGGGGAAGGGTTGGCGGCGCGAAAGCGCGTAAAGATTTCCAGGCGTTTGGCAGCGTTCATGCGTCTTTTTTCGGTGTCGTGGGGGCTGGCGGGGCGGTGTCCGTGCTGGCGGCGGCCTTGGCGCGCGCGCGCTCCATGGCGGCGGCGATGATGGCGCGCTTGCGCTCCTTCTCCGCCAGTTCATCTGGCGTGACCGGCACTTCCTGCGTCACTTCCTGCATCTTGGCGACGGCCTTGGCGGCCAGGCGCGCGTCGTTGGCCTCGGCTTCGCGGCGCAGCCGCTGCGTGCGGAAATCGTGGCGCGCGCGCGCGTCGTCGGCATCCATCTGGCTCCAGGCATCCCAGCCCGTGGCGTCGCCGCTGACGGGGTACATGACGATGCAGTCGACGGGGCAGGGCGCCACGCACAGGTCGCAGCCCGTGCACAGGCTGGTGACCACCGTATGCATCTGCTTGGCGGCGCCGACGATGGCGTCCACGGGACAGGCCTGGATGCACAGGGTACAGCCGATACACAGCGATTCGTCGATGTAGGCGACAGATCGCGGACGTTCGAGGCCGTTGACGGGATTGAGCGGAATGACTTTTTTGCCCAGCAAGCCGGCCAGGCGCACGATGCCCTGCGCGCCGCCCGGTGGGCACTGGTTGATGTCGGCATTGCCTGCGGCAATCGCTTCCGCATACGGGCGGCAGCCGTTGTAGCCGCATTTGGTGCATTGCGTTTGCGGCAGCAAGTCTTCGATCTGGTCGGCAAGTGAGGGAGGGGCAGGGTGCGGCACGGTCATCTTCCACGGTAAAACGCCATTATCGGCCATCCGGCGCGCGCACAAGTAAAAACCTGTTTTGTAGGAGGGGATAGCGGGTGCCAGGGCCGGCTGTTGCAGGCGCGCCGCAATCGTATTTTATTTCCTCTGGGAATGTCAAAGTGCAAATAAACAACTTTGCAATTTCTTTTTTGTGGGAGCATGATTTTTATCAAGGTAGTGATCAAAAAAGCCGACCGCCAGTCCTGTTGCCGCGCCTGCATTGCAATGCGCGCCAGGCCATAGGAGCAAAACATGCGTTTCCTCCGGACAGTTGGTTTGCCCTTCTGTTTCTTCATGTCCTCTACACTTGCCCTTGCACACGGGCAGGCTGGTTCCCCCATGGCGGCGCCGGGCTCTGCCGGCTCGCGCATCGTCCGTTTCGCGGCGGAAGACTGGCCGCCCTTCATTTCCCGTAGCCTGCCTGCCGACGGCATGTCGGGCGCCATGGTCAGCGCCATCTTCGAACGCATGGGCTACGTCGTCAAATATGAGTATTTTCCATGGAAGCGCGCCATGCAGTTTGGCCTGGCCAGTCCCCGCTACGCCGGTTTCCTGGCCGTCTGGCGCACGCCCGAACGGGAAAAACTCTGCCATTTTTCTGTTCCGGTTGGCAACACGCAAGGTGTGCTGGCCTACCTGAAGGAAGATGGCGTGCCCGGTGCCACTCTGGCCGATCTGGGCCAGCTGCGCATCGGCACCGTGGCCGGCTATTCGAATGGAGAGCAATTCGATGGCATGGTGGCGCGCGGCGAGCTGAAGACGGAAGAGGGCTTGAACGACGCGACGAACCTGAAGAAACTGTTGATCAAGCGCTACCGCGTGATCGTCATCGAACGCCATGTCCTGCAGCACTTGCTGATGGGACGCAATTTCAGCAAGGCCGAACGGGAACGCATCGCCGTCATCGATACCGTCTTCAAGGAGCGCCCTGTGCACGTGTGCTTCCAGCGTGATGCCGAGGGGGCGGCGCGGCAAAAGCGCTTCAACGAGGCGGCGCGCGATATCGATACGGCCCGCCTCGAACGCGATTACTGGAAGCGGCTCGACCAGAGCCTGGCGACGGCCCCATCCTCCCCTGACGCGCCGCGGCACTGTTGTTAGTTGCCAAAACGAAATATCTAAATACGAAACCATTCGTTCTTGTTTGTTTGTCCATCCTTTAGTCTGCAGCCACTGTGTTGACGACTTTAAAAGGATGTTTTCGTATGCCGGAATTGATTCACAAGCAAGAACCCGTTCCCCGTTTGCGGCAATTGGCGCACGCCGTCTCGCTGGCCGTGCTCGTGCTGGCTGCGCCTGGCGCGGCCCGTGCGCAAGCCACGCCGGACGGCGCTGACGCGCTGGCTGGCGGGCCGCTGGACGCCGTTATCGTCACGGGCGCGCGCGGCACGGGCCGCACGGTAACCAACAGTGCCGCGCCGATCGACGTGATCAGCGCGCAGCAATTGCAGGCGACCGGTAAACTGAACTTGCTCGACGCGCTCGATACGGCCTTGCCATCGTTTAACTTGCCTGCCCGCGTGCAGCCCGACCTGGGCAGCATCGTGCGCGCCGGCCAGCTGCGCAACCTCGACCCGTCGCATACCTTGGTGCTGGTCAACGGCAAGCGCCGGCATACGACGGCCATCGTCAATGAAGATGGCTTTCCCGGTTCCGTCGCCACCGACCTGGCCCTGATCCCCACAGGCGCCATCGCCCGCGTGGAAATCCTGCGCGACGGCGCCTCGGCCATCTACGGTTCCGACGCCATCGCCGGCGTCATCAACATCATCCTGAAAGCGGATGACAAGGGCAGCTTGAGCACGCAACTCGGCTCGACCTACGCGGGCGACGGCACGAACGGTTCCGCGCGCATCGATGGCGGCACGCGCCTGGGCGAACACGGCTTTGCCCACTTCGGCGCCGAAGTCCAGCGCCAGGGTATCGCCGTGCGCAATTTCGGCTTGAATCCCGCCTATCTGTCGTATCCGGCCGTGCGCAACAGCGATGGCCAGCTGGTCAAACTGGGGCCGAACAACAGCTTGCCGGCCGGCGCGTCGCCGAACCCGGCCGACGCGACGCGCAACAGCAATCCGTGGCGCAATACGGGTGTGCCGCAAAGTACGACCGCCTCGCTCAGCGCCAATCTCGGCTATGACCTGTCGAACGAGGTGCAACTGTACGGTTTCGGTACCTACGCGCACCGCAATGCCCGCTCGGCGCAGAATTTCCGCTTGCCCAATACTATTTTCAATAACAACAAAGGCTTGCTGGCCGTGTATCCCGACGGCTTCACGCCATATGAAACGACGAGCGAAAACGACTTTTCCTTGACGGGCGGCATCAAGGGCGAGACGGCCGGCTGGAGCTGGGATATCAGCAGCACCTACGGACGCGACGATATCGACGTGGGCGTGGAGCACTCGGCCAACTATTCGCTGGCTTATCCGGGCGGCAAGACGGATTTTGACATCGGCAATCAGCGCTACAGCCGCTCGACGACGAATGCGGACGCGCGCCGCCCCGTGCAGCTGGGCTTGAGCGAACCGGCCGACCTCAGCGTCGGTCTCGAGTACTCGCATGAAACGCAGCAGCGCAGCCCGGGTGAACCCGCTTCCTGGCAGGGCAGCGGTTCGTCGGCGCTGGCAGGCTACCTGCCCGTCGATTCGTCCGACACGGCGCGCCACAGCTATGCGGCGTATATCGGCCTGGGCGCCAAACTGACGCCGCAATGGCTGCTCGACACGGCCTTGCGTGCCGAAAAGTATTCCGATTTCGGCAGCAAGACGACGGGCCGTTTGTCGGCCCGCTATGACCTCACGCCCACGGTCGCCGTGCGCGGCACCGTCAGCAACGGTTTCCATGCGCCTAGCCTGGTGACGCAATCGTATTCGAACACGTCCGACCATGCGGGCGTGCCGTACACCCTGGCGCAGCCCAATTCCGGTGCCGCGCGGGCCTTGGGCGCGCAAGCATTAAAACCGGAAAAATCGACGAATCTGTCGGCCGGGCTGACCTTCAATCCCACGCCGACCCTGCGCCTGGCCGTTGACGCGTATCAAATCAGGGTCAGCGACCGCCTGGGCGTATCGTCGAACATCGGCATCGATCGCAGCTCGGGCGTGGCGCTCGATGGCAGCGGCCGGCCGCTGACCGCGGCGCAAGCGACCGTCATTGAAAACCTGCTGCGTTCGGCGGGACTGACGGTGGGCAATGGCCTGGTCGCGCATTATTTTGCCAACGTGGGCGACACGCGCACGCGCGGCGTCGACTTGACGGCCGAGGATGTCTTGCGCGTGGCCGATGGCAAGCTGCGCTGGACGGCGGCCGCGAATCTCAACCATACGAGCCTGGTGGGCAAGGCGGAACTTCCCGCCGTGCTGCAAGGCTTGCCGAACATCGGCACCCTGAGCAAGTCGGCCGAGTACGACTTGCTGTACCGGGCCCCGCGCGACAAGGAAATCCTCACGCTGGCGTATGAAAAAGCCGGCTGGACATTCAATGTACGCGAAACGCGCTACGGCAAGCTCAAGCGTCTGAACGCCATCACGGGCGGCGATTACCAGCTGAAGGCGACCTTCGTGACGGATGTCAGCGTCGGCTACGACGTCAGCAAGCGCATCAACGTGACGGTGGGCGCCAACAATGTCTTCGACCAGAAACCGAGCCAGGTGCCACGCGAGGCGCGCAGCGCCGCGAATCTGGCGCAGTACACGGGCGCGTATGACAACTCGGGACCGCTGGGTGTGCTGGGCGGCTATTACTACGCCCGCGCCACCGTCTCG
Organism: Janthinobacterium sp. C22; assembly: GCF_057919405.1. Classification (NCBI taxonomy): domain Bacteria; kingdom Pseudomonadati; phylum Pseudomonadota; class Betaproteobacteria; order Burkholderiales; family Oxalobacteraceae; genus Janthinobacterium; species Janthinobacterium sp. C22. Next base: position 6,172,001 of record NZ_CP193659.1, on the reverse strand, counting down.
TTCTGATTTACCGCATCCCTCTACCGATCATCAAGAACAGGAAATCCTATGTCTGACAAAAATCAACACGCCGCCATCGATCTGGAATGGGCGAATCTCCTTTCTCCGCAACGCCGCACGGTCTTGCGCGGCGGCGGTCTGGTGGCAGCGCTGGCCGCCTCCGGCCTGGCGGGGACGGCCCTGGCACAGGAGGGCGCCGTCAAGCGCGCGAAACCGGCGCCCGGCAAAAGTCCATGGGGCGAGCATACGGATACGGCGCCCACGCCGCGTCCCGTCAGCGTGCGGCCCGGCGAGGAAACCTTGCCGTCGGCACCACGTGCCTATACGGATATCGAGAGCTATCACGCGCATATCTATTTTGACGAAGACAGTTACCAGAAGGCGGCGCTGATACGCAAGTGGGCGGCCGAGCGCTTTCGGATCGAGCTGGGCGACTGGAACCTGGAGCCGCGCGGCCCGCACGTGACGCCGTCGTTTTACTTTGGCTTTAGCAATGACCTGTTATCGGTGATCGTGCCATGGCTGCAGCTCAACAGCCTGGGACTGACGATATTGATCCACCCGAATACGGAAGATCCGCGCGCCGACCACCTGTATTACGCGCTGTGGGTGAACCGTTCGCAGCCCGTGAATGGCTATGCGATGAAGAAGCCGGGGCCGGGCGAGCCAAGGGTCGAGCAAATCTTTGTCAATACGCGCCCGACGGTGAAAATCGAGCGCGCGTGAGCGGGGTAAAAAAACGCCACGCCAGTATGAACTGGCGTGGCGTTTCGATGGATATGCCGTGTATCAGCCGTGTTTTTGAATGAATTCGCCGATCTTCGGGCAAATGATCTCGCGCCAGCGGCGGCCCGAGAAGATGCCGTAATGGCCACATTTTGGCGCCACGAAATCTTGCTGCATGTCGGCAGGGATGCCGGAACACAGATCATGCGCCGCCTGCGTCTGGCCGGCGCCGGAAATATCGTCCAGCTCGCCTTCCACGGTGAACAGCGCCACGTTCGTGATGTCTTGCGGACGCACCAGCTGGCCTCCCACTTTCCACGTACCCTTCGGCAGGCTGAATTCCTGGAAAACCGTTTTAATGGTTTCCAGGTAGTACTCGGCCGGCATGTCCAGGACGGCGTTGTACTCGTTGTAGAACTGGCGGTGGCCTTCCGCCGGCTCGTCATCGCCCGTCACCAGGTGCATGTAGAACTCGCGGTGGCTTTGCGCGTGGCGGCCCGGGTTCATGGCGATGAAGCCGGCGTGCTGCAGGAAGCCCGGATACACCTTGCGGCCAAAGCCCGGGTAGTTCGGCGGCACCGCGTAGATCACGGTGTTTTCAAACCACGAGAATTTCTTTTCCGTCGCCAGGTTGTTCACTTGCGTAGGCGAGCGGCGCGGGTCGATCGGGCCGCCCATCATCGTCATGGTTTTCGGCATGTGCGGATCTTTTGCCGTCGCCATCAGCGAGATGGCCGCCAGCACGGGCACGGTCGGTTGACAGACGGAAATCACGTGCAAATCAGGCGCCAGCAGGCGGATGAATTCCTGCACATAATAAATGTAGTCATCGAGGTGGAACGGGCCTTCCGTCAGCGGTACCATGCGCGCGTCCGTCCAGTCGGTGATGTAGACATCATGCTCGGCCAGCAAGCCGCGCACGGTGTCGCGCAGCAGGGTCGAGTGGTGACCGGACAGGGGGGCAACCAGCAAAACTTTGGGCTGTTGCAAGCCAGTGGCTTCTTTTTTGAAGTGAATCAGGCGGCAAAACGGTTTTGTCACGACAACGTGTTCGCGGATGTCGACGCTCTCGCCTTTGACGAGAACGGATTTGATATCGAATTGTGGTTTTTCGTAGTCTTTGCCAAGGCGGTACATCAGCTCGTAGCCGGCTGCGATGCGTTGCGAAAACGGGGTGTGGGCCAGTGGAGAAACCGGGTTGGTAAATAACTTGGAGGACATGTCTGCCCATTGCATCACCGGAGTGAGGAAAGAGCGTTGCAGTTCGTGCAGTTGGTAAAGCATATAGAGTCCTTGTTTGATTCCAAGCGCCAATATCGGCTCAAATATCATAATCCAATTTTACGATATTTGTTGAGGACAAAATGTGCTTTACCGCGCATAGGTCCACAGTTTGCGCATACTTGTGACAGCGCGCCACAGTAACGTGGATAGACCTGCAACGATGCTTTAAAAGCAAAAAAAGCAGCGTTTCCGCTGCTTTTTGTCTGTTCTTTGCCGCCACGCCCCTGCGGGGAAGAGTATCCATCCCCGCCGGAATTGCCGCCGCAGCTGCCGTGCGTTTAGCGCACCAGCATGTCGAGCTTGTCCTTGACGTCCTTGTATTGCTCGGCTTCCGGCAAGGCAGCCTTCGTCTTGGTGATCGAAGGCCAGTTACGGGCCAGATCGACGTTGATCTTGATGAAGGCTTGCTGGTCGCCCGGCACGTCCTCTTCCGCGAAAATCGCGTTCACCGGGCACTCTGCCACGCAGACGGCGCAGTCAATACATTCGTCCGGATCGATTGCCAGGAAGTTCGGGCCTTCCCGGAAACAATCTACCGGGCAGACATCGACGCAGTCGGTATAGCGACAGGCGATGCAGGATTCGGTGACAACGTGGGTCATAACAGTCCTATCAATTTGGGGGAGGTGCTGTAGCGCCTGCAGGAACCTCGGCGGCGCATACTAAAGCAAAGCATTGTATTTTAAGGCAATTCGCTATTTCTCACAAATCCCGCTTATATACAATACATATAAGCAAATTCATTTTTTGGTAGTCGCATTGCCGCGCAGAGCGGGCAGTTCAGCGACTATCCGTGACGTTGCCATGAAGAACGCGGCAAGAACGCGACAGTCGCCCGATACTGCAGAGGGCAGGGCGGGTGACGTGCTGGCTTGCCGTGTGGTGTTTTTGTTTTACTCAAGTCAAGATCGGCACAAATAAGTGCCGCAACAATCAGGCGCTGGCGCGTATTTGCGTCAGCAATTGCTGCCACCGTGCATTTTCAGCACTGCCATCCTCGGCAAACGTGATGGTGCGGCGTGCGGTGGGCGCATCGACGGTGATCTGCCAGTGGGGAATATCGGCGCCCACCTGTTCATCCGTGGCCTGCGGATGCGTGAAAAAGCCGCTGCTGGCCAGCGCCGCTTCCAGGTGGGGGCCAGCCGGATGGGCTTGCGTATCGATCTCGTACTGTTCGCTCAGGCCGGCAAAGCCGCCGCTGCTGCGGGCTGAAATTTTCATGCTGCTCCTTGCTGTTGTGGGTGGTGTGGGCCGCGCCATGGCCTGCCGCTGGTGCGGCTGGCCTGAAGCGGACGCGCCGGTGCGCTGCCTTATATGGGGCTGTTTACCGGGGACCGTAACTGCGGCACCAGGCCGCCAGCGCTTCGCGTTCCGCTTCGAGCAACTGGTCCGATTCGCTGTATTCCGCATGGTTCATGGTACCGCAGCAGGCGCGCCGGTCTTGCACGGCGCCGTCTTCATCGACGATATCGGGGGCAAACGTCATTTGCCCATCCTCCGTCATGGCATTGGCCTTGAGCACTTCGCGCACGGTAAAGCTGTTGCGGATGAAATCGAGGTAGGCGCCATTGCCATCGGCCTGGGCGATCGTCAGCATGTGGCCGGCCACATCGGCATAGGTGGCGGCTTGGTCGGGCGATGCCACCAGGGCGCGCAGGACCAGGCTGCGCAGGTAATCGCCGCAGCGGTGCAGCACGGCCGCGTCGTCTTCCAGCTGGGGCTGGCGTTCGTGGGCAAAGATGTCGGCCAGGATGTCGTAGATGGCGCCCGTAAATACTTGCGAGATGGCGTGCACTTCCGTGCCCGCTTCGGACAATTTGATGTCATTGTCGGCATTGCGCAAGCCATTCGGCCGGCCCAGCGCCAGACCGAACTGTTCCGCCAGGTCGGCCAGGAAGGTCTTGTCGTGCAGGTCGGATTTCGTTTGCGCGATCACCGCTTCCACCTGGTCCAGCTGCGACAGGGCCAGGAAGATGGCCGTCAGGTCGCCGAACGATTCGTGCAAGCCGCCCGTTTGCGGCGGATTGTTGCTGAGCAGCCAATTCGGCTTGAGCCCATCGAGCACGGCGTGCCCCGTTTCATGCGAGACGATGTCGAGCGAGCGGCAGGTGTAGACGCGCTCGGTGGCGCCGCTGGGGATGAAGTCGCCGAACTTGAGGGCCTTGTCGCTGCGGCTGTAATACGCATTCATGACGTTGGGCAAGCCATGCGGGAACACGCGCAGCGGTGCCGTATTGCTGGCGCTGTTCCATTGCCAGGGCAGGGGCGGCGCCGTGTCGTTGCTGGCCAGCGCGCGCTGGTACATGGTGAGCGTCATGCGCACGATGGCAAACGTGTGCACGGCGTCGAACTGGTCGGTGTTGGGCGAGACGATGAAGTCGCCGAAGGCATTCGGGCTGACCTGCGCGATGCCCGGTTCGCCAAACGTGATGCGCGCGTCGCGCGGGCCTTGCAGGATCAGTCCGGGCAAAAAGGCTTTACGGGTGCCCAGGTCGCTGACGGACGGATCTTGCTTCCAGATCAGCACGCGTGAACCGACGGGCACGGCGGCCAGGTTGCGCACCGTTGCCTCCGTCAGGCGTGGCGGGCCCGGCTGCAGGGTCAGTTGCGCATTCTTGCGGTGCTGGCGGTAGGGCGCCGAGGGGGTAGGGACATAGCCGACGGGCAGGGACACGCATTTGGTCAGTACGGCTTCGACCGGCACGATGACTTTCTGGTCCATGGTAGCTCTCCAAGACACGCGCAACTGGAATTGGAATAGTCATCCCGCTTCGGCGCGTCCGGTTTGATCGCGCGCAAACGACATGCGGGAAGGACGGGCTTTTTAGCCGCCCGGCGCCCGCTGCGGTCGTGCCCGCCGCATGGCGGCTGGTATGATGCTGGCCGTATTGCCCCCGTTTTTATAATAAAAGGATCGTTTGATGGCGGATATAAATATAGTTCAGCAACATAAGCTGACAGCAGCAAAGGCGCGCGAAGCGGCGCAGCAAGTGGCCGACAAGCTGGCCCAGGAATATGACCTGGCGTGCGCCTGGGATGGTGATGTGCTGCGCTTCGAGCGCAGCGGCGTCGATGGTTCGCTGACCCTGGAAAAAGAGCAGGCGCAACTGCAAATCAAGCTGGGCTTCATGCTCAGCGCCTTCGCCTCCACGATTGAAGGCAAGATCGCCGAGAAGATGCGCAAGGTGTTTACCGAGTCAGCTTGACGGCGTTTCACCCGCTTGTCTGGCGCCCTGTTTGATGCTAGGGAGCGTGTCGCGGCGATGGGCGAAAAGACGATGAAAACATGTCGCTTTTCGCCTTTTTTACGTCCGACTGTACGCTGGCGAACATTGCTAGCACATTTCTATTTGGAAAGCCATTGGACTTTGGTGGCTTTTTGCGTTATACTTGAGTCATATTTACAACAGCTACACCGCGTTTCACCTTCTGCTTCGCAGTACTCTCCGCTCGCTGAGTGGTGAATAATTCTTCGGGTTTTACACCCGCATCCAGTTTAAAAGTAGCTTGGTCGATTTTTTTCGGTCAAATACATTTGGTGCCATGTATTTGCATGGCGCTAGCGTTGTTAAAAGTCCTGAACCACAGCCTCTTTTAGCACGCACACGGCACCCCGGCACCGGCTTTGGCCATCCGCTGGTCACACGCGTGTCACCCCCTGTTTCCTGTCGCTCCCGTGCGCATTGCGCGCCGTGGCGTAGCCGACGCAACAGGGTTTGCTGATTCCCGCCGCAAGCTGGCAGCTTGCTGGGTTTCAATCCATTCGTCAAATCGAGGGAGAACCACATCGTGGCAAAACAAATCATTATCGACCATGTGTTCAAAGTGTTCGGCGACAAGCCAGAAGAAGCACTTGAACTCGTCCGTCAGGGCGCCAGCAAGCAGGACATCCTGGCCAAGACCGACTGCACCATCGGCGTCTTCGACGCCACCTTTACCATTGAAGCGGGCGAGATCTTCGTCATCATGGGCCTGTCCGGTTCGGGCAAGTCGACCCTGGTGCGCATGCTGAACCGCCTGATCGAGCCCACCGCCGGCCGCATCCTGATCGACGGCAACGACATCAACACCCTGCCGGACGCCCAGCTGCGGGCCCTGCGCCGCAAGGACATCAGCATGGTGTTCCAGTCGTTCGCGCTGCTGCCGCAAATTACCGTGCTCGACAACACTGCCTTCGGCATGGAACTGGCCGGCATGCCCAAGGCCGAGCGCCATGCGCTGGCCCAGCAAGCGCTGGAGCAGGTGGGCCTGGACGGCTACGGCGCCAGCTATCCTGACGAATTGTCGGGCGGCATGCAGCAGCGCGTGGGCCTGGCCCGTGCGCTGGCTTGCGATCCATCGATTCTGCTGATGGATGAAGCGTTTTCCGCGCTCGATCCGATTATCCGTACGGAAATGCAATCGGAACTGCTGCGTTTGCAGCAAATCAAGCGCCGCACCATCGTCTTCATTTCGCATGACCTCGACGAAGCCATGCGCATCGGCGACCGCGTCGCCATCATGAAAGACGGTCACGTGGTGCAGGTGGGTACGCCGGAAGAAATCCTGCGCAAGCCGGCCAACGATTACGTGCGCAACTTCGTGCGCGGCGTCGATGCGGCGGCCGTCTTCAAGGCCAGCGATATCGCCCGCAAGAGCCAGATCGTCGTGTCCGAGTCGCCGAGCCGCGGCTCGCGCGCCGCGCTGTCGATGCTGGAAGAGCAGGATCGCGCGTTTGCGTATGTCGTCAATCCGCAGCGCAAGTTCCTCGGCGTCGTCTCGGCCGATTCGCTGCGCAATGCGCTCGACGGCCATGTCGGTCCGCTGGGCCTGGCGCATGCCTATCTGCCCGACGTGCAGACCATCAATGCAGACGAGCCAGTCGCCGGCCTGTTCGGCCAGGTGGCGCAACTGCCTTACGCCGTCCCTGTGGTGGCCAATGACGGCAGCTTCCGCGGCGCCATCAGCAAGACGACCTTGCTGAAGTTCCTCGACCGCGACACGCCAGCCATTGCCGAACAACAACAGAAAGGACAAGCATGAACCCAAGCACCGTTTCCACAGTAGAACCTGTTGTTGAACAGGCCGTCCAGATCAATCCCTGGGCGCTGACGCCGCCCACCGACGCCAGCACCGCGTGGCTCGACGCCGCCGCGCCTGCCGTGCAACCGGAACACGCGACCGGCTTTCACCTGACGCAGATTTTCGACGGCTCGCTGCCGCTGGAAAGCTGGATCAACCAGGGCCTGGGCTGGGTCGTGGCGCATTTCCGTCCCTTCTTCCAGGCCGTGCGCGCGCCGATCGACAGCGTGCTGTCCGGCGTGGAAGGCGTGCTGCTGGCCGCTCCGTCGCTGACGGTGATCGCCATCATCGGCTTGCTGGCGTGGCAATTCACGAGCCGCACCCTGGCCATCGGCACCGTGCTGGCGCTGCTGCTCGTGTCGATGCTGGGCATCTGGCCGGAAGCCATGACCACCCTGTCGCTGGTGTTGACGTCGCTGGCCTTCTGCCTGGCCATCGGTTTGCCGCTCGGTATTTTCCTTGCCAGCAGCGATCACGCGCAGAATATCCTGCGCCCCTTGCTCGACGCCATGCAGACGACGCCCGCCTTCGTCTACCTGGTGCCGGTGGTGATGCTGTTTGGTATCGGTAATGCGCCGGGCGTGATCGTGACGATCATCTTTGCCCTGCCGCCGCTGGTGCGTTTGACCAACCTCGGCATCCGCCAGGTGCGTCCGGACCTGATCGAAGCGGCCCGCGCCTACGGTGCCTCGCCGTGGCAGCTGCTGACCCGCGTGCAATTCCCGCTGGCCATGCCGTCCATCATGGCCGGTATCAACCAGTCGCTGATGCTGTCGCTGTCGATGGTCGTGATCGCCTCGATGATCGCCGTGGGTGGCTTGGGCCAGATGGTATTGCGCGGCATCGGCCGCCTGGACATGGGCCTGGCAACCGTGGGCGGCCTGGGCATCGTGCTGCTGGCCATCACCCTGGACCGCTTGACGCAAGCGATGGGCCAGCCACGCCGCGGCGTGCGCCACTGGTATCAGACGGGTCCCGCCGGTTTCGTGCTGCGCCTGGTGCGCGGCAATACGGAGAAAAATAATGTTGAACAGCAAGCAACGCTGGCCAACGCACAATAAGAAAGGATTTACATGCATCAAATCGCACATTTTAAAGAGACGCAAAAATCGCAGCGCAAGTTCCAGCTGTTTTCCGCCCTGGCGATCGCCGCCATGGCCCTGACCACCAGCCTGGCCATGGCGCAGGCGCCGGCCGCCGATGCGCTGCCCGGCAAGGGCATCAAGGTGCAGCCGCTGCAAAGCTCGATTGCGGAAGAAACCTTCCAGACCATGCTGGTCGACAAGGCCCTGGAAAAGCTCGGCTACGAAGTGCAGCCGATCAAGGAAGTGGAATATCCGACCGCGCATATCGCCATCGCCAACGGTGACGCCACCTTCATGGCCGTGCATTGGGACCCGATGCACAAGGATTTCTATAACAATGCGGGCGGCGACGCCAAGCTGCTGCGCACGGGCCAGTATGCGGGTCCTGCCGCGCAAGGTTATCTGATCGACAAGGCGACTGCCGAGAAGTACAACATCACGAATATCGACCAGTTGCGCGATCCCACCCTGGCCAAGCTGTTCGACCACGATGGCGATGGCAAGGCCGATTTGACGGGTTGCAACCCGGGCTGGGGCTGCGAAGCGCTGATCGAGAACCATATGGATGCGTACAAACTGCGCGAAACGGTGACGCACGTGCAGGGCAGCTATGCGGCCCTGATCGCCGACACCCTGGGCCGTTACAAGCGTGGCGAACCGATCCTGTACTACACGTGGACGCCGTACTGGGTCAGCGGCGTGCTGGTGCCGGGCAAGGACGTGGTCTGGCTGAAAGTGCCGTTCTCGGCCAATCCGGACAAGGTGAACACCCGCCTCGACGATGGCAGCGACTACGGTTTTGCCGTCAACACGGCGCGCATCGTATCGAACAAGGCCTGGGCGGAGAAAAACCCGGCCGCAGCCAAGCTGTTCGAAGTGATGCAATTGCCCGTGGCGGACATCAATGCGCAGAACGAGCGCATGCGCCGCGGCGAAAACACGCAGGCCGATATCGCCCGCCATACGGCCGGCTGGATCAAGTATCACCAGCAAAAGTTTGACGGCTGGATCGCGCAAGCGCTGGCGGCGGCAAAAAAGTAAATTACGGCTGATACAGGCGTAAAAAAGTGGCTACCGGTTTGGTAGCCACTTTTGCGTTAACGGCCTGTTTTGGTGGTTTTTTGTGAGTTTTCAGCCGTTTTCGGCCAGTTTCAGGTGCAAAATGGGGAAAGGCTTGCCAAAGGGGTCGCATTCCGACCGGTTTTCCCCGATAAAACCCAGGTGGCGGTAAAAGCCGTGCGCTTGCGTGTTGTGCTCGTTGACGTCGACGGCCGTGGCACCCAAGGCCGTGATGGCGTACCGGACCAGCGTGCGGCCGGCGCCGCTGCCGCGTTGATCGGGATGCACGAACAGCATCTCGATCTTGGCGTGCTCGACGCAGAGGAAGGCGTACGGGACACTGTTGGCATCGCGTAGCACGTGAAGCAGATGGTCCGCCGTCACTCTGGCCAGCTCATCGCGAACGTAGGGCATGAGGAAAGCGATATCGCTGTCGGCGAGGAAATCGTGGGTGGCGCGTACGGACAGGTGCCAGACGTCGAACAGACGGGGCAGGTCGGTGGCATGGGCCAGGGAAATCGGTGATGGTGTCATGCGGAAATAATAACATTGCCCCGGGCTGTGCCGGGGCAGGGGGATGATCAGTCCTTCAAATCTTCGATCAGGTCGATGTATTGCTGTTGCGCCTCTTCCTTCGAGGTGCCGGCCAGGGCCGCCCAGGCGTCGAACTTGGCGCGGTTGACGAAGTCGGTCATGCCGGGACGTTCGCCCGTGGCGTCGCCGCTCGATGCTTGCTTGAACAAGGCATAGATTTTCAGCAAGGTCATATTGTCCGGACGCTCGGACAGGGTCTTGGAATCGAGCTGCGCTTGGTCGAATTGCTCTTGTAAACTCATGATGGCTCCTGTGTGCTGATGGAATCGCTGGAAAAGTGCGGCAGGTGCGGCGGAGTGGCCACCGTGCGTGCTGCAGTGCCTGACATCATAGTGAAAAAAGCGTGCCGTGCATTAGAGGACATATTCAAAACAAAAAGCGCCGCCGCTGCTTGCACAGGGGCGGCGCCAGGCGCAATCGATGGATCGCGGCCTGCTCGGTTCTTATACGCCCAGCAGTTCGACGTCGAAAATCAGGGTGGCGTTCGGTGGAATCACGCCGCCGGCGCCGCGTGCGCCATAGCCCAGTGCCGCAGGGATGATCAGCTGGCGCTTGCCGCCCACTTTCATGCCTTGCACGCCTTCGTCCCAGCCCTGGATGACGCGGCCTGCGCCCAGCGGGAATTCGAATGGGTCGTTGCGGTCCTTGCTCGAGTCAAATTTCGAACCGGCGCTGCCGTCGTCGTTTTGCAGCCAGCCCGTGTAATGCACGACAACATTGTTGCCGGCTTGCGCTTCAGCGCCTTCGCCGACGACGGTATCGGTGTATTGCAGGCCGGAAGCGGTAGTGGTGGTGGTCATGATAATCCTTGTGTAGGCGATGAAAGCTACAGATTGTAGAGCAATGAGTTGCAAAGCGCCATTCCAGGCCCGGCGCAGGGGAAAATGGGGAAATGACGGCGAGTGTGGCTGCCGCTTGCATTTAAGGGGGAATTCACACAATAAATACAGTGTTCCACGTAAAATGCATGTTTTGTATTTAACAGTGATTTCTTCCATGTTCCGCAGTCTACGCCGCCTTGTTTTTTCCTCGCTGTGCCTGGTTTCCGCAATATCGACGGCGCAAGCCGAAGTGGTGGTGGTACTCAATTCCCGTGATGCTACGGTGCAACTGCTGGACCAGAAAACCTACGCCCCCCTGTCCACCTTTGCCGTCGGCAAGGAACCGCATCATCTGATGGAGACGCCGGACGGCAAGTCGCTGATCGTCGCCAGTTCCGTCGGCAACGAACTGATCTTCCTCGACCCCGTGTCGGGCCAGATCCAGCGCCGCATCAGCAACATCCTCGACCCCTACCAGATCGGCTTTTCGCCGGATCAGAAGTGGTTCATCTCGAACTCGCTGCGCCTGGACCGCATCGACCTGTACCGCTACGACGGCAAGAACCTGACCCTGGCCAAGCGCATCCCGCTGCCGAAGCTGCCCAGCCACATGGCCTTCACGGCCGACAGCAGCATGGCGTTCATTACGCAGCAGGGCAGCAACCAGGTCAGCGCCATCGACCTGGCCACGCAGACGGTGAAATGGACCATGCCCGTCGGCCCGGCGCCGGCCGGCATCACGATGACGCCCGACGGTAAGTATTTGCTGGTCGGCATCATGGGCAGCGATTACGTGGAAGTGATCGACTGGCGCACGCAAAAGACCGTCAAGCGCATCAAGGCGGGCGCCGGCACGCATAATTTCCGCGCGCTGGGTGACAATCGCATGACGTTCGTGTCGAACCGCGTGTCGAACACGATCAACATCATCGACCAGCAAACCCTGGAAAACGTGGGCACCATCAACGTGCCCGGTGGCCCGGACTGCATGGAAATCACGCCCGATGGCAAGACCATGTGGGTGACATTGCGCTGGATCAAGAAAGTGGCCGTGATCGATTTGACCACGCGCAAGGTGATCAAGACGATCCCCGTGGGCCGCTCGCCCCATGGCGTATATTTCGCCACGCACTCACCGCGCATGTGATGACGGGTGTGATGATGAAACGCCTGATTTCCGCAGGCCATGTGCCCGCCATGCTGCTGTGCGCCGGCACCATGCTGACGGCCGCGCATGCCGCCGCACCTGCCGCAGCTGTACCAGCCGTATCTTCGGCGCAGGACGCCTGCAAGGGCACGATCTACATGACCTTCGACACGGGCAGCCAGTCGCAAGCGCAACTGATCGCCGACGTGCTGAACAAGCGCCATGTGAAGGCAACCTTCTTCCTGGCCAATGAAAAGACGACGCGCGGCGACTATTCGCTCGATGCCTCGTGGGCGCCGTATTGGAAAGCCCGGGTTGCCGAAGGCCATGCGTTCGGCACGCATACGTTTGACCACGTGTACTGGAAGAAGGATCTGGCCAACGGCTTGATCCAGGTCAAGCCCCAGTTCGGCAAGGATGGCGGCAAGCTGGCGTCTTTCACCGATCAGCAGTTCTGCGAGGAATTGCGCCGCGTCGATACGCGCTTCCAGGAACTGACGGGCCGCAAGCTCGACCCGTTCTGGCGTGCGCCGGGCGGCTATACGTCGCCGCGCACCCTGGCGGCCGGCAGCGCCTGCGGCTACCAGCATGCGGGCTGGGCGCCGGCGGGGTATTCCGGCGATGAACTGCCCAGCGATAAGTATCCAAACGCCATGCTGCTGAAAAAGGCGCTGGCGAACTTGCGCAGCGGCGACATCTTCATTGCGCACATGGGCATCTGGTCGCGCAAGGAGCCGTGGGCGCCGGCCAACCTCGATGCCTTGATTTCCGGCCTGCAAGACAAGGGTTTCTGTTTTGCCACCCTGCGCGAGCATCCTGCCTACGCGCAGAAGAAGGGCCAGCCATGATCGCCGCCGACATCCTCAGTTTCGTCACCCCGGCGATCGACGCCGTGGTCGATGCGTTTGGCGTAGCGCAAGGCTGGCTGTTCCAGACTGTGGTGAATCCCCTTGTGTATCACCTGGGCTTTGGCGAATTCACGGAAGAGGCGTTCGAAGGCACGGAATGGCTGCTGATCGGCCTGTGCGAACTGGTGCTGCTGTTTCTCGTGCTGCGCCCGCTCGAAGCCTGGATACCCGCGCAAAAGATCACGGACCCGCGCGCCCGCTGGAACGATTTTATTTACACGGTGCTGCACCGCATCGGCCTGTTTTCCGTGCTGGTCTTCTTCACGCTCGATCCGCTGATGGATGCATTGGCAGGCGCCTTGCGCTTCGACAATATCCATCCATTCAACCTGGAATCCTTATTGCCCGGCATCAGTCCCTTGCTCAGTTTTATCATTTATTTTGTGATACTGGACTTCGTCGACTATTGCTATCACCGTGCCTCGCACCATTTCGGCTGGTGGTGGGGCTTGCACAGCCTGCATCACAGCCAGCAAAACATGAACTTGTGGAGCGATGACCGCAATCACTTGCTCGACGACTTTTTGCGCGACGTGGTGATGGCGCTGGTGGCGCTCGGTATCGGCGTGCCGCCGGGCCAGTACGTGCTGCTGGTCTCGATTTCGCGCATCCTGCAAAGCTTGCAGCATGCGAATGTGAGGATACACTTCGGCCGCATCGGCGAGCGGCTGCTGATCTCGCCCCGTTTCCACCGCACGCACCACGCCATTGGCGTGGGGCACGAGTCGAAAGGCAAGGGCAGCCTGGGTGGTTGCAACTTCGGCGTGGTCTTGCCGATTTGGGATATGCTGCTGGGCACCGCGAATTTCTCGGCGGGCTATGCGCGCACGGGCGTGCGCGACCAGCTGGCCCGCATCGATAGCAAGGGCATGGGCCGGCCGGGGCGCAACTATGGCCGCGGCTTCTGGCAGCAGCAATGGCTGGGCTTGCGCCGCATGGTCGAATTTGCAAGAATCAAACGAAAAGGACGCCGTTGATGCGTAATGTGCTGAATTCGTATGGCCGTGCCTTCCTGTCGCAATTGCACGGCAGGATATTGCTGTTGAGCATAGCACCGTTCATCCTGTCACTGATCCTGTGGGGCGCCCTGCTGTACGTGGGCTTGCAGCCGCTGATCGACAGCCTGCATGCGCTGTTCACGCAGTATGACTTCTTCCGCACCAGCGGCCAGGTGCTGGCCACCTTCGGCCTGGGCATGCTGAAAGCGGTGATCGTGCCCCTGATCGCCATGTTCATGCTGCTGCCGCTGATGATCTTGACGGCGCTGATCTTCATGGGCCTGTTCGCCATGCCGGCCATCGGCCGCCACATCGGCGGGCGGCATTTTCCGCAGCTGGAAAAGAAGCATGGCGGCAGTCTGCTGGGCAGCGTCGCCACTTCGCTGGTCACGTTCTTGCTGTTCATCATCGTCTGGGTGCTCATGCTGCCCCTGTACGCGTTTCCGCCGGCCGCGCTGGCGGGGCAAGCCGTGCTGTGGGGCTGGCTGACCTACCGCGTGATGGCGTATGACGCCATGGCCGATTACGCCAGCGCGGAAGAGCGCCACGCCATCATGCGCACGCAGCGCTGGCCCCTGCTGGCCATCGGCATGGTCTCCGGCGCGGCCGGCGCCGTGCCGGGCATGCTGTGGATGGGCGGCGTGATGTCGGTGGTGTTCTTCCCCTTCCTGGCGGCGTTCGCCATCTGGCTGTATGTGCTGATCTTTATCTTCACGGGTCTGTGGTTCCAGTATTACTGTCTGGAAGCATTGGCGCGTTTGCGGGGCGTACGCGGCATGACCGACGTGGCGCCGGCGGACGCCTGACCATTTTTATTGCATTCTACGAGGAAGCTTCATGGCTATCGGATTGATCATCATCGGCGACGAAATCCTGTCGGGCAAGCGCACGGACCAGCATTTCCCGAAAGTCGTGAGCATGCTCAAGGCACGCGGCTTGCAACTGAGCTGGGCGGAATACGTGGGCGACGAACCGGCCCGTCTGGTCGCCTTGCTCAAGCGCAGCTTTGCCAGCGGTGACATCGTCTTCAGCTTTGGCGGCATCGGCGCCACGCCGGACGACCATACGCGCCAGGCGGCCGCCGATGCGCTGGGCTTGCCGCTGGTGCTGCATCCGCAGGGCAAGTTCAATATCCAGCAACGGATCACGGAAATGGGCGAGGAGGCGGGCGTGCCGGCCGATTTGAACTCGCCGGAAAACCTGCACCGCCTGAAAATGGCGGAATTTGTCGAAGGCGCCGAGCTGATTCCGAATCCGTACAACAAGATTGCCGGCTTTGCCGTGCGCGAACATTATTTCGTGCCGGGCTTTCCTGTCATGTCCTGGCCCATGATCGAATGGGTGCTCGACACGCATTACAGCCATTTGTTCAACCAGGTACCGCATGCGGAACATGCCTTGCTCGTGTACGAAACGGCCGAATCCCTGCTGACGCCGCTGATGGTGCGTCTGGAAGCGGAGTTTCCGCTGATCAAGGTATTCAGCCTGCCCAGCGTGGGCGATGCGCAGACGCGCCGGCATATCGAACTGGGCGTCAAGGGCGAGCCCGCGCAGGCGGCGGCCGCCTTTGCCGAGATGCGCGCCGCGCTCGATACCTTGCAGGCGGAATACACCACCATCTGACATGCCGCCAGCCCGGCGCCGGCGGCTTTTTCGCTGGCGTCCAGCCCGCCTTGCATCTATGTACGCAAGCGTACATTCCAAGACGTTGTTTTTTTGCGAAAATCTTCAATGAAGCAAGATTTTTGTGCGCGCTCGTCAGTCGTTCTCATGCCGATGTGGTGGAATGGTGAACAGGGGCCTTGCGTGTCGAACGCGGGGCCGCCTGCCTGTGCAGTAGCGCGTTTTTTGATTCACTGGTATGGACATCATGTTAAGCAAGCTTTGTTGTGACCGGCTCTTGCCGGCCCTCGTCTTATCCTGCGCGGAGCGGTATCGCTGCCGCCTTTTCCGCGCCGTCCAAACCCAACTTTACCCCAGCATCCCATGAAAGACACAGGCGTCAACCTGGCCGCGCAAGAGCGGCCCCCTCTGATCCACTCTCCGACACGGGCGCCGAGGCGCCGCCGCCGGCGAGCCCGCCGAAGAGGCGCCGTTCGCGCATCTGGCCGATCTTTGCCATCATCGTGCTGGCGCTGATCGCCGGCGTGGCGTGGTTCGTCATGCGCGAAGTGCGCACCTCGGCCCTGCAGGCCGAGTTTTTCACGCGCCTGGACCGCCAACTGGCGTTCAAGGTCGAGCCAGGCCCGGCACCGGCGGGCGCCATCCGCTATCCGCAGCACGGCCCGTATGACGAGCGGCTCGGCTATGCCAGCCTGCCCGACTTCATCACCAAGCTGAATGCGCGCGACTATGCCGTCACGGCGCAGGCGCGCATGTCGCCGAAAATGGTGCAACTGGTCGACCGGGGCATCTTTGCCACGTATCACGAGAAAAACCGCGCCGGGCTGACCATCCTCGATTGCCGCGCCGCGCCCCTGTTCGCGGCCAGCTATCCCGAGCGCATGTTCGACGGCTTTGCCGAAGCGCCGCCCGCGCTCGTGCAAAGCCTGCTGTTCATCGAAAACCGCGAATTGCTCGATCCGGGCACGCCCGAGCGCAATCCCGCCGTGGAATGGGACCGCCTGAGCAAGGCCATCCTCGACAAGGCACTGAACCTGTTCGGCGGCCACCGCGGCGGCGGCGGCAGCACCCTGGCCACGCAGATCGAGAAATACCGCCATTCGGAAGACGGGCGCACCAGTTCCATGCAGGACAAGCTGCTGCAGATGATTTCGGCCAGCCTGCGCTCGTACCAGGATGGTGAAAACACCATGGAAGCGCGGCGCAAGATCGTCGTCAACTACCTCAATACCGTGCCGCTGTCGGCAAAGAGCGGCTTTGGCGAAGTCAACGGCATCGGCGACGGCATGTGGGTCTGGTATGGCCGTCCGTTTGCCGAAGTGAAGACATTGCTTAGCGGAAAAATGGACCAGCCGGGCAGCGCGCTGGCCTACAAGCAGGCGCTGAGCCTGCTGATCGCGCAGCGCCGTCCTTCGCATTATCTGGTGGCCGGCGGCGCCGACCTGGAAGAATTGACCAACAGCCACCTGCGCCTGCTGGCGCAGGCGGGCGTGATCTCGCCGCAACTGCGCGATACGGCCATCGCCGAGAAGCTGCGTCCATCGACGGCGTCCGGCGTGCAATCGGAAGCGTCGACCTCGTTCGTCACGCGCAAGGCCTCGAATGCCGTGCGCAACCACCTGGCCAGCATGCTGGGCGATCCGCGCTTGTACAACCTCGACCGCCTCGACCTGAAAGTGGTCAGCACGCTCGACGCGCAGGCGCAAAACGCCGTCACCAAGGTCTTGCGCGAGCTGCGCGACCCGGAAGTGGCGAAAGCGGCCGGCCTGACGGGCAAGGGCATGCTGGGCAATGGCGACCCCGCCAACGTGGTCTACAGTTTTACCTTGCTGCAAAAGGGAGAGCAGGCCAACTTGCTGCGCGTGCAGACGGATAACTTTGACCAGCCGCTCGACATCAACGAAGGCGCCAAGCTGGACCTCGGTTCCACGGCCAAGCTGCGCACCCTGGTGACGTATCTGGACATCATCGACCAGCTGCACCAGCGCTACAGCGGCATGGGCGCCGCCGAACTGGGCAAGATTGCCGTCGATCCGAAGGACATGCTGTCGCAGTGGGCGATTGCCTACTTGAAACCTTTGCCGCTGGGCGAGGCGCGCAACTTGCCGGCCATGCTGGCGGCTGCCATGGAACGCAAATATTCGGGGAATCCCGGCGAAGGCTTCTTCACGGGCGGCGGCTTGCACCATTTCGGCAACTTCTCCAAGCTCGACGACAGCCGCATCATGACGGTGCAGCAGGCGCTGCGCCAGTCGACCAACCTGGTCTTCGTGCGCCTGATGCGCGACGTGGCCCGCTACTACATGTTCTCGCGCCCCGATTCTTCGGCCTCGCTGCTGGCGGACGCGGACGATCCGCGCCGTGCGCAGTACCTGAGCCGCTTTGCCGACAAGGAAGGGCGCGAATTCCTGCACCGCTTCTACCAGAAGTACCGCGGCAAGAGCGTTGACGAGCAGGAAAAGATTTTATTGGCCAGCATCCGTCCGACGCCCGTACGCCTGGCGAATATCTTCCGCACCGTCAATCCGAAGGGCACGGTGGCGGAATTCGGCGATTTCCTCAACGCCAACCTGCCGTCGCAAAACGAAGTGCCGCCCGAGCGGGTCGCCAAGATGTACCAGCAGTACGCGATGGAAAACTGGTCCTTGGCCGACCGCGGTTATCTGGCGAATGTGCATCCGCTGGAACTGTGGATGGTGGCGTATCTGCGCCAGCATGAAGGTTCCACCCTGACGCAGATGGTGGCGGCCAGCGAAAAGGAACGCCAGGAAGTGTATAAATGGCTGTTCAACACGCACCGCAAGCATGCGCAGGACCGCCGCATCGCCAACTTGCTGGAAGTGGAAGGCTTCCTGGAAATCCACCGCCAGTGGAAGAAGATGGGCTACCCCTTCGATTCGCTGGTGCCGTCGTATGCGACCACCCTGGGCGCGTCTGCCGACCGTCCCGCCGCGCTGGCCGAGTTGATGGGCATCATCATCAACGATGGCGTGCGCAAGCCGAGCGTGCGCATCGATTCCATGCATTTCGCCGCCAACACGCCGTATGACACCATGGTCAAGCGGGGCAGCAAGGTGGAAGCGGAGCAAGTGTTGTCGCCGGACGTGGCCAAGGCCGTCGCCAAGGCCATCCGCGAAGTCGTGTCCGACGGTACGGCAAAGCGGGCGAAGACGGCGTTTGTCGGCGCCGACGGCGTGCCGATCCCGATGGGCGGCAAGACGGGCACGGGCGACCAGCGCTTCGACGTGTATGGCGCCGGCGGCCGCCTGATCGAGTCGCGCTATGTGAACCGCTCGGCCACGTTCGTGTTCAATATCGGCGAGCGCTTCTACGGCAGCATGACGGCGTATGTGCGCGGACCGGAATCGAAGAACTACGATTTCACCAGCGCCTTGCCCGTGCAACTGCTGGTGTCGCTGGCGCCGAGCTTGATGCCGCTGATCGAGCCGCCCGCGCCGGCCGAGGGCGTGGCGAAGCAGTGCACGAATTAAGGTCTTTTTGCAGCTGAAAGCCGGCCTTCACGGGCCGGTTTTTTTGAGGGAGTGCAATTGGACAAGACGCAGCAGATTTTTCAGCAATATCACCGCTTTGACGATGGCGCGCTCGTGTCCATCGAACAGCGGTATCAGCCCGGGGGCGTGCAGGCCGTGCGCATCGTCTTGTACGCAAGAAATCATGCGCTCGATGGCAATGTCTGGCGCAACGTCGCCATCACGGTGGGCGAGGTACGGGAAGTGCTGCTCAGGACGCCGGGCAACTTCATCAACCGCATCTGCTGCGGCGTGAAGCTGCTGCGTTTCGGCGACGCCTGGTGCGTCGATGTCGACGGCACCTATACGCACGACGATCCGGCGACCCTGGACGAGGTGCGCCGCGATGGCGACTGTTATGTCATCGGCGGCACGGTCGAGGCCATCGAACTCGATTAGCCGGCAAACACGGCCGTTTTATCTTCCAGGCGCGCGTAATACGCGGCAATGGCCGGATATGTTGGGCGCTGCATGGGCGCCATCAGCCAGCGCTTGACGGACAGGCCCAGCACGATATCCGCCAGGGTGAACTGTTCGCCGCAGACGAAGGCGCCCGTGTGCTGCAGCTGCTGCTCCAGCACGCCCATCATCTTGTTCCATCCGGCAATACCGGCCGCCAGCTGCGCCGCATCCTGGTGCGCGGGGCTGTGGCGCACCAGCGACATGAAGGCGTAGCGCCAGCTGTTGTTCAAATCGCCCATTTGCCAATCCATCCATTTTTCCACTTCCGCGCGGGCGCGTGGCGTGCTTGGAAGCAAGTCGTCGCGGCCCGCCTGGGCGCACAGGTAGCGGCAGATCGTGTTCGATTCCCACAGCACCAGGTCGCCATCGAGCAGCACGGGCACCATGGCGTTCGGGTTCAGTGCCAGGAAAGCCGGGTCGTCGGTACTGCGAAAGCCGCTGCCCCAGTCTTCGCGTTCGTAGGGCAGGTCGAGTTCCTCGCACGTCCACAGGACTTTGCGGACATTGATCGAAGCGGCTTTTCCAAGAATTTTCAGCATGCGGGGCTCCAGAGGGCAGGTGATCGATCTGCCACTGTAGCGGATTTGGCCACGCCGCGCATGTGAAAGTGCCTTGCATAGTTGAGGTTTTCTTGGCATCGTAGCCACCCATGAAACCTATGCGCCACCACATGTCCAAAATCCTCGCGTTCAGCCGCTTTTCCGTGCGCGATTTCCTCGCCACCGCCGGTCCCACCCTGCTGCTGGTCGGCGCATTCTGCGCGCTTGCCTACTGGCTGGTCGACCCGGCGCCGCCGCGCCAGGTGAGTTTGTCGACGGGACAGGACAATAGCGCGTACGAAGAGTTCGGCAAGAAATACGCGGCCACCCTGGCCAAGCACGGCATCAAGGTGACCTTGCAGCCGTCGCTGGGTTCGCAGGAAAACCTGCAGCGCCTGAACGCGGGCAAGACCGATATCGCCTTCGTGCAAAGCGGCTCGACCGAGCACGCCGATGCTGAACGGCATGGTCTCATCTCCCTGGGCAGCCTGTTTACGGAACCCGTCTGGCTGTTCTTGCGCGAAGACAAGGCGGTGACGGAACTGACGCAATTGAAGGGCATGAAGATCAACCTGGGGCCGGAAGGCACGGGCGTGCCCAGCCTGTTCCGGCAGTTGCTGTCCGTGAATGGCGTCGAAGCGAGCGAGCTGACGGTCAGTGCCTTGCAAAACACGCCCGCCACGGTGGAGCTGCTGGAAGGGCGCATCGACGGCCTGGTGTTCAGCTCGGCGCCGGAAGCGCCGCTGATCCAGATGCTGCTGCAAACGCCGGGCATCAAGCTGTTTGATTTTTCGCAAGCGGAGGCGTACACGCGGCGATTGCCTTTCCTCACGCATGTCGTCTTGCCGCGCGGTATCGTCGACCTGGGCAAAAATATCCCGGCGCAGGATTATCATTTGATCGCGCCGACCGCCACCCTGGTCGCGCGCGAAGACTTGCATCCGGCCCTGGTCGATCTGTTCGTGCAGGCGGCGGCCGGCATCCATGGCGGCACGGGCTGGTTCCAGCAGCAGGGGCAATTCCCGTCCGCGCGCTACACGGAAATTCCCGTCGCGCCCGAAGCGCTGAAATTCTACAAGGATGGCGCGCCCGTGCTGCAGCGCTATATGAGTTTCTGGCTGGCTAATTTCTTCGACCGCATGTGGGTGCTGGTGGTGGCGCTCGGCGCCTTGATATTGCCCCTGTCGCGCGTGGTGCCGCCCCTGTACGTGTGGCGCATCCGCTCGCGCGTGTACCGCTGGTATGGCCAGTTGCGCACGGTGGAGCAGGCGCTGGAAGACGTGCCGCAGGAGCAGCGCGCACAGGTGTATGCGGAGCAATTGAAGCGGCTGGACCAGATCGAGGACATGGTCAACCAGATCTCGATTCCCCTGTCATTCGCCGATGGCCTGTATGGCTTGCGCAGCCATATCAATTTCGTGCGCAAGCGCATCTTGACCCTGATGGGCGAGCATCCAGAGGCAGGCGAAGCGGCCTGAGCGCTTAACTTGCTTAAACGAGGGTGACCGACAGCTTGCGCCCAAGCAGCGCGGCGGCGCGCTCCAGGGTGGAGAGCGTCACGTCGCTGCCGGGGTCGAGCAGGCGGTCGAGCTGCGAGCGGCTCGTCTGCAGCAGGGCCGCCATGCGCGTCTTCGACAGCGATTGCGCCTGCATTGCCTGCGTCAGTTGCCAGGCGATCACTTCCTTGATGGCGCGGGTTTGCGTTTGCTCGAAGATGCCTTCCTCTTTTAAAAAGTCGTCGAGGCTGCTGCCGAGATGGGGAGCGGTGGCGTTCATGTCAGTTCCTTGTGGCGTTTGCGGGCCAGCGCCAGATCGTCTTCCGGCGTCGTCCGGGTTTTCTTGATAAAGCCGTGCAGCGCCACCAGGCAATCGCCGTGATGGCAGATCAGCACGCGCGCGATGCGGTTGCCGGGCAAGCTGCTGCGCACTTCCGACAGGCCGTGCCCGAGATGCCGGCACAGGGGCATGCCCACGGGCCAGCGCCATTGCGCATGCATCAAGTCTTGCCCGATCACATGGCGTTCCTCGATGGGGAGCGACTTGAGCCAGTCGCGCACGGGTTCGCCGCCATTGCCGTTCGCGTAGAACAGCAGGGTAATCTGCCGCAGGCCGGAAGCATCCATGACGCACCTCTACGTTGTACTATATAAGGTACATATTCGCAAGGAGAATTTGCGCCGCAATGGAGGAAAACGGGCGCGCATGGATGGTTGTAGCCGATGACGGGCCATCGCGTGGCCCGCCAGATCAAACACTGTTCAGATAGTCAGGCGACCAGCGTCAGGCGCCCAGCCACGGCAGCCCGGCCTTGCACCAGCCGCCGATCTGTTTGCGGTGGCCGTCCGCATCCTTGTCGCCCTCAAACCCTTCAAGGATATCGAAGCAGTTGATATAGCCGTGCTCGGTGGCCAGCTTGGCGGCATGGCGCGAGCGCACGCCCGAGCGGCACAGGAACAGCAGCACCTCGTCCTTGCCGGCCTGGGCCGCCAGCTGCGCAAGAAAGTCGGGATTCGGCATGCCGCCCGGGTAGGTGGCCCACTGCACCGCACCATGCTGGGTATCGGCGATGTCGACCCGGCCGACCCAGTCGCGCTCGGCATTCGTGCGCACGTCGATGAGCTTGGCGGCTGCGTCCAGCTGCAGCAGCTCGTACGCTTCCTGCGGCGTCACGGCGCCGGCATACGGCGTACCTTCATTGGCCCGGCTGCGGGCGGTGGTCAGGATGTCGGCGGCGGTAGTCATGGCGTCCTCGATGAAAGTGGGATGGTGTGTACGATTATAGTGCGCCCTTCGCGCACCGCAAACGGGAAACCACGGTGCCCGGCGCATGCACCACAACGAGGCATTTTTCAAGAATGCGCACAAAATGCACGATAATGGTGCGTTATTTGTTTTTTGCACTTGCATAGTGCATTCTTGATTTGACGCAAACTCAGCAGGAAAATTGCGGGCACGAAAACTTTCATTGGGATGGCAGCCATTTTGCCGCCGGCGCCAGGCGGCTCCGGGAGCTGGCATGGAATCTGCTATGATCCTTATGAGTTTTGGTGGCACGCAATGTTTGCTTCGCTTCATCAGCCCAGACGCACTAAGGTCGGCTCACCCCACATTCATTTAGGAGATACGCATGGCAATGACAGCCGCAGAAGTCTTGAAGATGGTAGAAGAAAACGAAGTCAAATTCGTTGATTTCCGCTTTGCTGATACCCGTGGTAAAGAGCAGCACGTGACGGTTCCCGTGTCGCACTTCGACATGGACAAATTCGAGTCGGGCCACGCCTTTGACGGTTCTTCGATCGCTGGCTGGAAAGGTATCGAAGCGTCCGACATGATCTTGCTGCCGGATCCAAACACGGCCAATATCGACCCGTTCATGGAAGAAACGACCTTGTTCATGCAGTGCGACGTGATCGAACCGTCGGACGGCAAGGGCTACGACCGCGACCCGCGCTCGATCGCGAAACGCGCCGAAGCCTATCTGAAATCGTCGGGCATGGGCGACACCGCCTACTTCGGCCCTGAGCCGGAATTCTTCATCTTCGACAGCGTGCGCTGGAAGATCGACATGTCGGGCTGCTTCGTCAAGATCGGTTCGGACGAGGGTTCGTGGTCGACCGGCAAGGATATCGAAGGCGGCAACAGCGGCCACCGTCCTACCGTCAAGGGCGGCTATTTCCCCGTGCCACCAGTGGACAGCTTCCAGGACATGCGTTCGGAAATGTGCCTGATCCTGGAATCGCTGGGCATCCCGGTTGAGGTACATCATCACGAAGTGGCCGGCGCCGGCCAGAATGAAATCGGCACCAAGTTCTCGACCCTGGTCGAGCGCGCCGACTGGACGCAAAACCTGAAATACGTGGTGTGGAACGTGGCGCACAGCTATGGCAAGACCGCCACCTTCATGCCGAAACCTATCGTTGGCGACAACGGTTCGGGCATGCACGTGCATCAATCCGTATGGAAAGATGGCAAAAACCTGTTCGCTGGCGACGGCTATGCCGGCCTGTCCGATTTCGCCCTGTACTACATCGGCGGCATCATCAAGCACGCCAAGGCGCTGAACGCGATCACCAACCCTGGCACCAACTCGTACAAGCGTCTGGTACCAGGCTACGAAGCGCCGGTGAAACTGGCGTACTCGGCGAAAAACCGTTCCGCCTCGATCCGTATCCCGCACGTGGCCAATCCAAAAGGCCGCCGCGTCGAAGCGCGCTTCCCGGATCCACTGGCGAATCCGTACCTGTGCTTCGCCGCACTGCTGATGGCCGGCCTGGACGGCGTTGCCAACAAGATCCATCCGGGCGAAGCCGCCTCGAAAGATCTGTACCATCTGCCGCCGGAAGAAGACGCACTGATCCCTACCGTGTGCGCTTCGCTGGAAGAAGCACTGGAAGCCCTGGACAAGGACCGCGAGTTCCTGACCCGTGGCGGCGTGTTCAGCGATTCGATGATCGACGCGTACCTGGAACTGAAAATGCAGGACGTGCAGCGCATGCGCATGACCACGCATCCTGCCGAGTTCGACATGTACTACTCGCTGTAATGGCGCCACGCCGGCAACGTGCCGGTAGTGAATAAAAAACGCGGGTGAGGCGATGGTCTTGCCCGCGTTTTTGTTATGGCGCCACAGTGCCTTGTTGTATAGTCGGCCCAGGAACGATGCGGCATGTGCCGACAGGAGTAGAGATTGACCAAGCATTACAGAATGGCGCTGATGGCAGGATTGCTGGGCGCGGCGGCACAGGCGCACGGGCAGTTGTATGTGTGCGCCGATGCGCAGGGACACAAGACGTACACGGACAAGCGGGCTGGCGCGCATTGCCAGCTGCTCGATTTACCGGGCGCCATGACGGAGCCGCCCCGCAAGACGGCGCCGCTGGCCGGCGCGCCTGCCCGGCCGGCCACACAGGCGGCGGCCACGGCGGCGCCGGCCGCCGGCGCGTTTCCCAAGGTCGATGGCGCCGAGCAGCGCGCGCGCGACCTGGACCGGCGCCAGATCCTGCAGGACGAATTGCGCAGCGAAGAGCAGAAACTGGCGGCGCAGCGCCTGGAATTTAACGGCGGACAACCCGAGCGCCAGGGCAACGAGCGTAACTATGCGAAATACCAGGAACGGGTGGCGCAGCTGAAGGACAACATCAGCCGGACACAGCAGAACGTCGAGGCCCTGAAACGCGAGATCGCGAATATTCGGTAAAGCACATGACACTAGACAACCATTCCAGCCGTCCCGCCCACCTGGCAGGCCTTGATCTGCTCGCTTCAGCCGTGATCCTGCTCGATGGCGACGGCCGCATCAGCTATGCCAACGCGGCGGCGGAAAACCTGCTGGAAAGCTCATTAAAGGCGCTGTCGCGGCAAAAGCTGACGGCGCTGTTCCTCAACCCCGAGGAGCTGGCCGGCATCTGCGCGCAGGCGCTCGAACATAAATTTTCCGATTTGCGCCAGGACCTGAGCCTGGAACGGCTGGGGCGCGAGCCGCTGCGCGTGCACAGCATCGTCAGCGCCCTCGACGCACCGCGCGACGGCGTGCTGATCGAGTTGCGCGAGAACGTGCAGCAATTAAAACTTGACCGCGAGGAGCGCATCCTCGACCAGAGCCAGGTCAACAAGGAGCTGATCCGCAACCTGGCGCATGAAATCAAGAACCCGCTGGGCGGCATCCGCGGCGCGGCCCAGCTGCTGGAGCTGGAATTGCCGGCCTTGCACCTGAGCGAATTGCGCGAATATACGCAAGTCATCATCAAGGAAGCGGACCGCCTGCAGACGCTGGTCGACCGCCTGCTGGCGCCGCACCGCCGCCCGCACATCGTGGGCGACGTGAATATCCATGAAGTGTGCGAAAGGGTGCGCAGCCTGATCCTGGCCGAGTTTCCCAGCGGACTGACCATTTCGCGCGATTACGACGCCTCGATCCCCGAGTTTCGCGGCGACAAGGAGCAGCTGATACAGACCGTGCTCAACATCGCGCATAACGCGGCGCAGGCGCTGGCCGAGCGCATCGAGGCGGGTGACGCGGAGCTGATTTTCAAGACGCGCGTGGCGCGCCAGGTGACCCTGGCCAAGGTCCGCTACAACCTGGCATTAGACTTGCATATCATTGACAATGGACCGGGCATCGCACCCCAGATCCGCGACCGGATTTTCTACCCGCTGGTGTCGGGCAGGGAAGGCGGCAGCGGGTTGGGACTGACCTTGGCGCAAACCTTCGTGCAACAGCACCTGGGCGTGATCGAGTGCGAAAGCCGGCCTGGATACACCGATTTCAGGATCGTTCTCCCCTTGCCATAAGCGAGGCAGTATCCCACCCATGAAATCCATTGCGGGACGCACACACTAATGAAGCCAATCTGGATAGTTGACGACGACGAATCAATCCGCTGGGTGCTGGAAAAAGCCCTGGCGCGGGAAAATCTCGCCACCAAGAGTTTTGCCAATGCGCGCGACGCCATCGCCGCGCTGGAATTTGACACGCCGCAAGTGCTCGTGTCCGACATCCGCATGCCGGGCGCGTCCGGCCTGGAATTGCTGCAGACGGTCAAGTCGCGCTTTCCCGGCTTGCCGGTCATCATCATCACGGCCTTTTCCGACCTCGATTCGGCCGTCGCGGCCTTCCAGGGCGGCGCTTTCGAATACCTGGCCAAGCCCTTCGACATCGACAAGGCCGTCGAGCTGATCCGCCGCGCGCTGGAAGAAAGCCTGCGCGAGACCAGCGTCGAATCGGGCCCGTCGGAAACGCCGGAAATCCTCGGCCAGGCGCCGGCCATGCAGGAAGTCTTCCGCGCCATCGGCCGTTTGTCGCAATCGAATGTGACGGTGCTCATCACGGGCGAATCCGGTTCCGGCAAGGAACTCGTGGCGCGCGCGCTGCACAAGCACAGTCCGCGCGCGGCGCAACCGTTCATTGCCCTGAACACGGCGGCGATCCCCAAGGATTTGCTGGAATCCGAACTGTTCGGCCATGAGCGGGGGGCGTTCACGGGCGCGCAGACGACGCGCCGGGGCCGCTTCGAGCAAGCCGAGAACGGCACTTTGTTCCTCGATGAAATCGGCGACATGCCGTTCGACCTGCAGACGCGTTTGCTGCGCGTGCTGTCCGACGGCCATTTCTACCGCGTCGGCGGCCATCAGCCCATGAAAGCAAACGTGCGGGTGATTACCGCCACGCACCAGAACCTCGAGCAGCGCGTGCGTGACGGCCTGTTCCGCGAAGACTTGTATCACCGCCTGAACGTGATCCGCTTGCGCCTGCCCAGTTTGCGGGAGCGGCGCGAGGATATCCCCATCCTGGTGCGCCACTTCCTGGTGCAAAGCGCGCGCCAGCTGGGCGTGGAAGCCAAGCGCATGAGCGAGCCGACGATGCAGTTCCTCAGCAGCCTCGATTTGCCCGGCAATGTGCGCCAGCTGGAAAATCTGTGCAACTGGATCACCGTCATGGCGCCGGGCCAGACGGTGGAAATCAAGGACTTGCCGCTGGAATTGACGCAGGGACAGGGCGATGGCGCAGCCGGCGCGGCGGCGGGCGAGACCGTACCCGCAGCCGTTGCCCATCCGCAGGGCGGCCAGGTCTTCGAAGCGGCCGCGCCCGCCAACGGCGCGCCGCCGGGATGGATCGGCTTGCTGGAATTGCAGGCGGCCGGCATGCTGGGCGCGGGACAGCAGGAAGTCATGGCCGTGCTGGGGCGGCAATTCGAATCGGCCCTGATCAAGACGGCGCTCAAGCATACGCACGGGCGCAAGAACGACGCCGCCGTGCGCCTGGGCATCGGCCGCAACACCATCACCCGCAAGATCTCCGAGCTGGGCATCGACGGCGCCAAGGACGACTGATTGCCGTCCGGACGGGGCCCCGCCCCGTCCGCTTCCCTTCCTGGCGTCCCTGGCACGCCACAACACCCACAACAATGGCTGGCGATAAGGTAAGCTGGCGCCTGCCGGACTGTTTCGTCCGGTCTTCATTTGATTGTGGAACTGTATGCTCATAAACTGCGTGGCCTACCAGGATGGCAAAAAACTGGCCGACTTGCCGATCGACGATATCAGCGATTACGTCGAGCGCCCCGATTGCTTCGTCTGGGTGGCCCTGCTCGACGCCACGCCGGACGAGCTGAAACAGATGCAGCATGAGTTTTGCCTGCACGAACTGGCGGTGGAAGACGCGCAGCGGGGCCACCAGCGCCCGAAGATCGAGGAATATGGCGATTCTCTGTTTGCCGTGGTGAAAACCGTGGAAATGGTCGAGAATGAACTGGTATTGGGCGAAGTCGACATCTTTGTCGGCGCCAATTACGTGCTTTCGTCGCGCAGCAACAGCTCGCAAGGTTTCCTGGGCGTGCGCGCGCGTGCCGAGCGCGAACCGCACTTGCTGCGCCAGGGCTCGGCCTTCGTGCTGTACGCGCTGATGGACGCCGTCGTCGACCGTTACTTTCCCGTGCTCGACGCGCTGGAATCGGAGCTGGAACTGATCGAGGACCGCATCTTCGACCGGGGCACCGAGCGCGACAATATCGAGCGGCTGTATCAATTGAAACGCAAGGTCATGGTCTTGCGCCACGTGGTGGCGCCCCTGATGGAAGCGGTGGGCAAGCTGCACGGCGGACGCGTGCCGCCCCTGTGCCACGATACCCAGGAGTATTTCCGCGACGTGCACGACCATCTGGCGCGCATCAACGGCACGCTCGACACCATCCGCGACACGATCAGCACGGCCATCCAGGTGAATCTGTCGATGGTGGCCATCGACGAGAGCGAAGTGAACAAGCAATTGGCGGCCTGGGCCGCCATCTTTGCCGTGTTTACCGCGTTTGCCGGCATCTGGGGCATGAACTTCAAGTTCATGCCGGAACTGGACTGGCATTATGGCTATCCGGCCGCCGTGGCAGTGATGAGCTGTGTCTGCGGTTATATGTATTACTTGTTCAAGCGTTCCGGCTGGCTATAAAAATTTCCTGTGTATCTGTATTATTAAACAATAGCCAGGGGTACAATCGCGGCAAGTCCGTTGACCCGGGCCTTTGCTGAGGATCGCCGCGCCGGCAGCTTTGCCTGCGCTTCCCGTGCCGCGCAGGAGCATTCATGAGTATTCCGTTGTTCGATGTGAATTCGCAAGAACCCCTGTTCGATCCCGAGCAGCGGCGCACCCTGGCGGAGGCGGCCCTGCGCTCGATCACTGCCTCGACGGCGCACGCCCGTGGCGACGACTTCCTGCGCATCCTCGTCAAGGACCTGGCCGAAGCGCTCGACGTGCACTATGTGATCGCCGGGCGGCTGGTGCGCATGGACGATGGCAGCGAGGGCATCCGCACCCTGGCCCTGTGGGGCGGCGACGGCTACCAGCCGAACATCGAATACAGCCTGCAGCACACGCCTTGCCAGGACGTGACCTGCCAGAGCATGTGTTTTCACGGCAGCGATATCCAGCGTCGCTTTCCACTCGATACCCTCCTGGTCGACATGCATGCGGAAAGCTATGTCGGCATGCCGCTGATCGATACCGATGGCAAGACCCTGGGCATCCTGTCGGCCATCGACACGCGTCCCATCGATGAAAACAAGCGCTTGCTGGCCCTGCTGCTGCTGTCGATCTTCTCGGCGCGCGGCGCGGCCGAGCTGCAGCACCAGGAGCGCACCCAGCAGCTGGAAGAAATCGTGCGCGTGCGCACCGAATCGCTGCTGGCGGCGCAGGCCAACCTGATCGAGCAGGAACAGATGGCGGCCCTCGGTTCGCTGGTGGCGGGCGTGTCGCACGAGGTCAACACGCCCATCGGCGTGGCGCTGACGGCGGCGTCGAGCATGGGCAGCTATGCCGACCAGCTGGTGCAGCTGCTGGGCGGCGCCAAGGTCAGCCGTGCCGAACTGATCGACATTGCCGAATCCCTCAAAGGCGCGGCGGCATTGATTGAGCGTAACCTGGCGCGCGCCGCCGACCTGATCGGCAATTTCAAGCAGCTGGCCGTGGACCAGGTCAGCGAGTACGTGGCCGACCTGGCGCTGCACGACTACGTGCACGGCCTGGTGTCGGCGCACAGTCCGGAACTGCGCAAGGCGGCGCTGGGCGTGGAACTCGATATCGCGCCCGATTGCCAGGTGCGCCTGGCGGCCGGCAAGCTGTCGCAAATCCTCTCGAACCTGCTGATGAACAGCGCCCGCCACGGCTATCCGCAGGGCGGGCCGGGGCGCATCACGATACGTGCGCGCATCGAGGCGGACGAGGATGATGCGGCCTTGCGCTGGCTGCTGCTGGACTTTTCGGACGACGGCATCGGCCTGGCGCCGGCCGTGCGCGAACACATGTTTGAACCGTTTTTCACCACCAAGCGTGGCCAGGGCGGCTCCGGCCTGGGCATGCACATCGTCTACACCATCGTGCAGCAACTGGGCGGCCAGGTGTGCGCCATCGACTGCACTCCCGGCTGTCATATACAGATCAGGCTGCCGCTGGCCAGTTGATACCGCGCGGCCTCCCGGCTAGCCGGGAGAAGCCACTCCATCCCTTTTTGCCCTGCTTTTCATATGTTGTATGTACGCCATACGCATGCTGAGTTCTGTTGACACTCATATTCTTGCTGTGATTCTATGTAGTTGTCTAGTTGACTTTTAGTTGCCTAGTGCCATTTCTGTACACGTGTCCCAGCGGACTTCACGGTGTCTGATCGGGTGCCGTGCGAGGCGTTTCCTTTAGATGAACGAGTGCAATCCGGGTAAAAAATCCGGAGTCATATATAACCGTACAAATGAAAAAGGGTTCACCATGCTTAAAGAAACCGTCATCTCTCGTGCAGTTCGCATCGTCTGCGCCGGTGGTGTAGTTGCCGCCATGTCCGTTGTTTCGCAGTCCGCGATCGCACAAGATGCGCAGGGCGCCGATACGCAGATCCAGCGTGTCGAAGTCACCGGCTCGTCGATCAAGCGTATCGCCGCCGAAGGCGCCTTGCCGGTCACCGTCCTGACCGCCGAAGCCATCCGTACATCGGGCGCCACCTCGGTCACCGATCTGGTCAAGAAGCTCTCTTCCGCCCAGGGGGCCACCAGCGAAAGTTCCTCGGTTGGCGGCAGCACCTTCGGTTTCTCCGGTATTTCCGTGCATAACGTGGGTGAGACGCGTACGCTCGTCTTGCTGAACGGCAAGCGCCTGGCCCAGTTCGGCGGCCAGACGCTGACCGGTTTCGCCGCTGGCTTCGACTTGAATTCGATCCCTATCTCGGCAATTGAACGCGTGGAATTGCTGACCGATGGCGCCTCCGCCCTGTACGGTGCCGATGCCATCGCCGGCGTGGTCAACTTCATTACCAAGCACGATACGACGATCGGCGATGTGTCCATCGGCTACTCCGCGCCAAAAAACGGTGCGCGTGAGAAACGCCTCAGCGCCACCAAGGGCTTTGGCAACCTGGACGAAGATGGCTACAACGTGGTGCTGACCTTTGGTCATGACGAGCGCGACAAGCTCGCTTCCGTCGACCGCAAGTTCGCCAGCACGGGCAAGGTGCAATTCTCGGCCAATGGCAAGCGCTATCAGAAGCAGCAGTTTTCGCCCAGCCCGATTCCCGCCAATGCCACCGATGACAATGGCCAGCTGATCAGCCCTTACCAGAAGGCCAACGGCTCCTGCCCGGAAAAGACGTTCCGCGTGATCGAACCGTACAACGATGGCAGCGGCCTGGCCGATGACTACTGCGGCTATGACTTCACCAAGGACCTGGAAATCTATCCGGAGCGCAAACGCGACAACTTCATGGCATCGGGCACCTTCAAGATCGCCGGCCAGGAAGTATATGCAGACGTATTGCTGTCACGCACGAAACAAACTTCGCGTATCGCTCCCGTACCTGGCGCGATCGCCGTCGATGCGGGCACGCCGCTGCATGACAAGTATTTAGTGCCAGCTGGAATTACCGGCGACAGCACGGCGTTCTACCGCTTGTTCGACATGGGCCAGCGTACCTCGAAAGATACGGCGGATTTTGCCAGCGTGGTGGTCGGCACGCGCGGCGTTCTGGCCGGATGGGACTATAACGCTGCCTACAACTTCTCCGAAAGCCGCGTAAAAGGCAGTATTTCCGGTTATCCTGGCGCCATTGCTGTCAATAACCTCACGTCGAGCGGCTTGCTCGACCCCTTCGTCGGCCCGGGCAAGCAGTCTCCCGCGGCACAGGAAGCCATCAAGGCTGCCGCGTACTCCGGTTACTGGGACGGTGGCACTTCGCGCCTGCAAACGATTAACCTGAATGGCTCGACGGAACTGCGGCGACTGCCTGGCGGCGCGATGATGCTGGGCATGGGCGTGAACATCAACCGCGAGGAATTCTCTGCCAAGCCGAGTCCGTTTGCGCAAGGCATCCTGGCCGATCCCGTGAAGGGCACCTTGTGCGGCGGCACGACCGGACTGGAATGCGACCAGCGTTTCGGCGACGCGGCCAGCAGCCAGCCGTACAGCGCCAGCCGTACGTCGAAAGGCATTTTTGGCGAAGTCATCGCGCCTGTACTGAAAGAGCTGGAATTAGGCGCCGCCTTGCGTTTCGATGAATTCTCGGACTTTGGCGGCGCCACCACGGCCAAGGCCAGCTTCAAGTGGACGCCGGCACCCACCTTGCTGATCCGCGGTTCGGTCGGCAATGGTTTCCATGCGCCGACAGTGCCACAAGTCAACGCCTTGCAGCGCGGCTATGGCGTCACCAGCGACAAGTACACCTGCTCGCCAGCCTTGCAGGCGATCGCCACGCGTCTCAATGCGCAATGCCAGCCAGGTAACCGCCAGTACGACCAGCTGGCCGGCGGCAACCGCGAATTGCAGCCGGAGAAATCGAAACAGGCAACTATCGGCTTCCGTTACGAACCGATCAACGCCATCACCCTGGGCGCCGACCTGTGGCATGTGCAGATCCGCGATTCCTTCGGTCAGCTGACCGAACAGCTGGTATTCGCCAATCCGGCCAATTTCCCGAAATCCTGGGGCGTCAACAAGGACGTGGGCACGGGTACCACCTACCTGGCCTTCCTGGCTGACAACCAGAACTTGGGTAAATCGTTCGCCACCGGTGTCGACATCGATATCAGCGCCCGTTACCGCTCCGGCATCGGCCTGTTCACGTCGCAGCTGAACGCGACGCAAATGCTGCGCGAGGATGTGCAGCTGGAACGCAACGGCAGGTATTATTCGGCGCTGGGCAACTTTGCCGATCTGGGCACGGTGACTTTCCGCACGCGCGGCCAGTGGACGAATACCCTGAAAACGGGCAACTGGGCCAACTCGCTGACGGTCAACTTCCTGTCCGGCTACAAGGATCAGGAAACGTCGGTCGACGTGCTTGACGCTTCGGGTGCTGTGACGGGGCAGGAAAAGATCCGCATGCAGGCGGGCTTCTATTCGACCCTCGACTGGCAAACGGTGTGGACTCCAAGCAAGAGCTGGGTGCTGACCGTCGGCGTGCTGAACCTGACCGACAAGAGTCCGCCATTCGTGCCATCGACGTCCGGCGTGAACCGCGGCCAGCAATTCGGCTATGACGACCGCTACTACGATCCGCGCGGCCGTACTGGTTACCTGAATGCCTCGTACAAGTTTTAACGAGGTACGCAGGCATAAAAAAACCGGCCCGTGAATGTGCCGGTTTTTTCATCCCGCCGCACGGCGGGGAGGGCACGGCCTAGCCGCGCGCCGCCATCGACAGGGCCACCGCCTCGGCCACCTTGATGCCGTCGACGGCCGCCGACAGGATGCCGCCCGCATAGCCGGCGCCTTCGCCGGCGGGGAACAGTCCCCGTGTATTCAGGCTTTGCAGGTCATCGTCGCGGCGCTTGATGCGGATCGGCGACGAGGTGCGCGTTTCCACGCCCGTCAGCACGGCGTCAGCCTTGTAGTAGCCCTTGATCTGCTTGTTGAACGCCGGAAACGCCTCGCGCAGGGCCGTGATCGCGTATTCGGGCAGCGAGGGCGCCAGGTCCGTCAGGTGCACGGCCGGCTTGTAAGAAGGCACCACGCTGCCGAATTCCGTCGAGGCGCGGCCGGCCACGAAGTCGCCGACCAATTGTCCTGGCGCATCGTAGTTGCCGCCGCCGAGGGCGAACGCGCGCTCTTCCAGTTCGCGCTGCAGGGCCATGCCGGCCAGCGGGTCGCCCGGGTAGTCGGCGGGCGTGATGCCGACGACGATGGCGCTGTTGGCGTTGCGTTCATTGCGCGAATACTGGCTCATGCCGTTCGTCACCAGGCGGCCCGGTTCGGATGCGGCCGCCACCACCGTGCCGCCCGGGCACATGCAGAAGCTGTAGACGGAACGGCCATTGCTGGCGTGGTGCACCAGCTTGTAGTCGGCCGCGCCCAGGATCGGGTGACCGGCGCTGGGGCCGAAGCGGCAGCTGTCGATCAACGATTGCGGGTGTTCCACGCGGAAACCGATCGAGAACGGTTTCGCTTCGATGTACACGCCGCGCTTGTGCAGCATCTCGAAGGTGTCGCGCGCGCTGTGGCCGATGGCCAGCACGACGTGGTTGCTGGCGATGGTCTCGCCATTGTCCAGCACCACGCCGCGCACCTGGCCGCCGTCCGGGCCGGGCACGATGTCGAGATCGACCACTTTGCTGCTGAAACGGTATTCGCCGCCCAGCTGTTCGATATTCGCGCGCATCTCTTCCACCATCTTGACCAGGCGGAAAGTGCCGATGTGCGGCTTGCTCACGTACATGATTTCTTCGGGCGCGCCCGCCTTGACGAATTCCGTCAGCACCTTGCGGCCGTAGTGCTTGGGGTCCTTGATCTGGCTGTACAGCTTGCCGTCCGAGAAGGTGCCGGCGCCGCCTTCGCCGAACTGCACGTTCGATTCCGGGTTCAGTTCGCGCTTGCGCCAGAAGCCGAAGGTGTCGACGGTGCGCTCGCGTACCTGCTTGCCCCGTTCCAGGATGAGGGGGCGCAAGCCCATCTGCGCCAGGATCAGCGCCACGAACAGGCCGCAGGGGCCCGTGCCGATGACGATGGGACGCGGTTCATTGGTATGGCCGGCCAGCTGTTCGCCGCCGGCGACGAATTTATAGTCGGTGTCGGGCGCGGGCATCAGGTGGATATCGTGGCCCAGGCGCGCCAGCACGGCCGCTTCATTCTTGACTTCCACATGCAGCGAGTAAATCAACACCACGGCGCTGCGCTTGCGCGCGTCGTAGCTGCGCTTGAAGACGGTGAAGCCGAGCAGTTCCTCCGCGGCTATGCCGAGGCGGGCCAGGATCGCGGCCGGCAGGGCTGCATCGTCGTGTTCGAGGGGGAGTTTTACTTCGTTGAGTCGCAACATGGTGTGTATTTTCAAAAATTGCCGGGCTCCGTATCTAGCGGAGAGTGTGTGGCGCCGTGTGAGGGCATCAAGGCGCTATTTTACCTCCACATCGTTCACCGCTTAGATTTACCCGGACTTTTTGGGGAGGGGCAACAGGCGGCAGTGCCGTCTGTTCGCATTGTCGCCGCGGTGCCGTGGCGGGACCTGGAGGCGTTTTCTGGCTGCCACAAACTGGTGCGAGCCGGCGCGTTGCTGGTGCGTCCGCCGCCCCTTGTTGGGGCACGCAAATCCTGGGCTTATTTTTCAGGTAAATTTGTGTTGCTTTTTTGTTGTGGTCGCTTGATTTTGTTGACGCCTTGCCATTGCGTGTGATTTGATAGTGTTTTGTTTCTTACCGGCGCAATTCTGTATCTTTGGTCTGCTCGCATTCCAGGAAAAGAGCAGCGCTGTATCTCGTCGCTATCGCTTCTTCGATGGAGGGCGGGATTTTGTTTTGAGATTATGTCGAGGATTTTTTTATATAGATCCATTCATAAAAGGTCTGATCGATATATTGCGAAGTGGCTTCACATTTTATATGTCGCCTCCTCCCGTAAAGTAATGACGTCTTGCGCGTCATTTATTTTTCGGGTTATTGATATTCATCTTTTTTAGAACGGATTCTTCCGGTAATTTTCTAATTCCATTGGCGCAAAGCCACTGTTTTCAGGCATCCCAAGTAAGTTTTGTTATCGTCCGCGAATGTTTTCATTTAGCCTGGATGCGTTTCTGCATGCCTATTTTCTGGATAAATCGAAGTGTTGCGCCAACAGAACAGTTTTCCTAATTTTATTGACCAGCCTGTTTCAATATGTTCCGATGTGTCCTTCTGTTTTATTTTGCGTATGCAAAGTGGACCGAGAGGATGTCTTGTGTGGCGGGATAGCAAGGCGATGAGAGTAGAAAGCGTTTAAAAACGCATAAGCGTAAGTGAAAAACTCCTTTACCAAAGCAGTAATACTGCGCTCATATAAATAATAGGGAATGACATGTTGAGAAAAACTGTAATAGCACGTGCATTAACGATCGCGTTCAGCGCATCGGTATTGAGCGTTGCGATTGTTCCAGCGGTAATGGCTCAGTCGAATGCCACGGGCAACATCATCGGCAAGATCGCGCCGGATGCCAGCGCATCGGTGCAGATCGTCGGTGCCGACAACGGCTTCAAGCGGACTATTTCACCCGATGCCAGCGGTACTTTCCGCATCACTTCCCTGCCAGTTGGTAACTACAAGGTCACGCTGCTGAAAGGTTCTTCCGTCGTCAGCACGCAGGACGTGGAAGTGCGCATCGGCCAGGAAAGCGAAGTGGCGCTGCAGCAGGTACAGACCGTGAACGTGACGAGCCGCCGCCGCGCGATCGATGTCACCAGTTCCAACTCCGGTTCGTCCTTCAATTCGCGCGAGCTGGCTACCCTGCCGCTGGCGCCAACGGTCGCCAACATTGTGCAATTGGCCGGCGGTACCACGCGCGCCGACTCGCGCTACGGCAACAACGCGGCCAGCTTCGGCGGCTCCAGCGCGTCGGAAAATGCGGCGTACATCAACGGTTTCCCTGTCACCAACAGTCTGTATCAGGTTGGTTACTCTTCCCTGCCTTTCGGCTCGATTGCTGAAGCGCAAATCATCACCGGCGGCTACGGCGCCGAATTCGGACGTTCGACGGGTGGCGTGGTCAATATCACCACCAAGAGCGGTACGAATAACTGGGAATTCGGCGCCGGCTTTACCTACGCGCCTGATTCGCTGCGCGGCAAGGCCAAGAACATCATGTTCCCGAATACGGGCGCCAATCCCAAGACGGATGGCAAGATCTACAACTACCGGGAAGGCGACAAGCTGACCGAGAAGGTCTACAACGCCTATGTCAGCGGCCCGCTGATCAAGGACAAGCTGTTCATCTATCTGGGTGGTGAATTTACCAGAATGGACCGCGAAACGGCACGTCTGGCATCGACCAGCACGGTGAACAATCAGACTGGCTGGCTGGTGCAGAAATCCGATGTGCCGCGCTATATCGCCAAGATCGACTGGAATATCACCGACAATAACCGCCTCGAATATACGCATATTTCGGACGAGTCGAAAGTTGACGATCAATACTACGGCTTCAACTACGATACCAAGCAGCGCGGCTATGTGCAGAACGGCGGCGCCAAATTCAAGAACTATTCGGCAGGTGTGCTGTTCCTCAACGCCACCGGCGCTGCGCTGGCGGCAGCCCAGGGTTCCAACATCGACATCCTCAAGCTGACCAGCTATGTGACCGACGATCTGACCGTGCAGGCCCTGATCGGCCAGGCGAAGACCCAGCGCGAGCAAAATCCGTTTGGCTACATTCCAGGCTTGCGTCCGGTCGTTGCTTCCCCGGACAACCAGGTACCAGGCGTGAATTACCAGCCTAGCCAGGTGCAAGGTTTCAGCTCGGCCCTGTTGCGCGACGGTGCACAAGACACCAACCGCGGCTATCGCCTGGATCTGGAATACAAACTGGCCAAGCAGCATACGATACGCGGCGGTCTTGACCACAACAAGATCAATGCCCTGAACGGCACGGAAGCGGCCGGCGGCGGTACCTGGACTTACCTGAAAACCAATCCGAACACCGTATTGTCTGGCCATAATATGTCGCCGGCAGCTGGCGGCGGTTACGGCACCCAAGGTTACTACGTGCGTGAAAACCTGCAGCGTGGCGGTTCCACTCCGTCCGTCGAGCAGTCGGCGCAGTACATCGAGGACCGCTATCAAGCCACCGAAAACCTGGTCGTGACCCTGGGCTTGCGCAATGAGTCGTTCAAGAATATGAACGGTATCGGCGAAACCTTCGTGGAACAGAAAAACATGCTGGCGCCGCGCCTGAATGCGGCCTGGAATGTGTATGGCGACGGTTCCCTGAAAGTCTTCGGTACGGCTGGCCGCTACTTCATGCAATTGCCGGCCAACATGGCCGTACGTTTTGCTGGCGCTTCGCTGAATACCGACCGGTTCTACACCTACACCGGCGTCAACCCGACCACGGGTGCACCGCTGGGCTTGAACCCGATCAGCAATGTCGTGTCGGCTAACAATGAATTTGGCCAGGAAAAACGCGCCAATGAATTGGCTTCGACCAACTTGAAGGCCCACTTCCAGGACGAGATCAACCTGGGCTTCGAGAAGGCGCTGACGCCTGATTTCAACGGCGGTATCAAGTTTACCTATCGCAAGCTGAAAAACACGATCGATGACTACTCGGATCCACGCGCCATTTCGGCCAAGCTGACGGGCGCTGAAAAAGAGTACTTCGATGACCATGGCTGGAACGGCGCCCTGTTCAATCCAGGCAAGGACAACACCTTCATGATCCCGGTGGGACCAAACGGTGCACAGCGTGCGGTGACGATTACGGCTGCCGATGCAGGCTTCCCGGAAAAAGCCAAGCGTACCTACACGGCGCTGGAATTCATGCTGGAACATCCGATGCGCAATGGCTGGTATGGCAAGATGAACTACACGTGGTCGCGCAGCGAAGGCAACCAGGAAGGCCAGACCAAGTCGGATAACGGCCAGGCCGACGTGGGCTTCAGCTCGGGTTGGGACTTCCCGGAAACGATGGTCAACGGCAGCGGCTTGTTGCCTAACAACCGTACGCACCAGTTGAAAACCTACGGCTACTATGAGTTCACGAGCCAGTTTGGCGTCGGTGGCAACTTGCTGGTGGCGACGGGCCGTCCAATGTCGCGTACTTGCAATATCCCAGCGTCCATGGATCAACAGGGCTTGGGCTTGTCGCAATACGGCTCGATCTTCTTCCTGTGCCCAACCGGTCCGAACGGCCGCGGCGCCTACGGTACGCTGCCAACAGAAATGCGCCTGGACTTGAACTTCATCTACAAGCCAGAGCAAATCAAAGGCATCGTGCTGAAAGTCGACGTGCTGAACGCAACCAACCGTCAAGTGGCGCAATCCATTGACGAGGCCTACAACACCAGCGCCGCCGGTACTGCCGTCAGCCCTACCGCCGGTATGGTCAATGCGTATTCGAACCCGCGCACCGTGCGCTTGTCGGCCCAGTACAGCCACAAGTTCTGATGTGATTTCCTCCTTGCCGGTTGACAGCCGTCAGCCGGCGGAGGCCGGGATGCACGGACGGTTATAGCAAGAGGCATGGTCAGTCATGCCAGTAACATGCCCCGCAAGCTGCGAAGCTTGCGGGGCATTTTTTGGGTGGCGCGCTGGGTGCCAGTCCATCGTACGCCGCCTTACATGCCGCCCCACAAGGCGCCCAGGGTGGCCAGCGCCGTCAGGCCCGCTGTTTCCGTGCGCAAGATGCGCGGCCCCATGGACAAGCCGATGGCGCCGGCGGCCAGGGCTGCCTTTTCTTCCGCTTCCGAAAACCCGCCTTCCGGTCCCACCGTCACGGTGATCGCCTGCGGCGGCTGATGACGCGCCCAGTCGGCCAGCGACTGCTGTGCGCGCGGCGTCAAAATGATGCGTTTATGTAAATCTTGCTGACTGCTCCAGCCATTAAAATCCTGCAATGGGGCCAGCTGCGCCAGGCGGTTGCGCCCGCATTGTTCCGATGCTGACACGATGATCGCTTGCCAATGCGCGAGTTTCTTCTCGGCCCGCTCGGCGGACAGGCGCACGACGCAGCGCTGCGCCGCCAGCGGCACGATGCCGGCCGCGCCCAGTTCGATGGCTTTTTCGATGATCCAGTCCATTTTCGACGCTTCCGGCAACGCTTGCGCCAGGGTCACGGCATACGGCAGTTCCGCCTCGCGCGCCACCTGCGCCTGGATTTGCGCCGTCACGCTGCGCTTGGCGACCGCCACCAGGCTCGCCTGCACTTCGCCGCCTTCGCCATTGAACAGGGTGATGACGTCGCCCGGCGCCAGGCGCACGACCTGGATATGGTGGGCGACAGCCTCCGGCAGGGAGACGGTGGCGCCGGCGACGAGCGGCTGGGGGCAGAAAAAACGCGGCATGCAAATCCTCAACGGGGGTAAGTGGGGTGGAAAGACGTCAAAGTATAGCCATTTGGCGGGCCAGTACGCCGCAATTCTAATTTGCGGTCCCCCAGTCTGGTAAAATAGTTGGCTACAGAAAGCAGCCGGCTTCCCTGTCCGCGCTGTTGCAAACGAATCCCAAACTCGCGACTGACCCATACCATCATGACAACTACGCTCCCGACTACCAAAATGGCCAATGCGATCCGCGCACTGGCAATGGACGCTGTACAAAAGGCCAACTCCGGCCATCCAGGCATGCCGATGGGCATGGCCGAGATCGCAGTTGCCCTGTGGAGTGGTCACTATCGCCACAATCCCGCGAACCCGAAATGGCAGAACCGCGACCGTTTCCTGTTGTCGAACGGCCACGGCTCGATGCTGCACTACGCGCTGCTGCACCTGACGGGCTACGACCTGTCGATGGATGACATCAAGGCCTTCCGCCAGATGCATTCGAAAACCCCGGGCCACCCGGAAGTCGATGTCACGCCCGGCGTGGAAACGACCACCGGCCCGCTGGGCCAGGGTATCGCCAACGCCGTCGGCATGGCCCTGTCGGAGCAATTGCTGGCCGCTGAATTCAACAAGCCTGGCCACGACATCGTCAACCACTACACCTACGCCTTCGTCGGCGATGGTTGCTTGATGGAAGGTATTTCGCACGAAGTGTGCGCGCTGGCCGGTACCCTGGGCCTGAATAAACTGATCGCCCTGTACGACGACAACGGCATTTCCATCGACGGTAAAGTGGAAGGCTGGTTCACGGACGACACCCCGGCGCGCTTCGAAGCCTACGGCTGGAACGTCATCCGCGCCGTCGACGGCCACGATGTGGCCGCCGTGGCTGCCGCCATCGCCGCCGCCAAGACCGCCAGCAAGCCAACCTTGATCTGCTGCAAGACCATCATCGGCAAGGGTTCGCCGAACCTGCAAGGCGGCGACAAGGTCCACGGCGCCGCGCTGGGCGACAAGGAAATCGCCGCCGTGCGCGAATACATCGGCTGGGATGCCGCACCGTTCGAGATGCCGTCCGACGTGTACGCGGCCTGGGATGCGAAAGAGCAGGGCGCCCTGCTGGAAAAAGACTGGAACGAGCGTTTCGCCGCCTACAGCCGTGAATTCCCGCAGCAAGCCGCTGAACTGACCCGCCGCATGCAGGGCGACTTACCGCAGGCATTCGAAGCGGCCCTGAGCGCCGCCATCGCTTCCTGCGTCGAAAAGAAAGAAAACATCGCTACCCGCAAGGCCAGCCAGAACGCCATCCAGGCGCTGGCGTCGTCGCTGCCGGAATTCCTGGGCGGCTCGGCCGACCTGACCGGTTCGAACCTGACCAACTGGAAAGAGTGCGTGGCCGTGCGTTCGGGCCAGCCTGGCAACCACATCAACTATGGCGTGCGCGAATTCGGCATGAGCGCCATCATGAACGGCATCACCCTGCACGGCGGCTACATCCCGTTCGGCGCCACCTTCCTGACGTTCTCCGATTACAGCCGCAACGCGCTGCGCATGGCTGCCCTGATGAAACTGCGTTCGATCTTCGTGTTTACCCACGATTCGATCGGCCTGGGCGAAGACGGCCCGACGCACCAATCGGTCGAGCACGTCTCGTCGATGCGTTTGATCCCGAACCTGGACAACTGGCGTCCGTGCGACACCGTCGAGTCGGCTGCCGCCTGGGGCGCCGCCGTGCGCCGCAAGGATGGCCCGTCGACCCTGATCTTCTCGCGCCAGAACCTGCCGTACCAGGAGCGTAGCGCCGAACAGATCGAGAACATCTACCGCGGCGGCTATGTGCTGAACGACGTGGCCGACGCCAAGGCGATCCTGATCGCCACCGGTTCCGAAGTGGAACTGGCCGTCGCCGCCGCCAGCGCGCTGGCCTCGGAAGGCATCAATGTGCGCGTGGTGTCGATGCCGTCGACCGACGTGTACGACCGCCAGGACGCCGCCTACAAGGCCGGCGTGCTGACGAAGGGCGTGCCGCGCGTGGCCATCGAAGCGGGCGTGACCAGCTTCTGGTACAAATACGTGGGCCTGGAAGGCGCCGTGGTCGGTATCGACACGTTCGGCGAATCGGCCCCGGCCGGCGTGCTGTTCAAGCACTTCGGCTTCACGGTCGAGAACGTCGTCGCCAAGGTGAAAGCCGTTATCGCTGGCTAATATTGATTTTTAACGGTCCTGGCGATGTTGTCGCCGGGGGCGTGCATGTACCTTCTTTTTTAATCAGGAGCAGAGTATGACGATCAAAGTTGCAATCAATGGCTACGGCCGCATCGGCCGTAATGTGTTGCGCGCTTTCTATGAAGGCGGCAAGAAACAGGATATCCAGATCGTTGCCATCAACGACCTGGGCGATGCCAAATCGAACGCCCACCTGACCCGCTACGATACCGCGCACGGCAAGTTCCCGGGCACGGTCACCGTCGAAGGCGACAACATGATCGTCAATGGCGATCCGATCCGCGTGTTCGCACAGCGCAACCCGGCTGAAATCCCATGGGGCGAGCTGGGCGTGGACGTCGTGCTGGAATGCACGGGCTTCTTCACCACCAAAGAGAAAGCTTCGGCTCACTTGAAGGGCGGCGCGAAAAAGTCATCATTTCGGCCCCAGGCGGCAAGGACGTCGATGCGACCGTCGTGTTCGGCGTGAACCACTCGGTACTGAAATCGACGGACACCGTCATCTCGAACGCTTCGTGCACCACCAACTGCCTGGCACCGCTGGTCAAGCCGCTCAACGACGCCATCGGCATCGAAACGGGCCTGATGACCAC
Organism: Janthinobacterium sp. C22; assembly: GCF_057919405.1. NCBI lineage: Bacteria > Pseudomonadati > Pseudomonadota > Betaproteobacteria > Burkholderiales > Oxalobacteraceae > Janthinobacterium > Janthinobacterium sp. C22. The sequence continues at coordinate 6,129,101 of NZ_CP193659.1, read as the reverse complement.
CGTGCACGCCTACACCAACGACCAGGTACTGTCCGACGTGATGCATGAAGACCTGCGCCGCGCCCGTTCGGCCACCATGAGCATGATCCCGACCAAGACGGGCGCTGCCGCCGCCGTGGGCCTGGTGCTGCCTGAGCTGAATGGCAAGCTGGACGGCTTCGCCATCCGCGTGCCGACCATCAACGTGTCGCTGGTCGACCTGTCGTTCATCGCCAAGCGCGACACCACCGTGGAAGAAGTCAACGCGCTGATGAAAGCGGCGTCGGAAGGCGCCCTGGAAGGTATCCTGACGTACCAGACCGAACCGCTGGTCTCGATCGACTTCAACCACAACCCGGCGTCGTCGAACTTCGATTCGACCCTGACCAAGGTGTCGGGCCGCCTGGTGAAAGTATCCTCGTGGTACGACAACGAGTGGGGTTTCTCGAACCGCATGCTCGACACCACCGTAGCACTGATGTCGGCCAAGTAATTCATCAAAACACTGCAGTAAGCGCTCTCTGAGGGGCGCCGGGCCGCCCTGTCTGACAGGGCGGTTTTTTTGCGAGCACATTCTGTGCGCGCATTACTGGTGTGTTTCAGTCCCGGCGGCGTGCCATGCGCGACTACCATTAGTTACATTTGTCCGCCATGTGTGCTGGGCAAAAAAACCATCCCATTCTGCCGCAGCATCCTGCTGCCGTGTCCCATCCCGCTTGCTTTACAGAACGGCATTGTCATTCTCAGTTGCAATAAAAACCGCTTGTCTTTAGCCTTACATGATTCTGATAAGAACGTAAACAGCAAACTGGAAACTATTTATACGGTTAAATTTAATTCTAATTTATGGAAATTTTACGAATTTATTATCGTGAAATTTTATATTGATGATTGAATATTCCGTTAAGTCGTTTTATAGCAACATAAACTAACATTTGTAACAAAATGAAAAAACATGCATGCATAATAAAGTTTCATGCAGACAACGCATAACCGCGTGTGGGATACGTATTGCCTGCTTGGAATATGTAACGTCGCTGGCTGCCTGAATCTGAGTTGCAATAACAAAATTGACTATATAAAAAAGCACAAAGGGAAGAGTAATGTTCATCAGAGAAAAAACTAGTGTGGTCTTGGTTCGCTTCGCGCTGGGCGTAATTGCCGGTACCAGTTTGTTGACTCAAGTAACTCATGCGCAGGACGCCAGCATGGGACCTCAGGCGGCGCCGCCGGCGAAGGCTGCGGCCGAGGCCGACGGCAGCGCCGTGCAAAAAGTGTACGTGACCGGCTCGAACGTGCGCCGCATTACGCTGGAATCGGCTTCGCCGGTGCAGATCATCACGCGTGATGAACTGACGCGCGGTGGCGCGACGTCGCTCAATGAAGTGCTGCGCACGATCTCGTCGAACGTCGGCGGTATCGACGAGAACCGCACCAATGGTTTCAGCGCTGGCGCCGCCGGCCTGAACCTGCGAGGTTTCGGCAGCCAGGCCACTCTGACCCTGATCAATGGCCGCCGCCTGGCGCCATACGCGCAGCCTGAATTCCAGACGACGTTTGTCGATTTGAACTCGATTCCCGTGGGCGCCGTGGAACGCATCGAAATCCTGAAAGATGGCGCATCGGCCATTTATGGTTCGGAAGCGATGGCCGGCGTGGTCAACATCATTCTGCGCGACAGCTTCGAAGGTCTGGAAGTGGGCGGCTCGCTGGGCCAGTCCAGCCGCAGCGATGGTGAGCAGAAGCGTGCGACCATCAGCTTTGGTACCGGCAGCCTGGTCAAGGACCATTTCAATGCCTACGCCACCCTGGACGTGCGCCAGCGCGATCCGATGTACCTGCGCAAGCGCGACGGCTACCTGAGCACGCAGGATCTGCGCGCATATGGCTACAAGGACCGCCGTTCGCTGTACACCTACCCAGGCAATATCTACTGGACCGACAAGGCCACCGGCGCGCTGACGTCGCGCACGTTGGACAAGAATTGCCCGGCTGACCGTCTGGTGCCGGCCGACAGCGTACTGGGCGCAGGCGCCCTGGGCAATGCCTGCGTATTCGATGACTTCCAGGACAGCTCCATCAATTCCGCCGGCAAGACCGACCGTTTCGGCATCACCAGCCGCCTGACCTGGCAGCCGACCGCCAGCACCACGGTCTTCAGCGAACTGATGTTCAACCGCAACAAGGCCACCGTTACCGGCCTGCTGCACTGGGTTGCCGGCCAGACTGGCCAAGTGACGCCAGCCTTGCCGATTACGCATCCGCAGTATCCCAAAGAGCTGATTGGCCCGGACGGCAAGACCTTGGCGGGTGGCAACGGCACCGTGCGCGTGCGCGCTTCGCTGCGTGACTTCCCAGGCCAGGGCCAGGACAACACCACCGATTTCGGCCGCTACCTGGTCGGTGTCAAAGGTGATTACAAGAACTGGGACTGGGAAACGGCCCTGTTGCGTACGGATAGTAAAGTGACTTCACGCAATACCAGCGCGATCATGCTGACGCCTTTCGTCAATGCCTACAAGAACGGCACCTTCATCTTCGGCGGCGGTGCGGCCAATCAGGCCCTGTACGATTCGATCACGGCCAATTCGAAAAACATGTTCAAGTCCAGCCTGACGCAAATCGATGGCAAGATTTCCGGTGAATTGTTCAACTTACCTGCTGGCGCCGTCGGCCTGGCGGTCGGTACCGAGTTCCGTCGCGAAAGCCTGAGCACGTCGCCTGATCCGCTTGCCGTGGAAGGCGAGTTCTATCACCAGGCGCAATTGCCGCCAGGCTTTTCGAATGACCGTAACATTTCCTCGATCTATGCGGAATCGACGATTCCCCTGCTGAAATCGCTGGAAGCGCAAGTGGCAGTGCGTCACGACCATTACTCCGACTACGGCAATTCGACCACGCCGAAAGTGGGCTTGAAGTGGAGCGTGACGCCGGCGTTCATGGTGCGCGGCACCTATGCTGAAGGCTTCCGTGCACCGACCCTGGTGGAAAACTCCACCGACGTGCGCAATGCCTTTGTGTCGATTCGCGATCCCTACCGTTGCAACGCTCAATACAAGCTGGGCTGCTCCACTTCCAGCCCGTATCAAAGCGGCGCGAATCCGGAGCTGAAACCGGAAACGGCGAAGAGCTACACCCTGGGCCTGGCCTGGGAACCAAGCTCGTCGTTCCTGGCAACGATCGATCTGTGGCAGATCAAGCGCGTCAACGAAATCGGTACCTATGACCTGGACAAGGTCCTGTCCGATCCTAGCCGCTACGCTGGCGACCCGGCCGTTGCCATCACGCGTGATCCGCTGACCGCCGCCGACAAGCTCGCCGGTGCCACCGCCGGTGAAATCACCAACATCAAGATGTTGCTGACCAACGTGGCCGTGACGCAGATCCGTGGCGTGGACCTGAAGCTGACGGGCCGTATCAACCTGGGTGAGTACGGCAGCTTGCAGCCAACCCTGAACGTCAGCCACATGCAGTCGTTCAAGAACGCGCCGTCGCCAACCGACGACCTGATCGAGTATGCAGGCACCCGTGGCACGCCGTCGGTGCAAGCTACCCTGGGCCTGGCGTGGAAGAAAGCGGCCTACGCCTTGTCGGCAGATACGGTATTTATCAGCAAGATGGCATCGGTTGCCGACCGTACGCAAGATTGCGTACTTGAAACCGAAGGCTTCCCGGAGCTGTGCAAAGGGATTCCATCGTTCACCGTGGTTAATCTGGGCGGCAGCTACAGCGGCTTCAAGAACACCAAGCTGAGCTTTGCCATCCAGAATGCCTTCGACCGCAAACCGCCTTTCCATCCGAACGGCACGGCGAACTACTACTCGTCGCTGCATAGCGCGATGGGCCGTTATTTCCAGATCACGGCTGATTACAGCTTCAAGTAATCGCGCATGATGAAGAAGGCGCCGTGACCGTGAGGTAACGGCGTCTTTTTTTGTCCTGCTGGGCAAGCAGTGCGTGATTGCCTTAAGGAAATTAAAGTCATTGTTTTTATCGAGGAGACTGTCTTGAACCGACGCATCATTCCTGTCGTGCTTAGTACCTTGTTACTCAGTAGCGGCCTGTACAGCGCAAGCGTGCGCGCCGACGAATCCATTCCCATTGCCGAATTTTTCAAGAAAGCGGAGTTCAGCGGCCGCCCCATCCTGTCGCCCGATGGTCAAAGCATGGCGGTGTTGACGCCGCGCAATGGGCGCTTCGTGCTGGCGGTCATCAATCTCGATACCAGGGCTTCGACCGTGGTGGCTTCCGATCCGGACTGGAACGTGGCCAACCCCATTTGGGTCAACAACAAGCGCCTGGTGTTCAGCATCAGCAAAGGCAGCGAAGAAGTACTGGAAAAGCAGACCGGCGGTGGTTTGTTCGCCGTCAACAGCGACGGCAGCGGCTTTCGCAAGCTGGTGATCAGCGTGAAGGAATCGATGAGCTCGGGCATGCCGTACAAGCCCGTGTCCGTGCTGCAGCGTGTGGGCGGCGACAGCAACGACTTGATTGTCGTCAACAACGAGCGGGGCCGCGATGCCGACCTGGGCGCCAGCGACGTGTTCCGCCTCGATACGACGAACGGCCGCATGGCCTTGTTGACCTTTAATAATCCGGGCGCCGTCAGCGGCTGGGTGCTTGACCATAATAATGTGATCCGCGTGGCATCGGCCATGACGGTGGAAGACGGCAGCAAGCGTATCGTGCAAACCGTGTACCTGCGCGATGACGAGAAGGCGCCGTGGAAAGCGATTTACAAGGCGTATCTGGATGAAGGCAAGGAAATGAATCCGCTGGGATTTGATTTTGATAACAAGACCCTGTTCGTGGCCGGACGCTTCAATGGCCGCGACAAGGCCGGCGTGCATATCTGGAACAGCGCCACCAATACGGCGGGAGAGCTGATCGCCGAACATGCGGAAGCCGATATCGCGGGCGGCCTGATCTTTGATGAAGCGCGCAAGAAGGTGGTGGGCGTGGCCGTCAACGGCATGAAGCCGGAAATGTATTATTTTGACGAAGACTATGCGCGCCTGCAGGCTTCGCTCGACGCCAGCCTGCCTGGCGAGCACGTGGAATTCCAGTGGCGCGGCAACCGCGCCGTCGTTGTCACCACCGGCGTCAATAACGTGGGCAAGCTGTATTACTTCGATACCTTGAAGAAGACGCTGGAGCCGCTGTACAGTGTCAAGCCCTCACTGGACGGCAAGAAACTTTCCGAGCAGACGGTTATCCGCTACAAGGCGCGCGATGGCCTGACCATCCCGGCCTACCTGACCTTGCCGGAAGGCCGCACGCCCAAGGCCCTGCCGCTGGTGGCGTATATCCACGGTGGCCCGCATGCGCGCGACAGCTTTGGCTACGATCCGATCACGCAGATGCTCGCTTCACGCGGCTTTGCCGTGATGCAACCGCAATTTCGCATGTCGACCGGCCTGGGGTGGAAGCACCATACGGCGGGCTGGAAGCAATGGGGTCTGGCCATGCAGGATGACATCACGGACGGTATCGAGGAACTGGTCAAGCAGGGCGTGGTCGATCGCAACCGCGTCTGCATCATCGGCGCCAGCTATGGCGGCTATGCCACCATGTACGGCCTGGTGAAGAATCCCGACCTGTACAAATGCGGCATCAACTGGGTGGGCGTGACGGACGTGAAAATGTTGTTTACTGTCAACTGGTCCGATGTCTCCGGTCCTGTGATGGATAACATCGGCACGAAAATGCACGGTGATCCGAAGACCGACGACGTGTATTTCCGGAAGGTATCGGCGATCGATCATGCGGACAAGATCAAGGCGCCCGTGCTGATGGCCTATGGTAGCGAAGATCGCCGCGTGCCCCTGATTCACGGCGAAAAAATGCGCGACCAGTTGCTCAAACAAGGTAATACGGTTGAATGGATGGTGATGACGGGCGAGGGCCATGGCTGGTCCAAGGAAAGCAACAACATCAAGTGGGGAGAAGCCGTGTACAGCTTCATTAACCGCTATATTGGTCCGGCTGCCGGCAACAAGACCGCGCAGCAGTAATTCAGCATAGCAAGGTGATGCCGTTCAGACCTGGTCTGGACGGCATTTTTGTTTCCACAGCCGGCGCCGGTAAAAGCGCCACATGACGCGCAAGTCGCGCAGCACGGGCACGCCCGACAGTAAAGTCAGCACGCCGGCGAGGATGATGGTGGCTGCCGGAAAGCCGATGTGCTTGAAGGCCAGTGCGCCGCTGACGCCGCCGATGAAGAAACAGCTGATCAGCAGGCTGTGCGTCCTCAGCTTGCCCCGGTTGACCTTCACCATCCGGTCCGGCAATTTCCTGCGGTTGTAATACGCCATCTTGCCCAGTTCGATGCCGATGTCGGTCGACAGGCCCGTCACGTGCGTGGTGCGGATGACGGCGCCCGAAATCTTGGTGATGATGGCGTTCTGCAAGCCCATCACAAAGCACAGCAGCAAGATGGTGACGGGACCCAGCACGTCGGGCATGGCCGCGAGGTAGTTGCCCGCCAGGCCGAACAGCAGCAATAGCGCCGCCTCCAGCAGCAGGCTGGCGGCGAACTGGCTGTGCAGCCGGCGCCGCTTGCCCCAGTTCACCATGATGGCCGTGACGGCCGCGCCGCTGACAAAGGCCAGCCAGGCGCCCAGCGCGGCCAGGGCTACCGTGACGTTGCCCAGCGCCAGGTCATCCGCCATGCCCGAGACGATGCCCGTCATGTGCGAGGTATAGCCGCCGATGGCGAGAAAACCGCCCGCGTTCACGGCGCCGGCCACCAGCGCCAGCACGCAGCCCAGCTGCAGATTGGCTTGCGTATCGCGCGCCGATCCGCTCAGGCGGGACAGGTAATGAAGCGGCATGCCCGGGCCGGCCTCAGGCCGCGGCGCCGAAGATGGCTTGCCACAGGCGCATGACATTCTCCGCATGCACGCGCACCCGCTCCGGTTCCACGCGGGCCAGATCCTGCCCTTGCAGGCGCAACTGGTGCTGCAGCTTGCGCAGCGCGCGGTAGGCGTCGGCAACGAGGGTCGCCAGTTGCGCGTCGATCAGTCCCAGCTCGCCGCACAGGCGCAGCAGGGCGATATTGCCCGAGTTGGCCGTCAGCTGCGGATACTGCGCCGCATGCTGCAGCACCAGGTATTGCACCATGAATTCGATGTCGATCATGCCGCCCGGATCCTGCTTCAAGTCAAAGCTGCCGGGGCGGGGCGGATGCGCATCGAGCATTTTCTTGCGCATGGCCACCACTTCGCCCTTGAGCGGGCCGTTTTCCGGGCGCTCCTTGCGCAAGATCGTGTCGCGGATGCGTTCGAAATGCTTGCCGATGCTGACGTCGCCGGCGCAAAAGCGCGCGCGCGTGAGCGCCTGGTGTTCCCACACCCAGGCCGCGCTGCTCTGGTAGCGCTCGAACGCCTGCACGCTGGACACCAGCATGCCCGAGGCGCCGTCGGGGCGCAGGGCGATGTCGATGTCGAACAGGATGCCGGCCGAGGTGTGCGAGGTCATCCAGGTGATGAAACGCTGCGCCAGCTTGGCGTACAGGCCGGGCGCTTCCTGGTCGTCGTCGTCGAACAGGAAGATGACGTCGAGGTCCGAGACATAGCCCAGTTCCTTGCCGCCCAGCTTGCCATATGCGATGACGGCGAATTTCGGCACCTCGCGGTGGCGCGTGGGCAAGGTTTGCCACACGGCTTGCACGGTGGCGGCGACGATGATGTCGGCCAGCTGCGACAGGTAATCGGCCAGTTTTTCCACGCTCAGGTCGCCCGCCAGGTCTTGCGCCAGGCACTGGAACAGCTGCGCGTGGTGCATTTCGCGCAGGATATCCATCTGCCGCTCCGTGTCGCCGGGGGCGTCGTCGAGCTGGCGTTGCAGGTCCAGCGCCAGCGCGGCCGGATCCGGCACCGTGTTGCGGATGCGCTCATCGAGCAACTCGTCGAGCAGGATCGGGTGCTGCGTGAGGAAGGTGGCGGCCCAGCCGCTGGCGCACACCATGCGCACCACACGCTCCAGGGTGTGCGGGTATTCCGTCAGCAGCGACAGATAGGCCGAGCGGCGCGCGATGGCTTCCAGGAAATCGAGCAGCCGGCCCAGGGTGGCCAGCTGGCTGGCGTTGCCGTTGGAAACGGAGCAGTCGGTGATCAGGGGCAGGGCGGAATTGACGAGGGCGACCAGACGCGTGCGGCTTGCCTCGGGCAAGGATTGCAGGCGCGGTGCTTGCCAGGTGGCCAGCAGGCGGCGCGCGCAGGCGGCCGGCTCATGGAAACCGAGGGCGGCAAAGCGCGCCTCGATGGCTTCCTGCTGGTCCGAGGCGGCGCAGTCGTTCGAGGTTTGCGGGTCGATGCCCGTGTCGGCCGGCGGCGTGCCGCTGCTCTTGTCGCTGAACATTTCGTCGAATTGACCGGCGACAAACACGCGGTGCACTTCCAGCCGGGCCAGCAGGGTGGGCGTGTCGGGCAAGCCCATCATCTGCGCCACGGTGAGACGGTCGGCGTCATTCGCGGGCAGGGTGTGTGTCTGTGCATCGTCAAGATACTGCAGCCGGTGTTCGAGGTTGCGTAAGAAAGTGTAGGAACCGAGCAACTGTTCCACGATGGCCGGTTCCAGCAAGCCCTTGTCCGCCACCGTGCGCAGGGTGGCGCGCGTGGAGCGCTCGCGCAGTTCGGCGTCGCGCCCGCCCCGTATCAATTGGAATACTTGCGCGAGGAATTCGATTTCGCGGATGCCGCCACGGCCCAGCTTGACGTTGTTGCTGCGGTCCGGGTGCAGCCGCTCCTGGCGGTTGACTTCGGCGCGGATCTGGCCGTGCATGGTGCGGATGGCGTCGATGACGCCGAAATCGAGGTAGCGGCGAAAGACGAAGGGGCGCACGATGGCGTCGAGCGACGCGATGTCTTCGGACTTGCCCGTCACGGCGCGTGCCTTGACCCAGGCGTAGCGCTCCCATTCGCGGCCCTGCACGATCAGGTATTGTTCCACCATGCTCAGGCTGGCCGCCAGCGGCCCCGAATTGCCATTCGGGCGCAAGGCCATGTCCACGCGGAAAGTAAAACCGTCCTGCGTGATCTCGGCCAGGGCGGCGATCAGTTTCTTGCCCATGCGAATGAAAAACTCGTGATTCGACAGGCTGCGCTGGCCTGGCTGGGTCGCTTGCGTGTCGCCATCTTCCGGATACACAAAGATCAGGTCGATGTCCGACGAGACGTTCAGCTCGCCGCCGCCCTGCTTGCCCATCGCCAGCACCATCAAGGCCTGTTCCTCGCCCGATTCCTCGCCGACGGGCATGCCGTGCAGGGCCACCATCTCGGCCATGATGGCGTCCACATGCGTGCGGATGGCGAAATCGGCAAAGCCCGTCATGGCCGTGACGACTTCGTTCAAGTCCGCCTGGCCGCCCAGATCGCGCACGATCAGGCCGCATACCAGCAGGTTGCGCAGGCGGCGCATGGCCCGCTCGGGCGGCAGCGGCGGCGTGGCGGCGTTCGCCTGCCCGGCCAGCGCGGCGGCAAAGTCGAGCCCGTCCAGCGGCGCGCGCACCAGTTGCGCTACCTGTGCGGCGCGCTCGGGGGCGGCGTCCAGCCAGCGCTGGTAGAAACGGGAGGCGGAAATCAAAGGCTGTGTGCTCATGGTATCGGTTAGGGTCTCGTGGATGCTGCGTGCATGTTCTTGTTTAACTTGGCTGCGAACGGCGGGGGATGCGGTAAAATTGTGCCGCTGGCGCTAAGCCGCCGGCAGTGCGTGCTCTTCCGGACGATGGTAAGGGAGGCTTTGCTCAGACGCAAGCGCAAGGATGCAGGCGCGCACCACGAATGCAGACGATTTTTGCCATTATTTGACGCCGGGCCCGTTTATTAGCTTATTGATGCAAAAACCGCCAGAAGCAAGCGTGACAGAACATGTGCCATTGGCCCTGCGCTGGCAGCGGCTGCGTGCCGCCTATCGCATGGCCAACCTGGCCACCCACCATGTGCTGGGTTTTACCGTCAAACTGGTGCTGCTCGCATATTTTGCCTTCGCCGTGCTGTTTCTGTTCCTGCGCTACGCGATCTTGCCGAATATTGATTACTACAAAGGCGATATCGAGCGGGCGGCCAGCCGCGCGCTGGGCAACCCCGTCAGTATCGCGCGTATTTATGCCTCCTGGCACGGCCTGCGGCCGAATCTCTTCCTCGGCGACGTGACCTTGCGCGACCAGGCGGGCCGCCAGGCGCTGAGCCTGCCGAGCATCTCGGCCACCGTATCGTGGTGGAGCGTGCTCGGTTCCGTGCGCTTCACTACCCTGGAAATCACGCGGCCCGATCTGGACGTGCGGCGCAGCAAGGATGGCAAGCTGTACGTGGCCGGGGTATTGATCGACAGCACGCAAGGCAGCGATGGCAAGGGCGCCGACTGGCTGCTGTCGCAGCATGACGTCATCATCCGCGACGGCAAGGTGCGCTGGACCGATGAAGCGCGCGGCACGCCGGAGCTGGCTTTGTCCCAGGTCAATCTGCTGCTGCGCAACCGCTGGCGCAGTCACCGGCTGGGCTTGCAGGCCACGCCGCCCGCCAGCCTGGCCGCCCCCATCGATGTGCGCGCTCACTTCACGCATCCCCCTTTCAGCACGCGCATCTCCGATGTGTCGATGTGGAAGGGCGAGCTGTATGCGGACCTGAAAAACGCCGATCTGGCCGCCTGGCGCCGCTATCTCGATTACCCGTTCGAGCTGAGCCAGGGCAAGGGCGCCCTGCGCGCCTGGTTGAGCCTGGACCACGCGCGCCTGGCCGGCTTCACGGCCGACGTGGGCTTGACGGATGTGCAGGCGCAGCTGGGCGAGCATATCGCGCCGCTCGACTTGCTGTCGGTCAGCGGACGCATTTCGGCAAAAGAAGAGCTGTCGGCGCAGGTGCCTGACGGTAAGCCGACCTTTGGCGCGAACGGCCATCAGGTGGAATTGACGAACTTCGCGGTGGAAACACGCGACGGCCTCAGCCTGCCGCCCACGACCTTGTCCGAGCGTTTCATCGCTGCCACGAAGCGCAAGCCGGCGCGCACGGAAATCACGGCCAAGTCGCTCGATTTGCAAACCCTGGCCGCGCTGGCCGACAAGCTGCCGCTGGGCGAGCAGCAGCGCCAGCGCCTCGACGCCCTGGCGCCGCGCGGGCGTTTGCAGGATTTTTCGGCGCAATGGGAAGGCGAGATGGCCGCGCCCGCCAGCTACCGTCTGCGCGGCAAACTCATCGACCTTGGCCTGGATGCGCAGCCGGCGCGCCTGGCCGTGGCGAAGACGGCGGGCAGCCCCGCGCAGGCCGCCGCGCCCGCCATTCCCGGCTTCGATAAACTCAGCGGCAGCATCGACGCCAGCGACAAGGGCGGCACCATTGCCATCGACGCGCAGGACCTGGTGCTGCAATTGCCCACGTACTTGAGCGAACCGGCCTTGCCGTTCGAACAATTCGCGATGCAGGCGCGCTGGACGTTTGAAGCGGCCAATATGCTGCAGGTCGAGCTGGACAAGCTGGATTTCAATCAGCAAGGCTTGCGCGTCGCCCTGCAAGGCACGCACCGCCTGCCGCTCGACGGCAAGAACCTGGGGCAGGTCGACTTGACGGGCACGATCGACAATTTCCAGATCAATACCATCGGCCGCTATCTGCCGCTGCAAACGCCCGAGCACCTGCGCCATTGGCTGACGGGCGCGCTGGAAGGCGGCATGGCGCACGATGTCAGCCTGCGTCTGCGCGGTGAGCTCGAACATTTCCCCTTCAAGGCCGACACGCCAGCCCAGCGTAACCGGGGCGACTTCCGCGTAGCCGGCAAGATCGAGAACGGCACCTTGAACTATGCGCCCGGCGAATTTGCGGAAAGCGGTCCGCTGGCGGGCAAGGCGCCCTTGTGGCCGCAGGCGGAAAAGATCAAGGGCAGCTTTGTGTTCGAGCGGGCGCGCATGGAAATTCGCGGCGACACGGCCACTACGGGCGGCGTGGCATTGACGAACGTCAAAGCCGTGATCCCCGACCTGACCGTGTTCGACACCTTGCTCGATATCGACGGCAACGCGGCCGGCCCGATGCAGGAATTCCTCAAGTACGTGACGGCCAGCCCCGTGCTGGGCTGGATCGAGCATTTCACGGATGAAACGACGGCGACGGGCAACGCCAGGCTGGCCCTCAAATTGCATTTGCCGATCGAGCGCATGCTCGAGTCGACCGTGCAGGGCAGCTTGCAGCTGGCGGGTAACGACGTGGTGCTGTTCCACGACATGCCGCCCGTGCTGGGCACGCAGGGCAAGATCGAATTCAACGAAAAGGGCGTCAACCTGAATGGCTTGAACGGCAGCCTGCTGGGCGGGCCGCTGGCCATTTCGGGCGGCACGCAGGCGGACAGTTCCATTCAGGTGAAACTCGCCGGCAACATGACCATCGATGGCTTGCGCAAGACGTATCCGGCGCCCGTGCTGCAGCGCCTGGCGAAACATTTGAACGGCGGCGCGCGCTACAGCGGCCTGATCACGGCGCGCGACCACCAGGTGGTGGTCAATGTGGAGTCGCCCTTGACGGGTCTGGGCCTGGATTTTCCCGCCCCCTGAAAAAACCGGCCGGCGACAGCCTGCCCGTGAAATTCACCCTGACGGGCAATGCGGCCAACGGGGCCGGGCTGCGCACGGACGATATCCGCATCGCGCTCGGCTCCGGCATTGCCGCACGCTACCAGCGCCAGAAGCAGGGCAAGGATGCCTGGCGCCTGGTGCGCGGCGGCATCGGCGTGAACGTGCCGGCGCCGGAACCGGACAGCGGCATGATGCTCAACGTGAATATGAAAACCCTGGACGTGGATAGCTGGATCGCCGCCGGCAGCGAGATCGCCGGCGGCGCCGCGGCGCCAGCCGATGCGGGCGGCAGCGCGGACGACGCGCCCGATATCGCGCAATACGTGGTGCCGGACATGATGGCGGCCCGGGCCAGCGAACTGATGCTGGGCGAGCGCAAGCTGGAAAACGTGGTGGTCGGCGCCACGCACCAGAAGGATGTGTGGCAAGCCAATATTGACGCGAAACAAGTGTCCGGCTATGTGACGTGGCTGGAAACGCCGTCCGGTCTGGGCAAGATGACGGCGCGCCTGTCGTCGCTGATCATTCCGGAGTCGGCCGCCAACGACGTGAAGAATTTGCTGGAAGGGAAAAGCGGCGCCCAGTCGATCCCCTCGCTCGATATCGTTGCCGAGCAATTTGAACTGTTCAACAAGAAGATCGGCCGGCTGGAGTTGCAGGCCTATAACACCATGGCGGCGGGCGGGCGCGAGTGGCGCGTGGGCAAGCTGCAATTGTCGAATCCCGATGGCGCGCTGAGCGGCAGTGGCAAATGGGTCATCAAGGACGGACAAAGCACGACCAGCCTGCGTTTCGGCCTCGATATCGTCGATGCGGGCAAGCTGCTCGACCGCTTCGGCTTTGCCGACACATTGCGTCGCGGCAAGGGGCGCCTGAGCGGCGACATCGCCTGGAACGGCTTGCCGTATTCGCTCGACATTCCCACCCTGTCGGGGCAGATCGAGATGAACGTGGAATCGGGCCAGTTCCTCAAGCAGGATCCGGGCGCGGCCAAGCTGTTGGGCGTACTCAGCCTGCAAGCCTTGCCCCGCTTGCTGAAACTCGATTTCCACGACGTGTTTTCCGAAGGCCTGGCCTTCGACGGCATCACGGCCAACGCCAGCATCAAGCGGGGCGTGGTGACCACCGACAACCTCAAGATGCATGGCGTGGCGGCCACCGTGCTGATGGATGGCACGGCCGATATCGCCAATGAAACGACGAACCTGCACGTGGTGGTGATTCCGGAATTTAACCTGGGCACGGGGCCGCTCGTGTACGCGCTGGCCGTCAATCCCGTCATCGGCCTGGGCAGCTTCCTGGCGCAGCTGTTCCTGCGCGCCCCCGTGATGAAGGCGCTCACTTACCACATGCAGATCGCCGGCCCGTGGAAAGCGCCCGTCGTGACCAAGCTCGATGGTGGTAAATTGGAACCTGTCGCCGCTCCTGCCGCCGCAGCCGTGGAGGCTGGGGCGAAATAGGCGCGGCGTTCGAAAGGATAAGAGGTGGCAATGATGCATACAGTTGCAGCAGTACAAATGATTTCCTCGCCTTGCGTGGAAGACAATCTGGCGACGGCGCACCGCCTGGTGGCGCAGGCCGCCGCCGCTGGCGCGCAGCTGGTGGTGCTGCCCGAATACTGGGCCATCATGGGCAAGCAGGAAACGGACAAGCTGGCTCATGCGGAACAGCCCGGCCACGGGCCGATCCAGGATGGCATGGCGCAGATGGCGCGCCAGCACGGCATCTGGCTGATCGGCGGCACCTTGCCCCTGATCTCCGGCCAGGAGGGCAAGGTCTTGAACACCACGCTGGTGTACGACCCGCAAGGCGAGCCGGCCGGCCGCTACGACAAGATCCACCTGTTCGGTTTTACGCGCGGCGCCGAGTCGTACAACGAATCGCGCACCATCGTGCCCGGTGCGCAGGTGCGCTCGATCGAGACGCCGTTTGGCCGGGTCGGCCTGTCCATCTGCTATGACCTGCGTTTCCCGGAACTGTACCGGGCCATGGGCGATTGCGCGCTGATCGTCGTGCCGGCCGCGTTTACCCACACGACGGGCAGCGCCCACTGGGAAGTGCTGCTGCGCGCGCGTGCCATCGAAAACCAGTGCTATGTGCTGGCCTCGGCGCAGGGCGGCTTGCATCCGAACGGCCGGCGGACCTGGGGCCACAGCATGCTGATCGACCCGTGGGGCGAAGTGATCGCCGTGCTGCCCGAAGGCGAGGGCGTGGTCAGCGGCGAGATCGACCTGGTGTTTTTGGCCGGCGTGCGCGAGTCCTTGCCGGCACTCACTCACCGGACGATGTAAATTGAATGTTGAGAAAGAGCTATGATCCCATTTGAACCCAATCTATCGAATCTGGCCGTGGCGCGCGATATCCTGCTCACGCCCTTCGGCCTGGACGAAGACAAGCTGTTGAAAGCCCTGGGCACGATGTTTACGCACAAGGTCGACTATGCCGACCTGTATTTCCAGTCGACCAAGAGCGAAGGCTGGAGCCTGGAAGAGGGCATCGTCAAGACGGGCAGTTTTTCCATCGACCAGGGCGTGGGCGTGCGCGCCGTGTCCGGCGACAAGACGGCGTTTGCGTATTCCGACGACATTTCCGAGCGGGCCCTGCTGGAAGCGGCGGCGGCCACGCGCACCATCGCGCGCGCGGGCGCCGGCAGGGTCAAGATCGCGGGCCGGATGCAGCCGCAGGGCGGGCGCTCGCTGTACCTGCCCAACGATCCGCTCGCCTCGCTGGACGCCACGGCCAAGGTGCAGCTGCTCGAGCGTGTGGAAAAGATGGCGCGCGCGAAAGATCGAAGGGTGGTGCAAGTGATGGCGGGCCTGGCCGGCGAGTACGACGTGGTGCTGGTGCTGCGCAGCGACGGCGTGCTGGCGGCCGACATCCGTCCGCTGGTGCGCGTGTCGCTGACCGTGATTGCGGAACAGAATGGCCGCCGCGAAACGGGCTCGGCCGGTGGTGGCGGGCGTTTCAGCTATGACTATTTCAGCGATGCCGTGCTGGAACAGTACGCTGCCGACGCCGTCAAGTCTGCCCTGGTGAACCTGGAAGCGCGCCCGGCGCCCGCCGGCCCCATGACCATCGTGCTGGGACCGGGCTGGCCCGGCATCCTGCTGCACGAGGCGATCGGCCATGGCCTGGAAGGCGATTTCAACCGCAAGGGCTCATCCGCGTTTTCGGGGCGCATCGGCGAGCGCGTGGCCGCCAAGGGCGTCACCGTGGTCGATGACGGTACCCTGGCTGGCCGGCGCGGTTCGCTCAATATCGACGACGAGGGCAACCCGACGCAGTGCACCACCCTGATCGAGGACGGCATCCTGAAGGGTTACATTCAGGACACCATGAATGCGCGCCTGATGAAGATGCCCGTGACGGGCAATGCGCGCCGCGAATCGTTCGCCCACCTGCCCATGCCGCGCATGACGAACACGTATATGCTGGGCGGCGACAAGGATCCGGGCGAGATCCTCGCTTCCGTGAAAAACGGCTTGTATGCCGTTAACTTCGGCGGCGGCCAGGTCGACATCACGAACGGCAAGTTCGTCTTCTCGGCCAGCGAAGCGTACATGATCGAAAACGGCAAGCTCAGCTACCCGGTGAAGGGCGCGACCCTGATCGGCAACGGCCCGGACGTGCTCAACCGTGTTTCCATGATCGGCAACGACATGTGCCTGGACTCGGGCGTGGGTATCTGCGGCAAGGAGGGGCAAAGCGTGCCCGTGGGCGTGGGACAGCCGACCCTGCGTCTCGATGGCATCACGGTCGGCGGCACTGCCTGATTTTTTGACACGGCGCGGCCAACGTCGGATGACGCGTGGCTGCGCCCCGCCAATCCGACCTTTCTCTGACATGGCGCTCGCGTAGGTCGGGTTAGCGCAAAGCGCGTAACCCGACACCACCATCACGCCAACATCATCGGCCGTGCCAACACGGCTGCTGGATCTCTCAGAATTTGTATTTCACCCCCGCACTGATGAATCGCCCTGCCGCGCCCGCATAGTCGAGCGGGTTGTAGCCGGTCGCGCCATAGGTCAGCGGATCGAGCGGGGCGATCTTGTCGAACAGGTTTTGCACCGTGGCAAACACCTCCAGCTTGGGCGTGGCCAGCCAGCGGGCCGTCAGGTCCACCGTGGTGAACGAGGCGATGCGGCAGCCGCGTGGCGCATCCGTGCCGTCGGCGAAATGCGTGGCACAGCCGTCCGGGTCGTTCTTGAACAGCACATTGTCGAGCGGCGCGCGGTAGTTGACGTTGGCCGTGACCCGCCAGTTCTGGCGTTCCCAGGTGGCGCCCAGGTTGATGCGGTCGTCCGGCGTGCCCATGCAGTTGGATACATCGCAATTGCCATGCGTACCGGCAAAATCGCGCTGCGTGCCATCCTGTTCCGTGCGCAGCCATTTGTACAGATGCGTCCACTTCAGGTCGAAGGTCAGGCTGCCGTAGCCGCCGTCCAGGTTGAAGCGCTGGCGGGCGTCGACGTCGATGCCGCGCACCGTCGTTTGCGCCGAATTTACATAGTTGGCCAGCACGGCCGTGATGGCGCCGGGATCGCCGGAAATGCCCGTGGCCGTGGACGGGTCGCGCGCCACCTTGCCGGCGGCAATGGCCGCATCCGTCTGCTCCTGGTTGATTTCATTCTTGCGGCGGATTTGCCACAGGTCCACGGAAATGCTGCTGCGCGGCAGCGGGTCCCATACGGCGCCCACGGAATAGCTGCGCGAACGTTCCGGCGACAGGTCCGGATTGGGCGAGGTGATGACGGCGATCGCCGCGGGATCGCACGCCACTTCGACGCCCAGCGCGCAGCGCAGCGGATCGCTGGCAGTGGAGAACGCGGCCAGGCCGCCGACGCCGTTTTCCGCCGCGCTGGGCGCACGGAAGCCCTTGGCGAAGGTGCCGCGCAGGGCCAGTTCGCGTACGGGCGTCCATTTCACGCCCACTTTCGGCGTATAGGAATTGCCCACGTCCGTGAAATGGTCGGCGCGCAGGGCGCCTGACAGCTCCACGGTTTTCAGCACGGGCGCCAGCACTTCGGCATAGATGGCCGAGGCGTTGCGGCTGCCCTTGTAGGCGGAATAGCCGAGACCGATGATATTGCCCCGTTCCGTGCCCGTGGTGGGCTTGAGTTCCGTCGATTCGTGGCGGAATTCCGCGCCCACGGCCACGCCCAGGCCGCCACCGTCGAGCTTGGCCACCTCGCGGCTGGCCTTGAAGTCGATCTGCGCGATATGCGTCTTGGCGTCGTTCGAGATGCGCGGCGACAGGGCCGCGTACAGCTCGGGCGAATTGAGGCCCGCGTTTTCCGCGATGCGCCACAGGCTGCCGGCAGGCAGGGCCGCGTACGCGGGATTCAGGCTGGCCGCCGCCACATTGGCGGCAGTCGGGTTGAGCAGGGCGAAGGCGACGTCGCGCTGCAGGTAGCCGTTCAGGTCGTTCGACACCTTGTTTTGCGAGTAGAGCAAGGCGCTGTCGATATCCCAGCCCGCCACGCTACCCTTGATGCCGGCGACGAAGCGCGTGAAGGTGGAGTCGACTTCCGACAGGCGCGGCCCCACGTCGGCCGCCAGGTAGCGCAGCCGCGCCGCCGTGCCGAAATACGGGTTGTCCGGGTGGGCCGCACCGAGCGACACGCCCGCATTGCTGACGGGGCCGCCCGGGTAGCCGACCGAGCCGCTGACCGTCGACGGCGTGGTGGCCGAATGCGATTCGCTGTGATACAGGTTCAGTTCGGCATACGTTTGCAAGGCCGGTGTCAGTTGCCAGGCGGCGCGGCCGAAGAAATTGATGTTCTTTTGCTTGGGCTGGATCTGGCCATATTGCTGCGTGGCATCGGTGAGGCAGCCGCCGCCCGGGTCGCCCTGCGGATGCGTGGTGAAGTTGCCGCAGGCGGCGCCGGGGAAGGTCCGCGTAAAACCCACGCCGGCCAGGTTGCCGCGGTTGTAGTAGTCGAGCGTGTCGGGATTGCGTACATTGCCGTTGACGGCGCTGCCGGCCGCGTTGTTGGTGGTGATGGCGCCCGCGCCGCTGAGGGTTTCCTGCGCGCTGAAGCCCAGGTCGCGCAAGTCGCTGCGGCCCACGGCGCCCCGTCCGGCCCGGTCGCGGTTCCAGATGGCGGCCTTTTCGCTGTACTCGAGGTTCAGCAGCACGTTGTAGCGGTCGCTGTCGATGTCGCCGAAGCCGTGCGTGATGGCGGCACGGGCGTCGCGCCCGTCCCACTCCTTCGTCTTGCCGTAATTGCCCTTGATGGCCGTGCCCTGGTAGTCGCGCCGCAGGATCACGTTGACCACGCCCGCGATGGCGTCCGAACCGTAGATGGCCGAGGCGCCATCCTTGAGGATTTCCACCCGTTCCACCGCTTCCAGGGGAATGATGTTCAGGTCGGCGAACACTTTCTGGCCATCGTCGGCCAGGCCATACGGCGCCACGCGGCGTCCGTTCAGCAGCACCAGGGTCGAGGCCGTGCCCAGGCCCCGCAGCGAAACGCCGGAAGCGCCGGCGGCAAAGCCGTTGCCGAAGGTGGTGGGCACGGAGCCCTGGTTGTCGACGGCCAGGGTTTGCAGCAGTTCGGCCACGCTGGACTTGCCCGATTTTTCAATGTCGGCCGCGTTCAGGGTTTGGACGGCCGACGCCGTTTCCGCCTGCGCGCGGCGGATGTTCGAGCCGGTGATTTCCACGCGGGCGATGGGGGCCGCTTCCTGTGCCAGGACGGGCAGGGCGAGCAGGGCGCTGGCCAGGGCCAGGCCCATGCGTGGTGGTGAAAGCAACGGTGGATGGACGGATGTTTTGTAGATCATGCGATTCTCCGGAAGGTCAGACAGGAAAAGGTGAGGTGCACCTTGAAGTCTTGGCCGTGCGGCCCGGCCGGGATTCGATCTACATCAGTAGTGCGCCGATTACCATGGTCAAAACGGATTGGCGTGGTGTGCGTGCCACGGCGGCCACAGCGTTGTCAGGGCGGTGATGCCAGTTCGCGGCGCGCAACTTTTTATGCTTTTTGACGTATTTTTCAGTGTAAAACGGCTGCGGCATGCGGCTTTGCCGACAAATACGCTTGCCAACCCTTGTAATTTAGGTTTATAGTCATTCATCACTTATGGATGAACCGCATGTTTGCTCGCCACTTTTTTACCGCTTATTTTTACTTTAGCAATTCCAACCCAAAAGGCGGTGGAGTAGCGGTCGGTTCACGTAGCAGCAAAAAACGAGATCCCAGCAAATTCTAAAAAACCGCCACTGATGGCGGTTTTTTTACCCGGATGTTTTACCCTTCCTTAAATTTTGGAGAAAATGATGCCCCGCACTGATGATCTGCGAATTCGCGAAATGAAGGAATTGACCCCGCCGTCCCACCTGATCCGCGAATTCGCCTGCTCGGAGCAAGCCGGACTGACCGCCGCCAGCGCCCGTATCGCCTTGCACCGTATTTTGCACGGCCAGGATGACCGCCTGATGGTGGTGATCGGGCCTTGCTCCATCCACGACACCAAGGCGGCGATGGAATATGCGCGCCTGCTGGTCAAGGAACGCGCGCGGTTCGCGGGCGAACTGGAAATCGTCATGCGCGTCTACTTCGAGAAGCCGCGCACCACGGTGGGCTGGAAGGGCCTGATCAACGACCCGTACATGGACAACAGCTTCCGCATCAACGACGGCTTGCGCATGGCGCGCGAACTGTTGCGCGATATCAATGAGCTGGGCTTGCCAGCTGGCACCGAGTTCCTCGACGTGATCAGTCCGCAATACATCGCCGACCTGATCAGCTGGGGCGCCATCGGCGCGCGCACGACGGAATCGCAGGTGCACCGCGAGCTGGCGTCGGGACTGTCGTGCCCGGTCGGCTTCAAGAATGGCACGGATGGCAATGTGAAAATCGCCGTGGAAGCCATCAAGGCCGCCTCGCAACCGCACCATTTTCTGTCCGTCACGAAGGGCGGCCACTCGGCCATCGTCTCGACCAACGGCAACGAGGATTGTCACATCATCTTGCGTGGCGGAAAAACCCCGAACTATGACGCAAGCAGCGTGGACGACGCTTGCAAGGCCATCGCCGCGCAGGGACTGGCGGCGCGCCTGATGATCGACGCCTCGCATGCGAACAGCTCGAAAAAACCGGAAAACCAGATCCCCGTGTGCGCCGACATCGCCAGCCAGGTGGCCGCCGGCGATGGCCGCATCGTCGGCGTGATGGTGGAGTCGCACCTGGTGGCGGGGCGCCAGGATTTGATCCCTGGCAAGGAATTGATCTACGGCCAATCCGTCACGGACGGCTGCATCGACTGGAGCGCCAGCGTGGCCGTGCTGGAAAACCTGGCGGCGGCCGTGAAGCAGCGCCGCTTGCAGGGCGACGCGGAATAACATGGCGCGCAGCATGAAAAAAGCCCGGAAAGCTAAGCTTTCCGGGCTTTTCAGTTTTGAGCTGGTATCAGTTGCGCAGCAGCTTAAAACTTGTACGTGGCGCGCACGTAGAAAGTACGGCCCAGCGGATCGGCGTAACGCGGATCGTAGCCGGACTGGAAGGTGCCGATCTGGTTACTGAACGGTGGATCTTCGTTCAGCAGGTTTTTCACGCCCACGGTGACTTCGGTGTTCTTGAAGCCCGAGTACGCGCCCGACAGCGACCATACCGAGTAAGCCTTGACGCTTTGCTCGAATTGCGGATCGACATAGTTCTGGTCGCGGTAGCCGCTCATGTACTTGTTCGACAGCGTGGCGTTCCATTTGTCCAGATTCCATTGCAGGGAGGCATTATGTCTCCAGCGGAATACCGGTGCATTGTCGCCATACACGCCCACGTTTTGCACGAATTCGCCGCCGCGTTCGTTCTGGTATTCATACTTCTGCACCCAGGTGCCGTCGAAGTTGAACGTGAAGTTGCCATACTGGCTGCGTGGCAATTTCCAGTTCAGGCCCAGGTCGATGCCCGAGGTGTGCATTTCGCCCAGGTTGCCCAGGGTGGCCAGCACGTAGTCGAGCTTGCCGTCAGCGGTATAGATGAAGTTGCTTTGATACTTGGCGTAGTTGTCGAACAGGGTCTGTTCGGCCACGGTGCCGATCTTGTCGCGCAGCTTGATCTGGAAGTAATCGAGCGAGACGGTCAGCGACTTGGTCGGCTCGATGACGATACCGGCGCTGAAGGTCTTCGATTTTTCCGGGCCGACGTCCGGATTGCCGCCCGAACGGATGTACTGCTGCGCGCCGCAGGCCACATTGCTGTTGGCGCCAGGGATCGGTACGCCGCCTGGGCACAGGCGTGGATCGTCGTACTTGTTGGCCGTGAAGGTCTTGGTTTGCGGACCATGCAGGTCATACAGTGTTGGCGCGCGGAAACCTGTGTTGTAGGAGCTGCGCAGCAGCACCTGGCTCGTTGGCTGCCAGCGTACGCCGACTTTCGGGTTGAAGCTGCCGCCGACGTCGTTGTAGTGGTCATAACGGGCTGCCAGCGACAGTTCCAGGTCTTTCACGACAGGAATGCTCAGTTCCGAGAAGATGGCGGAGATGTTGCGGCTGCCCGACTGGTTCTGCGCTTCGGCGTAGCCGGAACTCGATGCCTGGCCGGCCAGGTCGCGGTTCACATTGTATTCGGCCTTGTCGTTGCGGAATTCCGTACCGACGGCGAAACCGACTGCGCCAGCCGGCAAGTTGAACAGCTCGCGGCTGATCTTCGCATCGACCGCGGTGCTGGTCATCTTCGCGCTCAGGTATTCGCCTTTCAGGACGGAATCCTTCAGGTACGCGGTGCCAGCGGCGCTCTGCTCGCCGAACGGATTCAGGATGCCATTGCCGATGCCGTCGATGATGCGCTGGTCATTCAGGTAGCCGCCCGTGAAGGCACTGGTGGCCTTGCTGACGGAGTAGCTCAGGCCGACGTTGTAGTCCCACGCGCCCAGAACCCCTTCGGAAGCCAGTACCAGGCGGTCCGAGGTGCTGGTGTCGAAGCCGCTGCGCTGGCCCGATGCCACTGGACGCCAGCTGATGTCCAGCGGCTCGCCCGACAGGCCAGCCACGGCTGGCACGCCGCCGCTGCCGCCTGGGTAGTACGGCGAGCTGGACGACATGAGGATGCCGATGTTCGACATCGGCGGCGGCGAGATGCGTGCTTCGTTGGTGCTGCGCGAGTGCAGGTATTCGATGGTGGCCAGGTGATCCTGGTTCAGCTTGAAGCTGGCCTTGCCCAGGAAGGATTCCTGCTGGGTTTTCGGAATGGCCTGGATGAATGGCGTGACATCCATGGCGCACGTGCTCTTGCCCGAGGTATTCTTGTACAGGTTCTCACCTACGCAACCGCCGGCGAAGGCCGGGTTGCCGATCAGGCCATTGCCCGTATCGTAGAAGTTGGCGGGGAAGGTGGTGCCGCTCAGGTTATCCACGCCCTTGCTCGGGATGTAGCCGCTCTTCGAGAAGGAACGGTCGGCCGTGCTCAGCGCCGACTGGCGATGCACGTCGACAACGCCGAAGACGTTGAAGCCATCCTTGTTCAGGTCGCCATAGCCGCCGGACAGGTTCAGGCGCGACTCGTCGCCGCCGCCCGCTTTCTGTGGCTCGTAATGTTCGACCGTGACGGAGCCGCCTTTGACGGAGCGTTTGGTGATGAAGTTGATCACGCCGCCGATGGCGTCGGTACCGTAGATCGCGGAGGCGCCGTCACGCAGCACTTCGACACGTTCCAGGGCAGAAATAGGGATGATGTTCAGGTCGACGGACGAACCGTTGAACGGGTGGCTGGCGATACGGCGGCCGTTCAGCAGGACCAGGGTCTTGTCGCCGCCGATGCCGCGCAGGTCGGCGACGGACTGGCCGCCCGTGCCGGAACCGACGGATTGCGAGCTGCTTTGCGAGCTCTGATTCATGGAAATGGTGGACAGGACTTCCTGCGCCGTCGTCAAGCCTTGCTTGGCGAAATCGTCAGCCTTGATCGAGGTGATCGGCAACGCTGTCTCCGATGCCAGGCGCTTGATGCTCGAACCCGTGACTTCCACGCGTTGCATGGCGCCATCTGTTGTTTCTTGTGCGTACGCGGCGTGCATGCTCAGGGCCATGCCGCCTGCAAACATCAGGCGCAGCGACCGCGATATTACATTTTCTATCATCATCTGAAATTCCTTGTTATTGTGATAAAGGCGGCAATTATTTTGAAATAACTTGTTGCTCACCAACAATTTATTTGCCTTTTTGAAAATCCACCAATGAAAATTCTGTAAATTTTCTGGGCCCTCATCAAAACATTCACGATTCAGATTGTCAATTTCGCGCGGAGTTTTTGGACGAAATGCAACATTTCCCTGTTTTTTTGTAATCCT
Source organism: Janthinobacterium sp. C22 (assembly GCF_057919405.1). Taxonomy (NCBI): domain Bacteria; kingdom Pseudomonadati; phylum Pseudomonadota; class Betaproteobacteria; order Burkholderiales; family Oxalobacteraceae; genus Janthinobacterium; species Janthinobacterium sp. C22. The sequence goes on along the minus strand of NZ_CP193659.1, from coordinate 6,105,271 downwards.
TCAGCAATAAAGTATCGTGAGCCCTTGTCAGCCTTGCTCAGATGCGTAAAATAAAACGGCGCACATCATCGCTGATGGCGCCGCTTTTCTGTTGCTGGCACGCTGTTGCCAGCGCTGCCTGTTTTATCACTTGATCTGAAAATTTCCCTTAAAACGTATAGCTGCCGCGCAAGTACCAGGCGCGTCCGAGCGGGTCCGTGTAGCGCGGATCGTAGCCTTTCTGGAACAGGGTGCCCTGGTTCGAGAACGGTGGTTCCTTGTCGAACAGGTTTTTCACGCCGGCCGTCAGCAGCAAGCCTTTCCACGCGTAGCTGCCCGACACGTTCAGCAGGCTGTACGACGGCACATCGTGGCGGAACTGCGGATCCACCTGGTTCTGGTCCGTGTAGCCGGACTTGAACGATTGCGACACGGTGGCGCCCCAGTTGCCCATGCGCCAGTTCAGGGCCGCCGTATGTTTCCAGCGGAACACGGGATTGTTGTCCGCATAGCGGCCCACGTTGGCGATGAAGGCCCCGCCGCGCTCGTTCTGATAGTCGTACTTGTGGGTCCACGTGCCATCGACCGACACGCTGAAATCGCCATACGCGCCACGGCCCAGGCGTGCATTCAGGCTGACGTCGATGCCGTCGGTTTTCACTTCGCCGAGGTTGTCGTTCAAGTCCAGGATGGCGAAGGGCGAACCATCGGGATTGCGCAGGAACAAGGCCTTGTATTTTTCGTAGTTGCCGAAGATCGATTGCTCGGGCAAGGACGAAATCTTGTCCTTCAGGTGGATGTTCCAGTAATCGATGGCAAGCGTGACTTCCTTGACGGGTTCGAGCACGAGGCCGAAGGCGAAGGTGGTGGATTTCTCCGGTTTCAGCTTTTCATTCCCGCCTTGCAGCTTGAATTGTTGCAAGTCGCAATCGCGCAGGGGATTGGCGCCCGGCTGCGGCACGCCGCCCGGGCAAAGGATAGGGTCGTCGTAGGAATCGTTGGTATCGTTCTTCGACGGCGGCGCATTCTTTTCAAACAGGGTGGGCGCGCGGAAACCCGTGCTGGCCGAGCCGCGCAGCACCAGCGCACTGCTGGCCTGGTAGCGCAGGGCCAGCTTTGGATTGGTGGTGCTGCCCACGTCGCTGTAATGGTCGAAGCGGGCGGCCAGCTGCACTTCCAGGTCCTTGATCAGCGGCAAGTTGACTTCGCCGAAGACAGCTTCGATGGTACGCGAGCCGCTCTTCGACAGCGAGCCCGACAGACCGGAACTGGCGGCCTGACCGGCGATATCGCGGTTGACGTTGAAGTCGGCCTTTTCGCGCCGCACCTCGCCGCCCAGCGCGATGGCCAGCGGACCGCCGGCCAGCTGCATCAGTTCGCGGCTGCCCTTGATGTCGAAGCCAGTGGTGGTGACCTTGGCATTCTGCACCTCGCCGTGCAGGGCGGTGCTGTCCAGGTAAGCCTTGCCGGCCGCATCCTGCACGCCGAAGGGATTGAGGATGCCGTTCAGCACGCCAGCGGCAAAGCCCGCATCCTGCACATAGCCGTTCGTGAATTTCTCGGACGACTTGCTGATGGCGTGGCTCAGGCCCGTCTTGTAGTCCCAGCCGGCCAGCTCGCCTTCGAGGGCCAGCACCAGGCGGTCCGCCTTGCCGTCCGAATCGATCTGCCGCTGGCCCGCTTCCACGGGACGCCAGTTGACGCTCAGCGGCTGACCCGACAAGCCCGGCTGGGCCGGCACGCCGCCCGCATTGCCCGGATAGTATTTGCTGGTATTGGGCAAGATCAAGCCCGTTTGCGGCGGCGGCGCCGTGCGTGCCTTCACCTTGTTTTCCGAATGCAGGTATTCCACGGTGGCCAGATGGCCGCCGCCCAGTTTGAAGGCGCCCTTGCCGAAGAAGGCCACTTGCTCCTGCGCCGGCAAGTCGTCGATCTGCCGCGTGTAGTCCTGGCGGCAGGTGCCGTTGGCGGCCGCCACCGACAGGGGCGGGTTGCAGCCCGTGGCCGCGTAGGGATTGCCGGCCAGGCCCGCGCCGCCGTTGGCCGCCGCATCGAAGTAGTTGCCGGGGAAGGTGGTGCCGCTGGTCAGCGACAGGCCCCGCTCGGGAATGATGCCCGTCCTGGAAAAATCGCGGTCTTGCGAGGTGAGCACATTTTGCTTGTGGTAGTCGAGCACGCCGAAGATATTGTAGCCGTCGGTGTCGAGCTTGCCGAAACCCGTCGACAGGTTGATGCGGTGCTCGCCGCCGCCCTTGTGTTCGGGCGAGACGACTTCGGCGGTGATATTCGTGACGTTGACGGAGCGCTTGGTGATGAAGTTGATCACGCCGCCGATGGCGTCCGTGCCGTAGATGGCCGAGGCGCCGTCGCGCAGCACTTCGACTCTTTCCAGGGCCGCGATGGGGATGATGTTCAGGTCGACGCTGGCGCCGTCATACGGATGGTTGGCGATGCGCCTGCCGTTGAGCAGGACCAGGGTCTTGTCGCCGCCCAGGCCGCGCAAGTCGGCGCTGGCCTGGCCGCCCGTGGGCAAGCCGCTGGTATTGCCGCCGACGGCATTGCCGCTGCCCATGCTGGAGGAATTCGAGGGTATCTTGCTGAGCACTTCCTGGGCCGTCGTCAAGCCCTGTTTGGCGAAATCCTCGGCCTTGAAGATGGACAGCGGCGTGGCCGTTTCCGAAACGAGGCGCTTGATGGAGGAACCGGTGACTTCGACGCGCTGCATGGCGGGCGGCTCGCCGGCGGCGCCGGTGTCCTGCGCCATGGCCGCATGGCCATACGCGCCGATCAAGGCTGCGCACAGCAGGCGCAAGGTAGGGGAGGGACTGCGGGTTTGCGTCATCTGACACTCCTGTGGCTTGGTCATGGGCCAAGTGGCCTGCACGGGAGTTTTACAGGCGCGCAGCAGGTAAGGTTTGCGCTGGCGCAATAGGCATGTGGATGAGTGAACTGGCGCCACAGCCGCGGACGAAAAAAGGCGGTGATTGCTCACCGCCTCGCGTCAGGGGGCCTTGTGTCAGCTTAGAAGAACTTGTAGCTGGCGCCCAGTTTGAAGTAGCGGCCGATGGCGCCGCTCGCATCCATCGGGTTGTAGCTCATGCCGCCATAGGTCAACGGGTCGAGCGGGGCGATCTTGTCGGTCACGTTGTTGATCGAGGCAAACAGTTGCAGCTGTTTGTTGACGTTCCAGCGGCTCGACAGGTCGAGCGTGGTGAACGAGGCGAGCTTGCAACCGTTCGGCGCGGACGTGCCGTCGGCCAGCTTGGACGCGCATGGCTTGCCTTCAAACAAGATATTCTTCATGTCCGAACGGTAGTTCAGCACGCCGCTGACGTTCCAGTTGCCCAGGTCCCACGAGCCGGTCAGATTGATCTTGTCCTTCGGCGTGCCGGCGCAGTTGGACGTGTCGCAATTGCCATGCGTGCCGGCGAACTGGTAGCGCACGGTGGCCGACTCGGCCCGCACCCATGAGGCGATGTGGGTCCAGGTCAGGCCGAACGTGGCGCGGCCGTAGTCGCCCAGACGCACGCGCTGCTTGACGTCCAGGTCGATCCCCTTGATCTCCGTGAAGCTGGAGTTGCGGTACGGCGCCTTGGTGATCAGCAAGGTGCCCGTGTTCGGCACCACCACGCCATTGATGGTCAGGTTGTTGTCGGCGCGGACGGCCGTCGGCAGGGCGGCCGCTTCGTTGTACGGCAGCGGGTTGATCTCGTTTTCGCGCTTGATCTTCCAGGCATCGAGCGACAGGCTGGTATCGTTGAACGGATCCCACACGAGGCCCAGGGTGTAGCCCTTGGACTTTTCCGGCTTCAGGCTGGGGTCGCCAATCTTGACGGCCGCCACCTGCAGTTCGCAATCGCTGGCATTGGCGCCCGGCAAACGGGTGCCGCCCGGGCAGCGCACGGGATCGCTGACGGTCGAGGTGCCCGTCGATTGCGAGTTGGCATTGCTTTCCGCCGGGCCCGGCGCGCGGAAGCCTTCCGAATACGTGCCGCGCACGGCGAAGGTCTTCAGCGGCGTCCACTTGGCGCCCAGTTTCGGCGTGGTCGACGAGAAACGGTCATATTTGTCGTAACGCAAGGCGCCCGACAGTTCCACCGTCTTGATGACGGGCGCCAGCACTTCGAGGAACACGGCCGAGACCTTGCTGTCGCCCTTGGCCGCCACATAGCTGGAGTTGATGGAACCGTCCTGCGTGCCGGACAGCGATGGATTGTCGAGCTTGTCGCGGCGGTGTTCCGCGCCCACGGCCAGGCCCATGGCGCCGCCCGGCAACTGCATCAGTTCGCGCGATGCCTTGAAGTCGATGATGTCGAGCTTGGTGGTGGAATCGGAAGTGGCGTTCGTCACCATGGCCGCGTACAGCGAGGCGGGATTCTTGTTCGCCTGCGCGCCGATGTAGTAGGGGAAATACTTGCTGTTCGGATTGCCCAACGCATCCTTGACGACGGCCATGTTCAGCATATTGCTGTAATCGAGGTGCAGCTTCGATTCCGAATGCGTGTAGCCGGCATCGTAGTCCCAGCCCATGGCGTTGCCCTTGACGCCGAGCACGATGCGGTTGAATTCGTTGTTCGCCTGGCGCGTGCTGGCGCCCACGTCGAAGGCCTGGTAGCGCACGCGCACGGGCACGCCATACGGATTCTGCGGATGGTTGGCGGCCAGCACAATGGTGGTGCCGGCGCCGGAACCGTAGTTGACGACGCCAGTCGGGCTGGTGGCGTTCGGCGGGAAGGCGATGGTCGGCGTGATCGATGGCGGGATCAGGGTGAAGGCCGTATCGCGCTTCGAGTAGCCCGCTTCCGCATACACCTGGGTATCGGCATTGACTTGCCAGGTGCCGCGCGTGTACAGGTTGATCGATTCGATCTTCGGCTGCATCGAGCGGAACTGGTCGTGGTGCCACAGGCAGCCGCCCTTCGGATCTTGCGGCGAGGAAACGGACAAGCTGGAGCAGCCGGGCAGGGACACGTAATTGTTGGTGACGGGATCGCGGATCAGGCCCGTCGGCGCGGCATTCGCATCGTTGTTGCCATTGATGTAGCCGCCGGCGAACTGGGTGTTGATCGCATAGCCGTATGGGCGCAGGTCGGCCTTGCCTATCCATTTGCGTCCCGCGCGGTCATTGTTCATCAGCATGTCCGATTTGCTGTACTCGGCATTGAGGACGAAGTTGAATTTGTCCGTATCCAGGTTGCCCTTGCCGAAGGTCAGCGAGGCGCGGTGCTGCTTGGCGTCGCTGTCGCCGGAGATGCCCGTGTCGCCTTTCAGGGTCAGGCCTTCGAAGTCCTTGCGCAGGATGATGTTGACCACGCCGGCGATGGCGTCCGCGCCGTAGGTCGACGATGCGCCATCCTTGAGGATTTCGATGCGCTCGACGATCTGCATCGGCACGGTGGACAGGTCGGTAAAGCTCTTCTGGCCGTCATCGGCGCGCGCGAACGGCGCCATGCGGCGGCCATTCAGCAAGACGAGGGTCGAGGTGGCGCCCAGGCCGCGCAGCGAGATGGCCGTGGAACCGGCGGCAAAGCCGTTGCCGAAGCCCGTCGGCAGGGAGCCGGCGCCATCGGCGGTCAGGGTTTGCAGGTATTCGGCGACGGTGGCCTTGCCCGATTTCATCAAGTCGTCGCGGGTGATGACCTGCACCGGCGATGCGGTCTCGGCCGTGGCCCGTTTGATGCTCGATCCCGTAATTTCCACACGTTGTACATTGGCGTCTTGCGCCATTGCCGGCGCAGCCATCATGCCCAGGCTGAACGCTGCTACGCTGCCCGAAAAAATCAGGCGTACGGAGCGGGACATCACTGTTTCCATCATCATTCTCAGAACTCCGAAAGTGTGCTCGGCCGGCCCTTGTAAGGCACAGCTTTGCCAGGGTGATAAAGATTGCTGCGTCGGCAATCGCTGTGGGTCAAAACGGCATACTGTCAGTTGCCGTGAGTGATAAGACCATTTGCCGAGAAACCTTGTCAACGCGCACGCATGTACTTTCATCATGGAAACAACAGTGTTTTTTATAATGTTGACGTGTTTCAATATTTGCAATTATCTTGATGTTGCATTGCGATGCGTATTTTCCGTACTGCGATAAAAACGGTTGTCATTCGAGGCCGTAAGGGTTACTGCCAGGCCGGTTTTTCATGGTGGCGCCTTGTCTTTGTTGCGCTGCGGAAGATTCGCTCCGCAAGGCGGGTGGCCATGGCGGCGCGCCACGCCCCTGCTGCGGCTTTTCGCCCGGCGAACGGAATATGCGTTATCGTTACGCCTTTTTCCAGCTCGCCTGCCTGCGGGCGCGGCTGGGGATGAACAAGGCATAGATCTTGCGAGGATGGACTGGTTTTGGCGGTGGAATCCTGTATCCCAGGGGAAGCCAGTACAAGCGCACCAATACGGTGCGACAGATAATCGAGATGAAGGGTATTACATGAAGTCACCATGGATGCGGCGCGTGGCGCTGCTCGCCTGCTTGGCCACCCTGCCGCTGGCCGCCGTTGCTGCGGATGCCACCCCTGCCGCCGCGGCCGCGCCGGTGAAAACCTTGCGCTATATCCTGCCGGCCGCCGAGACGGGCTTCGATCCGGCCACCGCGCGCGACCTGTATTCGAACCACATCACGCAGGCCGTCTTCGACACCCTGTACACCTATGACTACCTGGCGCGCCCCGTCAAGGTGGTGCCCGGCGCGGCGGCCGCCATGCCGGAAGTGTCCGCTGATGGCAAGACCTACACCATCCGCCTGAAAAAAGGCATCCTGTACACACCCGACGCCGCGTTCGGCGGCAAGCGCCGCGAACTGACGATGGCCGACTACGTGTATTCGTGGAAGCGCCTGTTCGACCCGCGCCTGGCGTCGCCGCACAGCTGGCTGTTCGAAGGCAAGGTGGTGGGCCTGGACGACCTGGCGAAGGACGCGGCCAAGTCGAACAAGCTCGATTACGGCAAGAAGGTGGCGGGACTGGAAATCCTCGACCCGTACACCTTGCGCATCTCGCTGACCAAGACCGATTTCAATTTCCCCATGATCCTAGCCTACGTGCCGACGGCCGCCGTGGCGCGCGAAGTGGTGGAAAAATACGGCGACGTGAAGGGCGAAGTGGGTTCGAATCCCGTCGGCACCGGCTATTACACGCTCGGTGAATGGACGCGCGGCAACCGCATTGTCCTCAACCGCAACCCGCAGCACTTGCCGGAAACGTGGAATTTCATGGCCGGCGACGACCCGGACGACCAGCGCATCGTGCGCCAGATGCAAGGTAAACGGATTCCCGCCATCGACCGCATCGAAATTTCCGTGATGATCGAAGACCAGTCGCGCTGGCTGTCGTTCCAGAGCGGCGGCACGGACGTGTTCTGGCTCGACGGCCCGCTGGCGCCGAAGGCATTGCTGAACGGCAAGCTGCGTCCCGAGCTGGCGGAGAAGGGCGTGCAACTGTCACGTTTGCTGGACCCGGAAATCAGCTATTACTACTGGAACATGGAAGACCCGACCCTCGGCGGCTTCAGCAAGGAAAAGATCGCCCTGCGCCGCGCCATTGCCATGGCACACAATATCGACGAGGAAATCCGCATCATCTGGAATGGCCAGGCCAAGCGCCTCGACTATCCGATACCGCCCGGTGTCGTCGGCTACGATCCGCACTATAAATCCCTGCTGCAATACGATCCCGTGCTGGCGAATAAGCTGCTGGATAAATTCGGCTACAAGAAGGGCGCCGACGGCTGGCGCACCTTGCCGGACGGCAAACCACTCTTGATCCGCTACGCTTCGCGCAACGAAGCCAATGGCGTGCTGCAGGCGGAAATGTGGCGCAAGACGTATAACTCGCTGGGCATCCGCATGGAAAACGACCGCATGATCTTTTCCGACATTCTAAAAACGGAAAAGCAGTGCAAGATGCAGACGCGCACGGCGCCATGGTTGGCCGACTATCCGGATGGCGACAACTTCATGCAGCTGTTCTACGGCCCCAACACGCACCAGAACAACAATGGCTGCTACCAGGATCCCGAGTACGATAAATGGTACGCGGCCAGCCAGGCCATGCCGGCCAGCCCCGAGCGCGACGAGCTGTTCCACAAGATGGCGCGCCGCCTGGAAGTCAATGCGGGCGCCCTGATCGGCTATGCGCGTTACCGCAACATGCTGGCGCAAAAGTCGGTGCTTGGCTACAAGAAGCACCCGATCCTGTTCCAGGAATGGGCGTACATGGATATCGACAGCACGGGCGCGCCAGTGGCGCCAGCTCCTGCGGCCTCGGCCAATAAATAAGCGACGCTTATAACAACAAGGAATCATTATGTTTGCTTATATCCTGCGCCGCTTGTGGCAGATGCTGCCCACCATGCTGGGCGTGGTCCTGCTGGTGTTTATCCTGTTTAACTGGGTGGGCGGCGATCCCGCCTACATCCTGGCCGGCAAGATGTCTAGTGCGGAAAGCATCGCCAACATCCGCCGCCAGCTGGGCGTCGACCAGCCGTATTACGTGCAACTGTGGATCTTCATCAAGCAGATCGTCACCTTTGATTTCGGTCAAAGCTGGGCCACGGGCGAAACCGTGTCGCACATCATCACTTCGCGCCTGGGCCCGTCGATGATGGTCTTGATCCCGCTGACCGTGCTGGAAACGTTTTTCGGCGTGGCGCTGGCGCTGGCCATCGCTTTCGTGCGCGGTTCGCTGACGGACCGCGCCGTCATGATCGCCTGCACGGTGGGCATGTCGATTTCCATCCTCGTCTACATCATCGTCTTCCAGTACGGCTTCGCGTATAAACTGGGCCTGTTCCCCGTGCAGGGCTGGGGCGACAGCTTCTGGGAAAACCTCTTGCGCTATTCGACCCTGCCGATCCTGATCGGCCTGGCCGTGTCCATCGCGCCGACGCTGCGCCTGTTCCGCACCTTCGTGCTGGACGAGGCCAACCAGGATTACGTGCGCACGGCGCGCGCCAAGGGCCTCAAGGAAGGCCGCATCATGTGGGTCCACGTGCTGCGCAACGCCGGCATTCCCATCATTACCTATGTGATGTCGAACTTGCCGGCCCTGCTGATCGGCGCTTTCCTGCTCGAGCGCTTCTTCGGCATCCCCGGCATCGGGCGTGAAGTGATCCTGGCCGTTGAGCGCAGCGACTTTCCGGTGATCAAGGCGATCACCGTGTACGTTGCCGCCGCCACCATGCTCTTCAACCTGCTCACCGACCTGCTGTACCAGGCGGTCGATCCTCGCGTACAACTGAAGTAGAAAGAGACGATGTCGAAACCTCATACATCGCCCGGCCTGTGGGCCCTGGCGTGGCGCCGTTTGCGCGGCGACAAGATTGCAATGGTATCGCTGGCCGTGGTCGGCGCATTTTTCCTGCTGGTGCTGGCCTCCGCCAGCGGCCTGGTGGCGGCGAACTGGGAAGACGAAGTGGCCGTCAGCTATGCGCCGCCCACGTTTGTCGGTGCCGACAAGGATGTGGCCGGCGCCGCCGACGGCGCCATTCCCCATGCCGACGAGCGCAGCGCGCCGACACCCGTCAACGTGCTCGACCCGCTGGCCGACGACATCGCCGAACTGCGCGCCCAGATGGGCAGCAACCCATCGGCCGGCGTCGAGATGTACGGCGTGACGGACCCGCTGGCCGACGACTTGACGGCCTTGCGCGCCGGCATGGGCAAGACGAAAAAGCTGATCGCGCACAAGGCGGCAACCTTGCCGTTCGGCGCCGACAAGTGGGGCCACGACATCCTGCAGAAAACCATCAAGGGCGGCGAGACGTCGATCGTCGTTGGCCTGGTGGCGGCCTTGCTGGCCGTCGTGCTGGGGACGATCTTTGGCGCCGTGTCCGGCTACTTCGGCGGCATCGTCGATGACTTTTTCAACTGGTTCTACAGCATCTTCACCTCGATTCCGTCGATCCTGATGATCTTGACGGTGGCGGCCGTGCTGCAGCAGAAGGGCGTGCTGACCATCGTGCTGATCCTCGGTTTGACGGGCTGGACGGGGCCATACCGCCTGATCCGCGCCGAATACATCAAGCACAAGGCGCGCGAATACGTGATGGCGGCCGACGCCATCGGCGCCTCGCACTGGCGCAAGATGTTCTCGCACATCTTCCCGAACGTGAGTCACGTGGCGCTGGTGCAAATGTCCATTCTCGTGGTGGGCTTCATCAAGGCGGAAGTGATCTTGAGTTTCCTCGGCTTTGGCGTGCCGGTGGGCACCGTCTCGTGGGGCAGCATGCTCAACGAGGCACAAAATGAACTGATCCTGGGCAAATGGTGGCAGCTGACGGCCGCCGCCACGGCGATGGCCGTGCTGGTGACGGCGTTCTCGCTGTTTACCGATGCCTTGCGCGATGCGCTCGACCCCAAAGTGAAATAGGAGTTGCTCATGGACCAGAATAACCTGTTGGAAGTGCGCGACCTGCGCGTCACCTTCCGCCTGGACAAGAAGACCACGTTCGAAGCCGTCAAGGGCATCTCGTTCAACGTGCCGCGCAACAGCACCGTGGCCCTGGTGGGCGAGTCGGGCAGCGGCAAGTCCGTCAGCTCCCTGGCCGTGATGGGCCTGCTGCCGCCTGACAGCACCATCATCGATCCGCAATCGCGCATCCACTTCGGCGGGCGCGACCTGCTGCAACTGTCGATCGCCGAGCGGCGCACCATGTGCGGCAAGGATATCTCGATGATCTTCCAGGAGCCGATGTCGTCGCTGAACCCCGTCTTCACCGTCGGCTTCCAGATCGCTGAGGTATTGCGCCAGCACATGGGCATGAACCGCAGGCAGGCGCGTGCGCGCACGCTGGCATTGCTGGAGGAAGTGGGCATACCCGACCCCGCCACGAAGATCGACGCCTACCCGAGCCAGATGTCGGGCGGCCAGCAGCAGCGCGTGATGATCGCCATGGCGATCGCCTGCGAACCGAAACTGCTGATCGCGGACGAACCGACGACGGCGCTGGACGTGACGATCCAGAAGCAGATCATGGACCTGATCGCGGCGCTGCAAAAGAAACACCAGATGTCCGTGCTCTTCATTACCCACGACCTGGGCCTGGTGGGGGAGATCGCCGACCAGGTGATCGTCATGCGCCACGGCGAAGTGCGCGAGACGGGCGAGGTACGCCAGGTATTCGAGGCGCCGCAAGACAGTTATACGAAAGCCCTGCTGCATTGCCGCCCCTCGCTGGACGAGCGCCCGTGGCGCCTGCCCGTCATTGCCGATTACATGGAAGGCAAGGCCGGCCCCGGCGTCGAGGTGAAACAGCGCACGCGCGGCTACACGCCGGGCGACGAGCCGGTGCTGGTGGTGAATAATCTCAGTAAAAGCTTTTATACGCGCGAGGGCCTGTTCGGCAAGCGCGAATTCCAGGCCGTCAAGGACGTGTCGTTCACTTTGCCGCGTGGAAAAACCCTGGGCGTGGTGGGCGAATCCGGTTCCGGCAAGACGACGGTGGGCTTGACCTTGCTGCGCCTGCACCAGGCGACGGGCGGCACGGCCATGTTCCATGGCAAGGATATGATTGCCATGCCGAACAAGGAGTATTTGCCCTATAAACGCCGCATCCAGATCATCTTCCAGAATCCGTATGCCTCGCTCAATCCCCGCTTCACGGTGGGGCAGATCTTGCTGGAACCCATGCGCATCCACAAGATCGGCGCCGATGACAAGGAACGCATCGCCAAGGCCTATTGGCTGCTCGATAAAGTCGGCCTGCCGGAGCAGGCCTTCCACCGCTATCCGCACGAGTTCTCGGGCGGCCAGCGCCAGCGCATCGCCATTGCCCGCTGCCTGACCATGCAGCCGGAAATTCTGGTGTGCGACGAATCCGTCTCGGCGCTGGACGTGTCCGTGCAGGCGCAGGTACTCAATCTGCTGCAGGACTTGCAGGATGAATTCGGCCTGTCCTACATCTTCATCTCGCACGACTTATCGGTGGTGAAATACATCGCCGACCAGGTGATGGTGATGCACAAGGGGCAAGTGGTGGAGCTGGCCGATTCGGACGAGCTGTACCGCAATCCTGTGCATCCGTACACGCGCACCCTGCTCAGCGCCATACCGAAGGGCGTGCAGTTGTAAGGGGCTTTTTACGGTAAGATAGCGGCCATGCCCAACCTCATTTATCTGCTCGAACATTACGGTGTCCTGATTGTCTTTGGCATCGTGCTGGTGGAGCAGCTCGGCCTGCCGATTCCCGCCTTTCCCATCCTTGTGGTGGCGGGCGCGCTGGCCGTCGATGGCGACATGAATGGAGGCTTGGTGCTGGCCGCCGCGCTGGGCGCCTGCCTGATCAGCGACTTCACGTGGTTCCGCGCGGGCCGCCATTTCGGCAAGCGCATCCTGCGCCTGCTGTGCCGCATCTCGCTGTCGCCCGATTATTGCGTCAGCCAGACGGAAGACAAATTCAAGCGCTGGGGCCCGAAAGCCCTGATCGTCTCCAAGTTCGTGCCGGGATTCAATACCGTGGCCGCGCCGATGTCGGGCGCGCTGGGCACGCCGCCGCGCCTGTTCTTCCTGTACGCGGGTCTGGGCGCCTTGCTGTGGAGCGGCACGGGCATTGTCGTCGGCGTGATCTTCCACGCCAGCGTGCAGCAGGTGCTCGATTTGCTCAGCACCATGGGCAGCACGGCCTTGCTGATGATGGCCACCTTGCTGGGCCTGTTCCTGCTGTATAAATACCTGGAGCGCCGGCGTTTCCGCCAGGCCTTGCAGATCGAGCGCATCGGCATCGATGAATTGCTGGAACTCATAGAGCAGGGCGAGGAGCCGCTGATGGTCGACGCGCGCAGCGCCACGGCGCAGGCGCTGGAACCGGCCGTGCCGGGCGCCTTGTTCTTCAATGGCAAGGAGCCCGTGCCCGCCATGATCGCCATGGACAAGGACCGCCACATCATCGTGTATTGCAGCTGTCCCAACGACGTGACGGCCGCGCAAGTGGCCAAGCTGCTGCACCAGCACGGCTTTCACCGGGCCAAGCCCCTGCATGGCGGCCTCGATGCGTGGAACGCGGCCTACCGCTCGGACCAGCCGGCGCCCGCCAGCCTGCTGGGCGAAGGCTTGCCTTCCTGATCAGTAAAAACCGGTAGTAATAATACGAAAACACCGTCGCCGGGCCACCGGGACGGCAGCGCCACGCCTGCGCCGCCCCATACAAAGCGGCTTTGCGCAAACTGCGGCATACTCTTGTTTTCAGGCGATTCCTGCTGCTGTGCAACATAATTTTCGTGCGCCCGCCGAGTGCAAGTACTTACTATAAATCATTGTTTGCGAGCAACTTTAGCCTTGCCTGTTGCATTTGGAGTGGAACTACCAATAAAGGCTTGTTTTGATGTACTTAAACTACAAACTTTGCTTGCCTCCGGGCGCATTCATCCTTTAAGCTTGGCGTCCCATGCGTCCCACTTCATCATTTAAAATCATGAGCGCTTCGTCTTCCCCCGTATTGCCGACTTCCGCCTTTGCCGATGGACCGCGCCTGCTGGCCGACGTGGGCGGCACCAATGCCCGTTTCGCCCTGGAAGTGGCCGCCGGCCACATCACCCTGGTGGAAGTGCTGCCCTGTGCCGATTACCCGAGCCTGTCCGCCGCCCTGCAAGCCTACCTGGCCCTGCCGCACATCGCCGCAGCAGGCGGGCAAGCCGTGCGCCATGCCGTGATCGCCATTGCCAACCCCGTCGACGGCGACTTCCTCAGCATGACGAACCACCATTGGTCGTTCTCGATCCGCGCCATGCGCGAAGAGTGCGGTTTCACGACCCTGGACGTGGTCAACGATTTCACGGCCCTGGCGCGTTCCTTGCCGCAGCTGTCGAGCGAACAGAAGCACCAGGTGGGCGCGGGTACGGCCCGACCGAACACGGCCATCGGCCTGATCGGCGCCGGCACGGGCCTGGGCGTGTCGGGCCTGATTCCTTCGCACGGCGGCTGGATCGCCCTGCAAAGCGAAGGCGGCCACGTCAGCTTTGCGCCGTTCAATGAAACGGAAGTGAGCATCCTGCAATTTGCCTGGCGTGAATACGAGCACGTCTCGGCCGAGCGCCTGATTTCCGGCGACGGCCTGGAACTGATCTACCGCGCCCTGGCCGACCGCGCCGGCGTGCCGGCCGAAGCCTTGCCGGCGGCGGAAATCACGCGCCGCGCGCTGGCCGGCGAATCCCAGTTGTGCGACGACGTCATCGAAGCGTTCTGCTGCATGCTGGGCACCGTGGCGGGCAACGTCGCCGTCACTCTGGGCGCGTTGGGCGGCATCTATATCGGCGGCGGCATCGTGCCGCGCCTGGGGGCGCGTTTCGACCGCTCCGGTTTCCGCGCCCGCTTCGAGCGCAAGGGCCGCTTCGCCAACTACGTGTCGCAAGTGCCGACCTTCGTCATCACGGCGCAGTACCCAGCTTTCCTGGGTGCATCGGCCATTCTCTCGGAGAAACTCGCCTCCCTGTGATGCGGGCAGCGGGCGATGTGTCGTGCCAGGACCGGGTAAAACGCGTGTTTTGCCCGGTTTTGCGCTTTTCCGCTTTTTATCAGGTACAATTGGCATCGTTGGATGAAACGACGACTGTCGCTTTCCCGTCTGGCTGGTTCGCCGCCACAGGAAAGCAGCTGCTCCGGAGATCGTTTCATTGCTGGTTACTTAGTGAAGGTTAATTAAGGCCAGCACCATGGATGGCAGGACTTTCACTGCATCCGCTTTAATCCCGCTTTGCGCGCATCGGCCAAGGCGTCGGAAAAACAGCCTCAACTAGTAACCCAGCACGGCGTCATCATCGATGTCTGCCCTCTGTTACGTTGAAATGAACGTTTTTGATTTCTTTCTCTGCATACGAATTGCAACACACATCCGCACAGAATTGCTATGAATACAATTGAGGCTAAAAAAGTCCTCGAAACCGCGTTGCTGTGCGCTCGTGAATCGCTGACGATCCACAGCTTGAAGAAGCTGTTCGTCGATGCGGACGAGAACGGTCGCGTGCGCGGCGTCGGCGTCGGTGCCGACACGATCAAGCAGTTGCTGGAGGAGTTGCGGCAGGAGTGGGAAGGGCGCGGCATCGAGATCGTCAGTCTGGCTTCAGGCTGGCGCTTTCAAAGCCGCCCGGAAATGAAGATGTATCTGGACCGTTTGACGCCCGAGCGGCCGCCCAAGTATTCGCGGGCGACCCTGGAAACCCTCGCCATCATCGCCTACCGCCAGCCGGTGACGCGCGGCGATATCGAGGAGATTCGCGGCGTTGCCGTCAATTCGCAGACGATCAAGATGCTGGAAGACCGTGGCTGGGTCGATGCCATCGGTTACCGCGACGTGGTGGGACGGCCGGCCTTGCTGGCCACCACCAAGCAGTTTTTGGATGATCTGGGTTTGCAATCGCTGTCCCAGCTGCCGCCTTTGCAGCAAATCAGCGAGATGCAGGGCAACGGGCTTGAAGCCCTGGAAGCGGCCCTGCAGGAAAATTTTGACAAGGCAAGCAATGAGCTTGTCCCCCAGCTTGGTGCAGGTAGCAATACGGCTGTGACAGATGTAGATGTGACAGCAAGCCTTGATGCCGGCCCCGATGCTTCGCCCACGGACGAAGCCTATACTCACGACCCTGCGCCAGAACTAACGGTTGACGCTGCGCCAGGTCAGCACAGCCAAGAAACGAAGAATGAATAATCCGAACACACCCGAGACAGTCACCGCCAGCGACGAAGCCATCGTTGCCAAGCCCAAGCGCCGCACCAAGGCCCAGATCGAAGCCGATGCGGCTGCTGCTGCCGTTGCCGGCGACAGCGCCGCCGCCAAGCCGAAGCGCCGCGCGAAAGCCGACGTGGCCGCCGACTCAGTTGCTGAATCCTCCGTCGTCGTCGCTGCTGAAACTGAAGCTGCGCCAGCGGCCAAGAAAACCCGCGCCAAGCCGGCCCTGAAGGCCGTTGCCGACGCCGCCGAAGCGGCTGCCGAGGCGGTTGCCGCCCCGGCACCGCGTCCGCCGCGCGCCCGCGCCGCCGCCAAGGCCGCTGCCGCTGTCGCTGAGGTAGCACCGGAAGCCGTCGCCGACAAGCCGGCCGAAGCACGCCCGACCCGCGGTCCGCGCCAGATGCGCGGCGTGCAGGCCGAACGCGCACTGCGCCAGCCGCCGCGCGCCGAAGCGCCGCAGGCCGCCGATGCCGCACCTGCCGCAGCGCCGGCTGCCGCGCCTGTCGCCGACGTGTTCGATGCCGAAGGCAACCTCGTTTCCGCACCACGCGCACCGCGCGGTCCGCGCAACGACGTGCCGGGCGCCGGCAAGAATGCGGGCAAGAGCCGTAAAAAGGGCAAGGGCCGCCAAGCTGCGCCGGGCAAGCTCAGCGACGCTGATGCCGTCTTCTCGTTCGTCACCTCCGACGCGTTCGACAGCGAAGAGGGCGGCACGGGCCGCATGCAGAAAGCGGTCGTGCGCCGCGACCTGACGTCCGACGACGATGCGCCGAAGCTGCACAAGGTGCTGGCCGAAGCTGGTCTCGGTTCGCGCCGCGACATGGAAGATCTGATCATTTCGGGCCGCGTGTCCGTGAATGGCGAACCGGCCCACATCGGCCAGCGCATCTTGCCGAGCGATCATGTGCGCATCAACGGCAAGCTGATCCAGCGCCGCGTCAGCAAGAAGCCGCCGCGTGTGCTCGTGTACCACAAGCCGGCCGGCGAGATCGTCAGCCACAATGACCCGGACGGCCGTCCATCCGTCTTCGACCGCCTGCCGACCATGAAGGCCGGCAAGTGGCTGGCCGTTGGCCGCCTCGACTTCAACACGGAAGGCCTGCTGCTGTTTACCACCTCCGGTGATCTGGCCAACCGCCTGATGCACCCGCGCTACGGCATCGACCGCGAGTACGCCGTGCGTACCTTGGGCGAGCTGGAAGAGGGCATGCGCCAGAAGCTGCTGGCCGGCGTCGAGCTGGAAGACGGCATGGCGCAGTTCTCGAAGATCGCCGATGGCGGCGGCGAAGGCATCAACAAGTGGTACCGCGTGGTGATCGGCGAAGGCCGCAACCGCGAAGTGCGCCGCATGTTCGAAGCCATCGGCCTGACCGTGTCGCGCCTGATCCGTACCCGCTACGGCGCCATGACCCTGCCGAGCGGCCTGAAGCGCGGCCGCTGGGAAGAGATGGATGAAAACACCGTGCGCGACCTGCTGGCCGCCTACGGCATCGAAAAGAAAATGCCGCCTTCGGGCGATCCCCGTGCCGCTGGCGCCGCCAAGGGCCGCGAAGCGCGCAAGGCCAGCCGCGATGACGAGCCGAATGGCAACCGCATCGATGTGAGCAACCGCAACGCCGATCCGTTCCCCGTCGCGCCGCGCCGTGGCCAGCCTGCCGGCCAGTTTGCCCGTCCGCAAGGCCAGGGCCGCCCAGGCGGCGCCGGCCGTCCAGGCGACGCGCGTGGTCCGGGCCGCGGCCAGCCGCAAGGTCCGTTCCAGGGCGGCCAGCCGCGCTCGTCGGCATCGTTCGAAGGCGCGCAAGGCCAAGGCCAGGGCCGTCCGCCGCGTGCGGCAGGCCAGGGCCAGGGCCGTCCGGGTGGCGAAGGCCGCGCGCCGCAGCGCGGTCCGCGCCAGCCCGATCCGCTGCAAACGGCATTCGGCTTCGCCAACACGGGGCCGCGCCGCAATGCCGGCGGTGGTGCCGGTGGGCAAGCGCGTTCCGGCGGCCAGCCGCGTGGGGGCATGGATCGTGGCGGCATGGACGGCATGCCGCGCCGCCGCAGCAAAGGTTAATCGGGAAGAGTTTCTTCTTGCGCGCCCGCCGATCTGCGGCGGGTGCGCGCTCTTGTAACTGTTGTAAGCCGGGCCGCTCCTCGTGTGCGGCATTGCGGCGAAGTTAATAAGAGGTTATAATCTGCAGCCTAATAAAAGTTCTCCGCAGGGTTGTTTGGTGGGGAGTGCTTTCATCTGGTTGGGGAAATACAAGAAGATGGGCAGATGCCCATTTTTTTTGTTGAACCGTTTGTGATGGCGCCGGCAAGGCGCCATATATGACTTGTGCGTGTTTTTTTGCATGCCGCCGGCCCTGTTTCAGTGCCGCGATGCCGAAAACAGGCCTTTTTCTGGAGAATTTCTTGCAGCAGTTGGGATTAATTGAAAAGACAGTCACTGGTCTGGGCTATGAGCTCGTTGATGTCGAACGTGCCGAGCGCGGGCTGCTGCGCGTCTTTATTGATTTCAGCGCCGCCGATGCCGCTGAAAAAGGTCCGATCACGGTCGAAGACTGTGCCACGGTGAGTCACCAGTTATCGCATGTGTTGACGGTAGAGAACGTTCCTTACGAGCGCCTCGAGATTTCTTCCCCGGGTCTCGATCGTCCGGTGCGCAAGCTGGAAGACTTTGTCCGTTTCGCAGGCCAGGAAATCATCGTCAAGCTGATGGTGGCGATGCCGGGTACGAACAACCGGAAATCGTTCCAGGGAATCTTGCAAGAACCCGTGGGCGATAAATTGTCGTTGGAATTTGAAGGTAAGGATGGTCCGGCGATGTTGGAGTTTACGCTCGCCGATGTGGATAAGGCACGCTTGGTGCCGCAGGTGGTTTTTAAGGGACGCAAAGCATGAGCCGCGAAGTTTTATTATTGGTTGACGCGCTGGCGCGCGAAAAAACGTCGATAAAGATGTCGTCTTCGGCGCCCTCGAATTCGCGTTGGCGCAAGCCACGAAGAAACGGTATGAGGGTGAAGTAGACATCCGCGTTTCGATCGACCGCGAAACGGGCGAATTCGAATCGTTCCGCCGCTGGCACGTGGTGCCCGATGAAGCGGGCCTGCAATTGCCGGATCAGGAGATCCTGCATTTCGAGGCAAAAGAACAGATTCCCGATATCGAAGTCGATGACCACATCGAAGAACCGATCGAATCCGTCGAATTCGGCCGCCGTTTCGCCCAGGATACCAAACAGGTGGTCCTGCAGCGCGTGCGTGACGCCGAACGCGAACAGATCCTGGTCGACTTCCTGGAACGCGGCGATTCGCTCGTCACCGGCACCATCAAGCGCATGGAACGCGGCGACGCCATCGTCGAATCGGGCAAGATCGAAGCACGTTTGCCACGCGACCAGATGATCCCGAAAGAGAATCTGCGTATCGGCGACCGTGTGCGTGCCTACATCTTGCGCATCGACCGCAACATGCGCGGCCCGCAGGTGATCCTGTCGCGCACCGCGCCGGAATTCATCATGAAGCTGTTCGAGCTGGAAGTGCCGGAAATTGAGCAAGGCATGCTGGAAATCAAATCCGCAGCCCGCGATGCCGGCGTGCGCGCCAAGATCGCCGTCTACACGGCCGACAAGCGCATCGACCCGATCGGTACCTGCGTCGGCATGCGCGGTTCGCGCGTGCAGGCCGTCACCGGCGAGTTGGGCGGCGAACGCGTCGACATCGTGCTGTGGTCGGAAGATCCGGCGCAGTTCGTCATCGGCGCCCTGGCGCCGGCGAACGTGTCGTCGATCATGGTTGACGAAGAGAAACACGCGATGGATGTCGTCGTCGATGAAGAAAACCTGGCAATCGCGATCGGCCGTTCCGGCCAGAACGTGCGCCTGGCCTCGGACCTGACCGGCTGGAAGATCAACATCATGACGGCCGAAGAATCGGCTGACAAAGCTGCCCAGGAAACGGCTGCCGTGCGCATCCTGTTCATGGAAAAGCTCGATGTCGACCAGGAAGTGGCCGATATTCTGGTGGAAGAAGGTTTCGCCAGTCTGGAAGAAATCGCTTACGTGCCAATTTCCGAAATGCTGGAAATCGAATCGTTTGACGAAGATACCGTCAATGAACTCCGTACCCGTGCGCGTGATGCGCTCGTGACCGAAGCGATTGCTTCGGAAGAGGGTCTGGAAGGCATGGACGAGGCGTTGGTGAATCTGGAAGGCATGGATCGCATCACCGCCGGCAAGCTGGGTCTGGCTGGTATCAAGACCGTTGAAGCATTTGCAGCACTGGCATACGACGAATTTGGCGCAATCCTGGCCTTGTCTGCGGACCGTGCGCGTGAACTGATTACAAGTGAATTTAAAGATGTGACCGACGATGAGATGAAGTTGGTTGACTCGAAATACGACGATCGTGCCAAGGCGTTGCAAGCCAAGGCATGGAGTCTGGCCGAATCCGCAAAGGCTTAATTTGAGTATCTTTATCATCTCCGCGACACATAGAAAAGAGGACTGAATGGCGAGTAACAACGTAGCCCAATTTGCCACCGAACTGAAGATGCCTGCAGATTTGCTGCTGACGCAGCTGCGTTCTGCCGGCGTCGAGAAAAGTTCGACGTCAGATCCATTGTCGAAAGATGATAAGGACAAGCTTTTGGATCATCTGCGCCGCACACACGGCGCAGCGGCTGACACAGAAAAGAAAAAATCACCGTGACCCGCAAGGAAACGACTGAGATCAAGCAAGCAGACGCCACCGGCAAATCGCGCACGATCCAGGTGGAAGTGCGCAAGAAACGCACTTTCGTCCAGCGTGACGAAGCTGCGCCGGTCGCGGCAGAACCGGCCGCGCCTGCCGCACCGGTGATCGATCCCGCCGACGTGGCGCGCCGTGAAGAAGAAGCCCGTAAACAGGCTGAACTGATCGCCCGCCAGGAAGCCGATCTGCGCGAAAAGCAGGAACGTCTGGCCAAACTCGACGCGGAAAAAGAAGCCCAGGCGAAAGCCACGCAACAGGCTGAATTGGCTGCGAAGAAAGAAGCTGAAGCGGAAGCGAAGAAAGCGGCCGCCAAGGCTGCCGCCGCGCCTGCTGTCAGCGCTGCTGCGCCTGTCGTTGACGACGCCGCCGCCGAAGCGAAAAAGCCGCCGCCGCCGAAGAAGCGAAGAAGAAAGCCGCCGCCGCTGCTGTTGCCGCCAAGGAAGCCGCCGATAAAGCGGAAGCCACCGAGCGCGCACGCAAGGCCGTTGCCGACGAAGTCGCCCAGATCAAGGCCATGATGAACGCGCCACGCCGCGCCATCAAGGCACCGGAACCCGTACCGGTTCCCGTCAAGCCGAAGGCGCCGGAAGGCACCCTGCATAAGCCTGCTGACAAGAAACCTGGCGACAAGCCGGGCGACAAGAAGCCTGCTGTCGCAGACAAGAAATCCATCAAGTCGGCGAATGTGTCGTCCACCTGGTCCGATGACGCGAAAAAACGCGGCACCACCGGTGGTCCTAAGCCACGCGGCAACAGCGGCCCAGGCGGCCGTGACAGCTGGCGCGGTGGCGCGAAGGGCCGTCGCCCGACGCACCATGACGACCGTGAATCGAACTTCCAGGCACCGACGGAAGCCGTCGTCAAGGACGTGCACGTACCGGAAACGATCACCGTGGCCGAACTGGCACACAAAATGTCCGTCAAGGCATCCGAAGTCATCAAGCATTTGATGAAACTGGGCCAGATGTGCACGATCAACCAGGTGCTGGACCAGGAAACCGCCATGATTCTGGTGGAAGAAATGGGCCACAAGGCGTTCGCCGCCGAACTGGACGATCCGGAAGCGCTGCTGGCCGACGTGGGCGAACACGCGCACTTCGAAACCAAGCCACGCGCGCCGGTGGTCACCGTCATGGGTCACGTCGACCACGGCAAGACCTCGCTGCTTGATTACATCCGTCGCGCCAAGGTGGCATCCGGCGAAGCGGGCGGCATTACGCAGCACATCGGCGCTTACCACGTCGATACGCCACGCGGCATGATCACCTTCCTCGACACCCCGGGCCACGAAGCGTTTACCGCGATGCGTGCCCGTGGCGCCAAGGCAACCGACATCGTGATTCTGGTGGTGGCCGCCGACGATGGCGTGATGCCGCAAACGAAAGAAGCGATTGCCCATGCGAAAGCAGCTGGCGTACCGCTGGTGGTGGCGATCAACAAGGTCGACAAACCAGGCGGCAACGTTGACCGCGTGACGCAGGAACTGGTCGCCGAACAAGTCGTGCCGGAAGAATACGGTGGCGAATCGCCATTCGTGCCGGTCTCGGCCAAAACGGGCCAGGGTATCGACGACTTGCTGGAGCAAGTGCTGCTGCAAGCCGAAGTGCTGGAACTGACGGCACCGGTCGATGCGCCAGCGCGCGGCCTGGTGGTCGAGGCGCGTCTGGACAAGGGCCGTGGTCCTGTCGCGACGATCCTGGTGCAGTCGGGTACCTTGCGCCGCGGCGACGTGATCTTGGCGGGCTCTTCGTATGGTCGTGTTCGCGCCATGCTGGACGAGAACGGCAAAGCCATCGCTGAAGCGGGTCCTTCGATTCCGGTCGAAATCCAGGGTCTGACGGAAGTGCCGGTCGCCGGTGAAGAAGTCGTCGTCATGGCTGACGAGCGCAAGGCGCGTGAAATCGGTCTGTTCCGTCAAGGCAAGTTCCGCGACGTGAAGCTGGCGAAACAGCAAGCCGCGAAACTGGAAAACATGTTCGACCAGATGGCCGAAGGCGAAGTGAAAAACTTGCCATTGATCATCAAGACCGACGTGCAAGGTTCGCAGGAAGCGCTGGTTGGCTCGCTGCAGAAACTGTCGACCTCCGAAGTGCGCGTACAAGTGGTTCATGCCGCTGTCGGCGGCATCACGGAATCGGACGTCAACCTGGCAGTCGCCTCGAAAGCGGTCATCATCGGCTTTAACGCCCGTGCTGATGCCCAGGCACGCAAGCTGGCCGAGTCGAATGGCGTGGACATTCGCTACTACAACATCATTTACGATGCGATCGACGAGATCAAATCGGCGTTGTCGGGCATGTTGGCACCAGAGAAACGCGAAACCGTCATCGGCCAGGTCGAGATCCGCCAGGTTATCCTGGTCTCGAAGGTTGGCGCGATTGCCGGCTGTCTGGTCACCGATGGCGTGGTCAAGCGTGCTTCCTCCGTTCGCCTGTTGCGCAACAACATCGTGGTGTGGAGCGGCGAGATCGACTCCCTGAAACGCTTCAAGGACGATGCGAAAGAAGTTCGCGCCGGTCTGGAGTGCGGCCTGTCGCTGAAGAACTACAACGACATCCAGGTTGGCGACACCCTGGAAGTGTTCGAAGTCCAGGAAATCGCTCGTACCCTGTAATCACAGAAGTAATGGCGCGGACATATCGTTTTCCGCGCAAACACGTGGGGCGCATTGGTCAACGGGCAACCGTTTGACCCATGCGCCCTGCGGCACTTAGGACAGCACTTATATCATGGCTAAACATAGCAAAACCATGCCGGCGCGCGGCTTGCGCGTGGCTGACCAGATCCAGCGCGATCTGGCCGAAATCATCGCCTACGAATTGAAGGACCCGCGCGTGGGTACGATGATCACCATCACCGAAGTACAGATCACCCCCGATTATGCGCATGCCAAGGTGTTTTTCACGATGTTGAAAGACAGCAAGGAAGCCATCAAGAACACCACCGAAGGCCTGATGGCCGCGGCCGGCTTCATCCGTGGCTTGCTGGGCAAGCGCCTGCACATCCACACCCTGCCGATGCTGCATTTCGTGCACGACAGCTCGACCTCGCGCGGCATGGAAATGTCGCTCCTGATCGACAAGGCCAACGCCACGCGCGCGGCCGACGCCGAGCCGGATGTCAAACCAGAAGCGGACGAGCAATAACAGTGGCGGGTCCGAAGAAACCGCCCGGCATCAAGCGGGTGCGCGACCTGGTCGACGGCGTCTTGCTGCTCGATAAGCCTGTGGGCTGGTCCAGCAATGATGCCCTGATCAAGGCCAAGCGCGTCCTGAACGCGAAAAAAGCGGGCCATACGGGCACCCTGGATCCGTTCGCCACGGGCTTGCTGCCGCTGTGCTTTGGCGAGGCGACGAAGTTCTCGCAGGACTTGCTGGAAGCCGACAAGACCTACGAAACCCTGGTGCACCTGGGGCAGACGACGGATACGGGCGACACGGAAGGTGCAGTGCTGGAAACGCGCGACGTGAATGTGACGCCGGAGCAGATCGAAGCCGTGCTGGCGCGGTTCCGCGGGCCGATCCTGCAGACGCCGCCCATGTACTCGGCCTTGAAAAGGGACGGCAAGCCCTTATATGAGTATGCAAGGGCGGGCATCACCCTGGAGCGCGAAGCGCGCCCGGTGACCATCCACAAGCTCGAGTTCCTCGGCTACGAAGCCCCGTTCCTGAAATTGTCCGTGATGTGCAGCAAGGGCACGTATATCCGCGTGCTGGGCGAAGACATCGGCCATGCCCTCGGCTGCGGCGGTCATCTGAACGCCTTGCGCCGCACGCAGGTGGGCAGCCTGACCTTGGACGGCGTCGTCACCTTGGACGAGCTGACGGCGCATGCCGCGCCGCTGAGTCTGCTGGCGCCCGTCGATGCTCTGTTGTCGAGCTTCCCCGCCGTCCAGCTGACGGAAGAATTGGCCAAGCGTTTCCTGCACGGCCAGCGCATCGCGCTGGGCAAGGAAGACGTCATCGTGCCGGCCGAACCGGGCAGGGTGCGCGTGTATCACGACAGCAAGCTGCTGGGCACGGGCCAGTTGCAGGAGTACAGCATCCTGGCGCCGGAACGCCTGATCGCGACTGCACACCAATAAGTCACAGCAACGTCATATTACCCAGCGACACTCTTCAAACAGTGTCGCTTTTTTAAACAATCCGTCCCCGACTGCGGGAGCCGCCAGCATTTTTAGATAGCGTTGCAACGCAACATGCTATACTACGCGGTTCCGGAAATAGATTAGCATTCGGGTATCTCGTACATCTTGTACGCACTCCGCAGTTTTTCAGTAACTACTACGACCATGTCAAATACAAAACGCGCAATTCGTAATATCGCCATTATCGCCCACGTTGACCACGGCAAAACCACGCTGGTGGATCAGCTGCTGCGCCAGTCCGGCACCTTCCGTGAAAACCAAGCGGTCGACACCCGAGTCATGGACTCGAACGACCTGGAAAAGGAGCGCGGCATTACGATTCTGTCGAAGAACTGCGCTGTTGAGTACGAAGGCACCCACATCAATATCGTCGACACCCCAGGCCACGCCGACTTCGGCGGCGAAGTGGAACGTGTTCTGTCGATGGTGGACTCGGTTCTGCTGCTGATCGATGCACAGGAAGGCCCGATGCCGCAAACCCGTTTCGTCACGCGCAAGGCGCTGGCACTGGGTCTGAAGCCTATCGTTATCGTCAACAAGATCGACCGTCCAGGCGCGCGCCCGGACTGGGCCATCAACCAGACGTTCGAACTGTTCGACAAGCTGGGCGCAACCGACGAGCAACTGGATTTCCCTATCGTTTACGCTTCGGGCCTGAACGGCTATGCCGGCCTGACCGAAGACGTGCGCGGCGGCGACATGAAGCCGATGTTCGACGCCATCCTGGAACACGTTCCAGTACGTGACGACAATCCGGAAGGCCCGCTGCAAATGCAGATCACCTCGCTGGACTACTCGTCGTACGTGGGCAAGATCGGCATTGGCCGCGTCAACCGCGGTACCGTTAAAGTTGGTCAAGACGTGCTGGTCATCAATGGCCCAGGCGCAACCCCGATCAAGGGCCGCATCAACCAGGTGCTGAACTTCAAGGGCCTGGAGCGCGTGCTGGTGGACGAAGCCGTTGCCGGCGACATCTGCCTGATCAACGGTATCGACGAAATCGGCATCGGTTCGACCCTGTGCGCCGTGGATACGCCTGAAGCGCTGCCGATGCTGACCGTCGACGAGCCGACCCTGACCATGAACTTCATGGTCAACAACTCGCCACTGGCTGGCCGCGAAGGCAAGTTCGTGACCTCGCGCCAACTGCGTGACCGTCTGGAAAAAGAATTGAAAGCCAACGTTGCTCTGCGCGTGGCGCCGACCGACGACGACACGATCTTCGAAGTGTCGGGCCGCGGTGAGCTGCACCTGACGATCCTGATCGAAAACATGCGTCGCGAAGGCTTCGAGCTGGCCGTATCGCGTCCACGCGTGGTGTTCAAGATGGTCGATGGTGTGCGCCACGAGCCGTTTGAAAACCTGTCGGTCGACGTGGAAGAAGCCAACCAGGGCGGCGTCATGGAAGAACTGGGCCGTCGTCGCGGCGACCTGCAAAACATGGAATCGGATGGCAAGGGCCGCGTGCGTCTCGAGTATTTGATCCCTGCGCGTGGCCTGATCGGCTTCCAGGGCGAATTCATGACCCTGACCCGCGGTACCGGCCTGATGAGCCACGTGTTCCATGAATACGCACCGGTCGACAACACCCGTGGCGAAATGGCCGGCCGTCGTAACGGCGTGCTGATCTCGCAAGATGACGGCGCCGCCGTTGCCTACGCGATCTGGAAACTGCAAGACCGCGGCCGCATGTTCGTGTCGCACAATGACCCGGTCTACGAAGGCATGGTCATCGGTATCCACTCGCGCGACAACGACCTGGTCGTCAACCCGATCAAGGGCAAGCAGCTGACCAACGTGCGTTCGTCGGGTACCGACGAAGCGGTGCGCCTGGTGCCGCCAATTCAGATGTCGCTGGAATACGCGGTCGAATTCATCGAGGACGATGAACTGGTGGAAATCACGCCGAAATCGATCCGTCTGCGCAAGCGCTTCCTGAAAGAGCACGAGCGTAAAAAAGCGTCGCGTGAATCGTAATCTGTTGTAGAGCATGGCCTGCGGGCCATGCCGCGCTCAAGCCCGTTGCTCCGCCTTTCCGTCACCGGTGAGGCGCGCAGCGGGTTTGTCATTTGCAGCTCCTGTTTTTTTGTAGACACCATGACTTCCTCTTCTTTGCCTTCCCGCCGCCTGTCCGTCGCCCCGATGATGGACTGGACCGACCGCCATTGCCGCAAGTTCCACCGCGAAATCACGCGTCACACCTGGCTCTACACAGAGATGGTGACGACGGGCGCGCTCGTCTACGGCGACGTGGAGCGCCATCTGCGCTTCAACGAGGAAGAGCACCCGGTGGCCCTGCAGCTGGGCGGCAGCGATCCGGCAGACCTGGCCACCAGCGCGAAATTGGGCCAGCAGTGGGGCTACGACGAGGTCAACCTGAACTGCGGCTGCCCGTCCGAGCGCGTGCAGAAAGGCGCGTTCGGCGCCTGCCTGATGGCCGAACCGCAACTGGTGGCCGACTGCGTGAAAGCCATGCGCGACGTGGTCGACATCGACGTCACGGTCAAGCACCGCATCGGCATCGACGACAGCGAATCGTACGACTTCGTGCGCGACTTCGTCGGTACCGTGGCCGATGCCGGCTGCAAGACGTTTATCGTGCATGCGCGTAACGCCATCCTGAAAGGCCTGAGCCCGAAGGAAAACCGCGAAGTGCCGCCCCTGAAATACGATTACGCCTATCGTCTGAAGCGTGATTTTCCCCAGTTCGAGTTCATCATCAATGGCGGCATCAAGACCCTGGACGAGATCGACCTGCATTTGCAGCATCTGGACGGCGTGATGCTGGGCCGCGAGGCCTACCACAACCCCTACGTGATGGCGCAGTTCGACCAGCGCTACTACGGCGATGACGCGCCCGTGAAAACGCGCGAGCAGGTGCTCGAGGCGATGATTCCGTACATCAGCGCGCAGCTGGAGAAGGAAGCGGGGCGCTTGAAACTGAACAGCGTCACGCGCCACATGCTGGGCCTGATGCAAAACCTGCCCGGCGCGCGCGGCTTCCGCCAGACCCTGTCCGACTCGAAGAAGCTGGCGTCGGGCGACCCCCGCTTGCTGCTGGAAGCGGCGGCGCGCCTGTCGCTGCCTGCCTGATGAGCGGCGACTGCCACGGCCTTGCGCGCGTGATCGAAGGCTACTTGCTGGCCGTCGGCGCCCTGAAGGATGACGGCAGCTTGTTTCTTTGCGAGTACCTGGGACCCGTCGCGCCGCAGGCCTCGCTCGACGCGCTGTGCCGCGTGCTGCTGATCGCGCCGGAGGGCTTGTCCTTGCAGCCGCTCGAGAGCGTGGTGTGCCGCGGCATCGCCTGCACGCCACGCCAGTGGTTGCTGGAACGGTTTCGTCCCATGAGCGAGGCCGACCGCCAGCCGCTCGATGTGCGTTTATATGACGGTTTCGAGCGCGAACTGGCCGAACTGCTGGGCGGCGAGCCCCGCTGGTATCAACTGGTATTGTCCAGCCAGCGCAGCCTGGGCGGACAATTGGGCGCCATCTGGAGCGTCTTTGTCTTCGGCACAGAGTGCCACGCCTATGTGATGCATTGCAGCTGGGACAGCTGATCCAACTTGTCTATACCGGTGCCCCTGCGTACTGGTATTGTCCGTCCTCCCCCTTCCTCTGAGCACCTCCTCCAAAACGATGCAATATGGCTACGCCATGTGTTGTAAATGCGCTGTTTCGGCGCACGCCCGCACTGCGATGGGGCATTTCTAAGAGGCAAGAATCGGCGTTGTTGCCATTTCCCCGAAGAAAGTTAATCTGCCATTTATTCAGGTACTTATTGCTTGCTTTGAGGCAAAATTTACACCTATAATTGATTATAGACAAATATTTCTCATATGAATGTTTGATGTTGATCTCATATCATCAGTGTCAAAAATTCAGCGTGTGGAGCAAGTTTGCATTCGCAGTCACTGGCAGTTTCAGGACTGGCGAAGGACCAGGAAGTACCCCAGGCTGCGTGCGGCCGGATACCGCCAGCATACCAATGGGTAAGGGCGGATACCGGTGTACCGCAGCCTTCGTCTTGTCGTGCCGGGCAAAAATCCTTATCAATAGTTTCATTTACGAAGAGCCGAAATGAATTTAGCAAAAATGAAGGTTGGTACCCGCCTGGGCCTGGGTTTCGCCCTGGTACTGGTTCTGCTGGTGGCCGTGACCGTCCTCGGCATCGCGCGCATGGCGCAAATCCAGGAGCGTCTCGATCACGTGATCAATGTCAACAACGTCGTCACCCGCCTGGTGA
The DNA here is from genome assembly GCF_057919405.1 of Janthinobacterium sp. C22. Taxonomy (NCBI): domain Bacteria; kingdom Pseudomonadati; phylum Pseudomonadota; class Betaproteobacteria; order Burkholderiales; family Oxalobacteraceae; genus Janthinobacterium; species Janthinobacterium sp. C22. Next base: position 6,076,521 of record NZ_CP193659.1, on the reverse strand, counting down.
TCGATATGCGTGGCAACGTCAGCGACCGCATCACCTCGCTGCGCATCCTCACCCTGATGACTGACGCGGGCGATATGGAGCCGGAAATGGCGCGTATCAAGACGCAGACCAGCACTTATCAGGAAACGCAGAAGAAGCTCGAGGAGAAATTCGCCATCGAGTCGACTGCCGAAGAAAAGACCCTGCTCGCTTCGATCAAGGAATACGAAGCGGCCGCCATGCCGGCCATCGCCAAGGCATCCGCACTGTGGATGGCCAACGATGCGGAAGGCGCCACGCGCGTGATGATCAAGGAAATCCGCCCGGTACAGAAAAAATGGATGGAAGCGCTGGAGCAACTGGCCGTGCTGGAAGACAAGCTCAATGAGCAGATGCAATCGGATGCCCGCAAGGCCTTCGACAGCGCGCGCCTGTTCATGATCATCCTCGGCGTGCTGGCCGTGGCGATGGGCGTGGCGGCGGCACTGGTGATCACGCGCGGCCTGCTGAAACAGCTGGGCGGCGAGCCGGACTACACGGCATCGATCGCCGGCAGCATCGCCAATGGCGACCTGTCGATCGGCATCCACACCCAGCCATCGGACAATTCCAGCCTGCTGGCGGAAATGAAGGAAATGCGCAACAGCCTGGTGGGCATCGTCGGCCAGGTGCGCGTCGGTACGGAAACCATCGGCACGGCATCGCGTGAAATTGCCGACGGCAATATCGACCTGTCGTCGCGCACGGAAATGCAGGCCAGCGCGCTGGAAAAAACGGCGTCCGCGATGGAAGAGCTGACGTCGACCGTGAAACAGAATGCGGACAATGCGCGCGAAGCCAACAAGCTGGCCGCCACCGCGTCGGACGTGGCCCTGAAGGGCGGCTCCGTGGTGTCGCAAGTGGTTGACACCATGAGCTCGATCAACGAGTCGGCCAAGAAAATCGTCGACATCATCGGCGTGATCGACGGCATCGCCTTCCAGACGAATATCCTGGCGCTGAACGCGGCCGTGGAAGCGGCGCGTGCCGGCGAACAAGGCCGCGGCTTTGCCGTGGTGGCGTCCGAAGTGCGCAACCTGGCCCAGCGCTCCGCTGGCGCCGCGAAGGAAATCAAGATCCTCATCGACGATTCGGCCGAGAAGACGGAACGCGGCACGCGCCTGGTGGGCCAGGCCGGCGTGACGATGGGCGAAGTGGTCGACAGCGTGCGCCGCGTTACCGACATCATGAGCGAGATCGCCAGCGCCAGCCAGGAACAGAGCGCCGGCATCGAACAGGTCAACCTGTCGATCATCGAGATGGATGGCATGACGCAGCAAAATGCGGCCCTGGTGGAGCAGGCGGCCGCCGCGGCGCAAAGCCTGCAGGACCAGGCGGCCGAACTGGCCCACGTCGTCAGCATCTTCAAACTGGTCGAGGGCGAAGAGAAGCCGGCGGCATATGTGCCGGCCCCCGTCGCCACCGCCCCCGTTGCCGTACGCAAGCCGGCGCCCGCATTGCGCCCGGTCAAGTCGCTGACCCGCAAGGTGGAAGCGGCCGCACCCGCGGCCGCCGCGGCACCGCGCAAGGCGGCGGCAGCGAGCAGCAATGACGAATGGGAAGAGTTTTAAGCGCGGTCAACAGCGCACAGGAAATTGTAATTACCGTATCTGATAATCATGGGGAAGCACATGTTTGAGAATAAACGTTTGATGAGTGTTGCAGCAGCCTTGCTGGTGTCCGTTTCTTCCGCCGCCTTCGCGGCTGAGGTGCCGGCGTCGTTCGATGCCAAGAACTGCAAGGCCGACTATCCGAAAGCCTCGCTGATGAACGAAGAGCAGGGCACCGTCTCGATGTCCTTCCTGGTCAATGCCGACGGTAGCGTTGCCGATTCGAAAATCGAGAAGAGCAGCGGCTTCAAGAACCTGGACAAGGCCGCCATCAAGGCTTTGTCTGCATGCAAGTTCAAGCCGGGCACCAAGGATGGCGCCGCTGCGCAAACCTGGACCAAGGTCGATTACGCCTGGAAGCTGGACTGATCCACGCATTGCCGGGAGCCTGGCTCCCGCAATCGCCTGTCCGCTACGGGCGGCGCCTGCGAGGGTGCCGCCCGTATTGTTATGTGCGCCAGCCAACGGCGCTGTCGCCCCCGATTCTGTTACCCTCGAAACATACCTTCGGGATCTCTCACCACAAGAGGCTTATCATGCAGCGCATCCTGACACTTTCCTCCCTGGCGGCCACCGGCTTGCTGCTTTCCGCCTGCGCTACACTGGGCACGCCTGTGGGCTTGCAGGCGGGGCAGACCGTCGCCGTCGTCAACAGCTTGAGCTGGGACAATCCGCTGACGGGCAAGCGCGACGGCGTGCGCACCAGCTGGCCTATCAAGGATGGCAAGATTGCCCCTGAATATTTCCCGCTGGCGCAATTGAAGCAATGCGAGGCCGGCGGCAAACCTTGCGCCTGGGGCGTGATGCGTGCGCAGCGCGGCGCGCCGACGCTGAGCTATGCGGACGGCGGCGTGGACCTGGCCGTGAGCGTGGCCATCGACGTGGCGCGGCGCCAGGATGCGCGCCAGGGCGAGACGCAGACGGCGATGGCGATACCGCAGGACGTGGCGGCACTGGCGGGCAAGCAGCGCGTGCAGCCCAGCTGGAAATTGAAGTATGGCAAGGTCGAGCAGGTCGAGCTCGATTATGGCGTGCGCTACCAGGTGTGCGTGCAGCGCTACGATGTGGCCGGCAAGGCCATCGACAGCTGCGACATTCCATTTATCTGAGGAAATATGCCGCGCGGGCTGCTTGTGGCGCCATTGCCACGTTTCATGTTGCGGCGTGCGTCGGGGTGTAACAATCGGTAAAAGCGCAGCAAAGCACGGCGTAATTTCTTATAGTACTTAATTAAGGTAGTACACATTAGGAGAATTGCGATGAAAACCCTGTTGGCAGTAATCTCGCTGGCCGCCCTGGGTGGCTGCGCCGTGGCGCCGCCCGGGCCCGCGTATTACGGTTCGCGCGCGCCACAGGGGGCCTACAATCCCTATGAATGGCATACGGTCTCGTCCGAGCCGGTGCAGCCGGGCCGCGTGATGAGCGCGCCGCGCGTGGAATACACGAATGAACCCGTCTACGTGCAGCAGCAGCCGGTGTACGTGCAGCAGCCCGTGTATGTGCCGGCGCCCGTCTACGCACCGCAACCGTATTACTATAATCCGCCCGTATCGATCGGGCTCGATTTCGTGTTTGGCTTTGGACGCTACGGTGGACACCGCGGCGGCTGGGGCGGGCATGGACGTTACCACGGCCGCCGCTAGACGCGGGGCGTAGTCTTTCTGGCGCGCTTTCTCATTGGCGATGACAAGCAGCGCCGCGCAGCGGAATCAGTGGAAATATACCGAACTCTGGTGCAGCACGTCCGCCGAGCACAGGATATACATCGCCGCCGCTGCCAGACCTATTTGCAAGGCGCCAAAGCTGATCGGGATGAGGCGGGACATGTCGTACTCCTGAGTGGTGTGAGGTGGGTGGTCAGGCTTTCATCATAGGTTGAGTTGATGCTTTTGGGCATCGGATGAATGTCCGCCGCGATGTAGGACAACACCTCGTGCCTGGCGCCCTGCCTCGCTCTCCGGCCGCCGGAGTAACCCTCAATAAATTATTGCGATTTCTGACTTCCATAACCGGCGCTCTGCGGCGTTGCCCACTGCTAGCAGTGCTCGCACTGCGTCGCAGTGGGCGCCTTGCATAGCATCCGGTTCTGTTCGTCATAACTTCACAATAATTTCCTGAGGATTACTTAGCGGTTTTTCCAGCGCAGCACCGGCTCTTCCGGCGCCGTGTCCGGCACGTTCGAGATCGCCAGCCAGTGCGTCAGGCGTTCCGGATGCTTGAGATTGATGCCCATGCCGTCGATGATGCCCACCTGTTCCAGCATGCGTGCGTCGATCTTCGCCTTCGACACCGTGGGCGCGCCCATGACCATGCGGTCATACGCCTTGCGCGCCTTGTGTTCCCATTTGTGCAGATTGCTTTCGTCGAAGCGGTTCGCTTCAAAATATACGGTCAGGGTGCCATCGAGGTTGCCGAAGCCGACAATGCCGGCGCCCTTGCGGATGGTGGTGGTGTTCTCGATGTCAAATTCCGCCGTGGGCACGAAAATGCCGGCGCGGCCATCGATGTCGGGACGTCCCACGGGCGTTTCCTTGCCGTAGGAACTGGTTTCAGTAATGGTTTTTTCTGCGGACATGGTGCGTGTGTGGTGGCCGTGCCGGGAGCGTAATCGGGCCCGGCAGCGCCAGTCATCCTGTTCAAAAAATGCGTGCTGATGATCAGGGCGGGGTAGGGGCCCTGGCGGAGCGATGCTTGGCATTGCTTGATACCCCGCTATTGTAGCGCTAATTTAATTCTCCTTGGCAACATTTGCTAGGATAATGCAACAGTTTTTCCATGAAAAAGCCGCCCGGCCAGATGGCGGGGCGGCTGTTGCGCGGCGACTATCCGGGCTCAGGCGGCTGTCTTACGGCGTGCCATGAAACCCAGCAAGCCCAGGCCCAGCAGCAGCATGGTGTAGGTTTCCGGCTCCGGTACGGCAGCCATCACCGAGACGTTGTCCAGGTAGGAACCATAGGTCGGTACGGAGACGGGACCGATCGATTCGAAGCGCAGCAGGCTCGACGAGCCGAGCGCGGTCACGTTCTGGCTGTAGGTTTGCCACACGCCGCTCGTATTGCCGACCAGTGCCGTTGGCGTCAGCAGGGTCGAACCCCAGTAGACATTCATCAGGCTGTTCGCGCCGCCAGCCGTGTCGGGACGGCCCGAGTAGGCGAACGACAGTGCATAGGTGCTGCCAGCCGTGGTGGCGATGGCTTGCGATACGGAGGTCAGCCGGTCGGTATTGAGTTCCAGGTATTGCGTGCCGCTGGCGGCGACGGGATTGAATCCGCCCTGGCCGCCTTGCGTGGCGCCTTTCTGGATTTCAAAGGCCGAATTGCCGCCGGCCGAGGAAGTCCAGCCGGTGACGCTGCTGAGCGGGGCCCAGGCCGAGGCGATGACATTGTTTTCGAAACTGCCGTTGACCACCAGTTCGGTCGCGGCGTTGGCGGCGCCAGCGGTGACCAGGGTGGCCAGTGCGGCGATCTTCAGGAGGGTGGCTGGCGTTTTCATGGGTTCTCGTTTGGTTGGTTAAAAGATAATTTGATTTCTTAAATGACATTTAAAGAATATCACCAAAACTCACACGCAGAACAAGCGCGCGCTAAAAATATTTGCAATTGTGAAATCATTTATGTCTATATAGAAACTAATTTCCATGGTGAATGAATTGCTGTGAAGCTCCAAGGCGAACGCGAACTTGAAGTTACTTGCGTCACGGTATTTTTGTGACATCGGGACGTAAAAAAACCTGCATCGTAACAACAACGATGCAGGTTTTTTCAGGTAGCTGCCGTGCGCAGCGGCATATCGATTCGATAGGCACCCGCGCGCGCAGGCATCAGAACGCCAGGCGGCCCTGCAGGTAGAGCATGCGCGGCGCGCCCACCAACTTGCCCAGGTTGCCGTCCGAGGTGCGCGTGAAGTAGCGCTTGTCGGCGAGGTTGTTGACGCCGGCGACCAGTTCCAGGCCCTTCTGGCCCGGCACTGTCCATTTCACTTGCGTATTCCAGGTACGGAAGCCGGGTATCACGCCCAGGCTGCCGGCCGCGTTTTCCGTCACGGTATTGGCTTCGTCGGCGAACTGGCGGCTCTGGTGGCTGCTCGACAAATCAACACCCCAGGCGCCCAGCTGGTAGTGGGCGCCGACGGTATCCGTGTTGCGCGAGTAGAAGGGCACGTCGTTGCCCGCATTCGCGCCATCCTGCAAGGTCGCTTTGGTATAGGTGTAGGTGGCGTAGGCGTTCAAGCCGGCCAGCGGGCCGGACTTGTCGAAGCGGTAGTCGATGGCCGATTCCAGGCCACGGTGATGCGTGGCGCCCACGTTGTAGAAGACGACGTTCTCGCCGCTGCCCACGGACTGGATCTGGTTGTCGAACTTGATGTTGAACAAGGTCGCTTCGGCCGACAGCTGGCCGCTCTTCCAGCGCGCGCCCAGCTCGGCTGTTTTCGCCAGTTCCGGTTGCAGCGGGTTCTTGCTCGACTGCGCATTGAGCTGCGTATTTTGCACGGCGCCAAACGAGCTGTTGTAGTTGCCGAACAGGGTCACGTTGTTATTGAGCAAGTAGGCCACGTTCAGCGAGGGCAGGGCCTTGTTGTTGAGCAACTCGATCTTCTGGTCGACCGGCAAGTGGTTGAAGCGTTCCGTCTTGATGTGTTCATAGCGCACGCCCGGCGTGATGCGCCAGGCGTCGATGGCGATCTTGTCGTCGATATACACGGCTTGCGCATCGGTGGCATTGTCGGCGAAGCGCGTCGGCGCCTGCCGCACGCCGCTGGCGATGACGACGTTGTAGATGGCCTCGTCGGCCCGCTCGGCCAGGTAGCGGTAGCCGACGGTGACGTCCTGTGTGACCTTGCCGGTAATAAAGCGCTGCGTGTAGCGCGGCTCGATGGCCGTCGTTTCATAGTTGCGCGGCTGGTGGCCCAGGCCCGTGCGACCGGCGTTGATCAAGGTGCTTTCGCGCGAGCTCTTGTTGTAATAGGCGCGCACCTCGAATTCCTGCGTGTCGGACAGGGCATTCAGGTAGCCGATGTCGAAGGCCTTGCGCTCGCCGCTCCAGAAATCGGTCGGGCGCGTGTTCTGGAACGGGTCCTGCTTGTATTGCGCGGCGGTCAGGCCGCCCGGCGTGCGCGACGTCACGTCGTAGTAGGACAGCTTGCCGTACACCTCGGCCGTCGGGCTCAGATCGTAGCGGAACTTCAGGGCGAAATCGTTGACCTTCTCATCGCTGCCCACGCGCCAGTCGCTGCCGCGGATGCCGGAATACAGCACCGCCAGGCCCAGGCCGCTGTCGAGCTGGGTGCCGGCAAACACGCTGGCCTGCGTGTTGTGGCCCACTTCGCTGTACGCGTTGTAGCGCACGCTGGCGTCGCCCGTGATGCCTTGTGTGGTGGGTACGCGGCGCGTCTTGAAATTGATGATGCCGCCCACGTTTTGCGGGCCGAAGCGCACGGCACCGCCGCCGCGCACCACGTCGACCGTCTCGACATTGGCCAGGCTGACGGGCGCGAACGACAGCTGCGGCTGGCCGTAGGGCGCCACCGACATCGGAATGCCGTCGAGCAATACCGTGCTGCGCGGCGAATAGCGCCCGGCCAGTCCGCGCACGCCGATATTGAGCGAGATGGCGCTGCCGGCGCTGCCCGAGTTGTCGCTGATCTGCACGCCGGGAATGCGGCGCATCACGTCGCTCAGGCTGGTCGCGCCCGAGTTCTCGATGTCATCCTTCTGCACCACGGTGCGCGCGCCCGCGAAATTCTTCGTGCTGGCCGCCATGCTGGTGCCCAGCAGGTTGCTGCTGACCTGGATCGATTCCAGGATGGGACCGGCATTCTCGGCGCTGTTGGCGTCCTGCGCCTGCGCGGCAAGCGGTGCGCCCAGGCAGGCGAGGGCGATGGCCAGCGCGCACGGGCGCAGCGAAAAGGGCAGTGTGACAGGTGTGGCAGCCATGCATGGATCTCCGTAATGACAATGGTTGCGCGGGCAATCGGGCGGCGCGACAACATCGTGGCGTGGATATCCGGCGCAAGGGGATAAGAATGATAATGATTCTCATTTTATCCGTCAATTGGGCAAACTGCGTAGGATAGGCTTTGCCCGGAGAAAAGCGGGAAGTGTTGCTGGCGCGGTACAGCGAAGCTTCTGGATTGCCGCATGGCACCATTGCTCGGGTGCGGCGGCATTCTGCGTGCTTCTTGTATACTGCCGCTTTTGCAGCCGTCAGACGTGAACGTACAATGAGCCAGACAACTGAAACGACACCAGGCAGTTCCTCCGTGGAACGCCGCCAGGGCGACCAGCCGGCAAGTGCTGCGCGCAAATTGAATCTGCTGGTGGTCGACGACAACCAGGAAGTGGGCGAATCGCTGGCCATGCTGCTTGAAGCGCTGGGCCACCACGCGGTGGTGGTGCGCAACTGGCAGATGGCCGTCGAGCAAGTCAAGCTGTGCGTGCCCGACGCCGTCTACCTCGACATCGAGATGCCCGGCATCAGCGGCATCGAAATCGGCCGCCGCCTGCACCACAATCCCGAAACGGCCAACGCCGTGCTGATCGCCGTCACGGGCCACAGCCTGCCCATGTACATGGACGACGCGCTGGCCGTGGGCTTCCGCCACTTCCTCGTCAAGCCCGTGCGCCTGGACGACCTGGCGACGACGGTGCAGTCGGTGCTGGCGGGGTAGCCTTTCCGCTACCCCGGCTGATGGCTGCTCAAGTGTTCAGCGCCGCGGCGCGAAATTGCAAGCCGAGTGCATGCGTCACCTTCAAAATGGTGTCGAAGCTCGGGTTGCCTTCGCCGGACAGCGCCTTGTACAAACTTTCCCGTCCCAGTCCCGTGTCTTTGGCAAGTTGTGTCATGCCGCGTGCCTTGGCAATATTGCCTAGCGCTTTGGCGATGAAGGATGCATCGTCGCCAGCTTCTTCCAGGCAAGCTTCAAAGTAGGCGACGATATCCTCTTCGGTTTTGAGGTGCTGTGCGCTATCCCATTTGTTGAGTTTTTGTACCATCAGACCTCCTGGAGTGCTTGCGCGAGCTGCTGCGCCGTTTTGATATCTTTCGCCTGCGTTGACTTGTCGCCGCCAGCGAGCAGGATAATGATTTCCATGCCGCACTGAGTAAAATAAACGCGATAGCCGGGACCACAGTCAATTCGCATTTCCGAAACACCGCCACCGACAGGCTTGCAATCACCGAAGTTGCCATCTTCGGCACGATCAATACGTGCCTGAATGCGGAAAAAAACTTTCCGATCCTTCAGCTTGCTGAACCAGTCATCGAACGTGGCGGTGGTATGGATGCTTTTCACATATACCAGTGTATTCTTTGGGATACGGAAAATCAAGCGTATGCATCAAGTTTGACTGCCGCGCGCAGGCTGGCTTTGTTAGCCGATGCGTTTGCCTGGCCTGCTGCGCAGGCGAGGGCTGCAGCTGCCTCATGCACGAGCGCGGAAATGAAAAAAGGGTTACAAGCCGAAGCATGTAACCCTTTTATTTACCGCTAATTCTATGGGGTGGCTGATGGGGCTCGAACCCACGACAACAGGAATCACAATCCTGAATAATAGCTGTTTATTTCAGTTGATTAACTTACGGAAAACGTAATTAATCAATAAGAAACAATGGCTTACGAGAATTTCTCTCTTGCGTTGTGTTGATTGGTATTGCTTGATATACTCCGAAAAGGGTTACAAGTGGCTTACAAGTACTAGTTGGTGGACCAGGGTGACGTTATGGCAAAGATTAAATTCACAGTTGGCCGAGTGGCTAACTTTCAGTGCGATGCTGGTAAGCGTCAGGCATTCATGTGGAGTTTAGCTGCGGCCGGCCTCGGGCTTCGTGCAACCCCGAGGGGTGACAAGTCCTATTTCTTCCAGTCAAAGTTGAATGGAAAGTCGATGCGCATAACAATTGGCTCACCAGACACGTGGACTATCGACGCGGCTCAAGCTGAGGCGCGTCGTTTGCAAACCATTATCGACAACGGCCAAGACCCGCGTCAGGTGCGAGCCGATAAACTGGCCGCAGAGCAAGACGAGCGTGATGTCAAGAATGCCAAAGCCGAGGCAAAGCAAATTCAAGACAAGCATGAAACACTTACCCTTGGCATGGTCTGGCCGCTATATGTCGAGTCACGCCGCAAGCGGTGGAGCGAGTGGCACATAAGGGACCATGAAAATGTCGTGCGTGTTGGTGGGGTGCAAAAGGTCCGTGGTAAGGGGGAAACCAAGCCGGGGCCGCTGGCATCATTGTTGGACGTTCGATTGTCTGACTTGACGGGCAAGCGCATAGGTGAATGGCTCGCCAAGGAAGCTGGAATTCGCCCCACACAAGCAGCTTTGTCCTTTCGCTTGTTGTCCGTTTTCGTGAATTGGTGCGATTCCCAGTCTGAATATGCGGGACTGGTGCCTGCTGGTGCATGTAAGGCGCAACAGGTGCGTGATGAGCTGCCAAGTAAGAACGCCAAGGAGGGTGATAGCCTACAACGTGAACAGCTTGCGCTATGGTTTAAAGCAGTTCGTGAAATGGGGAATCCGGTGCAATCCGCTTACCTGCAAGCGCTTTTGCTTACTGGAGCCCGCCGCCGTGAGCTTGGAGCACTGCGCTGGGAAGACGTGGATTTTCAGTGGTTAAGCATGACTATTCGCGACAAGGTGGAAGGGGAGCGCACAATACCGCTAACGCCTTACGTGGCGCACCTGCTGGCCGCACTGCCTAGGCGTAACGAATGGGTTTTCTCAAGTCCTGCTTCCGCCAATGGACAGCTTGCGGAGCCAACACCTGGGCATAAGCGGGCATTGGTTGCCGCCGGTTTGCCGGACCTTACATTGCATGGCTTGCGCCGTTCGTTTGGTTCGCTGGCAGAATGGACCGAAACACCGGCTGGCGTGGTGGCGCAAATCATGGGGCATAAACCGAGCGCCATCGCTGAAAAGCACTACCGCCGCCGCCCGCTTGACCTGCTGCGCATGTGGCACGTCAAGATTGAGGCATGGATATTGGAGCAAGCGAAAATCCACTTTGAGCCGGTGCAGATGGCTTTGCACGTCGTGAGCTAATGCACCTTGAATATCTCAATCTGTAACGTATAGTCCACAATAGGCAGCGGGTTTGGAGCTGAAGATGTATCGAGTACATGCCGCCTGATTAAAGTGACAGGCTCGCCCGACGAAGTGAAAAGAGGGGGAATTTCCAGCTGCTCGGTTTGGCAGTCGATTTGAAGGCGTATTGAAAGACCGCAGATGAAACAGCGATTGCCAAATGAAACCGACTCGCAGCCAGTGTGCGATTATCCAGCTACGGTAACGCCGGGGGCAGCGTGGGAGGGTATTTCCGAAGATGCTGAGTGGATAGGTTTGCCTACTGAGAGGCCTGTGTGGGAAATCCACTTCAACAATTCAAACACTGTAGATTGGGATCATTTCGCTAGGTTGACCTACCTGAACCCCCGCGATGGTGTGCTTTACATGTGTGGATTGAACCCCGCAGTACATAAGAGCGGCGCGGAGGTTGGAATTCATATTACGCGGCCAAGTGTTCTGATCGATACAAATGCAATTGCTTTTTTTGCAGAAGTGCAAAAGTTAATCGACCAAGTCGAATCGGAGCGGCGGGACGACTGGACCGCAGGTGCTTTGTTGCAATGGGCTGACCAGCACCCTGATATGCGGCCTTGGGTCCATTCTAAGTTTCGGTCGATTGCAAGCTCAACTTCGCTGCTATTTCCTTCGGCCGCGCCGCTTGGTGATTTGATGCAAAGCACCAGGTCTATTCCGGGTCAGCTGCCGAGAAGGGCAATGGGTAAAGTTGCTATCGAAGTGGCATGGCAGCTTGAAGTGGTGCTCCAACGACGTGCTGAGGCCAAGGAAATCATGAACAGTCTTAAGGAGATGGCGGACAACGGTAAAAAGCCAGAACTCTTGAAGGAATCGGGTAAGGATGGACGTAGCGTGGTGTGGATAACAGATAAAGGGGCTCCGACAACTTATTCACTTCAAGCATTAAAAAAAACGCTTGAAATGTGGCATAAGAGCCGACGTTAAGGCGAGATTAGGCAGACATTAGCACGGTTAGGCATACAGTAGACCCGCTAGGATTTGCGGGTTTTTTTATGGCAAAGAATAGGAATCGCTACGTGCTGCACTGCTAATCCACGCAGAGGCGCGAACCTTGAAAAGGATAGCGATATGCCAGCCAAAGTTATCATCCCGCCCGCTCTTGCCGAAATTGCAGAAGGCAGGGACTACGTTCAGACTGCTGAATATGCCCGTGCCGTAAATCGGGCAGTTCAAACAATCCGCAAGAACTACTGCCTCACCGGCCATTGCTTCGGCATCCGCCCGATCAAATTCGGCAATAAACTTTTGTGGCCTGTGGCGTCAATTGCTGCCCTCCTGGCCGGGGTGGAATCATGAAAAAATCCGTCCGCCATCAAGCAGACCCGGACCTTTTCGAGAGGGCTGAGAATACTCCACATTCTACTAAGTTACTCAAATTTTCTGGCACAGATTGTTCGCTGACGAGTACTGCTCGTCGCGCCGTCAATGTTTGGCTGCGCACACGTTATGCCGGGGGCAAATTATGAGGCGCGCCTTATTCCGACTGGCGCGCATCGCTGCCACCATGCCCGCTGATGCTGTGAGGCTAGTCGCAATGCTGGCACTGACAACCTGGCGGCACGTATGACGCATGCCCAATTCCTGGGAATCAAGAAGCTGACCGGCAAGGCCATCATCGAGGTGGCCGCACGTCACAACTGCCGCGAGATACTGGCCGAAATTGGAGCCGCACCAGGTAGTCGTATTGACCCAGCCCGAGTCGAATTAAATCGCGTCTTGCGTGGACACAGCACAGCCGCCGCTGTGGCAAGTGAGGCGAAAGCGTTGATGGATGCAGCCGGAGTAAAGACGTTGCGCAAGGATGCCGTGAGGGCGCTGGAAATTATCTTTAGCCTGCCGCCTGAGTCGTCCATCGACTGCGACCGCTTTTTTAGTGAGTCGGTCCAGTGGGCGGGGCAATACTTCGCCGCGCCGGTTATCAGCGCCATCGTTCACAACGACGAAGCCACGCCACATTGCCATGTCCTGCTGCTGCCGCTGGTTAATGGCCGGATGGTTGGCAGCGACCTGATGGGAGGCCGCGCTAAGCTGCAAGCTATGCAAGCCGACTTTTACGCACAGATAGGGCAACGGTACGGACTGGCCCGCCAAACGGCACAGAAGCGCCCCAGCGCCGCGACAAGGAAGCAAGCGATAGATTCCTCGTTTGATGTGCTGGAAGCGAATAGCGGACTTTCTGCTTCCGTGCTGCTGGCGCTGCTTGCGCCGCACGCTGACGACCCTGCACCGTTGTTGTTGGCGCTGGGCCTAACCATGCCGACACCGCCAGCTAAAGGCAGCTTCGTCGCCATGATGACAAAACCATGCAAGCAGGAAAAGCCTATAGGGTTTGGCGAGAGGAAGCCTATAGGGTTCGATGGTTCCGCAGCGCCCGGAAATGAGCAAACCCTATCCTGTGTAGGGTTCGTCAATTCACCGCCTTCATTTCCACCGCCAAACGAGCCGCAGACCAGCGCCAGCACATCACCACCAGAGCCAGCCACTACGACCGCGAGCACATGCGTCACGGCAGCCAGCGCAGCCGATACCGAACCGCTACATGCCGACCATCCAGCCGCCGCCGATGATACCGACGAGCCAGTCGACCGAATCACCCATGAGCGTAACAGCGACCTCCGCGCGGACGAGTGGAATCCCGGCACCGGCGAGTTCGTCGCCATTCAGCCAACGAGTGGGACGATACACAAGGCGATTGCTGCGGCATCAGTACGCATGGTACTCGCGGATATTGGGCCGGCGCCGCCACGACCGCCATAGTGACGGTCTGTACGCTGTGTAGTGCGTTTTTAGACGGCTGCTGCCTTGCCAATTGTCACAGGCAAGCGCAAAAAACGCCACGGCGGGCCAATCAACGCGCCTAACAGGACAAGTGGTGGCATAACTTAGAAAGACCAATATGGCAACAACTAAAAATCTCCAAAAATCAGCAACGATGCAACCCCCTATGACCGAAGGCGAAAAGAATGCGCATATGGCGCTAATGTCTTCGGTGAACGGCGCAGCTGTGATTCATGCCTATCAAGGTAATGTGATAGGCAAAGATGTCGACATGACCGTTCTAGCCAATCAGTTAGCAGACACATTTACCGAAATAGAAAATGGCGATTTGCTCGACTTAGAAGCGATGCTGGTAAGTCAGGCGATGGCGTTGCAAACTATTTTTACCAGCCTGGCACGCGAAGCCTCGTCGCAAAAGGATTATCGGGGCCTTGAATGCGTTTTGAGGCTGGCCTTGAAGGCGCAGACACAAAGCCGGGCGACCATATCAGCGCTGGTTGACCTCAAATTCCCAAGACAAGCGACGTTTGTGACGCAGGCCAATATTGCCCACGGGCCGCAACAAGTTAACAATGGTGTGGCTGTTGAGCAAAGGCATGAAGAAAAACAAAATTCGACAAACAAACTATCAGGACAGACTCATGAGCTACGTCAGGACACCCGAGCACCGTGCACGCCAATCAGCGGCAATCCAACTATGGCAGCCGTGGAAAAAATCCACAGGGCCAAAATCGAACGCGGGTAAGGCCGCAGTGGCCCGCAATGCCTTAAAACATGGCGGGAGGTCAGCAGACACCATCACACAAATGCAGAAAGTGCGGAGAATACTGGTCGAGTGCAAGGAGTTTCTTAGCAATCTTGACGGGTGAGCAGCATGAAGGGATGCCTGCCATATTGCGCGCCTACTATGTGAAAGAGTATCGCTCGCCAATATAGGCCACTTAAAAAGACGCTTGTGAAAAATTCTATTTTTTACATTATTGTACTGAACACTAGCCGCAAGATTTATCACCCAAGAGTGAAGCACGATATCGAGTGGCTGTACAGTTCTGTACCCCGTCAGTGAGGCGAAGGCGTGCGCTCGTAGTTGCGGGTTAGGCGTAACCTTGTATTACGCCGGTATTCCCCGGCGACGGAGGTTGTGATGGCTAAGAGCGGAGGTAGCGGTAACGGTGGCACTGGAAATAACGGTGCTGGTAGCGGCAAGGGGGCTGGCGGCACTGGCAGAGGCGCAGGCCAAGGTAATGCAGGTGGCTGGCCAAGTACCCATACCGGCCAAGTATCCGGCGGCAATAGGTCTAATGCGCCGCCAGCAAAGGGGAAATAACGCATCCGGTGGCAGCAGGATAGGGCATCTGAAGTGTAGCCATTTACTAAGCATGCCCCAGGCGCTTTTTAAATCGCATCCCCGAAAGCGGCTTGTCCCAGCACTGCATGGCGCGCCTGCCAATCTGGCATGTGCTGGGCTACCAGATTCCAGAATGCCTTGGTGTGGCTTTTCTGTACGGTATGGCACAGCTCATGCACGATGACGTAGTCCTGCACGCTGGCAGCTAGCTCTATCACCCGAGGATGAAACTCCAGCACGTTATTTGCATCGCAACTGGCCCATCGGCTCTGGAAGAGGCGGATGCGCGCACCAGTGGCTTTTAGTCCGGTCTGGCGTTCCCAATGGCGTACCCGGCTCAGCAGCTTGTCGTTGGCACGTTCGCGGTAGAAGCGCTCCAGCAGCGGCATCAGCGTATCGGGCTGCATGCTGGTGCCGCCAGGGTGGTCGATGATGAAGCGGGACGCCGTGAATCTCAAGCTGGGCTTGCTGGCAGCGGGGGTGTGCCGCACCTCGGTAAAGTAGCTACGCCCGGCGTAGCGCAGGCGGCTGCCGGTGACGATGGCGTCACTGCTCAAAGGCATGTCCACCTGCGCCAGCTTGTCGCGTATCCATCTTGCCCGGCGCCGTATCAGCGCTTCTTGCTCGTTGGCATCGACGAGCGGCCCACGCAGGAGCACCGGGCGCCCGCGCTCCACCGTCACATAGTGGCGTTTGAGCCGGCCATCGACCTGGAATTGCCACTCGAATGTGGTCTGGCCATAATGAAATTGCGGCATGATATGTATGCCCTAGTTTTTCAACAGGATATCCAGAATCCGCGTCGCGTGGTCGCGTGCCACCGAGCGCTCCCAACCGGCCAAAGGCATCAGCAACTTACGCAGCAGGTCTTTCAGGTCGGGATGCAGGTCAAGCATACGCTTCCAGTTATCGGCCGCCATGGTCTTGCTGAGGGCGTCGTCCTCGAACAGTTTGGTGGTGGCGACCCTTGCGGTATCCTCGGCCAGCAATGCCGCCAGATAGTGATACACCGCTGAATGTGCCGGATGGGCAAAGCCTGTTTTGTCCTTGTCCCGGATTTTCTGGCCGAACAATTCCAACTGCTCCAGGAACTGGGCCTGGCTAATGCGGCCGGCTTTTTCTTCTGCCAGCAGCTTATCCAGTTCCTCTGCCAGTTTGTCGAAGAAGGCCGGGTCTTTATCTCGGCCGGTAACGATGGTGTGCTTGAGCTGGTTCTTCATTACCAGGGCCTGGCTGCTGCCGCTGGCCAGCTTTTTCAACCGGGCCATGTCGCTGGCATCCAGAATCGACACTTCGCGCCCCAGCAGGCTCCTGGCAGGGCTGGCGGCGATATGCTCGTCCAGCAGTTGTTGTAACAGAGCCGATTCCAGCTTGGTGATGCGTTCGCGGTAAGTCGCGCCGGGCAACTTGTCGCGCAGCATCAGGCGGATTTCGGCCAGCAGGGTGAAATACGGTTTGAATGGCACGCCGCGCACGTCGGGCAGGATGATGTCGATGGAGCGGTTGAATTGCTTCACCAGTTCCAAGAAGTCTTCCACTGCATCGAGCCGGCTGGCAGGGTCGAGGAAGCGCTCTGCATCATCCTTGTAGTCCTCGCGCTGCGTTACCGGGTCGTGCTTCTTCGGTAGTAGTTTCAGGATGCGACCAAGGTTGGCTTGCAGCTTGGGCAGTTCGGTCTCGACACCTTCCCATACGTGCGAGGGCTGGACATCGCCGCCGTAAATTTTCAGGGCATGGTCGAGGTGCTCCACCACGCCGTGATAATCGACGATGTAGCCGGCATTCTTTCCCGGCAAAGTACGGTTCACCCGCGCAATCGCTTGCAACAGCGTGTGCTCTTTCAACGGCTTGTCCAGATACATGGTGCCCACTATTGGCGCATCCCAGCCCGTCAGCAGCATGTCCGAGACGATAATCAGGCCGACGTTGTTGGCATGCGGCTGCCCATCCCGGCCCCTGGCTTCATCGCCATACGGCAGCGGGAACAGTTTGCCGACAAAATTACCGATTTGCTCGGACGGCAGCGCCACCGGCTGCTTGCCGGCCTTGATTTCAGCCCTTACTCGTTCCTCGATGGTTTCCAGCTTGTCGATGTCCATACCATACTCGGCTGCCTCTTGTTGCACCGAGAGGCCGGTGCGTGCAGCCGTCATGCTGTTCAAGGACACCACGACCCGGCTTTCGAAGGTCGGCAATCCAATTTTGGCCCGGTCAGCCATGCTGGCGTCGAGCAAGTCTTTGTAGCGCACGGCCATGTCGCGCCCGTTACAGACCAACATGGCCTTCAAGCCCTTGGCCTGCACGCTGCTGATGAAATGCTCGACCAGATGCGCAGCCACCTTTTCCATGCGGTCGCCGGCTTGGCGCCACATCGACAGCAGTTCGCGCTTCAGCGCAAGCTGGCGCACTTCGGATTCTTGCCCGAACTGGTCGTTGAAGGCGTCATCCAGCTTGGCCGAAGTCGCCAGTGCCACCCAGGCATCCTGATATTTGATGGGCAGGGTTGCGCCATCGGCCACCGCTTCGTGCAAACGATACTCATCGATGTACTCGCCGCCGCCAAACTCGCCCAGCGTGTGCTTGTCGTCTTGTAGTAGCGGCGTGCCAGTGAAAGCGATGAACTTGGCATTGGGCAGGCTGGCACGCATGAAGGCCGCCAGAAAGTCGTACTGGCTGCGGTGGGCTTCGTCGACCAGCACGTAAAAATTGGGCTTGCTGCTCAGCACACGGAAGTTGACCTTCTCGCGGCGGGTCTCTTCCCACTTGGCTATCAGGGGTAGTCCATCGTCGCTATGCTGGCCGAGGTGTAGATTGCGTTCCTCGACCATATAAAAATCCTTGCCATCGCGCACACGTTTATGGCGGCTGTGGCCTGACTCCTCAATTTCAGCATCTGGCGCCATATCAGACAGGTCAAGCGCTTCATCGTTTTCCTGGAATTTTTGCACAGTGCTGGTAAAAACGCTGCCGTAGTCATTGGACAGCATCTTGACCAGGCCATCGACCGACACCGCCTGTATCGCCTTGATGCCGACGGCATGGAAGGTGTCGAAGATTTGCTTGTCCAGGTCCTTGCGGTCGGTCAGTACCAACACCGTCGGGTTGTTCAAGCCAGTGCTGTCGGCACGCAGCATACGCGCCAGCAGTGCCATCGTCAGCGACTTTCCACTGCCCTGGGTATGCCAGACCACGCCGCCAATCGGCTTTGGCCCGGACAGCTTGGCGACCGCTTTGCGCACGGCGCGCCACTGCTGGTAACGCGGCAGTTTTTTTACCGTCTTGCCGTCGCGGGTCTCGAACAGGATGAAATGGGTAATCAGTTGCAGGAAGCGGCTGGGTTCAAACAGCGCCCATAACAGTTGGTCTTGCTCGGACGGCTCTACGCCGCGCAGGGCGGCCACTGCCGCGCGTTCCTCTGCTTGCAGGCGGTAGCGGGTATATGCCGCAGGCTTGGTGCATATCGCGCCGTACAAGCCTTCGCGCCGGTTCAGACCGACACAGACCTGGTTGAATACAAACTGCTGCGCAAAGCTGCGCTGATAACCATCGAGTTGCGACAGCGCTTCGTCCAGCCGGTGGTGGCTGGCCTTGCATTCGATGATGGCCAGCGGCAGGCCGTTGACGAACAGCAGCAGGTCCGGCCGGAATACCTTGCCATCGGCGTTCGCGCCGGCAAACTGGTCGACCACATGGAAAACGTTGTTGGCGGCGTTGCTTGCATCGAAGAAGCGCACGCTGCGCAAGCGGCCCTCGATATCCTTGACCTGAATTTCCGAGCGGTGCACCACCTGCTCCCAAAAGACCTTGTTGGCAGGCAGTAGTTCGTCATTGACCCGCTTGCGCAGCTCCAGCAGCGGCGACTCCATGCCGCCTGGTACTGTTGCCAGCCAGGGATTCAAGGCCAGCAAGCGGGCTTGCAGCACCTCTTCCAGCACCGGCGCGCGGTGCCGCAGTTCTACCTTGACGCTGCTGCCGGGCAAATGGGTATAGCCCAGCTTGACCAGCCAGGCGATGGCGGGGAGTTCGACGCCGGTCTTTTCGGATGACAGGCTCATGCTGTTTTTTCTGGAGTCATTGCGGCTTCCTTTTGGCTTCGATACCACGTCTGGCCTCTGCCATTTAACGGGTTTGTATCTGTGCGGACGTCAAATTGATTCGACTTCTTTAAAATCTGTCGCCAGTTCTTGCATCCATACTTGCTTGGCGTTTGGTCTGCGTGGCGGAGGCGAACAAAAGTAATAGCGCCATCGAGCAGCGTCCAGCCATCAACGGCACAAACCTGTTCAGCACTGCGCAGGCATTCGACAATTGTGCTGATGGGCCAATGTACCACCCCGTCCGGGCCGATGCCGTGCACAAAAGCATCTTCAAACTGCTGTGACTGCATGGATGACGCCATCATAGCTCGGGCCTGCTCCAGGCTGGCGACCCAGGCCATCATGTCCTGAAAGTGGCCGTCAATCTGCTCGAAGCAGGCATCCAGATGGGCATCGGCGGCAAGACAGCCGGATTCTTGCCATAGGTCAAAACGCTCCAGCAGACAGTGCACCAGGTCATTGCGCATATCTACCAACTCCGCCAGTGCCTGCTTGGTTTGTGCGTGGCGCTCGGGCGACATGGCCATACTAAAATTCATACGGACCCATGCCTGATTGGGTGACTTGGCGTCTGCTTCAGAATCCTCTGGCACGGGCTGCTCTGGTGATGCGGCCACGCTTAGGTAGCTGCCGGTGAACATACCTAACAAGGTGCCGAGGGTTTTGGTGCGGGCGCAGGCCACTTGCTGCTCATATATAGCGCGCAGCTGTTCGGGCGGGCCTTCCACTGTCATGTTCGCCACCATAGTTTTCATCGACCGTTCGTATTGCTGAAGGCGAATCATGCAACGGCCCAGCTTACGCTGTACTTCGCGCTGCAAAGTGGGCAGGGCATCCTCTATGGAAGGGGGCGTAGCTGGCATGGAGCAGGTTCAGTCTGTAAGGGCAACGTCATCGAGCTTGACCCGCCACTCGCCTGTCAGCAACTTTTGCATTAGGCCGCGTTTTAAGGTCTGGTAGTGTTTTTTCTTGGTTTCTAGAACAGCGATTCTGTTATTTACAGCATCAATAATCTCCGCTATGCGCTTCTGCTCAGGCAGTGGTGGAAGTAATACCGGAAACGCCTTTAGCTGCGTGGAGTTGATACTTGCCAAGTTGGTGGTGCGCTTGGCGCAGGATAGGAAGTATTGGCGTCCGTAGTCACTGGCTGCCAGTGCGGCCAGATAGTACGAATCAAGCTTTTCTGGATTCGGCCGTACGGCAAAAACATGGTTCTGATGCAAACACGGAGAAATCTGTCCTCCCCAAACATCGCCACGCCCCAATTTGTCGAAGTCTCCGCCTTCAGTCATGAGTACATCGCCTGTTTGCAGGGCATAGCGTTGAATTTGGGATGGCTCGACTTCGATGGTTTTTACTTCACGCAAGTCAATATGGCCATCTTGCACATTCGCTACCCGGAGATAGGGTAACTGTACTGGCTCCTTCAGTCCTTTCTTTCCCTTGGCCACGCCGGTTTGAACAGCAGCAACTTCATGTAAAGAAACCGTAGCCCATTCAGATGCGTCCTGCGTGTCCAAATGTCGATTGAACAGCCCCTGCATTAGCCCCTTCTTGAGAGTCTTGGTGGCGGCAATCTGGCTGGCAATGACGTCGAGCTTATCATCCACTGCCGTGAGGATGGCGGCAATTTTTTGTTGTTCTGGAAGTGGTGGGAGTGCCAAGCTGAAATTACGAAGCACATCCAGCCGTATTCCTTTAACCGTGGAGCCGGTTCCTGCTGCTTCAATTCGCTCTGAGTTTAATTGAAACCAGTAAAAAAGAAATGTTTTATGAAGGCACGGTTTAGGGAATATCGCTTTTAAGTCTTGATTGATGGCCACGTCGCAGCTAAAAAACGCTACTTTTCCAAGCGCCATACGTGTCGGTGTAATTAATGTCCCTGCTGGAATAAGTCTGGTCGAACTTTCTCGTATAGCAATGGGAGTAATGTGGTCCGCTGTTTTGCTCAACCGACTACCGACGAAATCTTTGACGCTGGCCCACGGAATTTCCCCGCCCCAATAGCTAGGCTCATCCTTCGACGGAGTTCCGCCACCAACTATAGATTCAACTTCCTCACCGATTGAAGAAGCTTTCCATTGACTAGGAATCCAGTCACTATCTGTACTCTGATGCCTCTGTTTTCCCACTACGCTCATTGTCCAACCTCCAGCAAACCCAACTCGGCCAGATATCCGCTCAAGCGAGCATCAATCTCACCCTCTTCGTCGGCCAGCGCTGCCAGTTGCCCCAGGGTGGCGGCCACATCCACGACATCTTCGATTTCGCCATTATCGATGTAGCGAACTATATTCAGGTTGCCGTCGTTGCTGCGGATTTCGTCCAGGCCTACCACGCGACAGTAGTTGTCCACTTCTGCCTGATGGTCGACTGCGGCTTTGTGGGTGCTGACGATGCGCTCGACATCTTCTGGTCGCAGGCTGTTCTGCGCCTTGCCTTCGGCATAATCGGCGCTGGCGCCGATTATGATGACCTTGCCCTTGAGGCCTGCCGGTTTTTGCTTGTTGAGTATCAGTACGCAAGCCGGGATACCGGTGTTGTAGAACAGCGCCGAGGGCAGGCCGACAATCGCCTCAATCAGGTCACCCGGCTGGTTGCCGTTGGCGGCGTCGGTGCCGAACAGCAGGCCTTCGCGTATTTTGCCTTCTTCGCCGCTACGGAACAGCACGCCGTGCGGCAGTATGATGCCCATACGGCCATCGGCTTTTAGGCTGGCCAGCATGTGTTGTGCAAAAGCGAGGTCGGCATAGCCCCGTGGCGGAATGCCGTAGACGAAGCGGCCAAACGGGTCGCTGACTTGTTTATAATTTGGGGCCTTGGCATGCTTCGCGTCGTTCTGGTTTTCATTTTCGTTGGCCAGTTCTAGCGGCGTCCACCATGATTTGGCGGAGAATGGTGGATTGGCAATCACGCGGTCGAAGGTTTTAAGATAATCACCTTCGCGGTGCTTGGGCTCCACCAGAGTGTCGCCACGGGCAATGTCGGCGCGCATATTGTGCAGGTAGAGATTCAACTTGGCGATGGCCCAAGTGCCGAGATTCTTTTCCTGGCCGTACAGCAGCACATCGGGTTTTCCGCCCAACAGGGTGCCGTTGGGCATTCTGGCGACGTGGTGCGCGCTCTCGACCAGCATGCCGCCGCTGCCGCAGGTCGGGTCGTACACGCTGTGGCCAGGGTGCGGGTCTATCAGTTCGACCACGAGTTGCACCACGGCCTTGGGAGTGTAGAACTCGCCCCCTTTTTGCCAGCATCGTCGGCAAATTGCTTAATTAGGTATTCGTAGGCATCGCCCAGCATGTCGGCCTTGTACAGGTCGGCATTGCCCAGTTTGTACTGGTTGAAATGGCGCAGCAGGCGCTGCAATACCGCATCGCTGAGTTTTTGCTTGTCGCCATACTGGGTGGCGGTCAGCACGTATTGCAGCTCGGTATTGCTCGCTTCGATGCTGGCGAAGGCCTTGTCCAGCGCTTCGCCGATGTTCTCGGTTTGACTCACCAGATGGCCCCAGCGGGCATTGGTCGAAAAGCGGCCGTACTTGTCGTCGATTTCTTCCTCGGCCTCGCGCCCGTTCAAACCTTCGGCTTCCATCAACTGGCTCACACGCTCGTCGAACACGTCGTTGAATCGCTTCAGGAACAGCAGGCCGAAGATGTAGTTCTTGAAATCGGATGAGTCGATAGAGCCGCGCAAGATGTTGGCGGACTCCCACAGCCAGGATTCAAGGGTGTCAAGGGTAAGTTTGTCGGTCATGGCGGCAGTATTTTAGTAGGGCAGTTAACAGCCCTGAACAATTGGTCGGCAGGCACTTGGCGAGGCCATGGTGTCAAGGCTGCATTATTTTATGTGCTTTGCTCAGGGTTTGGAGGGGTGACGCGGAATTATTCCGGGAATCGGCTTACAAGTAGGTTACAAGTGAAGGCGAAGTGGGTCGGAAAGAAAAAAGGGTTACAAGCCGAAGCGTGTAACCCTTTGATTTTCCTACTTATTCTGTGGGGTGGCTGATGGGGCTCGAACCCACGACAACAGGAATCACAATCCTGGACTCTACCAACTGAGCTACAGCCACCACTGTCTTACTTGCCTGTTTAGCTGTTTTGCTGAACAGGTGCCGAATTATACAAAGAACTCGGCAAAGTGGCAAATCTAAATGCAGTCTTTTTTATAGAATCGAAAGATTGCATGAAAACGCCTGTTTTCGCTCACACGGACAGGTGCGCGACGGGCGGCTGCAAGTCCAGCAAACCGGAGAAGGCTTGCGCCAGGGACTCGACCTTGGCCGTCGTGTAACCTTGCAGCTGGGGCGCATCGTTGCCGGTGCGGCGCAGGCTGGCCGCGTCGAGCAAACGGGCCAGCTGGCGCGCCACGGCGTCGCCCGTGTCGACCAGGGTGATCGTTTCCTGCGTGTGCGCGCGTACCGTGCGCACGATGGCGTCCTGCACGAAGGGGTAGTGCGTGCAGCCGAGCACCAGGGTGTCGACACCTTGTTCCAGCATGGGGGCGATGTAGCGTTCCAGCATGGCGCTGGTGGCATCCAACGGGCCGTGGCCCAGTTCGCACTGCTCGATGCGGTCGGCCAGGCCTATGCAGGGCTGCAAGATGAACGTGGCGCCCGTGGCGGCGCTCACCTGCTCGCGCAGGGCCAGCAGCTTGTCGCCGCGCAAGGCGCGTTCCGTTGCCAGCACGGCGATCTTGCCGTTGCGGCTGATGCTGGCCGCCGGTTTCAAGCCTGGTTCGACGCCGACGATGGGCAGGTCGGGATAGCGCGCGCGCAGGGCCTTGATGGCGGCGATGGTGGCCGTGTTGCACGCCACCACCAGTGCCTTGGCGCCTTGCTGCAATAGAAAGGCGGTGATCGCCAGCGAACGGTCGACCACCTGCTGTTCCGTCTTGTCGCCATACGGGGCGTAGGCGGAATCGGCAAAGTAAATCAAATCTTCCTGCGGCAGCTGCGCGCGGATATGGCGCAGCACCGACAGGCCGCCCACGCCGGAGTCAAAAATGCCGATGGGCGCGTCTGGACGGGCAGTGCTTGCAATAGAAGTCATATAAAGCCGAAGAAGATAAAAAAACGCCGCGCTGGTGTTGCCGCGCGGCGTCTATGGTAGAGCTTGTTTAAGCAACCGTCACGGGAATCTTGCTGACGCTATTGAGTTGCTCGATCTTCGCCTGCCATTCTTTCGGGCCCGTGTTGTGCACCGATGTACCCTTCGCATCGACGGCCACCGTCACCGGCATGTCGACCACGTCGAATTCGTAGATCGCTTCCATGCCCATGTCGGCAAAGCCCAGCACCTTGGCGTGCTTGATGGCTTTCGACACCAGGTAGGCGGCGCCGCCCACGGCCATCAAATAGGCCGACTGGTGCTTCTGGATCGATTCGATGGCGACCGGGCCACGTTCGGCCTTGCCGATCATGGCGATCAGGCCCGTCTTTTCCAGCATCATGTCGGTGAACTTGTCCATGCGCGTGGCGGTCGTCGGACCGGCCGGGCCGACGGCTTCGTCGCGCACCGGGTCGACGGGACCCACATAGTAGATCACGCGGTTCTTGAAATCGACCGGCAATTCTTCGCCCTTGGCCAGCATGTCCTGGATGCGCTTGTGCGCGGCGTCGCGGCCCGTCAGCATCTTGCCATTCAACAGCAAGGTCTGGCCCGGCGTCCACGAAGCGACTTCTTCCTTCGTCAGGGTGTTCAGGTCGACGCGCTTGGATTTTTCCGTGTCCGGCGTCCAGTGCACTTCCGGCCACGACGACAGCGATGGCGGCGTCATGTAGGCCGGGCCGGAGCCATCCAGCACGAAGTGGCCGTGGCGCGTGGCGGCGCAGTTCGGGATCATGGCGACCGGCTTCGACGCGGCGTGCGTCGGGTGCATCATGATTTTCACGTCGAGCACGGTCGTCAGGCCACCCAGGCCTTGCGCGCCGATACCCAGCGAGTTGATCTTGTCGCACAGCTCGATGCGCAATTCTTCCAGTTTATTTTGCGGGCCGCGTTGTTTCAGCTCAAACATGTCGATGTCTTCCATCAACACTTCCTTGGCCATCAGCATGGCTTTTTCGGCCGTGCCGCCGATGCCGATGCCCAGCATGCCAGGCGGGCACCAGCCGGCGCCCATGGTCGGCACCGTCTTCATGACCCAGTCCACCAGCGAATCGGACGGGTTCATCATGATCATCTTCGATTTGTTTTCCGAGCCGCCGCCCTTGGCTGCCACTTTCACGTCGACGGTATTGCCTTCGACCAGTTCCATGTGCACCACGGCTGGCGTGTTGTCCTTGGTGTTCTTGCGGTCGAAATGCGGATCGGCCACGATGGAGGCGCGCAGCTTGTTGTCGTCGAAGTTGTAGGCGCGGCGCACGCCTTCATTGACGGCGTCGGTGACGGTGCCGCTGAAACCTTCGAAGCGCACGCCCATGCCGATTTTCAGGAAGACGTTGACGATACCCGTGTCCTGGCAGATAGGACGCTTGCCTTCCGCGCACATGCGCGAGTTGGTCAGGATTTGCGCGATCGCATCTTTTGCCGCCGGGCTTTGCTCGGCCGCGTAGGCGCGCGCCAGGTGCTCGATGTAATCAGCAGGGTGGTAGTAGCTAATGTACTGCAACGCTGCGGCGACGGATTCGATCAGGTCTTCTTGCTTTATGACAGTCATGGTGTTCTCGCGGTGGATAAGAAGGGTAAGACTTTTACTAATTAATAGTTACTGGTTGCGGCATCGAAAATGACAAAGCCCATGGCCGCCGCTGGCAGTCATGGGCTTCTTTCTTTAGTGTGGCGCTCTTGCTTGATTCTGGGTCACGGTCATGATGCGGTCGGTGTACGCAATGGCCATGGCCGAAATGATGAAGACCATGTGGATCACCGTTTGCGCAATGATCACTTCCATCTTGTAGGAATTGGCATTGATAAACGTCTTCAACAGGTGGATCGACGAGATGCCGATGATGGCCATCGCCAATTTCGTCTTCAGCACGGAAGCATTCACATGCGACAACCATTCCGGCTGGTCTGGGTGGTCATCGAGGTGCATGCGCGAAACGAAGGTTTCGTAGCCGCCAATAATGACCATGATCAGCAGGTTCGAAATCATGACCACGTCGATCAGGCCTAATACCACCAGCATGATGGTGGCTTCATTGAGCTTGGTCGGCAGGGCGCTACCCGGTACGGCGACGGCCGTCAGCACGTGCTGCAGGGCCGCGTCATTGCCGAACACGGCACCGATCAGGTCGGACAATTCCACCCAGAAATGGAAGACATACACGCATTGTGCGAGGATCAGGCCCAGGTATAGCGGCAACTGCAGCCAGCGCGACATGAAGATGAAGGAGGACAGCGGGTGCAGCTTGGTATGTTTGGATGACGGTGGTAGGTGGTCGATCATGTGGGGTTTCCTGGGGGAGTAAATACCAATTTTTGGTATGCCCGACATTTTACACTTGCTGCTGATTACTGCGCATGGCCTTGCTCCTGATTATTAGGTTTGATGAAACAGGAAGTGGTATTGAACCTTCGGTGCAGCATGCATTTTCCCAGTGAAAATACTGTACGGCGTCCCCTTGACTCCCATTGCCGAAGGCGCTTATGGTTAGCCTTGATAGGGGTAAAACGCTGCATAAACGCGACATGTAAGGCGTCCGTAAGACACGGGGTCTATCGTGTTGGCAAACAATTACTACACTGGAGACAAGCATGAGCGCTACAGAAAACCAAGGGCAGGGCACGGAACAGCAGGGACCGGAGGAGTCGCGCGTCTTTGAACCGTCGGCAGCGTTTGCCGCACAGGCAACGATTTCCGGCATGGACGCCTACCGCGCCATGGTGGCCGACGCCGAACGCGACTACGAAGGCTTTTGGGCCAAGCTGGCGCGCGAGAACCTGAGCTGGAAAAAGCCGTTCACCCGCACCTTGAATGAAGACAACGCCCCGTTCTACAAATGGTTCGAAGACGGCCAGCTGAACGTGTCGTACAACTGCCTGGACCGCAACATCGAAAATGGCCTGGGCGACAAGACGGCCATCATCTTCGAAGCGGACGACGGCACCGTTACCAAGGCAACCTATAAAGAACTGCACGAAAAGGTCTGCAAGTTCGCCAACGGCCTGAAAGCCAAGGGCATCGCCAAGGGCGACCGCGTCATCATCTATATGTCGATGTCCGTCGAAGGCGTGGCCGCCATGCAAGCCTGCGCGCGCATCGGCGCCACCCATTCCGTCGTGTTCGGCGGCTTTTCGGCAAAATCCTTGCAGGAACGCATCATCGACGCGGGTGCCGTGGCCGTCATCACGGGCGACGAGCAATTACGCGGCGGCAAGAAGCTGCCATTGAAATCCATCGTCGACGAAGCGCTGGCGCTGGGCGGCTGCGACTCCGTGAAAAACGTCATCGTGTATCAACGCACAGGCAGCGACCTGCCGATGGTGGCCGGCCGCGACACGTGGCTGCACGACCTGGTCGAAGGCCAGAGCGCGCAATGCGAACCGGAATGGGTCGATGCCGAGCATCCACTGTTCATCCTCTACACCTCGGGTTCCACCGGCACGCCGAAGGGCGTGCAGCATTCGAGCGGCGGCTACCTGCTGTGGGCCGCGCTGACGATGAAATGGAGTTTCGACATCAAGCCGGACGACGTGTTCTGGTGCACGGCCGACATCGGCTGGGTGACGGGCCACAGCTACATCGCGTACGGCCCGATGGCCGTGGGCGCCACGCAAGTGGTGTTCGAAGGCATCCCGACCTACCCGAACGCGGGCCGTTTCTGGGAAACCATCAAGAAGCATAACGTCAGCATTTTCTACACGGCGCCAACGGCCATCCGTTCGCTGATCAAGGCAGCCGACGTCGACCCGAAAGTCCACCCAAGCAACTACGACCTGACGAGCTTGCGCCTGCTGGGCACGGTTGGCGAGCCGATCAATCCGGAAGCGTGGATGTGGTACTACAAGAATATTGGCGGCGAGAAGTGCCCGATCGTCGACACCTTCTGGCAAACGGAAACGGGCGGCCACATGATCACGCCGTTGCCGGGCGCCACGCCGATGGTCCCCGGTTCCTGCACCCTGCCATTGCCGGGCATCATGGCCGCCATCGTCGACGAAGCGGGCCAGGACGTGCCGAACGGCCAGGGCGGCATTTTGGTCGTAAAACGCCCATGGCCATCGATGATCCGCACGATCTGGAACAACCCAGAGCGTTTCAAGTCCAGCTATTTCCCGGAAGAACTGGGCGGCAAGATGTACCTGGCAGGCGACGGTGCCATCCGCAACAAGGACACGGGCTACTTCACCATCACCGGCCGCATCGATGACGTCTTGAACGTATCGGGCCACCGCATGGGCACGATGGAAATCGAATCGGCCCTGGTGGCCAACCCGCTGGTGGCCGAAGCGGCCGTGGTGGGCCGTCCGGACGACACGACAGGCGAATCGATCTGCGCCTTCGTGGTGCTGAAGCAGGCGCGTCCGACAGGCGAGGAAGCGAAGAAACTGGCCCTGGAGCTGCGCAACTGGGTCGGCAAGGAAATCGGCCCGATTGCGAAACCGAAGGAAATCCGTTTCGGCGACAACCTGCCAAAAACCCGCTCCGGCAAAATCATGCGCCGCCTGCTGCGCGTGCTGGCCAAGGGCGAGACGATCACGCAAGACGTGTCGACGCTGGAAAACCCGGCGATTCTGGAGCAGCTGAAGGAAGCGTCTTAACAAGGTCAGTCCTTTCGGGATCGGCCTGTGCACCACTGGGGCGCAGGTCCATTCAGGGGCCGACCCCAGCCCTTACCGGCTTGCTGTACCGCGCTACTTTTACCCCAGGGTAAATAACTTTGGCAGTCCGTAGAATCTTTGCTATAATCTGCGGCTTCGCGACAAGCGAGAAATAGTACGCAATGCGAGCAAGTCGACGCATTGCCTGCAGGAGAGGTGGATGAGTGGTTGAAGTCGCACGCCTGGAAAGCGTGTATAGGTTCATAGCCTATCGGGGGTTCGAATCCCCTCTCTCCGCCACGGATAGTAATTAAGTAAGATCAGGACGTCTCAGGAAGTCCCTCAAAAACCGCTTAGAGCCTTGATTCTAAGCGGTTTTTTCGTTTTTCGGCGTCTCGGGATGTGCCAAGGCATTTCAGGATATCCAACTTTTTTGAGGGAATGCGTCGGGCCGGATTCCCCCATCCTTGACTACCATTCCCGCATAACTGTCCTATAGTGGTTCCAGACGCATTTGCGAAGGAGACCACCATGGCAAAGCTCATCGTACCGCTGTCCGAACTCCAGGTCAAAAATGCCAAACCAAAGGAAAAACCATACAAGCTGTCCGACGGCGGCGGCCTGTTCGTGGAAGTCATGCCGAGCGGGTCCCGCATCTGGCGCTGGAAGTTTCGCCAGGCCAACGGCAAGGAGAACGCACTGACGTTTGGTCCTTACCCGGAAATTACGTTGCAGGATGCGCGTGAAAAGCGCTTGGCTGCGCGGCGCCTGATGCTGCAAGGGATCGACCCGGCCAAGCATCGCGACGACGCCAAGCGGCTGTTGAAAGAGCGCGCCGCCAACACATTTGAAAAGATCGCCCGCGAGTGGCACGCCAACAAGGTGCCGACCTGGAGCGAGCGCACCGCCAAGAACGTCCTGCAACGGCTGGAGGCAGATATCTTCCCGGCCATTGGCCGCAGGCCCATCGATGAACTCAAGCACCTCGATGTAATCGCTGCACTGCGCAAGATCGAGGAGCGCGGCGCAAGCGAAATCGCCCATCGCCAGAAAGCGGTATGTGCGTCAATTTTCAGCTACGCGATTCAATGCGGATTCACAGAGAGTAATCTGGTCTCCGATATGAAGGATGTGTTGAAGACCGTCCGCGCCGGACACTTCGCCGCTATCAACGCCGACGAACTACCGCAGTTTCTGGCCATTCTGGACCGCAACGAAGCACGCATGTTCGCGCCGACCCGCATTGCGCTGCGTCTGATGCTGCTGTGCTTTGTACGCACCAGCGAGTTGATCGAGACACCCTGGAGTGAAATTGACCTGGAGCGCGGTGAGTGGATCATTCCATGGCAACGCATGAAGCGTGGCAAGCTGACCGTCAATCCGGATATGACCAACCATCACGTATGCCTGTCGCGCCAGGCGCTGGAGCTGTTGCGTGAACTGCATGCGATCACGGGCCGCAGCAAGTATCTGTTCCCGAATCAGCGCGACCACGAAAAGCCGATCAGCAATAACACGATACTGGTGGCGCTTGGACGCATGGGATACAAGGGCAAGATGACCGGCCATGGCTTCCGGGCGCTGGCCATGAGCACCATCAAGGAGCGCCTGGGCTACCGGCATGAAGTCGTGGACCGGCAACTGGCACATGCACCAAAGGATAAGGTGGCCAGCGCCTATGACCGCGCCCAGTTCCTGGCGGAGCGGCGCCGGATGATGCAGGATTGGGCCGACTATATCGATGCCGTCAGCGGCAAGGGAGCGCCGCCGCAGACGCCCAGATTAACGCTGGTCAGCGGTGAATTCAGCCGGGATGGCGGAACAGGAGGGCACCATGTCTAAGTATGTACTGCGCCTCACGGATGCGCTTATCAAGCAAGCTGCTCCGAAGGACAAATTATATAAACTTTCCGATGGGGCTGGTCTGTACATCGAAGTGCAGCCCAGCGGCAGCAAGATCTGGCGCATGAAGTATCGCCAGCAAGGCGGTGGTGAAAGCGTTCTGACTTTTGGCCGGTATCCCGAAGTCTCCATCGCCAAAGCCCGCGAACACAGGCTTGCAGCGCATCAGATGCTGGAGCGGAAGCAGGACCCGAGCACAGAATTCAATCGAGAAAAATTGCATCCACTGCCAAAGCCTATTGCAATCGACGAAATATTCGATGAGCCGGAGTGGGGCCATGTGCAGACCAGTGTTCTGCGGGCGACCCTGCTCGCTATCCGTCACCTCGAAACCACCTTATTTCCTGCATTGGAGCGCATTTCCGTCAGTGACGCACAGCACAGTATCCAGCAAGCAGCCGTTCGGCAAATTGAACAGGACGGTTTGCAGGTCGTTTCCCGACACCTGGAGGGTGTCGCGACGGCGCTCGCTGCCAGCTATTTACGTAACGGTATGAGCATGGACCAATTGGTCAGTGCGATGAAGGAGTCAAGGCGGCGGGTACGGCGCCAGGGCGACAACATGCAGTAGCTATCGGAGCCTTTGTCCGGTCGCAATTCTGTGTACTACGAAAAGCGCACTTAACGAAACGAACCACTTGCAAACGTCGATATCAGGCATAGAATGAAGTTCTCTTATGTGGGAATCGCTCCCACGAGGGCATGCATCGAGCATGTCCCTATGCTTAGCGGCATAGGCGTTGCGGTCGTCACCCGTCACCATGATACCTAGCAGTTTCTGCTAGAGATATATATCGCTGGGCCATGCAGAAGCATGCACATCTCGGCACGATAAAGCGCTGCCTTCAGCGTTTTCATATCCCACAATCCGCAAGACGGATTGCCTGGACGATTGCGCCCGATGGGCGCTTCCTCAAACAGGAGCAAGACTCCTGCCCGATTGGTTCGCATGCCCGTGAGGTAGCGCACCGTATGAAGCACAGCATGGCTTTACCGCAAGCCGCACCGTCAGCAGAAATGCCAGCGATGCGATGCCATCGCGGCTGCCGCCAGCGCATGTGCTTCAGAGTCGCCAGTATCGTCACCGCGAGTGCGATGCTGGCGTATATACCGTCGCATGCCATGGCTGCGTGCGCGCGTCGTTACTGGCGGCGTGCTGCCAGTGACGACGCGCCGCCGACGGCATAGGCCCAGGCGGCAAGTACAGAGCATCCGCGTGACGGTGCTCAGTGACGAGGCCAGGCGCCCCGCATCGCAGGCAAGCCCTGCGATGTCCTTTGCCCGCTACGGGCTGATTAGTTGAAGTTGATCCGTGCACGATGTGCACTCCATGGACCCTGGGTGATTGGTCCCCGCTGCGGCAGCTCCCTCCGGGAGCGCGCAGCGGTGCCACACGCGCATGCGGCGCGGGCAGGCAGTAACAGCAACCGCATACACGGGAGTGGTGTCCCGAGGCCCTTGATTCAACCTTTTCTGCCGAGGCAGTGAGGGTGGCCAGAAACACTTACCAGACAGAATTACACCACGCAGCATCGATGTGCAAACCAAAGATCGAAGGGATGACTTTGCCATGCGCGACTTGAACTACCAGCTCAAGCAACTGTGTCACCGCAACCGGGATGGCAGCTTTGCGACGCAGGCCGACCGCGAGCGTCTATTAAACCTGTGCGCCAACGACCTGGCGGAACGGGGCTTCCAGCATATGAGCGTGGACAGTCTGAAACCAAAGCATGTGGCGGCGCTACTCGACAAGTGGAAACAGGATGGCGTCAGTACCGGAACGATCAAAAATCGCATGAGCGCCCTGCGCTGGTGGGCCGAGAAGATCGGCAAGGAGAACATCATCGCGCGCACCAACGGCGAATACGGCATCGCGGAGCGGGTGTTTGTCACCAACGTATCGAAGGCGAAGGTGCTGGACGCCGACACGCTGGCCCGCGTGAACGATCCGTATGCGCGCATGTCTTTGCAGCTGCAGGCAGCGTTTGGACTACGGCGCGAGGAAAGCATCAAGATCAAGCCGGGATGGGCTGATGGCGGGAGCGTCTTGCGGCTGCGGGATAGCTGGACCAAGGGCGGCAAATACCGGGAGGTGCCGATTGCCACCATGCAGCAGCGCGCCGTGCTGGAAGCGGCCAAGGCGCTGGCGGGCAAAGGTAGCTTGATTCCGGCGCAGTTGCGCTATCGGGACCAGTTGAACCGCTTTCGTGCGCAGTGCGACAAGGCTGGCATCCATGGCGTGCATGGGCTGCGCCATGAGTACGCGCAGCGGCGCTACACCGAGTTGACTGGCCGACTTTGTCCAGCCTGTGGCGGCCCGACGTCCAGACAGTTGGATGCTTCACAAAAACTCGCAGATCAAGCAGCGCGGTTGAAGATTTCGACGGAGATGGGGCATGGGCGTGAGCAGGTCACTTCCATCTACCTGGGGAGATGACCGCTCACTTGTATCAGGGCCGTAGCGAATGGAACAGAAGAGTTGCAAAGGAGTGCAGCCTTGGCGCTGCCGGAATGATCGCGGAGAGTCGGCATGACTCTCCATTGTTTGCTGTTCATCAATCGAAGGAGAATCTTATGACCACGACTAAAAAATTCCTCCGCTTGCCTGCAGTAATCGAGGCCACCGGCTGGTCCCGTGCCACAATCTGGCGCAAGGTGAAGGCAGGCGTGTTGCCAGCGCCGATTCCTATCGGCCCCAAGTCCATCGCCTGGGACGCAGAGGAAATCGCTCAATGGCAGCAGCGCTGCATTGACGCTAGGCGTGGAGTCGCTTGAGTGGGAGTTAACAGTGGCTGGATTAGAAGTCCCCCACCCCGTAAGACGTCAGGGGTGGGCCTATCGGCTCTATCCGAATCGTCCAACTGCTACCGCTGCGCGGTAGCGCCGCGCGCCTGTGGCGCGCGTTCGTGGTTCTAATTAGGTATCGACTAAGCATGCTTTTACGGCGGCCAATGCATCAGTCCGTGTCCGAAAGGCAGACCTGACCCTGGCTCCCCGTATTACCGCAGATCTACCGTGCTAGTTTCGGCATACATTCCTGCTAAATCTGCTCTCGTACCTGCAAAAAAATGGTTCGGTCGAAATTGCGTCCGATGATTTTAGTGGTTCAGTCGCTGCGCGAAGTGGGGCAGGATAGGTGAAGTTAGCTAACTGGCGGTGCCGGTCAGCTAGCTTCACTCCTGCCTTATTCGCACTTTGTGCTCAACGGAACAGAGTTACGGCAAGAACCGTTAGACGCCATGTGAAAAGTTATGCTTAGTAGAAATAGAATTTTCGCTTTAAGCCTGTATCCATTGCGAAAAGATTTTCATAGACAAAATGCTGGTATTTGTCCATAGTTGCGATGAAACCTTGTCATTGGGCTGTACGATCTTGATCGATCACATGGCTGCGGGTAAAGTGCAACAGACAATCAGTGTTGAATTGTGTTTTACTGTATCTGCTACGATGCTAGGGGTGCCAACCTTTTTCCCATATTTTATGCTTTTTAAATTGTACTTCGACGAAAAGACGAAATGAACGTCCCAATTCCAGTGCCGACCTCGAAGAAAGTAAATTTTCCAATTTTGGATCATATTCGCGTTGACGGATATTTGTTGTATCCAGGGACAGAACAAAATCCTGGGCTTAATCATTCTTTTCTTTCAGGAATGAACGTAATTGTTGGCATCAATGGCGTTGGGAAAACCACGCTTCTAAACATTCTTTTTAGAATGCTGGCGGGTGACAAAGATTTGCGGGATGGGCAGGAGTTAGGTGACTCGAAGAGAACCTTGCGAACTGTTGATTCCGATATTTTCGCGGTGCGCGTGCCGGATCGAGCAAAGAGCGCCACCGCGACCTTAAAATTCCGTTTGGGCGTTCACACGATTGAAATAAAGAGATCGTTGAAGAACTTAGAGTTACTTGAATTTACGGTTGATCCTCCTGATCCACAATCCCAACGGCTCGACGATTTAGGCGATACCTACAAGGCTGTAATCAGTCGATTGGCAGGGCTTGATGATTTTTATGACTTCGTGCTGATACTTCGCTATTTGGTATTTTTCTTAGAAGACCGTCGTACGCTGATTTGGGACAAAGGGGCACAGACTGAGGTATTTCGTGTCTTGTTTTTCCCAGATAGTGTTGATCATAATTACAAGGACTCGCTAAACAATGCGTTGTCTGCAGATAGCTCTGCCCGAAATATTCAGGCAATCCTTACTAAAGAGAGAAAACGCTTCGACAAAGCAATAGTGGAGAACGCAAAGGCACAGCCAGAAGAGTTGGCATTGCTTCAGGCTGCGGCAAACGAGCTTGAGCGTTCACTTGAGGACCAAACAAATAAGGCATCGGACTACGACAAGCAGAGGCGAACGCTTCGGCAATCGTTGGAACAAAACCGTAATGACGCTGAACGCCTTCTCCAAGAGGAAAGGGCTCTGCGAGAAGAGTTGATCGCCGGAATTTTTCCGAAAATGGATGACTATAGTGCGTTCATTCTGTCGAATATTCAGTCTGGGCGAGGGTGCATTGTCTGCGGCAATAAGGATGCAGCGCGCTTAGCTGAGGCGCGGAAGAAGCTTGAGGAGTCGTTAGATTGCCCTATCTGTTCTGCTGATATCTCGCACCAAGAAGCGAATCCATACGTCGAAGAATCCGTTGACGGGAAAGAGCGCCTAAATTTCCTCTCCCAAGAACGCAAGAAATATCTCAGCGGGGAACAGGCATTGCTCGTTGAAATTAAGCAGGTAAGTTTGAAGTTCATTGGAGCAGAGGAATCTCGCTGGCGTCTCGAAGGTGAGTTGAACGGCCTGAAAACGAAAATTCGAATCGCCAGATCGTACTTGGATAAGAACACGCCCTCTAATCTGCAGGATTTCAGCGAACGCCTCAAGGCATTGGCAGAAACGGTCGAAGATTATAAGTACGAAAAGAACGACGCTCTCGTAAAGATCAAGACGATCGTAGATGCATTGTCTACAAACGTCGAAGGGTTCAAGGATGAATTGATTGAAAAATTTGGTGTGTTTATCGAAGCTTTCCTCGCAGAACGCTGCGAACTAACTCACCGCACTGAGCCTCGAAATATTGGACAAATGTCATCCTCAATAGAGCTCCTGTTCCCCGAGTTTCATGTCAACATGACTTCCGGCGTGTATAGACAGAGCGGCACTCCACGAGAAGGTGCGCACACGGTCTCTGAATCGCAGATGGAATTCATCGAATTGGCTTTTCGCATGGGAATCTTGGCCATAGCTGCTAGTGATACCGCTGCGACGATTGTGATGGAAACGCCAGAGGCGAGCTTGGATGCTGTCTTCATCCCTCGTGCTGGCCATGCGCTAAATAGCTTTGCCAAGTCGGCGACTCGTCTAGAGAGTACGTTAATAACGTCATCAAATCTAAATGGAAGTCAGATGATCCCTGCACTTCTTGGTTTGGTATCGCCGCCATCCGAATCCTCTACGTCCAGCAGTGTCGGACTGACATGGAATAGCATGCCCATGGAAGAAAGATATGACCGAGTCCTTAATCTCCTTGAATACGCCGCAGAAAATGCTGCGCTCCATAAATTTTCACAGGAATACAAGGCACGTCTTGATGAGGCAATTATGACTCTAGAGACGGAAGATGCGTAACGTGCCCACAGCGCCTAGCGGAGAAGGCGCGAATTTTCGCCGCTTTTGGATTCTTGCAGTCCTGTCGGGAGTCGAACGTGGAGGGGCAAGTCCAATTGGACTACGACACTTCAATTTGATGGCGTACTTCGCGAATTCAGTCTCGCGTTGCTACGACATTGAACCGTTGGATCCGACCGTGTTAAAGGAGCGAGGTGGCCCACTTTATCCGCAGTTGATGTGGGATCTTGATAGGCTAGTTGGAATGCGACTTGTCCGGGTTGTGAATTTGGTCATCGCATCCGAAGGCGGAGCGAGACATGTTTCATATGCGATTACGTTGGGGGGCTGAACCACTTGAAGGCATGTACCGAGCTTTCCGATGAAATGAAGCTTATAACAAGTTCTTTGACTAGTGCGGCGCAAGCCTATTGCAGAGCCCGTCGAGGAATTAGCGTTGAGAGCATGCAAACGAAAGATGCAAATATTTCTGATCCCAAGTTTGGGAATGGCGACATTGTTGACTTTGGCGAATGGGACAATTACAACGCCACTGCAAATGCGGTCGATTTCGTAAAGAGTTCTGTTGAACCTCCTTTTGAGGAGAACACGAACATTGCGGTGAACCTGTACGCGCAGTATCTTGCGAAGGCAGCGGAGGTCGCTCTATGACTAACATCAGCGCCAAAGGGACGCTGGGTGGAGCGAATCTTACTGAGTTAGCCAAAATCAGCGCAAAGGCATTTCAGGTTGTAGATGAAAACGACATTGCTCCATTTGAGCTTGACTGGCACGAGGTTTTTGATCGCTGGGGAGCCGGTGCTTCACCTGCGGTCCAAGGCTCGTTAGTTTTGATTTTTTGGATACCGCACAGGTCGTCGGCAGCTCGCTTGGCTGTGAGACTATCTATCAATTTGGTATGAAGGATGTAGCCGAGCCCGGCGTTTACCTCGTCAGTAAGTCTGCGACTGGAAATGCGTGGCGCATTCCTGGCTCTAGTGCAGATCATCAGGAGAACTGCTCCAAGATTAGCGCGAGTGGACTGGCGGACCAAGTTGCTGTCGTTCTTGGTGTGCGGACCGGTCATTTCTTAGTACTGCCGGCGGGAATTGATGGAACCAGCTGGTCTGTAAATTTGAACTGTGTCAGTCCAACGTTGGATGACGCAATCCTCACCGAGCACTTGAATGTTTTTGCTGTTGAAAATTTGAACTCTGCTGAGACCCGGAGCGACCTTTGGATTGATGCATCGCAATGGATTCCGAAGGAGCAGGCTGAACGGATAATTCAGAAGCTGCTTTTGGTAGGCCTACGCACCGCGCTTACTAAGCATTCGGTAATTCCAGAACCATCAACAGCGATCGGGCGCTTAGATCTCCTCGTATTGAGTAAAGACCCGTCCGATCCTGATCGTTATGTTCTTGAGCTGAAGGCCGTCCGTTCGCACACATCGACAGGCACTGCAGTGACTGCTTCAGCCATGGTGACTCATCTCAGTGATGGTGTAGACCAGGCGGATCAATACCGCAAAAAGGTCGGCGGAAAGTCCGCATACCTTTGCGTTTACGATATGAGGCGAGTGAAGGGCGGGGACGTAATCGAAAAGACCAAGCCAAAATGCGCCAATACGGACGTACGTCTCCGAGTTTTTGACGTACACAATGCATCGAAAACCGCCCGAAAAGCGGCCGCTACGGCATGAAGGAATGGTCTAGAATTCGAGTCCAGGGCTTGTATGGCCTGGACTCAGCGGCCCAAGACAACGAGGGACTCCGCCAGTGTTTTGCTAGCGCGTCCTTGTTGAGTGGAAGAGCGCATTGAGCGTGCGGCGCTGCTGCTGATCTCCCGCAGTTTCAACGTTTGACCAAGTTCGCTTAAAATCTTTGGGACATCAATGAGGACGTTTGCGTACGACGAATTCCCCACCACCATTGCGATCTGTCCGTCTGGAGATAGTTTTCGCTCGCATTCCTGCATCAACGTACGCATATCGCAGAAATAGCTGTTTACCATGTCAGGTAAATTCTTATTCCAAAGCTCGCCTTTCACGTCATTCAATTTCTCAAGCGTTTTTTCCAAAGTCAAACTTTGTAAGACTTCGCCTTTACTCGCCCAAGCACATTGAACATGAGAGCGTAGAGTCGACTGGCGAAGCTGAGCATTATCGTCAGCAGTCGTCAAGTATCCTAGAATCCACAGTTCAATATTGTAGATATCGGTGTAGTCAAACGAGTTAGGATAGGGGAGAGAATAGTACGAGATCGACAGGTCCCTCTACGAGTGGAATTTTTTACGTGCATCGCCGCGCAATAAAGTGAACTCTGATCGACGCACTCTAGCATGGCGATAAATGTCTTCAATGACACGCTGCATTGCTTCGACAAAAGCGTCTTTCACATCCTCTGCTTGAACGTCCCTCGACTGCCAGTTGCCGCGGTAGCGCCTGCCTTTGCCATCGATTCGTACATTGCTGACTTCAATCAAAACTGATGCCAGAGCCACCTTAAACAGCCGTCTAGCAGTTTTATCTACACAGCTGTTAATCGAAAGGCGGAATGCTTCAATCATGCAAATGACTTCTTGAGAAAAATCCATCGACTCTTCACCCCAGGTTCAACGAACGTAGGTGGAAGCCGTGCTTTTAGGCTTTCAACGTCAATGTCCATTTTCTCTGCACGACGAAGGATTCTAGACGCGAGTGACGGTAGATCGATATCTTGGTAGTCTGAAAGCTTCGCTTCGATCAGGTCGGCTAAGAACGGATTTACCTCTACTAAGGTCGAGGGGATGCCAAGAAACTGAGCGACAACCCCAGTCGTGCCTGAGCCCCCACAACAATCCAAAATCTGCGTAGGGCGACGCGGCATCGCGTCGATAACCGATTCCACGAGGCTGGGCGAAAAAGCTTCCTTGAACTTGAACCAACGTTGAAATGCCAGTTCTTCCGATCCGCGATAAGTAGTTGGAGCCGAACTGCTCCAATCTTTTGTCCACGCATCGAAGGCGCTTTCAGTTGTGTTCAGCATAAATTTCCCAGTTGAAAAGCTTCGTACGATTGTATATTATGCGCATAATATGTCAACAATTCTTTCCTCCTCTGATATGCTCCAACTGAAAGAAATTTTCAGGCTGGAAGGACTTCGTCAAGAAGAAGTGGCACGAGAAATTGGGATATCTCAAGAGCAGCTTTGTCGCATTTTAAATGGTAAGGTGAGAGGGCGATCTGGGGCAGCGCAGAAATTATTTGACAAATATGCGCATAAATTGCGCGTAACCACGACCGTCTCCCAATGCCGAGACGACATTGTGGCCGCTGCGCTAGAGCTTTGGGACGGCGAGATTGCTACGGCTGAACCACTCGTTGCCTTTTTGCGAACTGCTAAAATCTTAAGTAAGGCGTAGCTGTCCAGTCCTGTTTGATCATAAACGCGCTCTACGAATAGGTCCGGCTTCTTTTTCTGCCACTCCTTGAGCGTCTGGATGGGCGTTTTAACGCCGATGGTGAAAGCCGCGTAAAATGCAGGCTTCGCGGGTCTAGCTAAATGGTAGAGCAGAAGCTTCCCAAGCAGCTGATGGATATGTCAGAAGGGGGACGTTTTGGGATACATGGAAATTTCAAATTGCCATAATCTAGGATATATGTGGGTTCTGAGCTAGGATGTGAATCCCCCTCTCTCCGCCATAGACACAAAAGCAAAAGGCCACCTTCGGGTGGCCTTTTTGTTTTTGTGCCCGGCGGAGAGAAGCACGCCCCTGCGGGGCGTGCGCGGGGATTCGAAGGGTCAGCCTACCGGCCCGGCCCTCTCCGAATCGACCAACTGCTGCCGCTGCGCGGCAGCCCGCGCGCCTGCGGCGCGCGTTCGTGGCTCTAATTAAAGTTTCGACTGAGCCAGCTTCTACGGCGCCCAATGCATAAGTCCGTGTCCAAAATAGCGGACCTGCCCCTGCCCCCTCTCATCTGACTCGATCACACCAAGTTTGATTTTGGGAGCATGCGATGCGCGATTTAAACTATCAACTCAAGCAGCTTTGCGACCGCAATCGCGATGGTAGCTATGCACAAAAATCGTCATCAAAAACGCAGTGACGGCAGGTTGGCTAATGTCAAGGATTTTTGCAGGTCTGTGCGCAGAAAACTTAACTTATGTGTTAAGATCGATTCCAATCTATGAAAGCAGCCAAACTTACTCATCAGCGGGCCTTCGAAATGGTGGCCAAGATCCCTCCAGGGACGAAGCTCATTTCTCCGTCAGTGCAGAAGTGGGATGTTGCTATTGTGGTAAAGGATTGCGGGCAACTTAATGGCCGATATCCTAAGAGCATTGAAAAACAGCTTGATCATGTAAGCAAGAAATCTGCTGTTCTCCGAGCGCTTGGTGAGTTGTACCCAGCGGTTTGTGAAGAGGACTATCAAGCAGTGTTCGACCAAAACGGAGTTGGTTGTAAGATCGCACATTCGTTCCTATATGAAGGTAACACGTACAAGGTCTGGGAGTTGAAGCCTAACAACAAAGACCGGTTGTACTTTTTCCCGTTAAAGGAGGGGTTGCCAAATGGAAGAAAAACTATATTTTTATTAACAGTTTGCCATAAAAAAGATCAGAAGACGCCGAAGGAAATAATCGATGTTTGTGTTGATGACATCAAGGCGATTCTTCAATCTCGTGGAAAATTTGAAATTTGTGAGGAAAAAAATGTCACCAAATAATGAGATCGTTGCAGAAGAAGTTGCGGAAAGAAAAGGCCTGTGGGCTGGAGTTCGCCGAGCTGAGCCGATCCAACAGGTGCGAAAATTGATGCGACAAAACCAATTGCTCAATCGAGATATGGCCATTCGGATGGGAATTTCAGAAGCGGGAATTTCTCGGCTTTTGAATGGAAATCAAAATATCCAAATTGATACGTTGTACATGTTGGCCGATGCTTTGGGTGCTCCTTTGTCTATTGATTTTGGGGAAAGGGAATCGAGTTTCTCATATGTTTTTGATGAAGATATGGTTTCTAGCTATTTTGTAGATGCAGAAGACATTGGAGCAGGAGGCTCCAATGTCGTGCAGCTTAGTAGTTTTAGGAAGGGTGTGAATAGAAGGACTAACTATCCTAAAACATCAGGAGTTTTTGAACCTATTTGTGTAAATGCTTGAGTACATTATGAATCCTAGTGTCTTTTTACTCTCACGTCTTGAGTTTCGTCGGTTTGATATCGAAATCAATCCTGATTTTGTCTTGAGTAAAGATGAAAATTTTTTCCCTCAGATTGATTTCGATTTCAATAAAGTAAAGTTTGAGCTTGGGACCGACCTTATTTATCCTGACGATGAGTTGAACGATCCCCGACACTTTACATTATTTTTGAAAGTGTCGATTCGACAATCTAAACAAGTCGATGATGTCATCTTGCCATATTCGCTTACCATTGAAGGTGCCGCATACTTGCACTTTAGGGGGAAAGACGAAGGTTTGAGGCGTTTTCAAGTAGTGCGAGGAACTGGTTATGGAATGCTTTATAGCGCATTTCGTGAACATATTGCGAATTTTACAGCCAGAAGTGCTTATGGGCTTTGGTTTTTG
Source organism: Janthinobacterium sp. C22 (assembly GCF_057919405.1). Lineage (NCBI taxonomy): Bacteria > Pseudomonadati > Pseudomonadota > Betaproteobacteria > Burkholderiales > Oxalobacteraceae > Janthinobacterium > Janthinobacterium sp. C22. Next base: position 6,034,788 of record NZ_CP193659.1, on the reverse strand, counting down.
CCAACGCCCAACTTTAATAGCCGGGTTGAAGTTGATGCTCCGAAAGACTTTGAAAAATGGGAGGCTGCAGTAAATTCTGCTGCCAAAGTATTGGAGTCGAGTCGTACTAAAAAAGCACCCAAAAGAATTACTAAAGCAAAAAATGCTCTGTAGCAATATTAATGGTTATTTCTCTTGGGATATGATGCACATTACTTCGTTGCGGAGTCGAGTAATTTTACGTAGCGGAAAGGAAACGGAACCGAGCTCAGGAACCAATTAGTTCTGTTGGTATGTGTGTTGGCACTTTTCACCTATTTTGTACCAACATTTTATAGGTGATTCGATTCCGGCAAGGTGGCTGAAGTTGTCGAGATTGGTGTGGGATCGATATCGCGGATCACTATTTGTTGTATTAATACCACTTTTAAGGCCGCGTTTGCGATCCCAACGTGCAAATACATAGCATTTATAAGGGTCTAAGACCGATTCGAATCCCCCTCTCCCATAGACACAAAAGCAAAAGGCGACCTTCGTGTGGTCTTTTTTGTGTCCGGCGGAGAGGAGCACCTCGTTCCGCAGGCGCGAGCAGTGTCCTGCGAATTCCCTGCCTCACCCTGCGCGGTGCATTCGAAGGGTCGAGCCTACCGGCCCGGCTCTTCCCGAATTGACCAACTGCTGCCGCTGCGCAGCAGCCCCGCGCGTCTGCGGCGCGCATTCGTGGTTCTAATCAGCTTTGCAAAGGAGCATGCTTCTACGATGCCTAGCGCATCAGTTCGTGTCCAACTGGCGGACCCGCACGCCGCCGACACGCCGCTTTCTGATTTCATACTAAAGCGCCCAACTTCCGCCACGGCAATCCGCAAAGTCTCCCTAACCAGCCAATACCGCCGAAACAATCGACCGGCGCAGCACCGTCCTTCCGGCATCGATGCCACGCTGTGAAAAGGCCAGCGGCAACGCGACATCATCCGTCGCAGTGTTGTCTGGCGCAGCCGTTTCCTTTACCAGCATGTTGGCGCTATTCTCGACCTCGAAGTACTCGTCCCAATGCACTGGAACTTGATGGGAGCGGCCATCTCCACCTCTCACGGAGACGTAGTGGGTTCGCGCGACGCTGCGGAAGCCGCTGGCCGTTACCTGCACTTTCTGCGATCCGTCGGCCTCCTGTTGCATGGAGGTCTTCAGGATACTTCGCGTGACGCACTCGGGATGCTTGAACATTGCCTCGCCGTGGTAATTGGCAATCGCTTCATGCTCCCAGAAACAGGGTTTGTGCGAATACGTGTCTTGATAGATGTCCGAGTGCGGGCGATGCTGTTGGTACAAGGGGATGGCAAGCAGCGGGGCGATCCCAAAGTAGAACGACTTGAAGAAATCGTTGTGATAGGCGTTGAAAAACAGGCGCGCCTGGGCAAGTTCGTAGGCAAAGAATTTCTCCGGGGCGCCGCTGATATCGGTCGCGCGCATATGTCCCGACTCCAGCACGTTGATCATGCGGGTTTTTTCGAATACGAACGTGTCGCCAAAACCTGTCTGACTATCCTTGAGCAGCTTGAGCATTTCCTGTTGCGCCAACGGCGTGAACAACAGCCGGAACTGTACCTCATGGTTGCGGTCCGTGGCATCGAACAAGGCGTCGAATTCGCGGTTGGCCATCACCGTAAAAGTATTCCCCTCGTCGACATCGCGCGACTTTTCTTCCAGCTTCTTGATGGCGCGATTCTTCCGCCATTTGTCGAAGAAGCCGTCCTCCAGACTGGAGAGTTTTGACGGGTGGCGGCTGAACACGAGATCCGGCGCCGCTTCGTTGCCGTAGACGATAAATGTCTGGTTCTCGTACTCGGGCATCGGACGTTCGATCGAGGCCCGCAGAGTTTCGTGGCGGGTTCTGGTTTCCGTTTTGCCTTGCGAATTGCGGTACTGTTCCGTCCAGCTGATAGCCAGCGAGCCATGGTATGTCTTGCTGCCCATCGAGTGTGACAAGGTGCGCGCAAGAATGAACGGGTTGCCGTTCAGTACGCCGCTGTGCGAGAACACGATCGAGTTGTCGTCACCAAGATTGCCATACCAGCCAAAGCTGGTGCGCAGCTCTTCCATGCGGCCGTTGCTGAAATACGGGTCGAATGCGATGCGAGGCACTGTTTGTTGCATCAGCTTCGTCACGATATCCCAGTCGTACAGGCGGTTCAGCGGCACCATCTGGCCCCAGGCCACGGCACGCTTCTCGTCGCAGGCTTCCTGCAGCCGCTTTAATTGCGCGTCGGAATCGTTGATGATGCGGTTGAGCGTATGAATCGCGACGGCAAGCGCAATCGCTGGAACCACGAGCCATGGCCATGCGTAATAGGCGTAGAGATAGAGTGCCGCCAGTAGCGCGGCGACGATGCTGGCGCCGCGCAGGATACGCCACCATTTGTTGCTGGAACCGGCGCCCGCGGCCTGCTTTTCGAGCACGCGTAGTTCCTGCACCGTCGCGATGTTGGCGTTCTCGTCCACGCCGGAACGGCGCACGAGGTCTTCGAAAAAGTCCGACGTACTGCTGGCGTGAGCATTTTTGAAATGGGAAGAATACTGCTCCAATGGTTCATGGACGTCGTGGATCAAAAGAAGACGCTCCGGGCGGCAGCCTTGGTTTCGGCGGAGGCAGTGAAAGGAATGCGCGTGGTATAACCTTGCCGCGCCGCAACGATTTGCTTGGTCGGCCAGGCAAAGACGTCCTGGTTCCACATGCCGACGGTATCGTTATACAGCGTGCGCGCGGCGGTCACTTCCTTTTGCAGATAACTGTTCTGGCGCATGGCATCGGCAATGACGGCGTGTGCCTTCAGATCCGGGTAGGCTTCGAACGCCAGGTTAATGCGGGAAAAAATCCCGTCGATTTTCTGGGATGCCTGATTGCGTTCGGCGTCGGCGTTGTGTCCGCTCCGGTAAGCCGCTACCGACTTCATCACGTCCTTGTCGAGGTCGATCGCTTTTGCGACCAGGCCAACCACGTTGTTCAGGACGACGACGCGCTGTTCCAGATAATTGTCGATCTGTGACGCATCGGCCTGGATTTTCTGCTGCAGCTTGCGCAGATACGCCAGGGCGGAGATCTTCATGAAGAGGAAGACCAGGCCTGGCAGTGCCCCCAGCACCAGGAGTCCCAAGCCGTACGTTTGCGGCAACGCACCGGTCAGCAGCGCCAAGCCGCCGATCAACGGAAGGACCGCCCACAGGGCGATTTCAAATATGAGCGACCCGGTGCCGACTTGGACGGAGATTTGCTTGCTGATGACGTTGATGTCGCGCCCTTGCTCATTTATCGGGCCAGTTACTTCGTCCAAATCATTTGCCATGCTTGAAAATCCTTTGTATTGAGTGTTTCTGATTGAGCGACTCTCGCTCGGTTGCAAAATATTTCGCTGTAGCTTTTGAAGTGCGGGAGCAAAATGTCGGTGGATTGTGTAAGTTTCTCAAAATTAATTTTTTTGCCATCATATCTTGAAGGACGAGAGCCAATCAAGGGCGGTCAAGCCGATATTTCATGTTAAATTTCGGGAAAAAACTTGGACACTTTCCGATGCGGCGAGTTTTCAGTCAAGCGCTTGCATCAGCCCGGCGGCAGGGAGGCGGAACACGGGATAACGGACGCCAGCTTCCAGCCGGCCACAGCCTTCCAATAAATTTCTTCCGAGCCTGTAACCGATCCCCGCCCGCCACCGAATCTTCGGCTGTGCCAGACCAGACTTTGCGGAGAAATAAATGATCAAGAATTTATTAAGGCTCTGCCATCGTCAAATAGAGGAAATGCAGGAAGTGGCTGCAATACAGTGACGGTGTGCATGGTGATACTTCTGCCATTCCGAGGGCCAGGGTCAGGTCCGGCATTCGAACACGTGCTGAGGCATTGCGAGGGCCAGGGTCAGGTCCGCCATTCGCCTGCTGCATCTTGCCTGTGTTTGCGCAGGCTGCGATGCCCGCCGCTGATGCCTGCCCGGAGAGCGTGCCGGCGACTTCAATCAAACTGGATGCCGTGCCAGCTGGCTGGACGCCGTATATCGGCAGCCCGCTCTACCTGAGTGCCGCGGCGCCGATCGATGGCGCGCCGCAGCGCAGGGGCAGCTGGTGCCCAGCGGGAAGCGCAAGAAGAAAGGGGAGACGACGCTCAGCTATCGCCTGGAAGGTCGCTATTCAGACGGCAAGTGGTTGCAATGCGGTTACGGCGTGCATGGTGAGGTAACGCTGTCGAGGAGAATGGACGACAGTGTCAGCCTTTGCGAATTTACCTACAGGAAAGGCAGCAAGGTCGGGCAGAATGAGATCGATATCGATTGCCGGTAAGTGAGTTGGTATCAGCGGTATCGCTGGGGGGATCGCAGGCCGCAAAGCCCGATGCGCCTGAGCGAGCCGTTCATCAAGCGGCTCGCTCCAGCGATCAGAACCGGTATTTGAGCGTTGCCGTCACCGCACGCTCGGCGCCCAGGTAACATTCGCCGTGGTAGCAGATGGTGTAGTAACGCTTGTTGAGCATGTTGCTGGCGTTGAGCCTGAGCTGCCAGCGTACCGTCTCGTATTTCAGCATGCCGGTGAAGAGCGTATAGCCGCCTGCCAGCGACGTGTTTGCCTCGTCGTTCTGGCGCGGGCCGACGTAGTTGACGCCGCCGCCGATGCCGAAGCCCTTGGCCAGCGTCTGGTCCAGCCAGAGCGAGGCCATCTGCTGCGGTTCCGTGGCGGGTACCTTGCCGGCCTCGGTGCGGTCGGCGCTTTCCAGCACCCTCAGGTTCATCTTGGTCAGCGATGCCGTCAGGTTCAGGTCGCGGGTCAGCTCGGCCTTGGTTTCCAGCTCGATGCCGCGCGAGCGCTGCTTGCCGATCTGGCGGGTATCGCCGCTGATGTTGTCATAGGTGACGACGTTGGTCTTGCGCAAGTCGAACAGGGCGGCGCCAAAGAAGATGCGCGAATTGTCAGGCTGGTATTTCACACCGGTCTCCAGCTGCTTGCCGCGGCTGGGTTTCAACGGATCGTTGTTGTAGTCGACGCCGTTGTTGGAAAGGAAGGATTGCGTGTAGCCAGCGTAGCTTGCCCAACCATTTCCGAACAGATAGTTCAGCCCGGCGCGGCCGCTGAAGACGCTGTCGCTCTGGACTGTGTGGCTGGCGTTGAGCCGGTCGTCGGTGACGCTGCGTGCGTAATCCTGGCGGCCGCCCAGGGTCACTATCCAGCGGTCGAACAGCTTGATCTGGTCTTGCCCATACAAGCCGGTCTGTTCAGCCGTCTGGGTGTAGTTCGCCCATGGCTTCGTCGGCATGGCGATGGGCTGGTTGTAGACCGGGTTGAGCAGGTCAAGATCCAGTGTGGGGCCGATGAAGCGGTTGGCGACACCCCTTGAACGATTCCAGTCGATGCCAAAAAGCAGGGTTTGCTTGATGTCGCCGCCGTGCAGCTTACCCAGCAATTGCGTATCGAGCCCCGTGTGGTGGTGCTGGTCGTCCCAGGTGCGCGCGATGCGCGTATAGGTGCGCTCGTCGGCTTGCAGCTCGTCCACCCAGATAACGCGGCGCTTCACGCGGTTATCCGTGTAGCGGAAGTGTTGACGCAGGCTCCAGTCGTCGCTGAACGCGTGTTCGAAGCGGTAGCCGATGGAATTCTGGTCCTGCCTGATGCGGCTGAACGCGGGGTCGCCCATCTTCACCCGCGTCAGGCTTTTGTCCGCGGCGATCGCGTAGTAGGGATCTTCGCCGGATGCATTGCGCAGGAACTCCGCCTGTAGCGTCAACGAGGTCGTCGCGTTGGGCGCCCAGCGCAGCGAGGGTGCCAGGGCGAAGCGCTTGCGGTTGATGCGCTGGCCGGTCGGATAACGGTCCTGGTCATCGCTGCCTAGTGCCATGCCCGTCAGGCGATAGCTGAAGTCACTGTTTGGGGCTAACGTGTCGCCCAGGTCGATGCCGATCTGCTTGCGATTGAAGCTGCCGTACTGCAGCTCCACCTCGCGTGCCGGCTCGGCGCCTGGCTGCTTGCTGATACGGTTGATGATGCCGCCCGCATCGGCCTGGCCAAACATCACCGAGGCCGGTCCGCGCAGCACTTCCACGCGCTCGAGCAGGTAGGGTTCGGTCATACGGTAGACGATGCCGAAGGGCGTTTGCGACAGGCCATCGCGGAAGTTGCCGCTGTTGCCGCTGAAGCCGCGCAGGGAGATATATTCCCAGCCGCGATTGTCCGGACCATAGGTATTGACGGAAATGCCGGGCGTCTGGGCAACGATGGCCATCACGTCCTGCGCGCCGCGCGCCTCGATTTCCGTGCGTCCGATTACCGAGACCGATTGCGGGATTTCGCGCATGGGCGTGCCGGTCTTGGTGGCCGTGTCGGCGCGGCGGGCAATATAGCCGAAGACGGGCTCGTTGGCCGTTTCCTGTTCGGCCTGGACGGTGATGCCGGGCAGCATCTGCGCTGTTGCCTGGCTGGCGGGCACGATTACCATGGCCGAGCCATTCCCGGCCGCCGCCAGGCCGCTGCCCGCCAGGGCTGTCTCGAGCGCCTGTTGCAGCGTCATCTTGCCTTGGATGGCGGGCGCATTTTTCCCTTCTGCCAGCGCGGCGTTCACGGAGATCGCCGTGCCCGCTTGCTGTGCCAGCGCATTGATGGCCTGGCCCAATGGCAGGGGCGGGATGGCGAATTGCCTTTCCACCGCCACCGCGGCAGCGGACGAGGTGCCTTGGGCATGGGCGAACGAAGGATTGCCGAAGATGGCGCAGGCCGCCAGCAGCGTTGCCGATAGGGCAGACTGGCGCTGTGCCGTGGTGCCGGCGCGATGCTTGATGGGGGTTCCGCGGATGTGCTGCACAGGCATGGTATGTCCTTGAGGTAAGTTGTTTTGCTGAAGACGCAGAACTCGCTGAATACCGGACAATTATTTTTCAATGCGCCCCAGACCGTTTACAGCGCGGGGCTCGGCCTTACTATTTACCTGGGCAGGATGATGGCTTGCCCATCCTCGTACCGTCCCAGCCTGACCGGCAGGATCGTTGGCAGCACCCGCAGGAAAACGTCGGGCTCGGCGAGACGGAAGCTGCCCGTCAGCCGGAGGCCGGCAAGAGACTTGTCCGTGCCCAGCATCAACGGTCGCGCAAGGTAGTCGTTCCAGCGCAGGATCGCTTCGCCGAGCGGCGTGCGGTTAAATACCATCCAGCCATCTTTCCAGGCGCCAATGCTGGCGGCCGCCACGGCGTGCACTGCGCCAGCGCCATCGGCGCCCATGCGAACCGCCTGGCCCGCGCGCAGGCTGACGCTTGGCCCGCGCGCGGGCAAGTGGCTATCCTGGCCGCTCCACACGGCCACATGGCCTTCCGCGACTTCGACGAACATGGCGCTGTCGCGCACGGCCACCGTGAAAGTGGTGCCCAGCACCGTCACCTTGCCCCAGCGGGTGTGCACGCTGAACGGCCGCGCGGCATCGCGGCTGACTTGCAGGTGGATTTCACCGGTCTTCAGCGTCACTTCGCGGCGGTCGCGGTAATACGCGACAGCGGCACTGGTGCGTGCGGCCAGATGCAGTTCGCTGCCGTCCCCCATGCGCTGGACCAGCAGCTGCGAGCGGCCAGTGTTCAGTGTGGCCAGCTCCACCGGCTGCAGCCAGTGCCAGCGTCCCACCGCTCCGCTCAGGGAGGCCATGCCCAGCAGGCCCAGCGCCACGACTATCTTGCGGCGTGCAATGCCGGCAGGCAGAGGGCGCGCAATGCGATCCTGCAGCCCGTCGGGACTGGAAGCATGCCAGGCGTCAAGGGCCAGGCGATAGATGGCATCGTTGTCGCTGCTGTGCTCACGCCAGTTGCTCAGTTCCTGCTCGGCAGCCAGCTCCGCAGCCGCACCGCCGCCATGGCGGCGGGCGATCAGCAGCAGGGCGTGCTCGAAGGACTGGCGCGGAGACATGGCGGGTCAGAATCAATGCCTGGCGTCAGCGAACAGGCGGCTTAAATCGATGCAATCGATGACGCCACGCACGATGTGCTTTTCGATGGCGGCTTCCGTGCACGCCATCTGCCGTGCCGCTTCCGCATGCGTCAGGCCATACAGGCGCACCAGGATAAAAGCCTCGCGGCGCTTGCGCGGCATCGCTTCCAGGCGGGCCAGCAGGCGCTCCAGCTGCTGGCGCGCGCATGCTTCGCGTTCCAGCGAAGGAGCGGCATCGGCGGCGACCAGGGTCAGGGTTTCCAGCATGCGCGACTCGGCCAGCTTGCGCCGGGCGCCGTCGGTGACGATGTTCTTGCCGATGCGATACAGCAGGGCGCGTGGGTTATGCGGCGCGGCGCGCGCTTCCATGGCGATCAGCCGCGCATAGCACTCCTGGACGATGTCGGTTGCCGTGTGACGGTCAGACACGGAGCGGGTGAAGAATCCAAGCAATTCGTTGTAATAATGCAGGGTCACGCGCGCTGCTCCCATGGCGGCTGCCATGCCCGGCGATGCCGTCCCTCGCGGCGCACACGAGCGGCTCGATGGCGTATGCGCGGTGAGACGCTGGGCAGGATGTTGATTATAAATAAGAATCATTCTTATTTAATTATACTGGACTTGATTACTTTTGGTAATGAACTTGAGCATGGCCAAGCATGCCGTTCGGCCAGGACTGAACGGCAAAGTGCAGATCAAGTGTTGATTGCGGACGCGAGTACCGTCAGTTGCTTGTCGGACATGGTAATGCCGCAGCGATGGGGGCTGTTTCGCAGACGCAAAAAAGCCCGCCGAAGCGGGCTTTTGTCACGCTACCGTCAAGCCAAAAGCTCAGAACTGGTTCATGGTGTTGTCTTTACCGGCAGCTTTGAGCGCCGCTTCGCCGCTGAAGTAGTCCTTGTGATCGTCGCCGATGTCCGAGCCGGACATGTTTTGATGTTTCACGCAGGCGATGCCCTGGCGGATTTCCTTGCGCTGCACGCCGGCCACGTAGCCCAGCATGCCCTGGTCGCCGAAGTATTCCTTGGCCAGGTTGTCGGTCGACAAGGCTGCCGTGTGGTAGGTCGGCAGGGTGATCAGGTGGTGGAAGATGCCGGCTTCGCGGGCCGAGTCGGCCTGGAAGGTGCGGATCTTCTCGTCGGCGGCGATCGCCAGTTCCGTTTGGTCGTATTCCACGCTCATCAGCTGGGCGCGTTCGTAGGCGGACACGTCCTTGCCGTCGGCCTTCATGGTGTCATACACCTGCTGGCGGAAGTTCAGGGTCCAGTTGAACGACGGGCTGTTGTTGTACACGAGCTTGGCGTTCGGGATGACCTTGCGGATTTCGCTGACCATGCCGCCGATTTGCGCGATATGCGGTTTTTCCGTTTCGATCCACAGCAGGTCGGCGCCGTTTTGCAGCGAGGTGATGCAATCCAAGACGCAACGCTCTTCGCCGGAACCGGCGCGGAACTGGAACAGGTTGCTCGGCAGGCGTTTTGGACGCAGCAGCTTGCCTTCGCGCTTGATGATGACGTCGCCATTGCCCAGCGCGTCGGCCGACACTTCTTCGCAATCGAGGAAGGAGTTGTATTGGTCGCCCAGATCGCCTGGCTCATTCGTGACGGCGATCTGCTTGGTCAGGCCGGCGCCCAGGGAGTCCGTGCGGGCGACGATGATGCCGTCGTCCACGCCCAGTTCCAGGAAGGCGTAGCGGATGGCGCGGATCTTGGCCAGGAAGTCTTCGTGCGGCACCGTGACCTTACCGTCCTGGTGGCCGCATTGTTTCTCGTCGGACACCTGGTTTTCGATCTGGATGCAGCAGGCGCCCGCTTCGATGAACTGTTTCGCCAGCAGATACGTTGCTTCGGCATTGCCGAAACCGGCGTCGATGTCGGCGATGATGGGCACGACGTGGGTGACGTGGCCGTCGATCTTGGCCTGGATGGCTTGCTTTTCAGCACCTTGGGCCGCGTCCAGCTGGCGGAACAGGCCGCCCAGTTCACGGGCATCGGCCTGGCGCAGGAAGGTGTAGAGTTCCTTGATCAGGGCCGAGACGGCGGTTTTTTCATGCATCGACTGATCCGGCAGCGGGCCGAACTCGGAGCGCAGGGCGGCGACCATCCAGCCGGACAGGTAGAGGTAGCGGCGGTCGGTGCTGTTGAAGTGTTTCTTGATCGAGATCATCTTCTGCTGACCGATGAAACCGTGCCAGCAGCCGAGCGACTGGGTGTATTTCGATGGGTCTGCATCGTAGGCAGCCATGTCGTTGCGCATGATCTTCGCCGTGTACTTGGCGATGTCCAGGCCGGTCTTGAACTTGTTCTGGGCGCGCATGCGGGCGGCGGACTCGGGATTGATGGCGTTCCAGGCGCTGCCTTGTTGGTCTTTCAAACCAGCAACAGCCTTGATGTCGTCTTGATATTGGGACATGTGAATCTCCTAAAAGAAAAGCTATGTTTGAGAAAATCGCCGAGTGCGCCACAACGTCTTGTCGAAGCAAACTGCATGACTAAATTGTAGGCCGATTCGCGCCGATCTTCAAGTCTTATATAAGACATATAACTTAAATTAAGTCTTTGTTTTTCAATGGCTTAATTATGATTTTTCAGGATATGAAATGAATTTTCAAAAAGTGAGAGGATTTATTGATGAGTCTGCTGTTCGGAATTCCGCGATGTGAAACGTCTTTTCAGAATTTGGTGCAGCGCGACAAAATCGGGGCGAAAAAAGCCACCCGAAGGTGGCTGTGGCTTGTTTATGTCTGTTTGCAATGTGGAAAGGGCACTGCGCCATTGCTTTTCAGTGCAAGTGTCGCGTGCCAGCTACAGCTTAGCGGACAAGCTGCCGTCCTGGCGCAGGAGCAGGGCGGGACAGCGCATCGAGCACCTGCGCCGTCGTCACCACTTGCGCATACTCGCCGTGCAAATTGGCCAGCGCCATCGCATGCACCTCGTCCGCCGTTCTTGGCGTGCCCGCATAATCGATTTGAGCAAACGCAAAGCACGCATCGGCGACGACTTGCGTGGCAAAGCCCAGATTGCCCGCCGTGCGCGCGCTCGATTCCACGGAATTGTTGGTGCTGACGCCCACGATGACCAGCTTGCTGATGCTGCGCACGCGCAGCCAGCGTTCCAGTCCCGAATGGATGAAGGCATCGGGCACATTTTTCTCCACGACATGCTCTTCCGGTAACGGCGCCAGCGCTGCCTGGAATTCCACGCCGGACTGGCCGGGCCAGAAGGGCGAGCCTGGCGTTCTGGAAATGTGGCGCACATGCACGACGGTGGCGTCCGCTGCGCGCCAGGCTTGCAGCAGGGTGGCGATCTGGCGTTCCGCGGCGGGATTGTTGCGGCTTCCGGCGGCAGGGCTGGCCATGCCTTGTTGCATGTCGATGATGATCAGTGCGGGACGGTGGGCATGCATGTCTGTAGCCTGGAAATGATGGCAGGCGCACCTGGCGCCTGCCTGGGGAAATAGTGTTGCGGTGATTGCCGCAGGGCGCGAATCTAGCGTCCCACCGTCTGCCGCTGGTCCTTGATGAACAGCGCCGTCAGCATGCCGATCACGCACACGCCGATCACATAATAGGCGGGGCCCAGCACGTTGTTCTTCAGCATCAGGGTCACGACCACGGGCGTCAGGCCGCCGAATATCGCGTACGACAAGTTGTAGGAAAACGACAGTCCCGAGAAGCGCACTTGCGCCGGGAACGCCTGTACCAGCACGTAGGGCACGGCGCCGACGACGCCGACGAACAGGCCCGTCATCGCGTACAGGGGCAGCAGCAGGTCGGGGCGGCTGCCTATCGTCGTGTAGAAGATATAGGTACTGATGGCCAGCAGCACGGAGCCGGTGAAGATCACGCGCTTGCCGCCCAGGCGGTCGGCCAGCATGCCGGCGATGATGCAGCCGAAGGCCAGGCACAGGGTCGCCACGGTATTGGCCACCAGCGTGGTGCGCGGCGCGATGTGGTGGATCTTTTGCAGCAGGGCAGGCGTCATCAGGATGACGACGACGATGCCGGCCGACAGCATCCACGTCAGCAGCATCGACACGACGACGGCGCCGCGGTGGCTGCGCAGCACGGATTTCAAAGGCATTTCCGTGGCCAGCGCCTTGCGCTGCTGCATTTCCGCGAAGACCGGGGTTTCATGCAGCCAGCGGCGCAGATACATGGCGCCAAAGCCGAAGATGCCGCCCAGCAAGAACGGATAGCGCCAGGCGCCTTCGGTGATTTCTGCCGGCGTGTAGACGGTATTCAATCCCGTCGCCACGAGCGAACCGAGCAGGATGCCGACCGTCAGGCCGGCCGTCAGCACGCCGCAGGCAAAGCCCGTGTAGCGGCTCGGCACGTGTTCGGAGACAAACACCCAGGCGCCCGGCACTTCGCCGCCCACGGCCGCGCCCTGGAAGATGCGCATCAAGAGCAGCAGCAGCGGGGCGGCCAGGCCGATGCTGGCGTAGGTCGGCAGCAGGCCGATCAGCAGGGTCGGCACGGCCATCATCAGGATGGAGAGGGTGAACATGCGCTTGCGGCCGAGCAAGTCGCCGAAGTGGGCCATGACGATGCCGCCCAGCGGACGCACGACGTAGCCGGCGGCGAAGATGCCGAAGGTTTGCAGCAAACGCAGCCAGTCCGGCATTTCCGGCGGGAAGAACAACTGGCCGATGGCGTTGGCAAAGAAGACGAAGATGATGAAATCGTAGAACTCCAGCGCGCCGCCGAGGGCGGCCAGCGACAGGGTCTTGTAGTCTTGTTGCGTGAGGGGACGGCTTGCGGCGTTGCTTGCGGCGGTGTTGGAGGTAGGCATGTGTCTCGTTCTTGTGTGTTATCGGAGATTGCCCGATCTAGCATACGCATTTCCGCCGCGTGAGTAAATGCGGCGCGTATGGGGAGCCGCCTCAGCTGTGCTTAATACAACGCCGCTATCATCCGCGTTGACTTCATTGGAAAGGACATCGCATGAAAATCATGATCGTGGGCGCCAGCCGGGGCCTGGGACGCGCGCTGGTGGACGGTTTGCTCGCTGACGGCCATGCCGTCATCGGCGTATCGCGCCAGCAACCCGCCGACTTGCCTGCCGGCCAGGACACACGGCTGCAATGGATCGCGGCGGACCTGGCCGCACCCGCCGAGGCCGTCGAACGCATCGCGCGTGAAGCGCCGGCTACGCTGGACGCGGTGATCTACAACCTGGGCATATGGGAAGAAAAGGCCTTCAGCGATGACTACGCGTTTCTCGGCGATGCGGATAACACCATCGTCGACATGGACAATACCAACATCACGTCGACCATTTTGCTGCTCAAGCGCCTGGTGCCGCGCTTGCTGGCCAGCAGCAAGCCGCAGCTGATCCTCACGGGCTCGACATCCGGCCTGCGCCAGAGCGGCCGTCCGGAAGTGACGTTCAGCGCCTCGAAATTCGCCCTGAACGGCATCGCCGATGCCTTGCGTGAAGGTTTCCGTGCACAGGGGCTCGCCGTGACGGCGCTGCAGCTCGGTTATCTGAATACCTACGATGACTTGTCCGTGCCGCTGGCGGACGCCGCCGCGCGGGGCGAGGGCGAGCTGATCCCCGTGCATGACGTCGTCGCCGTCGTGCGCATGCTGCTGAACCTGTCGAATGCCTCGTTCGTGCGCGAACTGGTGCTGCCGGCGCTGCGCGACGAGCGTTTTTAGCCGCTAGACGTCTGCGCCATAGACTTCGGACCAGCCGAGACGCTCTTCCAGCCACTCATCCGCTTCGGACGAGTCCATGTGCAGCAGCAGGGCGCCCAGGCGCAAGCTGCCCTTGGCCAGGGCCAGCACGGCGAATACGGATTCCAGCATGGCGGGGTCCAGCTGGCCCTGCAGGTCGCGCGCGGCGATGGCGGGCAGCTGCGCCCAGGCAGCCTGGTAGCTGGCGGCCAGCCAGTCCGGGAGCGGTGGATTGTGCGGGCGGTGGCGCTCCAGTTCGATCAGGGCGATGAGCGCATAGAAATCTTCCTCGCGCGAATCGGCGCCGCCCAGCAGGTGGACGAGCTGGGGCACGGCCGCATACGAGGCGACGCCCACGTCGCCCTGGTGGTGCAGCTCTTCCCACAGCTCATGCCAGACGTCCTCGCCCGCCTGCATGGCCTTGAGCGCCCCGGCCACGTCATAGGGCATGCGGTAGCCGCCTTCCAGGGTTGGCCAGATGGGATCGTCGAGTGATAGCAGCATGGGTTTCCTTGATGGGACAGCTCGGCTGAGCAAACGCGCACTATACAAGCGCTAAGCAAGCACGCGGCGCACGCAGCGCGCATAGCCGTCAAATTCGCGCGCGTTCTGGTAGGCGACGCCCGTGTCGAAATCCTTGCACCAACTTTCGCTCTCGATGTCGCCGGGCTCGCTCGACCAGTGCCAGTTCGGCCGGAATGCGTCTTTCAAGGTCGCATACAGCAAGGTCTGCTCGCGCCGGCTGGGCAGGCTGTGGCCCAGGCTGGCGGCCCAGTTGGATGCGGCTTGCCAGGACTGGTATTCCGGCTCGCACTCGTCCGGCAGCAGCAGCAGGTGGTAATCGGGTGCGCCATCCGTACCGAGGATCAGGCCGGCGTAGCGTTCGCCCTGCCGCAAGGGGACGGGCGCGGCGGCCGAGGGCGGCAGTTCGGCCCGGCGCACGGCGCAGGCGCGGCCAGAATAAGTCTTGCGATAGTTGTACTGGGTGCCGTTGTCGAAATCGTGGCTCCAGGCCATGCGTGGCAGGATGGCGTCCGCTTCCGACGACCAGTACCAGGCATCCGGGACGGCGTGGCCCAGGTTGGCGTGCAGCAGGGCCAGTTCGCTGCGCGTCGGCAAACAGGCGCCGCGCGCCGCGGCCCAATCCAGCGCGGCTTGCCAGGGCAGGGCATCGGCCTCGCCGGGCAGCAGGAACAACTGGTAGCCGGCGGCGCCATCCTCGCCAGGCATGACGCCCGCGTAGCGTTCGCCGGCAACGGCTACCTCGTGGCTATGCCGGGCGTGCATAGGCAAACATATGTTGTACGTACTCGGCCTTGCCAAGCGGCACGCCGTTATGGCGCAGGATGTTGTAGGCCGTCACCAGGTGAAAATAGAATTGCGGCGTGGCCCAGTTGAGCGCGTATTCCAGGCCCGTCATGTCGAACGTCAAGCCGCCAGCCAGGGGGATCGACACTTGCTGCTGGGCACTGTCGTCGATTGCGCTGCGGTCCGCGGCGGCCAGCAAGTCCAGCGTGTGCGCGATCAGCGCCTTGGCTTCCGCCATGCTGGCGGGCGTGGCGAGCCGGGGCAGCGCTTGCCGCGTCAGCCGGCACACGGCTTCCTGCGCCTGCGTACACGTGAATTCCACCTGCCGCGCCAGGGTGTGCATGTCGGGCGCCAGGCGCGCATCGAGCAGGTTCTGCGGATCGAAACCCAGCGCCTGGGCGCGCTCCTCGCCTTTAGTTAACAGCGTCGTCAGGGAGCGCAGCATCTGTGCAAAGCTGGGGATGGTGATGGCGTAGACCGACATTGATATTCCTCAAGTAGTTATATGGACAGGGAGTGGAAAGGCAGGCGGTCCCTACGGATGCCCCAGCACGCCAGGGCAATGCTCGAACCAGCCATCGTCTTCTTCCTCGGCAATAAAGGCCGCGACCAGCGCATGGGACTCGGGCGGCGCGCCGGCCAGCAGGGCGTTGAAGCAGGTGATGGCCGAGGCGTGGGATGTGCCGGCGCCGTTGGCGATACCGACGAGAAAGTCGCCGGCCCAGTCGGGCAAGGTGGCGATCAGGCGCGGCAATTCGTGCAGCAGGGCCGTGCAATACGCGGTCTCGCCGAAGCGCCAGGCGGCGCGGTTGGCCGTCTGGTAGGCGCCGTAATCGTGCTCGGCCTGCACGGATTGCAAAACGGCCAGCGCGTAGTGCGCGCCTTCATTCCCCGTCAGCGCATCGAGCATGGCGCAGTAGCGCTGGAAGCGCCGCTGGGCTTCAGCGGGCGGCGTGGTGCTGTCGCCATCCTGGACGATATTGCCCACAATTAGTAATTCGGCTTTCCAGAGTTCAAAGGCGGTTGGCATGGCTGTGGCTGGCGAGAGTGGCGTCGGCCATGATTATGCCCCGTTCATTGGTCTTTCAGCGTGCTGATTGAACATGCTACAGTCCGCCTTTGCCGCCAGCCTGGCGCTGCACTCCCTGGATCAAGATTGATGCCCACCTGGACTTCCCCGCCCCAACTCGTCGCCCTGGCCGCTTTTTATGCGCAGGTGCAAGCCCATCCTGAAACGATCAGCGACGCGGCCTTCCTCGATGCCGTCAAGGCTGCCCACTGGCCCAGCAACTGCTGGAGCTACGTGGAAGCGTCGTTCGCCATCATCGCGCCCGCCTGCCTGCTGCGTCCGCATCTGACCGCCGAGCTGATCGCCTTGCCCATAGCCGCCATGATCGCCGGCGGCCTGGACGATGCGGGGCAAGTCATCGCGATCGGCCGGGCCTGCGCCACGCGCGATGCGCCGTATGTGGAGATGAGCGAGGAGGGCAGGCGCTGGCTGACGCAGGTGTGGCCGGGGCTGGGGGAGGTCGTCGATACCGTGTTCCAGGCCAGGCTGCAGGCGGCGCTGGCCGATGACGATGATGAATAAGCGATGAACAAGCGATCAACAACGCCGACGCTTGACGCCGAAAGCCCGTTTACGTTAGGGTATACGTAACTACTTACATATATTCTGATCACATGTCTTCCAACCTGCAAACCTACGGCTCGCTGATGCTGGCCAGCCGGCTGCGCCGTCTTTCCGATCAACTGTATGCTGGCGTCGATACCAGCTATCTGGCGGCCGGCGTCGAGCTGACGTCGCGTTGTTTTCCCTTGTTATTGCTGCTGCGCGACAACGGCCCCACGGCCATCACGGCCCTGGCCGCGCAGATCGGGCAGACGCATCCGGTGGTGGTGCAGCTGGGGCGCAAGCTGCTCGATGCCGGCGTGGTGGCGGAACTGCCGGACGCCAAGGATGAGCGCCGCCGCCTGCTGGCGCTGTCCGACGCCGGGCAAGCCTTGCTGCGCAGCATGGCGCCCCTGTGGGATGACGTGCGCGCCGCCGTCGATATGGTGTTCGAGCACGGCACGCCGCAGCTGATGGCCAGCCTGGACCGGGCCGAGGCGCGCTTGCAGGCGCAGGGTTTCGGCGAGACGATCGCCGCCTGCCGGCGCCAGCGCGAGCGGGCCGCCGTGGAGATCATCGATTACGCCGCACCTTACGCGGCCGATTTCAAGCGCCTGAATATCGCCTGGCTGGAGCGCTACTTTTATGTCGAGGCGCTGGACGACAAGGTGCTGTCCGATCCGCAACGCTCGATCCTCGACGCTGGCGGGCAGATTTTCCTGGCGCGCCTCGATGGCCGCATTGTCGGCACCTGCGCCCTGATCCGCGCCGGCGAGGGCAGCATCGAGCTGTCGAAGATGGCCGTCACGCCCGAATGCCAGGGCCTGGGCATCGCGCGCCGGCTGATCGAGCGGGCCTTCGACGCCTTCGAGGCCAGCGGCGCGCAACTGCTGTTCCTGGAGTCGAACAGTAAGCTGGCGCCCGCCATCCGCCTGTACGAAAGCAGCGGTTTTAGCCACGTGGCGCGGCCCGCCGGCGACGTCCATTACCAGCGCGCCGACGTCTACATGGAGTGGCAGGGCAGGTAGCGCGCGCCAGAGCGCCACGCGGCGCTCCCCATCGGCCGTCTCCCGCGTTACAATACGTGCTCCCATAACGGAACCACGGTTCCACTATCGAGAGACGCCGACGCCGCATGCCTTCCTTCCCGATGCCCTTCCCGCAGATGATCGTTCCACCCGAGCCCACCCAGGCGCGCAGCAAGCAGGCGTTCGAGCGCCTGTTGCAGGTGGGCGAACAGTTACTGGCGGAAAATCGTTTCGATGAAATCGGCGTGGCCGACCTGGCCAAACTGGCGGAAACCTCGGTGGGCACGTTTTACCGTTTATTGGGCGACAAGGACACCCTGAGCCGCTTGCTGCTGCAGCGCTTTTTCCGACATGGTGGAAAAGGTCGAAACCCTGACGGAACTGCGCCAGTGGGAAGGACGCAGCCTGGAAGAGTTCATCCGCGCCATGGTGGCCATGTTCGTGGCCGTGAATGGCGGGCGCAGCGGCGTCCTGCGCGCCTTGATCACGCGCGCGTCGCAGGATGCGCAATTCCGCGACAGGGTGCACCAGATCAATCATCTGATTTCACAGCGCACGGTCGCCGTGCTGGCCAGCAAGTCGTCCAGCATCCGCCACCCGAACCCCACGCAGGCGATGATGGTGGTGCCGCCCGTGCTGCTGGGCATCCTGAACCAGCATACCTTGACGGGTTCGCTGTCCTTTTTGTCGGGCGCGGCGCTGGAAGATGAACTGGTGCGTGTTGCTTTAAATTACCTGACCTGAGATATTTAGCGATTTAACTTGAAATCGGAATTCGGATTCCGTATTATGTTTTCCAACAGCAGGAAAACATATTCCTGCACCTGAACACAAAGCATGTTCAACAGCAAGGAGACAGAATGCGGCGTCACACGACATCCGATGTTCCATTGCATTACCTCGACCTGGGCAGGGAGCAGGGAGATCCTGCGCAGTCAGAGCCTATTTTCCTGCTGCACGGCCTCGGCTCCTGCGCCGAAGACTGGCGCCCGCAAATCGATGCCCTAGCCACCAGCTATCGGTTGATCGTGCCCGACCTGCGCGGCCATGGCGCCAGTCCCGCGCCAAACGGCGACTGGCAGATCGGCGACTTCGCCAACGACCTCTTCAACCTGATGGACCAGCTCGACGTGCCGCGCGCGCACATCGTCGGCTTTTCCCTGGGTGGCATGGTGGGCCTGGAAATGGCCAACCGCGCCCCTGGCCGGGTGGCCAGTTTGTGCCTGATCAATTCGCAACCGTTTCAGGGCAGCAAGCCGGCGTCGCTGCTGTTTGCCTACTGGCTGCGGCGCACGGTGATCGCCACCTTCGGCCTGAAAGCCATGGGCAAGATCATCGGCAAGAAACTGTTTCCCGATCCTGCACAGCAAGCGCTCGTCGAGCGCTTCGCCACGCAGATGGCGGGCATGGACAAGCGCGCCTACCTGGCCGCGCTGGACGCCATTTTCCACTGGGATATCGACATCCATTTCCAGGCCCTGGTCATGCCCGTCTTCATCATGGCGGCCGACCAGGATTACACGCCCGTCGCCAGCAAGCGGGCCTTTGCCGCACAGTTTCAGCAGTGCGAGATCGAGATCATCGCGAACTCGCGCCATGCCACGCCCCTGGACCAGGCGCAGCGTGTGAATACCTTGTTGCAGTCCTTCCTCGCCACACATTCAAAATAAACAGGCCACTCGCCGCACGGGCAGGGGCCGGGAAACAGTCATCGCAGGGCAGGTGCTCGCTTCACGCGCGCGGGTACCGTGACGTCTTGCGATTCTGCAAACCGGCCGTCTTCCCTGGTGGTAAGCAAGCCTGACATTGGAGACGCTATGAAACTTGCTTTGAAATTAATGCCCGCCGCCCTCGCCGTTGCCAGCGCGTTTGCCACCCAGGCCCAGGCGCAGGAGGCCAGTCCGGCCACTGCTGTCAGCGCCCAGGAAGCCAGCGAAGCCAGCGACGCAAAAGAACGCATGGAAACCGTGACGGTCTCTGCCCGCCGCCGCGAAGAACGGCTGCAGGACGTGCCGCTGGCCGTCACGGCGTTTTCCGCCAAGGCCCTGGAACGGGCGAATATCCAGAACCTGGCCGACTTGCAGGAGCGCGTGCCGAACCTGACCGTGTACGCTTCGCGCGGCACGAATACCACCTTGACGGCCTTCATCCGCGGCGTGGGCCAGGCCGACCCCGTCTGGGGCGTGGACCCGGGCGTGGGTATTTATTTTGACGACGTCTACATGGCGCGTCCGCAAGGCGCGCTGCTCGACGTGTTCGACGTGCAGCGCATCGAAGTGCTGCGCGGCCCGCAAGGCACCTTGTACGGCAAGAACACCATCGGCGGCGCCATCAAGTACATTTCGCGCCCCCTGGCAAAGGAAAATGGTGCCTCGGCGGAAGTGGGCCTCGGTAATTACAATCAGCGCAACTTCAAGGCCGCCTTCAATGTGGCCAACGAGAGTGGCACCTGGCGCGCGCGCCTGGCCGCTGCCAAACTGGACCGCGACGGATTCGGCCGCAACACGTTTAACGGCGAACAGGTCAGCGACCAGGACAGCACGGCCGCGCGCCTGTCCGTCGGCTACTTTCCGCAGGACATCCCCCTCACCGTCGTGCTGAGCCTGGACGC
Source organism: Janthinobacterium sp. C22 (assembly GCF_057919405.1). NCBI lineage: Bacteria > Pseudomonadati > Pseudomonadota > Betaproteobacteria > Burkholderiales > Oxalobacteraceae > Janthinobacterium > Janthinobacterium sp. C22. The sequence goes on along the minus strand of NZ_CP193659.1, from coordinate 6,014,632 downwards.
GACGGACGACAAATCGGGCGTGCGCGGCTTCCAGCGCATGGGCGTGAGCGCTTTCGATCCGCTCAAGCGGCCCGCCAGCACGGATGCGTATGACATCCAGAGCGGTATGCCGGGCAACAACTTCACGCACAACCGGGGCGGCTCGCTGGTGGCCAACTACACCTTGTCGAACGACTGGTCCGTGAAAGTGATCGGCGCCAAGCGGCGCAGCACGTCCGAGCAAACCATCGACTTCGACGGCTTGCCGCAACCGATTGCCGACGTCTTCGGCGATTCGCGCGACGAACAGAAAAGCCTGGAATTGCAGGCCTCGTACAGCGGCGACTATGGCGCCGGCGTGATCGGCCTGTACCGCTTCGAAGGCACGGCCGGCGGCGGCATCTACAACAACTTCCTGGGGCGCCAGTTTACGACCGCCGTCAGCACGGTGGAGACGGACAGCACGGCGCTGTACACGGACTGGACCTGGCCGCTGGGCAAGGTGTGGAGCATCAATGCGGGCTTGCGCCACACGCGCGAGGAAAAGCGCGCCATCGTGCTGAACCGCGCTTTTGCCGACGTGGGCTTTACGCGGCCCATCCAGACGGCGGCCGACTTCGACAAGTCCTTGTCGGTGAGCAATACCTCGCCGAAAATCTCCGTGCGCTATGAAGCGTCGAAGACGACGAATTTCTACAGCAACCTGTCGCGCGGCTTCAAGTCCGGCGGCTACAACGTGCGCGCCAACAACCTGGTGGTGCCCGATTCTGCGCGGCCCTACAAGGATGAAAAACTCGACGCGCTGGAAGTGGGCATGAAGTATGCGGCGCCGGACGACACCTTCGACGCCAATGTGGCCCTGTTCTACAACCGCTACAAGGATATTCAATTGTCCGTCTTCACCAGCTATGTGCAGCCGGGCGGCGTGCCGGGCTTCTATGGCGACTTCACGAATGCGGGCAAGGGGACCGTGAAAGGCGCGGAGTTCGAGTTTTCGTGGCGGCCGAACCGCCAGTGGGAAGTCAACGGCTTCCTCGCCTTGCTCGATGCCAACTATGACGAGTTCATGAGCGGAGGCAAGAACATTGCGGATACGCAAAAGTTCAGCAATACGCCAGCCCGGCAAGTGGGCCTGAACGTGACGCGCACGGACCGCGACGTGTTCGGCGGCGCCTTGCGCAGCATGCTCGGCTATGGCTACCGCAGCAAGGTGTATCCGACGACGGACTTGAGCGAAACCCTGGCGCAGGGCGGCTACAGTATCTGGACGGCCGGCGTCGTGTGGGAAGCGCCGAAGAACTGGACCTTCAGTCTGCACGGCAGCAACCTGGGCAACAAGCGCTACCGCACGGATGGCTACAACATTCCGGCCGTGTTCATCCTCGACGGTTTCTATGGTCCGCCGCGCCAGATCATCGCCAAGGCTGGCTACAAATTTTAACGTTCTTCACTGCCGGGGCTGGACCCGTTGGGTCCGGCCTCGCCGGTCGGAAGTGCCGGCTTGACGGGCGTCAAGCCGGGTCGTTGTCGCTGTTTTCGTCGTGAATAATAATCAGGAGACTGGCATGGCAAATCTGCATCAGCAACTGCGTCACATATTCTCTGCACTGATCGCCGCCTGCGGCTTGCTGGCCGCGCTGCCGGCTTCCGCCGGGCAGTGGGACTTCGGCCTGTACGCGAGCCTGTGGGGTTCGCGCGAATACCAGGTCTGGCTACCGAGCAATTACAATCCGAATACGCCGCTGCCCGTGGTGCTGATGCTGCACGGCTGCGGTTCGGAACCGAACAGCATGGCTGCCGTCAGCCGCTACAACCAGCTGGCCGACAGTGAAAACTTCATCGTCGTCTACCCGCGCCAGAACGTCACGGCCAATCCCATGCGCTGCTGGAATTTCATGTTGCCCCTGAACCAGGAGCGGGGCACGGGCGAACCGGCCGTGCTGATGGGCATCTTGAACAAGGTCAAGAGCAAATATGCGGTGCAGGACAGCCGCGTGTACGTGACGGGCATCTCGGCCGGCGGCGCCATGGCGTCCATCATGGCCGCCTGTTATTCGGACGTGTTCGCCGCCGTGATGGTGCATTCGGGCGGCATGTACAAGGGCGCCACAGGCCTCGTCACGGCCGCCGACTCGCTGTTCAACGGCAGCTCGTTCGACCCGAAAGTGCGCGGCAAGGATGCCTGGCGCTGCTCCGGTTCGCCGCGCCGGCTGATGCCGACGATGGTGTTCCACGGCACTTCCGACATCGTCGTCAATCCCGTCAACGGCGAACAGACCATCGAGCAATTCCTGCAGACCAGCGATTACGGCGACGATGGTCTCGACAATGACAGCGTGCGCTATCGTGCCGACAGCATCGTGCGCCAGACCGTGCCGTACGGCCGCAGCTATTCCATCGACACCTACCTGCACAACGGCGCCGTCATCGCGCAAAAGTACACGGTCGAGGGCATGAACCACGCGTGGAGCGGCGGTCCTCCCGGCTGGCCATTCAGCGACGAGCTGGGCCCGGATGCCACCGTGATCAGCTGGAATTTCTTCAAGAATTACCAGCGCTGATGCTGTAAGGAACTAGCAGCTTGTACAATGGGGCGCAGCGATTGCGCCCCATTTTTATGCCTGTGAAAGATCCCATGCCTGCTTGCCGTTTGCTGTCCTGTCTTGCCGCCGTACTGCTGTCCGCTTGCGCCAGCGCAGGCCCGTCCGCGCCATCGGCGGCCGACCTGCAAGCGTTCGAGCGTGCCGCCCAGCAAGACAGCATGCGCAGCGAGTGCGACTGGAACGTGCGTTATGCGCCCGTCGCGCCACAGGACGCCAGCGTGGCGCAACTGCAGGCCATTGCCACGGCACGCCTGGCGGCCCTGCAACTGGCGCCCGCCTGGATCTTGTCCATGCCCGGCAGCGAGGCGCACGCCTTTACGGAGTCGGAGCAGGACCGTGCCGGGCTGCAATTGCTGCTCAGCATCGTCCTGCCGGCCATGGAGCGCTACCCGGCCGGGGTCTTCGCGCGCACGGGCTTGCGCCACGTCGTGCTGGTGAAGGACTTGAGCGTGGACGGCCAGCGCCGCCTGGCCATGCCGGCACCGGACATCGACAGCGTCGTCTACGCCGACAACCTGCTGGCCGCCCTGTGTCCATCCGGCATGGAATTGCGCGTGCACCACGAGTATTACCACTTCATCGAATACCGCCTGTTCAACGATTTCTATTACCGCGATCCCGCCTGGCTGGCCTTGAACCCGCCCGGCATGGCCTATGGCCAGGGCGGCGCCACGGCCTACGGCAAGGGTTTCCAGAACCTGGGCCACCCGCAGCCCGGGCTGGTGAGCCTGTACGCCGCCTACGGCCCCGAGGAAGACAAGGCGGAAGTGTTCGGCTGGATGATGGCGCCCGCGTATGCGTTGCGGCTGGAACAGTGGACGGCGTTTGATCCAGCCTTGCTGGCGAAGCGGCAATTGTTGATGGATGTATTGAGCAGCAAGACAGATTCTTACTAAATATCAAGTCTGTTTCGCCTTTGCCACCTTGCGCACGTCCTGACGGCCGTCCGCCTGGCATTTCCTGGTAACTATATAATCGGCGCTTGGGCGATACCCGCCCCTGAACGTCGATTGAAGGAATGCCATGCCAGGATATTTCATGCGCTCTGCAGCGCTCTTTACCGTATCGGCTGCGTGCCTCTCTGCCAGTGCCGCCGAGGCGGTGGCGGTGGATGCGCAGCAGCGCGCGTCCTTGCTGGATTTTTATGCGCAGCAATATCCGGGCGAACCGGCCACGCGCACCGTGTTCGAGAGCGTGCCCGTGGTCGGTAGCCGCGGCAGCGAAGTGGTGGGCAGCGTGGAAGCGCCGCCGTATCGCGGCCATGGCGTGCTGTGCCGGACGCAGCGCACCAAGTTCGTGCTGCACGGCGAAGGCAAGCAGGCGCGTTGGCAGGAGGCGGGCATGGAGTACTACGCCTGGCTCGACCGTGGCACTTGCCGCGCGGTGGCCGAACCCGTGCGCATGCTGCAACGGATTCCCGATGTGGAACTGGAAGGCGTGTTGCTGTACCAGAAGCCGCTGCTGGAGCGGGCGCGATTATTGATGGCGGGTAACACAGCCTGCGCCCCATTGCGCGCGCTGAAGTTTACGCTGGCGGCGGTCGACGTGGGCGCCGCCGCACCGCGTGCCGAAGAGCGCTACGCGCTGGTGTTCAAGAGCGACCGCGACAGCTACGCCCGCGTCTGGCTGCGCAAGAGCGGCGCCCAGTATGACGCCTGGAATGTGACTTGCCCGCCAGTGCTGTAAGCTGCGCTCCCTCGATTTATTTTTTGACTGTTGCAACCATGAACGAAAATTCCACTTCCGCCCGCAGCTGGGGCACCATCGTCACGCATAGCGACGAGATGGCCATCATCTACCGCTATGTCGACGCCTTCCATGACGACTGGGACCTGTCGTCGCAGCCGGACCGCATCATCATCGCCTGGCGTTACGAAGACGAGACGGGCATGCCCGCGCCGAATGAGCGCGAGCACATGGAAGAGCTGGAAGCGGCGCTGGCGCCCGTGGTGGAAGAAGACGGCTTCGCCACCCTGGCGCTCGTGTCGACGGGCGAAAACTTGCGCGAATGGATTTATTACACGCAGTCGGGCGAAGAATTCTTCAACCGCCTGAACACGGCGCTGGCGCCGCGTCCAAAGTTCCCGATTGAAATCCGCAGCGCGGCCGACCCCGCCTGGTCCACGTACGCGGGTTTTATGGCCGCACTGCCGAAGTAATTACGCCAACGCGGCCGTCGCGATACGCGTGGCGGCCGTGATGATGTCCTGATTCGTGTCCGCGTTTTTCTGTTCGCGCGTGTAGTACACGGCGATGAGCAGCGGCGCGCCGCTGGGCGGGTAGGCCACACCGATGTCGTTGACGCTGCCGTAGGCGCCCGAGCCCGTTTTATCCGCCACCTGCCAGCCGGCAGGCACGCCGGCGCGGATGCGCTTGTCGCCCGTCGTGTTGCCGCGCATCCAGACGTCCAGTTGCTGGCGCTGCAGCGCCGGCAAACTATTTCCCAATAATAATTGCTGCAAGCTGTGCGCCATCGACGCGGGGCTGGCCGTGTCGCGCACTTCGCCGGGAATGGCGCTGTTGAGTTCCGTTTCCCAGCGTTCCAGCTGGAATACCGTGTTGCCGATGCTGCGCGCAAACGCCGTCACGGCTTGCGGCCCGCCCAATAATGTCATCAGGAAATTGGCCGCGCTATTGTCGCTGTACTGCAAGGTGGCGGCGCACAGCTCGGCCACGCGCATGCCGTCGGCCAGATGCTTTTCCGTGATGGGCGAATAGGTGACCAGTTCCTTTTTCTCGTAACGCACGTGCTGGTCCAGCAAGCCCGGCTGGCTGACGCTGCGGGCCAGCACGGCGCCCGCCAGCATGGCCTTGAAGGTGCTGGCCAGGGGGAAGCGTTCGTCGGCGCGGTAGGCAAGGCGCTGCTCGCTGCCCTGGCGCCAGGCGGCAACGCCGAGGCGTCCGCCGGCGGCCTGTTCCAGCGCGGCCAGCTGCGTGTGGGCGGCGGCGATGCCGGTGGCGGGCGCGGCAAACAGCAGCGGCGTTGGGCACAGCAGGGCGACGCCGCTGGCCAGCAGGAGGTGGCGGCGGACGTGGTTCGGGGAGTCAGTCATGGTCTGTAGGTATTTTGGGAGTGGAAAGGGCGGCCAGCAGTTCGCCGATGGCGAGCAGGTTGGCCGGTTTGGTCAGATGGTGGTCGAAGCCGGCCGCGCTCGACTGGCTGCGGTCGTTTTCGGCGCCCCAGCCCGTCAATGCGACGAGCACGACGCTGGCGCCGGCCGGTATCCGGCGCAGCGCGCGCGCCACTTCGTAGCCGTTCATGCCGGGCAAGCCGATGTCGAGGAAGATGATGTCAGGCAAGAATTGCGGCGCCACGGCCAGCGCCTGGGCGCCATCGTGGGCCACTTGCGTGGCATGGCCCATCATGTCGAGCACGGCCGCCAGGGTATCGGCCGCATCGACGTTGTCGTCGACCACCAGCACGCGGAAATGGCGGGCGCTGGCCGCGGGCGCGGGCGCATCCGGTGTGGCGGGGGCTGTGGCTTTCTCGTTCAGCAGCGGCAGGCGCACGGTAAATGTGCTGCCCAGGCCGGCACCGGGACTGGCCGCCGTGGCGCTGCCGCCATGCAGCTCGGCCAGGCGCCGCACCAGCGACAGGCCGATGCCCAGGCCGCCCTGGGCGCGGCCCATGTTTTGTCCCACCTGGGTAAACATGTCGAAGACGGTGGCGATCGATTCGGCGGGGATGCCCACGCCGCTGTCCCTGACTTCGATCAAGACCGCGTCCCCATCGCGTACCGCGCGCAAGGCGATGTGGCCGCCGGCGGGCGTGTACTTGGCGGCGTTGTTGAGCAAATTGCCCAGCACTTGCGCCAGCCGCGTGGGGTCGGCCTCGAGCGGCAGCGCCTGCTCGTCGAGCACCACTTGCAACTGGTGGCGGCTCGCTTCGATCAGCGGCGTGCTCGTTTCCACGGCGCTGGCGATGATGGTTTTCAAGTCCGCGCGTTCGAGCTTGAGTTCGATCTGGCCCCGCGTGATGCGGGCCACGTCCAGCAAGTCGTTGACCAGGTGCACCATCTGATTGACTTGCCGCTCCATCACATCGCGTACGCGGGCCACGGTGGCGGGCTTGTCGGCGGCCAGGCGCATGATTTGCAAGCCGTTGCGGATCGGTGCCAGCGGGTTGCGCAGTTCGTGCGCCAGGGTGGCGAGGAATTCCGTCTTGCGCCGGTCCATCTCGGACAGGTTGTCGGCCAGCTGGCGCAGCTGCTGTTCCGAGCGCTTGCGTTCGCTGATGTCGCTGAATAGCACCGTCAGCAGGCGGCTGCCGGGGCCGCCCAGGCGCGCCGCAAAAACTTCGAACCAGCGCTCCATGGCCACGGCTTCGTTTTCGTAGCGCACGGGCTCGCCCGTCTTGACGACCTGGTCGTACAGGTCGAACCAGTGCTGGTCGTGGTCGGGAACAAAACTGCGGATGGTCTTGCCGATGGCATTGTCGAGGCCCGATTGCTTGACGAAGGCGGCGTTGCCTTCCAGGTAGCGGAAGTCCACGGGACGGCCTTGCTCGTCGTACAGCATTTCAATGACGCAGAAGGCCTGGTCCATCAGCTCGATCAGGGTGCGGTAGCGTTCCTCGCTGCGCCGCAGCGCATCTTCCACCTGTTTCTGGCGCGTGATGTCGAGCAGCACGCCAGGAAATTGCAAAGGCGTGCCATCGGGCGCGTATTCCGCGCGGCCCCGCGCGATGACCGAGCGGTACTGGCCATCGCCGGCAGCGACGCGGTAGCTGGCCTCGAACGGCGCGTGCGCGTGCATGGCCTGGGCAATCTGCGCGCTGACTTGCTCGCGGTCATCGGGATGGATGATGTCCAGGTAGCGCGCCAGCGGCGGCGCCGTGGGCGCGTCGGCATTGACGGGGAACAAGCGCGCCATATTGCTGTCGGCCGTGACGCGGTCGGCAACGATGTCCCAGTTCCAGGTGGCCACTTCGCCGGCCGCCAGGGTCAGGCGCAGGGTTTCCTCGTTTTGCTTGCTGGCCGTCAGGTCGAGCGAAATGCCGGACAGGGCGATCACATTGCCGGCGCCGTCGCTGGCGCAGGTGCCGCGCATGTGCGCCCAGTGCAGCGAACTGTCGGGCCAGCGCACGCGGATATCGATCTCGAAATCGCTGGCGCTGGCGATGGCCGCGTGCACCACCGTTTGCCACTGCTGCAGGTCGCCGTCGAGCATGGCGCCCGTCAGCTGCGCGTAATCGATGTGGCTGGCAGGCGGCAAGCCCAGGTTGGCCTTGAAGGCGTCGGAGCAAGCCATGCTGCCGCTGCCCAGGTCGATCTCCCACGTGCCCATGCGGCCGCCTTGCATGGCCAGGCGCAGCCGCTGTTCCGTCTGCCGTTGCTGCGTCACGTCGCAATGCGAGCCCAGCCATTCAACGATGCTGCCGTCGGGCGCCAGCACGGGCAGCATGCGCACGAGCATATTGCGGTAGCTGCCGCTGACGTGGCGCAGCCGGTATTCCGCTTCGAACACGGTCGTCAGATGTGACGGCATGACGTAAGGCAAGTTACGGTCGTCCGGGTGCAGGGCATTGAGCCAGCCGCGGCCCCGCAGTTCGGCTTCCGTCTGGCCCGTGAAGGCGCGCCAGGAGGGCTGGTCGGCATCGAACTGGCCGAAGGTTTTCGTGCTCCAGACGATGTCGCAATGGGCGCCCAGCAGCATATGCGCGGCCTGGGCGGCGGCGGGGGAGGAAATGATGTCGTGGCTGTGCTGGCTCGGTTCTGGCATGGATAAGGTCGGCAATGGTGCGGCGCGCCGCCGCTGCACTGGGATGGGGCAGCACGGCAAGGTCAAGTATGGCGATATTACAGTCAAATACCGGCCGGAGCCTGTCTTGCAGGCAGCATTTTGCCGCCGCGGCGCAATGGCGGCGCCAGGGCCGGAAAATGGATAAAACAGCAAGCTCCTGAGCGTATTGTGGCTGAATAACCACTAGTCAGGCTTTTATGTTGGTGAATAAATATTTTACATAACAATATTCTTGCAGCGCATAAGCCGCTTGAATTAAATTGGCGCCTTACTCAAAAGTTGGTGTTCATCAGACATCCCAGAGATGCGGCCGGAACCGCTGTCAACTTGAGTGACAGACAGGACAGAGCCAGTGACGCCGAGAGCGGGGGAACATCCGCTCGCGCTGCTGCACCGTGATGGTGCAAACGATCGTCCAGCGCCGTAAATAACCCGGAGACAGGTTGCAAGAAAGACAGATTTCGCAATTCTTTTTTAAACTTCTGGGAAACCACATGATCAAGATGTCCAAGATGCACAAGCGTTTGTTCGCCAAAAGCGCTGCTATGCTGGCACTGTCCGCTGCCTTGCCTATCGGCTCGGCTTATGCTGATGAAGTCGCTGCTGATACGACCCCTGCTGCCAGCCAGCTGGAAACCGTGACCGTGACGGCACAGCGTCGCAAGGAAAATATCCGCGACGTGCCCGTCTCCGTGTCGCTGCTGCGCGACGAGAAGCTCGACGTGCTCGTATCCAGCGGCCAGGATATCCGTGTGCTGGCCGGCAAAGTGCCGAGCCTGAACGTGGAATCGTCGAATGGCCGCACCTTCCCCCGCTTCTACATCCGCGGCTACGGCAATACCGACTTCAACATCTTTGCATCGCAACCTGTTTCCCTGATTTACGACGATGTCGTGCAAGAAAATCCTATCCTCAAGGGTTATCCGATTTTCGACGTGGCTGGCGTGGAAGTGCTGCGCGGCCCGCAAGGTACCTTGTTCGGCCGCAATACGCCGGCCGGCGTGGTCAAGTTCGAATCCGTCAAGCCGAAGCTGGACAAGGTTGAAGGCTATTACAACGTTTCCGCCGCCACGCACAACACGACCAACTTCGACGGCGCCGTCAACGTGCCGCTGAGCAAAGAATGGGCGCTGCGCTTCTCGACCCTGCGCCAGCACCGCGACGATTACGTCGATAACACGTTTACGGGCCAGAAAGATGCGCTGGACGGCTACAACGAACATGCGGAACGCGTGCAATTGCTGTACGCACCGAACACCACGTTCAACGCCCTGTTCAATGTGCACCAGCGCAACACCACGGGCAGCGCGCGCGTCTTCTACGCCAACATGATCAAGCAGGGCACGAACGATATCGTCGACGGTTTCGACCCGAACAAGTCGTTTACGAATGCGCCGAATTTCCAGCGCCTGCGCACCAACGGCGCCAGCGCCCGCCTGAGCTGGGACCTGGACGGTATTAAACTGTATTCGATCACCGGCTTTGAGCAGGTCGGCAATTACGTGTCGCATGGCGACATCGACGGCGGCACGCCGACGGGCCCCGGCTTCATTCCTTTCCAGGTTGAAACGGCCGGCGGCATCACCAGCGTGAAGCAATACTCGCAGGAATTCCGCGCCGAATCGAAAAATGCCGGTCCCCTGAACTGGCAGGCAGGCGTGTACTACTTCAATGAAAACGCCAACGGTTTCACTGACAACTTCGATACCAGCACGCACGTGCTGACCACGCACCTGGCCAGCCGCCAGAAGAACTCGGCCTGGGCCACCTTCGGTTCCGTCAACTACGCCGTCAACGATGACTTCATGTTGCGCGCCGGTTTGCGCTACACCAAGGACAAGAAGGATTTCGACACGGTGGAAGCGACCAACATCGTGCAGGTCAACCCGAGCAGCGCCGATGTCAGCAAAGCCAAGGTCAACTGGGACTTGAGCGGCACCTATAAATACAACAAGGACGTGAACTTCTACGCGCGTATCGCCACCGGTTTCCGCGCGCCAAGTATCGCCCCGGCCAGCACCAGCGTGCCCGTCACCGTGGCCGATGCGGAAACCATCACTTCGTACGAAGCGGGCATCAAGGCCGACCTGTTCAACCGTCGCGCCCGCGTCGCGTTCAGCGTGTATGACTACCAAGTGAAAAATCAGCAGCTGACGGTGGTGGGCGGCACGTCGAACATCACGCGCCTGATCAATGCCGCCAAGACGAACGGCCGCGGCGCCGAGCTGGAACTGGAAGGCTTTGTCACGCCGAGCCTGAAGATGTCCCTGGGCGGCAGCTACAACTTCACGGAAATCAAGGACCCGAGCCTGTCGATCGCCACCTGCGCGCAGACGCGTTGCACCGTGACGGACCCGCTGACCACCGGCAACCGCGCCATCATCGACGGCAATCCATTGCCGCAAGCGCCGAAGTGGACGATCACCGCCACGGGCCGCTATTCGATCCCGATGGAAAACGGCGAATTCTTCGTCTTCACGGACTGGGCTTACCGCAGCAAGATCAATTTCTTCCTGTATGAGGCAACCGAGTTCACCGGCAAGCCGATGGTCGAGGGCGGCTTGCGCGTGGGTTACACCTGGGATGCCGGCAAGTATGAAGTGGCCGCGTTCGGCCGCAACATCACCGACACCCAGCGTATCACGGGCGCCATCGACTTCAACAACCGCACGGGCTTCATCAATGAGCCACGTCAATTTGGGGTGCAGTTCAAAGGCAACTTCTAAGAACACATAAGCAAACCTGCTGCGCGTCGTGATTTGCGGCCTGCGATGCTCACTGTGCTAAAGCACAGCTGCGCTTCTCGGCCGCAACTCACCGCCGCTCGCTACGGTTTTCTTAAGTGTTCGGTTCCAGGCGCCGGCCATGTACTGGCGCCTGCATTGCTACCCGCCCGGCTCGCGCCGCGGCGGGTTTTTTATGCGTGCCCGGGAAGGCGCGCCAGCCGCTGCGCCCAGGCGGGAATGGCTTGCCGCCAGAAATCTTCCACGTTGTCGGCGCGCACGTCGAGACCGAGGAAACTGGCCGCCGGAAGCAGTGCCGACGCCAGCAGTTCTGCCGCATCGGTGCCCGTATCGAAGGCGAGGGCGCCCGTCTGTTTCGACAGTTTCTCGCCGCTGTCATTGGTGACGACGGGCACGTGCAAAAAGCCGGGATGGGGCAAGCCCAGCACATCCTGCAGATACAGCTGGCGCGGCGTGGAATCGATCAGATCCGCGCCGCGCACCACCTGAGTGATGCCCTGCGCGCCATCGTCGACCACCACGGCCAGTTGATACGCCCAAAAGCCGTCGCCGCGCAGCACGATGAAGTCGCCCACTTCGCTGGCCAGGTCTTGCCGCTGCGGACCAGCCCAGCGGTCGGCAAAGCCGTACACGGCTTGCGGCCCCTGCGGCACGCGCAGCCGCCAGGCCCGCGCCGCCTTGCCCGGTGCCAAACCATGGCGGCAGGTGCCCGGATACACGGCGGCGCCCCCTTGGGCGCACCCGCCTGCAGCACCGAATCCTGGATCTCCTTGCGCGAACAGCCGCACGCATACACGAGCCCATCGTCCTGCAACTGTTTCAGCGCCGCCTCGTACAGCGGCAGCCTGCGGCTCTGCCACGTCGCCTCGCCATCCCAGTACATGCCGCAGCGCTGCAGGCTGGCCAGGATACCCAGATCGGCACCCTCGACATTGCGGTCATAGTCCAGATCCTCGATGCGCAACAGCCACGTGCCCTGATGCACCTTGGCATCGAGATAACTGGCCATGGCGGCAACGAGCGAGCCCATGTGCAGGGGACCGGAGGGGGAGGGGGCGAAGCGGCCGATGTAGGGGGCGGTGGGGGAGGGCATGCGTGGATGTTTTATTTGGATATGATGTGCTGATTGTGTCGCTGAATGGCCTATCCTAAGGCAGTCAATGCGAAGTATCGTTCAGGTTGAAAATCAAGTCAAACAGTTAAGAATTTTTCTGATGTCATCTATGATAATTTGACTTGATAATTTCTTTCGTTTTTTTGAAATGGTATAGGTGATGGATCTTCCTAAAGATGTTTTTCCACCTATAATTTTTTCTCCTGGCGCGAAATTTGGAGAAAAGGTCACTTCAATGTTTTCGATATTGTCTTGAATGTATATTTCAAAATCGCAAATATTTTTTTGATATTTTTTTAATTCATCAAAAGCCACAATTAATATTTCAAATTTATCGCCAGAAATTTTTTCTTCGAGATTTTCTGTGTTTTTCATATAAACTTTTTATTTTTCAAGGAGTCATGGATTTTTGTAGCGCAAGACTGCCGCCGAAGAGGATGTCTTTATGTCATAAAACAAATTAATGCTTCCCCATTGAAATGTGAACTCAACCTCTGATATTCCTAATTCAAGTGGTTTGATTTTTGTTATTTTTTCTATGACTGCTGCAGTCATGGTAGATTCTATTGAATATGGTAGATTTTTATTTTTCTCGATGAAATTTATAGTTATTTTTTTTATTGTGCCGCAGTTGTATTCGATGGACATGGATTCTATGAAGCATTTTTTGTAATGCTCCATTGTTTCAATTCTATATATTGTGCTTTTTTTGTTTTTTGTTTCGTGAAGTTAAGAGGAATATTTTCTTCTATTTTTAAAAAAGATGTTTCTTTTTGAGGGATGACGTGTCCGTTGATTTTTATGGATCCATTAAGAAAGTTTGTCCTGATATCTATCATTATTTGAGCCCAATATTTGAACCTTGCATGAGATTTATTTTATCTGCCTCAGATATAAACATTTGGCGACCGCCGCCAGATCCGAATTGTCCATTACGAAGTGCTCTTCCACTTGCCACGCAGATAGTGTTGATAACAGTGTACTGTCGAACTAATGTTCTGGGTGGGCGTCCATTTGGATCAGTAAGTGTACTCTGAACTTGAACTAAATCATGAAGCTTTTTATGGTTCCATCCTGCTGCAGCCAGTGTTTTTCCGTCGACAAAGTAGCTCGGAATATTATTGCCTTGTGCTGGATGATAGAGCGCATATATTGTTGTTCCTTTCTGTATTGCCATATTTTTATAGCTATCTACACCTATGTAAGGATGGGTGCCTTGCCACTTCCTGGCTGTGGCTGAAGGATTTTTCCCTGCGCATGGATCGCAAGAGGAATTTTTTTGACATTTTTTGCTTAATCCTTGAGGATCTATCCAGAGTATCGGGTTCGGCGCATATTGGTAGCTATTAATTCCTCCCAATAACCCTATTGGATCTTGCGTCATATACCTAGCTACATCCGGATCATAGTAGCGGTAACGGTTATAAAACAGCCCCGTTTCCCCATCCTCATACTGCCCCTGAAACCGCAGCGGCTGCTTGATTTCTCCCTCGACGTGCAGCAAGCGCCCCCATGCCTTGTAGCGCCCGCTCCAGACCACGTTCCCTTGCGCATCCGTCAGCTCGCGCGGCGTGCCCAGGTGGTCGCAGTGGTAGTGGGTGATGCGGTCGTGTGCTGCCGCGCCGTCGGCCGCCGCCAGGGCATGCTGCCATGCGGAGACATGCAGCGCTTCGGTGTCCGCTTGTTCTTGAGCAATCGCCGCCTGCAGTTCGGCGTCCTGCCGGGTGGCTGGTAAATCCCACTGCGCCACGCGTGGCAGATGTACGGCGCTTGCCTGGCGGCAGGCTGGCGAAGCGATCCTGGCCAGCGGCACGAAGCTGTCCGGCTCGTACAGGTATGTGACTGTCTCTTCCTGCCCAAGTTCCTGCGCCAGCGTGTCGCCGTCCCAGACGAAGAAGGTGGTGGCAGCGCTCGTGCGGGCGGGCTGGTCTTTGCTGATGTCTTGCTGCTTGCTCCAGCGTGCTTCTTCTACCCGCTTGGCGATGCGACGGCTGAATGCGTCATAAAAGTAGCGGGCGCGGTGGCGCGACTGGCGCTCCGTCCTGCTGGCGTGGCTGAGGCGGTTTTCGGCGTCGTAGTGCAGCTCCAGGTCGCTCCAGGTCGACTCCCTGCCTGAAGGATGGAAGCGCTTGCCGGTGGCGTTGCCTTGCTCGTCGTAATCGTATTCGGTATCGCCGTAGTTGTTCAGGACGTTGCCGGGCGCGGGAGCCTTGTCGAGCAGATTGCCTGCGGGGTCGAAGGCGAAGCGTTCCGCCAGGCCCGGCTGCACGGCGGCCAGCAGCTGGCCGACGGGATCGTAGGTATAGCTGAGTTTGCCAAGCGGGCCGGCAGTGGTGGCGCCCGTTTGAAAGATGGTGGTCAGGTTGCCTTGCGCATCGTATTCGAAGCGGTGTTCGCGTACGGGGACGGATGCGTCGGCGCCGCGTGCCAGGGTCAGCTGGGTGAGCCGCGATTGCGGGTCGTACTGGCGCGTGACGAGCAAGCCGCTGCTGCCCAGTTGCCGCTGTCTTTCGCGGTGCAGCTTGTCGCGCTCGACATCGACCACGGCTTTGCCTTGCCATAGCACGCCATGCCAGTGGCCGGAACCGTAGCGCAGGGTATCGAGGCGGCGGCCGTTCGGCAAGACTGTCTGGATACGGTTGCCCAGTTCGTCATAAGAGTGCGTCATGACAAAGCTGGCGTCCGGTGCGCGCGGGGCGTTCGGCAGCCTGGCCGCTTCGGGCAGCGTTTGCAAAAAGCAGGCGCTGCGCTCTTCTATCAGCTGGCCCAGCGCATCGTGGACAAAGCGCTGTTCCGCTTGCGGCGCGGACACGGCCGTCAGCCGCCCCAGCGCATCGTAGGCGTAGCGCACGACGCCATCCGACGTGGTCTTGACGGATAACAAACCGAGTGCGTCGCGCAGCAGTTCCGTGCGCTGGCTGCCGCACTCGGTGGCGGTCAGGTTGCCGGCCGGGTCATAGCTGTATTGCGTGCGCTTGCCGTCGAAGCCCGTTTCCGACGACAGCCAGCCTTCCGCGTGATACGCGAGCTGGTAGCTTTCGCCCTTGGCGTTGATCAATTCCGTCAGCTGCAGCGCGGCGTCGTAGCGATACTGCACCGTCTGGCCGATGGCGTCCGTGCGCTCCACGGGCAAGCACTGGCCGTTGTAGCGATAGCGCGTCTGCTGGCCGGCGCCATCCTCGTGCAAGACCAGATTGCCGTCCGCATCGTAGGAATACTGCTCCCGGGTCTGATCGGGCGCCGTGAGGCGGATCAGGCGGCCCAGCGCGTCATACTCGTAGCGGGTGGCATGGCCCAGCGCATCGCGGGCCGCCTCCAGCCGTCCCAGCATGTCGTAGCGGTATTCGCTGGTGTGGCCGGAGCAATCCGTATAGGCGGTCAGCCAGCCTTGGCGGTTGTACTGAAAATGCTTGCTGCCACCCCTGGCGTCGATCAGTTCCACCAGCTGGCCGCGCTGGTCGTAGCGGTAGCGCGTGACGTGGCCCAGCGCATCGGTGATGCTGACGGGGCGGCCTGCCGCATCGTATTCGCGGCGCGTGGTATTACCCAGCGCATCCGTGAAGGCGACGGGCTGGTTCTGGCCGTCGTAGCCGATGCTGCTGCTGTTGCCCTTGGCATCGGTGCTGCGGGTCAGGTTGCCGGCGGCATCGTAGGCGTAGCGCGTGGCGGCGCCGTTGGCGGCTATATCGGCCAGCAGCATGCCATCGCGGTCCCATTCGCGCCGGCCCAGCGAGGCGGCCTTGCCGTCGATCACGCGGCGCACTTCGGTGACCAGCCAGTTGGCGTCGAACGTATATTCGAGGACGCCGCCGTTTTCCGTGACGCGGCTGGTGTCGTTGTCCACGTAATCGATGCGCGTGTGCTCGCTGCCATCCAGGGCGCGCGTGGCGATGGCGCGCGCCTGGTAGCTGTTGGCCAAGCTGACGGGATGGCGCTGCGCCAGTTCCTGTTCGCGCAATGGCGAGCCGCTCCAGAGGGCGCGCAGCGCGTCCAGGCTGATCCATTCCAGTTCGTACGTAAAACCCGTGTAGCCGCTGCACGACGTGAGCAGGTGGTGACGATAGCTGTAGCGGCGCGTGTCGCCCAAGGCATTCGACTGGCTGACCAGGTTGTGGCGGGGCGCGAAGGGCGGCTGGGCATCGTCCGTTTCGCTGGCATAGGCGTAGCGGACATGGCACAGGCGGCTACCGTCCGCCAGCACTTCGTCAACCCGGCAGATGCGGGTGGACTGTTCTGTCTCCCCGCGCATGGCTTCGAGCACGCTGCCATCGTCGCTGCGCAGGCGCAGCAGTACTTCGCCCGGTCTGGCCTCCATGAAGCGGTCGATGCTGATGCCGCGTCCATCGCGCCCTTCGCTGCGCACGAGCGCAAAACGCTGCGCGGCGATCGGCGCCGACGGGGCCAGCATGGCGTTGACGCCGTCGTAGCCGTGCGGCAGCCAGCCGCCTTCTGCGCGCGCGTAGCGGTCGCTGCTGCCGTCGCGCCACAACACGGTAAAGGTGTCGGCGCCGTCGCGCGTGAGCGTAAAACCTTCCTTGCGGCTGTCGTGCTGCTGGCCCGGTGCCAAGCCAGGAAGGCGCAGGGCGCGGCCGCTGTCGTCGTGAAACACGATGCCCACATCGCACAGCGACAGGCTGGTGGTGTAGGGCGTGGACCAGCGCGCGCCCAGCAAGCCCCAGTCTTCGCATTCGGCGCCGGAGCGGTAGCAGCGCGTCCAGGCGATGGGAATGCTGCGCTCGAGCGCGAAATCCGTCTGGTACAGGACTTCCTGGCCCGTGCCGAAATGCACGGGCTTGCGGCCTTTGACGGGTTTTTTGGCGGGGCCGCTATCCTTGGGGCAGCAGTCGGACGGCGGCTCCGATTTCGGGTCCTTCTTGCCACGGCTCTTGCCGTCGTCGCCGCCGTTTTTCGGGGAGGTTTGTCGAGTTTTTGGGGCGGCTTGTCCGGTTTCTTGCCGACCAGCTTGTCCTTGACCTTGTTGATGGTCGGCGCCGTTTTTTTGCCGAGAAACTTACTCAGTATTTTTCCGCCGGGAAACTTGCTGAATACTGCCGCCTGCAATACGTTGCCGGCGATATTCATGCCGATGTCCGCGGCGGTATTGAGCAAGTCAGGTGTCTTGCCTGTCAATATGTAGTCGGCCGCCTGGTCGAGTACCGTGGCAGAGGCTTCCACTGCCGTTCCACCGGCAACGGTCGCCGTGCCGGCAACGGCGCCTGCTGCCGCCCCCGCTTCCATCGCGGCGGCAACGGGGGCGCCCACTCCCGTTGCCGCCACGCCAACGCCAGCCACGCCCAGCACGGCGCTGCCTGTCAGGACGGTCCCGCCCGCGTCCACCATGTCTTCGGCGGCGCCATGCATTTTCTTGGAGCCATGCTCCTTGTAGTCTTGTGCCGCTTCCCGTACCGCCACCTTCAGTTCCTTGAGCACAGGCTTGGCCGCCTCCGCGCCCCGCTCATAAATCTTGCCCACGGTATTGCGCGAATTCATCCATACTTCGCGTCCCATCTGTACCAGGCTGGCGCCGTTGGCGCGGTGGATGGCGCTGGCGGCCTTGGTGTCGACCTGCTTGCCGACGGTGCCGCTCTTGACGCCGCCTGCCTTGCCGGCCGCGTCGCCCTTGACGGTGGGAATGATGCTGCGCTGGTGCAGGATGACGGGCTCGCTGTGCGACTTGACGTTGGGCGAGGCGTTCTGTGCTTCCGAGAATTCACCGATGATGCTGTAGGGAATAGGGGGCGTGCTGGAGCCGACGGGCGTCTTGCAAATGTCGGGGCTGAGGCTGACACAATAGAAGCGCGAGGCTTTGGTGACGGTTTCATTCGTCATTTGTCTTTACCTTGCCCGGCCGCCAGTGCTTCCTGGGCCTGTTCCAGAAGTGCTATGCGGGCGATCTGCGCCGGCTCCATCGCGTGCAGCAGGCGCGACGCGACTTGGCCCGCGTCGGCCGGCACGATGGCGCGCCACACCAGTTCCACGCTGGCCGCCTCCGTATCGATCAGCACCGTATCGATGGCCACGCGCCAGACGAGCAACTGGTCGTTCTTGTCCGCCAGCAGCAGGCACAGTACTTGTTGCGGCAAGGCGAAGCGCAGCACCGTGTTGCCGCGCGGGTCGATGCGGGCTGATGAATGGTCGTGGCGGCACAGGTTGGTCAGCGTAAATTGTTCCAGTCCGGCCAGGTGCGGACATTGCTGGTCAGACGGCGTGCTGTTCCAGTAGGCGAAATCGAAGTCTTCCGGCAGGGTGGGGATTTCGTCGGCATCCCATTGATCCTTGGCTGCGATGCTGCCGGCCAGTGCGCGGCGCGGCAGCCAGCCACGGCCGATAACGGCAAGGCCCGCCGGCGCGGGCGGCTCCTCGCCGCCGGCGCCTTGCCAGAACTGGGCGGCCGTGCACGGCAGTGACGGCTGCGTGATGCGGGGGCGGGCACCTCATCGATATGTTTCCAATCCAGATACCAGTGCCGCATAAAGCCGCGTCCCAGCGGATTGGCCTGGCAGGAATCGTGTTGCGCCGCGTTGCAGTCGTCGGCCTCGATGTGGCATTGCCCTCCATAGGCGTAGGCGTAGTGCAGCGGCAATTGCAGGAACGGTTCAGGCGCGGACAAGTGCCACGGATTGGGCCGCAGCAAGCCCGCCGTGGCAATGCGGGCGCAGCCTTGCGCCAGGCGGGTGAGGATGCTTTTCTTGCGGAAGGCACGCTCGCCGCACACCTGCAAGGTCTTGTCGATCAGGGTCTTCTTTTCCGACCGCACCTTCAGGTTGACGAGAAATTGCGGCATGGCCTGCCCGCGCGGCGCGTGCGCCACGCCATTGACGATCACGTCGCAGCGCGGCTTGTAGGGCGCGAAGTCGCTCTCCTGCACCGTGCCCGCCTGCGTGTCGTCGTGCAGGTGCCGGTCTTCCGTGGCCAGCGGCGACTGGCGCGCCATGGGCAGCAGGCTGGCTACGCCGTCCGCGCCGCAGGGGCCGAGCGTGTAGCCCATGCGCGCCACCACCACGTGAAAGGCTGCGCCAAACTGGTCGACCATGTCGAACTGGCTGGCCGCATGCGGCGTGCGGTTGTCAAACAGCAGGTTGGGAACGTTGAAATGGGCGGTGCCGGCGTCGTTCATCGTCAGCCCGGATTATTGTCGATGTCGTCGCCGTGGATCTGCACCTTGGACCTGCCGCGGATGATGATTTCATCGGCAACGAGTTCAATTCGTCCCGGCGTGATGGTGATGCTGGACGTGCCTACCGTCATCGTGTGCGAATCGGTGGCCGTGAGCGTGCTGTCGGCGCCGACGATGACGCTTTTCGCCAAGCCGATCTGCTCCGCCTGCGCCAGCACCACCGTGGTGTTCATGGCGCCGATGACGGTGGTCTGGTAGGCGGCGCCGATGGTCAGCACCTTGGCCAGGCCGATCGTTTCGTCCTTGGCCAGGGTCACCCGTTCCAAGCGGTGGCCGTCGATCTGCACCTGTTCGTTGCCACCCACGTGTTCGCGGCGGTTGTCGCCGATGTCGATGTGTTCGTCGTGGTCCACACGCTCCCTGCGGTTGTTGTGCACGGTGATGTCTTCATCGTGGTCTACCGTCTCCGTGCGGTCGCGCTTGACGTGCACGGTTTCGTCGCGGTCGATGGTTTTGCGCCGGTCGTTGCCGACCCAGTGCGATTCGTCGTGCTCGACTTCGATGCGCTGGTCTTTTTCCGCGTGCAGCCACAGCTCTTCCGCATCCTTGCGGTCTTCGAAACGCAGGGCATTGGCGTGCGTGGCGGCCCCCTTTTTTGATGAGCGGCTCAGCATGCCGCTTTGTGTCTTGTTCGCTGGCAAGTCCCATGGCGGCATATTGCGGGCGTTGTAGACGCAGCCAATGATGATGGGCATGGCGACGTTACCGTCGAGAAATTGGACGGCCACTTCCATGCCCACCCTTGGCAGGCTGATGTGGCCGAAATTCGGGCCTGCCCAGTTCGATATTACGCGTATCCAGGGCGAACTCTTGTCGTCGAAGGTACCCAGGCGGTCCCAGTGGAATTGCACCTTCACCCGTCCGTAACCATCCGTGTGGATATCCTCGCCGGGCGGCCCGACCACGGTGGCCGTCTGCACGCCGTAAATCTTCGGTTCGCGGCTATGGAAGTTGCGGCCGGGGCGCCAGGGGATGTCACGGGCGATGCAGGTAAATGTGTTGCTGTAGTGCGAGGTGGCGCCGTGCCCTTGCTGATAGTTGTTGCTGGCGTAGTGGTGCACGGACAGGATCAGGTATTCGCTGGCTGCGCTGTCGAAATGCCCGGCCAGGGTGAACCAGCGTCCCGGTTGCGCCGTGCGGTCGTTGCCCTGCGCCTCGAACAGCTGGCCCTGGGCATCAACCTCTTCCATGCGGCGCTGGGCCAGCTGCTCGCCATCATCGAGGTTCTTGAAACCGTAGCTGCCCGTGTTTTCATACACTTCCAGGGACGGCACGGCGCCTTGTCGGTTCAATGAGTCGCGGCTGGCGCGGGCGCTGCGGGGATTCTTGAAATTGAAGCTGGCCACCGTCATCTGACTCGGGGCCATGCGCCGCACCGTGCTCCATTGATGCACGCCGTCGTCTTCCAGCGAACCGGCCTGGTGCTGGAAGGGCATTTCGCTCAGTTCACCGTCGATGGCCTGGCCGGTGGTGCTGTCGTCGCCCAGCCACAAGGTATGGCCGTCGTAGCGGTGTTCGTAGCGGTAGTGCCAGCCCAGCTGCTCCCAGTGGCGGTGCAGCAGGTTGTGGTCGCTCTCGTTGTACTGGCACGTGTAGGTGATGGCGGGATCGGCTCCGCTGGCGGCCAGCTTGTAGTCGCGCATCAGGTAGTCATCGAAGACCTTGTCCGTCAGCGCCGCCACCGTCAAGCCGTGGAAGGCGACATTGTTTTGCCGCAAGTGCAGGTGCGCCAGCCACGGCTCCAGCACCATTTCATAGAAAGCAAAACCGCCGTCCGTGCGCAGGAAGCGGAATTCGAACACATAGCCATTGAAGTAGCGCAAGGTGCCGTCTTCGCGCACCAGTTCGATGGTCACCATCTTGCCCATCACTTTGTCGAGGGCGATGCAGGCGTCGTCGGACAATACTTCCACCACATAGGAAAAATCGCGCGACAGGCTTTCGCTGGCGGTGAGGCTATTGGCCAGGAACTGGACGCCGGCAGGGCCGTCGCCATGCGGAAAGTGCAGGCGCAGCAGGCGCTGGCCCTGCATGTCGCCCACTAATACCGTCCATGCCGCCGTCGTATCGGGGAACTGGCTCATCGTGCATCGCTTCACGTTAGGAATCGTTGGCCGACTGTAGCAATAGCGAACACAAGCGTTTTTGCGCGGACGCAAGGTTCAATCGTTGAGTGAAGGCATCAATTGCATCTCGTAATGCATGTCATCGCGGTGGCGCGGCGTTGCCGCATCGCCGAGAAAGCTGTTGCGGCCGAGGCCAGCTTGCCCGGTGGCTGTCAACGTCGTCCCCCGCACATCGCTGGCGCGCAGCACTAGCACGATGTCGTAGCGCAGCAGCGGCTGGCGGAACAGCGTCAGCATGTGCCGCAGTGCCACGCTGGCCGGGGCGCGCGGCAGGAAGCTGGCGTGCTGTTCTGCTGTGAGCGGCCCGAGGCGCAGGCGCACGGCCAGATCGGGGCGGCGGCAGCGTTCGCCGATGGTGGCGCGCTGGCCCAGCACGGCGTTTGCCATGCCCAGCGCCGTTTGTTCTCGCGGCGCCAGGACGTCCATGGCGCCCGTCGCCTCGTCGATATGGCAGGGCACGCCAAAGTGGTCGGCGAGGATGCGCGCCATGACGACGGACGAGATGTTGCGCTGCTGGAGCAAGCCGCTGTACAGGCCGGCGGCGGCCTCGTCCTGGCTCGGGCGGCACGCGGCCAGGGCCAGCAGGCGCGCCAGGAAGTCCCCGCTGTGGCCGGCTTGCTCGATGCGGTATTTTTGCCAGGCCTGGTAAAACAGGACGACGGCGCGGCTGGAAAACAGGTCGAGAAAAGCGCGCGCACTGGTGTCGCGTTCGCTGTGCTGGTGCGCGACGATGCGCTCCGAATAGTGGCTGGGCAAGCTGCCCTGGCAGCCCAGCAAGCCCATGAAGGTGGGCGTGATGTGGATATGGTGTAAATGACCCGACAGCAGCGCTTGCAGCAAGGCATCCGCATCGGCGATGCCGCTTGTCGTGAGCGTCTCGACCTGGCTGGCGGGAAAGCGCAGCGAGACGCTATTGTCGAAGCGTATGAGCTTTGCCAGCGCCGTGTGCTCGTCGATGCCGTGTTCGGCCAGCCAGGCCAGCAGCAGGTGCAGGGCCTGGAAGCACTCGAAGCGCTGCGGCGCATCGAGCAATTGCTGGATCACGCTGGCGTGGCGTCGGCGCTGCGTTCCGGGCATCGTATCAGTTCCTCGCCGCTGCGGTGCGACAGCAGCGTCAGTTGGCTAAAGCAGTTGAGCTGGCTGTTCAGGGCGAAATAGCGTTGCAGCACCTGGGCAAAAATAGTGAAGCTGTTGCCGACGAAGGCTTGCTCGTCGATGCCCACACGGATGGCGATGCCGGGCATCAAGGTGGGAAACGGCACGGTGGGCATCCACGCACGCGTGCTGCCGTGTTCTAGCGTGACGATGCCCTGGATCAGGCGTTGCGTGGTGGGCGAGCGGGGCAGGTCGTACAGGCCCAGCATTTTCTGGAATTCGCCCAGGCCCGCTTGCGTCAGGCTGGAATAGTTGAGCGACAGGTGGGCAATCAGGCGCCAGTGCGTGTCCGCCAGAAAACGCACGCTGGGCGTGGGCTTGCGCAGGAAGCGCGCGGGGATGCCGTCGGGCACGTCTTCGGCCAGCAGGTCGCCGCCGGGCAAGCCGTAGTGCAGTTGCGTGGGCAAGTCGCGGTTGCTGCACAGCAGCTGCGTCGAGACCGTGGCGCAGGCGGCGCTGCTTGGTGAAAACTGCGGGTCGATCAGGCTCAACCGCATTTCATGGCCGGGGCTGACGGCCGCCACGGCTTCGTCGCGGCGCGCCAGCCAATACTGTCCTTGCTCTGGGCCATGCTCTGCCTGAGAACCCTGCAGCGTGGCATACAGCGGCAAGAAGGTGCTCAGACGCTCGCCGGCCTCGTCCTTGCGCACCACAGTGACGGTTTCGATGCTGTGGATGTCGTAGGCAAACGCATGCGTGGCATCGGCCACCAGCGCGTAGTCGGGCTCCGTGTGCGTGAGGCGGATCGGCACGCCGGACTTGGCAAACAGGTTGACGACGGGCGTGCAGCCCAGCAGCAGGTTGTCGCGGCTGGCGCCGGAGAGCAGGCGCGCCTCGTGGCTGTCGCTGCGCACGCCCTTGAGCGGCAGGTGCAGGGTGAACTGGCGGCATTGTTTCGGCAGAAGAGGAGCCAGCAGGGACCAGTCGACGTCGATGAAATGAAATTTTTCCGGAAACGCGAAGTACTCGGTCAGCAGGCGCAGGGCCGGGTGCGAGCGGGCGGAAAAGGGGATCAGCGCGTCGTCGTCCGCATAGCCGGCCGGTGCCAGCAAGGTGCCGTCGACGGCTTGCCACGGGCCGTATTCGTCCAGCGCCACGTACGCGCCCGCGCCGCGCAGGAACAGGGCGTCGAGCAGGGCCGCGCGCACGGACGGTTCGCCATCGGCAAACAGGCGCAGCCGGGAAAACCTGGCTGATCCAGATGGTAGTGATCGCTGCTGCTGGTGAATTGAATGCTGAGCAAGGCGCTGGCGCCGGCGGGCAGGCGCAGGCCGGGCGGCGCGTCGATGAGCGGCGAAAAATGAAGGCGAGAAATAGCCAGCGGTGCCAGGGTCACGTCATACGCGCTGGTGAATTTGCAGGCCACGCCCTGCACCGGCTGCGAGCGCAGCACGGTGCCGCGCGCCACATGTGCCACCTGGGCCAGCTGGCCGCCGCCCGGCGCTTCGTCTGCCGCGATGCGCACGATGGAGCACGAGGGAAAGGGCCGCAGATAGTGCGGGTACAAAGTTTCCAGCAGGGAATGGGTGAATTGTGGATAGGCGTCGTCGAGGCGCTTGGCGACCCTGGCCATGAGCAGGGCGACGGACTGGATCAGGCGCTCGACGTGCGGGTCTTCGCACGTCTCGCCGGCGATCAGCAGGCGCCCGGCCGCTTTCGGATAGCGGCTGGAAAACTCGCGCGTGTACTGGCGGAACAGGCCCAGCTCACGCTCGTAATACGGCAGCAGTTGTTCCACGGTCGCGCTCTCCGCCAGCAGGAAAGCTTCATGCTGGCATCAGGCGCGACGGTGGGTGTTGATGCGTGACAATGATTCTTAGAAATGATACTCCGCGCGTATCATCGGCGTCTTCGCCGTCTGGCCCACGTTGCCCGTGGTGGCGGGCGAGTTGCCGAACTTGTTCTTCCAGTACTGGTATTCCAGGCCCACGCGGAAGGTGTTCTTGGCGCTGCCCAGGGCTGCGCCCACGTCGTACATCACTTGCATGTCGATATTTGTTTCCACCGCCGTGTCGCGCCCCACTTCATCCTTGCCTTTCGAGTCGATGAGGTTGAAGAAACCTTCGAACGAGAACAGCGGCGACAATGGGATGGCCCAGGCGCCCGTCAGCATGGCGTGGGTTTTATACGTGTAGCGGCCCGTTACTTGCGAGATGGGCGGGAAGGCGCCGCTGGGGGCATTGCTTTCGCGCAGCAACAGCAGGCTGGTGTTGAAGAAGCCGGGCACGTCCCACATCAGGGTGGGGCCGGCCACCAGCATGCGCTTGCGCGAGTTGTAGCCGACGTCATTTTTCGTGTTGACGTCGAAGCCCAGGGTCACGCCGACGCCGCGCACGGGGCCGAACTTGATGTCGCTGCCGCGCACCTTGCCGATGTCGATGGTGTTGCGGTACACCAGGTACGCCTCTTGCGCGCCGGACGTCTTGCCCAGTGTGCCAGGGTCCTTGCTGTCGGAGATCAGGAAGTCCAGGTTGACGAAGTTGCTGCCGTATTTGTAGCCGCTGGCGTGCGTGATGGCAAAGATGTTTTTCTTGATGTCGTCCGGATTGAACGGTTCGCGGTAATCATTGCCGGCGCGCCAGCTCAGCGCGGTATCGCTCCATTCGGCGGCCTGGGCGGTCGCGCCCACGCCCAGAGTGGTGGTGAGGCAGAGCAACAGACACGGTATGGTTTTTGGCACTTTCGGCTCCTGATGGCGGTGTTGGGAAACGGAAACTGGGATGGCTGGGCGCAGGGGGAGCCCACTAGCGCATGAAGCGCGGCGGTGGGACATTGCGCGCCGTTCAATCCATGATGCGAGAAGCGCCGCACTGGGCGATATGTCTTGCCTGCATACTTACTATCAGTTCCTGCATATAATCATCGCACCTTCCCGCCCTTGCCGGGCAAGGCGGCCGCTGTAAAGCTGATAATTTTTTCAGAATTGTAGACAGGTGTTGTTTTTTTGCGGAAATAGAAATGCGTGCCGCCACGCCATCCCCCAAGCGCCGTGGATGCCGATACGATAGAGACAAGAGCTTGAATTTTTCCTCCACCGGCGACCATGCCGGCGACCCCGCAGCGAGGCACGAAAAAAACAATGACGGCACGCCTGGAATTACACGATATCAGCAAGCGCTATCCGGCTGTGGTGGCCAATGACGGCATCGATCTCACCGTCGCGCCCGGACAAATCCACGCCGTGCTCGGCGAAAACGGCGCCGGCAAATCGACCCTGATGAAAATTATCTACGGCGCCGTGCAGCCCGACGGCGGCCGCATTGTGTGGAACGGCCGCGAGGTCGGGATCGCCAACCCGTCGGCCGCGCGCGCGCTCGGCATCGCCATGGTGTTCCAGCACTTTTCCCTGTTCGATACTTTAACGGTGACGGAAAACATCGCCCTCGGTTTGCCCGCCGGCACCAACATGGCGGAGCTGGCGCAGCGCATCGAAGACACGGCGCGCCAGTACGGCCTGGACCTGGAACCGCAGCGCCACGTGCACACGCTATCCGTCGGCGAATGCCAGCGCGTGGAAATCGTGCGCGCCTTGCTGGCCAAGCCGCAACTGCTGATCCTCGACGAACCGACGTCCGTGCTGACGCCGGGCGCCGTGGAAAAGCTGTTCGCCACCTTGCGCCAGCTGGCGGCCGAAGGCTGCAGCATCCTGTACATCAGCCACAAGCTCGACGAGATCCGCGCCCTGTGCCATACGTGCACGGTGGTGCGCGCGGGAAAGAATGCGGGCGTATGCGACCCTTCGCAAGAGTCGGCGGCCAGCCTGTCGCGCATGATGATCGGCGCCGAACCGCCCGCCGTCACGCGCGTGGCGCGCACGCCCGGCGCCGCCATGCTGAGCGTGCGCAATCTGCATTTGCCGAAGAGCCATCCGTTCGCCACGCAATTGATCGATATCCATTTCGACGTGCGCGCGGGCGAGATCGTCGGCATCGCGGGCGTATCCGGCAATGGCCAGCAGGAATTGCTGGCCGCCCTGTCGGGCGAGGACATGCGCGCGGCCCCCGCCAGCATCGTGCTGAACGGCACGCCTGCCGGGCGCCTGCCGCCGGGCCGCCGGCGCGCCCTCGGTTTCGGCTTCGTGCCGGAAGAACGGCTGGGACGCGGCGCCGTGCCCGACATGGGGCTGGCCGACAACGTGCTATTGAGCTTGCAGACCCCCGCCACCATCCGCCACGGCTTTCTGCGCCGTGGCGCGATCGCGCAGCGGGCGGCCGCCATCATCGCCCGCTTCCAGGTGAAGGCGGGCGGGCCGCAGGCGCTGGCGCGCAGCCTGTCGGGCGGCAACTTGCAGAAATACATAGTCGGACGCGAAATCGTGCGCGAACCCACGGTGCTGGTGGTGGCGCAACCGACCTGGGGCGTGGACGTGGGCGCGGCCGCGCAAATCCGCGCCGAATTGCTGGCGCTGCGCGATGCGGGTTGCGCGCTGCTGGTCGTATCGGAGGAACTCGATGAATTGTTCGAGATCAGCGACCGCCTGCTGGTGATGGCGAAAGGAAAAATTTCACCGTCGCTGGACGTGGGCGAGGCCAGCGTGGACCTCGTGGGACAATGGATGAGCGGGCTGTGGCCGCAGGAGGCTGCCCATGGCTAAGTTCGCCTTGCGCCTGGAAGCCCGGCCCGCACCATCGCGGCTGATGTCGTGGCTGTCGCCCGTGCTGGCTGTGCTGCTGACCGTGCTGTGCGGCGCTTTGTTATTTCTTGCGCTGGGCCACGATCCGCTGGCCGGCCTGGCCGTCTTCTTCGTGGAACCCTTGCGCGATGCGCACGGCTGGTCCGAACTGGGGATTAAAGTCGCCCCTTTGCTGTTGATCGCCGTGGGCCTGGCCATCTGCTTTCGCGCCAACATCTACAACATCGGCGCGGAAGGGCAGCTGACCCTGGGCGCCATCTGCGGCGGCGCGGCGGCCCTGTACCTGGACACGGGCGATGGCGCGGGCGGCGCGGCCATCATCGGCATTTCCCTGCTGGCCGGCATGGCGGGCGGCATGGCGTGGGCGGGCCTGGTGGCCTGGCTGCGCGACCGTTACAACGCCAGCGAAATCCTCGTTTCGCTGATGCTCGTCTATATCGCGCAATTGCTGCTCAGCTATCTCGTGTACGGCGTGCTGCGCGACCCGGAAGGGTTCAATTTTCCTCAGTCGAAACTGCTGTCGGACGGCTTGCTGTTGCCGATGGTGATCAGCGATACGCGCTTGCACGTGGGTATCGTGTTTGCCCTGCTGGCCTCGCTGGGCGGCTGGTTGTATCTGTCGCGCAGCATTGCCGGTTTCCGCCTGCGCGTGGGCGGCATGGCGCCCGCCGCCGCCCGCTATGCGGGTTTTTCTTCGCGCAAGACCTTGTGGTCGTCCTTGCTGATCTGCGGCGCCCTGTCGGGCCTGGCGGGCGCCTGCGAAGTGCTGGGACCGATGGGGCAGCTGACGCCCACGGTCTCGCCCGGCTACGGCTTTGCCGCCATCATCGTCGCCTTCGTGGGGCGGCTGCATCCCGTGGGCGTGATTTTCTCCAGCTTCGTCATGGCCCTGTTCTATATCGGCGGCGAACTGGCGCAATCGCGCCTCGGCTTGCCCAGCGCCATCACTGGCGTGTTCCAGGGCATCTTGCTGTTCGCCTTGCTCGCCTGCGACGTACTGATCCAATACAAATTGCGCTGGAGAAAACATGGATAACCTGGCCCTGACGATAGCGCCCTTGATTGCCGCCAGCATCAACGCGGGCACGCCGCTGATGCTCGCCGCGCTCGGTTTATTGGTGAATGAAAAGGCGGGCGTGGTCAACCTGGGCGCGGAAGGCATGATGCTGGTCTCGGCCATCACGGGCTTTGCCGTGGCCGTCAACACGGGCAGCCCCACCCTGGGCTTCCTGGCGGGGGCAGGGGCCAGCATGGTCCTGTCGGGCTTCTTTGCCTGGCTGACCGTGTGGCTGGGCACGAACCAGTACGCGACGGGCCTGGCTTTATCTCTGTTCGGCGCGGGCGCGTCCACGTACATCGGCCTGAAGTACGTGGGCAACAGCCTGCAGAACGGCCGCTTCGGCATCCCTGTACTGGAAGACATTCCCGTGCTGGGGCCGGCCCTGTTCCGCCAGCATCCGATGGTGTATCTGTCCTTGCTGCTGTGCGTGGCCATCGCCTGGTTCTTGTACCGCACGCGGGCGGGCCTGGTGCTGCGCGCCGTGGGCGAATCGCCCGCGTCCGCGCATGCACTCGGCTATCCCGTGCGGCGTATCCGCCTGGCGGCCGTGCTGTTCGGCGGCGCCTGCTGTGGTCTGGCCGGCGCATTTTTGTCGCTCGTGTACACGCCGCTGTGGGTCGAGGGCATGGTGGCGGGACGGGGATGGATCGCGCTGGCGCTGACGACCTTTGCCACCTGGCGCCCGGCGCGCGTGGTGGGCGGCGCCTACCTGTTCGGCGGCATCACGATATTGACGTTCCACGCGCAGGCGCTGGGCGTGCCCATCGCCTCGCAACTGCTGTCGATGCTGCCGTATGTGGCGGCCATCGTCGTGCTCGTGCTCATTTCCAGCAATGCCAATTACATCAAGCTCAACATGCCCGCTTCGCTGGGGAAAAATTTCAATCCCGGAAATTAATCACTCACCACAAGGAAAACCATGTCCAAGAAACTATTGTGCGCCGCCGTCTGCAGTGTTGCGCTGATGTCCGCCATGCCTGCCATGGCTGCCGCGCCCGCCACCGTTCCGCTGAACGTCGGCTTCGTGTATATCAGCCCCATCGGCGACGCGGGCTGGACCACCCAGCACGACCAGGCGCGCAAGGAAATGGAAAAGGCGCTGGGCAACAAGATCAGCACCAAGTATGTGGAAAACGTGCCGGAAAGCGCCGATGCGGAGCGCGTGATCCGCGACCTGGCGCAAACGGGCAGCAAGCTGGTCATCACGACTTCGTTCGGTTACATGAATCCCACCTTGAAAGTGGCGAAGCAATTTCCTAATGTGAAGTTCATTCATTTGACGGGATACAAGACGGCCGTCAACGTGGCCAACACCAACGCCCGTTTCTACGAAGGCCGCTACCTGGCCGGCGTGTTGGCCGGCAAGATGAGCAAGACCCATGTGGCCGGCTACGTGGCGGCGTTTCCCATCCCGGAAGTGTTACAGGGAGTGAACGCCTTCACGCGCGGCATGCGCAGCGTCGACCCGAAGGCGGAAGTGAAAGTGGTGTGGGTGAATAGCTGGTTCGACCCGGGCAAGGAGCGCGACGCGGCCATCACCCTGATCGGCCAGGGCGCCGACGTGGTCACCCACCACACGGACTCGACCGCCGTGGTGCAGGCGGCGGAAGAGAAGGGCAAATATGCGATCGCCTACCACTCGGACATGAAAAAGTACGGGCCGAAGGCGCAGCTGGCCGCCGTCACCCACCATTGGGGCGAGTACTACACGAAGCAGGCGCAGGCCGTGCTGGACGGCACGTGGAAGTCCAGCAGCACCTGGGGCGGCATCAAGGATGGCATGGTCAAGCTGGAAGGCATCAACGCTGCCGTGCCCGCCGACGTGAAACAGTTTGTATTGGCGCGCGAGAAAGACTTGGTTGCTGGCAAGCTCAATCCGTTCAGCGCGCCGATCAAGGATAACGATGGCAAGGTGCGCCTGGACAAAGGCGTGCTCGACGATGCGGCGCTGACGAAGATGGATTATTTTGTCGAAGGCGTGACAGGGAAAGTTTCCGTAAAGTAATAGGGTTGCGTATAAACTTGCTGTAATATTGCCGGAAACGGGAGTCAGGCCGGGGATACATGCGCGTTCCCGGCCCACCCACACAGCAGAGCCTAATAGGCCCGTACCGGAGATCGACCCATGGACAGACTGGAAGTATTCAAGATTATCGCGCTGCAAGCGAGCAAGGGCGAGCTGACGTTCCCCGCCAACGTCAAGGCCACCTTGAAGCTGCAGGAAGCGCTGGACGACCCCGATTGTCATATCGAAGCGGCCGCCCGCATGGTCATGGCCGAGCCGCTGCTGTCGGCGCGGGTCGTGGCATTGGCCAACTCGGCCGCCTACAACCGTTCCGGCAATGAAATCGCCAATGTGCGCGCGGCCGTTTCGCGCCTGGGCTTTGCCACCTTGAAATCGATGGTGGCTTCCGTCATCGTGCGCCAGCTGGGCAGCCAGATTACGGACCCGCAATTGCGCGCCAAGGCGGCCAAGCTGTGGGAACACACGGCCCACGTGGCCGCGCTGAGCCAGGTGATTGCCAGGAAAGTCACGCATGTGGACGTGGAAACGGCCATGTTTGCCGCCATCGTGCACGAAGTGGGCGGCTTTTATCTGCTGTCGCGCGCCGAGGAATATCCGGGTCTGCTCGACGACAACACGGAAGACTGGATCGAATACGGCGAAAAACTGATCGGCCGCGGCGTGCTGCGCCAACTGCAGGTGCCGGACATGGTCTTGCAGGCAGTGGAAGGCATGTGGCACGGCGGCAGCACGTTCCCGCCCCGCACCCTGGGCGCGACCCTGGTGCTGGCCAACGATCTGTCGCCCGTCGGCTCGCCGCTGCACCCGCCGGAAAGCGCCGCGCGGCGCCAGGCGGCGGCGAAGATCGACTTCGGCATCGGCGGCAGCACCCTGCACACGATCCTCGAGGAATCGGCCGAAGAGATCGAATCGCTGGCGGCCGCCTTGCTCGTGTAATTTACTCGGCCATGACATCCCCGCCTTGCCGCGGGGATTTTTTTCGTCCGCATTTTGCCGCGCTTGCCCCATGGCATACAATCGCCGGCCCGGCCATCCGCCGGACTGAATGTCTCCTCTTATCCAAAGGATCTTATGCAGAAGCTGTTTTCTTCCCTCGCCTTGACTGCACTGGCGTTTTCCGCCCAGGCCGCCACCAGTTTGCCCGTGGTGCAGGAAGCGCCCCTGCGCGCTCACCTGGCCTTCCTGTCCAACGATTTATTGGAAGGCCGGGGCACGGGCCAGCGCGGCGCCGACCTGACGGTGGCGTATTTGGAAACCCAGGCGCAGATGGCCGGACTGCAACCCGTGCGCGGCAACAGCTACCGCCAGAGCGTGCAGATCGCCGGCGTGAAGTCGCTGCCGGCCGAGAGCAGCCTGCAGGCGGTGGCGGGCGGCAAGGCCGTGCCGCTGGCGTTCGGCCCGGACTGGGTCTGGGCCACGGGCGACTCCGTTGCCGCCCACACATTCGACGCGCCGCTCGTGTTCGTCGGCTACGGCATCACGGCGCCGGAAGAGGGCTGGAACGATTTCAAGGGCGCCGATGTCAAAAACAAGATCGTCGTCATGATGGTCAACGACCCGCAGCCGACCGCGCTTGATCCGAACCGCTTCGCCGGCAAGGCGCTGACCTATTACGGCCGCTGGACCTACAAATTCGAGGAAGCCAAACGTCAGGGCGCGGCGGGCGTATTGCTGATCCACACGAAACCATCGGCCTCGTACGACTGGAGCGTGGTGCAGAACAGCTGGAGCGGCAGCGAACGTTTTCAACTGGCAGACCGCACGGCCGGCACGCCCTTGCAGGGCTGGATCGCGGAAGAGGCGGCGCGCCGGCTGTTTGCGGCGGGCGGACAGGATCTGGACGCCTTGCGCGCCAAGGCGGAAAGCAAGGATTTCCAGGCCGTCGCCTTGAACGCCAAGCTGTCGGGCGAGATGAAGTCCATCGTGCGCAAGGTGGAACAATTCAATATCGCGGGCATGGTGCCGGGCACCGACCCGACATTGAAAGATGAAGCCGTCATCTACAGCGGCCACTGGGACCACCTGGGCAAGCAAGGTGACTCTGGAGACACGATCTACAACGGCGCCGTCGACAACGCGTCGGGCACGGCCGGCTTGCTGGCCATGGCGCAGGAAGCCGTGAAAAAGCCTGCGAAGCGCACGCAGATATTCCTGTGGGTGGCGGCCGAGGAACAGGGGCTATTGGGCAGCGCCGCCTACGCGGCCGATCCGCTGTGGCCGCTGGACAAGACGGCCGCCGCGCTGAACCTCGACAGCCTGAACTTCGTGGGCGCCACGCAC
Organism: Janthinobacterium sp. C22; assembly: GCF_057919405.1. NCBI lineage: Bacteria > Pseudomonadati > Pseudomonadota > Betaproteobacteria > Burkholderiales > Oxalobacteraceae > Janthinobacterium > Janthinobacterium sp. C22. The sequence goes on along the minus strand of NZ_CP193659.1, from coordinate 5,981,993 downwards.
GACATCGGCGCACAGGGCAGCGAGCGCACGGAGCTGGGGGCGATGGCGGCGGCAACCGCCAAAGCCATGGGCATGCACATTGCGGCAGCGCGTCCCGACCTGGCCGGCGGTTATTTCCGCAGCGACCATTTCAGCTTTGCCAAGGCGGGCGTGCCCGCGTTTTCCATCAATGGCGGACGCGAGTACATCAAGGACGTGGCAGCGTCGAAAGCCAAGGCCGCCGCCTACGGCCCCCGCTACCATCAGGTCACCGATGAGTACGACGCCAGCTGGGATCTGTCCGGCATGACGCAGCAGGCGCAATTTACCCTGAATCTGGGGCAAGCCGTGGCGAATGCGGCGAAGATGCCGGCCTGGAAGGCGGGCGATGCGTTTGGCAAGGCGCGCGGGCAGGCCGCGAAATAAGACTTGGTCTGTGCAAGCAACGTTGTCGGATTACACGCGGCCTCGCCGCGCCTCGGCGGCCCCGCTAATCCGACCTACGCCTGTTCGCTTGGAGCAAGTGCGTAGGTCGGGTTAGCGCGCCAGCGCGTAACCCGACAACATTGTTGGCGCCGCAGCCCCGCAGCGCCGGATCAAGCCGTCCGTTCCAGCTTGCGCTGCGCGTGCCGGTACTTGCTCCACACCAGCAGCAGCAACAGCGGCATGGCGCCGCCCACCATGCACAGGGCGGGCCAGCCGCCGGCGGCAAAGCTGGCGCTGGCCAGGGCTGAGCCGGCCGACGCGCCGATGAAGCCGCCCGCGATGAAGACGGTGGTGACCCGCGCCCGCGCATGCGGCGCCAGTTTATAGATGATGGACTGGTGCGTCACTTGCAGGCCCATCACGCCCATGTCCAGCAGCACGATGCCGATCAACAGCAGCACCAGCGAATGGGCGCCGAAGCCGATCAGGGCCCAGCCCGCGATCGAGGCGACCGCCAGCAGCCAGGTGGCCTGGCGCGCATAGCCGCGGTCGGCCATGCGGCCCGCCGTGTTGGCGGCAAAGGCGCCCGTGGCGCCCGCCAGGCCGAACAGGCCGATCTGCATTTCCGAGTAATGATACGGCGCGCCGCTGAGCAGGAAGGTCAGGCCCGTCCAGAACACGCTGAAGGTGCCCAGGCCCAGGCCGGAGAACAGGGCGCGCTGGCGCAGCAAGGGTTCCTGGCGGATGATGTCAGCCAGCGAGGCCATCAGCTTGCCGTATTGCAGCGTGCCACGTGGCGCCTCGTTCGGCAGGATGCGGCGCAGCATGACGAGCAGGGCGGCCACGACGATGGCGGCCAGCACGTAGATGGTGCGCCAGCCGCCGCTGATCTGCGACACGGTGCCGGACACGGTACGCGCCAGCAAGATGCCCAGCAACAAACCCGTCATGACGGTGCCCACCATGCGGCCCCGGCTGTGGTCGGGCGCATACGAGGCCACCATGGCCGTGACCACCATCAAGGCGCTGGACGTGATCCCCATCAGGACGCTGGCGATGGCAAAGACGATGATGTTCTGGCTGGTGGCGGCCAGCAGCAGGGCACCGATCTTGGCGATCAGCATCCACGTCAGCAACTGGCGGCGGTTCAGCACGTCACTGAGGGGCACCAGAAACACGATGCCCAGCACGTAGCCGATCTGCGTCGCCGTGACCAGGTAGCCCGCTTGCGGCACGCTGACGCCAAACGAGGCGGCCAGCATGGATGTGAGCGGCTGCACATAGTACAGGCTGGCGACGAGCACGCCGGCGGACAGGGCGAACAACAGGATACGGGTGGAGCTCAGCAGGGCGCTGGCATCGACGGACGAGGGTGCAGATTTCATGCGATACAACTTTCTTGGAATGACGCTTTTGGATGAGCATGATAGCGGGGCTGCGCATTTCTTGCCGGGCGCGGCCGATTTTGCGGCTGGGCGTGAGCAAAAAAATCCCGGCGATCGTTGCCGACGGCCGGGAAAAGGGTATTTGGGGAAATACCGGGGGAGACAGTGAAGTTACTGCGCGCGCGCCAGCTCCGCATGCACCTGCGCCGTGATTTCATACGAGCGCAGGCGGTGCTGGTGCTCGAAGATCTGCGAGGTGATCATCAATTCGTCGGCACCCGTTTCGGCGATGAAGGCGGCCATCTTTGCCTTCACCGTGTCCGGTGCGCCGATGGCCGTGCAGGACAGGACGGAATCGAGCATGGCGCGTTCCTGCGGGCCCAGCTGTTCCAGGTAGCCGGGCACGGGCGGTTGCAGACGCGACGGGCGGCCCGTGCGCAGGTTGACGAACGCCTGCTGCATCGACGTGGCGCGCAAGTGCGCCTCGGCATCCGTGTCGGCGGCGAAGACGTTAAAGCCCAGCATCACGTACGGTTGCACCAATTGTTTCGATGGCTTGAAGTGCTCGCGGTAGTAGGCCACGGCTTGCATCATCATCTGCGGCGCGAAGTGCGAGGCGAAGGCATACGGCAAGCCCAGGTGGGCCGCCAGCTGGGCGCCGAACAGGCTGGACCCCAGTATCCACACGGGCACTTTCGCGCCCTTGCCGGGCACGGCCAGCACGCGCTGGCGCGGTTCGTCGGACATATAGTCGATCAATTCCAGCACGTCCTGCGGAAACTGTTCCGCGTCGGACTGCAGGTCGCGGCGCAGGGCGCGCGCCGTCGTCTGGTCGGAGCCGGGCGCGCGGCCCAGGCCCAGGTCGATGCGGCCCGGATGCAGCGCTTCCAGCGTGCCGAACTGTTCCGCGATGACCAGCGGCGAGTGGTTCGGCAGCATCACGCCGCCCGCGCCCACGCGGATGGTCTTGGTGCCGGTCGCCACATGGGCGATGACGACGGCCGTGGCGGCGCTGGCGATGCCGGGCATGCCGTGGTGTTCGGCCAGCCAGTAGCGGTTGTAGCCCCAGCGTTCGCCGTGCTGCGCCAGGTCCAGCGTGTTCTTGAACGACTGGCTGGCGTTGCTGCCTTCGGCGATGGGCGCGAGGTCGAGTATGGAAAATGGAATCATGGTAGCGATATCGGGACGTGGTGGAAAATCACAATGGACGATTTGTCTATCCCCTGACGCTGGCAGGGTCACCCATGACGGCGTGGCGGGGAAGACAGGCTGGGCACATGATAATGCGAATCGGGAATTTGCGTACTGATCGGTAAAAAACTCGTAGCGATTGGAAATCGGTGCGGGCGATGCTAGAGTGGGCCTCCCCACTTTACGCGTCCCGCCATGTTCAAGAAACCCCTGCTGTTGTCCCTGCTTGGCCTGCTGCTGCAGCCCTCCGTTCACGCCGCCCCCGTCAGCCCGCAGGCGCAGGAGACGGCCCGCTACGCGCTGGCCACCTATCCCGAACCGCTGATCGCCAGCCTGGCAAAGATGGTCAGTTTCAACACGGTGGCCGACCCGGCCGTGCCGTTTGCCGAGAATCCCCAGCACACGGGTTTTAAACGCTACCTGGCGGCCGAGGCGCAGCGCCTCGGTTTCGATTTCCACGATCACGGCCATGTGCTGGTGATCGGCATGGGCAAGGGCAGCGAGCGGGTGGGCGTGATCACGCACGGCGACGTGCAGCCTGTGAACCCCGCCAAATGGGCCCGCTCGCCGTTTGAGCTGGACCGCACCAGCGAACCGGGCAAACTGCTGGGACGGGGCACGGAAGACGACAAGGGCCCCATCGCCACGGCCCTGTACGCGATGAAAGCCATCCAGGACAAGCAAGTGCCGTTGAGCAAGCGCATCGAGCTGTACGTGTACATGGCCGAGGAGTCGGACTGGGAACCGCTGAAACAGTTCCTCAAGACCCACACGCCGCCGCAGCTGAACATCACCATCGATGCGGAATACCCGGTGGTGACGGCCGAGAAAGGCTATGGCTCCATCAAGCTGACCTTGCCGCCGCGCACGGCCATGCCGGCCGACGGCGGCCCCGTGCTGAAGAGCCTGACGGGCGGCTTTTTCGGCAGCCAGATTCCGGAAGACGCGCTAGCCGTCATCGAACGCGCGCCGGCCGCGCTGGAAGCGGCCATCCGCGCCCGCGCGCAGCAGCAGAAGGGCATGCGCTACAGCTACGCGCGCGAGGGCGGCGCCTTGACGGTGACGGCGCTGGGCGTGTCGGCCCACTCGTCGAAGCCGGAAGACGGCGTCAACGCCATCAGCATGCTGGCCGACGCGCTGGCCGTGCAGCCGTGGCGGGGCACGCAGGCGGCCGACATGCTGTCGTTCCTGAATGAACTGGTGGGTACCGGCATTTACGGCGAGCGCTTCGGCCAGATCGCCTACCGCGACGGTTTCATGGGCCCGATGACGGTGGCGCCTACCGTGCTCAAGCAAGATGGCGGCGCGCTGGAACTGAACATCAACCTGCGCCGTCCGCAAGGCAAGACGGCGGCCGTGCTGCTGCAGCAGGTGACGGCCGCCTTCGATGGCTGGAAGGTGCGGCGCCAGGTGCCGGCCGCGTTGCAGGTGCAGATCGGCGAGCCGTGGCTGCAGACGGCGGCGCCGCAGATTCCCACCTTGCTGTCCGTTTTCGAGCACTACACGGGCATGGCGCATCCGCAACCGGTGTCCATCGGCGGCGGCACCAATTCGCGCCTGTTCCCGAATGCCGTCAGCTTCGGCCCCGCCATGCCGCATACGGTGTACACGGGCCATTCCGAGCATGAGTTCATCACGGAAAAACAGTTGCTGCTGAACTTGCAGATGTACACGGCCGTGCTGATCGAACTGGCGAAATAAACGTCTTCGCCGGAACTTTTTGGGCAGTGCCAGTCTTAAGAATTCGTGTCTTAAGATTGCGAAACATCATGTATTGCAAGCAACTCGCCAAGCCCGACGGGCGCCAGCTGACTCTGTACAGCCGGCGTCCCATCGTCGTCGCCGGCGTTGCACCGAGTCCCTTCCCCGCGGCGCAGGAAGCCAATCCGCACTTGCGCTGGCATCCCTTGCGCGGCGAATGGGTGGCGTATGCGGCTTACCGCCAGGGCCGCCCCTTCCTGCCGCCGGACCGGTACAACCCGCTGGCGCCCACGCGCGATCCCGCGCAGCCGACGGAATTGCCTGCCGGCGATTACGACATCGCCGTCTTCGACAACCGCTTTCCCACCCTGGCGCCGCACGCGCATGATCCGCCCGACTTGACGGTCGCCACGGCGCCCGCCCGCGGCCATTGCGAAGTGGTGGTGTTCGCGCAGGATGCCGGCGCCTCGCTGGGCACGCTGGCGCTTGGCCACATGGCCTTGCTGCTGCAGGTGTGGGGAGCGCACGGCACAGCTGGCCAGCCGGCCCGGCATCGCGTACGTGCTGCCGTTCGAGAACCGCGGCGCGGAAGTGGGCGTGACCCTGCACCATCCGCATGGCCAGATCTACGCCTACCCCTTTGTGCCGCCCGTGCCGGCGCGCATGCTGGAGCAGGAACACGCACATTTCGCCAGCCATGGCCAGGCCCTGCTGGTCGACATGGCGCGGCGCGAAGCCGATGACGGCGCGCGCCTGCTGTACCTGGGGCCGGAAGCGATCGCCTTCGTGCCCGCCTGCGCCCGCTATCCGTATGAAGCGTGGGTGATGCCGCGGCGGCAGACGGACAGCTTTGCGGCCTTGTCGGCGCGGCAGCGCGACGACCTGGCGCGCGCCCTCAAGACTGTGCTGCTGAAATACGACGGCTTGTGGCGGCGCGCCATGCCTTACCTGATGGCCTGGTACCAGGCGCCGCCAGACGGCCGCGCGCACCCGGACACGCAGCTGCACGCACAGTTTTATCCGCCGTACCGCACGCGCGAACGGCTCAAATATCTGGCCGGCACCGAGCTGGCCGCCGGCATGTACGCCATGGATGCCCTGCCCGAGGAATCGGCGCGGCAGCTGCAGCAAGTGCGCGTGGCATGGGAAATGGCAGAGGAAATCGCATGAACTGGAATGTCGAACTGGAAATTGCGCACAAACTGGCGCAGATGCGTGGCTGGCTGGAACAGGAAAGGGCCGGCGCGTTGCGCCTGCGCGGCGTGGACTGGTTCGCCTGGGCCACGGCGGGCGCGTCGGGCAGCAGCTGCCAGACGGCCGAGTGCGGCTGTGCCGAGGTGCTCGTCACGCGCGATGCGGCCTACATCCTCACCGATGCGGCCGAGGCGCAGCGGCTGCGCCAGGAAGAGGTGCGCGGCAGCTGGACCTGGCAAGTGACGCCGTGGATGCAGCCCCGGCTGGCTGAATTGCGTGAGCATTTCGTGCAGCATGCGGCGGGAGGGCGGCCCGTGCTGTGCGACCGGCCCGGCCTGCACGAGCGCTGCCTGCCCGTCGCCTTGCGCGAGGAGCGCCTGCCCCTGCTGGCGCCGGAACAGGCGCGCTACCGCGAAGTGGGCCGGCTGGCCTCCGCTGCCGCCAGCGAGGCGCTGCGCGCCGCGCGGCCCGATTGGAGCGAGCAGGAACTGGCCGGCGCCTGCGCCCGCGCTCTGTGGTCGCGCGGCCTGCATGCCGTGTACGTGCTGGCGGCGGGCGCCGAGCGCTTCGAGCGCTACCGGCGCGCGCCGCCCGCCGCGTCGCCGCTGGGCGAACGGGCCGTGCTGGCGCTGTGCGCGCAAGGTTTCGGCCTGTGCGCCAGCTTGAGCCGCCAGCGCCGTTTCCGTCCTGCGCGCGACGGCATCGGCGAAGCCGACGCGGCCATCCTGGCGCTGGAAGCGGTGGCGCTCGATGCCTGCGTGGCGGGGCATGCGCTGAGCATGGTGTATCACGCGCTCGACAGCGCCTATGCATATGCGGGCCAGCCCGATACGGTGCAGGAATTCCGGCAGGGCGGCATCGCCGGCTACCGCGCGCCCGAGGTGGCCGCCGGCGCGCATACGGAAATCGCCCTGAAGGACGGCATGGCCGTGGCCTTCCATCCCAGCCTGCCCGGCAGCATGGTGGAAGACACTTTCCTGCTCAGCGGCGGGCGCCTGCACAACCTGACCTGCGATCCGGACTGGCCGGCGGCAACGGTGCAGGGACGGCGGCGTCCGCTGACCCTGGAAGTGCAATGATCACTCCCGACGCATATTTCGGCGCCGTCCCCGTGGTGGCGGCCTCGGCGCCCGGAAGGGTCAACCTGCTGGGCGAGCATACGGACTACAACGACGGCTACATGCTGCCGTGCGCCACGCCGCAGCGCACGCGGGTGATACTGGCGCCGGCCGCCGACGGGCACCACCAGTTCTATTCGGCCACCCTTGACGAACTCGTGCGTTTCGAGCGCCAGAGCGCCGCGCCGCCCGGCTTCGGCTGCTACCTGGAAGGCTGCATACGCCTGTTCGAGGAGCGCGGCGTCGCGGTGCCGGCCGTGCGCGGCCACATCGATTCGGACGTGCCGCCGGGCGCCGGCCTGTCGAGCAGCGCCGCGCTGGAGATCGCCATGCTGCGCGCGCTGCGCCAGTTGCTGGGGCTGCAGATCGACGACGTGTCGCTGGCGCTGATGGGGCAGCAGGCGGAAATCCGCTACGCGCAGGTCAATTGCGGCGTGATGGACCAGATGGCGTGCAGCCTGGCCGACGAGCATCACATGCTGCTGCTCGACGCGCGCACCCTGCGCCATGCGCTGCTGGCGCTGCCCCACGACAGCGAGGTGCTGGTGGTCGACAGCGGCGTGCCGCGCACCCTGGCCGGCAGCGCCTACAACGTGCGCCGCGCCGAGTGCGAACAGGCGGCGCGCCTGCTGGGCGTGGCGGCGCTGCGCGACGTGCGCGAGCCGTCCGTGGTGGAAGGCTTGCCCGAGCCGTACCGCCGCCGTGCGCGCCACGTGGTCAGCGAAAACCTGCGCGTGCTGCAGGCTTGCGGCCAGCATGGTCCCGTGCTCTTCGGCCAGCTGATGGCGCAGTCGCACGCCAGCCTGCGCGACGATTACGAGGTATCGCTGCCGGTGCTCGATGCGCTGGTGGCGCTGCTGTCGGCGCAGTCCGCCGTGTACGGCGCGCGCCTGACGGGCGCCGGTTTTGGCGGCGCCTGCGTGGCCCTGTGCCGCAAGCAGGGCGCGGCCAGCGCGGGGCGTACGGTGGTGCAGCGCTTTAACGCCCTGGGACACCACGCACGCATGGTGGTTCCGCTCGACTGAGCATGGTTTGATCCTGCTCATGCGTTACAGGGCAAGCCCCATACGGCGGAACTTGCCCCATGCCGCACGCATCCAACTGGCATGCTCGACGACCATCTCTCCCCACCCCATACGGATGACGGCCAGGCCGGTATCGCCCTGCCTGGCGCGGGCGGCTTTGCCTATCCCCGCCCGCAGATGGTGCGCGAGAACTGGCAATCGCTGAACGGCGCCTGGCGTTTCACCTTCGACAATGAACGGCGCTACCGCCTGCCCGACGGCGGCATCGGCTGGACGCACGAGATCATCGTGCCGTTTCCGCCGGAATCGCAGGCCAGCGGCGTGGGCGACCGCGGTTTTCACCGCGTGTGCTGGTACCAGCGCGACTTCCTGCTGCAGCCGGGCGGTCCCCGCGTGCTGCTGCATTTCGGCGCCGTCGATTACCATGCGAAGGTCTGGCTGAACGGCCACGTGGTGGCCGAGCATGAGGAGGCCACACGCCGTTTGTCGCCAACATCAGCCATGCCCTGCTGGCCGACGGGCCGCAGGTGCTGACGGTGCGCGTCGAGGACGATCCGCACGACCTGGCCAAGCCGCGCGGCAAGCAGGACTGGCAGCTGCTGCCCCATTCCATCTGGTATCCGCGCACCACGGGCATCTGGCAAAGCGTGTGGATCGAGCGCGTGGCCAGCACCTACATCGGCAAGCTGCGCTGGACGCCCGTGTTCGAGGGCTACGAAATCGGCTGCGACGTGTTCGCCATGGGCGAGCTGCACGACGATCTCATCGTGGGCGTGCGCATCTGGCATGGCGACAACCTGCTGGCCGACGACCAGTACAAGCTGATCGAAAACGAAGCGAGCCGCAAGATCGCCTTGTCCGATCCCGGCATCGACGATTCGCGCAACGAACTGCTGTGGAGCCCGGAGCGGCCCATCCTGCTCGATGCCGAAGTCACGCTGCGGCATGGCGACGAGCTGCTCGACACGGTCAGGTCGTACACGGCGCTGCGCTCGGTGGCGATCAACCGCGACCGCTTCATGCTCAATGGCCGGCCGTATCCGCTGCGCCTGGTGCTGGACCAGGGCTACTGGCCCGACACCCTGCTGGCGGCGCCTTCCGATGCGGCCTTGCGGCACGACGTGGAACTGGCCAAGGCCATGGGTTTCAACGGCGTGCGCAAGCACCAGAAGATCGAGGACCCGCGCTACCTGTACTGGGCAGACCGCCTGGGCTTGCTGGTGTGGGAAGAAATGCCGTCCACCTACCGCTTTTCCGGCAAGGCGATCACGCGCATGGTGCGCGAATGGACGGACGTGATCGAACGCGATTACAGCCACCCGTGCATCCTCGTCTGGGTACCGTTCAACGAATCGTGGGGCGTGCCCAACCTGACGGCCATCCAGGCCCACCGCAATGCCGTCGAGGCGCTGTACCACCTGACGCGCACGCTCGACCCCACGCGGCCCGTGATCGGCAACGACGGCTGGGAAGCGTCGGCCACCGACATCCTCGGCATCCACGACTACGACTGCGATCCGGAACGCCTGCAGGCGCGCTATGCGATCAGCGATTCGGCCCGCACCACCTTGTTCGACCAGCGCCGCCCGGGCGGGCGCATCCTCACGCTCGACGGTTTTCCGCACCGGGGCCAGCCCATCGTCCTCACGGAATTTGGCGGCATCGCCTTTGACCGGGAACAGGGCGATGCCGATACCTGGGGCTATGCGCGCGTGAGCAACGAGGCGGCCTTCCTCGACCTGTACCGGCGCCTGATGACGGTCGTCAACACGGCGCAAATGTTCAGCGGCTTTTGCTACACGCAGTTCGCCGACACGTTCCAGGAAACCAATGGCCTGCTGACGGCGAACCGAACGCCGAAGGCCGCGCTGGAACTGCTCAGCGCGGCCACCCGCAATATCCGGCTCAATTGAACGCAAGCCGGGCCTGGCAGTTTTCATCCGGTCCCTACATCAAGAGGAGCAGGCATGGCCGATACCGATGGCGCGGCAGCGCCCTTTCCTACTTACTGGCAGGCGGGATACGAGGGCGCCGACCACGTCACCCATGGCGGCCAGGCGCTGGACATGAACCGCGCCACGGGCCACCTGGACCGGGTGCGCGAAGACTACCTGCTGCTGCGCCAGTTCGGCATCCGCGGCGTGCGCGAAAGCATAGGCTGGCGCCTGGCCGAGCGCGACGGCCGTTTCGATTTTTCCTGCATCGAGGAGCGCGCCGCCGTGGCGCGGGAGCTGGGCCTGCAGGTCAACTGGACCTTCTGCCACTACGGCTGGCCGCCCGACGTCGACCTGTTCTCGCCGGACTTCGTGCCGCGCTTTGCCCGCTATTGCCGGGCTGCGGCGCAGTTTCTCGCGCCCTATGCGGGCAGCGCGCCCGTATATTCGCCCATCAATGAAATCTCGTTTACCAGCTGGGGTTTGTCGGTGCACATGTTCCAGTGCCTGAACATGCAGCGGCCGGACGCGGGCCACGAAGGCAAGCGGCAGCTGGTGCGCGCCACCGTGGCCGGCTGCGACGCCATCCGCGCCGTCAGCCCGCATGCGCGCTTCCTGCAATGCGATCCCCTGATCCACGTGATCGCGCCGCCGGGACGGCCGGACTGGGTCGCCCAGGCGGCCGCCTGGCGCGCCTCGCAGTTCGAGGCCTGGGACATGCTGTGCGGGCGCCTGTCCCCGAAACTGGGCGGCGCGCCGCGCTACCTGGACTTGATCGGCCTGAACTACTACCACAGCAACCAGTGGGAAAGCGGCAGCAACCTGCGCCTGTGGTGGCATCTGGGCGAGCCGCGCCGCATGCCCCTGCACCAGCTGCTGCTGGAAGTGGGGCGGCGCTATGGGCGGCCGCTGCTGCTGGCGGAAACGAGCCACGTGGGCAGCGGGCGCGGCGCCTGGATACGCGACGTGGCCGCCGAGGCGGCGCTGGCCGTCCAGCACGGCGCGGACCTGCGCGGCATCTGCCTCTATCCCGTCATCGACCGTCCCGACTGGGACGATGCCAGCCACTGGCACCGCAGCGGCCTGTGGGATGTCAAGCTGGAAGGCGAGGGAGGGGAGCGGCTGCGGCGCATCCTGTCGCCGCCTTACGCGGCGGCGCTACGGCAGGCCCAGCGCCTGACCGCACACCTTTGTTCAACGTTTGCCCCGGCGGGGCAGAAAGGAACTGGCATGCGAACCATTATCGTCTTTTCACACCTGCGCTGGAATTTCGTGTATCAGCGTCCGCAACAGCTGCTGTCGCGGCTGGCGCAGTTCTACCGCGTGGTCTTCATCGAGGAACCCGTCTGGCACGACGGGCCCGGCACGCTGGAGCTGTCCACCCCGGCGCCGAACGTGACCGTGTGCCAGCCCCGCACGGCCGTGCGGGCGCCCGGTTTTCACGACGACCAGCTGGCCGTGCTGCAACCCTGCTGGCGCAGATCACGCCCGCCGACGACCCCATCGTCTGGTTCTATACGCCGATGGCGCTGCCGCTGCTGCCGGCCCTGCACGCTGGCCTGGTGGTGTATGACTGCATGGATGAACTGGCCGCATTCAAGTATGCTCCCCGACAATTGCTGCAGCGCGAAACGGCCCTGCTGGCGCGCGCCGAACTGGTGTTCGCGGGCGGCCCCAGCCTGTTCGAGGCGAAACGCACGCGCCATGCGAACGTGCATTGCTTCGCCAGCAGCGTCGACACCGTGCACTTCGAACAGGCGCTGGACCGCCACAACGGCCATCCCGCGCAAGCGGAGATCGGGCGGCCCAGGCTGGGCTACTACGGCGTGATCGACGAGCGTTTCGAGCCTGCCCTGGTGGCAGCGCTGGCCGATGCCCATCCCGACTGGCAAATCGTGCTCGTCGGCCCCATCCTCAAGATCGACCCGGCCAGCTTGCCGCAGCGGCAAAATATCCATTATCTGGGCCAGCAGCCGTACCAGGCGCTGCCGCACTTCCTGGCCGGCTGGGACGTGTGCCTGCTGCCCTTCGCCAGGAACGAGGCGACCCGCTTCATCAGTCCCACCAAGGTGCTGGAATACATGGCGGCGCAGTTGCCCATCGTCAGCACTTCGATCACCGACGTGGCCGTGCCGTATGGCGGCATCGTGGCCATCGCCGACACGCCCGAGGCCTTTGTCGGCGCCTGCGAGGCGGCGCTGGCCGCGACGCCGGAGCAGCGCGCGGCCATGGCCGCCGGCATGCGCGCCATCGTCGCGGCTACCTCGTGGGATGCCACGGCCGAGCAGATGCGCCACTTGCTCGACACGACGCCGCCGGGACAGGGAGCCCGCCAGGCGTTGCCCGCCGCCAGCACGGCACAGGCCGCCGCACCGGGCGCCGCCGTCAACCTCCTGCATCCCCCCGGTGCGCCGCAAGCCGTGGCCTGCGCCATCATCGGCGCCGGCCCGACAGGCTTGAGCGCCGCCTATCACCTGGGCGCCGACACCTTGTTGTTGGACAAAAATGCCGCGGTGGGCGGCTGGTGCCGCTCCATCGTCGACCGGGGGTTCACTTTCGACCATGCGGGCCACATCATGTTTTCCAACGACGACTATGTGTTCGACATGTACCGCACCTTGCTGGGCACCAATCTGCACTGGCAAAACCGCGAAGCCTGGGTGTACAGCAAGCAGGTCTACACGCGCTATCCTTTCCAGGGGGCGCTGTACGGCTTGCCGCCGGCCGTCATCAAGGAATGCATCGTCGGTGCCGTCGAGGCGCGCTACGGCAAGGCGCCGGCCGTGCCGGGCCATGCGGCGGCGGGGGCCTGCGCCGTGGAGGACTGCTGCGCCGACGGCGGCACGGGACTGGAACAGGCGCACGATGCCGTGGCGGCGCCGCCCCAGGCGGGACTCAATTTCGAACAGTTCATCCATCAGGTATGGGGCAGCGGCATCGCCCGCCATTTCGCCATTCCCTACAACAGGAAATTGTGGACCGTACCGCTGGCCGAGATGGAAACGTCGTGGCTGGGCGGGCGGGTACCCTTGCCGAACCTGGAAGACATCATCGAGGGCGCACTCGAACCGGTGGCCAGGCCGATGGGCCCGAATGCCCGTTTCGGCTATCCCTTGCGCGGTGGTTTCCAGGCATTGATGTCGGGCTTCCTGCCGCATCTGCAAGGCCAGCTGGAACTTAACGCCGAGGTGGTGCAGATCCTGCCGCGCCAGCACCTGATCGTGCTGGCCGATGGCCGCCGCTTCCGTTACCAGCACCTGCTGAGCACCATGCCCTTGCCGGAGCTGGTGCGCCTGAGCGGTGAGCAGGCGCCGCAGCAGGTACGGGCGGCGGCGCGCGCCTTGCGGCATATTTCCGTGCGCTGCGTCAACCTGGGCGTGGCACGTGAACACATCAGCGAGAAACACTGGATTTACTACCCGGAAGAGACGATATTTCACCGTATCTTCCTGCAAGGTAACGCCAGCCCCCACTGCAATGCGCCGGGCGGCTTTGGCCTGACGTGCGAGATCAGTTATTCGCCCTGGAAGCCGTTGCCGCTGGATGGGCAAGCCCTGATCGACCGCTGCGTGGCCGATTGCATCGCCGTGGGCTTGCTGCGCGACGATGACCGGCTGCTCGCTGCCAGCCAGGTGGACATGCCCTACGCCTACGTCGTGTACGACCACGCGCGGGCCGCCAACGTGGCGCTGGTGAAGGCTTGGCTGGCCACGCAGGATATCGTGCTGGCGGGACGCTACAGCGAATGGGAATACTACAATTCCGACCATGCCTTCCTGGCCGGGAAAAAAGCGGCGGAACAGATCGCCGGGCTGGCGGCCAGCCGGCGCAAGGTGAGCATGGTGGAATAGGCGCTTGCGCCGGGGGCCTGGAACGGTGCTCCCGGCGCGCCGTGGACAGGTAAGCAGGGAAAAGGCGTAAATAGGGAAAAGACAACAGGCAAACGGCAACAGGCAAACGGCAACAGGCAAACGGCAACAGGCAACAGGCAACAGGCAACAGGCAACAGGCAAGGCAGATGAAATACCTGCCTTGCCTGTGCCCGGACGCTATCGCCGCATCGAGATGCGCTATGCCTAGTAGCGCTGCAGCAAGCCGTTGACCACCTTGACGTGGTCGCCGATCTGGTAGCTGGGCTGGGAGTTTTGCATGAGGGTCTGTGTGCTGCCGTCGTCCAGGCGCAGGGTGACCCGGTACTGCGTGTTGCCCGAGGTGCTGCCCGCTGTGCCGGAACTGCCGGATTGCATGTCGCCGCTGCGCTGTTCCATACCGCGCGGCACTGGCTCGATCGATTGCACCGTGGCAGAGGCAATGCTGACACCCGTCTGGCTGCCGTCCATGTTCATGGCGTTGTTGGCCGTGGATGTGCCGGCGGTATTGACCCCTGTACTGCTCATGGTGCTGCTGGTGCTGGTCCCGGCCGTAGTGCTGCCCGTCCCGGCCGTATTGCTGTAGCTTTCACCGCTGCGGCCATTCGTGCTGCTCATGCCGGTGTTGTTCGGATTCGAACTGCAGGCGGCCAGCGTACACAGCAGGCCGGCCAGCGCCATGGTTTTTTTGCTCTCATCTTGTTCTCCTCTTGGTCTGACAAAGTGGTAACCCGGTTTTCAGGGTGTGGCGGAGGTCAGCGTCAATGGCGCATGCCAGGCATGGCCGTAACTACTGCTAGTAAGAGAGCAGGGGAGGAAAGATGTTCGATCCTTGTTATTTCACATTGAGATACATCAAGCGCTTCAATTGTCGAGCTTGGTATAAAAGACATTCTTGTACGAACGTGCACAGCGTCAGCGCTGTCCCGCTGTCCTTCCCGCTGCTTATCTCAGGAGAATAAATGGCTTCCGATTCCACTAGCGTCAAGCTGATCAATGAGTTGGTGATTGCGGTGTACGGTGCGCCGGGCACTGCGAACGATATGCGCGCCCGCTATGCGTTGACGCAGGCCCTGCATGCCTTGACCCGGCTGTCGCGGTCGGAGCAGTTGATGGAGATGCAGCGCGATGCGGCGCGCGCGGCGGGAGCGCACAGCCGGCGCGAGATGCACGCGGCCTTGCGCCGCATTGCCGGCCGGGCCGCGACCGGCCAGGGCCAGTTGCCCCTGGCGCTGAGCACCGGCGACGGCGCGGCGCCCTGATCAGCCGCGCGACTTCTTCAGCGCGGAGGCGGCCATGCCGGGCCAGAGGAAGTACAGCGGCAGCACCACGGCCGTGGCGGCCGTGATATCGACCACCCAGTCGCTGACGGCGCCATGGCGGTAAGGCAGGAAGCTCTGGATGAATTCGTCCAGCGCGCCCATGGCCGCCACCATCAGCACCGACAGCAGCGCCCGGCGGGCCATGCCGCCGCCCGTGCCGCTGAACAGGATCAGGGCCAGCACGCCATAGCCGAAGGAATGCAGCACGCCGCCCGACGCATATTGGCCCACGTCGGCGCGCACGCCGGGGATGTCGCCGATCAGGATCACCAGCACATACAACACCAGGGCCGTGCGGTAGCGCAGGCGCTCGTAGCGGTCGGCAAAACAAAGTTCGGGCAAGGGTACAGGCATGATGCGTCAGGATGGGTGGAAAGGCAGTCACAATATCATGGGCGTGGCGGGGCACCGTGTTTTTGCGCAAGAGCTTGCCGGGCAGGCAAAAAAGGCCCGCGGGGGCGCGGGCCAAAAACCCAAATGAAATGGGTCAAGAGTTGAGAGTTGCTCGGTACTCGCCATGTCGCGCGCCTTGCCGGCGCCCGCCACGGCATAAAAGGGGAGTGGTGTGCCATCGCGGCACACCTGTCTGTAGTCAGGCATATCGGTTGCCTGTACAGCAGATGAAGCAAGTATAGGGGGCGAAAATGACGGGCTGATGACACGCCGCAACATTTTTTTGCGGCAGGCAGAATGAGCGGGAAGATTGCGGGAAATGGCAAGAATGGCCATGTTGCAGCAGCGATGGCAAAAAAAGCCCGCTGGTGAAAGCGGGCTTAAAACTATTTTCTTGGAGGAGAATAGTGGAGACAGGTGCATTATGCTGCGTCGCACGATATGTGTCTAATGATCTTTTTAGATATGCATTATTCTTTTTTGATATAACTCGATTGCATCACTCTTTCACGGCCACCGTGTAGTTGAGCGCCATGCGTCCGCCATCGACGTAGATGGTCTGGCCCGTCATGTAGGTGGCGTCGTCGCTGGCCAGGAAGGCGGCGATGCCTGCCACTTCTTCCGGCTCGCCGCAGCGCCCCAGCGGCGTGCGCGACAGAATCGTGTGGCGCGCCTGCGGGCTCGACAGTACCGCCTGCTTGGCCAGTTCCGTCAGGATGGTGCCCGGCCCGATGCCGTTCACGCGCACGCCGTGCGGCGCCAGGTTCAGGGCCATGACCTTGGTCAGCTGGTTGATGGCGCCTTTCGACACCACATACGGCACCTGGTTCGGAATGGCCAGTTCCGCATTGACGCTGGACATATTGATGATGCAGCCGCTGTTGCGCTTGACCATCTCGCGCGCCACGGCCTGGCCGCACAGGAACATCGATTTCAGATTGATGCGCATGACCCGGTCGAAATCGTCCTCGCACACGTCGAGGAAATCGGCCGCGTGCGTGACGCCCGCATTGTTGACGAGGATATCGATGTGGCCGAACTGCGCCAGCGTTTCCTTCAGCATGGCGTCGACGTCCGCCTTCTGGCTGACGTCGGCGCAAAGAAACGCGCCTGCGGGCCGAGGGCGGCCGCCGCCTGCGCGCCTTCTTCCTTGATGTCGACCAGCATCACCTGCGCCCCTTCGGCGATCAGGCGGGTGGCGCAGGCCAGGCCGATGCCCTGCGTGGCGCCCGTGACGATGGCGGTTTTATTGACCAGTTTCATGTATTCTCCTCGGCGGTTGGGGGCGCCGCCATGCTGCGGCGCCATGGCGGATTTTAATCCCTGTCCGGGATTCAGAGGAGGATGGGTTCGTTCGGCAGCTGGTTGCCGCGCGTCCCATCGGCAGGGAAGTGGCTTTGCAGCAAGGCATTCAACTGCTGCAAGGCATCGAGCGTGCTGTCGTGGTAATTGCCCTCCTTGAAGCCGCCCGTCATGGTGCGGCATACGGCTTGCCACTGTTCCGGCGTCACGCGCCGGCCCACGTTGCGGTCGGCCACGATATCGACCTGGTGTTCGGCCAGGTTGATATAGATCAGCACGCCAACGTTGTCTTCCGTATCCCACACGCCATACTGGGCGAACAGTTCGCGCGCCCGCTCGCGGTTGCTCACGCCCTGGTAAGCCATGCCCGGCGTCAATGCCGCCTCGACGATCAGGCGCACTTCCGCCCGGTGCATCGCTTCACCATCGGCAATCGCCGTTTCGATGGCTTTCAGGGTGCGCTCGGGAAAGGCTTGGCGCGCCGTCGCCGGCGTGCCCCGCAAATGTTTCAGAGCCCGTCCGCAGCGTTGTCCGAATGTCAGTTGTTTCGTCATTACCAATCTCCCGAGGCGCCGCCGCCGTCAAAACCGCCGCCGCCGCCACCGAAACCACCGCCGCCACCGCCAAAACCACCGCCGCCGCCGAAGCCGCCACCGCCACCCCGGTTGTTCAGCGCCTGGCTCAAAATGCTGCCCAGCACGACGCCGGTGGCGCCGCTGGACCAGTTGCTGCCGCGCTGCAGCCGGTTCGGGCCGCCGCGCGAGCGGAACACGGTCAGGAGCACAAGAAAGCCGAAGAACAGCAGCGGCAGCCAGAAGGTCAGGCCGCCCGCTTCCACGGTCGCCGGCGCCTTTTGCTGGGCGGGAGCGGGGAATTGCTCCTGATTCAGCAGGGTAGCGATGGCGCCGATGCCAGCCACCAGGCCGCCGTAATAGTCGTTCTGCTTGAAATGCGGCGCGATCACGTCTTGCAGGATGCGTTTCGATTGCGCATCCGTCAGCACGCCCTGCACGCCACGGCCTGCCTCGATGCGCAGGCGGCGCAAGGACGATGGGTTGTCCTTCGCCACCATCAGCAGCACGCCGTCATCGACGCCCTTGCGGCCCAGCTTCCAGGCATCCGTCACGCGGATGCTGTATTGCTCGATGGCTTCCGGTTCCGTGCTCTTGACCAGCAGCACGGCGATCTGGCTGCCCGTCTTGGCTTGGTAGTCGGCCAGCACGCCTTCCAGCGCCGCTTTCTGCTTGTCATCGAGCATGCCGGCGTTGTCCGTCACGCGCGCCGCCAGCGGCGGCACGGGCTGCAAGCCCTGCGCGCCGGCGGGCAAGGCTGTCCACAGCAACAGCGCCGTCGCCAGCGTCGCCAGATAAGACCAGGCTTTCATCTTATTTGCCGAAGTTGACGGTCGGCGCGGTCGAAATGGCTTTTTCGTTTTCCACCGTGAACGACGGCTTGACCTTGTAGCCGAAGACCATGGCCGTCAGGTTGTTCGGGAAGCTGCGCGCATGCACGTTGTAATCCTGCACGGCGGCAATGTAACGCTGGCGCGCCACGGTGATGCGGTTTTCCGTGCCTTCCAGCTGCGACTGCAGGTCGCGGAAGCTGGTGTCGGCTTTCAGGTCAGGATATTTCTCGGACACCACCATCAGGCGCGACAGGGCCGACGACAGCTGCCCCTGCACTTGCTGGAATTTTTCGAAGGCGGCCGGGTCGTTCAGCACTTCGGGCGTGATCTGGAAACTGGTGGCGGCGGCGCGCGCCTTGGTCACCGCTTCCAGGGTTTCGCGCTCGTGCGTGGCATAGCCCTTGACGGTATTGACCAGGTTGGGGATCAGGTCGGCGCGGCGCTGGTACTGGTTGACCACTTCGCCCCAGGCCGCCTTGGTGGCTTCGTCCTTGCTCTGGAAGTCGTTGTAGCCGCAGCCCGTCAGGATGCCGGCCAGGACGGTGACGCTCAGCGCCAGGCGCAGCCATTTGGTGAATTGTTTGGTGATTTGCATGATGGGTTCCGTGCAGAGTAGAAGGGATGAGGCAAATATACCTGAAACGGCCCGTCATGTCGGTTTAATAAGCGCCGGCCTCCGCCTCAGGCTGCCTTATCGCGCCCGCGCCGCGTTACAATACGGGGTTTGCAACTGAATATAGAGAAGGTGTGCCGTGAATTTCATCAATAAATTATCCGCCGCATGGACGGCCAATAATTCCCTGCTGTGCGTGGGCCTGGACCCGGACCTGGCGAAACTGCCGGCGGACCTGCGCGACTTGCCTGATGGAATCACCACCTTTTGCACGCGCATCATCGACGCCACGGCCGACCTGGCCTGCGCCTTCAAGCCGCAGATCGCGTATTTCGGCGCACTGGGCGCGGAAAAGCAGCTGGAAGACATCTGCCGCTACGTGCGCGAAAACTATCCGCACATCCCCCTGATCCTCGACGCGAAACGGGGCGACATCGGCGCCACGGCCACGCAATACGCGCGCGAAGCGTTCGAACGCTACGGCGCCGACGCCGTCACCGTCAACCCCTACATGGGCGAGGATTCGCTCGACCCCTACCTGGCGTGGAAAGACCGCGGCGTGATCATCCTGTGCCGCACCTCGAACCCGGGCGGCTCGGACCTGCAATTCCTCGACACGGACGGCGAACCGCTGTACCAGCGCGTGGCGCGCCTGGTGGCCGGGAAATGGAACAAGAATGGCCAGTGCGCGCTCGTCGTCGGCGCCACCTTCCCTGAAGAACTGGCGCAAGTGCGCGCCATCGTGGGCGACATGCCGCTGCTGGTGCCCGGCATCGGCGCCCAGGGCGGAGATATTGCCGCCACCGTCGGCGCGGGCCAGACGGCGAACGGCATGGGCATGATGATCAGCTCTTCGCGCGCCATCATCTACGCCACGCCGCAAGCGGGCGAAGACTTCGCCGACGCGGCGCGCCGCGTGGCGATCGAGACGCGCGATGCGATCAATCAACACCGTGCAGCATAGGTCGGATTAGCGGCGACGCCGCGTAATCCGACAACACCAGTAACGTCAACAATGTTGTCGGATTACGCGGGGCCTTGCCCCGCTAATCCGACCTACCCAGCCTGGTCCTTCAGTCGCGCATGGGCGCCACCATCTCCGCATAATCGTAGAGTTCGCCAAGAATCTCTTCCCCACGCTCATCGACCGATTCCGACAGCACGTCGATTTCCGTAAACAGCATTTCGATGGTGCGGGCGCCGCCGTCGCCGTCGAACAATCGGGCGGCGCGGTGCTGTTCCCAGCGCAGGCTTTCCGCTTCGCTCAAGGTTTGCGGGAAATTGCGGGCGCGGTAGCGGAACAGCAATTCCTGCAGGCGTTCGTCGGCAAACGAGGGGCGGGCCGTGGCCAGTTTGGCCGGCGTGTCGCGGCGCAAGGATTCGAGCAGGCGGCGGTCGTCGTTGCTGACGAAACCGTTGTACAAATCCTCATCCACGTCCAGCGCGGTGTTCGCGCCCGGACGCTGGAACACTTCGGCCCAGATGGCATCCATGTTCGGCGCCGTGGCGGCCAGCTGGGCGTTGACCTTCGCCGCATCCACGTCGATGCCCCATTGCGCGGCCATGGCCGGCGACAGGGTCTTCAGGTTGCCCACCAGCATGGGCGACTTGTTCAAATGAACGCTTTTCACGGGCAGGCGCGTCATGCCTTCCGGCATGGCTTCCTTGCGCGTAAATAAACGCGTGCGGATGGTGTCGGCGTCCAGTTCGAACAGTTCGCGCGGGTCGTAGGCGCAATCCCAGACGAGGATTTCATTTTTATTGCTCGGGTGCGTGGCCAGCGGCCAGACGACGCCCAGGCAACCGCGTTCGGCCGGGAACATGCCGGACACGTGCAGGAACGGCTGGCGCTCGCCAGCGGCCAGGTGCATGCCCATTTCGCTGGCGACCCTGTCCTTCTTGTGCAGGGCCAGGCAGAATTCGAACAGTTTCGGCTGCTTTTCGCGGATCAATCTCGCCAGGGCGATCGTTGCGCGCACGTCCGATAGCGCATCATGCGCCGCTTCGTGCACGAGGCCATTGGCCTTGCTCAAGTGTTCCAGTCTAAAGCTGGTCTGGCCATCGTCGCGCTTCGGCCATTGAATGCCTTCCGGGCGCAGCGCGTGCGTCATGCGCACCACGTCGAGGATATCCCAGCGGCCGCAATGGTTCTTCCATTCGCGCGCATACGGGTCGATCAGGTTGCGCCAGAACAGGAAACGCGTGACTTCATCGTCGAAACGGATGGTGTTGTAGCCCACGCCGATGGTGCCCGGTTCCGAAAAGGCCGCTTCGACGGTAGCGGCGAACTGGTGTTCGGGCACGCCCAGCTGCAGACATTGCTGCGGCGTGATGCCCGTGATCAGGCACGATTGCGGGTCGGGCAGGAAATCATTGGCAGGCTGGCAATACAGCATGATCGGTTCGCCGATTTCGTTGAGTTCGGCATCCGTGCGGATTGCGGCGAACTGGGCCGGGCGGTCGCGGCGCGGCTGGGCGCCAAAGGTTTCGTAGTCGTGCCAAAGAAAGGTCTGGGTAGTCATTGATGGTCGTTGCTTGCTTAATTGTTATCTTAATTGTCCGGGCCGCTTCAGTTTTCTGAAAACCTGCCGATACTACACGAGAGGATGGTCATCATCGCGTTTCCCGCATGGTGGCATACATTGTCCGTTCAAGGAGGTCTATCGTGTCAATTCCCATCGCCGCAAGCGGCAATTCCACTGCTTCCGTGACTTCCGTCAGTACGGGTGTTGCCGGCAAGGACGATAAAGTCCAGCACGGCGTCAACGCTGAAATGAGCGTGAACGACCGCAGCAAGCTGCAATTGAACGCCTCCATCATGCAGGCGTCGCTGAACGTCTCCATCGGTTCCGAGAACGAACCGTTGGCGCTGCTGTACAAGACGGCCATCACGAATATCAATGAAGCGCTGAAGGGCCAGTACGGCGAGGATGCGATCCAGAACGCCGCGTCGCAGGACAACAGCGCCGAAGCGACGGCGAGCCGCATCGTCTCGTTGTCGACGGGTTTTTTGAGGCGTTCAAGAAGCAGAACCCCGGCATGGACGACGATACGGCCCTGACCAAGTTCATGGACACAATCAGCGGCGGCATGGAAAAAGGCTTCAAGGAAGCGCGCGACATCCTGGGCGGCTTGAAAGTGCTGAACGGCGATATCGCCGGCAATATCGACAAGACGTATGAACTGGTGCAGAAGGGCTACGCGGATTTCATCGCCGCGCACAGCAGCAAGAAGGATGATGCCGCCAAGCCGGATGCAAGCAAGCCGGCCGACAGCAAGGCTGCCTGATAATTTATATGAAGCGCCTGAGAATATCAGGTGCTTACGCGGTTGCGGCCCCCGGCTTTGGCCCGGTACAGCGCCGCATCCGCAGTGGCGATCAGCGCTTCGTCGTCCTGTTCCGCCGCCAGGCTGGCCACGCCGAAGGAACCCGTGATGTGCGGCAGCGCGCTGCGCATGTCGGCGAAGATGACGGCTTGCCGCATGCGCTCGCACAGGCGCTCGGCCACCCGCAAGGCCACGTGTTCGCTGGTATCGGGCAAGATCACCATCATTTCCTCGCCACCATAGCGCACGGCAAAATCCGTGGGGCGCAGGGCCGCGCCCAGCACTTGCGCGGCGATGCGCAGCGCCTGGTCGCCCGCCTGGTGGCCGTGGGTGTCGTTGAAGCGCTTGAAATGGTCGAGGTCTATCATCACCAGCGACAGCGGCGAGCCGCTGCCGTGGGCCGTGACTATCATGGTCGGCAATAAATCAGTGAGCCAGGCGCGGTTGTACAGGCCCGTCAGGCTGTCGACCATCGACAGCTGGCGGTAGAATTCGCCCAGTTTCTGCCGGCGGCGCAGCAGGGCGTTGGCGGCACGGATGCGGAAGGACAGCAAGCGCAGCAGGTTGCGTGCCAGGCCGTTCGATTGCTCGATCAATTCCCAGACGACGGCCGCGTCGATCACCAGCAAGTCGGTTTCTTCCAGAGCGGAAATGGCGGCCAGGTTGCTCGCTTCATCGAGCACCGATTGTTCGCCCACGCTTTCGCCGGGCAAGACCTTGCTGACGGTGCCGTCATCCATGCCCGTGTGGGTGTCGGCGGCCACGGCCAGCGAACCGCGCAGGACGATGTACAGGCTGGCGCCCTGTGTGTCGGCAATGGCTTCGCCCGCTTCGAGGCGCATGACGGGGCAGGGTGCCAGCATGGCGGCCGTCTGGCTATCCGCCCCATCGCGAAATAGCTGTAAATCGCCGATGTTGCAGCCTGAAGCGCCAAAGTTGCCGATCTGTTCCACAATCACACTTTCAAAAAGCCGGCGCGCGCGAGCAGAGAGCCGGTAGCTTCATGATAGCGTAAAGCGGCCTAGGCTGTAACGGCAAAGGCTTGCTTGGTGTCACTTACTGTGGGAAATGCGACAATTATTTCATTGCTGTGTTAATAAGCTGAAATGATGGTGGTTTTACTATGCTTGTTGCCGCAGGCGAAAGGCGGGCCCGGATGTGCAAAGGCAGCCTTGAACGGCTGCCTCAGTCTCTGGAAATCCTGCGGGTGGGGGAATTACTCGGCGGTTTCTTCCGCTTCGGCCGTATCGATCACGGCATTCTTGCCGGTGGCGTGGCGCTTGCTGTCTTGCAGGCGGCCCAGGGCGCTATCGATGGCGCGTTTCAGTTTGTCGGTGGCGCCGGCAACGGATTGGTGCACGGTGGCGTTCTGTTCGGTCACGGCAATCGGTTGATAGCCAGCAACGCGTGCTTCCATGACGCAGCGGATATCGTCGGCGCCGCCTTTCGGGCCATTCGTGTCGCTGATGTGGACTTCGATGCGGGTCAGGTTGTCGCGGAAGCGGCTCAGTGCGCTTTCAAGTACGGATTGCACATGTTCGTTCAGTCCAGCGGTGTTGGCGATGGTGCTGTCGGTATGAATATTGATTTGCATATGCTTACTCCTGTCAATTCAAAAAACCCATCTCAGGCGTGCTGCGGCCTGGTTGCTGCCTCATGCACATGACCTCGTGCATGGAACTTATCTTACTCCTCTTTCCAGTATTTCAAGAGGGTGCGCACGATTAAGATGAGCTTAACCCTACACCCAGGTCAAGTTTCCTCGCAGAATCTTTTCAAGCCGGCCTCAGCTTTATCCATTGATCAGGCCGGCGGCGATATTGATCGACAGCCCCAGCACGACCAGATTGAAGAAAAAACTCAGCACGGATTGCCCCAGCACGATCTGCCGCATCGGCCGCGTCTGCACGGAAACGTCCGACGTCTGCACGGCCACGGCGATGGTGAAGGCGAAATACAGGAAATCCCAGTAATCGGGATTCTGCTCGTCGTCGGGAAACTTCAGGGGGCGCAGCGCGGGGTCGGCCTGGTAATACAGGTGGGCGTAATGAAAGCAGAACAGGGTGCCGACGAGGAACCAGGAACCGACCAGGGTGAGGATCGTCAAGCCGTAATGCAGCGCGCGCTCGTCGGGCGCCATGTCTTTCATCGAGGACAGCTGCGAGACGATGGCCACCAGGCTCATCACGGATGCGACGGACAGCGCCGACAGCACCGTGGCCGCCCGCTCATCCTGGCGCACCGCCATGGCCTTGACCTTGTGATGGTTGGCACGCATCATCATCCAGGCCATCGTCGCCAGGTAGAACCAGACGGCCACGTTCCACGCCGTCAGCAGACGCGTCATCTGTTGCCACGATGCGGGCAGCAGCAGGCCGGCCGCCACGCCGATGGCCGTGGCCATGCTCAGGTGGGGGCGGCTGCGGATGAAGCCGTGCAAGGGCAGCGTGATTTTCATGGGGCGGCTTAGTCAGTGGCAATGGCGCATCTTAGCCCTTAAGTGCCCGCTCCGGTGGCCGTCCTGCGGCCGCTTCCTTCTCGTGGTGGGGGAAGCGGTCCATGCGCGACAGCACGGGGAACAGCACGGCCCACATGCCCGTCACGGCCAGGGTGGCGGCGCCGCCGAAGAGCACGGCGCGCACGAGGCCGAACCAGCCGGCCGTCAGGCCCGATTCGAATTCGCCCAGCTCGTTCGAGGCGCCGATGAAGACGGCATTCACGGCGCTGACCCGGCCGCGGATCTCGTCCGGCGTCTCGAACTGCACCAGCAGGTGGCGGATGTAGACGCTGACCATGTCGCCGGCGCCCATCAGGAACAGCGCCGCCAGCGCCAGCGGGAAATAGCTGGTGCTGCCCAGCACCAGGGTGCCCAGGCCGAAGACGGCCACGCCGCCGAACATCCAGGCGCCGACCCGGCGCGTGATGGGAAAGATGGCCAGCGCGATCGAGCACAGGGCCGCGCCGGCGCCCGGGGCCGTGCGCAGCAGGCCCAGGCCGCCGGGGCCGATATGCAGCACGTCATGCGCGAGCGCCGGCAGCAGGGCCGTGGCGCCGCCGAACAGCACGGCGAACAGGTCGAGCGAAATGGCGCCCAGCACGATGGGTTTCGACCAGACGAAGCGCAAGCCTTCGAGCAGGGTGTGCCAGTTGACGGGTTCGCGCTTGACCACTTGCGGCGCCGGCGTGGTGGCGCGCATCAGCAGCACGGACAGCACCAGCAAGGCCGACGAGATCAGATACACCACCTTGGGGCCGAAGTAATACAGCAAGCCGCCCAGGGTCGGGCCCAGGATGATGGCCACGTGCGAGCTTGACGAGCTGAGCGCGACGGCGCGGCTGAAGTGTTGCGTGGGCACCATGTTGACCAGCACGGCTTGCGTGGCCGGCATCATGAAGGCGCGCGCGCTGCCGAACAGCACCAGCACGGCGAACACGGGCCAGACGATGGAAAGATTGCTTAACGTAAACGCCAGCAGGGCCAGCGCGCAAGCGAGCTGCGCCGTCAGGCACCAGGCGATGATGTTGCGGCGGTTGTAGCGGTCGGCCACGTGGCCGGCCGGCAAAATCAATACGAGGAAGGGCGCGAACTGCGCCAGGCCGATCAAGCCCAGGTCGAACAGGCTGCCCGTGATCTGGTACACCTGCCAGCCGATGGCCACGCTTTGCATCTGCACGGCCACCGTGCCCAGCACGCGGGCGGAAAGATAACAGGCGAAATTGCGGTGACGCAGGATGGAGAGAGACATGAGATTTCCAGGAAACAGCGGGGTGGGGCGGGTGGCGGCAGCGGATGCCGCGCCAGCAGCGCCCCGCTGTCTGGAAGGAGATGCTTACTTGGCCAGGTCGGCTTCGCTGGTGAAGGCGTCCGCGTAGAACTCGTCGGCTGGCAGCTGGCACCGCTGCACGAAATCGCGGTGGGCCGCATCGACCATCACGGGCGCGCCGCAGGCATACACCTGGTAGCCGGACATGTCGGGCAGGTCGGCGATGACGGCCTGGTGCACGAAGCCCGTGCGGCCGCTCCAGGCGTCTTCCGGCAAGGCGTCCGAGACGACGGGCACATAGGTAAACTGCGGCAAGTCGGCGGCCCACTGGCGGCACAGCGCATCCATGTACAGGTCGTGCGGACGGCGGCCGCCCCAGTACAGGGTGATCGGGCGCGTGGAGCGCACGCTGATCATGTGCTCGACGATGGCTTTCAAGGGGGCAAAGCCCGTGCCCGAGGCCAGCAGCACGATGGGCTTGTCGGAATCTTCGCGCAGGAAGAAGGTGCCCATCGGGCCTTCGAAGCGCAGGATGTCGCGCTCTTTCATGCTGCCGAACACCTGGTCGGTGAACAGGCCGCCCGGCAGGTGGCGGATGTGCAGGGTCACGGGGCCGCCATCGGCAGGCGCGCTGGCCATGCTGTAGCTGCGGCGCTTGTTGTCGCGCAACAGGATTTCGATATACTGTCCGGCGCGGTAGTTGAGGCGCTCGCTGGCCGGCAACTGCAGGGTCAGCACGACGACGTCGGGCGCGACTTTCTCGATGGTGGTCACGCGCGACGGCATTTTCTTGATCGGGTAGTCGCTGCTGCCCGCCACTTCGCGCGCCTCGATGACGAGGTCGGCGTGCGTGGTGGCGCAGCAGAACAGGGAAAAGCCGGCCGCTTCCTCTTCCGGCGTCAGGGCGCGCTGCTGGTGCGCCTTGTGCTGGACGGTGCCGGCAACAACCTTGCCCTTGCAGGAGCCGCAGGCGCCATTTTTACAGCCATACGGCAAGCCCACGCCGGCGCGTATCGCCGCCGCCAGCACGGTTTCGTCCGCTTCGCAGCTGAACTGGTGGCCGCTGGGCTGAACAGTAACTTGAAAAGTCATACAATCCTTGAGATGAAAAATATGTTAATGCACTCTTTGCGCAAGCCCTCTGGCTTGCCGCGCCTGCTGATCCTGGGCTGCGGCGACGTCGGCATGCGCCTGCTGCCCCTGCTGCGCGCGCGTTTTCGCGTCTTTGCCGTCACCAGCCAGCCGGCGCGCTGCGCGCAGCTGCGGGCGGCCGGCGCCGTGCCCATCGTGGCCAACCTCGACGACCGCGCCAGCCTGAAACGGCTGGCGGGACTGGCGACGATGGTGGTGCACCTGGCGCCGCCCCTGTCGTCGGGCTTGCTGGACCGGCGCACGCGCAATCTGGCCGCCATTTTACCTGAGCATGCACGCATGGTGTATGTGAGCACCAGCGGCGTGTATGGCGATTGCGGCGGCGCCTGGGTCGATGAAACGCGGGCTGTGGCGCCGGCCAATGCGCGCGCGAAGCGGCGCGTGGACGCCGAGCAGGTCTTGCGGGGCTGGGGCGCGCGCCGTGGCGCCACCGTGGCCATCCTGCGGGTGCCGGGCATCTATGCGGAAGACCGCCTGCCCCTGAAACGTTTGCGCGAAGGCACGCCGGCCCTGGCCGCGGGCGACGACGTGTACACCAACCATATCCATGCCGATGACCTGGCGCGCATCATCGAACGGGCCTTGTGGCGAGGCAAGCCGGGACGCGTGTATCACGCCAGCGATGACAGCGAACTCAAAATGGCCGAGTATTTCGATGCCGTGGCCGAAGCCTTCGGCCTGCCGCGCCCGCCGCGCCTGCCCCGTGCCGAGCTGCGGCAAGCGGTCACGCCGATGCTGCTGTCGTTCATGTCCGAATCGCGTCGCCTGCACAATACGCGCATCAAGCGCGAGCTGGGCGTGCGTCTGCGCTACGCGCGCGTGGCCGATGCCTTGCAGGCGCTGGCAGCCGGCGGGGTCCGCATCGGGTAAAATGGCCGGTTATCTGCGCACTTTGCTGGGCCGGCGCGCAGCGCGCCGTTCCGGCGTTGCGCCATTCACTTAAGGATTACCGCATGAGCACCCTCACTTACGAAGCATACCTGGACGAGGTCACCACCGTCCTGACGGAACTGTACGACCTCGACGACGACGCCGCCATCAAGCTGGTCGTGGCGGCGCAGGACGCCGAATTTTTTGTTCCGCACGATGCGCATGAGGAAATGCGTACCCTGGAACAAGCCAAGAAAGATGCGGTCACCCTGTTCGAGCGCAAGCAGAACCGCCAGCAGACGCAGGAAAAGCAGCAACAGCGCGTGCGCCAGCAAAAGAAATAAGGACGGCCGCCAGGCCGTGGGCAGCATGGGCTTCGGTGCAACACCGTGGCCTTGCCATTTGATGCGGCGCAAACGCGTCATGGCGCGCTGGCGATATGGTGAGCGATGTCGTCACGCGTTTCAGCTATTTGTGGCGGGCTCTACAATTAGCGCGACGCTGTTTTCCGCCAGCAGGAGCGAGCCATGCGAGCTACGAATCACCCCAGCAAGGAACAGGTGCGCGCCTATATGCGCCGCCGCGAACATGCGCGGCAGCCGCCGCCGCCGCCCGATGAAATTCGCCGGCAACTGGCCTGGTGCCGCGTGGATAGCGCGCCGGGCACTTGCCTGCTTGCCACCCCGGCCGGCGTGGCCGTGCAAGGCTGGCATTTATCTACGGAAATAGCCCGCCTGGGCGCGCTCATGGCGATTGCCTGGCTGATGCGCAGCGGCGTTCCTCATTGTAAAAATTGATGACTTGCAGCAAATTTTTCCGATTTGGGTTATCCTCTAGCACATTCCAAGTGCGTCAATTCTCTTCAATTATCACAATTTTGCTTTAAGTTACGCAAAAATCAACAATAGCGTGTATTATATTGTTTGCGGCGTAAAAGCCGCATAAGTGATGGCGCTTTTTAGTGTGTTTACCCTGAATTATTGCAAAAGAGGCATTCGGTTTCTTTTTGCACTAATACAACAAGTACGGATTTTTGATCATGTCTCTCAAACAAATTACCTCTTTGCCTACCTACAACCCGAATCGCGTCCTCGATGCGATCATCGACAAGCTGCAGCTGAAAAATGATGCCGCCTTGTCGCGAGCTCTGGAAGTGGCGCCACCTGTTATCAGCAAGATTCGTCACAACACCTTGCCGATCGGCGCCACGATCCTCATCCGCATGCATGAAATCAGCGATTTCAGCATCCGTGAACTGCGCGAGTTGATGGCTGCCTAAGAGCGCCTGACAGACGGCAAACTGAGAGGTGCCGTCTGGGTAAGTCAGGCTTGCCGCGTGCGGCAGCCACATCTGTTTTCCGCTTTTCTATTGCGGGTCGCGGTTCAGTACCGGACGATCGACATAGAAACGCCCCATCTCCAGGCCGGTCGTGGACGACTTGACCACCGCAGCGGCCAGTGTGGCAGGCGCGCTGGAAAATGCGGTGCTGGCAGCGCCCGTCGCGCGGCCCGAATACGCCGTCGCCTGCACGGCCGCACTGGAAAACGCCGTCTGCACGGCCCGGCCCGAGTAGGCGGTGGCCTGTACCGCGGCACTGGAAAATGCTGTTTGTACCGCACGTCCCGAATACGCGGCCTGTACCGCCCGTCCCGAATACGCCGCTTGTACGGCACGCCCCGAATACGCCGTTTCCGCGCGGATATAATCTTCCCCGAACGTTTGCTCATACAGCTGTTTCATGCGCTCGCCCACGCGATGGTGCGCCGCTTCGTCGTCTTCGCCGCGCAGGCCGATGTACGGGAAATGATGCAGGAAGTAGCCGAAGACCTGTTCGCAGTCGGCCGCATATTTCAGGGTGTCGAGGATGTGGTAGTGCCAGAAGGTATCGACGTCCATCAGCGGCGCCGTTTCTTCTTCCGGAAACTGTTTCATCAGGATCAGGAAGCGGCGGTATTCGAATTCCACCGCATTCGCCTTCTCCAGACTCCATCCTTCGCCTGACTCCCGGTGCATCAGCTTGACCTTGATCGCGTCCAAATTCAAATCGGCAATTGCCTTGAAACTGTCGTTCGTATCCATGAATGTCCTTTTGTAAAGAGCGTTGTGGGAAATACGGTAAAACAAGGGAAAGCGCTGGGTATATACTCCTGGCAAGTAGTCGATGAATGCCTGGCCCATGGTGGGCAGGGGTTTAGTTGTTCTACATCAATATTGCATCTAATTACGAAATATGCAAGCTGAGCTTGCTTCATGCGGTCCGCCTGTCAGGCGCTGGTCCGGCTGTCTTCCTGGTAGGGAAACGCGGTGGCGTCCGCGCCCAGCGGTACGCTGACGTGCACGCTCATGCCGGCGCCGGGGCTGCTTTCGATGTAGAAAGTGCCTCCCAGCAACTTGATACGTTCCTCGATCCCCACCAGGCCAAACGAGCCCAGCTTGTTGCGCCCGTCGATGGCCGCGCCCACGCCGTTGTCGCTGATGCTCATCGACACCGTATCGCGGCACTTTTCCAGCTTGACCTGCACGCGGCTGGCGTTGGCATGCTGGGAAATATTGCTCAGTGACTCTTGCAGGATGCGGAACAGTGCCGTCGCGCACTGGTCGCTCAGGCAAATGTCGTCATGGCTTTCGCTCACTTCGCAAGCGATGCCCGTGCGCTGGCGAAATTGCGCCACCTGCCATTCGACGGCCGCATTCACGCCCAGGTCCAGCACGGTAGGGCGCAGGTCGTTGATGATCTGCCGTACGCTCTTGATGGTGGCGTCGATCTGTTCCAGGGTTGAGCGGGCGCGGGCGTTCAGGCGCGGGTGGCGGCGCTGCGTGCGCGAGGCCAGCATGTCGGCATCGATGCGCAGCACCAGCAGGTTCTGTCCCAGGTCGTCGTGGATTTCGCGCGCGATGCGCTTGCGCTCTTCTTCCTTGATCTGGTCGGCATGGGCCGCCAGGCGGCGCAGTTTCTGGTGCGACAGCTGCAGGCGGATCTGGCTGGCGCGCAACTCCTCCGTCATGCCCGTCGCCATCTGGATGGCGCGCCGGCGCGACGACGCCAGCGTGTGGAACAGGATGTACAGCAGCATGGTGCTGGCAAAGCCGATCAGCAGGGCCAGCCACGGCAAAAAGGCGTCGAAGCGCGTATACAGGTCGCTCTTGCGCACGCTGAACAGCGCTTGCCACATGCGGCCATTATGTTCGATCAGCATCGTGCTGCTCAGATAGCGGCCCGAGTTGCCTGGCAGCCACCATGGCGCGTGCATGCCCGCCGTCGTGCTGTCGAAAATGGGGCGCATGTCGTGCGGCAGTTGCAGCGGCGCGCGCGCCTGCGGGCCGATATCGAACAAGGTCAGGCGCACGTTGCGTACCGGCATGTCGGCCAGCGCGCTGCGCATCATCGTCACCAGGTCGTAGCCGATGCCGACGGAGCCCTGGTAAGCCGCGCGCCTTTGCTCCACCGTGTCGATCGGCATGCCGAAGCGGTACACGGGCAGGCGCATGGCCATGCCCGTCATCTGCGGCCGGCCTTCCATGGGCACGGGCACGCCGGAATTGCTGATCTGCCCGGAATCGCGCGACTGCGCCAGCGCTTCGGCGATCAGGGGGCGCTCGGCGATGTCATAACCATACTTTTCCGGGGCGCTGGCAACCGGCTCGATGTACACCAGCACGGAATACTGGGCGCGCGGGGCGGGCGGATGGATGGCGAACGCCGGATAGCCGTCGCGCCCGGGCGGATAGTCGCGCCGCATGGCCGCTTCGAAGGCGCTGCGCTGCGACTCGTCGAGTTCCTGGCTGTAATTGAGGTTCATCACGCCCGGATAGTTGTGCTGCAAGGCGATGTTTTCCACGTAGCGGTGGAATTGGTCGCGGCTCACGTGTTCGTTGGCGCGGAACAGGCTGGCCGTGCCGCGCAGCAGGTTGGCATACGAGCGGACGCGCGATTCGATATTTTTCTGGGTATTGCGCGCCAGATTGTCGAACAGGTCGCTGGCATCGTTCTCGACCGACAGCGCGGCGGCCATGTAGAACAGCAGGCCCACCATCATCGACATCGCAAAGCCAAGCAGCCAGAGCGGCCTTTTTTCAGCAGATAAGGGGTGTTCGCCAGCAGTAGAAGACATCGCCATCCACATCAGGAATAGGAATCGGGTGCCGCCTCGGTGGCGGTGGCTAGACTGAGTTGTACAAGCACTATCGACATTGTAAATTGCTCAACAGGTGCATAATATACAAAACTATCGTGATTATAGTCAACAGGCAATATTTTTCTCTGAAACGAAAAAAACCGCCGCAGCGGTTTTTTCGTGAGTGGTCCGGCGCCTTATTTGGCAGGCTGCCAGCTGTCTTTCAGGGTGACGATGCGGTTGAAGACGGGCTTGCCCGGCTGGCTGTCGACGCGGTCGGCCGCGAAGTAGCCGTGGCGCTCGAACTGGAAGCGCTGTTCCGGCTGGGCCAGTTCCGCGCCCGGTTCCAGCCACGCCTGCACCACTTCCTTGGCCAGCGGATTCAGGGCCAGCTTGAAGTCCTTGCCGCCCGCGTCCGGCTGCGGGTCCGTAAACAGGCGGTCGTACAGGCGTACTTCGGCGGCAATCGCCGTCGGCGCGCTGACCCAGTGCATATTGCCCTTGACCTTGTAGTTGGCGCTGCCTTCCGTGCCCGACTTGCTGTCCGGGAAATAGTTGCAATGCACGGCGATGACCTTGCCGTCCGCATCCTTGTCAAAGCCCGTGCACTCGATCACGTAGCCGTAGCGCAGGCGAACCTTGCTGCCCGGCTTGTCGTCGATCGGCGGATACAGGCGGAAATAGCCCTTGTTCGGCACTTCCATGAAGTCGTCTTCCTCGATCCACAGCTCGCGCGAGATGGGGAAGGTGCGCAAGCCGCGCTCGGGGAAGTGCGGATGCACGGGTGCCGTGCATTCCACGCTCTCGCCTGCGGGGAAGTTGTCGATGATCAATTTCAACGGGCGCAGCACGGCCACCGTGCGCGGCGCCTTCGGGTCCAGGTCTTCGCGCAAACAGCCTTCGAGCACGCTGTAGTCGATCCAGCCGTCGGATTTCGTCACGCCCGTGCGTTCGCACATCAATTGGATCGCTTCCGGCGTGTAGCCGCGGCGGCGCATGCCCACCAGGGTCGGCATGCGGGGGTCGTCCCAGCCGTCGACGATTTTTTCTTCCACCAGCTGGCGCAGCTTGCGCTTGCTGGTGACGATGTAGGTCAGGTTCAGGCGCGAGAATTCGAACTGGTGCGGCACCGGTTGCTGGAAGAAGCCGCCGGCGGCCAGGGTTTCCAGCAGCCAGTCGTAGAACGGGCGGTGGTCCTGGAATTCCAGCGTGCAGATCGAATGCGTGATGTTTTCCAGCGCGTCCGAGATCGGGTGCGTGTAGTCGTACATCGGATAGATGCACCAGGCGTCGCCCGTGCGGTGGTGGTGCGCGTGGCGGATGCGGTAGATGGCCGGGTCGCGCAAGTTCATGTTCGGCGAACTCATGGCATCTTCGCTCATCTTCGCGCGCAGGATGTGTTCGCCATCCTTGAACTGGCCCGCCTTCATGGCGCGGAACAGGGCCAGCGATTCGTCGCGCGGACGGTCGCGGAAAGGCGAATTCTTGCCGGCCTGGCCGAAATTGCCCCGGTTGGCGGCCATGTCTTCGGCGCTCTGGCTGTCCACGTAGGCAAAGCCGGCCGTGATCAGGTATTCGGCCATCGCGTACAGCTGGTCGAAATAGTCGCTGGCGTAGTGCAGGTGGCTCTGGCCATCGGCATGTTTCGGTTCCCAGTCAAAGCCCAGCCATTTCACGCTGTCCATGATGGTGTCGACGTATTCCTGCTCTTCCTTGGCCGGATTGGTGTCGTCGAAGCGCAGGTTGCACTGGCCGGCGTAATCGCGCGCCAGGCCGAAGTTGACGCAGATCGACTTGGCGTGGCCCACGTGCAGATAGCCGTTCGGCTCCGGCGGGAAACGCGTGATCACCTGGGGCAGGCCGGGACGCACGTGGGCGCCGGCAGCCAGGTCGGCTTCGATGATGTTACGCAAGAAATTGGGCGCCAGCGCTGGCGCGGCGGTATTCGGTTTATCGTTGCTCATTGATCAATGCGGAAGAGTGACAGTAAAAAGCATTTTACCGTACCGCAAGCGCTTTATAAGCACGTATTTGGCCCCATTTCCCAGCATGCAAGCGACGCGGGCGCCGTTCTATAGGATAATTCGCCTTTAATTAGCAAACAAAACGTGACCCCGGAGCCATTTATGGAAAATTTGTATAACGTCCTCGGTGTCGCGCCCAATGCCAGCGACGATGAAATCAAGAAAGTTTACCGTTCGCTGGCCATGCGCTTCCACCCCGACCGCAACCAGGCCCCCGGCGCCGAGGCGCGCTTCAAGAGCGTCACCAAGGCGTATGAAATCCTGGCCGACCCGGCCAAGCGCGCCGAATACGACCAGAGCGTGAACCACCGCATCATCATCGATCCGGAAGCGGAAGCCTATGCCCTGTGGTGCGGCGTGTTCCGCCTTCACGGCACGGTCCTTCCTGCGGACTGAGGGCGTCTCACATAACCTACTGCGCGTCGTGATTTGCGGCCTGCGATGCTCACCGTACTAAAGTACGGTTGCGCTTCTTAGCCACAACTCACTGCCGCTCGCTACGGTTCTGTGAGACGCGGTACAGTTGGGATGATTTAAAAAACAACAAACAATGGTGCTTTTGCCTTTATGTAAAAGTACCAAGCATCACATTGGAAAGCACAGCATGAGAAGAGTACACCCTGAATTCGCGTACCAGTCGCGCGAGCTGGAAGGCCAGATCGAAGGCATCCTCGGCGACCCGCCGAACCGCAAGAACTACAAGAGCATGGTCGACGCGCTGGTCGGCGAGTACGCCAGCGGCGGCGGCATCGAAGACGTGAATATGCTGGCCTTCGCGCTGGTCGACCACATCACCTTCAGCGACCCGAAAGGCTTGCTGGCCGAAAGCGAAGACTACGAGTTCGGCGACCCGGCCCGCGTGTTTTCCATGGCTGCCTGCGCCGCGCCGGAAGCGGCGAAGATGTACGCCGCCATCGAAGAGAGCTTCCCCGACCTGGCGCGCCAGGCCATCATCACGGCCTTCCTGCACAAGAATCCGCGCCTGTGGGACGACGACGACCAGTCGCTCGACCAGCTGGCCGCCAATGACGACGGCGACGACGAGATTGATGAAGACGAAGCCACCGACGATTTCGCCCAGATGTTTGACCAGGATGGAGATGACCATGGCCGATAACAAGGATCAAAATGCGGATCAAAAAAGCAATCTGCCCGCGCTGACGAAGCAGGTCACGGAATTGGTGCTGTCCGGTTCGCTGGGCCACGCCGAGCAGGCGTTTGCCGATGCGGCCGACCAGTACGGTGATCTTGCCGTGGTGGAAGTGCTGAGCGCCATCCCGCCGCAAGTGACGGCCCTGCACCTGGCCGGCTTCGACGGCGGCAAGATGTCGCTGGCGACCCTGCTGGTGCCGCCCAAGGCCTGGGCCGACAGCCTGGCCTTCATCGCCGCCACCTGGAGCGACGACCAGATCGAGGACGATCCGGAGCGCATCGCCGAGTCGCTGTTCGCGCATATCCACGGCGTGGTGTTTTCCACCGACGACGCAGAGCGCCGCCGCGAGCTGCTGCTGGAAGCATCCGCCACCGACTGGGGCGCCACGGCGTTCGCCATTTTGTTTTCGATGGCGCCGAAGGAAATCCTCGAAGTGGCGGGCGAGATCGTCATCAAGGGACCGTACGTGACGGGCGTGACCTCGTCCGACAACGACGTCGTGCCGCTGGCCATCGAGCTGGCGCAAGCGAATGAAGACGGCTGGGACCGCTCGCTGTTTGAGCTGTTCCCCGACTTCCGCCACAGCGCCGACCTGGCCGACGCGGAATACTCGGACGACCCGGACGAAGAACCGACCATGTTGCAGCGCAGTACCAAGGAATTGCTGTACCGCCTGCGCAAGCAAGTGCCGAGCACGCGCAGCGCGCCGCGTTCCAGCACGCGCCGCAGCCTGGGCACGGGCATCTTCTCGTAATGAAAGCAGGGAATCACTAATGCTGCCAGCAATTGTTGTAGAGAATCTCCCGCGCCTGGTGCGCGCCATCAAGCTGTTGCCGGGCGACCCGCGCGAGGACGCGGCGCTGAACCTGGCCGACGAATTGACGGGCATCACGGCCATGGTGGCCGAGAAGTTCACGAATGAACGCACGGCCGACGGCATCCAGAAGGCGCTGTACCTGACGGTGGGCGGCGTGTCCTTGGGCCTGGAACAGGCCGTCACGCATGAGGGCGATCAGGCCGCGCTCGACTTCCTCGTCGAGCACGGCGCCGAGCACGCGTTCCAGGTGGGCTTTCGCCTGATCAAGGACCTGTCGCAGCTGCCGGAAGACGCCCTCGTCGGCGAATACGACCAGGACCCCGTCTACCTTGCACGCCGTTTGCGCGAGCTGTTCATCGATATTTGCCAGGCCGACCCGAACCAGAACTGGGCCGGCTATGAAAAGTATGCGTTGCAGTTGCAACAGCGCAAGGAAGTGCAAGCCGTCGTGCGCCTGGCCGGCTGGCTGCGCCGCCACCACGACAACGGCCCCGTCAGCGACAGCGACTTGAATGCCGAGGGCGTCATCGCGCTGGCCATCATTTTCGCCATCGAAGGCGGCGGGCGCATCATCGCGCGCACGGGTCAAAAGGAGTTCGAGCGTTTCGTGCGTTCCGTGCGCAAGAACAAGCCGGACTTCGAGGAAGGCTGGGCCGCCCTGGTGGCCAAGGTGCCCGTGCAGCATCACCCCGTGCTGCTCGACCGCATCGCCGCCTACCGCCGCAGCTGCACCGTGGTGCAGAAAATCCTCACGCGGGCCAGCATGAAGAGCTTGTTCGAGGACCTGGAGAATTACGCGGGTTCCGAGCTGGACGCGGATTATTCGTGACCGCTGGTGTCGGATTACGCCCTGCGGGCCTCGGCGGCCCCGCTAATCCGACCTACGACCTACGATGGCGTGTCCCGTAGGTCGGCTTAGCTGCGGCACAGCCGCAGCGTAAGCCGACACGCCGGCCTACGCTCCCCCTTCCAGCGCCGCCTCTTCGGCCAGCTTGACGAATGCCGCTACCAGCGGCGACGTCTCTTCTTCCCGTTGTGCAAGTAATAAACTGGTGCTCGCCTGCGGGTCGGCGATGGGGCGGTAGCACACGCCATCCATGCGGATGCGGTCGAACGAGGCGGGCAGCACGGAAATGCCGCAGCCGGCCGCCACCAGGCCGATGATGGTCGACGCCTCGCCCGCTTCCTGCGCCACCTGGGGCACGAAGCCGGCCGCCTTGCACAGGCGGAAGATCTGCGGATAAATCCCCGTGCCCGCATCCCTGGGATACATGACAAAGCCTTCGCCCGCCATGTCGGCAATGGCGATGCTGTCCTTGGCCGCCAGTGCGTGGTCGACGGGCAGCACGAGGAACAGCGGGTCCTGGCGCAATTGCGTCAGGCGGATGTCGTCCGGATACGTCGTTTCCGGCGGGCGCACGAAACCCAGGTCCATCGTCCGGCCCGAGATCGCTTCCAGCTGATGCAAGGTCGCCATTTCGTGCAAGGTCAAGGTGACGTGGGGAAACTGCTGGCGGTAGCGGTTGATGACGGTCGCGAAGTAGGGCGTGAACGGCGTGGAAAAGGTAAAGCCGATGCGCAACTCTCCCGCTTCGCCCCGCTGGGCCCGCCGCGCCGTCACGGCCGCCTGTTCCGACAGGGCCAGGATGCGCCGCGCATCGTCGAGGAAGAGTGCGCCTGCCTGCGTCAGCCGCACGGAGCGCTTGTTGCGCTCGAACAACTGCGCACCGAGTTCCCCTTCCAGCGCCTGGATCTGCTGGCTCAGCGGCGGCTGGCCGATGTGCAGGCGTTCGGCCGCGCGCGTGAAGTGCAGCTCTTCGGCAACGGCGACAAAGTAACGCAGGTGGCGCAGTTCCATGTCAGTAATCGTTTTAAAGTATGAGTTGGGCCTTGAATATATATTGGACGATATGAGTTGGCAATCCTAAGATGAAGACTCGCTTCCTTTCCGAAACACGGCCATGTCTGATTCATCGCTCGCTTTTGCCCCCGCCACCCCTTCCGCCATTCCGGTTTCCGCTCCCGCTCCCCGCACGGCCATCGCCAAGGGTTCCATCGAGTTCAAGCGCAGCAACCGCGCCCTGTTCTTCGGCGGCTTTTCCACCTTCAGCTTGCTGTACTGCATCCAGCCCCTGTTCCCGCTGCTGTCGCACCAGTTTCATCTGACGCCCGCGCAAAGCAGCTGGTCGTTGTCCGTGTCCAGCGGCTTGCTGGCCATCTCCTTGGTGCTGCTGAGCGCCGTCTCGGACCGGGTGGGACGCAAGCCGCTGATGGTGGCGTCGATGTTTTCCGCCGCGATATTGACGATCTTGTCCGCCTTCGCCCAGGATTATGCGCAACTGCTGGCCATCCGCGCCGCGCTGGGCATCGCCTTGGGCGGCATGCCGGCCGTGGCCATGGCTTACCTGGGCGAGGAAATCGAGGGGCCGTCGCTGGGACTGTCGATGGGCCTATATATTGCCGGCAGCGCGTTTGGCGGCATGTCGGGGCGCTTGATTGCTTCCATGCTCAGCGATTTCCTCTCGTGGCGCTGGGCCCTGGGCGTGCTGGGCGTGGCCGGCGTGCTGGCGGCGGCGGAATTCTGGCGCAGCCTGCCCGCGTCGAAGAACTTCGTGCCCAGTACCAAGGGTTGGAACGCCTTGCCGCATGCCATCAAGCAGCATTTTTCCGACCGTGGCCTGCCGTGGCTGTTCTGCCTGGCGTTCGTGCTGATGGGCTGTTTCGTCAGCCTGTATAACTACATCGGCTACCGTTTGCTGGCCGCGCCGTTCAGCTTGCGCCAGAGTACGGTCGGCTTGCTGGCCTTTCTGTATCTGATCGGCATCTTCAGTTCCGTCTGGGCGGGCCGCCTGGTGGACCGGCTGGGCCGGCGGGGCGTGCTGTGGATCATGCTGTCGGTGATGCTGTCTGGCATTGTATTGACCCTGTTCGACTCGCTGCCGCTGATCGTCTTCGGCATGGCGCTGGCCACCTTCGGCTTCTTTGCCTCGCACTCGATCGCCAGCAGCTGGGTCAGCCGCCGCGCCCGCGCACCGCAGGCGCTGGCCTCGGCCTTCTACCTGCTGTTCTATTATTTGGGATCAAGCCTGATCGGTTCCGCCTCGGGCATGATGTGGGGCTTCGACGGCTGGACGGGTGTCATCATCATGCTGGGACTGTGCCTGGGCGGCGGCGTGCTGATCGCCCTGCGCCTGCGTCACTTGCAGCCGCTGGGCGCGCGCGAAGCGGTGGGCTGAGCCCGGCTATTTGGGGCAGTTGCCGATCATCGTTTCCCCCTGCTTGCCCGCGCGCGTGGTCACGCACAAGGTGCCCAGCGCGCTGGTGATTTTATACGTGCGGCTGCCCCTGGCCTCATTCGCGCCCACTTCCTCGATTTTCGACGCCTCGTACCATTTCGGCGGCACGGCCGCGTAGGCCTCGGCAAACCCTTGCTGCATGCGTTTGAAGCCCGTGTCCTCCAGTTTTTGTTCTCCCCGCTGGGGGAATTCCTTGCGCAGCTCCCTGTCGATCTTGCCCACGTCGCGTTTGGCTTGCGCCAGGATATCGGCGGCGTTGGGCGCTGGCGGCGCCGTGATCGCTTCCGGCATTGCCGGTGCTGGCGCCGGCTCGATGGCAGGTGGCGGCAAGGGGCGGCTGACGGGCGCCGGTATGGTTCGGCGCGGCACGCTTTCAGCGGCCGGTTTTGCGCTGGGCAAGGCTGCCGGCCTGGACGGCGCAGGGGCCGTGTGGCGCAGCCAGGCGATGGACGGACCCTGCGGCAGGTTCTCGTCAGCGGCAAGGCGGGGGCGCGACTGCAGCACGACATAGGCCAGTCCCGCGTGCAGCAGGACGACCAGCAGCAGGCCGGGAGCGCGGCGGGACAGGGATGGCAGCGAGGTCATGGAGGGCAGGGAAGTTCGGGTACACCAATGTATCTGAAGGATTTGATCATTATCTAGAATGTCACAAGCGCTTACAACAAAGTGCCACACGGAAATTTCAACGCCATGGCCGCTGGCGGGGAACCCTGGACCGGCCTGACGATCCAACTCCAGATACCATGGGAGGACAGATCATGATGCAAGTAAAGGAAGTGGCACGGCGCTTTGGCGCCATCGAACACGCGATCGGCCAGGCGGCCCAGTTGTGCGGCAAGCAGCAGGGCATGCCGATGGATTTGAAGGATTGCATCAACCAGCTGGACCAGCAAAAGAGCGCCGTGCGGCAAGCCATCGACACGCAGGACGATGCGCGCATCCGGCAAGCCGTTGACCAGATGGAATCGCTGGGCGACCGCGCCAAGCGGGCGTGCGGCACGGCGTCCAGCGTGACGCCGGAAATGAAGAGCGCCGTACTCAAGGTCCACGATGAATTATCGGACTTGAAGCACCAGCTGCACTAGCTACATCTGCCGGAACAGATGGGCATATAAGGGGCTGACGCGCAGCTGCGCCGGATGCTGGCGCAGGGTCAGCGACAGCTTGCCCGCCTCGTCGCGCACGGCCGTGGCGATGGCGCTGGCATTGACGATGGTGCCCCGGTGGATTTGCCAGAACTGTTGCGGGTCCAGCTGGGGCAGGAGTTCCTTCAGGCTCGTGCGTATCAGCGCTTCGCTCTCCTGGCACACGACGTTGATGTATTTGTCCAGCGCCTCGAAATACACGACGTCGGCCAGGGCGATCATGCGCACGCTGTTGCCGACGGCCGCCCGTATCATGTGCAGGCGCGGGGCGGGTGGCACCATTGCCTGCAACTGGGCCAGCAGGCGGGCCAGGTTGTCGTCGCCGGTGGGCGCTGTGACGGCCGCCGTCACCGGCGCCGTCGTGGCTGCCGCTGGCGTTGCTGTCCCGCTGGCGCCAGCGCTGTCGCGCAAGCGCTGCCGCAGCCGTTCCACCGTCTTGCCCAGACGCGCATCGTTGACGGGTTTTAAGACGTAGTCGGCGGCCGCGTGCTCGAAGGCGGCCAGCGCGTATTCATCGTAGGCGGTGACGAACACGATATGGGGGAAAGCGACGCCGTCCGGCCACTGCTCCGCCAGTTCCTCGGCCGCTTCCAGGCCCGTCTTGCCCGGCATCTTGATGTCGAGAAATAATATGTCGGGCTGCAGCGCCAGGCCTTGTTGCAAGGCTTCCACGCCATTGGCGCAGGTGGCAACGATGTCGAGTTCCGGCCACAGCCGGCGCAGGGCATGCGCGAGGGCGGCGGCGAGTATGGGTTCGTCTTCGGCGATCAGGGCGCGCGGGGTGGGGTTGCTCATGGCGTGGGGCTCGCGGTGGTGGGGTGAATGGGAAATCGCAGGCGGGCGACGACGCCTGCCGGTGTGTTGGCGGCCAGCGACAGGCTGGCGGCATCGCCATGCATGCCGTGCAGCCGTTCGCGGATGTTCGCCACGCCCAGCTGCGTGCCCTTGGTCTGGCCCGGATGGTCGAGGCCCAGGCCATCGTCGGCAACCGTCAGGATCAGCATGCCGTCGTCCGTGGACGCCTGCACGTGGATATGGCCGCCTTCGATCTTCGGTTCCAGGCCGTGCTGGATGGCATTTTCCACCAGCGGTTGCAGCAGCATGGGCGGCACCTTGATATCGCGCAAGGCCTCGGGCAAGTCCAGCGTGTAGCCCAGGCGCGCGCCCATGCGTATCGACATCAGGCCCAGGTAGGCTTGCATGAGGGAGAATTCTTGCTCCAGCGTGGTGGCGCCGGCGCGCGAGGATGAGAGGGTGGCGCGCAAATATTGGATCAGTTGATCGAGCAGCAGCTGGGCGCGGTCCGGATCAAAGCTGATCAGGCCCTGCAGGTTGGCCAGGGTGTTGAACAGCATGTGCGGCTCGATCTGCGCCTGCAGCAATTGCAGCTGCGCCTGCATGGCCTGGCGCGCCACGGATTCGGCGCGGGCCTTTTCCTGGGCCGCCTCCATTTGCAGGCGGGCGATTTTTTCGCGGCTGCCAAAGAACAGGATGGCCGCTCCCGCCACCGCCAAGGTGAACACCGTCATGCCGACATTGCGTGACGACATGGAGATGGGCGCGGGAACGTCGATATTGGCCAGCCAGCCGAACAGCATGGTGCCGCCTACCTGTGCCACGGTGGCGCTGACGATGATGA
Organism: Janthinobacterium sp. C22; assembly: GCF_057919405.1. Classification (NCBI taxonomy): domain Bacteria; kingdom Pseudomonadati; phylum Pseudomonadota; class Betaproteobacteria; order Burkholderiales; family Oxalobacteraceae; genus Janthinobacterium; species Janthinobacterium sp. C22. The sequence goes on along the minus strand of NZ_CP193659.1, from coordinate 5,939,833 downwards.
GGGCAGTGAAGGGCAGTCTTGGGGGGCGGCGTCCCTCGCCCCACCAAGCCAGGCGGATGCCGTCGATGAGCAGGAAGGCGATGCCGCCTATGCACATGGATGCAAGCAGGTTGAGCCAGAAGCTTTGTCCGCCGCTCAGCACGAAGGTGATGAAGAGGGCGCACAGGACATTGAGCAGCAGCGCATAACGGGCATCGCCCAGCAGGCGCCGGTAGGGAAAGCCCGTCTTGCGGGGGCGGTGTCGGTAGTGTGCATGCGGGACCGCTTTCGGGTGGGCGTTTGGGTTGGCAATGCGGCAATTATGGGCGGCTCTGCATGCGGGCGCAACGCCGTTGCGACGAAAGCGGGCGGAGACGGCGCCAATCGCCTGATCGCGTCCTTTACATGGTGGCGCTTGCACGCGATGATGGCAAGACGTCCTCATTGAAAACCTCATCATGATAAAGGAACACCATGTGGCCCTATCCACGCACCCTGGCGCACCGAGGCGGCGGCACCCTGGCGCCTGAAAACACCCTGGCCGCCCTGCGCTGCGGCCTCGCCTACGGCTACCGCGCCGTGGAATTCGACGTCATGCTGGCGTCCGACGGCGTGCCCGTCGTCGTGCACGACCCCGAGCTGGGGCGTACCGTGGCCGGCAGCGGCCAGGTCAGCGATTACACGGCCGCGCAGCTGGGGGCCATGGAGGCGGGTGCCTGGTTCGGCCCGCAGTTTGCGGGCGAGGGCGTGCCCACGTTCGAGGCCGTGGCGGCGTATTGCAAGGCGCAGCGCATCTGGATGAATATCGAGATCAAGCCGGCGCCCGGCTTCGATGCGCAGACAGGCACGGCGGTGGCGCGGGCCACGCGCGATTATTTCGCAAAGGAAATTGCTGCAGGAGAATTACTGCCGCTGCTCTCGTCGTTCAGCATCGCCGCCCTGGAAGCGGCGCGCCAGGCGGCGCCGGAACTGGCGCGCGGCTGGCTGGTCGAACAGATACCGGACGACTGGGCGAACACGGCGCAGCAGCTGGAGGTGGTGGCGCTCCATTGCGATCACCAGCAACTGACGCGTGCGCTGGCGCGAGAGGTCAAGGGGGCGGGATTGGGGCTGTTCTGCTACACCGTCAACACGCCCGAACGGGCCAGCGAACTGCTGGCCTGGGGCGTGGATGGATTTTGCACGGACAGGATAGATTTGATCGGAGCGACGGAATAATGCGATGCATACTCAGCGGCAATCCGGGGTCAGTCCCTTCGGGAGTGGAATTTTCCCCATCGGAAAAAATTCCCCGGACGGGTCTGACCCCGGCAGTTGTCCGGACCATGGTGTTGTCGGCTTACGCGCTTGCGCGCTAAGCCGACCTACGTTTCAAGCGGCTTAGAAAGTCACGCGCACGCCTGCCGTAATATTACGCCCCGTCAACGGCGCCGCATTCTTGATGAACGAGGTGTGGCTGTACGCCAGTTCATTCGTCAGGTTGTTCGCCTTGATGTAGAACTGGGCCGGTGTCGTGCCGATGCGCGTGTCGTAGTTGGCGGACAGGTTCAGCATGTTGTAGCCCGGGGTTGCCGTTTCGAACGCGGCCACCTTGTCCTGCTTGCCTACGCGGTAGAACTCGGCCACGCCGCTCCACGCCTGCCAGTTGGCGTCCACCTTCACGCCGACGCGCTGGGCGGGGATGCGCGGCAAGTTGCCACCGCCGTCGGCCAGCTTGGCCCGCACGTAATCGCCGAACACGCTGGCGCCGAACATGGGGTTCAATTGCTGACGGACTTGCCCTTCCACGCCCGTGAACGTGGCGTCGCGCTGGGCGTACTGGATCAGCTGGAAACCTTCGTGGCTGTCCAGGGTGGAGCCGAAGATGTAGTTGTCGACCTTGTTGCGGTAGGCGCTGGCCGAGAAGGTCGTGGCGCCCGCATATTTACGCAAGGTCAAGTCGATATTGTTCGACGTTTCCTTGCCCAGGTTTTGATTGCCCAGTTCATACGTGGCCGTGGCCATGTGCACGCCGTGCGCATACAGTTCCTCGGCGCTGGGCAAACGATGCGTACGCGAGATGGTCGAACCGAGCGAATACTGGGGAGCGAATTTCCACACGGCGCCCAGCGAGACCGACGTGCCCTTGGCGCTGCGGTCCTGCAAGGTGGCGCTGTCGACCGCGATGTCTTGCCATTCGTGGCGCAAGCCCGCCTCGAAGCGCCATTGATCGAGCTTGTATTCTTCCACCAGGAAGGCCGCGTGTTTCTTCGTTACCGTCGGCGCCACGTAGGCTTCCTCGCCCAGGGCCGAGAAATCGCGCTTCGACGTTTGCAGGCCCACCACGCCGCGCCAGCCGAAGACGGGATGGTGTTCCATCTCCAGGCGCGCGTCGTGACCCTTGTTTTTAAATGTGGTGGCGATTTCCGTGCCTTCGATTTCATCGTGCTTGTAATCGGTGAACGCGGCGCGCAGGCGCAGCTTGGAGAAGCCGGGCACGGGATCGCGCAATTCGCCGCGCACGTCCCAGCGCTCGCTCTTCAGTTTCACGTAGGGCACGCTTTCGTGTTCATGCTCGTGCTCATGTTCGTCTTCATCGCCATGGCCGTGGCCTTCATGGCCGCCGCAATGCAGGTGGGTGCCGTGCGGGTGGCAACTTTCGAATTCGTGGTTGTGGCCAGGCAAGCCGTATTCCGCGTGCTGGCTGGTGAAGGCCAGGCCCAGGAAACCGCGTTGACCCACCCACGACACGCCCACGCTGCCCGTGTCCGTCTTGTTGTAGCTGCCGGCCACCTTCGAGCCGCCTTCCCAGCCGCTGCCGACCTTGTATTCCTTCGCGTCGCGCTTGACGCCTTCCGCGTGGAAGGCGATGTTGCCGGAGCCGCCAGTCACTTCAAAGGCGCCCGCCTTTTCGCGCGCGGCCGAGTTGGCGCGCACTTCCGCGCTGCCTTCGAAACCCTTGGCTGGCACGCGGGTGGGGATTTTCTTGTCGATCACGTTGACGACGCCGCCGACGGCGCCGCCGCCGTAGGCCAGCGCGGACGGGCCGCGCAAGACTTCAATCTGTTCCGACAGCATCGGTTCGGCCGCGACGGCATGGTCGGGGCTGATGGTCGAGGCATCCTGCACTTCGGCGCCGTCCGACAGCACCTTGACGCGCGGGCCATCCATGCCGCGGATGATGGGGCGGCTGGCGCCGGCGCCGAAATGGCTGGACGTGATGCCGGGCTGGCCCGCCAGGGTTTCGCCCAGGGTCGCTTCGCGGGCGCGCACCAGTGCCTCGCCTTCCAGCACGGTCACGGGGGTGCTCATGTCGTCGCTGCCCAGGGCCAGGGCGCTGGCCGAGACGGTGACGGCGGGTAAGGTTGTCGTCTGCTGCGCCAGGGCGCCGGCGGGAGCGGCAAAGGCCAGCATGATGGCCAGCGCGAGGGGAGTGGGTTGGTGAGGACGGACGGACATGGGCAAGGTTCCTTATCGGCTATCGGTGTTGGCAGGGTTGGGGCAGCGCGTGAAAAGGAAATAGCCTGCCCTAAGATGATAATGATAACCCATTATCATTATTGTGTGACAGTTTTTCCGGACGGTAGATATAGTCGGATGGTGTATTCTGTCGGCTATGGAACGCACAACACGTCAAAAAACCGCTATTCAAGCCGCCATCGAGTCGGCCCAGCGCCCCCTGTCGGCGCAGGAAATCCTCGAACAGGCCAGCTTGCAAGTGACGCAGCTGGGCATCGCCACCGTCTACCGCAACCTGAAATCGCTGGTGCTGGAAGAAAAAGTGCATGTGGTGACCTTGCCGGGCGAAAACCCGCGCTACGAGTCGAACACGGCCGCCAATCACCACCACCACCATTTCCAGTGCACCACCTGCCAGCGCGTGTTCGACGTGCATGATTGCCCGGGCGACTTGAAGCGCATGGCGCCGCAAGGCTTTGTCGTCGAACGCCACGAATTGACCCTGTACGGCCGCTGCGCCGACTGCAATGCCGCCACTGCCGTTGCGGCGGGCGCCGCGACCAAGGTCATACCCGCCCCGCACGCCTGCGCCGGCAGCCACGATCCGGCCTGAACGGGCAGGCTCGCATCTGTGGGCAGGCTTGCAACAATGCCCGTGCCCGCCGTCAATGCCGCACCCCATATCACGTATAATCTTCCCTTTAAAGCTGCCGCCACTCTTTGCCAAAAAAACATGAAATCATCTGAAATCCGCGACAAGTTCCTCAAATTTTTCGAATCCAAGGGCCATTCCATCGTCCGTTCCAGTTCCCTGGTGCCAGGCAACGATCCGACCTTGCTGTTGACGAACAGCGGCATGGTGCAATTCAAGGATGTGTTTACGGGCACGGATAGCCGTCCGTACACGCGCGCCACCTCGGTGCAGCGCTGCGTGCGCGCCGGCGGCAAGCACAACGACCTGGAAAACGTCGGCTACACGGCGCGCCACCATACCTTCTTTGAAATGCTGGGCAACTTCAGCTTCGGCGACTATTTCAAGCGCGACGCGATCCAGTACGCATGGGAACTGTTGACCAAGGTGTACGGCTTGCCGGCTGACAAGCTGACGGTCACCGTCTACATCGAGGATGACGAAGCGTACGACATCTGGGCCAAGGAAATCGGCGTGCCAACCGAGCGCATCATCCGCATCGGCGACAACAAGGGTTCGCGCTACGCGTCCGACAATTTCTGGCAGATGGCGGATACGGGCCCATGCGGCCCATGCACGGAAATCTTCTATGACCACGGCGCCGACATTCCTGGCGGCCCGCCGGGCTCGCCTGACGAAGACGGCGACCGCTTCATCGAAATCTGGAACCTGGTGTTCATGCAGTTCAACCGCGACGAAGCGGGCGTCATGCACAAGCTGCCGAAGCCGTGCGTCGACACGGGCATGGGCATGGAGCGCCTGGCCGCCGTGCTGCAGCACGTGCATTCGAACTATGAAATCGACCTGTTCCAGCACCTGATCAAGGCTGCCGCGCGCGAAACGGGCGCCACCGACCTGGAAAACAAGTCGCTGCGCGTGATCGCCGACCACATCCGCTCCGCCGCCTTCATGATTGTCGACGGCATCATTCCGGGCAGCGAAGGCCGCGCCTACGTGTTGCGCCGCATCATCCGCCGCGCCCTGCGCCATGGCCACAAGCTGGGCCAGACGAAACCGTTCTTCTACAAGCTGGTGGCCGATCTGGCCATCGAGATGGGCGGCGCCTATCCGGAGCTGGAAGAGGCGAAAGAAAACGTCGCCAACATGCTCAAGGCCGAGGAAGAGCGTTTCGGCGAAACCCTGGAAACGGGCATGAAAGTGCTGGAAGCGCAGCTGGCCAAGGATGCCACCGGCATCGACGGCGCCACCGCTTTTACTTTGTACGAAACCTACGGCTTCCCGCCGGACCTGACGGCCGATATCTGCCGCGAACGCGACATCACGTTCGACCAGGTGGGCTACGATGCGGCCCTGAAGGAAAGCCAGGAGCTGTCGCGCAAGGGCGGCAAGACGCACAAGGACAGCAAGGTCGAGTACACGGGCGAGAAAAACACCTTCGTCGGCTACGACCAGTTGACGTTCAGCAGCAAGGTCGTCGCGCTGTACGCGGCCGGCACGCCGGTGCAGGAGCTGAAGGCGGGCCAGGACGGTATCGTCGTGCTCGACACCACGCCGTTCTACGCGGAATCGGGCGGCCAGGTGGGCGACCAGGGCGTGATCGCCTCGGGCGCAGGCAGCTTTGCCGTCAGCGATACCCTGAAAATCCAGGCCGACGTGTTCGGCCACCACGGCGTGCTGGAATCGGGCGTGCTGAAGGTGGGCGACGCCGTCTCGGCCGAAGTCGACACGGCCAAGCGCGCGCGCACGATCCGCAACCACTCGGCCACGCACTTGATGCACAAGGCCTTGCGCGAAGTGCTGGGCAGTCACGTGGCGCAAAAGGGTTCGCTGGTCGATCCGGACAAGACCCGCTTCGACTTCAGCCACAATGCGCCAATGACGGTCGAGCAGATCGCCGCCGTGGAAACGATCGTCAACAAGGAGATCCTGGAAAACCGCGCCACGCAAGCCCATTTGATGTCGTTTGACGACGCCGTCAAGCATGGCGCGATGGCCTTGTTCGGCGAGAAGTACGGCGACGAAGTGCGCGTGCTCGACATCGGCAGCTCGAAAGAGCTGTGCGGCGGCGTCCACGTGCAGCGCACGGGCGATATCGGCCTGTTCAAGATCATCGGCGAAAGCGGCGTGGCCGCCGGCATCCGCCGCGTGGAAGCGGTGACGGGCGAGGGCGCGCTGGCGCTGGTGCAAACCATCAACCGCCGCCTGGTCGAAGCGGCCAGCGCCCTGAAGGCGCAGCCGGAAGAATTGACGGCCCGCATCGTCCAGGTGCAGGAACACGTGAAGGCGCTGGAGAAGGAACTGGCCGCGCTGAAATCGAAACTGGCCTCGGGCCAGGGCGATGAGCTGGTCACGCAAGCCGTCGATGTCAACGGCATCAAGGTGCTGGCCGCCGTGCTCGATGGCGCCGATGTGGCCCGTTTGCGCGAAACCATGGACAAGCTGAAGGACAAGCTGAAGACGGCCGCCATCGTGCTGGCCAGCGTGGCGGACGGCAAGGTCAGCCTGATCGCCGGCGTGACGGCGGACGCGACTGGCAAGGTCAAGGCGGGCGAGCTGGTGAACTTCGTTGCACAGCAAGTGGGCGGAAAAGGCGGCGGACGCCCCGATATGGCGCAGGCCGGCGGCACCGATCCGAGCGGCCTGGCGAACGCCCTGGCCGGTGTGCCGGCCTGGGTCGGCGAACGCGCGAAATAAGGCGTAAGCTAGAGGGCATGCGGGGTTTTCGCCCCACAGCCCCTTGAAAACGGCCCGCAGACGATGTTTGCGGGCCGTTTTGCCGTGTGGAATCTCGTTGTGACACCACAACAGCCGATGAACTATTTTGGTGCAGCGCGTCAATGCCCCTGATTTAGAGTAGTATGTCGAAAATCAGTACAACAAAACAATGGTGGGATATTGATGATGAGCGACACACTACTTGATACCGAGATTATGGAATTTCACAAAGAACTCGACGCGCGGGGCTTGAATTGCCCGTTGCCGATTCTGAAGGCGAAAAAGGCTTTGTCAGAGCTGCAGAGCGGGGAAGTGCTGCGCATCATGGCAACCGATCCCGGTTCCGTGCGCGACTTCCAGGCTTTCGCCAAGCAAACGGGCAATGCCCTGCTGTCGCACGTGCAGACGGGCACCGAATTCGTCTTCCTGATGCAACGTAAATAATTCTGCCGGCCGGGGCCGCCGTGGCGCGGCCTGCCTGATACCTTGCCGTGTGCGTGACTTTTGCATTCTTTTGCTGCCCTGCAGCGTAGCGGCGGGCTCCCCTGAATTCCCCGAAGTTACACAGTTTAGATGGATTGCTCTAACAAAAAATCGCACGATCGTGCTTAAATTCGGTTCAGGATTCAAATTTCTCTTATAATCGAACGCACAATCAGCACTTGATCCGTCATTTTTATAATTTCCCAAAGGCATAGCTATGAAAGTCTTGGTACCCGTCAAACGCGTGGTCGACTATAACGTCAAAGTCCGCGTCAAGAGTGACGGCACTGGCGTCGATACCGCCAACGTCAAAATGTCGATGAACCCTTTCGATGAGATCGCGCTGGAAGAAGCGATGCGCCTGAAAGAGGCCGGCAAGGTCACTGAAGTGGTCGCCATCTCCTGCGGCGTGACGCAGTGCCAGGAAACCCTGCGCACGGCCATGGCCATCGGCGCCGACCGCGGCATCCTGGTGGAAACGACGACCGACCTGGAACCGCTGGCCGTGGCCAAGCTGGTCAAGTCCCTGGCCGAGAAAGAACAGCCGCAACTGATCATCCTGGGCAAGCAGGCGATCGATGACGACAGCAACCAGACCGGCCAGATGCTCGCTGCCCTGCTGGGTTGGCCGCAAGCCACGTTCGCTTCGAAAGTCGTGCTGGAAGACGGCAAAGTCACCGTCACGCGCGAAGTCGACGGCGGCCTGGAAACCCTGGCATTGACCTTGCCAGCGATCATCACCACCGACCTGCGCCTGAACGAGCCACGCTATGTGACCTTGCCGAACATCATGAAGGCAAAGAAAAAGCCGCTCGAGACCGTCAAGCCGGAAGACCTGGGCGTCGATGTCGCGCCACGCCTGAAGACCCTGAAAGTCGTCGAGCCAGCCAAGCGCTCGGCCGGCATCAAGGTGCCGGACGTCGCCACCCTGGTCGCCAAGCTGCGTACCGAAGCCAAAGTCATCTAAGCGCGGCCTCGCCGTTTATCCAGAACAATTACAGGACACATCATGGTCGCATTAGTTATTGCTGAACACGACAACGCTACCTTAAAGGGCAGCACCCACCACACCGTGACCGCGGCTGCCCAGTGCGGCGGCGACGTGCACGTACTGGTCGCAGGTTCGAACGCCTCGGCTGCCGCCGCTGCCGCCGCGCAAATCGCCGGCGTGACGAAAGTCATCGTGGCCGACGCGCCCTATTTTGCCGACGGCCTGGCCGAAAATGTGGCCGAGCAAGTGCTGGCCATCGCCGGCAACTACAGCCACATCCTGGCGCCAGCCACCGCCTACGGCAAGAACATCCTGCCGCGCGTGGCCGCCAAGCTGGACGTGGCGCAAATCTCGGAAATCACCAAGGTCGACTCGCCTGACACCTTCGAGCGCCCGATCTACGCCGGTAACGCGATTGCTACCGTACAATCTGGCGACAAGATCAAGGTCATCACCGTGCGCACCACCGGTTTCGACGCCGCTGCCGCCACCGGCGGTTCGGCTGCCACCGAAACCGTCGCCGCCGTCGCCGACAATGGCAAGTCCGCCTTCGTGGGCCGCGAACTGGCCAAGTCCGACCGTCCTGAACTGACCGCCGCGAAAATCATCGTGTCGGGCGGCCGTGGCATGGGTTCGGCCGAGAACTTCCACATCCTGGAACCGCTGGCCGACAAGCTGGGCGCCGCCATGGGCGCCTCGCGCGCCGCCGTCGACGCCGGCTTCGTGCCGAACGACTGGCAAGTGGGCCAGACGGGCAAGATCGTCGCGCCATCGCTGTACATCGCCGTCGGCATCTCGGGCGCGATCCAGCATCTGGCCGGCATGAAAGACTCGAAGACCATCGTCGCCATCAACAAGGATCCGGAAGCACCGATCTTTGCCGTGGCCGACTACGGCATCGTGGGCGATCTGTTCGAGATCGTGCCGCAACTGGTCAAAGAACTGGGCTAAGTCGTACCCACATTCGGTTTTGTATATTGCAAAGCCACGCCGGCCCGCCCCACACGGCGAGCCGCGCGTGGCTTTTTCTTGGAGAAAAGAAGATGAGCTATCAAGCCCCGCTGAAAGACATGTTGTTCGTGATGAACGAACTGGCCGGCCTGGCCGAAATCCATACTTTACCCGGCTGCGAAGACGCCACGCCCGACACGGCCGAAGCCGTGCTGGAAGAGAACGCCAAGTTCTGCGGCGGCGTGGTGGCCCCCTTGAACGGCCCCAGCGACAAGGAACCGAGCTTCTGGCACGACGGCCAGGTCACCACCTCGAAAGGCTTCAAGGAAGCCTTCAAGGCGTATGGCGAAGCGGGCTGGCAGGGCGTGCAGCATCCGACGGAGTTCGGCGGCCAGGGTTTACCGAAGCTGCTGGCCACGCCGTGCATCGAAATGCTCAACTCGGCCAGCATCTCGTTCGCTTTGGTGGCCCTGCTGTCGGACGGCGCCATCGAGGCGCTGCTGACGGCCGGCAGCGACGAACAGAAAACCACCTATTTGGAAAACCTGGTGTCCGGCAAGTGGACGGGCACCATGAATCTGACCGAGCCGCAGGCGGGTTCCGACCTGGCCGCCGTGCGCACGCGCGCCGTGCCGCAGGGCGACGGCACCTATAAAGTGTTCGGCACGAAGATTTTCATCACGTACGGCGAGCACGACATGGCGGAAAACATCATCCACCTGGTGCTGGCCCGCACGCCGGACGCGCCGGCCGGCGTGAAAGGCATTTCGCTGTTCATCGTGCCGAAGTTCCTCGTCAACGCCGATGGCAGCCTGGGCGCGCGCAATGACGCGCACTGCGTGTCCATCGAGCACAAACTCGGCATCAAGGCCAGCCCGACTGCCGTGCTGCAGTTCGGCGACCACGGCGGCGCCATCGGCACCCTGGTGGGCGAGGAAAACCGCGGCCTCGAATACATGTTCATCATGATGAACGCGGCCCGCTTCGGCGTTGGCCTGCAAGGCATCGGCCTGGCCGAGCGCGCCTACCAGCAGGCCGTGGCCTTCGCCAAGGACCGCGTGCAGTCGCGCGACCTGGCCGGTTCCGCCGGCCCGGTCTCCATCATCCACCACCCGGACGTGCGCCGCATGCTCATGTCGATGCGCTCGCAGACGGAGGCGGCGCGCGCGCTGGCCTACGTGGGCGCGGCCATCAGCGACGTGGCGCACCACCATCCGGATGCCGAGGTGCGCGCGGAAAGCCTGGCTACCTATGAATACCTGGTGCCCGTGATCAAGGGCTGGGCCACGGAAATGTCGCAGGACGTCACGCGCGACGGCGTGCAGGTGCATGGCGGCATGGGTTTTATTGAGGAAACAGGTGCTGCACAGCATTACCGCGACGCCAAGATCCTGACGATCTACGAAGGCACGACGGCCATCCAGGCGAACGACCTCGTGGGCCGCAAGACGGTGCGCGACGGCGGCGCCGTGGCGAAAGCCATCATCGCCCAGGTGCGCGCCACGGAAGCCCAGCTGGGCGAGCTCTCCGGCGCCGACTTCCAGGCCATGCAGCGCCACCTGGCCGAAGGCAGCGCCGCGCTGGAAGCCGTGGTCGAGTATGTGGTGGCGAACATGAAGACGGACATCAAGGCCGTGTTCGCGGGCAGCGTGCCCTACCTGAAGCTGGCCGGCATTGTGCTGGGTGGCTGGCAAATGGCCCGCGCGGCCATCGTGGCGCAGCAAAAGCTGGGAGAGGGCAGCGGCGACGCTTCGTTCTACAAGGCGAAAATCGCCACGGCCCGCTTCTTTGCCGACCACATCCTGTCGCAGGCCCCGGCTTGCGCGCCACCATCATCGACGGCAGCGCCGGCGTGATGGCGCTGTCGGAAGAGCAGTTTTAAGTTGAAACCGTGCCGGCGGGAGCCGGCTGAAGGCAAAAAAGCGCTGGAGACTACTCTCCAGCGCTTTTTTAACCACAAAGACAAATGCTGGGGTCAGACCCGCCGGGTCTGACCCCAGATTTACTCTGCGTTCCTAGCGGCGGGCGATGCCGTTGCCGGAATTGCGTACCAGATCGCCGGCCGCCAGGCCAGGGTCCTGGTCAAACGCGAAATCGGCCTTGGCGCCCGTTTCGTATTGCACGGTGACGGTCCATGTCTTGGCGTTCTTCATGTGGCCTTCGACTTGCTTGCCCGCGTAGGCGCCGCCAGCGGCGCCGGCCAGGGTGGCCAGGTCCTTGCCGCGTCCGCCGCCCACCTGGCGGCCCAGCAGGGCGCCGGCCACGCCGCCGCCGATCATGCCCAGCGCGCCGCCTTCACCCGCTTTTTCAGTGACGTTGACTGCCAGCACCTTGCCGCAATCGGCGCAAATCTGGTGCTGCGGCTGCTTGGAAGGCTGGCTGGCGTAGGAATTGCCCGCTTTTTGCGCGGCCTTGGCGTTGATGATCGCCTGGTCGTATTCGCCCTTGGCGTCGCGCAGGCATTGCATGCGGGCTTTCGAGCTGCTTTCTTCTGCGCACAATTTCTTGTCGTCCGCGTAGCGCGTGTTCGCCTGTTTCGTGTCGTACGCGTATTGCGCCTTCGGTGACAGGTTTTGCGCGAAGGCGGAGGTGCTGAACAGGGCCGTGACGGCGACTGCGAGGATGAGTGGGCGACGAATCATGATCTTCTCCTAGGGGTGTTAAATGTGCCAGTAATGTCGGCATTGTGAATGCAGTATAGAGGAAAATCATGATTGCTTACCAACACTTACATGTGCGTGCGGCGGGGGCTCTCTGATGCCATTCCCACACGGAAATTAACCGTAGGCGCCGCCCGTATACAGCAAGTCGAACAGGCGCGCCATGGTGGCGATCAGCACGCCTGCGCCTAGCATCAAGGTAGCGACCAGCACCACGGCCAGCGGCCAGCCCGTGTCCGACAGGCGGCCTGATGCGGCGTTGTAGCGGGCATCCCATTTGTCGTCCGGCATCAGGCCCAGGACCAGCGCTTCCAGGAAGCCGCCCAGGGCGGACAGGGTCAGCGGCAATATCTGGTAAAACCAGTCGGCCTCGGGAAACAGCTGGTGCAGCAGCACGCTGGCGGGCAGGGCGGTCAGGTGTAGCCAGCCCCAGCGGTCTTTGGCGCCGTGCAGGTAGAAGCGGTGCGCGCCCAGTGTGCCCAGCAAAAAGGCCAGCAAGGTGGTGAATGCCTTGTTCTTGTGCGACTGTTGCAAAATGGTAGCGGTGGTCATGGGACTCCAGAGTTGCTCATCAGTAAAGATTGCCAGTATCGGCCATTGCCTCGCACAACGATAGCACTTTCCTGTGGCGTTTATGCAATGATTTCGCGTGAGTTCACGCCATGGCCGGCACGATAGGCGCAGACGCCTATTGCGTCTTCGGTCATGACTGGTCATAATGTTTGATTAGCCCAAATTACACGCCCGTCATCATAACGCTTGCTGCCTGGCGGTAAAGCGCGCTATAATTTGCGGCTTTTTCCGCCTCAGCACACTTTTTGGAAATATTATGGTCGTTATTCGTTTAGCTCGTGGAGGCGCCAAGAAGCGCCCGTTCTTCAACATCGTCGCTACTGATTCGCGCAATCGCCGCGATGGTCGCTTCATTGAGCGTATCGGTTTTTACAACCCGATGGCGCAAGGTGGCGAAGTTCCACTGCGTATCACCGCAGACCGTCTGGCCTACTGGCAAGGCGTTGGCGCACAATTGTCGCCAACCGTTGCTCGTCTGGTTGCCAGCAACGGCAAAGCAGCAGCTTAATTAGATCACTGGTTTGACGGTCAAGACTGCATCCGGGGTGAAAGTCCCCGATGACCTGGTACAGGTAGGCTATGTCTCCGGTGCCTATGGCATTGCTGGCGGGGTCAGGATCACTCCTTTCTCCGACGATGCGGATGCATTATTAAGCGTCAAAACCTGGTGGTTTGATAAACCGACCTTGCATGATGTTCAAGTCAGGCAAGCGAAGTTACACGGCGGCGACGTCGTGGCCCAGCTGGTGGGTGTGGTCGGGCGGGATGCCGCAGAAGCGCTGAAAGGCGTCTCTGTGCAAATTCCGCGTAGCCATTTCCCGACGCTGTCGGCCGATGAATTTTATTGGTCCGATCTGATCGGACTGACAGTCGAGAATTTGCAAGGCGAGTGCCTCGGCACCGTGCACGACATGATGAGCAATGGTCCGCAGTCGATCTTGCGCGTTACGCCCGTCGCCACTGCCGATGAGACCGTTGAAAAGGCGCCTGAGCGCCTGATCCCGTTTGTTGGCCAGTTTGTCATTCACGTTGACAAGGCTGCCAGCAAGATCACGGTCGACTGGGGCCTCGATTATTAAACCGCCTGCGCATAACCTTGCGCTGCGCAATGTTTTCAGGATGGTGAACGATGCAATTTGATGTCGTGACCCTGTTCCCGGAAATGTTTGCCGCGCTGACGCAGTCGGGTGTGACCCGGCGCGCCTTCGAGCAGGGGAAATGTGGCTTGTCCTTGTGGAATCCCCGTGATTTCACGACCGACAATCACCGTACCGTGGATGACCGCCCGTATGGCGGCGGCCCCGGCATGGTGATGATGGCCCGTCCTCTCGAAGCGACAATTAATGCCGCGAAGCAACGTCAGACCGAACTGGGACTGGCGGCGCCCCGCGTGGTGTTCATGTCGCCGCAAGGCCGTCCGCTGACGCATGCGCGTGTCACGCAGCTGAAAGCCGAACCTGGTTTGGTGATCCTGTGCGGCCGCTATGAAGCCGTGGACCAGCGTTTGCTGGACCGGTGCGTCGACGAGGAAATCAGCATGGGCGACTTCGTCTTGTCGGGCGGTGAATTGCCTGCCATGGCGCTGATGGATGCGGTGATCCGCCTGTTGCCGGGTGTCTTGAACACGGAGGCATCGGCCATCGAGGATAGCTTCGTCAATGGCTTGCTCGATTCGCCGCACTACACGCGGCCGGAAACATATGAAGGCATGGCCGTGCCGCCCGTCTTGATGGGGGGCAATCATGCCGAGATCGTCAAGTGGCGCCGCCAGCGCATGCTGGAAGCGACCGCGACCAAGCGGCCTGACCTCTTGGTCAGTGCGCGCGCCGCCGGCTTGCTCAGCAAGGCCGATGAAAAATTCCTGGCCAGCCTGTAAGTCGTTTTCGGACGGCAAGCAGGGTGGCCTTGCAGTGCCGGGCATGTTGCCCAAATTGGTAATACCCATCCTCTACCGGGCGGATAGTACGCTATCCACAGTGCGCCGGCATGATGGTTTTCGGAGTTATAAAAATGGACTTGATTCAACAATTAGAGCAAGAAGAGATCGCCCGTCTGGGTAAATCGATTCCTGACTTCGCACCAGGCGATACCGTTATCGTCAGCGTCAACGTAGTCGAAGGCACGCGCAAGCGCGCCCAGGCTTACGAAGGCGTCGTTATCTCCCGTCGTAACCGTGGCCTGAACTCGAACTTCATCGTTCGCAAGATCTCGTCCGGCGAAGGCGTCGAGCGTACGTTCCAACTGTACTCGCCGCTGATCGCTTCGATCGAAGTGAAACGCCGTGGTGATGTTCGCCGCGCCAAGCTGTACTATCTGCGTGAGCGTTCGGGTAAATCGGCGCGTATCAAAGAAAAATTGCCAAACCGCCGCGTTGTGGCGAAAGCAAGCGCGTAATATCAGCGTCTGCGTTGGGAAAAGGGGTACCGTATTGGTGCCCCTTTTTTATTTAGAATTGCTAATGGGACAAGCTGCCATGGCCACCATCGCATTTGATCCAAAACAACTCGCCATCGATTCGATCGCCGGCGAGGCGGCGCTGGACGCCGTGCGCCTGACGCCGGACTGGCTGCGCCAGCGCCTGGCCGAACAGCCGGACTGGCAGCCCGAGATCACCCAGGATTTCCTCTCCGCCCGCGCCGTGCCCGTGCGCGCCGCCGTCCTCATTCCCCTGGTGCAACGCCCACAGGGCCTGACCATCTTGCTGACCATGCGCACGGACCACCTGAGCAGCCATGCGGGCCAGGTCAGCTTTCCCGGCGGGCGCAGCGAGCCGTTCGATGGCTCGCCCGTGGCCACGGCCCTGCGCGAAACGGAAGAAGAAGTGGGCCTGGCGCGCGAGCATATCGAAGTGCTGGGCTGCCTGCCCGACTACCTGACGGGCACCGGCTACCAGGTCAAGCCCGTGGTGGGCCTTGTGACGCCGCCGTTCGAACTGCGCGCCGACCCGTCGGAAGTGGCGGAAATCTTCGAGGTGCCGCTGGCTTTCCTCATGGATGGCATCAACCATCAGCGCCTGTCGGTGGAATTGCCCGGCGGACGGCGCTCGTTCTACGCCATGCCTTACGAGCGCTTCTATATTTGGGGCGCCACGGCCGGCATGCTGCGCAATCTGTTTCACCTGCTGCGCGCGTAAAATGGCGCCGCGCACGTAATAAGTTTGATTCCAGCACGGCACTGCGCTATCGTAGCGGGCATTGCGGTATTGCTGAAAAAGACAAAAAGGACGTTTGATGACATTTCTCTCCATACTTTGCGCATTGCTGATCGAGCAGCTCAAACCTTTGCGCGCGGATAATCCCATCTACGCCGAAATCAAGAGCCTGGCAATGCGCATGGAGACCTGGTTCAATGCCGGCCACGCCAGTCATGGCCGCATGGGCTGGTTCCTCATGATCGGCGCGCTGATGGTGCCGACGGCGGGCGTGTACTGGATCTTGCTCCACTACCAGCTGACCCTGCTGGCCTTTGCCTGGAACGTCCTCATCGTCTACCTGACCTTGGGCTTTCGCCATTACAGCCATTACTTCACCTCGATCCAGCTGGCCTTGAGCGCCGGCGACGAAGCGACGGCCCGCACCTTGCTGGCCGATTGGACCAAGCTCGACACGGTGGGCATGGAAGCGAGCGAAATCGCCCGCATCGCCGTGGAAAAAGCCCTCGTCACCACGCACCGCAACGTGTTTGGCGTGTTCTTCTGGTTCCTCATGCCGCTGGGCCCTGCCTGCGCCGTGATGTACCGCGTCGCCGAATACCTGGCGCGCGCCTGGAACGAACCCGAGCACATGCGCAATGAAGCATTCGGCCAGTTCGCCGCGCGCGCCTTTTACTGGATCGACTGGATCCCCGTGCGCCTGACGGCCGTCGCGTTTGCCGTGGTCGGCAATTTCGAGGACGCCATCTACGCCTGGCGCAATTTCGCCCAGCGCTGGCAGGACGAGGCCATCGGCATCATCCTGACGGCCGGCGGCGGCGCCATGGGCGTGCGCCTGGGCACGCCAGCGGAAACGGCCGCGCGCGTGATGGTCACGCCCGACATGGCCGTCGATGACAGCGACAGCGAAAGCGATATCCTGCCCGGCGAAGAGCCGGGCGCACGCGCCTTGCAGAGCACGGTGGGCCTCGTGTGGCGCGCCTTGCTGCTGTGGATGCTGTTGCTGCTGTTGATGTCGGGCGCCGTTTTCCTCGGCTGATGCGGGCGCACACGCGCCATCCATGCGCCTTGCGCGTGGAACAAGGTTAAAATAGGGGCTGGCGCGCAAGGCGTGCCGGCCCCTGTTTGCATCGCCAGGGCAGATCGAGGTAGAACCCAAGTCTTCTATAAGATATAATACTGCCTTACCGCAGCAAACGTAGTTGACTACCAGCCCGGCTTACCCGCCGGGGCCATTCACGCAATCCAGTCCCGACAAGCCACATGGCCGAGTTATCTCAAAACGAACTCTCAGACGAGTTCTTCATCCTTGGTCTCACCAGCAATGGCAAGCAATTCCGACCCAGCGATTGGGCCGAGCGCCTTTGCGGAGTGATGTCCTGTTTCAATCCCGACGGCGGCGGGCGCAATGCGCACCTCCAGTATTCGCCCTACGTGCGCCCGACCGTGGTCAACGGCGTCAAGTCGGTGGTGGTCAATACCAAGCTGCGCGAGATCGAGCCGATGGCGTTTCACTTCGTGCGCGAATTTGCCAAGGATAACGACTTGCAGATCGTCGAAGCCTGCTTCCTGCCGCCCCCCGAAGAAAAGTAAGTCCGTTTCAATTGATTTGCCTCAAACCCGCCCCGGCGGGTTGGCGTAGCGTGGACACTCTGCCTCAAACGGAGTGGCGACATGCGCATCGGCGACATCTGCACCCTGCATACCATCCATTGCCAGCGTGACACCAGCGTGCAGGACGCGGCGCTGCTGATGCGCCAGCACCACGTGGGCGACCTGATCGTGGCCGAACAGCCGAACGGCGAACGCGTCCCCATCGGCATCCTCACCGACCGCGACATCGTCATTTCCGTCATCGCCCTCGGTCTCGACCCCGCCAGCCTGCTGGTGGGCGACATCATGAGCGCGCAGCTGCTCACCGCCAGCGAAGACGAAGACGTCTACGACATCATCGAACGCATGCGCGTCAACGGCATCCGCCGCCTGCCCGTGGTCAACAGCCTGGGCGCGCTCTCCGGCGTCGTCAGCATCGACGACCTGCTGGCCTTCCTGGCCCAGGAAATGGCCGAGCTGGCGCGCATCAGCAGCGGCCAGCTCGTTCACGAAAAGCGCACCAGAAAATAGGAAGCGCTTGCCGGTTATTGCGCAATTCCGGTCAAGCCACGGCTTGCTGAAAATGCTACAGTCGCTGCTCGTTCAACGGGAAGCGCTCATGCACTATCTGGCCAAGGCACTCTGGTATATCGAATCGCATTTTGCGGACGATCTCTCGCTCGGCGATATCGCCCAGGTGGGCGGCGCTTCGCCCTGCCACCTGACGCGCGCGTTCGGCCTGGCCACGGGCCACTCCGTGATGCGCTATGTGCGGGCGCGCCGGCTCAGTGTCGCGGCGCACGCGCTGGCGCAGGGCGCACAAGACATCCTTGCCGTCGCCCTGCAGGCCGGCTACAGCTCCCATGAAGCCTTTACGCGGGCTTTCCGCGACCAGTTCCACATCACGCCGGAAAAGGTGCGGGCCCAGCGCCACGTCGCCAGCCTGGCGCTGGTGGAGGCCATCAAGATGGATGTGGCGCCGGGCGAGCCTTTGGCGCCGCCCCATTTCGAGCAAGGCCCCGCCTTGCTGCTGGCGGGCCTCGTCGAACGCTATTGCGCGGAAACGTCTGCCGGCATTCCCGCCCTGTGGCAGCGCTTCCTGCCCCACGTGGCGCTCGGCCAGCTCGTGTATGGCGTGTGCTGCAACAATGACGACGCGGGCAATTTCGACTACCTGTGCGGCATGCCGCTCAGCGATTTTTCCCAGGCGCCCGATGGCTGGACGCGGCTGCGCATCGCGCCGCGCCGCTACGCCGTGTTTCATCACCGCGGGCATATTTCCACCATCCGCGCCACCTGGCATACCGTGTGGAACGAGTGGCTGCCCCAGTCCGGGCTGGAAGCGGCCGATGCGCCCGACTTTGAACGCTACGACCGGCAATTCGATCCCGTCAGCGGCATCGGCGGAGTGGAAATCTGGCTCCCCTTGAAAGCATGAGCATGCTCCATACCTTGTCTGCGCCGGTTGCCGGCAGTAGCGCGCTGCGCCAGCGCCTGTCGCAAATCGCCGCCGCGCTGGCGGCGGGCCTGCCCCTGTACTGGGTGCTGGGCCCGCAGCCGCTGGGCCCGCTGGCCTGGTGCGCGCCGCTGCCCGTGCTGTGGCTGGCCCTGCGCGCGTCGCGCCGCGATGCGGCCTGGATGACGTTTCTGGCTGCCGTGCTGGGCCTGTCATCCAACTTCAGCTATTTTCGCCTGCTCATGCCCTTGCCGGCCGTGCTGGCCGTGATCGTCGTCAAGGCACTGTTGTGGCTGCTGGTGGTGCTGGCCGCGCGGCGCCTCGTGCTGCGCTACCGGGCGTGGTGGACGGTGCTGGCGTATCCCGTGCTGTGGGTGGCCGTCGATACCGTGATGGCGGCTTTGCTGCCCGATGGTAACTGGGGCAGCCTTGCATATTCGCAAGCCGATAACCTTGCCGTGCTGCAGGTGGCGGCCCTGGCCGGCGTGCCTGGCCTGCTGTTCTTGCTGTGCCTGGCGCCGTCCGCGCTGGCCTTGCTGCTGGCCGGCGGGCGCGCGTATGCGCCAGCGGCGGGCGCGGCCGTGCTGCTGCTGGCGGCCGCCTTTGCCGCTGGCGCCTGGCGCGTGCCAGGCGCACCAAGCCCAGGCGGGCCGCTGGCGGGGCTGGCGGCCATCGACGACTTCATCGGCCCGGCCACGCCGCCGGCGCGCGCGCAAGCCGTCTGGGACCAGTACGCGCGCCACATCGAACAGCTGGCCGGGCAGGGTGCCCGGCTGGTGTTGTTGCCGGAAAAGATAGCCGTGCTGGCCCCCGCGCAGGCGGATGCCGTGCGGCAGCGCTTCCAGGCGCTGGCGCGCGGCACGGGCGCGTGGATCGTTCTCGGCATCGGCGTGCAGGACGTTGCCGGCCGGCGCAACCTGGCCTGGCTGTTTTCCCCCGATGGCGTCGCGCCCGTCAGCTATCAGAAACATCACCTGGCGCCGCCCGAGCGCGAGTTTCTTGCGGGCAACGCGTATGCCGTGCAGCCGGTGGCGGGTCTGGCCATGGGCCTGGCCATCTGCAAGGACATGCATTTCGCGCCCCTAGGACAGGCGTATGGCGCGGCCGGGGCGCAGGTGATGCTGGTGCCGGCCTGGGATTTCCAGCTGGACGGCTGGATGGGGGCGCGCATGACGGTGGTGCGCGGCGTGGAAAACGGCTATGCCGTGCTGCGCGCGGCGCGCGAGGGGTACTGACGGTCAGCGACGCGTATGGCCGCGTGCTGGCGGAGCGGGCCAGCAGCGCCATGCCGGGCAGCACCTTGCTGGCGCCGTTGCCGGCACACCCGCCCGTCACCACTTGGGCAGGATGGCTGGGACCGCTGTTCGGCTGGCTGTGCGTGGCGCTGGGCGTGATGTTGCTGTGCGCGGGACGCCGCGCCGCGCCCGCTGCCTGACGGGGAATGTCAGGCTTTGCTGCAATGCGCAAAACCGCATTGCGCGGCGCTTTTTATATTTGCCATAGGCTGGCTACATAATCGCCGCCGATGAATTCACCATTGCCGTGCATATATAGTCGGCGCTGCCGGAATATATATTGCACTGCAATAAGTGGTGTTATCTGGTATTCGTGAAATGGGGCGATTGGTATTAATTGGTACTTAATTCAGCCACGAAGTCATACATATCGCCGCGGAAGTAGGAGCGGCAAAATTCCACGGCGCGGCCGTCGCGCAAAAAACCCAGCCTTTCCACCGACAAGCCCGCGTCGCCTTCCTCCGCCTGCAGCAGGCTGGCCTGCTCCCCTGTCAGCAACAAGGCGCTGAGGCGCTGCAAGGCGCGCACGGGCCGGTTGCCCGCCTGTTCCAGCGCGTCGTACATCGAGACGTCGACGGCGTCGAGCGCCGGCAGGCAACTGGCGACGATGGTCGCGTATTCCAGGCACATCGGTACCTCGTCCGCATAGCGGATGCGGTGGAAGCGGTACACGGGCGCGCCCGGCGACAGCCGCAGGCGCAAGGCTTCTTCCGGCGTCACCGTGCCTTCTGCGCGCTTGAGCCACACGCTGCGCGGCGTGCGGCCGCGCGCCCGCATGTCCTCCGAAAACGAGGTCAGCTTGGCGAAGTTCTTCTCGATGCGCGTATTAATGAAATTGCCCGAGCCGGGGCGGCGCACGAGCAAGCCTTCGTTGACGAGGCCATCGATGGCCTTGCGCACGGTGATGCGCGAGACGGCCAGGTCGCTGGCCAGCTGGCGCTCGGCCGGCAGGGCTTCGTCGGGGCCGAGGATGCGCTTGTCGATCGCTTCGCGCAGCGCGCGCTGCAGTTGCTGGTACAGGGGCAGGCTGCTCGTCTGCCCCAGGCCTTGCATGATGTGAGCCAGGGTTGTCATACGCTGAGGGTCTCCGTTACGGCGCGTTGCAGACGCGCTCTGTATCTGTTTTGTGTCGCTGGATAATACCAAAAAAGACCGTTGTAAAACCAATTTGAATTATCAGGCCGGCAATTTATGCCTGCCCTCGCTGGTATTTAGGCCGGCCGTACGGGCTACGGATTGATTCAGGTGAAGTGGTCTGTGTGATTCAAGCAACGTTATAAAAAAAGTTGCAACTGGTAGTATTCTGGTATTGGATAGTAGTATATTGGCGTTGAATTGGTTTTGTAAGTGGTTGTGCCGAAGGGTCTGCAGCATGCCGGCGAGAGTGGGCGGGCTGGAAAGAAGACCTACGTTAAAAATGAAAAGGCTCCAATCCTGGAGCCTAAATCAAGGGGAGTACATGAAACGCAATTTGACACCTGCAGCTGCCGTCGTGAAATCCGGTTCGCGTAGCCGTACGCCGATCGCTGCGGCCGTTGCCGTGATGGTCGCCGGTCTGTCCTTTTCGGCGCAGGCGCAGGAAGCGCCCGCCGAAGACGTGGCCACCGTGGTGACGGTGACCGGCGTGCGTGCCTCGCTGGAAAAATCGCTGAAGCAAAAACGTAATGCGGATTCCGTGGTGGAAGTGGTGACCGCCGAAGATATCGGCAAGATGCCGGACCGTAACGTGGCTGACGCGATCCAGCGCCTGCCAGGTGTGAATACCCAATCGTCGGCTGGTGGCGAAGGCGGATTCGGCGAAAACGACCGCGTCAGCCTGCGCGGCACCAGCCCCAGCTTCCAGCAAACCCTGTTCAACGGCCATGCCATCAGCACGGGCGACTGGTTTGTCTTGAATCAATTTGGCGGCAACGTGGGCCGCAGCAGCAGCTTCTCCTTGCTGCCATCGGAGTTGGTGAGCTCCGTTGTCGTGCACAAGAGCGCCACGGCTGACCTGCCTGAAGGCGGCGTCTCGGGCGTGATCGACGTGATCACCCGTCGTCCGCTGGAATTCAAGAACCAGATCACGGCCGAAGGCTCGATCCAGGCTTTCCATAATGACCTGGCCGGCAAGACGGACCCGCAGTTCTCCGGCCTGGTGAACTGGAAGAATGACACGAATACCCTGGGCATCATGGTGCAGGGTTTCTCGCAAAAATCGACGGTGCGCCGCGATGGCCAGGAAATCCTCGGCTATACGCCGATCTCCGCTACCAGCAATGCGGCCTTGGCCCATCCTGAACTGGCCGGCGTAAAAGTGCCGACCTTTATCGGCGCCAGCCTGTTCGAGCAAAAGAAAACCCGCGAAGGCGGCGCATTCGACATCGAATTCAAGCCCAGCAAGGACCTGACCCTGGACGTGAACGGCTTCTATTCGCAGCTGAAGGCACCGCATCAAAACACCAACTGGCTGGCTGCACCGGCCAACTCGGTGAACAGTACCAACGATAAAGGTGTCTCGACCGGTCAGGTGCCGACCAACTACACGGTCAAGAATGGCACACTGACAGGCGCCACCTTCGCAAAAAACTCTGGTGAAGTCGACAATATCTACCGTCCTGATGCCGGCGGCGAGTCGTACTACCTCGATTTCAACTTCAAATACCGCGCCACCAAGGACCTGACCCTGACCGGCAAGCTGGGCAAGACCCATGGCGTCGGCTATGACCGCGACGATGTGTACTACCAGAACAACGTCGATGGCGGCATGGTGTATCAATTGAACGGCATGAGCCCGGCCAGTGTTTCCTATCCGGGCGGCACCACCACCAAGCCTGGCTCGACGGCATGGGCCGGCGGCGGCGAATCGCGTTCCGTGGACCAGGAAAAATATGCCCAGATCGACGCGGAGCTGCGCCTGTCGTCGGGTATCTGGGATTCCGTCAAGTTCGGCGGCCGCTTGACCGATCACAAGCGCGATGCGGAGCATCCGTTCGAAACCCGTCCGGGCGACCTGGGCTTCTCCAATCCTGGCCCCGTGTGGAATGGCACGATGTACCCGAGCGACTTCGCCAACAACCTGGGCGGCAACCTGTCGAGCAACTACTTCAAGTACGACGGCTCGGCACTGGGCGCGTGGGGCGCGGCACCGGGCAACCGCCTGTTCGACTACGTGCGTCGCCATAACTGGACCGACGAATTCAAGCTGAAGGAAAAAACCTCGGCTATCTATGCCATGGCCAACCTGACGGGCGACAACTGGAGCGGCAACTTCGGCCTGCGCGCCGTTCACACCAAGCAGTCGACCCTGGTGAACCAGGCCGGCGGCCCGATCACCGGTTCCGACTGGGGTGCCTACTCGCAGCATCTGTATGAGCGCAGCTACAACGATTTCTTGCCTAGCGCCAACATCAAGTTCGATGTGCGCAACGACCTGGTGGTGCGCGCCGCCGTGGCCCGCACCATCGCCCGTCCCGACTACAGCGCGCTTGGTGGTTCGGTATCGCTGAACGACGATGCATTGAGCGGCAGCGGCGGCAACGTCAACCTCAATCCGGTGAAGTCGGATAACGCCGAAGTCAGCGCCGAATGGTATTTCGCACCGAAGTCGGCCTTCTCGGTGGGCCTGTTCTACATGGACCTGAAATCGGTCGTGTCGAACGGTACCGTCAACGCTACCTACTTCAACAGCAAGCGCAATGCCAACGCCGTGTACCAGATCACGTCGCCATTCAATACCAGCGGCAAGAACAAGGGCGCTGAGTTCAGCTATCAGCAACCGCTGTTCGGCGACTTCGGCATTTTGGCCAACTACACCTATGCCGATGGCAAGCTGGACAATGGTGATGAACTGGTCAATGCATCGCGCAGCACGTACAACCTGACGGCCTTCTACGAAGCCAATGCCCTCAGCGCACGCCTGGCCTACAACTACCGTTCGGCTTACAAAGCGGGCGTGGACCGTGGCGCCAGCCAGCACGTTGCCGGCGCCGGCGGCCTGGCCGGTTCGCTCAACTACAAGATCAACGAACATTTCACGATCACGTTCGATGCGCTTAACTTGACGAACACGACCATCAAGATGTACGCGGAAAACAAGGATCAGCCACGCGCTTTCTATAGCAACGGCCGTACCTTCTACCTGGGCCTGCGCGCCAAGCTGTAAACAAGACGATCTGGCCTGATGCGCACGCGTCTGGCCGGGTCTTCCTCGGTCTTTTCAAGGCAAGTTCCTGTTTCGGGAGCTTGCCTTTTTTCGGCGCCATGGCAGGGCGCCTGCCGTCTGTACTCATATAAAACCGTCCCGCCATCTGCGGGCATACCTATAATCGAGGAGTCTATGAACAGTCGTTTGCATCCCGTATTACATCCCATCGCCGCCGCCGCAGCCTTGCTGTCCATGAGCATGGCTGCCCAGGCGCAGCAAGCCCCCATGCAGGAAGTGGTCGTCACTGGCATCCGCGCCTCGCTGGAGCAATCGCTGAGCCAGAAGCGCAACAGCGATTCCGTGATCGACGTCGTCAGCGCGGAAGACATCGGCAAGTTGCCCGACAAGAACGTGGCCGATGCCGTGCAGCGCGTGCCTGGCGTCAACATTTCCTCGTCGGCCGGCGGCGAGGGCGGCTTCTCGGAAAATGACCGGGTCAGCATCCGCGGCACCAGCCCCAGCCTGACGCAAACCCTGATCAACGGCCACGCCGTGGGCACGGGCGACTGGTTTGTCACGGACCAGGTGGGCACTGTGGGGCGCAGCGTCAGCTTTGCCTTGCTGCCGTCCGAAATCGTCAGCCGCGTCACCGTGCAAAAGAGCGCGCAGGCGGACCTGGTGGAAGGCGGCGTGGCCGGCTCCATCAATATCGAGACGCGCAAGCCCCTCAGTTTCAAGCAGCCGTTCACGGCCGAGCTGGCCGTGCAAGCCATCTACGCGGACTTGCCGGGCAAGACCGATCCGCAAATGAATGCCCTGTTCAACTGGAAGAACGAAGCGAAGACCATGGGCGTGCTGTTCCAGGTGTTTTCCGAGAAGCGCCACGAACGCCGCGACGGGCAGGAATTCTTCGGTTATGGCGCCATCGACGCCAATAGCCCGGCCGCGCAAAAGCATCCGGAACTGGCCGGCGTGCTGGCACCGCTGGGCATCAACTCGGCCCTGTTCGAACAGGTGCGCAAGCGACAGGGCGGCAGCATCGACCTGCAATTCAAGCCGACGTCTGATTTGATGCTGGACGTCAACGGCTTCTATTCCAAGCTGGACGCAGCCAATTACAACCGCAGCTTTTATAACCAGCCCGGCGCCAACCTGAATGCCGTCGACAATGACGGCAAGCATGTGGGCGTGATTCCCAGCGCGTTTACGGTCAAGAACAATACCCTGGTGGCGGCCGACTTTCCCGCGTCGCAGTTTCCTGCCGCCAATTCCACCACGCCCTATAACGGCCAGCTGTATCCGGCCCTGGTCGATCAGATCTACCGCCCCGGCTCGAACTCGTCGACTGCGTATGTGGACTTCAACGGCAGCTACCGCGCCAGCGAGCGCCTGCGCATCACTGGCAGCCTCGGCTACACGCGCGGTATCGGCGAGACGCCCGTCGACCTCGGCTATGAGGCGGGCTTGACGGGCGTGGGCGTGTCGTACCAGCTGAACGGCCTGTCGCCGGCCAGGCTGAATTTCCCCGGTCTCGACGTTTCCAGATTCTCCAATGCGGTGACGGCATCGGCCTGGGGTTCCCATGTGGAAACCCTGGACACCGAAAAATATGGCCAGGCCGATGGCGAACTGAGCATGGATTACGGCGTGCTGGAATCGCTGAAGTTCGGCGCGCGCTACGCGGAACACCACCGCAATGTGGCGTGGCCGGAAAACCGCAGCTGCGCCGTGTGCGACGGCACGACGAATGCGCCCTTGCCGAAGTGGAATGGCGGCACCTACCCGGGCGACTACGGCAAGGGCCTGGGCGGCAATGCGCAGGGACGCTACTGGCAGCTCGATCCGGCCGACCTGGTGGCGTGGGCCAACAAGTACGACAATACGGGCGGCCCGAATTCGCGCAATTGGCCGGCCGAGCTGGACGTGAAGGAAAAGGATAGCGCGGCCTATATCATGGCCAATCTGGCGGGCAACAAGTGGCGGGGCAACGTGGGCGTGCGCGTGGTGCGCACGCAGCAGACGACGGTGACGAACGTGCCGGGCGGCGAGAACCCGATCGGTCAGGAAAATATTTTCGGCCCCTACACGCCCACCGTCGTCAAGCACAGCTACACGGATGTGCTGCCGAGCGCAAACATCAAGTTTGACTTGAGCAAGGATCTGGTGGCCCGCGCGGCAGTGGCGAAAACCATGGCGCGCGCCGACTACAGCGCCCTGGTGGGCGCCGTCAACCTGAACGACCAGTTGCTGACGGGCACGGGTGGCAATCCGGACCTGAAACCGATACGCTCGACCAACTACGACGCCACCCTGGAATGGTATTTCGCGCCGAAAGCCATGCTCTCCGTGGGCGCCTTTTATATGGACATGAAATCGTACGTGACGTTTGGTACGGCGCCCGTGAGCTACTACAATAATACCTTCAAGAAATTCAACACCTATGTGATCCAGTCGCCGACGAATATCGGCGCCAAGAACAAGGGTGTGGAACTCAGTTACCAGCAGGGCTTGTGGGGCGGTTTCGGCGTGGTGGGCAATTACACCTATACGAATGGCAAGGCCGACGATGGCGCCGCCGTGGTCGGCAGCTCGCGCGGCACCTACAACCTGGAAGGCTATTACGAGGACGAGCGGCTGAGCGCGCGCCTGGCCTATACCTACCGCTCCAGCTTCCTGGCCGGCCTGTTCAGCAGCTCGCCCCAGTATGTGCATGGCGTGGGCAACCTGGCCGCATCGCTCAACTACAAGATCGACGAGCGCTATTCGCTGACCTTCGATGTGCTGAACCTGAACAATCCGGTGCTCAAGTATTACGGCGCCAACCAGGACCAGCCGACGGCCCTGTATTCGAACGGCCGTCAATTCTATTTTGGCCTGCGTGCCAAGTTGTAGTTTTTTACCGGCTTTCCGTCACAAGCGGGGAGCTGGTTTTTATCTTTTGGAATTGTTTGACATGACTATTGCACCTCAACGCTACCTCGCCCTCGACGTCCTGCGGGGCCTGACCGTCGCCCTGATGATCGTCGTCAATACCCCTGGCGACTGGGGCGCCGTGTATGCGCCTTTCCTGCATGCCGAATGGCATGGATTTACCCTCACGGACCTGGTCTTTCCCAGCTTTTTGTTTGTCGTCGGCAATGCCTTGGCCTTTGCGCTGGGGAAATATGAGCACCTGGGGCATGGCGCCGTGCTGGCCAGGCTGTGCAAGCGCAGCGCGCTGATCTTCTTGCTGGGATTCTTACTGTACTGGTTTCCCTTCTTCAAGATCGACGACGCGGGCCAGTTCGCCTGGTCGCCCCTGTCGCACACGCGCATTCCCGGCGTGCTGCAGCGCATCGCCGTGTGCTACCTGGCTGCCGCCCTGATCCTCCATTACTGGAAGACGCGCGGCGCACTGGTCTTCAGCGCCTGCTCCTTGCTCGGCTACTGGGCCATCCTGGCCTGTTTTGGCGACTACAGCCTGCACGGCAATGCGCCGGCCAAGCTGGACCTGATCTTGCTGGGTGACAGCCATTTGTACCACGGCGAGGGCATCGCCTTCGACCCGGAAGGCGTGCTGGGCACCTTGCCGGCCATCGTCAACGTCATCGCCGGCTACCTGGCGGGCAGTTTCGTGCGCCAGGCGGCGCCGGCACGGCTGCGCTCCAGCTTGTATCAACTGGCCGTGGCCGGCGTCATCTGCGTGGCCGTGGCCTTGTGCTGGAATGAAGTGTTTCCGATCAATAAGAAGCTGTGGAGCAGCTCCTATGTGATGCTGGGTATCGGTCTGGACTTGCTGCTGCTGGCGCTGCTGATGTTCGTCATCGACGTGCGCAAGAGCACGGGCTGGACGTATTTTTGAAGTCTTCGGCAAGAACACCCTGTTCATCTACCTGGTGTCGGAAGTGCTGGTGATCATCGCGTTTACCGTGCGCATCGGCGGCGGCAACCTGTACCAGTGGCTGTACCAGCACTGGTTTGCGGGCTGGGCGCCGGCGCGCGTGGGCTCGCTGCTGTTTGCCGTCAGCTTCATGCTGCTGTGCTGGCTGATCGCCTATGCGATGGACAAGCGCAAGATTTATATCAAAGTCTAGCGCTAGAACTTCAGCTTCAGCCCGCAACGGGTGGCCACGGCGGTCAACAGCAGCATCAGGGCGGTGACGGCGGCGGCAACCCACAGGCCGGCCGCGCCGCCCGTTTCCCAATACTGCCACCAGAAGCGCGGCAGGTGCAGCACGGCCGCCAGCTGCTGCCACAGGTCGGGCACGATGTAGGCGAACAGGGCATTGGTGCCGGCCGGCAAGAGCACCACGGCCCAGGCGCGCCAGCGCCACACGTCGATGACGATATAAAACACGAGGAACAGGGCCAGGATGAGGGCGCTGCACACGAGTGTGTAGGATTCCGTCGCCGCGATCTTGTTGATGTGGTGATACGGCCGCAGCAGCAGGCCGGCAGCGAACAGTCCCAGCGCGAACCATGCCATGAAGCGGATGCGCTGCCCATGGCTCAGGGCGGCGCCGCGCAGGAACAGCTGGCCCACCAGGGTGCCGGCCAGTACATTGGCGGCCGTCGAGCCGAGCACCTGCGGCACGTTGACGAAGGCATTGATGCCTGCAGGCAGGAAATCCAGGCTGCCCGCCGTGCCGCCCATGTACAGCACGAGCAGCAGGGCAAATATGCCCATCAGGGCCGTGCCGCTGCCCCGGCACGCCAGGTAAAGCAGGCTGCACAGCAGGTAGGACCAGCCTATCATGCCGAGGATGCCCCACCACGACGGCTGCAGCCAGGTGCTGGAAAACTCGCTGTTCAGTTCTCCACGGAACGTCGCCAGCAGGAACAGCATCAGCGCGCCACCCACGGCCAGCTCCAGCTTGCCCGCGCCCTGGCGCCACAGCAGCATCATGGCCACATAAAACAGCAGGAAGTAGACGGCGTGCGGCAGCGGCGCCGCCTGCGCATCGTAGCGGTAGGCATTGGCCAGCACCACGCCGGCCAGCATCAGGCTGCCGGAGCGCCACAACAGGCGCCCCAGCAGGGCGGGCGTGACGTGGCCGCAATGGCGCTGCAAGGCCAGCGGTATGGCCATGCCGACCATGAACAGGAAGCCGGGAAAGACCAGGTCGGGCACGGTGATGCCGTCGGCGCGCGGACCCGCATGCTCGAGCCACCAGGCGATGCCGGGCATGCCGGCCAGATAGTTGACCCAGATCATGACGACGATCACGCAGCCGCGGAAGGCGTCCAGGCTGGTCAATCGTTCGGCGGCGGTGGCAGTGGCGACAGTGGCTGGCGGCATGGAAGGAGGGCAAAGGTCGAAAAAGCAGCCCCGGCGTGAGCCGGGAACTGCCTTGCGCATGCTGGCGGGAACAGGAATTACTGTGCCGCTGCCGCCGGTGCCGCCGCTGCCGTGGCAGGACGGTTCAGCCACAGGATCCAGTAGCGTGCCAGGTCGCCCACGCCATCGCCGCCCTTGACGGTTTCCAGGACCTTGATGGCGTCATCTTTCTTGCCGGCCATGGCGTAGGAATAACCGAGGCGCAGTTTGGCGTCTTCAGGACGCTTCAGGCCGCCCTTGGCGATGCCTTTCTGGATCAGGTCGATACCTTTGTCGAACTGGTCCATCGTCACGAAGGCGTAGCCGAGGTTGATCAAGCCCGTGCCATCCTTGCTCTTCATGGCCGACGCTTCGCCGCTGGCGATGTTTTTCGCATCGTCGGCGGCAGCCTTGTTGGCCTGGTCGCGCAGTTTCTTGTGCTTGGCGGCATTTGCGCCAGTGCCCAGCACGCCTTTGGCAAAGCCGGCGTCCAGCACTTTTTTCGCTTCTGTCGGGAAGGCATTCTGCAAGGCAATTTCAGCCATGTCGCTGTAGTCTTGCGGCGGCATGGTGCCCACGGCCTTGAATTGCAGGCGCAGCACGTCGAGCGCGAAGCGGTCGGAATAGCCGGCCTTGCCTTGCGTGCGGCTCAGCAGATCGCTCCAGTAGTCATCCGACGGGTAGTAGCGCACCAGGTTTTCCATGGCGACCAGGTAGGTAGCCGGGTCCTTGCTTTTCGAACCCGTATTGGCCAGCAATTGCAGTTCTTCGATGGTCGGCGTTTTGCCCGCTTGCTGCTTGGCCGTCAGGTCGGCCATCAGTTCCTGTTTCGCGCGCGCGAAATCATTGCTGAAGTAGTAGGCGCGGATGATGTACGGGCGCATGGTGGCCACGTCGCCTGTTTCCGTCTGGTAGCGGGTGAACCACTTGATGGCGTTTGGATAATCCTTGGCGTTGTAGTGGTAGTTGGCCAGCGCCTGGATGAAGTCGCCCTGGGCTTTCTTGTCCAGCTTGCCCGATTCGATGACCGCTTCCAGCGCCGTCATGGCCATCGGTGCATTGTTGGTGGTCGACGCCAGTGCCACGCGCAGACGGTTCAGCACGAACGTTTCATACGGCGTCAGGGCGGGAATGGCGGCAGCCTGGTCGATGCGGCTTTGTACGTCGGCGTAGTTTTTCGCATCCATCGATGCCTTCACGGCAACCGGATCGAGCAGCTTGAACACTTCAGGACGCACCGAGTCGGCCGGCGCGGCAGCAGCGGCGGCCGGTTTGGCATCCTGCGCGTGCGACAGGGCTGGCAGGACGTTCAGGCCGATGGCGGCCAGGAGCAGGCTAAGACGGGCAAGGCGGAATTGGGACATGGGTTATCCTTCAATCAATAACAAAAATACGCTCCGGTACTGGTTGCCGCAACAGTGTGCGGCGGCATTTGCCGGGGGCAGGGAATCTTAAAAACACGTATTCTGCCATCCTGACCGCACAAGTCAAAGGGCGGCAGCATGGTAAACAACGGCATTGTCACATAAACGGCTGGGCTGGAGCGCCAAACGTGCGCGCCAGGGCTTGCCCTTTGGCATTGAACAGCAGGCAGCGCTGCGGCGGCAGATGCAGGCGCATGGCGTCGCCCGCCTGGCGCAAGCCATCCTCGGCCGGCAGCTTGACGGCCAGCATCTCGCTCACGCCCGGCATGCTGGCGTAGACGATGGCCACGTCGCCCAGGTATTCGACATGGCTGACGGCCGCGTCGACGACGTTGTTTTCCGCATGGCCGCCCGCCGTCTCCCTGTTCTGCAGACTGACGTGCTCGGCCCGCACGCCCAGGGTCAGCCGCTCGCCCGGCGCCACGCTCTCGCCGTGCGCTTCGACGTCGATCACGGCGCCGCCGGGCAGGCGCACGGCCACCGTGCCGGGACCGCAGGCGACGGCGTCGCAAGCGATGAAGTTCATCTTCGGCGCGCCGAGGAAGCCGGCCACGAACAGGTTGCCGGGATTGTTGTACAGCTCATGCGGACTGCCCACCTGTTCGATGCGCCCGCCATTGAAGACGACGATGCGCTCGCCCAGGGTCATCGCCTCGACCTGGTCGTGCGTGACGTAGATCATGGTGGTCTTGAGCTCCTGGTGCAGGCGCGAGATTTCCACGCGCATCTGCACGCGCAGCGAGGCATCGAGGTTCGACAGCGGTTCGTCGAACAGGAAGACCTGCGGTTTGCGCACGATGGCGCGGCCGATGGCCACGCGCTGGCGCTGGCCGCCCGACAGGTCCTTCGGCTTGCGTTTCAACAGTGGCGTGATCTGCAGGATCTCGGCCGCGCGCTCGACGGCGGCGCGCACCTCGGCCTTTTTATGCCCAGCCAGGGAGAGGGCGAAGGCCATGTTCTCGTACACCGTCATGTGCGGATACAGGGCGTAGCTCTGGAAGACCATGGCCAGGCCCCGCTCGGCCGGCGCGATGTCGTTGGCCAGCTGGCCGCCGATATGCAGCTCGCCGTCGGTGATGTCTTCCAGCCCGGCGATCATGCGCAGCAGGGTCGATTTGCCGCAGCCGGACGGCCCCACGAAGACGACGAATTCGCCGTCGCGGATATCGAGGTCGATGCCGTGGATGACGGGGTGCTTGTCGTCGTACAGCTTGACGATATTCTTTAAAGCGATGTGTGCCATGGGTTGTGCGATTCCTAGCTGGCGCTGGCCGGCGCGGACGTGGCGCCGGCGTCAGACGGGTCGGAGGTATCCTTCGGGCCGATGCGCATGAAGCGCGACAGGATCAATACGGGCACGGCCGACACCAGCACCCACAGGAAAAAGGTCTTGTAGCCGAGCGCCGTCTGGATGTCGCCGCTGATCATCTTGAACAGCACGAAGCCCAGCTGCATCACGCCGGTGGCGAACGCATAGTGGGCCGTCTGGTACTTGCCGACAGAAACCACCTGCATCATGAACAGGATCAGGCCGACGAAGCCGAAGCCATAGCCGAACATCTCCACGCTGAGCGCGGCCGTGATCAGGGTCAGGTCGGTCGGCATGCTGTGGCTCAGGTAGTAGAACACCAGGTTCGGCAAGTTCATGGCCAGGATCAGGAAGAACATGGCGCGCTTCAGGCCCAGCCACGACGTGAAGTAGCCGCCGCCTATGCTGCCCAGCAAAAAGGCCACGGTGCCGGCCGTGCCGTACACGGCGCCCACTTCCGTCGTCGACAGGCCCAGGCCGCCCAGTTCGCGCGCTTCGCGCAGGAACAGCGGGCCGATGGTCTGCACTTGCGCCTCGCCCGCGCGGAACAGGATGATGAAGGCGATCATGCCCCAGATGCCGGGCTTTTTCAGGAAGTCCACCAGCACGTCCCACAGCGTGCGGCTGATGCCCGCCACGCTCTTGTCGGCCACGGCCGCGTTGCGCACCTGCGGCAGCGCCCACAGGTGGTAGGCGGCCAGCGACAGCATCATGGCGCCGATGATCAGGAAGATCACCGACCAGGCGGGCTGGATGCCGATCTTTTTCTCCAGATAGCCGGCCAGGATCACCAGGCCGCCCAGCGAGATGAATTTGCCCGCGTTGAAGAAGGCGCCTTGCCAGCCCGCGTAGGCGGCCTGCTGCTTGTCCGACAGGCTGGCGATGTACAGGCCGTCGCAGACGATGTCGTGCGTGGACGAGGCCAGCGCGGCGACGAACAGCACGGCGATGCAGGCGGCGAACCAGAGCGGCGTTTGCAGGGCCAGCGCGATCAGGCCCAGGCTCAGGCCACCCGCGAACTGGAACAGCACCACCATGCTCTTCTTGCTCGACGCCAGCTCGAGGAAGGGGCTCCACAGCGACTTGAAGACCCAGGCAAAGCCGATCAGGCCCGTCCAGCGGGCGATCTGGTCGTTCGGCACGCCCATGCTCTTGAACATCAGGCCGGCCACCAGGGCCACCGCGTAGAACGGCAAGCCCTGGGCGAAGTACAAGGTGGGCACCCAGGTGATCGGGCTGCGTTTGCTGATGCTGATGCGCTTGTCGTGCATGGAGGCTTCCTTATCGAGAGACGTTTTCATTTGACGGCGCCGTCCATGCCGCGCATGAAGAAGCGTTGGGTAAACAGGAAGGCGAGCAGGGCCGGCACGATGGTGATCAAGGTGCCGGCCGCGATCACGCGCGTGCTGCTGCCGAAGGTGCCGCGCAAATACAGCACGCCCACCGACAGCGGGAACTCATCGGGCTTGCTCATGACGATGGACGGCCAGATGTACTCGTTCCACGATTCGACGGCCGTCAGGATGCCGACGGTGGCCAGCCATGGCGTGATCAGCGGCAGCATGATGCGGCTGAAGATGACCCACTCGGACGCGCCATCGACGCGCGCCGCGTCGATCAGGTCTTGCGGCACTTCCTCGAACGCCTGCTTGAGCAGCAAGATGGCCACGGCCGTCACCACGTTGGGCAGGATCACGCCCGTGTAGGTGTCGACCAGGCTCATTTGCGTGATGGTGATGAAGTTGACGAGGAAGTTCACTTCCGACGGCAGCACCAGGGTTGCCAGGATCAGGCCGAACACCAGTCTGCGGCCACGGAATTTCAGGCGCGCCAGCGGATACGCGGCCAGTGAACACAGCAGCAGCTTCCAGAACACGGTCAACACGGCGATCAGCACGGAGTTCTTGAAGAACGACCAGATCGGGATCGCGTTGAACACTTCGACGAAGTTCTCAAAAGACGGCGCCTTGGGCCAGAAGGTGGGCGGGAAGGCGAAGATATTGCCTTGCGTGGAAATGGCCGTCACCAGGGTCCACCAGAACGGGAAGACGCAGACGACGGCGATCGCGCACAGCACGGCATAGTGGCCCAGCATGTGCAGACGGGTTTTCAGGGGACGGGAACGTTTTTGCATGGTCTTGTCCCGGTCAGCGGTGCTTGGGTTTGAGGTAGCGCAGGCACAGCAGGGCGATGGCGATGCAAAACAGCGAGACGACGAAGCTGGCCGCCAGCGCGCGCGGCAGTTTCAAGTGCTTGAGGCCCTGGTCGTAGGCGTAGTACAGCGCCGTGAAGGTGGAATTCATCGGGCCGCCCTGGGTCAGCACGTCGACTTCCTGGTAAGCCTTCAGCGCCGCCAGCACGGACAGGATGGAGCACAGCATGATGGTCGGGCGCAGCATCGGCACGGTGATCTTCCAGAAGCGCTGCCAGCGGCTGGCCCCATCGAGCATGGCCGCTTCCTGCATGTCCGACGGGATCGATTGCAGGGCCGCCAGGTACATCACCATGTACCAGCCCAGGCCCCGCCACAAGGTGACGAACATCACGGCAAACAGGGCCAGGCTGTCGTTCGTCAGCCAGCCCACGGGCGCGTTCACCAGTTTTAACGTCATCATCACGTAATTGAGCGCGCCCTGTTCGTGGAACATGAAGCCCCACATGATGCCGACGACGGACACGGTGGTCACCACGGGCACGTAGAAGGCGGCGCGGAACAAACGGATGCCGGGCAGGCGGTTGTTCACCAGCACGGCGAGAGTGATGGCGCCCACCTGCACGAAGGGCACCATCAGTAAAAACATCAGCGAATTCTTCAGGCCCGAGACGAACATCTCGTTGTTGAAGATGTAGCGGAAGTTGTCGAGGCCGACGAAGCGCGTCTCGCGTATCAGGCTGTAGTCGGTGAAGGCCAGCACGGAGCCGTAGCCGACGGGCCAGAAGGAAAAGGCGGCCAGCAGCAGCAGGGCCGGGGCGAGGAACAGCCAGGCTTGCAGGGTGTGGCGGTGGGCGAGTTTCATGGTGTCCTTAGTGGCGCGGCAGGGTGGCCAGCTTGCGGTTCCAGATGGCGACGGCCTGGTCCAGCGCCTGCTTCACGTCCTGCTTGCCCGTCACGCCCGCCTCGACGGCTTTTACCAGCGAGCGGCGCAGTTCGTCGTAGTCGTCGATGCCGGCCACGTACAGGGTGCGCGAGTGGCCCATCGACAGGGCGCCGGCGGCCACCGCTTTTTCGGCCGCGCCCGCGTTTTCGGCGTGGCGAGGAAGAACGGATCGGCCGCCGCCTTGACGGTGGTGGGGAAGACGCTGGCCTGGCGCGCGAACGCCAGCTGGTTTTTATCGTTCGTCAGGAAGCGCGCGAACTTGCCCACCGAGGGCAGCTGGCGCGCCGGCACGCCTTTCGGGATGGCGAAGTGCACCAGCCAGCCGCCATCGGCGATGCCGGTGGGGCCCAGCGGCGCGGGCGCCACGTCGGTGATGGCGTAGATGTCCTTCGCGTCGCCGCGGATGCGCTGCATGGCCGTGGGGGGCGCCAGCAGCATGCCCAGGCGGCCGCCCTTGTAGGCGTCGATGACGGCCGGGAAGTTATCTTCGGCGAACAGGCTTTCCTTCAGCAGGCCGCCCACCTTGTAGGTGTCGGCCAGTTTCTGCACCAGCGCCACGTGCTGCGGCGAATTGAAGACGGCGCGCTTGTCCGTGATGACGGCCAGGCCCTGCTGCATGAACAGGCCGTCGATCTTCGACAGCGCCGGGGCGATGCCGGCCTTGCCCGTGCGTTGCGCGATCTGGCGCGCGAACGCCAGCTGTTCATCAAGGCTGGCAGGGCCGCGCGTGAGTCCCGCCTGTTTGAAGATATCGGTATTGAAGGCGATCACCGCGACATTGCTGTACATGGGAAAACCGTAGGTGCGGCCCTTGAAGCGCAGGTCGTCCAGGGCGCTGGGAATGTAGCTGGCGCGCGCAGGCGCGATCAGGTCATCGACTTGTGTGAGCAAGCCGTCGCGCGCAAATTCGTCGGCCCAGGGCACGTTCAGGCTGACCAGCGCGGGCGGCGTGCCGGCCACGATGCGCGTGACCAGCTTGGTCTGGATGACGTCCCACGGGAAGTCGATCCATTCGATCCTGACGCCGGGATTCTGCGCCTCATAGCGCGCCACCACCGCATTGAAATACGGCGTGAACTTGGGCTTCATGCTGAAGGTCCAGAATTCGATTTTCTCGGCGGCCCATGCCTGTGGCGCGAGCAGGCCCGCGCAGGCAACAACCGCCAACAGTCTCTTGATCGTCATTTTTATCCTGGAGCGCGAGGCTCCAATGTCCATGAGTCCGCGGCGCGGGTACATGCCCTTGCCGTCGCTTATATGCGTGCTGCTGACGGCAGCCGCGCCCGTGCCGGGGGCGAAGCTGCCGAAGAGTGCTTAGTTTGTTTTTGTTACTTTGCTCAGGTGGCGCGGCGCATCCGGATCCATGCCGCGCGCGGCCGACAGTTTTGCCGCCATCACGTAGAAGGACTGGATGGCGACGATCGGATCGAGGTCCGGCGTGGCCGCCACGGGCAGGGTCAGGTCGCGCTCGGCCACGTCGGCGGGCGCCGCCAGCAAGACCTTGGCGCCGCGCCCGCGCATCTCCGTGGCCAATTGCAGCAGGCCGGCCTGGGTCGGGCCACGGGTGGCGAAAATCAGCAGCGGGTAGCCGTCTTCGATCAGGGCCATGGGGCCGTGCTTGATTTCGGCGCCGCTGAAGGCTTCCGCCTGCAGGGCCGAGGTTTCCTTGAATTTCAGGGCCGACTCCAGCGCCACGGGAAAGCTGATGCCGCGTCCGACGACCATGATGTTGCGGGCCGGGGCCAGCACGTCGATCGCCGGCGACCAGTCGACGCGGGTCGCTTCGAGCAGCGCTTCAGGCAGCGCTTCCAGGCCGGCCTGCAGCTCGGGATCGTTCTGCCACTGGGCCACCATGCGCGCGCCGGCGACCAGGCTGGTGATGAAGCTCTTGGTGGCGGCGACGCTTTGTTCCTTGCCGGCGCGCAGGGGCATGGCCCATTCGGCGGCGTGCGCCAGCGGCGAATCGATGTCGTTGACGAGGGCCACGGTGGTGGCGCCGCCGTCGCGGAAGTAGCGGATCGGTTCGACCACGTCCGGGCTCTGGCCCGATTGCGAGATCGAGATGGCCAAGGTGTCGCGCGTCACCAGCGGCGATTTGTTCAGGGTCACCAGCGACATCGGCAGCGAGGCGACGACGCGGCCCAGGCGCGCCATGATCAGGTAGGCGACGTAGTTGCAGGCGTGGTCGGAGCTGCCGCGCGCGATGGTCAGCGCGGTCGAGAACGAGGTGCTCCTCAATTTGCGGCCCAGTTCCGCGTAGCGTTCCGTGTCGCTGGCCAGTTGCAGGGCGACGCATTCGGCGGCGGAAACGGCTTCTTTAAGCATCATTGAGGTCACAGATTTCTCCTTCTATATAGACAGCTTTGAGTTTGAGGTCGCGATCGAGTACCACCAGATCGGCGTAGGTGCCGGGGCCAGCCGGCCGCGTTCTTCCAGGCCCAGGTAATCGGCGGCGTTGGTCGACA
This sequence comes from Janthinobacterium sp. C22, assembly GCF_057919405.1. NCBI lineage: Bacteria > Pseudomonadati > Pseudomonadota > Betaproteobacteria > Burkholderiales > Oxalobacteraceae > Janthinobacterium > Janthinobacterium sp. C22. The sequence goes on along the minus strand of NZ_CP193659.1, from coordinate 5,902,178 downwards.
CGCGCCTGGACGCGTCGGCCAGGTCCAGTCCCAGTCCCACCAGGTTGCGCAGCGCCTGGTCCAGGGTCAGGGTGCTGCCCGCCAGCGTGCCGTCGGGCAGGCGCACGCCGCCCATGCATTTCTGCACGGCATGGCGGCCCAGCATGTATTCGCCGTCCGGCATGCCGGTGGCGGCCGTCGAATCGGTGACGCAGTACAGGCGCGGGATGGCGCGCAGGGCCACCTTGATGGCGCCCGGATGCACGTGCAGCAGGTCGGGAATCAGTTCGGCGTATTCGGCGTGCGCCAGGGCGGCGCCGACCATGCCCGGCTCGCGGTGGTGCAGGCCGCTCATGGCGTTGAACAGATGTGTGAAACCCATGGCGCCGTGTTCCAGCGCGGCCACGCCGTCTTCATAGGAACCGAGCGTATGGCCGATCTGCACGCGCACGCCGGCGTCGGCCAGGGCGCGCACCAGGTCCAGGTGGCCGGCGATTTCCGGCGCCACGGTGATGACGCGCAGCTTGGCCAGGGTTTGCAGGCGCTCGATTTCAGCCAGCGTGGCGGCGCGCGCGTAGTTCGGCTGCGCCCCGAGCTTGCCGGAATTGATGTACGGGCCTTCCAGGTGGGCGCCCAGCACGCGCGCCGTGTTCGGGCGGCGGTGCTTGGCGGCGATGCCGATGGCCGTCAAGGCCATGTCGATATCTTCCGGCGGCGCCGTCATGGTGGTGGCCAGCAGGCTGGTGGTGCCGTGGCGCGCGTGGATGGCCGCGATGGTGTAGACGGCTTCGCCGCCTTCCATGATGTCCTTGCCGGCGCCGCCATGCACGTGCAGGTCGATAAAGCCGGGCAGGATGTAGTCGTCGCTGTTGCCCGACGGGTGGAGGGAATCGCCCGTGATGCTGTCGACTCTTTCGCCGAAGGCGATGGCGCCGTGGATCCAGCCGCCGGGGGTAAGGATATTGCCTTTGATAGTGCTGCTCATCTGCGCGACTCCGCTACGAATTCATAATAATCACTGCGGCAATACGAGTGGGTCAGTTCCACCGCTGCGCCGTTGTCGAGATAACTGACACGGGTGATGTGCAGCATGGCTTCACCCGTCTTGATATTGGCCAGCTTGGCCTGTTCCGCCGTGGCGTTGACGGCGCGGATGTGCTGCAGCGCGCGCATCGGGATGGTGCCGCGCGACTCCAGGTAGCCGTACAGCGAATCGGTCACCTGCTGCGGGTCCGGCATGTACAGGGCGGGGATGGTGGTCGTCTCGATCGCCATCACCACTTCGTCGGCCGTGCGCAGGCGGCGCAAACGCGCCACCGGCATGTGCGGCGACAGTCCCAGCGACAGCAGTTCCAGCGGCGCGGCCGAGCCGATGTCGCGCTGCAGCCAGCGCGAGCCGGCCGTGAAGCCCCGCTGGCGCAATTCTTCCGAAAAGCTCGTCAGGCGCGACAGCGGCTGTTCCAGCTTGGGCGTGATGTAGGTGCCCGAGCCGCGCTTGCGCGTCAGCATGCCCCGGTCGCACAGCATGTCGATGGCCTTGCGCGCCGTCACGCGCGAGATTTCCAGGATCTCCGACAGCACGCGCTCGGAGGGCAAGGCCTGGTTGGCGCGCCAGTCGCCGCTGGCGATGCCGTCCGACAGCATGTTCGCCAGCTGCATGTAGAGCGGCGTGTCGCTGGCGGGATTCGGTTTGAAGGCGGACAGTTTGGCCAGCATGGTCATTGCTCCCGCAAGTGCTTGCGTATCAGGCGCAGGCCGCCTGCGGCCGAGTCGCCCTGTGCCGGCACGACCAGTTTCAGCAGTTCCGCCGGCAGGTAGGCGGACAAGGGTGCCGCCAGGCCGCCGCACAGGGCCACGGGCAAGGTACCGGCCGGGTCGAGCGCCCTGGCGATGAGGGCGATCTGCTGGCCCGCGTCGGTCAGGATGGCGCGCGCCACGGCATTGCTGGCCGCGTGTTCGAGCACCAGGCGCGCCAGTTGCGCGAAATTGGTCTGGCTGGCGGCCGCCAGCCACACCTGCATGGCGTCGCGCTGGCCGCCGCAGGCGTCGATGACGGCCGTGGCGAAGGCGCTGCCGGGCACGCGGCCGTCGACCACTTGCTGCGCATGGTTGATGGCGCGCATGCCGATCCAGGCGCCGCCCGCCTCGTCGCCGGAGGGGAAGCCCCAGCCGCCCACTTCGTGGCGGCTGCCGTCCGCGTGCAGCACTTCGCCCACGCTGCCCGTGCCGATGGCAACGATGGCGCCCGGCTGGCCCGCGTGCGCGCCCAGCAAGGTGGTCAGGGCGTCCGATTCGAGCGCCACCAAGGCATAGCCGGGATTGTGTTCGACGAAGCTGGCGGCCCACTGCTTGTTGTGCACGCCGGCCAGGCCCAGGCCGATGGCCATGCGCTGCAAGGAGGGCTGTTCCAGGCCGGCCGTGCGGAAGGCCAGGGTGACGGCGTGCGCCACGGAGGTCCAGGCCCGTTCGATGCCCAGTCCCAGGCCGGATGGGCCGCTTTGTCCCTGTGCCAGTTCCTGGCCATCGAGGCGCGCCAGGCGTACGCGGGTACCGCTGCCCCCGCCGTCGACGCCGATTATGTATTCGATCATGTTATGCAGTCCCGCTTATGGTTGGATGCGCCTGTCTCGGTTTTTTATTTGTCGGGCGGCGAAAAAGCTGAAGGCACTATATTGTTGCCCCGATGGCTAGTCAAGAGGTATTTAAGTGGTATTGTAAAATATTCTTGCGCTTGATGTGTCGCGCCCGGAAAATTCGCCGCAAGCTGTTGTTAATAAAGGAGTTTTTGTCGATTGGAAATGGTATTGAAATTGGCCTTGTTTAATGCCAATTTTTTCGAACTGGTCTGTTGTTGGCCGCGCGGTATTGCTTGTATGCATGCTTGGCAAGGGACGCCATGAAGAGTAAAGTCCGCCTTTTACACCTGAGTTGGAAGAGCATGATGAACGACAAGGCAGCAAAGAGCGAGTACTGGGACGACTGGCAGCAAGAGGCGCTGGCCGCCGGTGTGTCGGCGCCGCTGGCCGCGCTGGGCATGGAAATGATGCGCACGCACCGCAAGAACCGCTGGCCGAAGGATTTCCTGGGCCGCGAAAGCGATGGCCCGGTCATGATCGAAATGTGCCTGGAAGACGAGGCGGAAACGGAATTGTTCTTTATCGAGAACCTGTATCCCTACGATGCGGCGCTGATCGAAAAGACGCGCCGCCGTCTGTGCCTGCATTGATAGTGCGCTGACGCGTGACTGGAGCGGCCGCCTTGCGCGGCCGTTTTCACGTCAGGTACTGAATTTTTCGCTGCTGGTAGTGGCCCTGGCGCGCATGCGCAGGCTCAGCAGCACGATGGCGACCAGCAGCAGCGAATGCGTGCTCGGTTCATCCGGGGCGCGCACGCGCGGACTGGCGTCGGGCGACTGAAAACTGGCCAGGCGCGCGGCCAGTGGGGCGGGCGGCGCCTGGTACGCGGCCACCTGGATCGGCGGCGTGCGCGCCGCATGCGTGTTGCCAGCGGCCCAGAGCGACAGGGCCGCGCACAGCAAGATCATCTTTCTCATCATGTTCTGTATTTCTGCCGAGGGCTGTAAGTCGATCACGCATGGCCCCGCCGTATGCCGGTCCATGTCCTGTCCCCAGTGTGTATGCTTTCCGGTGTTGCTCATGCAGCACAGAAATAATATCTTTTTATAAATTGCGTGTATTAAAACACAATAAAATGAAAATGCAAACGTCTTTTTGCAAATAAGCGCATGCGCTGACTGTGCTTGCCGGGCGGGTCTATTGCATGGGGGAAATGACGTGGCATTTTCATGGGGAGTGTCATAATGGCCCTGGCATTTCCGCCCAGGCATGGAGTAGATGATGAGCAAGGCACAGGACAGCAAGAAGGAAGCCAAGAAAGAACCGGCCAAGACCATGAAAGAAAAGAAGGAAGCCAAGAAGGTCAAGAAAGAAGAGCGCAAGCGCTGATCATGCGCGTGCGCCGTACCTTGACGCGCCCGTGGCGTGCGCCGGCCCTGCTGGCGGCGTTCGCCCTGCTGGCCTGCGGCGTGCCCGTGTCCGGCGTGCTGGCGCAGGCCAAGCCGGCGCCGAGCACGTTCGGGCAAGTGGTGGGCAATGCCGTGCTGTGCATCGACCAGATCGACAACAAGGCCTTTTATGCCTATCTGCTGACGGCCTTCGGCCCCGCCTACAAGCATGAAGGGGGCGCCTACTGGTTCCGCACGGAAGCGACCCTGTGGGGCGCGCCCGTTACCGACGTCATCGTCAGCGACGACACCAGTCCCCTCGTCTTCATGGGCGTGGTGGCGGACGCGACACCGGAAAAGCTGGAGCCGGCCATCCGCGGCGCTTCGGGCCTGCGTTTCAATAAACTCGACAATTCCGCCTTTCCTGTCCGTGGTTCCGTGCCTGGCAGTAAAATCGTCTACTTTCGCAGCAAGGCGAAAGTGTATTGCGCCAAATACAAGCCGTTGCCGCCCGCCCGCACCCGCTGAGGGTCTCGGCTTGCCGTCGCGCATTTTGATCGTTTCATCCGCAGGGTCTCCATGTACACGCATTATTTCCAGCTCAAGCAATCGCCGTTTTCGATTGCCCCCGATCCGCGCTACCTGTTCATGAGCGAACGCCACCGCGAAGCGCTGGCGCACTTGCTGTATGGCGTGGGCAGCGGCGGCGGCTTCGTGCTGCTGACGGGAGAAATCGGTGCCGGCAAGACCACCGTGTGCCGCTGCTTCATGGAGCAGATTCCGGAGAATTGCCAGCTCGCCTATATCTTCAATCCGAAATTGTCCGTCGAGGAATTGCTGCTGTCGATCTGCGAGGAATTCCGCATCGCCCTGGCGCCCGGCGTGGCCAGCGTGAAAGGCTATGTCGACGCCATCAATGCGCACCTGCTGGCCAGCCATGCGCAGGGCAAGAACAATGTGCTGATCATCGATGAAGCGCAAAACCTGTCCGCCGCCGTGCTCGAACAATTGCGTTTGCTGACCAACCTGGAGACGAGCGAGCGCAAGCTGCTGCAGATCATCCTCATCGGCCAGCCGGAATTGCGCGCCATGCTGGCGCGGCCCGAACTGGAGCAGCTGGCGCAGCGCGTGATCGCCCGGTATCACCTGGGTTCGCTGACGGCCGGGGAAACGGCCAGCTACATCCGCCACCGCCTGGCCGTGGCGGGCAGCACGGCGCAGACGCCGTTCGCGCCGCGCCTGATGGCGCCCATCCATGCCTTGAGTAAAGGCGTGCCGCGCCGCATCAACCTGCTGTGCGACCGCGCGCTGCTGGGCGCCTACGTGGAAAACCAGCCGCAAGTGACGCGCCAGATACTGCGCCGTGCCGCCGAGGAAGTGTTTGCGGAAGAGGGGACGCCGGTTGCCGGACGGGGCTTGCGCTGGCCGCACGTGGCCGGCGGCGTGCTGGCCGGTGCGCTGGTCACGGCCGCGCTGGCCTGGCATTTCATGCCGCACGCGCCTGCCACAGTGGCCGTGGCGAAAGCACCCGCCGTGGTAGCGCCACCGGCGCCCGTTGCCGCACCTGTTCCTGCGCCCGCGCCCGTCAGCGTGCCGGACCGCAACGCCGTGCTGCGCCAGCTGGCCAGTCTGTGGGGCGAGCAGTTGCCGGCTGGCGATGCTTGCCAGGCGGGCGCCCGCACCGGCCTGCGCTGCCTGCACAGCCGGGGCGGCATCGCCGAGCTGCGCGTGCTGGACCGTCCCGCCATGCTGGTCTTGCGCGATCCGGGTGGCACGGAACAGCTGGCGCTGCTGACGCGTCTGCAGGGGGATACGGCCACCTTGATGCTCGACGGCCAACAGCAAGACTTGCCGCTGGCCCAGCTGGCGCAGCGCAGCGATGGCGGTTTCACGACCTTCTGGCGCGCCCCGCGCAGCTGGCGCGACGAGGTGCCGCTGGGCGCGCGCGGCGCCGACGTGGATTGGCTGGCGCAGCGGCTGGCGCAACAGCGGGGCTTGCCGGCGCCGGCCGCCAATCTGCCGCTCGATGCCGAGATGCAAAGCCAGCTGCGCGCTTTCCAGCAAAGCCAGAACCTGCGCGCCGATGGCCTGGCGGGTCCGAAAACATATATACGCCTGATGCAGCTGGGTGACAATGCGGAGCCGCGCCTGAGCAGCGCGGCGCCTGCCGTGGCGGCGCCCGCTGCGACGGCGATGGTGGCGGGGAAATAAGATGTCCTACATACTTGAAGCACTGAAAAAATCGCAAGCCGAGCGCCAGCTGGGCGAGTTGCCGTCGATCCACGCACCGCAAGTGCAGCTGCACGATGGCGCGGCGTCCGGCGCGGCGCGGCGCGCGCCCGTCTGGCTGGCGCTGGGCGGCGTGACGCTGGCCTTGGCCGCCGCGTTGCTGCTGTGGCAGCCTTGGCAGGCGGGGCGGCGCCGCCCGTGCCTGTACCTGCGGCCGCTCCTGCCGTGCTGGTCCAGGCTGTGCCCGCGCCGATGCCGGCAGTCGTTCCGCCGGCAGTCCCGCCACCAGTGCCCGCGCCTGCGCCGGCCCCCGTCACGCAAGTCGCGCCCGTGCCGCCGGCGGCCACGGCCGCACCCGTGCACCATGCCAGGCCCGTGGCGGAACCGCAGCAGGAACCGAAGCCGCCCGTCCAGGCCGCGCCGCCGCCCGTTGCGGCCCCGGTGCCCGCCGTGCCCGCGCCTGCGACCGAAGAAAGCGTGCCGGGCATGCGCGACTTGCCCGAGCCGATACAGCGGCAAATCCCGCCGATCGCCATCGGCGGCTATATCTATTCGAAGAATCCGGCCGATCGTTTATTGTTGATCGACAAGGTCCTGCGCCACGAAGGCGAGGAGCTGGCGCCCGGCCTGGTGCTGGAAAAGTTGCAGCCGAAGGCGGCCATCTTCAGTTTCAAGGGCTACCGCTACCGCGTGCCGTACTGAGTTGTTGTGCATCAAGGCCGGGCCGTCATAGCTGAACCATACTGGCCTGGCCTGGTCGAACCAGGGTCGCTGCGCCCGTGTGCGCGGCCGGGGAGGTCCCATGATTGCTGCCGCAGCTGCTGGTGAGGGTGCGTTTGATGCGCATGGCTTGGGAAACCTGGCGCGCATCGACCATATCGTCGTGCTGATGATGGAAAACCGCTCGTTCGACCACATGCTCGGCTACCTGAGCCTGGAAGGCGGGCGCACCGACATCGACGGCTTGCAGGCCAGCCATGCCAATGTGCATGCGGGCGTGAGCTATCCCGTGCACCATTTGCGGCGCACGGCCTTCGGCCCGCAGCAAGACCCGTCGCACACGGGCCTGTCGGTGGCGCAGCAATTGCAAAACAATAACGGCGGTTTTGTCGACAACTATGCGCAAACGCACCCGGGCGACCCCGACATCGATCTGGTGATGGGTTACTACAATGCGGCCGACTTGCCCATGTACGATTTCCTGGCGCAGCAGTTCTGCGTCTGCGACCGCTGCTACAGCGCCGTGCCTGGCGCCACCTGGCCCAACCGCCTGTATGCGGTCAGCGGCAAGGCGGCCGGCAGCAAGGATAGCAAGCGCGTGCCCCTGTATGCGAACAAATCCTTCGTGCGCCACCTGGACCGCGCCCAGGTCGGCTGGAAATTTTATTCCGCCTGGAAACCCTGGAGCCTGGCGCTGACGGACGACCATTACCGCTCGTCCGAGCTGTACGAGCCGTTCGGCTCCAGCGCGCGCCGCTATGGCTTCATCGGCGACGCGCTGGCGGGTACCTTGCCCCCGGTCAGCTGGATCGATCCGCATTTTTTGAAAACGACGACCATCCGCCGGCCGATATCCGCGCCGGCCAGGCGCTGGTGGCGCAGGTCTATCAGGCCCTGTCGCGCGGTCCCGCCTGGGCGCGCACCTTGCTGATCCTCAGCTATGACGAACACGGGGGCTTTTTCGACCATGTACCGCCTGGCGCCGCCATCGATGACGACCCCGCATTTCGCCAGTACGGCGTGCGCGTGCCCATGCTGCTGGTGTCGCCGCTGATCGCGCCGGGCAGCGTCAGCCACGAGGTGGTCGACCACACGTCGATCATCAAGACCATCCTGCAGCGCTTTTGCCGCGCCGCCGATGGCAGCTTGCCCCAGATGGGCGCGCGCGTGGCGGCCGCCAGCGGCCTGGGCGCCGTGCTGACCCTGGCGCACGCCCGCGCGGCGCCGGCCGTGCCCGCTAGTGTGGCGGCGCAGCGGGCCGCCTGGGAAGCCGATGTGCGGGCGCAGGACTTCACCCCGCTGGCGCCCGCTTGCCAGCCTGATGGCGAGGTGGCTGCCGCTGCCGCCGTCCCCTTCCAGTCCGATGCCGAGGCGGGGGCGATCGCCGCCCACCGGCAATTGGCCCGCACGGCCAGGAATGCGCAGGCACAAAATGGCAGGGCTGCGGGCAAAACTGCGGGCAAGAAGGCGCCGAAGTCGGCGGGCCGGCGCCCGCGGCAGGGTGGTCCGCCGGCCCCCTTTGACGGGGGGAATGGCGGAAAATCCGGCGGCGCTTGACCTGTGCGATGGCTTGGGCAATGCAAGGCGCTGGCGCCCGTGGGGCTGCGTATAATCATTCCTTCTCAATCAAGGAGTGACCATGCACGATGCGATGCCCACCCACCCGGTACTGGGTGTGATCGGCCGTTCCGGTAGCGGCAAGACGACCCTGCTGGAATTTGTGGTGAAGGAACTGGCGGCGCGCGGCTTGCGCGTCAACCTGGTCAAGCACAGCCACCATGACCTGGCGCTGGAGCCGCCGCAAAAGGACAGCGCCCGCCTGCGCCTGGCCGGGGCGGCGGAAGTGCTGGTGGCGTCGCCGTACCGCTTTGCCATCGTGCATGAGCTGCGCGGCGCGCCCGAACCGGGCCTGGCGCAGCAATTGGCCCGCATGGGGCCGGCAGACCTGACCCTGGTCGAGGGCTTCAAGACGGACCCTATCCCCAAGCTGGAAGTGTTCCGCGCGGAAGTGGGGCAAGCACCCTTATATCCGCATGACCCGTACGTGATCGCCGTCGCCTCCGACAGCCCGGCGCCGGCCGGCCTGCGCGAGGGCGTGCAATGGCTGGACTTGAATGCGCGCGAGCAGGTGCTGGGCTGGTTGCTGCTGCAGTTGGAAAATAAGCTGAAAAAATAAGTTAAAGGTTTGCCTGCGGCATCCGTTAACAAGGGTAGAACCTCATTGGAGAAACGTATGGACGTCGGAAGCATTGCTCAACTGTCAACCACGATGGCGGAGACAGGCACGCGGCAAGCCGTCGGCTTGACTGTCCTGAAAAAAGCCCAGGATATCCAAAGCTCGACCGCCACCGCCTTGCTGGCAGCGCTGCCGCCGGTACAGTCGGCGCCGAGTCTGCCGGCTCACCTCGGCAACCGCATCAACACGACAGCCTGAGCGCGGTCCCGCGGCGCCAGCCTGGCGCTCGCCATAGATACGCCCACACCACCGTCGCCGACGGTGGCGCGTGGGCGTTGTTGTCTGTCTTTTCCGCTTCCTTTTCGCCTTCCTTCCGTCTCTGTTCGCCATGAATCGGCCGATTCAGTAAAATGGCGTGCATCACCTCGCGTTGCCCATCGTGCAGCCCGGGGCGTGCCCACTTTACTTTGACCCATGCAAGAGGAATCCCCATGAACAAACGTCAAGCTCTCATCGCCGCCGCCCTCGCTGGCCTCTGCGCCGGTACCGCCGTCAATGCGGCCGCCCACGATGGTCCCGCCCCCGGCGACAAGGAAAAATGCTACGGCGTGGCCAAGGCGGGGCAGAACGATTGCGCCTCGTCCGATGGCGCGCATTCCTGCGCGGGCCAGGCGGAGGCGGACAAGCTGCCCACGGAATGGGCCTATGTAGCCAAGGGCACGTGCGAACAGGCGGGCGGTTCCGTCAAGCCCATCAAGGCCGGCAAGGCGGCCAAGCCGGCCACGCAGCCCTAAGCGTCCGCCGCCTGTCCATGCCGCCGCCCATCCAGGCGCTTGCCGGCGTCGGCCTGCGCGCCGCGCACTACCGCGATTTCCTGGCGCGCCGGCCCCAGGTCGGCTGGCTGGAAGTGCACACTGAAAATTATCTGCAGCCTTCGGGCTGGGATAGCCATGTGCTGCGCACCTTGCGCCAGGATTACCCGATCAGCCTGCATGGCGTGGGCCTGGGCCTGGGTTCCGCGCGGGGCTTTTCCGAGGACCATTTGCGGCGCGTGCGCGCCGTGGTCGAGCGCATCGAGCCGGTCCTCGTGTCGGAGCACTTGTGCTGGGGCGCCGTGGCGGAGCAGCAACTCAATGATTTGTTGCCGCTGGCCTTGAATGGCGCGGCCCTCGATTTGCTGTGTGCAAGGGTGGGGAGGGTGCAGGATGTGTTGAAAAGGCCGATCTTGCTGGAGAATGTCTCCACTTACCTGCGTTTTGCCGACGATGCCATGAGCGAGGCGCAATTCCTGGCGGAACTGGCGCGCCGCAGCGGCTGCGGGCTGCTGCTCGATATCAATAATCTGTATGTGAACCAGTGTAACCACGGCGAAGACGCCTTGCTTGCGATGCAAGCCATCGCGCCGGGCAGCGTGGGCGAGCTGCACCTGGGCGGCCATCTGCTGACGCCGCACGCCGTGGTCGACCATCATGGCGCCGCCGTGGCCGACCCCGTCTGGGCGTTATATGCGGCCGCCTTGCGGCGCTTTGGCGCCATTCCCACCCTGGTCGAATGGGATACGGAGTTGCCGCCGCTCGATATCCTGCTGGGCGAGGCGGACAAGGCGCAAGCCATGCTGGCGCGCCATACGCCGCAAACGCCATGGCTTGGGATGGCGCCGCTGCCGTCACCGCCACCCGCGTCGCTTGACGCGCTGGCGGCCGGCCAGCAAGCGTTCGCCACCGCCTTGCTCGATACGGCGGCAGTTCTGCCAGCGTTCGCGGGAGACGCGGCGCCGCAGCGTTTTTCGCTGTACCGTGGCAGCTTGGGCGCCACCTGGCGCCGCACCCTGAGCCAGGTCTACCCCGTCGTGCTGGCGCTGGTGGGCGAGGCGTTCTTTGGCGGCCTGGCGCGCGCATACGGCCGGCAATCTCCGTCGGATAGCGCCGATTTGAACCAGTTTGGCGCCCGTTTCGCCGATTTTCTCGCCAAGTTCCCGCCAGCCGGCGAATTGCCCTATTTGCCCGATGTGGCGCGCCTGGAATGGGCCTTGCACCTGGCCCATTACGCGGCCGATGCGCAGGCACTGGCGCCCGAGGCGCTGGCCGCCTTGCATGCCGATCAACTGGAAACGCGGTGTTTCACCTTGCATCCCGCTTGTGCCTTGCTGGCATCGAACTGGCAAGCGGCGGCCCTGTGGCAGGCGCATCAAGAGGGTGAAGGGCAGGGGGTATTTCCGCAGGATATGCAGACGGCTAGTTACGCGCTGGTGTGCCGGCCGCGCTGGAAAGCGCAGGTGCTGGTGCTGGATGCGGCCGCGCATGCGGCCTTGCTGGCCTTGCGGCAGGGCCGCACGTTCGGCGCCGCGCTCGATGCGGCGTTCGAGCTGGACCCGGCATTCGACCTGGCCGCGCACTTGCGCCAGTGGCTGGCGCATGCGGTGTTGGCGGCGTAATTATTTATTCGAAGGCGCGCAGCACGCGCGCTTCGCCCGTCTGATCGCGGTACAGCGCGTTCGCGGCCAGCGTGGCGTCCATCATGCGCGTGACTTGCTCCTCTTCAAAGCGGGCCAGTTCGGCGGTGGCCGCGACGAGGGCCAGCTGCAGCCTGGCGCGCGCGCTCTGGTACAGGCTGCTGGTGTATTTGTCTGTGTTACGCAGTAATTCTTCCGCGTTTTCTATTACCTGGCGCAAGTCGCCGATCAGGCGTTCCTGGCTGCGCGTACCTTGTTCGGGATGGTCCATGGCGCTTCCCTTCTGCAATCGATATTTATCTGACAATAACGACGTGTTGCAGCTTGATCCAGGCAGCCGGGCTGGCAGGCAGGCTGGACGCATGGGGCTGCTTTCGCGCCCCATGCCGGCATCAAGCGGGGCCGACGACCGTGATACGGATCTCGCCCACGCTGACGACCTGGCCGGCGCGGATCTTGGCGGTCTTGCGCAATTCCTTCTTGCCATCGACCTTCACCACGCCGCTATCGACCATGACCTTGCCTGCGCCACCGCTGTCGCATAAGCCGACCAGCTTCAGCAGCTGGTTCAGCTCGACGAACTCGGATGTTAAATCAAAGCTTACTTTTTGCATTGTATCCCTTATTGCAACGATGTGTTTTCAACACTGAATGACGGTGTCAACTAAGGTCATAGTTTACATGAAGCGAGGGGGAATGCAGGCTGAGCCTTAACTTTTTTGGGCTGCGTCATCTCCAGGGGAACGATCCATGCACTGAATTGCTCTTCCGTCACAAAGCCCAGGGCCAGCGCCGCTTGCTTCAAGGTCGTGCCTTCGTGCTGGGCTTGCTTGGCGATTTGCGCCGCCTTGTCGTAGCCGATGTGCGGCGCCAGTGCCGTGACCAGCATCAAGGAGCGTTCCATCAGTTCGGCGATGCGACCACGGTTCGGCGCGATGCCGTGTGCGCAATGCTCATCGAAGCTGCGCATGCCGTCGCCGAGCAGGCGCGCGCTTTGCAGGAAGTTGTGTGCAATCAAGGGCTTGAAGACGTTCAGCTCGAAATTGCCCGAGGCGCCGCCTACCGTGATGGCCACGTCGTTGCCGAACACCTGGCAGCACAGCATGGTCAGCGCTTCGCACTGGGTGGGATTGACCTTGCCCGGCATGATGGAGCTGCCCGGCTCGTTTTCGGGGATGGTGATTTCGCCGAGGCCGGAACGGGGGCCGGACGCCATCCAGCGCACGTCGTTGGCGATTTTCATCAGGGCCGTGGCCAGGGTTTTCAAGGCGCCATGGGCGGCCACCAAGGCATCGTGGGCGGCCAGGGCGGCAAACTTGTTGCTGGCCGTTTCGAATGGCTGGCCCGTCAGGCGCGCCAGTTCCGCCGCAATGCGGCCGGCAAATTCCACGTGGGCATTCAAGCCCGTGCCCACGGCCGTGCCGCCGGCGGCCAGCTGCAGCAGCGGCGGCAACGAGGCGGTGATGATGTGTTCGGCGAAGTCCAGCTGCGCCACGTAGCCGGAAAATTCCTGGCCCAGGGTCAGCGGCGTCGCATCCTGCAAATGGGTGCGGCCGATCTTGACGATGTCGGCAAATTCCGTGGCTTTCTCATCCAGGGTGGCGCGCAGCTGGCGCAGCGGCGGCAAGACCGTGTTGGCGACGGCCAGCGCCGCCGCCACGTGGATTGCGGTGGGAAAGATGTCGTTCGAGGACTGGCCCAGGTTGACGTCGTCGTTCGGGTGCAGCAGGCGCCCGGCGCCCCGCAAGCCGCCGATCAGCTCGGAACCGCGGTTGGCCAGCACTTCGTTCATGTTCATATTGCTTTGCGTGCCGGACCCCGTCTGCCAGACGGCCAGCGGGAATTCCGCATCATGCTTGCCGGCCAGCACTTCGTCGGCCGCCTGCGTGATGGCGATGGCTTTCTTGCCATCCAGTAATCCCAGGTCCAGGTTGACGTGGGCGGCCGCTCGCTTGACGGTGGCCAGGGCGGCGATCAGTTCGGGCGGCATCTTTTCCGTGGAGATATGGAAGTGCTCGAGCGAGCGCTGCGTTTGCGCTCCCCACAGCCGGTCGGCGGGTACGTCGATCGGGCCAAAACTGTCGCGTTCGATTCTGCTGCTCATGGCATCCCTTTCATCGATGGAGGTGGATCGAGTGTACTCCAGACGTCAAAAAGACACAGGATGATGCTGTATTGCATCATTTTTGCCCTGACCCATCTATATTTTTGCGATTTCCTGCCGTTAAAGACAGGCGAGTCCCCATTATTTATCCCGTTATCAAAGCGATCAGTCCATGCAGAGCAGCATCCTTCCCCGTTGGTCCCTGATCGCGTGCGCCGCCGCCAGCCTGGCCTTGCCGCCCGTTATGGCGGCCGAACTGGGCGAGCTGGCGGTGCAGTCGCACGTGGGCCAGCCTCTGCTGGCCGAAATCGAGCTGACGACCCTGGCGCCAGATGAGGCCAACGGCGTGGCCGTGCGCCTCGCCTCGCCCGATGTGTACCGGGGCGGCGGCATCGGCATGGATGCGGCCCTGCAAACCTTGACGATCAGCCCGTTTGAGCGCGGTGGGCGGCAGTATGTGCGCGTGGCCACGCGGCAAGCGATCCAGGCGGGCCACGTGCATTTGTACTTATTGCTGGGGAATGGCAATGGCGCCATCGTGCGCCTGGCTACCTTGTGGCTGACGCCGGCGCCGCCCGCCGCCGCCAGTGCGCCGGCCAGGCCAGCCGTTCCGGCGCCCGCGCCTTTGCTCGCGCCTGCGCCGTTGCCGCGCGCCGTGCCTGGCATGCTGGCGCCCGACGCCGCCGCGCTGGCGGCCCGCGCGCGGGCCGAGGGCATGGTGCGCCCGGCCAGCGTGTTCGTGGCGCCGCCCGCCGCGCCGAAGCCGGCCGCCGCTGCGCTGCGCCCGCCGCCACTGCGCCGCGCCACGGCGCCCGTGGCCGCCTGTGCGCCGCAGGCGGATGCGGGGCAGGCGGCGGCATGCGTGGCGCTGGACGAGAAAAATACGGCCTTGAATGAAAAGCTCGGTGAACTGGAAGGCAAGATCGGCGTCTTGCAGCAGGCGTTGGCCCTGCCTGCCGCCGCCACGGCCGCCGTGCCGCCCGCTGCCGCGCCAGCCGTGGCGGAAGCGCCCCATGCCAAGCCCAAACCCCTGCACGCGGCGCCTGCGGCCGACAAGGAAAAGAAATCGGGCGGCAACGGCTTGCTGTGGCTCGGTATCGGCACTGTGCTCTTCCTGCTGCTGACGGCGCTCATCGTGTATGCCGTGCGCAAGCGCAGGCAAGCGGCGGAGCCGGGTGCGCCGTCGAAATACTGGGTCTTGCTGCGCAAGCCGTTCGGCCGCAGGAAGAAGAAGGAGGTGCCCGTGTTGACGGAGGCGGTGGAGGAAGGGGCGGCCGAGCCGGAAGCGGAGCCGTTCTCGCGTTAAATTGTGTGCGGGGCCGTGCTAAAAATTGATATAAAAAAAGATATTCAAAAAAGACAGAAAATGTACGTCTCTCGTGTTGCCTATTTTTTAAAGATGGTGATATGATTAATTCAGTGGACTTGCTCTACGACAAAACAGCCCCAGCCTGGCGCAGTCACCAACGATAGTGTGGCGCGGCAAACCAGGTGTAGCGTTGCATAAACGCCTGGGTCTGGAAGCGGTTTGCGATGCCGACGATGTGCTCGCGAACGCCGGATGCAACCGGCAGCGAGGCGACGCCAGGAGATACCTGGGGCTCGCCTTCCACATTCCCCACCTTGCTTTTTGAGCGCCGCAGATGGCGCGCTCGATGTCAGGGTGATAGACGTAAAAAGCACCCGCGGGTGCTTTTGTCGTTTCTGGCGCGGCGACTTGCTTGCCTCTTGGCTTACATGCGGGCGCGCGAACCTGGCATGGCGTTCGACAGCTGCGTCATCCACGGTTCCGTGATGGCGCGGATTTCGCGGTCATTGGCCAGGATTTGCTTGAGCAAGTCGATCTTGCGCAGGCGCGAGGCGCCGGCCAGGGCAGGTACCTTGCCCGCCATGGTTGCGCTGGCGGCGCTGGCGCACTGGTTTTCCAGGGCATCCAAGTCATTCCAGTCGCTCGAACGTGCGGCCACGACCATTTTATTGGTCATTCCTGCAATATTTTCATACATCGAGAGAACGTCGTTGGAGGTCATGAGCACACCCGTAACTAGTGAATGGATTACCGCTTGTCCAGATTAACGGCGGGTCCAACGGGAACTTGAGGGTGTTTTTGAAAAAAATGAAAATAATTTGGATGTTTTCTGGCTGGCCGCCGGCATCGTCCGCAAACCCCCATGGATGCCGGGGTGGCGATGCCGGCAGCGGTGGATTTATTTGACGAGTTCTTCCAGTCCTGCGCTCAGTTCGGCCGGCGGCGGCATCCTGTCGACCAGCACGGACGGTGGCAAACCGAGCGCTTCGGCCACCTCGTTGGGATAGCAGGCGATGATTTCTTCATTGCTCAAGGCATTTTCCTCGATGCGCGCGCGCCAGGCGGCCAGGTGGATGATGGCGGCCAGGCGGTTCAAGGGTGCCTTGGCCAGCGGATCGGGAAAGGCGGCGATGGCCTCGGCAAAGGCGGGCGGAAACTTCCAGCGGCGCGCCAGTTCGGCGCCCACCTGCGCATAATCGTAGCCCAGCGATACCCGTTCCGCGTCGAGCCGGCGCGCATCGAGCGGCGGGGCAATCTTGTCGAGCTGCATGGCTTGCTCGGGCATGGCGGCGTGGATCACCAGTTGCCCGATCGCATGCATCATGCCGATGGTGAAGGCCAGGTCCTGGTTGTCGCCCGTCTGCCTCGCGATCCAGCGGGCCGACACGGCGCTGTGCAGGCTGTAGCGCCAGAATTGCGGTAAATTCAGGCCCGGCACGGCCTTGAAACCGCTGACGAGGCCGGAACTGATGACAAGAGTGCGCACGGTAACAAAACCGAGCATCAGCACGGCGTCTTCCACCGTGCCGATGCTGCGCGAGACGTGGTAATAGGCCGAGTTGGCCAGCCGCAGCAGCTTGGCGCTCAAGGCCGGGTCCGCTCCCAGCTGGCGCGCGATGTCTTCGGTGGCGATGGCGGGGTTGTCGAAACTGCGCACCAGTTCATCGACGATCTTCGGGGCGGCAGGCAGGGCGTGGGGATGCTGGAACAGCGCTTCCAGTTGCATGGCAATCTCCTTGGCGTTCGCGCGGTACGGCGTGCGGTCGTGCCACTATATGCCGATTTTTTGTCCACATGCAAAAAAGTTAGGGGACGCTTTTTCACCTAAAAAGGCAGGATTTTCAGGGTATGATTTTGGCTATTACATCGAAAGGATCGTCATGCACGGTTTGCGTTTTTCCTGGTCCCGGACACCAGTCCAGGCCGCCATCATCCTCGCCCTGGCCGGCGTCTCGCTGACCGGTTTGCCTGCCCAGGCGCATGGCCAGCAAGCGGCCGCCAGCGCCGCCGCCCCCGCTGCCGCGCAGGTCTTGCCCGGCGATGATTTCTACGATTACGTGAATGGCGACTGGCTGCGCAGCACGGATATCCCTGCCGACCGCAGCAGCTGGGGCTCGTTCGCCATGCTGGCCAACGCCACCAACGAGCGCATCATCGGCCTCGTCGAAGGCCTGGCGGCGGCGCCGCAGGCGGATGCGGGCGCGCGCCAGGTCAGCGATTTTTACCGGTCCTGGATGGATGAAGCGGCTATCGAAGCGAAAGGCTGGGCGCCGATCAAGCCGCTGCTCAGGAAGATCGACGGCATACGCGACCGGGCAGGGCTGGCCCGCGCGCTGGGCGAGAGCCTGCGCGCCGACGTCGACCCGCTCAACGCCACCAATTTTTATACGGAAAACCTGTTCGGCCTGTGGGTGGCGCAAGACTTGAACGACACCACGCGCAACGTGGCCTACCTGCTGCAGGGCGGACTGGGCTTGCCCGACCGCGCGTTCTACCAGAGCGACAGCGCGCGCATGCAGGGCTTGCGCGCGGGCTACCAGGCGCATATCGCCGCCATGCTCCAGCAGGCCGGCTACCGCGATGCGCCGGCCCGCGCCGCGCGCGTGTTTGCGCTGGAACAACAAATTGCCGCCAGTCACGCCAGCCGCGAGGATTCGGCCGATGTCGCCAAGGGCAATAATGCGTGGCGTGCCGCCGACTTCGCCAGCAAGGCGCCGGGACTCGACTGGAAAGCCTTCTTCGAAGCGGCAGGGCTGGGCCGGCAGACGGATTTCATCGTCTGGCATCCGACGGCCATGACGGGCAGCGCCGCACTGGTGGCGAGCGTGCCGCTGGCCACGTGGAAGGATTTCCTGGCCTTCCACGCGATCAACCATTTCAGCACCGTCTTGCCGAAAGCGGCCGCCGATCAGCGCTTCGCCTTCTATGGCAGCGCCCTGAGCGGCACGCCGCAGCAGTCGCCGCGCAGCAAGCGGGCGCTGGCCGCGACGAATGCGGCCCTCAGCGACGCCGTCGGCAAGCTGTACGTGGAACGCTATTTCCCGCCTGAATCGAAAGCCCGCGTGCAAGACATGGTGACGAATATCGTCGCCGCCTTCTCGCGCCGCATCGACAAGCTGGACTGGATGGCGCCGGCCACCAAGGCGCAGGCGCAGGAAAAACTCAAGACCCTGTACGTGGGCGTGGGTTACCCGGAACGGTGGGAAAACTATGCGGGCTTGCGCGTGGTGCGCGGCGATGCGCTCGGGAATGTGCAGCGGGCGGAACAGTTTCATTACCGGCAGGAACTGGCCAAGCTGGGCCAGTCGCCCGACCGCAAGGCCTGGGCCATGCCGGCGCAACTGGTCAATGCCGTTAACTTGCCGCTGCAAAATGCGCTGAACTTTCCGGCCGCCATCCTGCAGCCGCCATTCTTCGACCCGCAAGCATCCGATGCGGCCAACTATGGCGGCATCGGCGCCACCATCGGCCACGAGATCAGCCACAGTTTTGACGACCAGGGCGCGCAATTCGACGCCCAGGGCAAGCTGCGCGACTGGTGGACGCCGGCCGACCTGGCGCATTTCCAGTCGGCATCGAAGCGCTTGGTGGAACAGTTCGCCGCCTACAAACCGTTCCCCGACCTGGCCGTGAATGGCCAGCTGACCCTGAGCGAAAACCTGGCCGACCTGGCCGGCGTGGCGGCCGCGCATGACGCGTTCACCCTGTCGCAGCAGGGCAAGCCGGCGCAGGCGGACGCGGACCGCGCGTTCTTCATCGGCTACGGCGTCAGCTGGCGCAGCAAGGCGCGCGAAGCGGCGGCGCGCCAGCAAATCCTCACGGATGGCCATGCGCCGGCGCAATACCGCGCCGCCACCGTGCGCAACCTCGACGCCTGGTATCCGGCCTTCGACGTCAAGCCGGGGCAGCAGCTGTACCTGGCGCCGGAACAGCGCGTGCGCGTCTGGTAATCATGGACGGTGCCGGACGCCCGACGCGCCGGCACCGTAAAATGGCGGAACATATCGACAGGACCGCCATGAAACCGACCCCGCCGCACGACCAGCAAGACCCCATCCACGCCATCACGGGCCGCACCCTGGCTCACTACGACGCCAGCGCCGAGCAGTTTTTCGAAGGCACGCGCGATCACGACGTCAGCCAGAACATCGGCGCGCTGTTGAACGCCATCGGCAAGCCGGCGCCGCTGGCCATCCTCGACCTGGGCTGCGGCCCCGGGCGCGACCTGAAGGCGTTCACGGCCCTGGGCCACCACGCGACGGGCGTCGATGGCTGCCCCCGTTTCGTCGAGATGGCGCGCGCCTACAGCGGCTGCACCGTGTGGCAGCAGGATTTCGTCGACCTCGACCTGCCGGCTGCGCATTTCGACGGCGTGTTCGCGAATGCCGTGCTGTTTCACGTGCCCAGCGCCGCCTTGCCCGGCGTGCTGCGCGCCCTGCACGCGTGCCTGAAGGAGGGCGGCGTGCTGTTCAGCTCGAACCCGCGCGGGCAGAACCAGGAAGGCTGGAATGGCGCGCGCTACGGCAGCTACCACGATGAAGCGAGCTGGGCCGCGTACGTGCAGGCGGCCGGTTTCAGCCTGGTCGAACAGTACTACCGCCCGCCCGGCTTGCCGCGCGACCAGCAGCCGTGGCTGGCCACCGTGTGGCGCAAGGATTTGACGGTCTGATCGACGATGTTGGCACTGTGTTAGGAACCGTACAGAGCCTTTGATCCCCACTGCGTACTATGGACACATCGACACGCAACAAGCAGCGTGTGAGCCGCAGTACCGGCCTTTTTGGCTGGACAACAGATGTACCAACTACAGTGAGGATCCATCATGAACAAAGATCAAGTCGAAGGTAAACTGAAGGAAGTCGGCGGTAAAATCCAGGAAGCCGCTGGCAAAGTCGTCGGCAGTGAAGAACAGCAAGCCAAGGGCCTGGCAAACCAGGTCGAAGGTAAAGTGCAGAAGAAGGTTGGCGATGTGAAGGAAGCAGTAGAGACCGTCACGCGCAAGCCTTAATTCTGGCAGCAAGAATGTAAAAACCGCCGCCTGTCGCGAGACAGGCGGCGGTTTTTTATTTGATGCAGCGCAAGCTTACTGTGCCGGCTTCATCAGGTTCTGCTTGAAGAACAGCTCGATTTTCTTGTACACGTGGCGCTGGCCCGCGCGCGACGAGATGCCGTGCTTGGCGCCCGGATACGTCATCAGGTCGAACTGCACGCCGCGGTTGACCAGCGCGTCGATCAGTCGCGTGCTGTTGCTGAACAGGACGTTGTCGTCGGCCATGCCGTGCACCAGCAGCAGCGGCGACTTCAGGCCGTCCAGGTGTGCGAACACGGTGCTGGCCTTGTAGCCCTCCACGTTTTCCTTCGGCATGCCGAGGAATTGCTCCGTGTAGTGGGTGTCGTACAGCGACCAGTCGGTCACGGGCGCCACCGACACGCCCATGGCGATCTTGTCGGACGCGGCCGACAGCAGGCGCAGGGTCATGAAGCCGCCGTAGCTCCAGCCGAACACGCCGATGCGTTTCGCATCGACGAAGCTTTGCTTGCCCAGCCAGTCGATGCCGACCAACTGGTCGGCCACTTCGGCCGCGCCCAGCTTGTGATAGATCGCGTCCGTGAACGCGCGCTCGCGGCGCGACGAGCCCCGGTTATCGAGGCGGAAGACGACAAAACCCTGCTGCGCCATGTACTGGTCGAAGTTGTTGCCCCAGCGGCGCGCCACGTGCTGCGAGTGCGGGCCGCCATACGTCGACAGGTAGACGGGGTAGCGTTTGCCCGCATCGAAGTTCGACGGCTTGACGATCGAATAGTGCAGGGTCTGGCCATCGTTGGCCTTCAGGGTGCCGTACTCGGTCGGCAGGTGGTCGGCCTTGTATTTGAAGTAGGGGTGGCTGGCGTTGAGCGCGTTTTCTTCCAGCCAGCCCACCATGGCGCCGTCCGGGCGGCGGATGCTCACTTGCGGCGGCGTGGCCGGGTCGGAATACGTGTCGACGAAGACTTCGCCATTGCGTGAGAACGTCGTGTCGTGCCAGCCGTCCGCTTTCGTCACGCGCTGCGGCTTGTCGGCCGTGCTGCCGTCGAGGGCCAGGGCGTAGGTCTGCTTGTCGATCACGGCGTCTCGGTTCGACGCGACGAACACTTTACCAGTCTTCTGGTTCACGGCCAGCACGCTGTCGATGCCCCATGCGCCGGAAGTGACGGGGTGCAGCAGCTTGCCGCCCATGTCGTACAGGTACAGATGGTTGCGGCCCGTGCGCTCGGACGACCACAGGAAGGTGCCGTTCGGCAGGAAGCGCAGGTCGTCATGGATGCTGACCCAGGTCTTGGACGTTTCCGTCAGCAGGGTGCGCTGCGCCAGGGTGGCCGCGTCGACGGCGACCAGGTCGAGCGTCTTCTGGTCGCGCGACTGGCGCTGGTAGACGAGCGACTTGCTATCCGCGCTCCAGTCGGCGCGCACCAGATAGATGTCCGGGTTCGTGCCCAGGTCGACCCGGCGCTGCGCGCCCGTTTCCGGCGAGACGATCAGCAGCTGCACCAGCACGTTCGGGTCGCCCGCGGCCGGGTAGCGCTGCTCGACGACGTCGGTGCGGTCGGCGAAGATTTCAAAGCGGCGCACTACGGGCACGGGCGCTTCGTCGTAGCGTTTATACGCGATGGCGGAATCGTCGGGCGCCCAGTAGTAGCCGGTGCGCTGGCCCATTTCTTCCTGCGCCACGAATTCGGCTTCGCCGTTGCGGATCGTGCCCTTGCCGTCCGTGGTCAGCTGGCGTTCCTGGCCCGACTTCAGGTCGATCACATGGATGTTCTGGTC
The DNA here is from genome assembly GCF_057919405.1 of Janthinobacterium sp. C22. Lineage (NCBI taxonomy): Bacteria > Pseudomonadati > Pseudomonadota > Betaproteobacteria > Burkholderiales > Oxalobacteraceae > Janthinobacterium > Janthinobacterium sp. C22. The sequence continues at coordinate 5,880,440 of NZ_CP193659.1, read as the reverse complement.
GCGCACGAACGACACGTAGCGGCCTTTCGGCGAGATTTTCGGATCGAGCACATTGCCCTTGGCGACCAGGCGCGCCTTGTCCGGATGGGCCGCGTCGACCAGATACAGATTGCCGCCCAGCGGCACCAGCAGCTGCTTGCCGTCCGGCGACCAGCTGTAGCTGAGAATGCCGTTCAGGCTGGCCGTGCGCTCGCGTTCGCGGCGCGCCTGCTCTTCGGGCGAAATCGTTTCATTCGGCACCAGCGCCTTCGAGTCGACCAGGCGGTGCGTGCTCTTGTCCTTCAGCTTGAATTCCCACAGGTCGAGCTGGAACTGGTTGTCGGCGCGGCCGCGCAGGAACGTGACGCGTTCGCCGTCGGGCGAGACTTTCAGGTTGCGCACGCCGGGGCCGGCCAGCGCCGGATCGGCGTGGATGCGTTCCAGGGTCAGCTTTTCAGCCGATGCGGGAACGCTGGCCATCGCGGCCAGAAAACAAAGAATAAAACGCATGGATGTCTCGGTAGTTGGAAGAAGAAGGGCACTGCATGTACAGGCGAGCTTGAGCGTTGCCTAAGCGTAAGACGATACCAGAGCATGCGTGTTTATGCGATAGCGCCAGCCACGGAATAAACCGTTGCTGGCCGTATTTCCTTCGTCAAAAATATCCAGCAGCCGCCCATTCCATGGCGCTTTGCCCCGTTCAAGCCAATATCGTGCCTTCGATTACGGTCAGGCATGCGCCGCCTATCCAGGCGTGACCAGCGCGGAAACTGACGGACACGCGGCCGTCGCGCTGCAGGCAGGTGCCCTGGCGGACCGTGTAGTCGCTGCCCGCCAGCAGCTGCGCGATACAGGCGTTGGCGCTGCCCGTGACGGGATCTTCCACCAGGGCGCCGTGTTCGCTGAGCAGCGCGCGCACTTCGTAGTCGGCCGGCCCGCCGGCGGCGTGCGGGCCATACAGCGCCAGGCCGTCGGCGCCGGCGGCGGCCAGCAATGGCGTCAGCGCGGCGATGTCGGCGCGCACGGCCAGGCAGGCGGCGGCGCTGGCCAGCGGCACGCACAGCCAGCGGATGCCCATGTCCACAATAGTGGCGCCCGCGGCCGGTTCTCCGCCCAGCGCTGTTTGCAGCAGCGGCAGCAGCTCCGGGGCGAGCGCGCGCGTGGCGCAGGGCGGCGCCTGGAACGCCAGCACGCCGCCGGCGCCTCGTTCTATCTGTACTAGGCCGACGCCGCATTCCTGCACGATGCGCGTGCCCTTGGGCCGCATGCCCGCATCGAGCAGGGCGTACGCGGTGCCCAGGGTCGGGTGGCCGGCGAACGGGAATTCCATCTCGGGCGAAAAATCCGCACGCGGTAATCGGCCGCCGGGTCGCGCGGCGCCAGCACGAAGGTGGTTTCCGACAGGCCCGTCCAGCGCGCGATGGCCTGCATCTGCGCGTCGTCGAGGCCATTCGCGTCGAGCACCACGGCCAGCGGATTGCCGAGGAACGGCACGCTGCTGAAGACATCGACTTGCTTGAAGGGGCGTTGTTGCGGCATGGGGTGCTCCTTGTCTCAGGCTGCGCGCAGGCGCTGCAGCGACAAACGGTTCAGATACCAGGTCAGCAGCACGGCGGCCACCGTCAGGCCCGTGACCAGGCCGATCCAGAAGCCGGCGGCGGCCATCGGTTCGGCCGGCGACCAGATGAAGCCTTGCGGCGCCAGGCCCAGCACATAGCCGATCGGCAGCGAGAAGCCCCAGAAGGCCAGCAGCTGGATCAGCATCGGCTGGCGCGTCACCTTGTAGCCGCGGATGGCGCAGGAAGTGGCCACCTGCGTCGCGTCGGACAGCTGGAACAGGGCGGCGAACAGCAGCAGCTGCGCGCACAGTTCCTGCACCTGCGGGTCGGACGTGTAGGCTTGCGCGATCTGGTGGCGGAAGATGGTGATGACGGTGGCCGAGACGATGGCCGCCGTCAGCGACATGGCCACGCCCACCCAGGAAATGAAGCGCGCGCGGCGCAGATTGGCTTCGCCCACGGCATGGCCCACGCGCGTGACGAGCGCGATGCCGAAGGTGAGCGGCACCATGAAGACGACGGACGAGAAATTGAGGGCGATCTGGTGCGCCGACACCTGGATCACGCCGAAGCGCGCCACCAGCAGGCTGATGACGCCAAACGCGCTCACTTCGGCAAAATACGTGACGCCGATGGGCAGGCCCAGGCGCAGCATGGGGCCGATGGACGACAACTGCGGCCATTCCCAGTGCGTGAATGGATACGTGGCGCGGTAGGCGGGCGCGATCCGGATCCACGCCAGCATGGCCAGCAGCATCATCCACACGCAGCAGGTGGTGGCCACGGCGCAGCCCACGCCGCCCAGCTTCGGCATGCCCCAGTGGCCGTAGATCAGCAGGTAGTTGACGAGAATGTTCAGCGCCAGCGCCGCCAGCGCGATGACCATCACGGGCTTGGTCTGGTTGATGCTGGTGCTGTAGCCGTACAGCGCGCGGTAGGCGGCGAACGGCGGCAGCGCGCAGCTGATGATGTGCACGAACAGCTTGGCCTTGGACGCCACGGCCGGTTCCAGCATCAGGTGGTCGAATACCAGCGCCGCCATGTTCGTCAGCAGGCAGGCGACCAGGCCGACCAGCAGCGCCTTCCACAGCGACTGGCGCACGATGTGCGGCACCCGGTCGTGGCGCGCGGCGCCGATTTCATGCGCCACGAGGGTATTGATCGCCATCATGATGCCGCTCACGGTGACGAGCACGATGGACCAGATGGCCGCGCCCAGCGACACGGCCGCCAGTTCCTCGGGATTCGTGTGCCCCGTCATCGCCACGTCGGCCGCGCCCATGCCGACGGTGGCCAGCTGGCCGATCAGGATGGGCCAGGCCAGCTTCCACAGCGACGAGACTTCGGTGCGGATGGCGGGCAAGGTGAACGAGGTAGTGTGTGGCATGGTCTGCAAGCTTGACTAAACACAAGATTCTACCGGCATTCGCCCTGCTTGTCCGCCGGGGCGCCCCGGCGGCCGGACCGGCACGGTAATCATTTGTTACAGCTAAGTGGGCCAGTCGCGGATAGACTGCGCGCTCTATTTGGCAAAATGACCAAATAGTCAACCGCAATATCCTGACTATGGAGCAAGACCATGTTGAAGAAAGCCTTGAACTGCGCCCTGTTGCTGGGCGCCGCCATGACGGCCGAACTGGCCGGCGCCGGCGAACTGACCCTGTATTCGCGCGACGATTATCACGGCCGCTCGCAGACCGTGCGCGATGCCGTCGCCGACCTCGAAGATCTGCGTTTCAACGACACGACGCAAAGCATCCGCGTGCGCTCGGGCCGCTGGGAGGCGTGCGAGGAAGCCGATTTCCGCGGCGCCTGCTTCCTGCTCGAGACGGGCGAGTACCCGTCGCTCGATGGCCGCGCCAACAAGATCACGTCGCTGCGCGAAGTGCGCGGCGGCTGGGACGGCCATCGGGGCCGCGACCGTGACGGTGACCGCGACCGGGGGCGCGACTGGGACGACCGCCGTGACCGTGACCGCGAGCGCGGCCATTTGCCCGGGCGCTCGCTGGGCGGCGAGCTGACCTTCTATACGCGCGACGATTTCGCCGGCCGCAGCTTGAGCGTGAGCAACGCTTCGGCCGATTTGCGCGAGCGCGACTTCAATGACACGGTGCAAAGCGTGCGCGTGCGCTCCGGCTATTGGGAAGTGTGCGAGGACGTGGGCTTCCGTGGCCGCTGCCGCACCTTGGCGCCGGGCGAGTACGCGAGCCTGGAACGCATGAGCAACCGCATCTCGTCGGTGCGCGAAGTGCGCTGACGCCGGGCAGGCGGTACGCGAAGTGGCAATAACAGGCCCGCAGGGGCTTGTTATTGCTTTTGGTAACAATTTATTGTGCTTTTCCCATACTTTGTTACACCGTTTTTTCTGCGGATGGCTACACTGACATCAGTTGTCATGTCGATCACTTACCTTTGCCACCACCGGAGACCGCCCCATGAATCGCCCGCTCGCCTTTGCTCTGCTGTGTGCCAGTTCGCTGTTTGTCCACCTCGCGGCGCAGGCCGGCGAGATCCGCCTGTATACCGATGATAATTTCAAGGGGCGCGTAGTCGTCTTGCGTGACACGACGGACGACTTGTCGCGCGTCAATTTCAATGACACCGTCTCGAGCATCCAGGTCGATTCGGGCAGCTGGGAAGTGTGCACGCATGCCGATTTCAAGGGCGATTGCAAGACCCTGGAACGGGGCGACTACCGCTCGATGCCCGGCATGAACGATAAGATTTCCTCCGTGCGCGAAGTCGGCACGGGGCAGGGGAGCGGCGGTAGCGGCGGTGGCCGCCGCGCGGCACTGGAGCTGTTCGCCGATGGCGGCCAGCGCGGTGCGTCGGCCGGCGTGAACTCGGACCGCGACGACCTGGTCGACATCAGCTTCAACGACCGCGCCAGCAGCGCGCGCGTCGAGTACGGCTACTGGCAGCTGTGCAGCGATTCCAACTACCGTGGCAGCTGCCGCGTGTTCGGGCCTGGCAGCCACGATGACCTGGGCAGCCTGAACGGACGCGTGTCGTCGGCGCGCCTGGTCGATCCGCGCGAGGAGAACCGTCCGCAAAATGACGAGGGCCTGGTGGTGCTGTATGGCCGCGCGTTCCTGAAGGGGCCCGGGCTGCAGGTGAATCGCGACGTCAGCGACCTGGTGCGCCTGAACTTCAACGACCAGGCCGCATCCCTCGCCATCAACGAAGGCACCTGGGAAGTCTGCACGGACTCGCAGTTCAACGGCAGCTGCGAGCGCATGGGGCCGGGCAAGTATGAAGTGCTGAACACGACGTTTGACAAGCGTATTTCCTCGCTGCGCCGCCTGTACTGAGCGCGTGATCGGGCCTTCCGCGTGGCCTTGTATTTGTTACACTAGCATCCTGGCGCAACCGCCAGGCAAATCATCACCAAAGAATGAAGAATGGAGTTAATCATGACGGGCCCTTTCAAACACACGCTGGCATGCGCGGCCACCTTGCTGCTATCGCTGGGGGCCCATGCGGCCGCCCATGCGGGCGATATCACCTTGTTCGAGGACGTCGATCTGCGTGGCCGCGCGGTGAACCTGCGCGAGACGACGGACGATTTGTCGCGCATGGGCTTTAACGACAAGGTATCGAGCATCCTGGTGCGTTCGGGTACCTGGGATGTGTGTACCGATGCTGGTTTTCGCGGCAATTGCCGCACCCTGGGGCCGGGCGAATACCGTTCGATGCCGGGCATGAACGACGCCATCAGTTCGGTGCGCGAGTCGGGGCGAGGCGATGGCAACAATCCGGGACGCCCGGGACGCGATCCGGACCGGGGCCATGGCGGCTATGGCCGTGGCGGCACCCTGGAAGTGTATTCGGGTGCGGGCCAGAATGGCGGCTCGGCGCGCCTGAACCGCGATACGGACGATTTCGTCAGTATCGGTTTCAACGACCGCACCACCAGCATCGTCGTCTATAACGGCTACTGGCAGCTGTGCAGCGACTCGAACTACAACGGCGTGTGCCGCATCTTCGGCCCTGGCCGCCACGACGACCTGGGACGCGGCCTCGACGGGCGCGTCTCGTCGGCGCGCATGGTCGACGAGCGCGAAGCGCGCCGCCAGCAGCAGTACGATAATCAGTACCAGCGGCCGCAGTACGACCAGCCGCAATATCCTCAATACCAGCAGCCGCAATACCAGCAGCGCGGCGCCGTCCTGCTGTTCCCCGAAGCGGGCATGCGCGGCGAACCGCTGGCGCTGGACCGCAATGCGGAAGACCTGGTGCGCTACAACTTCAATGACCGCGCCTCGTCCATCGTCGTCAACGAGGGCCAGTGGGAAGTGTGCAGCGATTCGAACTTCCATGGTCGCTGCGAAGTGATCGGGCCGGGCGAATATGGCCGCCTGAACAGCATGGAAAACCAGATTTCCTCGCTGCGCCGCGTGCGCTGATCCCGTCCTGACGTCGTGCAGACAGGCCGCCTGCCGGGTTGATCCCGCCAGGCGGTTTTTACATTCGCTGCCGTGCGCTGACATTTGCTTGCCCTTTGTTACACTCGCCGCCTGCCGCCTGGTCTACACTGGCGAAAATGTCTCAGTATTGGAGTTGTCATGGTTCGATCTTTCCGGCCCGCGCTGTTGTGCGCCGCCACCTTCCTCGCCCCCTCGCCGCATCGGCGGGCGAAATCACGCTGTTCCAGGACGCCGGTTTCCGCGGCCGTCCCGTCACCCTGCGCTCCGACACGGGCGACCTGTCGCGCATGGGCTTTAACGACAAGACCTCGAGCATCATCGTGCGCTCGGGCACCTGGGAAGTGTGCAAGGACGCCAATTACCGTGGCAATTGCCGCGTGCTGCAGCCTGGCCGCTACGACAGCATGCCGGGCATGAACGATGCCGTTTCCTCCGTGCGCGAAGTGGGCCGCCCGGGCCATGGCGGCGGCGATCACCGCCCGTATCCACCGCGCCCGCCGCGTCCCGAGCCGGAGCGTCCTCATCCCGGCTATCCCGGCCACGGCGGCGGACACCGTCCCGACATGAATGGCGCCGTGCTGCTGTTCCCCGACGCCGGCATGCGCGGCCGGCCCGTGCGCCTGGACCGCGAGGTGCACGACTTGAGCCGCTATGGCTTCAACGACCGCGCCGAATCGATCGTCGTCAATTACGGCCGCTGGGAATTCTGCGTCGATGCCAACTTCCGTGGCCGCTGCGTGGTGATGGGGCCAGGCAGCTACGGCCGCCTGCACGGTGGTCTCGACCGCCGCATTTCCTCGCTGCGCCGCGTGCGCTGATTCCGCTGCCGGGCGGCGGCGTATTGTGCGCACGCTGTCCACGGCCCAATTCGTGTACTCTTCCCATAGGCAGTTCAACCATGGGGAGCAAGCACGGTGGAATACAAGGACTACTACAAGGAGCTTGGCGTCGAGAAGACGGCGACCGAGGCCGACATCAAGAAGGCGTACCGCAAGCTGGTGCGCAAATACCATCCCGACGTAAGCAAGGAACCGGACGCCGACAAGCGCACCAAGGCCCTCAATGAGGCCTACGGCGTGCTGGGCGACGCGGAAAAGCGCGCCGCCTACGATGAACTTGGCCGTAACCAGGGCGCGCAGGGCCAGCCCTTCCGGCCGCCGCCGGACTGGGGCTCGGGCTACGAATCGTCGGGCGCCGACGACAGCGACTTCTTTGCCGACCTGTTCGCCCACGTGGGCGGGCGGCGCCGCGCTGGCGGCAGTTTCCAGATGCAGGGCGAGGACAGCCACGCCGCCATCACCATCGATTTGCAGGACAGCTACCAGGGCGCCAGGCGCCACATCGTCATGCGCGTGCCCGAAGCGGATGCGCAGGGCCATGTGGTGACGCGCGAGCGCACGCTGGAAGTGACGATACCGAAAGGCGTCACGGAAGGGCAGCAGCTGCGCATGAAGGGGCAGGGCAATCCCGGCAGCGGTGGCGCGCCCGCCGGCGATTTGTACCTGGAAATCCGCTTCCGGCCCGACGCGCGCTACAAGGTGGAAGGGCGCGACGTGTTCGAGACCGTGCCCGTCACGCCGTGGGAGGCGGCGCTGGGCGGCGAGATCGACGTGCCGACGCCGTCGGGCACCGTGTCCGTCACGGTGCCGCCCAATTCGCAGACGGGGCGCAAGCTGCGTCTGAAGGGGCGCGGCATTCCCGCCGCCCAGCCGGGCGACCTGTATCTGCTGCTGGAAGTGGTGCTGCCGCCGGCGAACGACGACAAGGCGCGCGAACTGTATGCAACCATGGCGCGCGAGATGGCTTTCAATCCGCGCCAGAAGCTGGGAGGGTAAATCATGACAAACAAGGTAATTGGCGAGCTGCTCGAAGACCGTGCCCTGAGCCTGGAGGAACTGGCGCGCGCCTGTGCGGTGGAGCCGGACTGGGTGGTGCAGCACGTGCAGACGGGCGTGCTGCTGCAGGACGGCCCGCCGGCGGGCCAGCTGACGGCATGGCGCTTCACCAGCCTGGACCTGGTGCGCGCGCGCCGCCTGCACGAAATCGAATCCGTGTTCGACGCGAACGCGGAACTGGCCGCGCTGGTGGTCGATCTATCGGAAGAAGTGGCGCGCCTGCGCCGCCGCCTGCACGTGCTGGGCGTCGAGTAGCTTTTATTCGGGCTCGCCGTGGCGTGCCACGGTGAGCCTGGCAATATAAAACTGCCCATCGACGACGACCCGGTGCGGGATGCCGGCCACGTCGAAGCCGGGGCCGCCGTCTTCCATCCACTCCTGCGCCAGCGCGTCGAACTGCTGCGGCGTCATGCGCAGCATCTGCGCCGTGATGACGAAGCGCGCGCCTGGTTTTTGCTTGTTGACGAAGTCGTCGATGCCGGCCATGTGAATCCTTGTAATTAAAAGTTAACTCCGGGTTGACCCCGGGTTGACCCCGTTAACGGCCGGGGTCAGACCCCCGGACACGTTGGCACTGAGCTTTGCGTTGGCGGTGTTGAGGGTCTGACCCCAGATTCCCGCTGCGGGCCACTATCATACCTTCGCGCTCACTTATCTAGAACCCCGCTTCTGGTAGCAGCGGCAGCTGCTCCGCAAACCGCTCCGTCAGCCACTTGCCCGCCTGGCCCGGCGGCGTGTCGGCGCGCTGGATCAGGTAAATCGGGTAATTCTCGCCATTGTCGACGGCCAGCGGCAGGTGCACCAGCCGTCCCTCCGTCAAATCCTCGCGCACCATCGCTTCGGGCATGTTGCCCCAGCCCAGGCCCGCGCGCAGCAGCGCGTGTTTTGACCCCAGGTCGCCCAGGCGCCAGTTGCGCAATCCCAGCACGCCGAAATCCTGGCCTTCCGTCAGCACGCTGCGGTCGCTGAGTACCAGCTGCACGTGTTCGCGCGCCACGCTGGAAGGAATCGGGCCGGCCAGCTGCGCCAGCGCGTGGCTGGGCGCGGCCACGGGAATCAGGCGCACGTGGCCGACGGCCAGGCGCTCGAAGACGCTGGCCGTGGCCGTCATCCAGCCGCCAAGGCCGATGTGGCAGCTGCCATCCATCACCAGTTGCGCCACGGCGCCCATGGCTTCGATGCGCAGGCGCAGGGCGACGGTGGGGAACTGCGCCTGGAACGCCTCGAGCACGCGCACCAGCACGCAGGTGGGGAACATCACGTCGACCACCACCGACACTTCCGCCTCCAGCCCGCCGGCCAGCGCCTTGGCGCGCGCGCGCATGCCATCGACCTTCAGGGCCACGGCGCGCGCGTCGGCCAGCAGGGCCTTGCCCGCGTCCGTCAGCGTGGGCTTGCGCTTGCCGCGGTCGAGCAGCACCACATTCAGTTGTTCTTCCAGGTTGGCGATGGTGTAGCTGATCACCGATTGCGTGCGGTGCAGCTGGCGCGCCGCGTGGGCGAAACCGCCCGCGTCGATGACGGCGACGAACACGCGCAACTGGTCGAGCGAAGGCTGGCCCGGTTCTCTCATGATGATTCCTTATCTAAAAATTCGATGCTAATCATTTATATTTACATGGTTTTCTCGATGGTAGACCTGAACTATCCTGTATGCAAGGGCTGCGATGCGGCCCATCCCGTCACCCGTTTTCCCAGGAGTACTTCATGAGCAAGGTCTTGTACATCAATAGCAGCGTGCGCAACAGCGGTTCCCTGTCGCGTCAATTGTCGGGCGAATTCGTCGCGAAACTGGCCGCGCAAGGCGCCAGCGTCGTCGAGCGCGACCTGTCCGCGCAACCGGTGCCGCACCTGACGGAAGAAGTGATGGGCGCCTTCTTCACGCCGGCCGAGCAGCGCAGCGCGCAGGCGGCAGCGGCGGTGCAGTTGTCCGATACCCTGGTCGACGAATTGCTGGCGGCCGACGTGCTGGTGCTGGCCGCGCCCATGTACAACTTTTCCGTGCCGTCGACCCTGAAGGCGTGGATCGATCACGTGGCGCGCGCGGGCCGCACTTTCCAGTACACGGCGACGGGCCCCGTCGGCCTGGCCACGGGCAAGAAAGCGGTGATCTTCACGGCCAGCGGCGGCGTCTACAGCGAAGGCCCGGGCGCCGCGTATGATTACCTGAGCACCTATCTGCGCACGGCGCTGGGCTTCATCGGCATCACCGACATCGAGTTCGTGCAAGCGGAAGGCGTGGCCATGGGCGAGGATGCCGTCGCCAGCGCGATCGCCAAGGGCCGCGCCTCGATCGAGGCCCTGGCTGCCTGAGGTCTACTCCGCCGTAGTTCCAAAGAGGGATTGCCAATCTGCCATGGTTGACATAAGCTTGCCGGCGGCACGCCCCGTGCCAGGCCGGCGAGCCGTTCGCCATGAAAGTCCCCCATGCACAAGTTGGCAAGCGCAGTACTGTTCGGCTGTTCCCTGTTTTCGGCAGGCATGGCGCTGGCGCAGACCGCGCCCGCTGCACCGCCTGCGCCGCCCCACGTGGGCCGCCACGCCTCCACGCCCGAGGATATCCGCGCCATCGAGCAGGTCGTCGCCGACTTCCAGGCGGCCCTGATCGCCAAGGATGTCAAACTGCTGTCGTCGCTGATGCTGCACACCAACATCCTGTTCGCCTCGCCGGCCGACGATGCTTTCATCAAGAACATGCGCGACACGACGGACGTCCACTTCGACGGTGTCGGGGCGGGCGGCTACGCCGCTTTCGCCAGCTTCATCAAGCGCGAACCGCAGCGCACGGAAGAAAAATTCTACAACGTCAAGATCACCCAGGACCGCCATGTGGCGTGGGTCAACTTCGACTACGAATTCCTCGTCGGCGGCAAATTGTCGAACTATGGCGTGGAAGCGTGGCAGATGGTCAAGCGCGACGGCGAATGGAAGATCCTCAGCGTCGTCTGGTCCATGCATCCCGCCGCCGAGGCAGGAAAATAGCCGCCCGCCATGCCGCGTCAGTCGCGCGGCAGCGCGCGGATTTCCACCGTGCCCCCCGCGTTCAGTACGGGGTTTCCTATCAACAATTTTTTTGCATCGTCTATACTTTCAGTGGACGTGCCGCCATGCCTGGCGATCAGGCAAGCGTTCAAGTTTTCCCTGTGCCGCGTGATAAAAAGAGAGCTGAATTGAGTATCCTGAGCAATCGCGAGCGCATGGTTTTACCCTCACCGCGTCAGTCCGTAGAGACAAGCTGTCCGGCCATGTCATTTTTGGAGCGCACATCGTGCCGATAAAGTATGTTGATTTTTATGAGGTGAATTACACGGCAGAGCGCTTGCGGGGCTGCAAGCTATGGGGCGCGTACGTCGCCATCTATGCCCCTTCGCCCAACCCCATGCACCGGGTGAACCTGGTGAAAAAGCGCCGGGTGTCGGCCGACCACCAGTTCACGACGGAAGCGGACGCCATGGCGGAAGCGGACGAGGCGGCCGTCAAGCTGGTCGAGCGGCGCCAGCGCCGCTATGTCTTCCACCCCTGATGCCACTGCGCGGTATCCCGCAGCGCGCGCCAGGGCAGGATGTGCACGCGGCCCGAATGCACGGCTTCCAGTTCCACATGCGTGGCCGCTTCATCCGGCGTGACAGGGGCGCACAGCTTGATGACGAGAAAATGTTTTTCCTTGTTGACGGGCGTGACGGCCGTCCATTTGCTGTTGAGTAACTTGTTCGGGCGCAAGTTACTGCGATTGGCAAGGTGCATGGCGGGCTCCGGATTGGCGTGATGGCGATGTTGCCATTATCATGCAACTTCCTGCCACGCACGAGGACCGCCATGAAACGCCAGCTGCACTTGCTCGTCATCGACCCGCAAAACGATTTTTGCGACTTGCCTGCCACCTGGCTGCCGCCCGATGCGGCGCCGGCCTTGGCCGTGCCCGGCGCCCACGCCGACATGCTGCGCGTGGCGCAGCTGATCCGCGAAGGGGGCGGCGGCTTGACGCAGATCAGCGTGACGCTCGACGCCCACCACCGCTACGACATCGCCCACCCCGCCTTTTGGCGCACGGGCGATGGAGCCGCCGTGCCGCCGTTTACGCAGATCAGCGCCCAGCAAGTGCGCGACCGCCTGTTCCTGCCCGCCGCCAGCGGCGCCTTGCCGCGCGCGCTGGCCTACCTCGACGCCTTGCAGCAGGCGGGGCGCTACCAGCTGATGGTGTGGCCCGTACACTGCGAGATCGGCAGCTGGGGCCAGAATATCCACGCGGCCGTGCGCGCCGCCTACAACGCCTGGGAAGTGGCCAACTTGCAAGTGGTGGCCAAGCTGAGCAAGGGTTCCAATCCGTGGACCGAGCACTACTCGGCCGTCATGGCGGAAGTGCCCGATGCGCAGGATGCGGCCACCCAGCTCAACCGCGCTTTCCTCGACACCTTGCTGCCGGCGCAGCAACTCTACATCTGCGGCGAAGCGGGCAGCCATTGCGTCAAAGCCAGCACCGAGCACATCGCCGACTACCTGGAAGCGCAGCAAGGCAAGGTGGCCCTGTCGCGCCTGGTCTTGCTGACGGACTGCATGAGCCCCGTCACGGGCTTCGCAGCGCAGCAGCGCGATTTCCTTTCTGCCATGCGCGAGCGCGGCGCGCGGCTGGCCACGTCCGCCGATGTTTTGCCCGAGTTGTTGGCCAACGCAGGCGATTGATGCTTTCCTGCAAGCGAACCCTGCTGAAATGCTTGCGGTGGCGTACTATTCTGGCTTCAGGAAGTTGGAGAAAACACACATGACCCCGATAGTGCGCAGTTTGCTGGAAACCGATCTGTATAAATTTACAATGTGGCAAGCCTTGCTGCACGGTCATCCGAATACCCATACCGAGTACGAATTTGTCTGCCGCAACGCCACCGCCTTTCCCCTGGCCGAACTGAAGGGCGAGCTGGAAGAACAGCTCGACCACCTGTGTTCGATGTCGTTTGCCGACGACGAGCTGGCCTATTTGCGCACCTTGCGCTTCATGAAGAGCGATTTCGTCGACTTTTTGACGGTGTTCCGTTTTCAGAGAAAATTCATCGACGTCAGCACGGACGGCGACACCCTGATCGTGCATGCGGCCGGGCCGCAGGTGCACGTGATGGGCTTCGAGATTTTCGTGCTGTACATCATCAACGAACTGTACTTCCGCCGCTTCGACCTCGATGCGGCCATGCGTGAAGGACGTCACCGCCTGGGCTTGAAAGTGGCGGCCGTCAAGGAATTCGGCAAGCTGCCACGGCGCAAGCATCCATTTGAATTTTCCGATTTCGGCGTGCGCCGGCGTTTTTCCGGCGCCTGGCATGACGAGGTGGTGCAACGGCTGGCGCGCGAAGTGCCCGAGTATTTCAAGGGCACGTCGAATGTGTATCTGGCGAAAAAGCTCGGCATCGTGCCGATCGGCACCATGGCGCATGAATACATGCAGTCGTTCCAGTCCTTCGGCGTGCGCCTGCGCGACTTTCAAAAGGCGGCACTGGAAGACTGGGTGCAGGAGTACAGGGGCGACCTGGGCATCGCCCTGACGGACGTGGTCGGCATGGATGCCTTCCTGGCCGACTTCGACCTGTATTTCGCCAAGCTGTTCGACGGCTTGCGCCACGATTCGGGCGACCCCGTCGAGTGGGGCGAGAAGGCGCTGGCCCACTACGCGGCCCTGCGCATCGACGCCAACACCAAGCGCCTCGTGTTTTCCGACGGCCTGGACCTGGACAAGGCCTTCGCCCTGTATCAGCACTTTGCCGACCGCATCATGACGGGTTTTGGCATCGGCACCAATCTCACCAACGACGTCGGTTTGACGCCGCTCAATATCGTCATGAAACTGGTGCGCTGCAATGGCCAGTCCGTGGCGAAATTGTCGGATTCGCCGGGCAAGACCCTGTGCAAGGATGAAACCTTCCTCGCGTATCTGCGGCAAGTGTTCCATCACCCTGCCGTCTAAGCTGCGCCCAGGCGTCTATGCGTGGCGTAGGTCCGATTAGCGGGGCCGCCGAGGCGCGGCAAAGCCGCGCGTAATCGGACAACTTCGCGGACAACTGCGCGGACAACTTCGCGGCCACGTCCGCCGACAAACTCGCCGACAAGCTCGGCGGGCAGACGGCGTGCAGTGTGAGCCCCGACTTAAAACCCCGTGACCACCGTATTCATGTGTTCCACCTGGGGCGGGGCGGCAAAGAATTCGCCCACCAGGCCGCGCCAGGCCTGGAAGTCGTCGCTGCCGCGGAAATGCACGGTATGGTCTTCCAGGGTCGTCCAGCCGACCACCAGGCGGTAGGCGTCGCCGTTTTCGATAGAACGCTCCAGGCGCATCGATTCGCAGCCGCGCGCGCGCTGAAACAGGGGCACGGCTTTCGCTACGGCCGCCTCGAAGGCTTCATGCGTGGCCGATTTGATCTGGATGTGGGCAATTTCAAAAATCATGGCAAGTTCCGCTGTGGAATGAAGGAACGGTGATCTTGCCATAATTTCGCCGCGCGGGGAGGGCGTCAGCCTGCCAGCACCTGTTTGCCTGCACCTGCGCCCGCGCGCTGGCTGCCCGCGTGGCTGGCCGTGCGCTGTTCGATATCGCAGCCATTGCAGGCCTGCACGATGGCGTGCGCCCGTTCCCGTTCCTGGGGAGTGCCGATGGCGACGACGAGGCGGAACATGCCGCGCCACGCCGCCTTGCCCTGCACGGGAACGGCCTCGTCGTCGACCGTGTCGAGCTGCACGGCGTGCGCGGAAAAGCCATCGCCCAGCAGGGTGCTGCGGGCCTGCTGCGCATCGGCAAGATGGTCGAAGATACGGATCAGGGCAGGCGCAGGGTTGGCAAGGGGGCTGGTGGAGGTACTCATGGCCAGGCTTTCAAAGAGGGTCGTCTGTATTTGACCTGCGAGCCTTTAAATAATTCTGCCTCAGCCTCCAAATGTTTGCATTCAGTGGCAAAAGTTTGATAAATATCCAGTATGGCTGCCAAGTCGCGCTAAGATACGCCTTGCGGTGCATCCTGCAGGCAGGGATGCGGGATCAATCTTTCATAGGAGAACTAAATGGCAGCGAAGAAAATTCTGTTTTTGACCGGCGATTTTGCAGAAGATTATGAAACGATGGTGCCGTTCCAGGCCCTGCTGATGCTGGGCCATACCGTGCATGCCGTCTGCCCCGGCAAGAAAAGCGGCGAGACGATCAAGACGGCCATCCACGATTTCGAGGGCGACCAGACCTACACGGAAAAGCCGGGCCATTTGTTCACCCTGAACGCCAGCTTCGACGAGATCGACCCGGCCCACTACGACGCCGTGATGATCGCCGGCGGCCGCGCGCCCGAATACCTGCGCCTGAACGAGAAAGTCATCGCCGCCGTGCGCCATTTCGCCGAAGCGGGCAAGCCCGTCGCGGCCGTCTGCCACGGCGCGCAATTGCTGGCCGCCGCCGATGTCATCCGCGGCAAGCGCATTTCCGCCTATCCCGCCTGCGCGCCGGAAGTGAAACTGGCGGGCGGCACGTATGCCGATATCGCCGTCACGGACGCCGTCACGGATGGCCAGTTCGTCACGGCCCCGGCCTGGCCCGCCCATCCGGCCTGGCTGGCGCAGTTCGTCAAGCTGCTCGGTACCGAGATCCATTTGTAACCTTCACCAGTCCGGCAGGCCGCAGCGCTTGCCGGGCGTATCACTTTTCAGATTCGAGTTCTTCATGCATGCGCCGCGCAGTCAACCTTCCCGCAAACAACTTCCAGCCTCGCGCTGGCGCCAGCGCCGCCTGGCGCAAGCCGCATCGGGCCTGAGCGCCGCGCAGGAACGCCAGCTGGCCACCCTGCATGACATTTCCACCTTGCTGGCGGGACAGCACGCCATCGATGCCCTGTGCCGTGGCTTCCTGCGCCACGTGATGCAGTTCGCGCAGGCCGAAGGCGGCACCGTGCGCATCCTCGATCCGCAGCAGGACACCGTGCACATCATCGTGCACGAGGGTATTTCCGACGCCATGGTGGAAGAGGAACACTGTATCCGCAACAACGATTGCCTGTGCGGCGCGGCCGTGGCGCAGGGCGTGATCCAGATCCGCGATTTCCGCCAGGTCGATGCGCTGCAGCGCTACCGTTGCCAGGACGAAGGTTTCATTGCCATCGCCGTCTTCCCCATCCTCGCGCGCGAGCAGGTGGTGGGCAGTTTTTCGCTGCACTTTGCGCGCCCGCAAGCCGTGCATGCGCAGCAGCAGGGCTGGCTGGAGACGCTGGGCCAGAGCCTGGGCATCGCCATCGAAAACCAGCGCCTGATCGCGCGCGAAAAGGAATTCGCCGTGGCGCGCGAACGCAGCCTGCTGGCCGAGGGCTTGCACGACAGCATCGCGCAAAGCCTGAACTTCATCAGCCTGCAAGTGCAGATGCTCGACGATTCCGTGCGCCGGGGCCAGCTCGACGAAGCGGCAGAAGTGCTGCCGCTGATGCGCATGGGCGTCGAGCAAAGCTACCAGGACGTGCGCGAATTGCTCGTCAATTTCCGCACGCGCTGGCATGGCAGCGACCTGGAAAGCAAACTCAGCGAAGTGCTGGCCAAGTTCGAGCTGCAGACGGGCGTCGCCGGCACGCTGGAGATGAGCGGCAACGGCGCGCCGCTGGCGCCCGAGCAGCAGTTGCAGATCCTGTTCATCGTGCAGGAAGCGCTGTCGAATATCCGCAAGCACGCGCAGGCGAGCAACGTGGCGTTGCGCGTGGAAAATGGGCGCGACTTTGCGCTGCAGGTACGCGACGATGGCGAAGGCTTTGCCGCCAACCTGCGCGACAAGAAAACGGAATTGCAGATCGGCTTGCGTATCATGCAGGAACGGGCCGAGCGGCTCGGTGCGCAATTTGCCATCGACAGCACGCCCGGCGGCGGCACGACGATTTCGCTGGCCTTGCCGGCGGCGCGGCGCCAGGCCGCGTAACAGATGAATCATCCTTATCAGGCAACAAACATAGTGAACGCACCAATCAAAATCCTGCTGGTCGACGACCACACCTTGCTGCGCAGCGGCGTCAAGCTGCTGCTGCAGCGCAATCCTCAATTCCAGGTGGTGGGCGAGGCATCGAACGGGCTCGACGGCGTGCGCCTGACGGCCGAACTGCGGCCCGACGTGGTGCTGATGGACTTGAACATGCCGGGCGTGTCCGGCGTCGAGGCGCTGCAGATGATCTTGCAGGATATGCCGCAGATGGTGGTGCTGATGCTGACCGTGTCGGAAAACGCGGCCGACCTGGGCGCGGCCCTGCGTGCAGGCGCGCGCGGCTACTTGCTGAAAAATATAGAAGCCGAGCAGCTGGGCCAGGCCATTTGCCGCGCCGCCGCCGGCGAATCCGTGATTGCCGACGCCATGACGGCCAAGCTCGTGTCGCAGTTCCGCGCGGGGCAGAACGCACCGCAGGAAGACTATGACAAATTGACGCCGCGCGAACGCGAAGCCATGGCGTGCCTGGCGCAAGGGCTGAGCAACAAGGAAATCGCGCGCCAGCTGGACGTGGCCGAAAGCACGGTGAAAATCCACGTGCAAAACATCCTCAAAAAGCTTAAGCTCAGCAGCCGCGTGCAGATCGCCGTGTATGCGGTCGAGCGCGAACTCGGTAAATAAAGATCAAGCAAAGCGCAAATACCGTGCCAAAAAGCCACAAGGAATGCGCGATTGTTTGATCTGCATGGCGTTCCGGCCTAGACAACCCTAGTTCCTTTGACGTATGGCCTTGACCGTGCCTGCGCATTACACTCTTAGTCATTCGCTAATCTAATAAGAGAGTGTCATGCATAAGGTCAACGTCGATGGCTTGCTATCGAGCCAGGCTCTGTTCCGCCATATTTCCCCTTCGCAATTAGAGCAATTGCGCCAGGATGTCGTGCGTGTCGAAGTGGAAAAAGGCAAAGTGTTGTTCCGCAAGGGCGAAGTGGCGGAAGGCGCCTACGTGGTGGTCTTCGGCCTCGTCAAGCTCAGCGTGTTTTCCATGGAAGGGACGGACAAGGTCCTGGAATTGATCCGCCCGGGCCAGAGCTTCGGCGAAGCCATGATTTTCCTCGATGAACCGTATCCGTTCTGCGCCGAAGCGCTCGAGCACTGCCTGCTGCTGCGCATCCCGCCGCACGCGCTGCTGCGTCTGCTGGACCAGTCGCCCCGCATCGCGCGCCAGATGATGAACAGCCTGTCGCACCACCTGATGGGCTTCATTCGCAACGTGGAGCGCTGCTCCGTGCAGAACGCCACCCAGCGCGTGGTCGAGTATCTGCTGCAGGCATCGGACCAGCAGCGTTCCAACGAGGTCAAGCTGGACCTGAAGAAAAGCCTGCTGGCATCGTTCCTGAACCTGGCGCCCGCCACCCTGTCGCGCGTGCTGCACCAGCTGACGGATTTGCACCTGATTAAAGTCAGCGGTTCGCTGATCCAGATCCAGCCGGATGCACTGAAGACGTACCGCCACGGTTCCGCCGCGGCGATGCTCAATTAAGTTTTTCAGCAGGCAAGGTCAGCCGCCAGAACAGCAGGGCGAGCAAGCTGACCGCCGCGCCCAGCGCGCATACCCCATGCCAGCCCGCCAGCGCATACACGCTGGTGGCGGCAATCGCCCCGAGTCCGCTTCCCACCGCATAAAACAGCATGTAGCACGCCACCAGGCGGCTGTGCGCGTCGCTGTCCTGCTTGAAAATCAGGCTCTGGTTCGTCACGTGGATGGCCTGTCCCGCCAGGTCCAGCGCGATGATGCCGACGATCAGGGGCCACAGGGCAGCACCGGCAAAGCTGAGCGGCAGCCACGCGGCCAGCAGCAACAGCAGGGCCGCGCCCGTTGTCCACTGGGCGCGGCCCTTGTCCGCCATGGCGCCCGCACGCGCCGCGCCCAGCGCGCCGATCACGCCCACTAAGCCGAACGCGCCGATGGCCGCATGCGTATAGCCTTGCGCCGTCAGGGGCAGCACCAGGGCGCTCCAGAAGATATTGAAGACGGCAAACATCAGCAGGGCCAGCATGCCGCGCACGCGCAGCACCTTGTTGTGCAGCAGCATGTCCGCCATCGAAGCGAGCAGGGCGCCGTAGGCCAGCTTTTGATCGGATGGCTGCGCCGGCGGCAGCTTGCGCCACAGCAGCAGCAACAGGGCACAGGCGATGGCGGCCGAGACAAAATACACGGCGCGCCAGTCGGCCAGGTCCGCCACCACGCCGGACAGGGTGCGCGCCAGCAGCAAGCCGATCACCACGCCGCCCTGCGCCATGCCGACGACCCTGCCCCGCTCATGGCTGGCCGCCGCGCTGGCCGCATAGGCGATCAAGCCTTGCGTCATGGCCGTGCCCAGCAAGCCCACCAGCAGCATGCCGCCCAGCAAGGCTGCCGTGGAACGGGCGCAGCCCAGCGCCGCCAGCGAGATGGCAAGCAAGCCCAGCTGGAACAGGGTCAGGCGGCGCCGGTTCAGCATGTCGCCCAGGGGAACCAGCAGCAGCAGGGCCAGCGCGCAGCCGATCTGCGTGGCCGTGATGACCATGCCGCTGGCGGCCTCCGTCATGTCGAATTCCTGCGCCAGGGTGGCGAGCAAAGGCTGGGCGTAATACACATTGGCCACGCTGAGGCCGGCCGCACAGGCAAACAGCCAGACGAGAGGGGAAGGAAGTGCTGTTGTGATGGGGGTGGTCGTGTCGCGCATGGGCTTGCCTATAAGTGGTTGCAAATTAAAACCAGTTGGAGTCTACGGTGATTAGTTTTAAAATGCAACCACTCAATCCTGGAGCATGCCGATGGCCAAGCGCAAGAGCCTGAAAACCGACCCCTGTCCCGTGGCGCGCGCGCTCGACGCGATCGGCGAGCGCTGGTCGCTCTTGATCGTGCGCGATGCCTTCGACGGCATGCGGCGTTTCGGCGAATTCCAGAAAAGCCTGGGCGTGGCGAAGAACATCCTGGCCGACCGCCTGCACACGCTGGTGGAAGAGGGCATTTTTACGGTCGCGCCCGCCTCGGACGGCACGGCCTACCAGGAATACGTGCTCACGCCCAAGGGGCTGGCCCTGTTTCCCGTCGTCGTCGGCTTGCGCCAGTGGAGCGAGGCGCAATTGTTCGACCCTGGCGAGGCGCATTCCACCTTGCTGCAGCGGGGTTCAGGCTTGCCCGTGCGCCGCATGGACGTGCTGGCCGAGGATGGCCGCGTCCTGCAGGCGGGCGATACCGTCGTGCAGAAGGTAGGGGCGCCATGAGCCGCACGGTGGCCGTCATCGGCGGCGGCATCACGGGCGTCACCACGGCGTACGCGCTGGCGAAACGGGGCGTCGCTGTCACCCTGATCGAGCGCCACCGCTATGCCGCCATGGAAACGTCGTACGCGAATGGCGGGCAATTGTCGGCCTCGCACGCGGAAGTCTGGAACCACAAGGCGACGATATGGAACGCGCTGAAATGGATGACGCGGCGCGATGCGCCGCTGCTGCTCAATCCGACTCCCGGCTGGCACAAGCTGAGCTGGCTTGCGGAGTTTCTCGCCGCCATGCCGCACTACGAGCGCAACACCATCGCCACGGCGCGCATGGCGATTGCCGCGCGCGCACACCTGTTTGCGTGGGCCGAGCAAGAAAACATAGCTTTCGACCATCGCCGCGCCGGCATCCTGCACGTGTACCGCGACCAGCGCGGCTTCGAGCGGGCGGCCGGCGTGTCGCGCCTGCTGGCGCAGGCAGGGCTGGAGCGCCGCGCCGTCACGCCGCAAGAAATGCGCGCCATCGAACCGGCCCTGCACGGCGACTTTTACGGCGGCTATTACACGGACAGCGATTCCACGGGCGACATCCACAAATTCACCAGCGGCCTGGCCGACGCCTGCGCCCGCCTGGGCGTGGCTTGCCGCTACGGCACGCAGGTGACGGCGCTGGCGCGTGAGCACGGCCAGGTGCGGGTCATGACGGGCGAGGACAGCGCCGTGTTCGACGCCGTCGTCATCTGCGCGGGCACGGCCAGCCGGGCCATGGCGGCCATGCTGGGCGATCACGTAAACGTGTATCCCGTGAAAGGCTATTCGATTACCGTGCAGCTCGATGACGCCGCCAGCCGCGCGGCGGCACCGTGCGTCAGCCTGCTCGACGATGCGACCAAGCTGGTCAGCAGCCGCCTGGGCGAGGACCGGCTCAGGGTGGCGGGTACGGCGGAATTCAATGGCTTCAATGACGACATCCGCGCCGACCGCATCCGCCCACTATTGCAGTGGGTGCAGCAGTGCTTTCCTGGTGTGAATACCCGCAAGGTGGTGCCGTGGGCGGGCCTGCGCCCTATGTTGCCGGCCATGCTGCCGAAAGTGGGGCCGGGCAAGGCGCCGGGCGTGTACTACAACACGGGCCACGGCCACCTGGGCTGGACCCTGGCGGCCGCGACGGCGGAGATGGTGGCAGAGGCAGTGCTTAGTTCTTCGGCAATAGATCGCTGAGCGCGGCGCGGCCCTTGACGGTGAGGAAGGGGCCGACCTTGCTGTAGGGCAGTAAAAAATCGTTTTCGCAGCCGCTGCCGTTCGAGTCTTCCCAGAACGACACGCCTTCGGGTTTCAAGGACAGGTGGAAGCGGCCGCGGCCGTCGTAATCCGTGCCCTTGCATTCGGCGTCGATTTTCACGTCCTTGAAGAGGGCCTGGCGCAGGCGGTCCGGCAGTTCGGCCTTGTCGTCGCCATCGCTGGCGCTGGCGCCAAACCAGTTCCACACGTCCGTTTCCTGGCCCGTTTTGACGTCCCAGGTACGGAAGCGGATGGAAATGCCATTGGCGCCATAGCCGGCCGCCCAGCGGTAGAATTTGACCGTCACCCAGCGCGGCGACCAGTAGGTGGGCTCCGCATACACTTCGTCTTCCGTCGTGAAACCGTTGCGGCCCAGGTATTCGCGGCGCGTGGCATAGAAATCGGCCAGGTCCTTCTTGTTCTTCGCCAGCACGGCGCGCAGCTGCGCGTTGATTTTCGCGATGCCGTCGCCGGGCGCCATCAGTTCCACGGTGATGGTGTCGCCCACTTGCAGGTTGCGGTATTGCTTGCCTTCGAAGGTAAGGGGTTTGCTGACCTTGGTGTTGGGAAAGTCTTCCAGCGCCAGGTTGTAGGCGTCGCTGGCGCAGGACGGGTGTTCGCGGTCGCCCGCCGCTTCCAGCAAGGTCAAGGCCAGCGGCAGGGTCTTGCCGCTTTTCGGCTCGGTCCACGTGCCGGTGAGCTTGCCGCCCTGCGGCGCGTTGAGGCGCCACGTGCCCGTCGTGTCACCCTTGGCGTCGGATTCGCTCCAGTCGCTCTTGCCGTTCGCCATGGACAGCATGATGGGTGTCTTGTAGCGCGTGTAGTAGTAATTACCGCTGCGGTCAGATCCTTGCGTGGGGCTGGGCTGGTTGAAGCAGGCGACGATATTTGCCTTGCCCAGGGTGCCTTGCCACACCCCTTGCACGGGCGTATCGCCAGCCATGGCGATATGGAAGGCGGGCAGGGTCAGGCAGGCAAACAGAAAGCGGCGCATCGGTGGTTCCTCTCGTGGGCGATGGCCGATTCTACATGGCCCCGCCCACGAGATGCCACACGTCAACTATGTACGTGGTCGCTCCTGCGCCACGATAGCCATTGCCGCGCCCAGGTATTGCACCATGGCGGCGTCAACGAAGCTGCCTTCCATCAAGCGCGGTTCCTGCTGGTGCGCCTGGCGGAATTTCAGCTGCGTGGCCGGGTCCGTGCCCGCATACGAACGGAACAGATCCAGCCATTGCCGCGCCAATTGCAGCACGGCCGGGGCGGTGGGCGGCGTGCGCGCATCGATGGCGGCGCGCACGGCGGCGATCAGGGCCGGCCACTCGCCCGAGCGCCTGCCGTAGTTGGCGAGCAAATACGCATATTCCTGCTCATCGAGGAAAGGCTTGTACAGCGCCATGCGCGAGGCGTTGAAGGCGGCGAGAATGAACTGCATCAGCTCCGCATCGATGCTGGTGGTGGCCTGCATGGCCGGTTCCTGCGCATGCATATCGTTCAGGCGCGCGAACAGGCCAGGGTGGGCGCCCGTGTCGCGCACCAGCTTGACCATCCATTCCGTGGCCAGCGCCTGCGCTGGCGCGTCGCCGGGGCCGGCGCCCGTGGCCTGCAGTGCGCGCACTCTTGCAACCAGCGCCTTCCATTCCTGTTCCACGGCCGCATCGGACAGCAGCGGCAATTGCTGCAGTTCTTCAGGACTAAAATATTTGTCGTACATGGTCATCAACTCCATAGTGGTAAGCCACTCGGCCAGTTCCGGTGCCTGTCCCTGCGCCAGTTGCGCCTGCAGGGTGAGCAGGCGCTCGCGCAGGGTGGACGCCTGCGCGATCTGGCGCTCCAGCATGGCGATCTGCTGCGCCACGATGGAATGCAAAGGCAGGTCCGGGCCGGCGAGGGCATTGGCGATATCGGCCAGCGACAGCCCGAACTTGCGCAGCGCCATGATCCGGTGCAGCCGGTCCATGTCGCCGTGCTGGTACAGGCGGTAGCCAGCTTGCGTGCGCGCCGAAGGCGAGAGCAGGCCGATGCTGTCGTAGTGGTGCAGGGTGCGGATGGTCAGGCCCGTGAGCCTGGACAGTTCACCGATTTTCAACAGCATCGTCTTTTCCTTGTCTTCAGTGCGTGCTGCCACGATGGCGCCTGACGTCACGTCAGGGTCAAGCAGGAATGTAGCAGAGGAGCCGAAAAAATCGGAAAAAGAATCCGTTGACCTCTATTTTTTTGTACGGTATATTTATAAAACCGAATGACGGTTTCAGCAAAACAGACAGGTTCGGGCCAGGCGGCATGACGGCATGATCGTTGTGCGGCGCAGCAAGGAGCGCCATTGGCAGGGCTGGAAAGACAATCCGCGCAGACGGATTTTTTCACAGTTGGTTTGTACGTTAAATATAATATGCCGCCGGCAAGATCCGGACGGCGAGAGAGACGACCATGATGAAAAGTATCGTTTGCGATACGCCCGGCAGTTTGCGCATGGAGCAGCGTCCCGTGCCCGTGCCCGCCGAGGGCGAAGTGCTGCTGCGCATACGCCGCGTCGGCATCTGCGGCACCGACATGCATATCTTCCGCGGCACCCAGCCTTTCCTCAGCTATCCGCGCGTGATGGGCCATGAATTGTCCGGCCATATCCACAGCGCGCCGGCCGGCTCGCGCCTGGCCGTAGGCGACCAGGTCTACGTGATGCCCTACCTGTCTTGCGGTACTTGCGTGGCCTGCCGCCAGGGCAAGACCAACTGCTGCACCCGCATCGAAGTGCTGGGCGTGCACCGCGACGGCGGCATGACCGAATACCTGGCGCTGCCCGAGCGCTTCGTCTTCAAGACGGAAGGCATCTCGCTCGACGACGCGGCCATGATCGAATTTCTCGCCATCGGCGCGCATGCCGTCAAGCGCGGCGCGGTCGATGCGGCCAAGCGCGTGCTGGTGGTGGGCGCCGGCCCGATCGGCATGGCCGTGATGCTGTTCGCATCGTTGAAAGGCGCCGACGTGACGGTGCTCGACGGCCGCGCCGACCGCCTGCGGTTCTGCCGCGACGCGCTGGGCATCGTCCGCACGGTGCAGCTGGGCGAGGGCGACAAGGAGCTGCTGTCGGACGCCACGGGCGGCGAATTCTTCGACGTGGTGTTTGACGCCACCGGCAATATCGCCGCCATGGAGCGTGGCCTGGATTTCGTCGCCCACGGCGGCTCCTATGTGCTGGTATCGATCGTGCGCGACCGCCTGTCGTTCTCCGACCCTGAATTCCACAAGCGCGAAACCACCTTGCTGGGCAGCCGCAATGCCACCGCCGATGATTTCGAGGACGTGGTGGCGGCCATGCAGGCGGGGAAAGTACCCACGGCGCTGCTCAATACCCACCGCACCACGCTCGACGAATTTACGGGCGTGCTCGATCGCTGGATGCAGCCCGAGGCGGGCGTCATCAAGGCCATCGTCGAGGTCTGAGATGAGCGATCTCAACCCCATACTTCAATTCGGCACCAGCCGCTTCCTGCAGGCGCACGCCGACCTGTTCGTCAGCGAAGCGGCCAGCCTCGGCGAGGCGCTCGGCCAGATCACCATCGTGCAAACGACCGGCAGCGCGCAGGGCGCGGCGAGGGTGGCGGCGTTTCGCCGGCCCGGCGGCTATCCCGTGCGCATCCGCGGCTGGCAGGACGGCGCCCAAGTCGATGAAGAGCGCCGCGCCCACGCCGTCACACAGGCGTGGCAAGCGGGCAGCGACTGGCGGCAGGTGCGCGATGCGGCCGTGGCCGCGCGCGTGATCTTGTCGAATACGGGCGACACGGGCTACCAGCTGGACGAATCCGATCACGCCGGCATGCTCGACGGCGCGGCCGTCCCCGCCAGCTTTCCCGCCAAGCTGCTGGTGCTGCTGCACGGGCGCTTCCTGGCAGGCGCCGCGCCCCTCTCGATTTTTCCGTGCGAACTGGTGGCCGACAACGGTCATGTACTGCGCCAGGTGATCGTCAGATTGGCGCGGCAGTGGCGCTGCGATGCCGCGTTCATCGGCTACCTGGAAACGGGCTGCCTGTGGATCAATTCCCTCGTCGACCGCATCGTTTCGGAACCGATCGAACCGGTAGGCGCCGTGGCGGAACCCTATGCGCTGTGGGCCATCGAAGCGCAGGAAGGCATGCTGCTGCCGTGCCGCCACCCGCAACTGGTGGTCACAAACAGCCTGCGCGACTATGAACGGCGCAAGCTGCTCTTGCTGAACCTGGGTCACACCTATCTGGCGCAGCTGTGGATGGAGCGGGGCAGCCCGGCCGGCATGACGGTGCGCGAGGCGATGGATGATGGCGCCATGCGCGCCGCGCTGGAAGCCATGTGGCACGAGGAAGTGCTGCCCGTGTTTGCCGCCATGGGAGAACAGCATGGCGACGCCGCGCTGGCCTACGTGGCGCAGGTCAGGGAGCGCTTCTGCAATCCCTTCCTTGCGCACCGCCTGGCCGACATCGCCCAGCACCACGCCGGCAAGATTGCGCGCCGCATGGCGCCCGTGGCGGCGCTGGCGCGGCAGTTCTGTCCCGCCCTGGCGCAGCCGCGCCTGCGCGCCATGCTGGCGCCGGGAGCGCAGCCATGAACGCCGCCGTCACCGCAGTTGTTTCTTTTTTGCATGCCGATCCAATCCGATATCGACTAAAATGGCCCACTCATCCACTTTACCTTTCGCTGGCATAGCGCGTTCATTCATCCATGTCCAAACCCGCCACCGTCTTCAAGCGCAGCACCAATCTGCTGTTGCAATTTCTCGCCGAGAATGTCGCAGTGGGCGAGATGCTGCCGACGGAGCAGTTCCTGACCACCATCTGCCAGGGCAGCCGCACGGCGGTCCGCAGCGCGATCGCCTACCTGTCGACGCGGCGGCTGATCGCCAGCCCGGCGGACCGGCGCCTGCTGCGCAAACCCATACCGGGCGACTACTTCGACATCTCCGAATTGCAGTCGGGGGCAGAGCGCATCCAGCAAGTGCTGATGGAGCGCGTGTACCAGCGCGACATGCCGCCCGGCGCGGAATTTTCGGAAGCGGAGCTGGCGCGCGAGGCGGGTGCCAGTACCGTCAGCGTGCGCGAATTTCTGATCGGATTTTCGCGCTTCGGCCTGATCGAGAAGAAGCCGCGCGGCGGCTGGCGCCTGTGCGCGTTCGACAGGTCTTTTGCCACCGAACTGGCGGACATGCGGCGCATGTTCGAGATGGCGGCCGTGGAGCAGTTTGCGCACCTGCCGCATGGCGATCCCGCGTATGCGGAACTGGCGCGGCTGATCAAACAGCACGAGAAGCTGGCGGCCAGGATAGACACGCGCCACAACGCCTTTCCGGCGCTGGACCGCGAGTTCCACACCTTTTTGATCGGCCTCTTGAACAACCGCTTCGCGCAGGGCTTCTACGATATCGTCTCGTTTGTCTTCCACTATCACTACCAGTGGGACAAGGGCGAGGAAAAGGGCCGCAACCAGTACGCGGTGCAGGAGCACCTGGCGATCCTGCGCGCGCTGGCGGAGCACGACATACCGAAGGCGCTCGAGGCCATGCGTTCGCACCTCGATTCCTCGCGCCGCACCATGCTGTCATCGATAGGCACGCGGGAAAAACTGAGCCAGCCGGACGCCTAGCCGTCTTTGCCGGGGAGGGTGCGCCATGAGCCTCGCTTCCCGGCCTGCCAGCCTGCTCCTGATGTCGCCCGAGGATAACTGCCTGATCGCGAGGACAGCATTGGCCTGCGGCGACGTCGTTGCCATCGACGGCTTGCCCGTCACCCTGGCGCAAGACATCCAGATCGGCCACAAGGTGGCGCGCCGCGCGCTGGCCGTGGGCGACAAGGTACTGCGCTACGGCGCCCTCATCGGCAGCATCACGGCTCCCGTCGCCATCGGCGAGCATATCCACACGCACAACCTGGCAAGCGACTACATCCCCACGTTTACCCTGGGCCAGGACGGCCACCATTTCCTGCACAAGGACGACCAAGCATGAACGCTCCCGTAACGACACCCGCCCTGTCGGGCTACCTGCGCGCCGATGGCCGCAAGGGCATCCGCAATATCGTGGTGGTGGCTTATATGGTCGAATGCGCGCACCACGTGGCGCGCCTGATGGTCAACGCGTTTCCCGGCCAGCCCGTGCACCTGATCGGCTTTACGGGCTGCTTCCCCAACGAATACGCGGACCAGGTGATGCGCCGCCTGCTGACGCACCCGAACGTGGGCGCCGTGCTGCTGGTGTCGCTGGGC
Organism: Janthinobacterium sp. C22; assembly: GCF_057919405.1. Classification (NCBI taxonomy): domain Bacteria; kingdom Pseudomonadati; phylum Pseudomonadota; class Betaproteobacteria; order Burkholderiales; family Oxalobacteraceae; genus Janthinobacterium; species Janthinobacterium sp. C22. The sequence continues at coordinate 5,852,883 of NZ_CP193659.1, read as the reverse complement.
TGCGAAGGCTTCAACAAATATGGCCTCTCCAGCGCCGTGGCCGACAGCGACCGCCCCGTACACACGATCACCATCCAGGAAAACAGCGGCACGCGCCCCAGCGTGAGCAGCGGCGTCGAATGGATAGGCTGGGCTCTCGATCACCTGGCGCGGCAGGAGCGCGTGCCGATGGGGATCGATGAACTGGTCGTCGCCACCATCTGCGGCGGCTCCGACAGCACCAGCGGCATCAGTGCCAACCCGGCCGTCGGTGTCGCCTTCGACACGCTGATCGCGGCCGGCAGCCCCTGCATCTTCGAGGAGACGGGCGAACTGGTGGGCTGCGAATACCACATGCAGCGGCGCGCCGTCAGCCCGGAGCTGGGCAATGCCATCGTCGACACCGTGGCCAAGGCCGCGCGCTACTACACCATCATGGGCCATGGCAGCTTCTCGCCGGGGAACGCCGATGGCGGCCTCACCACGCAGGAAGAAAAGTCGCTGGGCGCCTACGCCAAGAGCGGTTCCTCGCCCATCGTCGGCATTCTGAAGCCGGGAGACCAGCCGGCCGGCGGCGGCCTGTACCTGCTCGACGTGGTGCCGGACGGCGAGCCGCGCTTCGGTTTCCCGAACGTGTCGGACAACGCGGAAATCGTCGAACTCATTTCCTGCGGCGCCCACATCACCTTGTTCACGACCGGACGCGGCTCCGTGGTGGGCTCGGCGATTTCGCCCGTCATCAAGGTGTGCGCCAATCCGCAAACCTTCGAGCGCCTGGCCGACGACATGGATATCAACGCCGGCAAGATCCTCACGGGCGCAGCCACCTTGGAAGAGGTGGGCGCGGAGATCGTCGCCGCCGTGCTGAACGTGGCCAACGGAGAACTGAGCCGCTCGGAAGACCTGGGCCACCAGGAGTTCGTGCTGACCTATAAACAATTCGACGCGGTGGGGCCAGGATGCTTCCCCTTGCGCGCTGCTTGAGGGCCGGATTCATGGATGTCACACAATTGCGCAGCGTGCCGCGTGGCGGCCTGTCGCTGCCCTGCATCGGCATGGGCTGCGCGCCGCTCGGCGGTTTGTACCAGCCGGTCAGCGACGCGCAGGCACGCGCCACCCTCGATGGCGCCTGGGACGCCGGCGTGCGCTTCTTTGACACGGCGCCGTTCTACGGCTATACCCAGTCCGAGCACCGTCTCGGCGCGGCGCTGCGCGAGCGGCCCCGCGACCGCTTTGTCGTCAGCACCAAGGTGGGACGGCTGATGCGGCCCGACGCCTGCGTGCGCCCCGGCGACGACGGCTTTGCCGCGCCGCTGCCGTTCCGCCCCCATTACGACTACACGTATGACGGCGTGCTGCGTTCGCACGACGACAGCCTGCAGCGATTGGGGCTCGAGCGCATCGATATCCTGTTCGTGCACGATATCGGCAAGGCCACGCATGGCGAACGCGAGCAGCAATACTGGCGCCAGCTGACGACCGGCGGCGGCTTTCGCGCCCTCGATGAACTGCGCGCCGGCGGCCAGGTGAAGGCCGTGGGCCTCGGCGTCAACGAATGCGAGATCGTGCTGCGGGCGATGGCGGAATTCGACCTCGATTGCACCCTGCTGGCCGGCCGCTACACCTTGCTGGAGCAGTCTTCGTTGTCGCCATTGCTGGACCTGTGCGTGGAACGCGGCAACGCCATCGTGATCGGCGGCCCGTTCAACTCGGGCGTGCTGGCCGGGAACGGCAAATTCAATTATGCCGATGCGCCGGCCGCGATACTCCAGCGCGTGGCGCGCCTGGACGCCGTCTGCCGCGCATTCAACGTGCCGCTGCAGGCCGCCGCCCTGCAGTTTCCCCTCGCGCATCCGGCCGTCGTTTCCTGCATCCCGGGCGGCCAGGACCTGGCGCAGCTGCGGCAAAACCTCGACTGGTTCGCCACGCCCTTGCCGGACGCCTTGTGGACGGCCTTGCAGGAAGCTGGCCTGATCGACGCGCGCGCACCCGTGCCCAAGGGAGCCGCATGATGCGCATCGACGCCCACCAGCACTTCTGGCAACTGGCCGCGCGCGGCGGCAGCTGGCCGCCGCCATCCTTGGCCGCCATCCACCGCGATTTTGCTCCCGCCGACCTGGCGCCCCTGCTGGCCGAACATAGCATCGCTGGAACGGTGCTGGTGCAGTCGCTGCCGTCGTGCGCCGATACCGATTACCTGCTGGCGCTGGCGGACAAGACCAGCTTTATCCGCGCCGTCGTGGGTTGGACCGATCTGCTGGCGATGGATGCGCCGGCGGCGATTGCCCGCCTGGCATCGCACGGCAAGCTCAAAGGCCTGCGCCCGATGCTGCAGGATCTCGACGACGATGCATGGATCGCCGATCCCGCACTCGCGCCGGCGTTGACGGCCATGGCGGCACACGGCTTGCGGCTGGACGCGCTGGTGCTGCCGCGCCACCTGCCCGCGCTGCTGCGTTGCGCACGCGATTATCCGCTGCTTCCCATCGTGATCGACCATGCGGCCAAACCGCCGATCGCCGATGCCGTCTTCGGCTGCTGGCGCGAAGACATGGCGCAGCTGGCCGCGCTGCCGAACGTGCATTGCAAGCTGTCCGGGCTGGTGACGGAAGCGCGGCCCGGCTGGAACGTGGACGAGCTGCGCCCCTATGCCGCACATGTGCTGGACGTGTTCGGCCCCCGTCGCGTGATCTGGGGCAGCGACTGGCCGGTAGTCGACCTGGCAGGCGGCTATGCGGCCTGGCTGGCCGCCAGCGAGGCGCTGCTGGCGCATATCGATCAGCAGGACAGGGACGATATTTTCGGCCTCAATGCTTGCCGGTTTTATGGGCTTAAATGAGGTGGCTGGCTTGTCGGCTTACGCCGTGCCGGCTAAGCCGACCTACGAAACACCGCGATGCCAACTGTAGGTTGGCTTAGCCGGTACGGCGTAAGCCAACAAAAAGGAGCTGAAATGCAAAGAATGGGCATGGTCATCGGCATCGCGCCGGACCGCATCGCGGAATACAAGACCCTGCACGCCGCCGTCTGGCCGCAGGTGCTGGCCAAGCTGGCAGCCGCGCATGTCGGCAATTATTCGATTTTTTTGCGCGAGCCGGAAAACCTGTTGTTCGGTTACTGGGAATACCACGGCGAGGATTTTGAGGCCGACATGGCGGCCATCGCCGCCGATCCGGAAACGCAGCGCTGGTGGACCTTTTGCGCCCCCTGCCAGCAGCCGCTGGCCTCGCGCGCCGAGGGCGAGCACTGGGCGATGATGGAGCAGGTTTTCTACCTTGCTTAGCAAGAATCCGGGGTCAGACCCGCCGGGTCTGACCCCAGCAGTTAAGGTGTTGGGTTAAAAATAAAAGGAGACAACATGACCGCCAGACTACAAGGCAAAATCGCCTTGCTTACCGCCGCCGGCCAGGGCATAGGCCGGGCCACGGCCGAAGCGTTCGTGCGCGAAGGCGCCACCGTGATCGCCACGGATATCAACCAGGCCCAGCTCGACGCGCTGAAGGAAGCGACGGGCTGCGCCATCCGCCTGCTCGACGTGACCGATGGCGCGGCGATCACCGCGCTGGCCGGCGAGATCGGCCCCGTCGATATCCTGTTCAACTGCGCCGGCTTCGTCGATGGCGGCACCATTCTCGATTGCGATGATGCGGCCTGGGACCGTTCCTTCGACATCAACGCCCGCTCCATGTACCGGCTGATGCGCGCCGTGCTGCCCGGCATGCTGGCCAGGGGCGCCGGCGCCATCGTCAATATGTCGTCGGTGGCGTCGAGCGTGAAGGGCGCGCCGAACCGCTTTATCTACGGCACCTCGAAGGCGGCCGTGGTGGGCATGACCAAGTCGGTGGCCGCCGATTTCGTCACGCGCGGCATCCGCTGCAATGCGATCTGCCCCGGTACCATCGAGTCGCCCTCGCTGAAGGAACGCATTGCCGCCCAGGCGGCGGCGACGGGCGTGAGTGTCGATGAAGTGCAAGCCGCTTTCGTGGCCCGCCAGCCGATGGGCCGGGTGGGCAGGGCAGAGGAAATCGCCGCCCTGGCCGTGTATCTGGCTTCCGACGAATCCGCTTTTACGACCGGCATGACTCACGTCATCGATGGCGGCTGGTCAAATTAATCACTACAACGAGAGAACCACATGAAACTGATGCGTTATGGCGCCAAGGGCGCTGAAAAACCTGCCTTGATCGATGCTGACGGCGCCGTGCGCGACCTGTCCGGCGTGCTGCCCGATATTACGGCCGCGACCCTGGGCAAGGATGGCCTGGCGGCCCTGGCCGCCGTCGATATCGGCAGCCTGCCGGTGGTGGCCAACCCCGGCCGCATCGCGCCGCCTTGGCAGGGCGTGGGCAAGTTTTTATGCGTGGGCCTGAACTACGCCGACCATGCGGCCGAATCGGGCATGGCCGTGCCGTTTGAGCCGGTGCTGTTCATGAAAGCCACCAGCGCCATCATCGGCGCCAACGACGCCGTCGTGCTGCCGCAGGATTCGCAGAAAAGTGACTGGGAAGTGGAGCTGGGCGTGGTGATCGGCACCACCGCGCGCTATGTGAGTGAAGCGGAGGCGCTGTCGCACGTGGCCGGCTACTGCGTTGTCAATGACCTGTCCGAACGCGAATACCAGCTCGAGCGCGGCGGCCAGTGGGACAAGGGCAAGGGCTGCGATACCTTCGGCCCCATCGGCCCCTGGCTGGTCACAAGCGATGAAGTGGCGGACCCGCAAAACCTGGGCCTGTGGCTGGAAGTGAACGGCAAGCGCGTCCAGGACGGCAATACCAAAACGATGGTCTTTGGCGTGGCGAACCTGGTCAGCTACATCAGCCGCTTCATGACCTTGTACCCGGGCGACATCATCAGCACCGGCACGCCACCGGGCGTGGGCATGGGGCAGAAGCCGTCGGCTGTGTACCTGAAACCGGGCGACAGCATGCGCCTGGGGATCGAAGGCCTCGGCGAACAGCGGCAGACCGTGCATGCGTGGAATCCGCAGCTGATCGACAGTTAATACGGCAGCAGACCGGCGTGCCGCCAAGATGCTCAGACATCGGCGCGCCGGCCTATGGCAGTGGAGTGGAGGAGACACACCATGAATCAATCCGAAGAGATACTGGCGCTGAACAAGGTCAGCAAGCGCTTTCCCGGCGTGCTGGCGCTGGACAACGTCAGTTTCAGCCTGCGCAAGGGCGAGGCGCATGCGCTGTGCGGCGAAAACGGCGCCGGCAAGTCCACCCTGATGAAGGTGATGAGCGGCGTGTACCAGGCCGACGAGGGGGAACTGGTCTACAAGGGCAAGGTGTGCAGTTTTGCCAGCAGCGTGGATGCGGAGGCGGCCGGCATCGCCATCATCCACCAGGAACTGAACCTGATCCCGCACCTGAGCGTGGCGGAGAATATTTTCCTGGCGCGCGAACCGGTGCGCGGTATCTTCATCGACCGCAAGAAGATGCGCGCTGATGCGCAGGCGCTGCTGGACCGTTTAAAACTGCGCATCGACCCGCGCCAGCTGGTGAAAAACCTGTCCTGCGCGCAGCAGCAGATGGTGGAAATCGCCAAGGCGCTGTCGCTCAATACGGAAGTGCTGATCATGGACGAGCCCACGTCGTCGCTGACGGAAAGCGAGACGGGCCAGCTGTTCGACATCATCAATGAACTCAAGCGCAACGGCGTGAGCGTGGTCTACATCTCGCACCGGCTCGAAGAAATGCAGCACATCATCGACAGGGTGACGGTGCTGCGCGACGGGAAATTCGTCTGCACCGACGATTTTGCCAGCACCACGCTGGACGCCATCGTGGCCAGGATGGTGGGCCGCACCCTCGATGAAAAATTTCCCGACCGCGTCTCGACGCCGACGGCTGAAGTGCTGCTGCGCGTGAGCGATTTGCACCGCAAGGATGTCTTCGGCCCGCTGAGCTTTGACTTGCGGCGCGGCGAGATCCTCGGCTTTTCCGGCCTGATGGGCGCTGGCCGTACGGAAGTGGCGCGCGCCATCTTCGGCGCCGATCCGCTCACCGGCGGCGCGATCCACCTGGGCGACACGCAAGTATCGATCACCAGCCCCATCGACGCCATCGGACACGGCATCGCCTACCTGTCGGAAGACCGCAAGAGCCACGGCCTGGCGGTGCGCATGTCGGTGGCGGCCAACCTGACCCTGACGAATGTTTCGGCGCTGGCCAACCGTTTCGGCTTCATCGATTTCGCCAGGGAAGAGGCGGTGGCGCAGCAGTACATCGCTGCGCTGGGTATCAAGACGCCGACCTCGCAACAGGTCGCCCGCAACCTCTCGGGCGGCAACCAGCAAAAGATCGTCATCAGCAAATGGCTGTACCGCGAATCGAAAATCATCTTCTTCGACGAACCCACGCGCGGCATCGACGTGGGCGCCAAGTTCGCCATCTACCAGCTGCTCGACAAGCTCGCATCGGAAGGCATCGGCGTGGTGCTGATCACGTCCGAGCTGCCCGAGATCATGGGCATGACGGACCGCGTGGCCGTGTTTCATGAAGGGCGCATCAGCGGCATCGTCAATACGCGCGAGTCGTCGCAGGAAGAGATCATGCAGCTGGCGTCGGGGCGCGTAGCCAGTCCCGTTCCTGGCCAGACGGCAGTCCACCAAAAACAGAAAGCTTAAAAAAATGAATAAAGAACTGATCCAAAAATTCGCCGCGCTGGGCAGCCTGTCGCTGTTGCTGCTGGTGTTTTCCCTGACCAGCAACGCCTTTTTCTCCGTCAGCAACGGCATGAGCGTGGCCTTGCAAGTGACGTCGATCGCCTACCTGGGCATAGCCGCCACCTGCGTTATCATCACGGGCGGCATTGATCTGAGTTCCGGCTCCGTGCTGGCGCTGGCCGGCGTGGCCGCTGCGCTGCTGGTGAAAAGCGGCGTGCCCGTGCCGGTCGCCATGCTGGGCGGCGTCGTGGTGGGCGCCATGTGCGGCGCCGTCAACGGCTTTTGCATCACGCAGTTGAAACTGCCGCCCTTCATCGCCACCCTCGGCATGATGCTGATCGCGCGGGGCCTGGCGCTGCAGGTGACGGGCGCGCGCGCCATTTCCGGCCTGGGCGAGTCGTTCGGCGAACTGGGTAACGGCGTGCTGTGGCGCATCGAGCGAGACACGGGCGGCACCTTTCCCGAAGTCGTGTTTCCCGGCATTCCGTATCCGGTGGTGCTGATGGTGGTGATCGCCGTGGCCGTGTCCATCATGCTCAGCCGCACCACCTTCGGCCGGCATATCTATGCCGTCGGCTCGAATGCGGAAGCGGCGCGCCTGTCGGGCGTGAAGGTGGGTCGCGTGACCCTGCTGGTGTACACCCTGTCCGGCGCCCTGTCGGGCCTGACGGGCTGCGTGCTGATGTCGCGCCTGGTGACGGCGCAGCCGAACGAGGGCGTGATGTACGAACTCGATGCGATCGCCAGCGCCGTCATCGGCGGCGCCTCGCTGATCGGCGGCATCGGCACCATTTCCGGCACCGTCATCGGTTCCTTCGTCATCGGCATCCTGCGCAACGGCTTGAACATGAACGGGGTATCGAGCTTTATCCAGCAAATCATTATCGGACTGGTCATCCTGCTGACCGTCTGGATCGATCAGAAGCGCAACCGCGCCTGAAGCAGCAAGCAGTACGCCATGAAGTCAATCCACCAAATCTATAATTAAATGAGGACGACAATGAACACCTTCAAAGCCTTCAACACCGTCTTGCTCGGTCTGTTGACCGCAGCCTTTGCCCTGAGCGCCAGCGCCGCCTTCGCCGCCCCGGGCGAGATCGCCGTGATCGTCAAGACGACCAATTCCAACTACTGGCAAAACGTCAGGAAGGGCGCCACGGCCAGCGCCGCCGACGCCAGGGGCTACAGCCTGACCTTCCAGGGGCCGGCCTCGGAATCGGCCATCGCCGACCAGGTCAGCATGGTGGAAAACGCCGTCACGCGCAAGGTGGCCGGCATCGTGCTGGCCGCGTCGGACCCGGACGCGCTGGTGCCGGCCCTGAAGAAGGCATGGGAAGCGAAGATTCCCGTCGTGCTGATCGATTCGCTGGTGGCCGACAGCGGCAAGCGTTATTACCAGTCCTTCCTGTCGACCGACAATGAAGCGGCCGGCGAGCAAAGCGCCAAGGCCCTCATTTCGCAGGTCGGCAAGACGGGCAAGATCGCCGTGATGTCGTACGTGGCGGGCGCCGGTTCCGAGACGGGCAGGGTGGGCGGCTTCAAGCGCTACATCGAAAAGAACTCGCAGCTGCAGATCGTCGGCACGTATTACTCGCAATCGCAGATGGCCACGGCGCTGAACCAGACGACCGACGTGCTGGCCTCGAATCCGGACTTGAAGGGTATCTTCGGCGCCAACGAGCCGACGGCCGTGGGCATGGGCCGCGCCATCGCGCAGGCGGGCAAGGCCGGCAAGGTGATCGCCGTGGGCTTCGACGGCAATGAGGACCTGAAAAACTTCGTCAAGGACGGCACCCTGTATGCGACCGCCGTGCAGGGTTCGTATTCGATGGGCGCGCTGGGCGTGAAAACCCTCGTCAGCCTGATCGAAGGCAAGAAGGTCGCACCGTTCGTCAACACGGGCGTGGTGATCGTCACCAAGGTCAATGTCGACCAGCCGGAAGCGAAGAACGTTTTATATTGAGCCTCAGCTCATCTTCAGGCGCTGCTTCAATTCCTTGAGCAATCGTGGCATGGCGGGACCACGTCGGCTTGCTATTTGGTTCGTCGGCTTACGCCGTTCCGGCTAAGCCGACCTACCCGACCTACCCAGCCTGCGCATGCATCGTGGTGTAGAGTAGGTCGGCTTGGCGCGCAAGCGCGTAAGCCGACATCGCGCCATGCGCCGCCAGCACCATGTGGCTTGCTATTCGGTCTTGCGGCGCTCCTGCGCCCGCTGCCATTCTAGGCCCGGGCGGTCGACGCGGAATTGCAGCAGCCGTCCCTGCACCACTTCCGTCACGTAGGCCGTGCGGCCATCGGGGCCGCCGAAGGTGATGTTGCTGGGCTTGGCGCCGGGCACGCTGATCTCGCGCAAGATGCGGCCCTGCGGCGACAATTTGACGACGCTGCCCTTGCCGTAGCGCGTCACGTACAGGTTGCCGTCGACGTCCACGCGCATGCCGTCCATGCCGAAATCGTCGAACTTGATCAGCAATTGCTTGCCGCTCAGACTGCCGTCCGCAGCGATGTCATACATCCAGATATTGCGCTGCACGCTTTCATTTACATACAAAATCTTGCCATCGGGGCTCACTTCGATGCCGTTGGCCGTACCCATGGTATCGAGCGCCAGGGTCACCGTGCCGTCGGCTGCGATGCGCCACACGCGGCCCGTGTTTTCCTTCCAGTTCGGGTCGCTCGCATACAGCACGTCGTCGGCCGTGATGGCGATATCGTTCGGCTGCGTCATGCGCGGCTCGCGCGCGTGGATGGACAATGCGCGCGTGGCCGGATCGACCAGGTAGATCGTGTGTTCCATGTAGTCGGCCAAATACATCTGCCCCCGGCTGCCGAAGCGGATGCCGTTGGCGATGCTGGTACCGGGCAGGGTCAGGTAGACCTCGCCAGCGCCGCCGGGGCTGACCTTGCCGATGGTTTGCTGGCGCGCAAAGTTGACGGCATAGATATTGCCGTCCGCATCGACGGCCGGGCCTTCGATGCCCTTGGTAAAGGAATGCGGGGCGGTCAAGGTGGTGGCGAGGAACAGCGTTTCGTGCGCGGGCGGGCTGGCGCAGGCGGACAGGCTGGCCAGCGCGGCGGCCAGCACGGCGGCGCGCAGCGACGGCAGGGCGGTTCGGAAATCGGGCATCAAGGTTCTCTGTATGGCAAGGGTGGCGTATGTTACCCGACGCGCAGCAAGCGGGGCGCCATTCTCAGCCTCACCTCAGGCCGCCACGACGACGAGGTCGGGGAAGTCGTCCTGCCAGCCTTCCCACTCGTCTTGCAGATGGGCGTGCATGCCGGCCCGGTCTTGCGCCAGATCAAACGCGTCCGCGCTGGCCAGCAGAAAATGGGCAATGGCGCGCAAGGTGGCCGGGTCGGCCTGGATGGTCACGTCGGAACAGGGCAGGGGCCGTTCTGCGGCCTCGTCCTGCAGATAACAGTGCAGCGAGAAATGTGTGCTCATGAGCTTCGGTGGTTGATGTAGGCGCCCAGCATGGCGTGTGCGTTCAGTGCGGCGCGGGCCGCTTCCAGTTCCCCGGGCTGCAAGTACCAGAAGATCCAGCCGGCATGTTCTTCACAGCGGCCATGGGCTTGCATCGCAGCGCGCAGCGCTTGCCGGCGCCCGGGCGGCAGCGCATCCAGCCTGGCTTGCGTGAAACCATTGATGGGATAGACATCGCGCAGGTGCGCATCTTGCAACCCGCGCCGCTTGATGGCGGCCCAGTTATTTGCGGGGCAAGGCGTGCCAAAGGTCATCGGATGGGCCTCATCGAGCTGCCGGTAGCCGAGTGCGTAGCCGGTGCCATAGCCCTGCGTTTCAGCGTAGCAGTACACGTACTCGCAATGCTCAAACAGGCCGGGTATGGCCCGCGCACCGTCGAACAGCGGCGCCAGCGCAAGCTTGCTGGCGCGTATGGACAGAACCAGCTCCGAGTCTGACGAATACATGGCCTGCGCGTCGCAGTTGACGGCCTCGTCAGCTTCGTCGGGCGGCACGATACGCGGCGAAAGCAGTCCGATGCTGTTGGTCTCTGGCGCGAACAGCATCTTCTCGTAATTTCGCTGTGAGAACTTGACGATCTTGCCGCGCTTGTTACCGTAGCGCTCGACGGGTTCGCCGATGTGCGCGAACCAGGCGAACAGCTGCGCGCTGGCCGTGGAGGGAATAAAGGGGCAATTTTTCTTGAATTCGCCTACGAGGAAGTGATATTGGTCCATGTGTCGTTGGAGTGTATGGGCAACGCGCATGATGCCATGCGCGGAACCACACGGCTAGCGTGCGCACAGCAGGAATGGTGCCGGACGGGCGGGAGAGAAAAAGATGCACGGCAGGACGGCGCAACGGCCGGCTTGAGGCGTATGATGGAAATACGGATGTGGTTGCCGCAAGGCAGTGCGACCGGCACGCGACAGCACGTCCTGCAGGTTTTTTTCGTGGTTTTGGCAGTAACAACGAGGAGACATCATGGACAAACCCGAATTCATCCTGGCCGCCAAGGCCATGGAAACCCTTGAGATGTATCAAACGTTCTACGGCCATTCGCAGGAATACCAGGCGCACCAGCAAGAGGTATTGAAACTGCTGCGCCACAAGGGCGCCTCCCTGCTGGTGTCCGAACATGGCCCGGCGAAGTTTCTATTGGCGTTCGCCGATGCGCTGGAGGCGGCGGGCTTGCCGGGCGAGTATGTGCCGTTGAGTCGAAGGTAGGAGGGCTGCAGCGCCATGTGCCTGGCCTTGGTTCTACCAAAGTCAGGCAAAATTCAGGCTAGCAGATCGCTCCATGCATTCCTTTTCCCGTACGCAGATCGAGTCCGAAATAGCATGCGTATGCTGCTCCTTTTGTATGAGCGCAGGTAATGTCCCCCCTGCGCAGCTCCCGGTAGTCTGCCGAGGAGCTGCATGCCTGCTCCTGTTTCACGTCGGGCCCGATCTGGGTAAATAGTTCCCGTGCCAATTCCCCTTTGTCCATGATTGCCACTTTTCGGTCGTTTCGCGTGGGCGGCAGCATTTCGGACAAGGTTCCACCATAGATCTGATAGTCACCCCGCAAGGGCCGTGGTTCGCCATTCCAGACCGGCTGCTTGTCAGCGGCTTGCGACGGTGAGAATAGCGCGAGCGCCATGGTGCAGCATGCAAGCCGAGTATTCATCAGTGCTCTCTGATTTCAATGTGCAGATGGTTATCGTGCCCTTGCAGAGACCGGACTCGCCCACCGGCGATCGTCTTTTGCACCTCGCCATCGTTAAAGAAGACCTTGGTGACCATGGGATGTTGCAGAAACAGGCGTATCAATTTGATGGTGGCGTTCCGGTCATACACGTCATCAAAGCGCGACACGCGTGCGGACTGGCCTGCCAGTTTGTCTTTACGTAATGGGCGTATATCCATTCTTTTGTGACGAAGTGTGAGTATGTCGCTGCCTATTTGGTGCACACTTTGCCGGATATCAAACCGGGAGTGTATCCATGACCAGGTCACGCAGCTTGCCGCCACGATTGTTGGGAGCGGGCTTCCGGGGATTTTCCTTGCTGCCGCTGGCGATCGCATTTGTCGTGCTGGTGTGCCTGTCGCTCCTGGCGACCCAGTTATGGATGACCTTGCGTGCACGGGAAGTGCAACTGCATGAAGCTGCCCGTGAAAGTGCCAACCTGGCGCAATCCGTTGCCCAGCATGCCTATGACACCATCAAGGAGGCCGATACGGTGCTGGTCGGCCTGGTGGAGCGGGTGGAAACAGATGGTGTCTCCGATCTTGAACTGGCTCGCATCCATAAATTGCTGGTCACCCGCGTAGCCGAGCTGCCGCAACTGCACGGCATCTTCGTCTATGCCAGCGATGGCAGCTGGCTCGTGAACTCTCAGAAAACCTTGTTGAGCAATCTGAATAATTCCGATCGCGATTATTTCAACTACCATCGAACGCATGCTGACCGGGGGCCGTATGTCGGTCCTCCCGTGCGCAGCAAATCGACGGGACACTGGATTGTTACCGTGTCGCGGCGGATCAATATGCCTGACGGAAGTTTCGGCGGCGTGGTGCTGGCGACCATCGATATGCATTATTTCAGGCTGTTTTATGAACGTTTTGCGATAGGCGAAAAGGGCGCCATTTTCATTGCGAATCGCGCGGGTATTCTTTTATTGCGCAGGCCATTCGATGAGAGTTTGCTGGGGCGCGATCTTTCTCAGTTTCCCTTATTTCATGATTATTTACCGAAAAGCCCCGTCGGCACGGCCGTGATCAAGTCGAGAGTCGATGGCGTGACGCGTATCAATAGCTATCGAAGAGTCGAAGAATATCCGCTGGTGGTCTCTGCCGCATTGTCACAGGATGAAGTCCTCGCTGCATGGCGCCTCGATACGTTGATGCAAAACGCCGTGGGCGGGATGCTGGTACTGTTGATCGCGTTTATCGGATACCGCGTGGTGCGGCTGATCGATTTGCGGGTAAAAAGCGAGGCAGGACTGGTCGAGGCGCGCAACGAGTTGGAATTGATCAATGAAACCCTGGCCCGCCTTGCCAGCCAGGATGGATTGACAGGGCTGGCGAACCGGCGCCACTTCGATCAGTCGCTGCTTGCCGAGTTCAGCCGTGCGCAGCGTGAAAATAGCTCACTTGGACTGGTGTTGATCGATGTCGACTTCTTTAAACAATACAACGATATCTATGGTCATGTGGCCGGTGACGAATGCCTGAGAAAACTCGGCAAAGTGGTGGCCTACAGCATGCGCAGGCCGGGCGACCTTGCGGCACGCTATGGCGGCGAGGAAATGGTCATTTTATTGCCGGGGACGGATCTGCCGGGCGCATTGAGGGTGGCGGAAGACGTCCGCCAGGCCATGCAATCGCTGGGAATCGAGCATCGGGGCAATCCTCTCGGCGTGGTGACGGCCAGCGTCGGCGTGGCGGCGTTGATGCCGACGTACCTGGAAAACCAGGCGGTCGAGTTGGTTGAGCTCGCGGATAAGGCACTCTACAAGGCCAAGGCATCGGGGAGAAACCGGGTCTGCTATGCGTCTGCTTGCGACAGTGCCGAGCAGGCTGCGACGGCTTTGGCGTTTCGATAGCCTTTGATGAAGGCTGATGGCGCTGCGTCGGGTTTGCCCTGCGCTGCGCGTGCGCCAGCCTTGTCCATGTACAATCGGCAACATCCGGATCGACGTATCCGCCCCTTGATTGCGGAGCATGCCCCGAAGGTGACAAAAACATTGCAAACCTGGCTGTTGGCCTGGCGGCAAGCCTTCACGTGCGTCGGCCTGGGGCTGCGCGATACTCGTCATGGGGGACTGTGGTGGCGCTCCGCGCTGTGGTGCATGGCGGTCGTGGCGCTGTGGCTGGGACTGTATAGCTATTTCGGCCGTTTTTTTGTCGAACTCGGCGCCATGCTGGCGTTGGTGTCCGTCACCGGCTTGCTGGGCCTGGGCGTGATGGATGGCGTCGGGACACTGGCCAACGGGCCGGCCACCATCTCGCAGATGGGCAATATCGCCGGCGGTCTGGGCAGCGCCGCCAAAGCCATGCTGTCGATAGGCCAGATCGCCCTGGCGCTGCTGGCGCTGGCTGCATTTTTCTACGTGATGGTCTTTATCGTCGGTGCCATCGGCACGGCGCGCTTGCCGCTGCGCTGGCTGTTGCTGGAACGCGCCAAGGCCGTGGCGGCGCGCCGCTATGCCGCGTGGCAGGCGCCGGCCGGCGTGCAACTATCCGCCGCGCGCCCCGCCTGGCGGCGGCGCCTGTTGCTGCTGCTTTCCCTGCTGATCCCCGTGTGGGCCATGTGCGTACTGATTGCGTACTTGCTGGCCTGGAACGTCCAGGCGATCTACGGCGCGGCGGCCGAAGGTGTGCTTGGCGCGGATCGGCAAGCGGCGCTGCGCCGCGAGCAGCGTCCGGCGATTGTTGCCCTGGGCCTGCTGCTGTGCTTGCTGATGCTCGTCCCGGTCCTCAATTTATTGGTGCCAGCCTTGCTGTGCAGCAGCGTGTGCCACTTGCAGCGCCGCGGCTGGCGTGCAGCGGACACATCAATCAACCTGGAGTGAACAAGGAGTGAACATGAGTCAACACGCAAGTCGCGGCACCCTCGAGCGCGCCATTCAAATCGCCGCCGCCACCCATGCCGGCCAGACAGACAAGGGCGGCGCGCCGTACATTTTGCACCCCTTGCGCGTGATGCTGCGCGTCGCCCCCGGCGCCCAGCAGATCGTCGCCGTGCTGCATGACGTGGTGGAAGACAGCGACGGCAAAGTCACCTTCGACGACCTGGCGCACGAAGGATTTTCCCGGAAGTCATCGACGGCGTGCGCGCCGTGACCAAGGTCGAGGGCGAATCATACGAGGACTTCATCGCCCGCGCGGCCTTGAACCCGGTCGGCAAGGCCGTCAAGCTGGCGGATCTGGCTGAGAATAGTGACTTGTCGAGGATAGAGGAGCCGACGCAGAAGGATATGGAGCGGGTAGCAAAGTATCGAAGGGCTATTAAGCAACTCATATCGTAGCAATGATTTTTTCATGCCGAGATCGTATCCGAGTGGATCTGGCCCCCGGGATCACCGGGTACGGGCAAGAGCCTTGCGGATGGCTTGCTCGATGGGACGGTCTATCAGTGCCAGGACGATGACCACGACAGCGGTAACAATCAGTCCCTCGAGTAAAGCTGGATCCGGGAAAAGTTGCTGATTGGCGATAGGAGCGGGCACTGTTGCACGCTTCCAGAGAAGCAGCGCCAGGGCGGCGCCAGCGGCGAGCAGCATCGCCGGTCGACGATGGTGCAAGCGGGCGATCTGCCCCATCAGCAGCAGCGCGATACCCCACGCAAAAGGATAGAAGCCGTGATCGAACAAGATCATGCGCTCATCATAGTATGCGCCGGTGTACCAGGCAAAACGGGAGAAGCCGAAAAGACCATAAGCGACGAGGGCCACTGCCAGCACGAGGAAACTGGAGGAAAGCAGGCGAGCAATTTTCATGGTTGGGATTTCTTTGCCAATGCTTCGAGATCGCGTTCGGCCAGATGGCGCTTCTGCTTGGTGACTTGGATAATCTTGCCTTTGCTGAAGATAACTCGCTGGCCATGCCTGTAATCCTGCTCACTATTTTTTTCGCCGCCGCCATTGATGTTCGGGTTGGCCTGGTCGGCGTGACCGATAACAACGGACGCAGACTTGCCCGCTTTGGCAAGTTGCGTCGAGAAGTCCGCCGTGATGCTTGATAATGTCTTGGGCCACCCGGATCTGGTGCTGCTCAATGGTGCTGGACTTGTCGCTTGCTTTGTAAGCTTTGATGACATTGCGAGTGGCCCGGCGCTATTGTCGCCTGGTGTTGCTGCGCCACCCCATAAAAGTAAGCGAACTTTACGTTTGTAGGGGACGGGAACGACGGACTCCTTTTCATAGTTAGTCTTGACCTTGTCGAGCATCATGCCCCCTGTTTTTTCTTTTCGGCGTCTTCGCCAAAATAAACGGACAATTCCTCTGGCTGGTAGGTCGCCACCCGTTCGCATAAACCATCTTCATCGGTGAGGCTGGTGTAGACTGAACCATCGGGAGCTTCGATGTAATAGGCAAGTTCCGGGATCGGCTCGCCCGTCTTGTGATCAACGACCCGTATCTGTTCATCCGGGCTATCGTCCGGGAATTTTGCCAAAGCCGAGGCTGCGGCACCAGCAGCAGCCACCAGTGCCGGGGTGGCGGCAGCTTTCGAGGACCCCGCACCCGCGTCGCCGCTGCTCCACTCCACCGTATCGGTAAACTGTGTAGGGTTGAGAGTCGCGCCGCAAGCGGTCTTCATGCCTGCCACGGTGACGCCCCTCCCGTACAGGATCGTGGTGAGGACGCCCTCGGCAATGGGGAAGATGCCTTTGCACTTGGGACATTGAACTTTGTGTCCGATATAAGCGATGGCCTGGCCCAGGCATATGTCCGTCGTCGAGCCTTCCAGCACAACGCCGCCATGGCTTGTCGGGTCACCCTAGCGTATGATTTCACCGGCCATGAGTGTCCCAATTTTTAGTATCATTAAATATAGCATATTTACTAATTACATTAGCTTTAAGCTGGTGTTCGGTTAATTTGGGCCATTTTGGAACGCAGGGAGTGGGATATAGAAAAACACATGCCTGAAGACATCTACGTTGGGGAGGACGGTGAGTCGTGGCTTTACCGTTTTCCGGACGAGCTGACGAGCCTTCTCGCAAACTCAAGTGCGGATGGGTTGGAGAGCGCATCAGAGCAATGGGCAAAAATTGAAGAGATCGACTGTAATGCAGCAGATTTGCGACCGCTCTTGAAGGATTTTCAATCGCTCGCACGGCAGGCCGCCACCACGGGACAGTCCATTTATCTTTAGGGCTGTCTCTAAGGCGTCTTTGTGGCAACCGTACCATCGCTGAAAGATCCGCGTTGGGGCGGACACTCGCCAATTCGTCTGGTCGCACAGGTTCCGTAGTGCAGACTCAAGCCGGCGACGTAGTGGCAAGCGATAATTGGCTGCTGGATTTAAGCCCCTCGCTGTTTTAATCTCTGGGCCCGCTGGCTCAGCTACAAGTCAGGTTGCGACATGGAGCATTCGTTTTCACGCTTGATAATTGCGGCTGGTGTGGCTTGTTTAGTCATGGGCATGGCCGCTATTCAACAAATGCGGCTTAATCGTCCCATCGGTAAAGTAAAATATTTTCTGCTTAAATTAGCGGCGTTAGTCTGGCTAGTGAGTGGACTATTTGTCGGAACGCTCTACAGTCACGGAGTCGATGTGGCGTGGTACATTTTTGGTGTCGCCGTTAGCCTGGCCGGATGTGCCGTTGCAGGCATTGTGGTGTTTGCTTGGCCTTTTTTCACAGGACGTAAGCCGGACAGTTAATATACTTTATGAAGTTGCATCACTTATGAATTTAGTTGCAGACCGACATCTTTACGCTATATGCAAACCGATTCTATGAACCAAACTCTTGGCTTTGCCTCACTAATTGGCTTTGCAAGCGCACTGATTGTGCACATTGCGGCATTGATGGGAGTCAATGTGCCTGATAAGTTTCCTGCGATCTGGTGGCTGCACGTCGGCATTTTCGTTGTGTTCATTCCGTTTGTCTTCTCCAGTCGAAAGTCACTCGGCCCCAAACCAACGTTCGCTGAACTACGCGCAGCTTTTCCAAAGTGGGTGGTCGGACTGGGACTCTGTATTTCTGCTTACGCATTGGTGAATTTTGCACTCTTCATGATGAAAGCGGCGGGCGGCAATCCTTCGATCGTTGACGGGAAATTTGTGCTATTGAACCGTGGAAATTTCATTCGCGAACTGACCGCCGTGGAGTATTCCACTTTCAAGGTAAATCAAGTGCGTGGTTTCTCCGGGCACTGGCTAGTGTTCTACTTTGTGCCATTTGCGTATTTTATGTTCTATAAGAGATCTGAACCATTCAATTCGACGCCTTCGGCGCGGCTGCATTGATGCATGGGATTTTTCTGTCCAAGTGGCCGTATCAAGCAATACTGATGGCGGTAACGACGCCGAAACTGTCGCAGTCCAGGCGCCATCAATCGTCATGACCCGAAAACACAATGAGACTGGGCTGCCGAGGTCGCTGTTATGAAGTCCGGCCTGCCCGGACGTGTGGGGTGGAAGCGGACGGAGCCGATTAGCGCTGCGAATCGCCATCAGTAGCCTAAGGCCGCGATCCTCAGCGCGGGAATTTATACCGTACCAGCAGCGTAGGTCCTTTGCCGCCGGGTGGCGTCAGCAGTATCTCGTCACCCGGCTGCATCTCTTCATACATTACCGTGCAACAGGTCGGCATCGAGTGGCCGCGCGCGGGATAAACGCCAACGTCGGTGTGCAGGTTCGCAGCGCGGACGTCCACGCTGGTCTCGCCGGCCTTTCCTGCTTCTTTCAGCAGCTTGCGCAGTGCGGTGACGAAGTCCCCTTTGCTGAGTCTGGCCGGTGCCTGGTTTGTTTGCGGGCGAGCGCTTGCGTCGTTTTTCATGCGATTTCCTTCAGTGTGTACATTCCCGCCACTATATCATTGGCCCCTGATGGAGCGAGCGGAGCGAGGGTCACGGAGCGAGGGTCAGGTCCGGCATTCGCACACAGTCTGAGCCGCTAAGGTTGTTGTTAGGAAAAACCGCCTGCGGCGCAAGAGCTAGCCGGAAGAATCGGAGAGGGTTGCGTTTGCAGGCGCAACCCGGTTTTGCGGCGCCGAGCTGCGCTCGCCGAAGGCCCCGCAAAACCCCCGCGCCCGTACCGGACGCGGATTCGACGCCCGCGTTCTGCATGCATGGAATAAATAAAAAGGGCCTCCCCGCCAAAACGGGGAAGCCCTTTTATTTATTCAGTGGTGGAGACGGCGGGAATCGAACCTACCGTAAACTTAGATTTTTCAGGTATTTTGAGGGTTTTGCTGTCAAAATGTAAGCAATCTTGCATTCAGGGTAGCCGTTGGTTCGAAGCCAGAATTTTATCGCATCGAGAAATTATTGCTCGCAACACTATACTGGAGTACTGCAAAAATTCGAACGTCCCTTCATTTTTTATATGGAGCACTAGCTGTGACCTTTCCGTTAAAAATTACATCAATCGTAAGCAGCTACAATGGTAAGTTGACAAGAAATTTAACTCTTCATAAGGGCCTCACTGTCCTTCTTGGGCCAAACGGCTCAGGTAAAACGCATATTCTTCGCGGTCTCAAGAATAGCTTTGTAGAGCTGGCTGTAGGCAAGAAAGTTCGTTTTTTATCGGCAGGGCGAATGGGAATGCTGGAGCAATATAGGTCCGATTACGACGGTCACCGTGGCGGCGTTCCACGGTACGAGCATGCAATCTATGGAAGCAAAAGCGACTCAGCAAGACGGCATCAAACCGAGACAATCAGTGGCGATTTTCAGACTTTGGCCCAACGTGCTGATATTCTAGTGAAAATTCAGGAACGCCTTCGAAAACTCTTCAATCGAGATCTGTTGATTGAATGGGATGCAGGACATCTAAAGATCCTGTTCTCTCGTCTTGATATCGCAGCTGAACCTTACTCATCAGGGCGTGAAGCCTCCGGATTAATGCAACTCGTAGGAGTTTTATCTGCGCTATATGATGATGAAGTGGGAGTGCTTTTGCTAGATGAGCCAGAGGTTTCACTACATCCACAATTGCAAGCATTTCTTCTGAAAGAGATTATTGGTGTCGCCGGACATCCGTCTGAAGGCGGGAATAAGAAAATCGTGATCATTGCAACGCACTCAACTGAAATGGTTCAGATTTCTCGTCCCGACGACTTATTGTCACTGGTCTTTTGCTATGACCTAAATTCTAACCCTATTCAAATTGATCCAGATGCTGGAGAGTTAAAGAATAGGAAAGTTCAGGGGTTAATCGCTCGACTTGGTCAAGAGCATAAGCTTTCATTATTTTGCAAACAGCCTCTTTTAGTTGAGGGGCCATCAGATGCAATGATATGTAGTGCTCTCTCAAATAAAGCCGATATGCATTTGGAAGCTGCCGGGTCGCAACTGCTTCCCGTAATTGGCAAGGGGCAAATGCCAGTTGTTGCGAAATTACTTCGATTACTTGGAAAAGCGCCAGTGTCGCTAGCTGATGCCGATGGAATTGCTGACGGTCTTGAGTTAGTTAATCAGTTTTTAATTGATTGCGATTCGGCCAATAGGGTTGCAAAAAGTATTGGGTTTGCCACAGCAACTGCAATGGCAAATGGTATTTATGGCGACTTCTGCAAACTTGTTTATAGTCGTTGGCCTGAAATTTCAGCACTTGCTGAGTTGCATCCGTATTGGTTAAACAGAAAATCCGGGGAGGATGAGCTTGCTAAACGTCGAGCAGCTTTCTGTACACTCTTCACCACTATTGATAGCAGCCTAGTCTCATTAGCAAAAGATGAAGAGTGGGTGTCTATGAAAATGAGAATGAGTGCACTTCTGGATATGCTGGAGAAATCAGGACTTTTCTTTCTGCGTAGAGGATCGATAGAGTCCTACTACCAGAAATCAGATCAGTTCACTTCAATTGGGAAGCCAAGTGCAGCAGCAGATGAAATGGAATACATCAATCAAATCGATAAGGAATCGCTTCAAGAACCATATGCAGATATACTGCGGTGCATAAAGTTTTCTTCAAATTCTGAACCTATATGTGAAGCTGATGCCTTGAGAGATTTATTGCTTGCTGTTGCTGCACCAGCACATGCAAGGTTTAAAGCGGGTACGTATGTTGGAGATTTTAATGTGCTAGCTAGAACAATATTGGGAGATCGTTCAAAAATATTTAATATTGAAGTTAAGGAAGATTTTCTGGTAATTTCTATTGCCAGTAAAATTCTAGAAATAGATGGATTTCCGCTTTTTATTTCGAAAGATGCTGATCCTAGCAGAATTATTAGTCAGGCGTTTGCGCGCATTTAATAGTCCTGCTGTCAAGCGGATGCTTGGTGGTAAAGCTGAAAAGAGTCTATGATTCCTAGACTCTGTTAGCTTAGGTTAGTCCGCGCTGGGAGTTTTCAATCACTTAGTTGAGATAAGTAATTTTGAATAGAAACAGGACAATCGACCTAATTGTTAAATGCCGAAAACACTTTCTGCTTTTGACCCTGCAGTCTGATCGGCATCCGGCATCCACCGTCCGTATACCTAGCAATCATTGTCCAGTCAGCATGCCCCATCTGCTTTGCCACCCACATAGGGTGTTCGCCGGCCGAGAGCATCATGCTGGCATAGGTGTGTCGTGTCTGATAGGGATTGCGATACCGGACGCCCGCGCTTTGCAGGATGCCGGTCCATAAAGTCTTGCGGATCGGCTGGTCTCCCTCCCAGCGCCGTTCCAGGCGTGGATTTTGAAAGACTTCCTCGCCTTTCGCCCAGGTGAACGCCTTTTGTTCCTGCAGCGCATGCAGCGCACGCTCCAGCACCTTGATTTCGCGGCGGCCGGCGTTCGTCTTGGTGCTTTCTGCAGCCTTGGAGTGTTGAGTGAGGGCACGCGTCACCATCACAACGCCCCGCACGAAGTCCACATCGGCCCAATCCAGTGCCACCAGCTCAGACGTGCGCAGGCCTGTCCAGAAGGCAAACTGCAACAGGTTGCGCCCCTGGCCGGTAGCCTGCGCCAGAATCGCCGCCTGCTCCTCCTTCGTAAACGGGTCGATATCGTCCTTGGATTGCGGTGCCTCGACTTTGGAATAGCACCAGCGCGCCAGTGGATTGACTTCGATCAGCTCGTCCTCTATCGCGTCGTCCAGCGCCTTGCGCAGCACGCTCTGGATGTTGGCCATGGTCTTGTTGGTCGCGTTCATGGGCTCCAGCTTCGCCCGCACGTCCTTCTTGCGCAGCGCCGACAGCATGATGGTGCCGAACCAGGGGATCAGCTGACCGACGACGATCTTGCGATAGCCGTTGTACGTGCTGGCCTTGAGGTGCTTTTTCTGCCTGTCCAGCCACTTATCCAGAAACGCTTCGACGGTTTGCACGTCGCCGACCTGGTCGGCGAACTTGACCGCATTGGACGATTGCGGGAATGTGGCCGTATAGTCAAAGCTGTTGGTGGCGATCGCGTGCAGGATCGCCGCTCGATGGTTCTCGGCCCGTTTCAGGTTAGCGGAGGTGGGCTTGAGCGCGATCCTTTCCCGGCACCTGGTGCCGCGATACATGAAGGTGATTTCGATGCTGCTTTCCGATGCAGCTTTAACACCTCGCCCGTCTCTACCCATGATTCATACCCTTTCACGTCAATTAAAATTCGATTGTCTGGCGCCTTGATCCAGACGGCGTCTTTCGGCCAGATCCCGTCCCGGATCTTTGTTCTGATCGCGTCGGGCGTGTAACCCGACTCGGTAGAAAACTTCGGTATGGTCATGTAGCGAAGCATTTCTTCTTCCTATTCTTGGAATCGTTTTGTACCGCCAAAGCAAAAGCTTCGGCCTCCGTGTATTTCGGCACCTCAGCGCCTGGCTTGCGGTAATCGCGCAATCGACAAAATTCCTTGTAATCCGCTTCCTCGGCGGGGGATGCCGTTGTCATGCTGAGCACCCGATGGGCGCGGTTGCCTTCTTGGTCGCCTCGATGGCCGCCAGGGGCACCGCACGGAACATGCCGGGCCACTGGTGGTCCAGCTCCACCCAGGCGTGCAGCTCGCCATTGCCTACGTCACGGCGCAAGTCGTTGACGGTGCCGGCCTGGTAGCCTTCATCGGTATCGAATGTCACGCGGTCGCCCAGGGCGATTTGCCGCGGTGAATTGCTCAGGGTGGTCAGCATTGCGGTGCTCCTTTCAGTTTGGCGGTAACGCCGCACACGCCGAAGTGGTCGAGGGCGGCCTGGATCGCATCGCCGCTGGAAGCGGCAATCGCGGCGTATTCAAAGCGTTCGGTTTGCGTGCGAACGGTCACGGAAAAGGTACTCATGTGGCATTTCCTCTTGTGGAAGACGAATCGGTGACGATCACGCGCGGGTAGGGGCAGGCGTTTAGCCTCGCCACTTCGAAAAGCAAATCGATCTTTTCTTGGTCGCCCGGGATCCGGGGAATGGGCATAGATTGTTGTGTGCTGCACAAGCCCAAATCGCAGTTCGCTCTTCATCACAGATCGCCCGCACGATGTCGGGGCTGCGATCCGGGGGGCAGGGCGGTCGGGGTGCGTACAGTTATTTACACGAGTCCGAGGAACGGCAACCCCAACAGCTACCCCGCGAGCGCCTGTGGCCAGTACCGGCGTCCATGTATGGCGCACGGACTTGAAGACCACGCCGATCAGATCGCTGCAGCGCACGCCGTAGGGCGTGATGCGCTGGGTTTCGCCGTAGCGGCCGATGACGGTTTTTTCGTCCTTGGCCAGGGTGACGACCAGTTCCTTGCGCGGCACCAGAGCGCCACCCTGGGCGCGCAGGTATTCGGCCCAGCAGGCGCGCTTTTCGCCGTCGATCTTTTGCACGGCGTCCCAGGCGCGGCGCATGGCGGCCGGGGCTTCATTGAGCATACTTTCCTCGATGCGGCGCAGTTCGCGCCAGACGGTGACGGGCGCGCCGCCCCATTGCTGGAATTGACGGATGCCCCAGCACGCGGCCCAGGACTCGACGCGCGCCGATGGCGTCAGCTCGACGTCGCCTTCGGTGTCGGCCGTGACGACATAGCCTTCCTTTGTTTTGTGGTCGGCCACGCCGTCGATGTTCTTGGCCACGTACTTGGCGATGTAGCCGGCGGCGCTGCCCTTGGCCCAGTCGATGCGTTTCACGTCCAGGCGGCGCGCGAAGGCGCCCGGCTCGCCACGGTCCACGCGCCAGGCGTAGCGCTTCATGATGCGGATGGCGCGGCCGGCCACGTCCTGCAGGTGGGCCGTCTTGTATTTTGCTGTCGGGCGCACGAACAGCAGCAAATGCCAGTGCGGACAGCCATCGTGGTGCGGCTCGGCGATGCGAAAGCCGTACAGACCGATGCCACGGCGCGCCAGTGCAGAGCGGCACAGCGATGTCATCTTGCCCAGGTAGGCGTTTGCCTCGCGCGGCGTGGAGCCGTCGAACTTGTCGTTTGGCTTGCCGCTGTGCTGCATGGCGTGAAAGCGCGATGGGCACGTCCAGGTAATGAAAATGCCTTGGTCGCCGCACTCGCGGGCGATCTGTTCAAAGCCGTTGATACGCAACATCAACTCACCGCGCCGGATGGCCTTGTTTGCGGTGGTTTTCTCGGCCAGCTCGGCGATGCTGAATTGCTGGCCGTTCTCGTTTTGCACCAGGGTAGCGGCCAGCGCTGCCGCGTTGCGGCGGTTCTGCGCCAGGCGCGACAGCACGGCGTCATTGCTGGCGTAGGGTTCGCCGCGATAGTTCACGTAGCCCAGGCGGATATTGCCCGCTTCAAAGGCGCGCTTGACCTTCTTGCGCAACTGGCGGCGCCACCAGCGGGCGTCCACCAGGCGGGCGATGGTATCGGTCATCGTGTCGAACTCGGGCAGCTCGATGCCATACGAGGCGCATTCACCTTCCATGATCTGCAGGGCGTGCGTGTCGGACAAGGCCATCCACAGCATTTTGGTCACACCGGCTGCCGCGCGCTCGGCGGTGGCCACGATGTCCGCATCGCTTTGCGACAGGTCGACGCCGGCCGGCACGTACTGCTCGGCGAACTCGCGCACAAAGCTGGTGGCGACGGATTCATAGACTTTGTACCAGGACGACCAGGCCATCTTGGCCAGGGCGGCCGTGATGACGCGGTTGCGCCACTTGAACGGGATGCGGGCCAGCTCGGGCGCGAATTGCGCGGATCGCAAGAAGGCTTCATGGCGTTGCGGGGCAGGCAGCAGGATTTGTTTAGATTGCATTCAACAGTCTTTCGTACACACGGATAGCGGCAGAGGTGGCGGCGCGTAGCTCGATGCGCTCTTCCTCGGTAAATGAGTGGATGGGCGATTCCCAGCGGTCGGCGTCCAGGCCGGCGGCAATCAGCACGGAACGGCGCGCGCCGCGCGGCGACAATCCCCAGGCTTGGGCCATGAAGGGCGCCAGGTTGCGCGGCTTGATGCTGCGTAGCTGGGCCTTGGCTTCGGCGATGGCGGCCAGCGCATGCCCGGCGCCTGGTGGCGTCGGCATGTCCTTGTCGCGCGCGGCCAGAATTTCGGCGGCAGGCTGGAAGGACAGGTGGTTGTCGATAAGGGACGCCGGCATGGTTCAGTCCTTGATGGCGCCGATGGCCCGCAGCACGCCGGGAGTAATGACGATCAGGAGCGACAGCAGCCATATGCCGCAGGTCTTGGCCAGGCGCTGCATCAGCGTGCCTCTTGCTTTGAAAAGTACTCTGCCCAATAGGACAGCGTGCGCGAGGAGCCATTGCTGTGCCGGACGCCTTGTGCGGTGGCAAACATGTAGTGCAGCTCGATGGGCAGGCCGTTGACCAGCACACGCTGGTGAGCAGGTGTAAAGAAGCCCGCGACGTTCAGTGCTTTTGCATCGCTGATGATGAAGGTGACGTTGGCGGCGCCGAAGGCATGATAAGTTTTTGCAATCTGGTGTACGGAGTACGACAGCGCGTCGATGCTGGCACCAGCGCTGGCTTGCAGCAGGAAGCAAGCTGGAGCCACGGGAACAACGCATTGTTGCGGGGCAGGGCGGGCCGTGTCCGGTAAGGGGTGAAAGCCGGTTTGCTTGGTGGCGTGCAGCGTGTTTTCCATCGGTTTTCCTTTTTCCTTATTTCAGGTTGAACGAATCCCGCACGCTCAAAAGGGAGCGCTGCAGGGCACAGCAAAAGAGGGGGAGTTACAGCGGCCGGGTTACGGCGGCGCGAGGATCGGGATAGTCATCAGCAGCCCGCTGTCAGGTCCAGGGCCAGCTGGCTGGTGGCTGCCGCGCGCGCATGCTGGGACATCGGGATGCGGATATCGGCCTTGGGCATGGCAGACAGCGAGAGGGTGCGCAGCACTTCCAGGCCTGCCACGAAGGAGTGTCCGCAGTCGGGGTTCTGGCACATGTAGGTGATTTCCTTGAACATGGCGGACATCGTGCGGCTTTTGACGGCGCGGACGGTGTATTCGCAATGCGGGCAGGGCAGGCCGATGACTCTCATTTCAGTTTTCTTTCCACTTCATACAGGGCGCGACCGCGACCCGTCATGTTTTTCGACTGTATGCGTAAGCGCGACTTGACGAGCCATTCAGCCGCCTGATCGATACTTGCCAGCCCCTGGCGCTGGCGCACGAGTTCCAGCACCGCGCGCTCTTCGTCATTGAGGTGAATTTGATGGTCTGGCATTTTCTGTAACTTTAGAGTTGCTCAAAAGTGACTCGGTTTACACGCTGCGACGCTGTACGCTGTCGATGGTGGCGTCATCCAAGGCGATCACGGCCAAGGCTTCACGCATCACGATCTGGCGCACCAGCACCGCAAGCTCTTCGCCTTGGTAGTTGGCGATCGAGGAAACGAGCTGGTGCTCGTAATCGTCGAGGCGCAGCATGACGCGGTGGCTGCGGATACGTTTTGCATCGGGGTACATGACGTTGTCCTTAGTGAATGGATTTGGAAGCGAGTTCACGCTTGTAGTCGGCGAGGCCCCGCAGGATCAGGAAGCGGAGGAACCAGGCACGGGAGCGTTCAAGTTTCTCTGCTAGCCTTCGACCTCATCCACCTCAGCAGGGGTCAGGCGGACGCCAAGGGGGCGTGACGTGACGCCCTTGGCAATACGTCCGACTTTTGACAAATTATTCATAATGTTATGATCTGTAATCGCTACGGAATGGCGTAAATATATCACTCATTTGAGTGATTTGGAAAGGTATTTGTACTCAAATGAAGTATTTTTTTGATCGTCTCAAGGAAGAGCGAAAACGTCTTGGCCTCAATCAGGATGAGTTTGCGGCTCTTGGTGGAGTAAAAAAGGGTGCCCAGTTCAACTATGAAAATGGCTCTCGTACACCAGATTCGGACTATTTGGCGGCCGTTGCTGCGGCCGGGGTAGATGTGTTGTATTTGTTGACCGGGGAACATGCGCTCTCAGCATTGCCTGCGGACGAGCATGAACTGTTGACTGGCTATCGAAGTATGGATGTTCGCGGGAAAGCAGGCGTCCTTGGAATGATTAGCGGCATGCGCTCGCCAACGCCGTCGGCATCCCAAGCAGGGAATGCCCCACACGTTGAAACTCACGGGAAGATTGGGCAAAATTTCGTGGGGAATATCATTGGGCCGCAGACTTTTAATGTGGCCGGCAGCGGACGAAAAAAGGAAAAATAGTCTGAAAATGATTCACCTTCTTATGCTTATTGTAATTGCTGCTTGTTTGCTCTGCATAATTTTCAGCAGCTGGAATCCTCGGAAGCGAGCGATTGACGCTGGAGAACCGGGCGCCTCCCTTTGGCGACATATTCAACTATGCATATCAAGCGCAAAGTTGAGAAAGCCTGCATGCCTAGTCGACCGGATTGCGGCTCCGCAAAAAAATCCTTCGGCTAGTGAGAATATTCTGCAACTCAAGCAAGTCGCAGTTGAGGTGCAACCTGCTCAAGTTTCATCACGCGCAAAGAAAAAGTCGAAGAGAGGACCACGAGGCGAAGCAGGAGATGTCGACGAAATTCAGTTTTTGTATCCGAGGCGAGACGGTTTGGGCTATTTAACTCGGAAAGTCTGAGTATGGGCAGTTGATGCGGATTATTTGGAAGGTTATTGCCATACAAGGCAGGGAAAACGAACTTTTTCTTTGCGGCGTATTCGTGGCAAGGTGACTTCGCTAAGGACAGGAGAAATTCAACGTATCGGAAGGTGGGCGAGTGCAATGCGCCCCCAATAACAGAACCGTTACTGATGGTGCCTCCCATAGCCCGGTTGGTATCAAAGGCTATCCAATGGATAAATCCAATCGAAAGCAATGGCAGACAGCGGCATATTTTGTAGGTTTTCGCGATGCCAAACACTGCGAATTGGAGTCAATGGCTAGGGCGGCAGGTTGGCAGGTACACACGGGGTTTAGCACTTCGCTAAATTTCCTGATTACTGGACCGCTGGCTGGCACTACACAACTTAGCAAAGCTGACTCAATGGGGATTGGCGTTATTTTGGAATTGAATTTCAAGAAAGTGATAGGGGAAAACCAACAATACGGTGGGCGTAAGAGGCCATAGTTTGCCAACTAAGATCCCAGCCATAAGCAGCCATACACTTGGGAGAAGATACGGTCTTTTTCAAAGCATCAACTCTATAATGCTGGTGCGCGGTGGAATTCTTGCCAAAGTGCGCACTTAACGGCATGGTGCAGAAAACCAAATTCCCCCATAAAAAATCTATTTGCAAGTTTCTGAATTTTATCTGTGCTGTCATGCCGTATATTAAAGACGCCCTCGTGCGCAACTGCGTTCCTGATTTTATAGGATGCAGCGACGGCCTCCCAAAGTGTAATTCTTTCATCCGCAGGCATGAGTGAAATTTTTGCGCCTTCGATCTGACAGGCTGTTCCATCCAACATCCATTGTGTGATCGAAGAAAGTCCAGAGTTGCGGAGGTATGCATAAACTCTTCCCTCTTTTCGATTGGTATTTAAAGCCGTTCCGCTATTAAGTTTAATCTGTGTGCCATCACTATTAAATAGTGGATCTGAATTTGCTGAAACATTATTGTCTGCAATGGTCTCGAGTAACGACCATTGTCGAAATAACTGAAACGACCTATCTCTTTCGGCTACAGATTGAACATATAATTCCAAGACTAAACGCGAACGCGGTTGAGTTCTCACTATATGCAGATGTTCCTCTACGATGATTGACATTTCACTCATCGGCGGTGAAAATGCGCCCCTAAAATCATGACCTTTTGGAATGGTTCGCCATGATCCGGTAGTTTCATTGCGAATAAAGGTAAGTAACGGTAATGGACGATCACCTCGATCAACTGCGATAAGGGTTGATATGTCGTAACCCAATTGGCTCGAATATTTTAATGCTTCTTCTTCTGAATTTGCCAAAACTTTGCAAAGTTCAACGGCATACAACGGTTGAATTAGTAACCCTTCAATGATACCGATTTCCTCAGGAAGCTGGGTGTCGAGGTGTAAGAAAATGAATTCCCTCACTGCTTCGAACGTCGCCTTGTTACTGACGCCAGATGGAATTGGGTGAAAGCGAACTCCTTTCATCTCGCTTGGCATATGTATATCAACGCCTGTGAAAAATATTACTACGTTGAACGTCGTGCCGAGCGAGGGGTCTACATCGCCCACTATCCAAGGCGTCTCTTGGACTACCAATTGATTTGAAAAAATTTGATGAATTGTTGTTTCTGGCAAGTAGTGAACGGCGTCATTCTCTACTTTAAAATAAACCACAAATGGCAACATGTTAGGTCGGTGGATTAAATTAATCACACGGTCTTCGGTGAATCCGATGTAAGCTCCGTATATTTCGCCATCAACGAGATTTTTTATTGTTCCATCAAATATTTTTCCAATTTCTTCTGCTGATATTGAAGTGGACCAGACGCGGTCTTGACGTGCTTCAACAAAATGAAATATATGAATTGCAACATAATTCATTCCTGCTGGAAGATTAATTGATACCTTTATTTTGTGGCCTCCGCCGTTGCCTTCGGGGTGGATTGATAGACTAGCTGGTTGCATAATCGTTTCCTCAATGTTGAATTTTTGCATAGGGGCAAAGAAGGTGGCGAGGTCTGCCATTCGGACATGATCTCAACCTTGGCATCTAGACTCACAGTCAATACGGCACGATTAACTATGCTGTGTATGCGTATTGACGCCGAGCTTACGCAGCGACTTCAGCTTGGGGATTCGCATAGCTGGGTCTGTGTCGGAATGGCAGACCTGATCCTCAAACGCTTGGGAAAACTACCAGTTGCCAGAGGATTTAAAGAAGCTTCCTCATGAGACAGTTGATAAAGACTTCACTATCCAAAGAAAGGATGGCATATCATTACGCGAGGTCCTCAATCTGTCCAAGCACTGGCCTGAGTAATAATTTTCCAAGTTCAGGGGGGCTGTAAAAATATAATTTATTTTTTCCAATTTTAATATTTAATATATTTTGGAGTGAAATTGGCATGATTGTATTGTCTATCGGCAGTAAGTTCGCATAGTGCACTAAAACGCTCATTTATTATGAAGCCGAAAGTTATTCCTGTTACGCCGGAAAAATCTAACATGCCCTGAATGTCACCAAATCCGCCATGCATTAAATGTTCAAATTCATGAATCATTTCTTCATCGATAACAATCAAAAGAATATAACTTTGTATTGTTCTTCTCTTTATTGAAATAATTTTGTTGATGATGGATTTTGCTGATATTTTTCGAGGAAGTATCACCTCATACATTGCAATTGGCTCTTCATTATCCAATACTACGAAGTCAGCGTCTGCGCCAAGCTGCACCTTGCAGTCTGGATTGTTTTTCTCCACCCAGTCTCTGAGAGCCACATAAGTGGAACCGCTTAGATTTTGCGGTGTCAAATAGTCTTCGCGGAAGCCCGATTTGGCATATTTTGCGGCTCTTAATGCTCGAATTATGTCCTCATGTGAATTATCTACACGTGATGAATCTATTCGTACGGAATCTTGTTCTGCCAATTGTTGTTGATCTGAAGTATGCTTTACCTGATCAATTGTATCGTTGGAAATATTGACTCCATCAAGGAAGCTACTGGCGAACTCTAAGAACTTGTCAATTGTATACATCCAAAAATTGGATGCTTCACTCTTGTTTAAAAATTCTGAAATAAGTTTTGGCTCCGGCCCTAATATTTCTCCTTTTTCTATCCACCACCAATCTTCTTTTCTATCGCCGGTAACAAAGATAACATCTTTCTTGGAGATGGATTTTATGTGTTCTATTGTTTGATTCCATAGAATTAAATCGCCAAACTTCGCTTCGTAAGTGACGTCTCCATCGATATATTTATCTCCTTTATTTTTGTCTTTATATCCAGGTGGTGTGTCGGACGTATATCGTTTATCTCCATCCACTATTAAAGCATCTAGTTCGGTCTGATTCGTTGGTCGTGGCCCTACTTTCCCTAGGAAAAGTTGAGCAATTTTTGCACCGATTGGATCATCAAGACTTACTCTTGGTAATTTTTCACATGCCAAATCGATAGCATTTTCCAATGATTTAAATGCTTGCGCTGCTGTAGTGATACGGTCATTTAAGTTGAAAATTCCTGTATTTCTCTTCTCGAATTCAATTTTATCGAAGTCATTTTTTAAATCTGTAATGATACGTTTTAACTTTTGTTGAAGTTTCTCTACGGACTCATTGGAGCCTCTTATTCTAGAAAATCTATTTTTGTGAAATTCAAATGCTACTTGATATGGAATCCAAATCCTCATTTCTATTTTTTCTAGAACTGAAAAAAAATCATTTCTAGCTTGTTCTGGATAAGAGTACAAACTCAACAAGACATTTGTATCGAAAACTACAGTTGCATTTCCCCATAGTTTTTTTAACGATTCTTCAGAGGGACGATAGTGACCAGGAAATAAATCATGCATGATTAATTTTATTGAAGGCTGTGAATTTAACAACAATACCTTGAATGATTATTTTTTGCAATATCCTCTTTCATGAAAAATTCCTAACATCAAAAATTCTATTCATTGTGAATTTTCAGATATGATGTCTCGAATCTCCTCGATATGCATCCACGCATGTAGCGCCGCCCGCTTCGCAGCCTGCTTGCTCTTGTAAAGATGTTCCAGCGTCTTGAGCGTGCCCGTGGAACCGGCCTGCTCCTGCCCCGCCTTTTTCTTCTTCGCCGCCACGTCCTTCCACTTGGCCACGACGCCCGTGATGCCTTCGTCAGGGTCTTTCTCGTCCTCGCGTTCTGCCTCGACCGCTTCCGTCTTCGTTTCAAACTCCACCCGCGTGGTAAAGCCGTTACCGCCCAGGCTGTGCGTGACCTTGACCGATAGCCACTCGGTGGCGTCGATCTCGGGCTTGAAGCCTTGCACGGTGACGGGCGATTGCGGGAACACGGCCGGGTTGCCCAGGGCCAGGTTCATTTCGAAGGTAGCCAGGCCGCGCAGGATGCGCTGCCATTCGGCCACGGCCGCCGCGCGCGCATCCGTTTCGTTGGCGAAGGTGGTGCGCAGCCGCTTGCTGTTGCCGGGCACGCCGGCCACCACGCTGCGGCGGCGCGCGTAGCGCTCGTCGTGCCAGAAGGCGCGCACGCCCGTGTAGGCGTCGCTTTCGGCGCTGTGGTAGCGGTGGCCGTCGCCCAGGGCGCGCGTGATGGGGATGACGGGCAGCGCCTTGCCGCTGGCCGTGCGGCTCTGGTTGATGGGGATGAAAAGCAGGGTGTCATTTTTGACGGTGGCCACCGCGTCGTATTTCCTGCCCAGCCGGCGCAGGAAGGCCGCATCGCTTTCATGGGTCTGGTCGATGTGCTCGACGGCGGTATCGCGCAGGCGCGCGGACACGCCCGACGCCAGCTCGTTGCGAAAGGCGATGGCCTCGATGATGGCGCCCAGGGTGGTCTTGTGGAAGCTGTGTTCCTGCTGCTGTTTGAACGTGTCGATCAGGTTGGCCGACCTGGCGCGCAGGGTGATGGTGTCGGGCGCGCCGCTGTGCTCCACCTCGTCGACGGTGAACTTGCCCATATCCACCAGGCCGGACGCTTGCCAGCCCAGCGCCAGGGCGATCTGCGCGCCGCGCGGCGGCAGGGCCAGCTTGCCGTCGCTGTCGTCCAGGGAAATGTCGAGCTGGTCGCTCTCGTCGCCACGGCACAGGGTCAAGGTCAGATTGATGAGGCGGGGCGAGACGATGGCGGTGATGTCCTTGTCCTCGATGCTGACCTTGAAGGCGGGGATATGCTCGCTCATTTGAACTTGTCCGCCGCGCTGCCGATGGCGCCGCTGATGCTGCCGCCGATCTTGTCTTTCATCTCGCTGACCACGCCGCCGTATTTCGAGGTGATGCCGCCGACCACGTTGCCGACGACGGTGCCCACGGCATTCTTGGCCGCGCCCGCAATGCTGCTGGTCATGCCGTCGATGCTGAGCATGTTTTTCAGGTCGCCGATGTCGCCCAGGCCGACCATGGCCAGCACGCCGTCGTCGTCGCGCTTGAGCGCAATCGAGAACTCGACGCGGCGCGCGCCGCCGCTGCCATCGAGGATGGTGCGCCCCTCGGTCATGCTGGTGATACGGTACGAGCCGAGAATGCGGCCCGTGCCCTGGATCAGTATCCACGATTTACCGGTATCGGCCATCATGCGTAGCGCATCGAGCGAATACAGGGAACCGGTCAGTTCCGGCGCCACCCAGCCCGACAGGGTAATCGTGTCGTCACCTGGCCCCACGTACTGGTGCGCGTCGCGCAGGCCCACGCGCGCCGTGCTGGCGTGCTTCCATTCCGTTTGCCGCTGCAACTCGTGATAGGCCAGGGTGGGCAGGCTGAAAACGAACATTCCTAAAATCATCATCATGGTGGTGCTTCTTTCTTAATCGTGGTCGCGCAGGGACGAGCGGATGCGCGCCGCCTTCTCGCGGTCGCGTTGATCGAGCGCCACGCTCACGGCGCGCGCGATGGCCTGGGGATCGGTGCCGGCCTGCACGTGGAAGGTGATTTCGATCTTGTCGCCCTGGATCGTCATGCCGGCGCCGAACCCGCCTTGTGACAGCGGCGCGCGCGTGTCGAAGGCGCTGGCGGGCAGGGCGGTGGCCGTACCGATGGCGATGCCGGCGCCCAATTGCGTCAGGCGCTGCGCCAGGGTAGACACCTTGGCAATCGGCGCGCCCTCGCTGCGGTCCAGGCCCACGGCCAAACCCTGCATGGTGTAGTCACCGAGCTGGGCAAACACGCGGCTTGGGCTGTGGATGCCCAGCTTTTCCTTGAACCAGGCAATGGTGCTGGAACCGGCATTGCTGATGGCGTCCTTGACGGCGCCCATGGACCCGGTGATGCCGTTGACCAGGCCGCGCAGGATGTTGGCGCCAAACTCGGTGAACTGGGCCGGCAGCTTGATGCCGAACCAGCTCAACACGCCCGCGCACGCCTGATAGAACACGCCGACCGGCGACCAGTTGATAATCAGGGCCGTGATGTTGCCCATGCCGCCAGCGCAGACGGTGCGCAGGCGCGACCAGATATCGGCAAAGAAGGCGGCGATAGGTTGCCAGGATGCGGTAATGCGCTGCAGGATGCTGGCGCCAAAGTCGGTGAGCTTGGCCGGCAGCGCAATGCCGAACCAGCCCAGCACGCCCGCAAACGCGCGGTAGAACAGGCCCAGGGGCGACCAGTTGGCGATCAGGCTATTGATGCCGGTAAAGCCGCCGGCAAACGCCGTCTTGACGTCCGACCACAGACCGCGAAAGAAACCCTTGATCGGCTCCCAGTATTTGTAGATCAGGAAGGCGGCGCTGGCGATGACTGTGACAGCAATGCCAATCGGGTTCAGCATCAGGGCGCGACCCAGCCACAGCACGGCGCGGCCCGCCCACATGAAGGCGCCGCCCAGGCCGCGCAGGATGGGCGTGAGCACCCCGCCCGTCACGCCCATTTTGGCAAACATGACGTGCAGCATGGCATACGGGCCGATCATGGCGGCGATGCCCAGCATCAGCGGGCCGAGCACCAGCAGCAGGCCGGCCAGCACGGCAAAAGCGGTAATCATGACCTTGGCCACGGTCGGGTTGCGCTCCATGAAACCGTTCAGGCGCGTGACGGCGGAAATCGCCAGTTCCAGCCCCTGCGCATACAGCGGCAGGATTTTTTCGCCCATGGTCAGTTTCAAGTTGGCCAGCTTCGACTGCGCCTCCAGTTCCTTGCCGGCGGCCGAGTCGCGGCCCAGCTTTTCCAGCCGGCCGATGTTCGCGGCGCCACGGTTGAGCTTTTCGTTCTTGTGGATCTGCACGCGCTGCAAGTACATCTGCGAATACAGGTTCGACGCCGTGCGGTTGGAAAAGATGCTGCCGATGGCGTCGAGCACCTGTTTCTTTTCCGTGATGCCTTTCTTGGCCAGTTGCGGCAACAGCACCTTTTCCAGCCACTCGAACTGGTTTTCGCGGAACAGTTCCGCGCCCAGCAGCGCGCCGGGATCGAGGAACGAGACTTGCCCCGCCTTGTCGTGCTTGACCTTGCTTTTGTCTCCAATCAGGCCGAACTCTTCCAGCTTCCTGGCTGAGCGCTTGGTGGTGCGGCCCTGGTACAAGTTCTGGTAGGCGCTCATCAGGGACGTGCCGACGCGGTTGCCGCTCATTTCCTGCACCAGCGGTTCCATCTGGTAGTAAAACGCATCATCTTTCAAGCCTTTGGCAGCGATACCGCCCGTCTTGATCATGTTCAGCCATTCATTCGGCCCCACGCGCCCGCCCGTGGCGGTGATGACCTGCTGCACGATATTGGCCTGGGCTTCGAACTTTTCCTTGCTCTCCAGGCCGCCGCGCAGCTCGATGACCTTGAGCATGTCCATGAACTTGCGTTCGTTGTCGGCGCCTTCGGCCTCGCCAAAGAAGGCGTGATTGGCAAACTTCATCTTGGCCAGGGTAGGCGCGACCATTTCCGCGTGGTGCACGTCGGCAAAGGCGCTCATGCCGTCGCGCATCAACTGCAGGTTGTCGAGCTGGCTGGTGCCATAGGTCTTCATGTTGCGCGCGAAGGCGACGGCCTCGGCTGACACCTTGTCGCCCAGGCCCAGCGCGTTGACTCTGCCCACTTCCGTTTGATAGTGCTTGGCCTCGTTCAGCCCCTTGACGACGGGCGCGCCGATGACGGCGCCCGTGGCGGTCGCGCCAGCGCCGGCCATGGCCAGATTGCCCGCCTTGTTGCGCAGCTTGTCGGCATGCTGGGTGGCGTTGGTGACGCGCTGCTGCCTGGCGTTTGCATTGGCCAGCTTCTGCTGCTGCAAGGTCATGGTTTTGTTGGTGGCCTCGATCTCGCGGCGCAAGGTGCGCTCGTGGTTGGCCAGGTCTTTGGTGCCGATGCCGGCGCCCGCCAGGCGCTCGCGCATGACCTGCAGTTGCTGGGCCTGCTGCTGGCCTGCCGTCTTCAAGGCGCCGGCCGCTTTGACGGCGGCGTTAAACTCGCGCGTCATGGCGCGCGTGGGCGCCTCCGTCTGTTTCATCTTGGTGGCCAGGCTGGCCACCTTTTGCTGGGCTGCTT
This sequence comes from Janthinobacterium sp. C22, assembly GCF_057919405.1. NCBI lineage: Bacteria > Pseudomonadati > Pseudomonadota > Betaproteobacteria > Burkholderiales > Oxalobacteraceae > Janthinobacterium > Janthinobacterium sp. C22. The sequence continues at coordinate 5,816,693 of NZ_CP193659.1, read as the reverse complement.
CCAGCTTGGTGCGCGTGGCGTCCAGGCCGCCATGCAGTTCGCGGAACTTGCTGATGTTTTTCTGCTGGGCATTCAAGTCACGCAAACGGTCGCTGGTCGCTTTCAACGCCTTGGCCGTATCGCTGGAGCCGCCCATGATTTTTTCAGCGGGCCGGTGATCTTGTCCAGCGCTGCAAACACTACCTGTAACTTCAAATCCCGACCAGCCATCTATTCCGCTCCGCTTCGTTGCCGGGCGCGCTCGCGCCAGGCCATCAGTTCATCAATCGTAAAGCCGTCCATCGCTGCCGGCGTCCAGTGGAAGACGCCGGCAATGTCGGCCATGGCGTCTTCTACTTCGCCGGGGATACCGAAAGGCGATCGGCTTTGCTCGCCAAAAACCGGCAACCTCGGCGCCCACGGCCAGCAGGTCGGCCGGGTCCATGTTGGCGATGTCGTGCGCGGTCAAGGTCGGCTCGGTGATGCGCGGCAGCACGATTTGCAGGGCCGACACGTTCAGGTTGGCCAGCTCGATCAGGGAAATGCCACGCAGGGCGCCCGCCTTGGGCTTGCGCACGGTGAGCGCGGTGATGAAGCCGTCGCCGCGCTTGATCGGTTCGTCCAGTTCGATGACGGCTTGGTTTTGGGTATCGTTGTGCATAGTGGTTTCCTTGTTGTGGTGTGTTTAAAAAGGGGATTACAGGCCGATGGCCTTGCGGATGGCGGCATTCGTGTCGCCGCCGCCGAAGTTCTCGGTGCCGCTCATGAAGTCCAGCTCGATGACGGTGGCGCCGTCGATCATCAGCTTGTAATAGCTGCAGGCCATCGTGTATTTGTGCGTGGTGTCGTCGCCCATCTTCGCCGCGCCCATATCGATTTCCTTGTAGCGGCCGCGCACGACGACCTCGACGGCGGCGACCGTGCCGTCATCGTCTTCCTGGTAGGCGCCGGCAAAGCGCAGCTGCACGGCGCCGTGTGCGTGGGCGCCGTACTGTTTCAGGGCTTCGGCGATCAGGCCGCCGCCGCTCCATTCCAGCGACAGCGCCTCATTGCCGAAGTCCACGGACACGGGGCCGCTCATGCCGCCGGCGCGGTACTCTTCCATCTTGCGGCTCAGCTTGGGCAAGGTGACTTCAGGCACCATGCCCATGAAGGACACGCCGTTCTGGAACAAGTTAAAATTTTTCAGTTTGCGGGGCAGGCCCATAATTTCTCCAGTGATTCAATGCGCCCGCGTTGGTGCGGGCAGGGTGGGGATGCTGATTACGCGGCGATACGCGAGGCGAAGTCGGCCAGGTAGCGGTCGGTAATACGCTGCTGGAATTTCAGGTTTTCCAGCGGCGGCACGGGCGTGTAGTCATAGTCGATGGCCAGCTTGCCCGCCTTGAGCGTGTCCTTGTCGTTGAACTGCTCGTCATACCAGGCATGGCCGTCGATGATGTAGCCCTGCAGTTTCAAGTCGCGGAACTTGGCATTGATGCTTTCCAGCAGATCGCGCACCAAGGACGGATGCAAGGGCAGGTCGACAAAGGCGAAATGCGCCTCGGCGATGGTGTCGGCCAGCACCTGGGCCGTGCGCGTGTAGCTTTCGAAATAGAAGAAGCCGCCCGGCGTCTCGCAGGTACGCGAACCCCAGAAGCGGTAGCCGCCCATGTTGATCAGGGTGGTCACTTCCTTGGCATTGAGCACGCCGGCGTCGGTGGCCGGGTCTTGCAGGTCGAAAAACACGTCCTTGGTGATGCCGGTCGGGCCGTTGACGACGACATTCGACAGCGTCTTGTGCCATCCCGTCTCCTCGTCGATCTTGGCGCGCAGACCCATGGCGTAGGCCACGGCGGAAATACTGGCCTCTTCATCGGTGGCGGTATTCCAGTTCACGAAGTCGGGCCAGATCATCATGATTTCGCGCTGGCCGAACTGGCCGCGATAGGTGGTGGCCGCCATGACGGTGGCGCAGCCATAGGCGGATGCATACACGAAGCCGCGCAGGCGTTGCGCCACGCTGGCCAGAGCATTGGTGACGGCCTGGGTATCCAGCCCCGGCGCGCCCAGGATGCGCGGTTTGACGCCGAGCTTGCTTTGCGCGGCCAGCAGCGCCTGGGCGCCCAGGTACTTGCCGTCCGGCGACACGCCGCCCACGGCATTGGTCGTGGTTTCCGCTTCCGTTTCGCCTTCGGCCACGCGCACCACGATGGTCAGCGGTTTGGTCTGCGCGGCGATGGCCGCCAGGCTGCGATACAAGGTGCCCGTCTTGCCGGCCTTGCCCATGGCGGCCAGCACGTTGGTGACGAGCACGGGCGTGTCGAGCGGGAACGCGGCCGGGTCCGCATCGTCGGCCGTGGCGATCAGGCCCAGCACGGCCGTGGAGACGGTGCGGATGGGGCGCGAACCTTCGTTGATTTCGATGACGCGCACGCCATGGTGATAGTCGGTAGCCATGTTGTTCTCCTGGTAGGTGGTAAATGTCGGGGTGTTACTGTGTGATGGCTGCTTCATCGAAGGCGCGCCGCGCCTCTTGCGGCAGCGTGTCCGCGATGCGCTGGAACTCGGCGCTGACGGCTGCCTGCAGCTCGTCCAGATCGCGCGCGGCGGTCACGCTTGGGCAGATCGTGATGTCGAGCAGGCAGGTGCGCGCCGTGATGATCGTTTGCACGGTGTCCGTGTCGCCGCTGGCCACGGCCGCAAAGCCGATGCCGGCCAGGCGGTTGAGGATGCCGTCGCGCGTTTTTCTGACGCCGACCAGGAAGGTGTCGCACTGCACCAGCAGCGGCGTGGGCGTCGGCGCGGTAATGACCAGCCGGCCGTTCTCAAATTGAAAGGCATGGCCTGCGGGCCTGCCCATCGCGGCCGCATAGTCTTCGTCATCCACCTCGATCAAGTCGTCAGGCAGGTGCGGATACTCAATGTGTTGGGGATAAAAATTGCCTGTCGAGTAAGAGTAGCGAATGGTCATTTCACTTGCCTATGGAAATAATGAAAACAGAAACGTTGCTGTTGGTGTAATTGTTCTGCGCCACGCCGCCATTCACGGAGGTGGGCATGGCGGCGACAAACGCATTGGAATTGGGACTCGCACCGACCCCCAGGACGCTGGCCGTGCAGCCGAACGCCGCTTCCTTGAACGCAACCGGAAAGGAGAAATTCTTCGTTGCAATGCCGTTTGATGCGACGGGCACGTCGACGGTTTGCCATTGCATGATGAAGTCGTCCGGCAGGAACTTGTGGCCGCTACCGGCCAGCACGCCTGAAAATGCGGCATTGCGGCTCAGTTCCGCGGTGGAATCGATCACGCGCCACACCTGATCGGTGGTCGCCATCAGCGTGAGCGACTGGCCTTTTTTGACCGTGATGCTGTTCGTTTCATCGGGCGCCATGAGAAAGGCACCCTTGGCCGGTACGAGCCGTGCGCTTTGCGGGCCGGTGCAATGGACGCGCACGCAGATACCGGCATTGTTGGGAATGCCCAGCGATACGGGAGGGGGCAGGGTGAGCACCATTGCCGCGCCGCCCAGCAAGAGCACCGAACCGGCGTCGTCGGCGGTCAGCGAACGGTCCGCTTCCACGCGGGTGTAACCCGTCATGCTGCCTTGTGCGCGGCGGACAAACTCGGTGGTTGCAATGCGCGGCCCGCTGTTGAATTGCTCGGGCGTTGGCGCGACGTTGCCAAAGTAATTCTTGAACGCTTCCACATGGCGCAGTTGTGCCGAACCATTGACACAGACCCAGTTGCCCAGACCATCGCTTTCCACGGTCAGCGATTCGCCAGCATTGACGTCGATGCTTTGGATGGCTACAGCGCTGGCATACAGCAGGTCGCCCGGGACGACATTGACCTTCATGCCAGGGCTGACGCTGACAACGCAGAAGAATTCGATGCGCGTGCCGCGTTTGCATTGCCTGGAGCCGGGTAGTGTGAATTCCGCCAGGCCTAGGCCCGATACGCCATTGTTGATGAAGCTCGCGCCGGCATCGTCTTTCGACAAGGGATACTTGCCGGTACCGACCACGACCATTTTGGACGCCTGCATGCCTATCCGATTGGCGTACTCGGTGGTGGCGATCTTTGTGCTGCTGTCGAATTGGGGCTGCGTCGGGGCCGTGTTGTTGAAGTAGTCGGCAAAATCGACGTTGCGCCACATTTCGGCCGTCGCGTCGATGACTTGCCAGACTTGGCCGGCCGTCGCCATCAAGGTGAGGAACTGGCCCTGTTTGACGACAATATTCTTCACGTCGCTGACGTCATAGGCAATGACCACGCCAGCAGCGGACGCAATCGTGCCGGCGGCCTGGTTCCGTCCGAAGAGCTTGAAGTATTTTCCCGAATTGGCGGGAATACCCAGCGCGTCCGGGCTGGGAATGGTGAGCGTCAGGCCAGGGGTGGTAAAGTACAGGGCGGCGCCCATATCGTCCGCCGTCAAGGTGCGACTCGCGCCCACGCCAACGAATTTGACCATGCTGCCCTGTGCCTGCTGGACAAACTCCGCATTGACCAGCTTCTTCGAGGCGTCAAATTTCTTGAGCGTCGCCACCTCTTTCATGCTGTATTGCGGGTGCGGATCGGCGGCGGCCAGGTGCTTGGCCAGTTGCGCGTCGCTGTAGGCGCGCACGGTAATGTCCTGGTCATCGACATATTTACGGGTGGCCAGGATGACGGACGGGTCGATTTTCAATTCGATGGCGGCCGTGCTGGCGACGATCAGGACGATGCGCACCACTTGCGTGCGCCCGCTGCCTTCAAGCATCAGGGGCTTGTAGCTGGGCGGGCAGTTGGCCACCGCGCACAGGTCGCCGGCCTCGTCGTAGATGCCGATTTCGCGTATCCACCAGCCGCCCACGTCCTCGGGCAAGACTTGCTCGACGATGATCTGGCTTGGGTTGGCCGGGTCGACGGTCAGCTGGTTCAAGCCGGCGCGGCGCACCTCGCGTACCAGCGCCTTTTGCGTGCGCACGGGCATGGGCAGAGTGCCGTTGCCGTCGCCCACGGCCAGGTTCTTCAGTTTCAGGGTTTGGCCCAGGGCGATGGCGTTGGCCAGCTTGGCCTCGCCCACCTGCGTCAGGATGGCAAAGTATGTGCTCATGGATAGATGGTGAGAGTGTCGATGGTATGGGATGCGCCGGCCTGCAACAGCGTGCCGCGCACTTCGATGGTTTCCGCGATCCAGGGATACACGGTCATGCTGTCGCCGTGGTAGGCGCAAGCGCCTGTGTAGACGTTGCCGCGGCTTTCCAGATAAATGGCCAGGCCCGTCATGTGGCGGCTGACGGGCTTGGCGTCCGCAATCAGGCGTTCCATTTCCTGGAACATGGCGTCGGTGATGCCGGTGTCCAGCACGCCCACATCGAGGCGGAAGGTACCCGGCACGCCCGGCGGCATGGTCTGCCACCATTCGGTAATGCGGATCAAATAGCCCAGGGACTCCACAACGCGGCGCACGGCGGCAATCGTGCCCTTGTGCTTGTGGATGAAATAGGACGCCTTGATCGTGCCGCGCTTGGTCGATTCGGGCCAGGCGTCGTCCCAGCGGTCAACGGAACAGGCCCAGGCCAGAAACGGCAACAAGTTGACCGGGCAGCGGTCGGCGCTCCACAGGTCGCGCAGCGGCACGGGCACGTTGACCAGCTCGGCGCAGGCCACGGCAATGGCGCGTTCCAGCGCCGTGGTGTTGGGCGGCAGGGTCGGCACAAAGTTATTCATCGCGCACCACCACATTGAGCTTGATGGCCGTGCAGCGCGCGGCCTGGGTGGCGTTCAGTTCGATGTCCGCCGCCGGGCTGGTCAAGACGACCTTGCGCACGCCTTCGACGTGCACGGCGGCGCTGCAGGCGGAACGGTAGATACTGTGGCCCAGCGGGCGGCGCGGCTGCGACACGCGCACGGCGTTGGCGCGCGCGGCGTCCAGCAGAATCGGCACTTCCGGGCCGACGCCGATAAACAAGGTGGCCTCGATCTGGTAGTCGATGACCTGGGCGGCCTGCACGCTCAAGCGGTCACCCAGGGGCGCACTTCCTCGGCATTGAGCGCGCGTGCCACGATGGCCAGCAGCGCGGCGTCGGCGATGCCGGTGTCGTTGTTGGCCAGCACCGTGACGATGACGTGCGCGGGCGCCGGACTGGTGGCGCTTGCATCCTTGACGCGGCCGTCGGCACTGCGGGCGTGAAATTCGTAGGAGGCTTTCGGGCCGGCCACGGACAGGCCGTCCGGCGCTTCCTGGATGCGCAGGCGATAGGCGTCGTTGTCTTCCATGATGGCCGCCACGGGCGGCATGGCGTTGGGATTGGCCGGCGTGATGACCAGGCGCGCCACGTTGACGTTGGCGCCCAGTTGATCGAGGTCGCCGTCGAGGGCGAACGCCAGCATGACCGCCTTGCCTGCCTCGTTGACGCGGTTGCGCAGGATGGTTTCCTGATACGCGTTTTCCTCCAGCAGCTTGGTGGCCGGTTCCGACTCCAGTTCAAGCAATGCCGTGACGGTGGCGCGCTCGGCTTCCGGCAGCAGGCTCACCAGGTGCGCTTTGCGTGTGGCGAGGATGGCTTCGAAGTCCAGCACTTCTACCACGCTGGGTGCCGGCAACTGGGTCAGGTCGATGGGCGTGCTCATACGGCGCCGCCTTGCTTGACGGGCACGGCCAGGGTGATGCCCTGGCCATTGGCCGTACCATCGAGCAGCAGCGCGATGGCGCCGTCCGTGTCGCGCGTGAGCTGTACGCTGGCGAGCTGCAGGCGCGGCTCCCAGCGGCGCAGGGCAAAGGCGGTGGCCGCATAGATGCGCAACTGCGTGGCGCTGTGCAAGGGCTGGTCGATCAGTTCGGGCACTTCGGAGCCATAGCGCCGGCGCCGGATGCGCGAACCGATGGGCGTGGTGAGAATGTCGGTCACGGACTGGCGCAGGTGGCCCAGGCCCGTCAGGCTGCGCCCGGTGGCGGCGTGCATGCCCATCATGCTTGCGGCCCGCCCGACTTGTCGCCGCCGGCCTTGACGCCGCCGTGCGGATGCTTGGCCAGGCTGATGGCGCCGGCCAGCACGTCCTCGCTGGCCTTGATGGTGCCTTGCACGGCCATGGCCACGCCGCCAGCGGCACCGGCCTTGGCGTTCACGCCGCCGTTCAGGGTAGTGGCGCCTTCCACGGTGGTGGACTGCTTGACGATCAGGTTTTTCATGACGGTCAGGTCGCCCGTGCAGATGGTGCTGGGTGCGTTCGACGTCACCTTGTCGGCGGTGATGGTGGCGGTGCCGCCGGGGAGCGTCGCCGTCAGGGCGTGGGCCGCATGGTCGTACTGCACCACGGCGCCGTCGGGGTAATGCGTGGTGTGGATGGTGGGACTGGTGTCGGGCGCGTCAAATTCCTGCGAGTACAGCGCCGGCAAGATGATGCCGCGCGTGAGGTCGCCGCCCGGGGAAAAGACGATGACCTGTTCGCCCACGGTGGGCACCGACCAGGTGCGCGTGCTGCCGGCGCGCCGTGTGGCCCATTTCAGCCATTCGGTGGTGAGTGTCGGCCCGAGCCGCACGCGCGCCTTGGCCCCTTTGACCTCGGCAATGGTGCCCAGGCGGATCAGGTTTTGCAGCAAGCGGAGGAGGTCGGACAGGTCGGCGTTCATGCAGTGCATGTTGCCGAAGTCCGCGTGCGGATGCACGCGGGGGCGGGTTGATATATCGGTTAGTGACCGAACCAATATATTGATAGAGATTTATCTTTCGATACCTCTCCTTGGTACTACTTATTTTTCATCGTACCTTGGTAAGGCTTGACCTGGTTTGTTGCTAGCAGTTGTAACGATAAGAGGTGACACTAGAGCTGAAAATTGGTTTCTAACTCGATCATGGATAAAATTTAGAATTATTGGTGACATTATCTTAGATGCTTCTTCGATTGTAAGCGCCCGGGCCTTCGTTGTTACCTCTGGACTTAAACCGTGTCGTGCTTCATGGCCGGCTGCTTGAAAAGTATTTGCGGTGAAACGAAAATCATTTATATTACTTTCAACTTTCTTTATTGCTTTTTCCTTCTCTATGGGGTCGGTAATTTTCTCGTTCACGAGTGTTGCAAGTCTCTTTTCTTTGTAGCCAGCATCCTTCATTGTGTCCAATGCTTTGTACAAACTGGCAAAGGTGAGCCCTTCTATTCCAAAAAACTCAAGCATGTGGCGAACGTGTCTGTCATAACGAGCAGTAAGAAGAATTTGGCCATCCCCTGATAGTCTCCTTATATGATGTTCTGTGTAGCGCAGGTTTTGATGATCCTCTGGAAAAGGCGACATTTTTGGGACTTTATAGTCTGGCACAGATTTGTCAGCTTGGTTTTCAAGATCTATGCAAGAGCCGAGAGAGAATGGATGAAAGCTTGGGCCGCTTTGTAGACAGAGTAAGCCATTTAGTAAAAGTATAAGTGCGGCAGCGCGTCCTTGAGCCTGGTCAGGGGGAGGTGATTTAGATGGGGAGATGTGAAGAAGAAAAATGGTGGTTTAGAGTCTTCAACATCGACTCCTATGCTAATGTCTACTGACCTAAGAGAGGTAGTAGCATAGCTTTCAACCCAAGAATAATTTGCGGAAATGGGAAAGCCCCAAACGAAATTTTGCGGTGCCCAGCGAGGAAGGGTGGGGAGAGTAGTCACTATTTAATTCTCTTTCTATTTTTTGGGCTAGATGATTCTAAAATGTATTTTTTCAGATAACTCTATCACAATCTATTGGTGGAATTTATTTCAAGAGGGCATCAGATGGTTGAGTATGGACTTTCGAATTAAAGTCTGATCTGCAGGGCTTATTCCGAGAAGTGGTCGTTTGGCGTACTTGTAAGCCTGCCCTTTCTTGGTCACGCGGTCTTGCTGGCCAAACTGATGCACCCGCGCCACGCGCGCCACCCAGCCAAAGAACCCGACCTCGATCTGATCGCCGGTGGCCTTTACTTTCAGGTGCTTGGCGGTGCGAATCTTGGCGAACATCGCCGCCTTCTGCCGTTTGATGCGTCCATTCTTTCCCTTGAATTCCTTGCGCCGCTTGCGCGCCGGATAGGCCGCGCCGTCCGGTCCCTGCTGCGCCTTGATGCGTTGCGCCTGGCTGCGGCGCAGGTCGATGGCCACCTTGTGATTGATGGCGCGGCGCTGGGCTGGCTGCAGCTTGGCCAGCAGTGCGCCGGCCCATGCTTCCAGTGCGTGCAGGTCGCCGCTCATGGCGTAGCCTCGGGCGTGCGCCATTCGGCCAGGAGGGTCTCGCCGTCATATAGCTTCCAGAAATCGTCCGCGTAGGCCGGCATGTGCTGTATTTCGGCCAGGTGCTTGATGTCGAGGCGGCCCGCCTCGCCGGTCTTGACGGCCACGCGCTCCGTTAAGTCCAGCTTGATGGAAATGTCGACCGTTTCATGATTGTTGAAATCCACCTCGAAGGCGATGCCGTGCTTGCGCGTTTCCTCATTGGCCATCAGGTCGAGCTGGTGGACTTTCAGCCAGGCGATCAGGGCCACCATGATGGCGTCGGCGTCGCCCGCGTAGTCGGTGACGATCAGGTTGAGCTTGAAACGGTATTCGAAGGAGAGCGAGGCAGTGGCCGACGCTACCACGTTGCCCTCGTCGGCGAAGACCAGCAGGCGGTCGGGGTCGCGCTGCAGCTGGGGAATCGCGGCGGCCAGGTGCTGGCGCAGGCTATTCGGTTTGTACATGGTAGGTGTCTCGTACTAGGTTGTAGGCGTCGATGCAGGCGTTTAGCTGGCGGGTGGCGTCGTCGCCGTCGCCGGCAATGGCGTCAAGAGCTGCCGCAGTCGCTGCGTCAAGTTCGGCGCGCGCTTGGTGCTGATCGCTTGCGGCAGCGGCGGAATCTGCAGTTGCGGCGCACTGGCCGCTGGCGACGGGGATTGACAGGCGCACAGCGCCGCTGCGCACGTCATCGTTAAAACGGTCACGATCAGTTTTCGCATGGGTTTGATCCTGGGTGAGGTGGTCGGCGCGCTGCACCAAGGCGGCGCCGGCCGCGCGCTCCAGCGTGAGCACGCGGGCGGTGGCCTGGGCCAGTGCGGTGGCGGCGGTGGTCTTGTCGATGGCCGCGGCCCGCTGCAGTGCGGCGATACTGGCATCCTTGCGCCAGCCCTGCGCCGTCCAGCCCGCGATGGCGCCGCACAGGAGAACAGCGGCCAGCGGGCGCCAGGAGGTCGCCGTCACATGGCCACCCGTTCCTTGATCCAGCCGAACAGAAAACGGCGCTGGGTCTTGTTCGCTTCGGTGATTTCCAGGTAGCGTGCCGCCTGCAGGCCGTTCAGGGCGCGCAGCATGACGGTGGCGCCTTCCTGGCCGCGCCAGGCGAGAAAGGCGGCCAGCGCGCTCAGCGACTGTTTGCCCAGGCTGCCATCGACGGTGAGCACGGGATAGCGCGCGCCCGTATCATTAAAACCGTTCAGCCAGCGCTGCAGGAATTCGGCCGCCACGCGCGGCCCCATGTTCACGCCCGTGTCGATCACTTCGGCGCCGATGCCGGCATGGATGGCCAGCACCTGGTCGAACTTCGGTTCCGTGATGTAGCGGGCCGTGTAGATGGCGCGCGCCAGCGACACGGGCAGCTCGCGCATCGGGCCTTGATAGCCGTTGGCGCGTGCCACGGCGACAGTGATGCCGTAATTGGTTTCGCCGCCCTTGTCTTGCGGGTCGTTCACGTAGCCACCTTCGGCGCGCAGGATGGCGTCGATGACGCGTGCGATCAGCGGGTTTTCCATGGTGACCATCAGTGTTCCTTCGCGTCTTTGACCAGCTCGGCGATGTCCTTGTCGCTGCGGCGCTGGAACCACAGGGCCACGGCGCGCGATACCCACCAGCCGGGCGCGCCGACGATCAGGTCGATGGCGGAGGCGTTGACCATGGCGCCGATGGCCGGGAGCTGGGCGCACAGCAGCTGATACGCGGTGCCGCCCAACAGGCACGAGAACACGCCGGCACACGCCAGGCGGGCGACGAACTCGCCCTTGTTGAAGGTACCGTCGGCATTCAAGGGCGGCAGCACGATGTACAGCATGGCGGCGCCGACCATGCCCAGCGCCGCCTTGAAGCCGTACAGTTTGACCAGGGTGGCGAAACCACCAAACGATTCTGCGGACATTGCTTGAGTCTCCGGGGTGAGGGGTGAGAGATTTTTCATGATGAATAAAGGGTAAATGCCAGGATCAGTCCCATAGCTGCACAAGATCGGCTGCGGCCACCTGGCCCGTGCTGGGTGCTGGCTCGGGCAGGGTGACGACCAGACCGGCCGGCAGCACGGCGCCGTGGCGCGCCAGCGCGGGATTCATTTCCAGGGTTTGCTCGACGTATCCCGCGCCGTCGCCCAGGTAGCGCCACACCAGGGCGTCCACCGTGTCGTGCTGCTGCGTGCGCACCTGCATCAGATCAGCTCTACCGTCAGGTGCGTGCGGCCGACGATATCGGCGATGGCCCATTGCGCATTGCGCCGCTGCGCGCCGGGCGCCTCGTCGAGCCATTCCATGCTTTTCTTGTCGCTGACGGACGTGGCCGTGCTGTCGTAGTCGCGGTAGCGCTCGATCAGGTCGGCCTTCGCCGCGCTGTAGACGGCGCGCCGGTACTGCGCCAGCAGGCGGGACTCGCGGTTGATACGCGTGGCCGGCACGTCCACCAGGGCGGCAATACCGGCAGCGGCCTGCTGGCCCTGCCAGTCGGCCAACTCGCGGTTGACCTGCAGGATGGCATCGACCACGGCTTGCACCAGGCGCGCGTCGGTGACGGTGCCGTCCAGGCGCATGGCGTCGCGCATGTCTGCCAGATTGACGTCGGGAAACCAGCCGTCGTTCTCGATGATGCCGGGCGCAGCCGCAGGCGGCGCGGGCGTGGCGCCGGGCGGGGTTGACGGGGGCAGGGCCATGAAGGACATAGGGGCGCTTTCAAAGAATAGGGCGGTGGACGGGGTTCATCAGGTCAACATCGTTGCCGATGCGTGGCCAGAATCCCCCGTGCCGCCGTGCTGCGGGGATGCTCTTTACGTGGACCCGGCCGCGCGCTTGAGGCGCCGTTCCAGCCGTTCCATATCTTTCTTGACGCCGCAGGACTCTGACAGCGCGCGGGCGCGTTTCAGCTGGGCCATGGCCATTTCCGCCTGCGCCACCAGTTCCGGCGCGATGTCCGTATCGTCGGCCTGATCGAGCACGGCGATCAGGGCCAGACCGATGGCCTTGTGCAGCTTGGCGCGTGCCTGGTCGGGCGCGTCGCTGCCGGCCGTCAACTGTTCGACGGTGCCCAGTACCTGCGCTGCGTGCTGCGGATCGGCGGCCAGCTTGCCGTGCAAATAGCCTTCGGCAAACTCGTCCAGCATCAGGGTGGCGATGTCGCGGCTGTAGGTGTCGGGCAGGGTGAACTTGTGCGCCAGCGCGTATTCGGCCATGACCAGGGCGCGCTCGTACTCGCCCGTGTCGATGTGCCACACCAGCAGGGTGGCGAAGACGTCATCCTGCGCACCCTTGCCGCCGGCCAGCACGCCGTCGATCCATTGCGCGTAATCCGGCAGCAAGGTGGCCTTGACCTCGATCTTGCGTTCGACGGACTGAATGGATTTCAGGCGCCGGCGGTCATCGGACAGCTTGTAGAGCATCATTTCGTAGGCCGTGCCGCTGGTCACGCCTTGCGGCGCGGCGGCGCCGGCCGTGCGCTCGGCCAGCATGCGCGCGCGGTGGCGCAAGGCGGGGGACTGGTTGCTCATCACTTGTCTTTCAGCTCGATGTTTTCCACCAGCGCGGCCAGGCCCAGGTCTTCGATCACGTAGGCGTCGTTCGACGACTCGTAGTTTTCGATGCGGTCGCGCTTGGGTACGTCCTCGACGCGGCGGCGGCGCGCACCTTCCTGGAAGTAGATCGACAGATTGTCGAAGCGCGTAATCAGGATCGCGTTGTCCGGGAAGTAGGGCACGCGCGCGGCCGGCAAGCCGCCGATGCGTTTCTGGCTGATGATGATGTCCGCCGCCAGGGTTTCCGTGGGCGCCTGCTTGGTGTTGACCAATGGAAAATACTTGTCGTTCAACAGCTTGCGCCCGACGATAGCCACCAGATTGGTGTCTTCCTGATACCACGGGTCCAGCAGGTTGACGGCATCGGTGACGGCCGCGTCGAGATTGGCATAGTCGGCGCCGTCCACCTCGCCGATGATGACCTTGCCCGGCATGCCGGCGGCGACCAGGCCCAGCACGCGCTCGGGCGCCAGCTCGCGCAGGTGCTGCAGCCAGCCTTTATTGACGTCCTGCAGCAGCGGATTGGCGTCCAGATCGGTGTCGGCCATGGCTTTCACGCCATTGAAGCCGATGACGATGCGGTCCAGCGCCTGGCGCGTCAGGATGGCATTGGCGACGCGCGACTGGAAGTCGGGGAACTTGGCCCAGGCGTCCAGCTTGGCATAGTTCAGGTGCGTGTCGAAGTTGGTTTGCTCGCAGCGGTATTTGGTGCCGTCCAGGGTGGACAGGTCGCGCGTCTTGCGTTCCTTGTCCTTGGTGTTGGTGCGGCCGGCAATCGGGCCGGAGACGCCCAGGCCCAGCTTTTCGCCTTCCTGCTCGGTTACGCCGATGATGTTCACTTTCGTCAGGAACTCGCTCGATTCCTGCATCTTCGTTTCCAGCTTCTGCTGCACGCTGGGGGTGACGCTGAAGGTCTTGGCCACGTTGTCCGTGTCGTTCAGTTGGCCCAGGCGGGTTTCGTATTGGCCAAAGACCTGGCGCGTTTGCTTTTTCATGAATCATTGCTCCGTTGTTGAATGGGGTGTTGGTGGATGGCGCGCGCTTAAAACTCGGTCTGCACGGCGCCGTCGTTGCCGGTGGCGGCCGGGCGGCGCGGGCCGTTGCCGGGTGCTTCGTCCATCTGCGCCTTGAAGGCGGCCAGCTCATCCTGCGTGGCCTTCAATGCCGTTTCGGTTTTTCCAGGCGCGTCATGGCGTCCGCGTAGTTGTCGTTGGCGGTAACGACGTGGCCGGCCAGCGCCTCCACGGCTTCGCTGATGTCGGCGAACTGCGCGGCGTCGGCGCCGGATTTATTGGAGAAGCGCGACAGCAGGTTTTTCACGGCATCGGCCAGCCTGGTGCCCTGCTCTTCGAATTCCAGCGTCACCTCGACGGCCGAGGTGAACAGGTTGGCGCTTTGCTGCTTGCGGCTGGCCGAGAATTTCAGCGCCTCGGTGCCCAGGCTGGCCGGGCTGTCGGTGACGCCCAGGCCGACCAGATAGGGCTGCGACGAGTCGGCAAAGTCGGGCTGAATTTCCAGGCTGGTGTACAGCTTCTGTTTCGCCTTGTTGATGGCCACCAGTTCCGGCGTGGGTTCGATCTGCGCGAACAGGGCCAGTTTCTTGCCGCTGTCCGTGTCCACTTCCTCGGCTTTCACGGCGATCACGTCGCCGTAGGCCTTGAATTGGCTGTCGGGCAGGATGCCGCGAATGTGTTCGAGCCAGATGCGCGCGCCGTAGGTTTTCGGGTTGTAGGTGGCGGCGATCTGCTCGATGGTGGCGCGGTCGATGTTGCGGCCGTCCGTGGTGGCGCCTTCGGTGGCGACGCGGAAGAATTGGGATTTAGGCATGGTGGCGTGTCTCGGTTGATCGGATAACGCCATGGTCAACGTCTTGGCGCCGCGATTCAATGCGGTGCGGGTTGCTATGGGGCATAGCGACTTTTGCCTTTCCCCGCTCCGCGCGCGCGCGGCCTACGCTGGCGGCATGCTAGCAATTGAACAAAAACCCGAAGAAATAATCGCCGAACTGGCCGTGCCCGAATCCGAGCCACGCCGCGCCGCGCGCGCCCTGTACTGGAAGGGCTGGCGCATTTCGTCCATCGCCCGCCACCTGGGAATCAAGCGCAGCACGATCAATAGCTGGAAGGCGCGCGACGAGTGGGACAAGGCGCAGGCCATCGAGCACGTCGAGGCAGCGGCCGAGCTGCGCCTGGTCAAATTGATCGAAAAAGAGGTCAAGAGCGGTAGCGACTACAAGGAAATCGATCTGCTGATGCGCGCCATCGTGCAGGCGGCGCGCGTGCGCCGCTACGAGCAGCCGGGCGGCAACGAGGTCGATCTCAATCCGAAGCTGGCGAACCGCAACGCCGGGCCGAAGAAGAAACCGACGCGCAACGATTTCAGCGACGAACAGCGTATCCAGCTGCTCGACGTCTTCCAGGACTCGCTGTTCGATTACCAGAAAGTTTGGTATCGCAATGGCGACCAGCGCACGCGTGCCATCCTCAAGAGCCGCCAGATCGGCGCCACCTGGTACTTCGCCCGCGAAGCGCTGGCCGACGCCATGGCGACGGGCCGCAACCAGATCTTCCTGTCCGCCTCCAAGAGCCAGGCGCACGTCTTCAAGCAATACATCGTGCAATTCGCGCGCGAGGCGGCCGGCATCGAGCTGACGGGCGATCCCATCGTGCTGCCGAACGGCGCGCACCTGTATTTCCTGGGCACCAATGCGCGCACGGCGCAGGGCTACCACGGCAATTTCTACTTCGATGAATTCTTTTGGACGCAGAATTTCCAGGAGTTGAACAAGGTGGCCTCGGGCATGGCCATTCACAAGAAATGGCGCAAGACCTATTTCTCGACGCCATCCTCGACCACGCACCAGGCCTATCCGTTCTGGACGGGCGAGCTGTTCAACAAGCGCCGCGCCAAGGCGGACCAGGTGAATATCGATGTGAGCCATGGCCGCCTGTCGTCGGGCTTTACGGGCGAGGACAAGATCTGGCGTCAGATCGTCACCATCCTGGACGCCGAGCGCGGCGGCTGCAACCTGTTCGACATCGACGAGCTGCGCAACTTCGAATACAGCCCCGACCAGTTCGATAACCTGCTGATGTGCAATTTTATCGACGATTCGGCCTCGGTCTTCCCGCTGGCCGAGCTGCAGCGCTGCATGGTCGATTCCTGGGTGGAATGGGACGACTACAAGCCGTTGTTGGGCCTGCGCCCGTTCGGCAACCGGCCCGTGTGGATCGGCTACGACCCGGCCTTGAACGGCGACAGCGCCGGCTGCGTCGTGCTGGCGCCGCCCATGACGGCCGGCGGCAAGTTCCGCATCCTGGAGCGCCACCAATGGCGCGGGCAGAGCTTCGAAGACCACGCCGACGCCATCCGCCAGATGACGCAGCGCTACAACGTCGAATACATCGGCATCGATACCACGGGCATGGGCATCGGCGTGCTGCCCATCGTGCGCGGCTTCTTCCCGGCCGTCACGCCCCTCAACTACTCGCCCGAAGTCAAAACCCGCATGGTGCTGAAAGCGAAAAACATCATCAGCAAGGGGCGGCTGGAATTCGACGCCGGCTGGACCGACATCGCACAGTCCTTCATGGCCATCCACAAGACCCTCACCCCCAGCGGGCGGCACGTGACCTATGTCGCCGGCCGCAGCGACGAAACCGGCCACGCCGATCTGGCGTGGGCCTGCATGCACGCCCTCGATCACGAGCCATTCGAAGGCACCACCGACAACCACCACTCTTTCATGGAGATTTATTCTTGAGCAAAGCACGACACTTGCGCGCGCGCGGCCAGCAGGCCCAGGGCGCGCCATCAACAGCGGCCACGGCGCCGGCCGCCGCCGGCATCAAGGCGTTTTCCTTCGGCGACCCGACGCCCGTGCTCGAGCACGCCGACATTCTCGACTGCTTCGAGTGCTGGAAGAACGGCCACTGGTACGAGCCGCCCGTCAACCTGGCCGGCCTGGCCAAGTCCTTCAATGCCGGCGTGCACCACAGCAGCGCGATCCACTTCAAGGCCAACGTGCTGGCGTCCACGCTGATTCCCAGCAAGTATTTGTCGCGCGACGCTTTTAAACGCATGGCGCTCGACTTCCTGACGTTTGGCAACGCCTACCTGGAAGACCGGCCCAGCCGCAGCGGCAAGGCGCTGGCGTATCAGCATGCGCTGGCCAAGTACATGCGGCGCGGTGTCGATCTGGACACGTATTTTTGTGAACGGCTACCAGGCCGTGCACGAATTCGACAAGGGCCGCGTGTTCCACCTGATGGAACCGGACGTGAATCAGGAGCTGTACGGCGTGCCGCAGTACCTGAGCGCCCTGCAATCGGCCTGGCTCAATGAGGCGGCCACCTTGTTCCGCCGCAAGTACTACAAGAACGGCTCGCACGCCGGCTTCGTGTTCTACATGACCGATGCCGCGGCGAATACCCAGGACGTGGACAATCTGCGCCAGGCCATGCGCGACAGCAAGGGGCCGGGCAACTTTCGCAACCTGTTCATGTACGCGCCGAACGGCAAGAAGGACGGCATTCAGATTCTGCCCGTGTCGGACGTGGCCGCCAAGGACGAGTTTTTCAACATCAAAAGCGTCACGCGCGACGACCAGCTGGCCGCGCACCGCGTGCCGCCCCAGCTCATGGGCATCCTGCCGAACAATGCCGGCGGCTTCGGCGCCGTCGAGCCGGCCGCGCGCGTCTTCGCGCGCAACGAGCTGGTGCCGCTGCAGGCGCAGTTCGAAGCGATCAACGAGTGGGCCGGGGTGGAAGTGGTGAGGTTTGCCCCGTATGACCTGGCCACGGGCGGGGAGGGTGCGCAATGAGCGACCACATCGACAACACCGACAAGATCATCTTTGCCGAAGTGGCGCGCGGCCTGGCTGCCGTGCGGCGCCGGCCGGGCCTGATGGCGCATGGCTGTTGTCACTACTGCGACGGGCCGCTGGCGCCCGCGCTGCTGTTCTGCGATGTGGACTGCCGCGACGACTACGACAAGGAGCAGGCGGCGATGATCCGCGCTGGCCGCCCAGGATGACCGCCAGGCCGCGATAGCCGGCGGGGCGGGGCCGCGACAGTCCCGCCGCGCCAGAGCGCCCCAGCCACCGCACAAGCCGCCCATGAGGCGGCTTTTTCACGTCCCGACGATTGATGTTGCTGTAGGTGCAAGAAAAAGCGCCGTTTCGGCCCGGCGCGCGCAGTTGTCCCCCCTCCACACCTGCCCGCTATATAGGGGTCTTTTGACTCAAATGTGCGCCATGGCCGAAGGCGCATGAGGACTGGCGCGGCGGGGCGAATAGGGGGTATGCGATTTGACGCATTTTGACGCACTTTGAACGCTTTTTCGTGCGGTTGGTGTTGCGACGTGGGAACGGTGTTGTTTTCGCGCAGCACCGCGCCCTGGTGCGGTTCTGCACGCTCGGCCGATGTTTACTTTACAGCTCTCAATGTTTGGATATACTGTATGTAAATACAGTGTATTGAGGTGGTGCCGTGCTTGTAATAGCAGCAAAATTATATTCCGATCAAGGCGTGCCCTTGCCTCGTCACAGGGAGGTTACGTTACGCTGTACGGGTATAGGGGTGTTTACTATGATCGAGCGATTCGAAAAGGATTTTGGGCGCACAGTGCGTGTGGCGCACTTGAGCCCAATCGGCGGCGGGAGAGACTTCATCCTTCCGCCATTGTATGACGCTGCCATAGTGTGGGTGGGGGATGGGCAGTTGCGGGTCCGTGGATTTGAAATCAACCCTATGACCAAGGCTCATGTGGCAATGGCCTGGAGCGCGGAGATTGTGGCAGATCAACGGCCTGGACGAGTATTGGTGCCTCTTGAAGGAGAAACAGAAATTTCAGTGATTACCACTCAAGCGGATCTGGAAAAAGTGGTCGCGGCCGGAACTGGCCCTGGGCAGTGGAAGCGCTGAAATTAAATCGCGTTGGAAAATTTTAAAAACCGTTGGAAGATGCAAAAAAAGGTTACAAGCCGAAGCATGTAACCCTTTGATTTTCCTACTCATTCTGTGGGGTGGCTGATGGGGCTCGAACCCACGACAACAGGAATCACAATCTTGCACTCTTAACAGCTATCTCACTTAGTCACTGGCGCTGTTGTTGTACGTTGAGATGCTTTTTTCAGCCTTGCAATATATGTGTCCCAAGACTCATTTGCAGCAGAAAAGTCCGTCGCCTGAGCCTCGGCTACGTGCTGAGCTTGTTCAATGCTTTTCTTTAAACTCCCAAGTAAAAAAGCGGTCGACATCTGAAATTTATTTCTTTCCGGGGCATCTGGATAAATTGACAGCTTGAGGTGCTCACACATGCTTTTTATTTTTTTGGTGGAAAAACTTGTATCGTCGAACGAATGGCCAAACTCATTTCTAATTTTTCTTATTAAATGTAGTTCGTGATGCTCTTCGATGGAAAGAATGCCCAGTAAATATGCTACATCAATCCGTGAGCTAAAAGACGACAAGGGACGGGATGTTTCAAATATCTCTTTTGCAATCTTCTTATTGTCCACTACCGTTTTTCTCAACAGCTGCCCGAGATCAAAATCAAGTGCTGATGCTGCTATTAGAGCTAAACCACGGTCGGATTCATCATAAAGTGCCCGCGTGAATTGATCAAAACCATCTTCTGTGCTGCTTTTGTAGGTCATTCCGAATCCGTTTTTTAGTCTGATACATACGAAAAACATATGATATCTGTGCTGGCGCCGTTCTAGGTGTTTTTTGGTATCTTTGCCGCAGTTTCATTGTGGTACCTGAAACTGACGTATGACTTTATGGCCAACCATACTGGCCAATTCGAAAATATTCAGTTTCGTGGCAAGTCTAGTGATGGCTTCGCGGTTGAGCCGTGCATGGTGGGGGCCTCGAAGCCGTTTAGATAATCTGCAGACCTTCCCAGCTACGTTTGACTGCCTCGGATACAAAGACGGCCCAATTTCTGTTAGTTTGAGTCGCAGCAGCTTTTGCAGCTAGTCCCACTTGCTCAATTGTGGCGGTGCCTTCGAAATTGTATTCGCCAGGAGACATTTTAAAGCGTACGCCGTTATCACCGACGATAGTGTCGGTGAATCCCATTGCTTCCATTTTTTCGTGCAGCAACGTGTAGTCAGCAGCACTAGCGCCGTGTAACTCCACCCGAGTTGTAAAATATGCCATATCATCGTCCCCTTGGTGCGTGAGTATCAATTTTTACATTTTTGCTAACTGGATGCAATATTTAATGACATGGGTTGCATAACCAAGCCCTCGAATAGGCGTCACTTTTAGCGTAGTTTTTAACAAGCTATCCTATTTATCATAGGTAAAAGTACTGTTGCATCATCAGCGTATCGGCACGGAGCCATGATGGAAGTGCTGTGCGCCAGACTATGGCGTGACGGCTACGCAAAGAAAAAAGGCTGTCATTTTGTTGTCATTCCTAGGCTAGAATAGCCCAAAAACAACCCAAATAATGACAGCCTTCTTCTTGCTAACTACTTGATTCTAAAGAATTCAGTGGTGGAGACGGCGGGAATCGAACCCGCGTCCGCAAGCACTCCACAGACAGTTCTACATACTTAGCACTATCATTTAATTTAACTCAGCCAGCACGGATGTGCACGTTATGGGCAAGCGAGTTACCTATTATTTAGTCGGACGCTAAGTAACCCAGCATACGACGAGTCCCTGTAAATGACTCTAGAGCTTTTGACGGCCCACCCCAGGGACGAGGTGTTCTAGAGCTAACAGCGATTAAGCTGCCAGTGCGTACGAGTTATCGTTTGCAGTTAAGTTTTTTCTGGGTGTATTTACGAGGTAACCAGCCCTCGGTATGCCCTGCGCTGCTTTGCAACCCACGTCGAAACCAGGTCGTCCCCACAGAACCTTCATTGTAGCGCAATCTGCCCACTCTTGCATGATGCATTCGCGGTAAGGAGCGAGGCGCTCTCGAACCGCTTGAACCAGACGAATCGGAGAGGCTTGCGCTGGCAGGCGCAAGCCGGTTGTGCGGCGCCGGGCTGTGCCCGCCGAAGTCCCGCACAACCCCCGCGTCCACAAGCACTCGACAGACAGTTCTACATACTTAGCACCATCATTTAATTTAACTCAGCCAGCACGGATGTGCACGTTATGGGCAAGCGAGTTACCTATTATTTAGTCGGACGCCAAGTAACGCAGCATCAGACGAGCCCTGTGGTGACTCTGGAACTTTTGACGGCACACCCCAGAGACGAGGTGTTCCAGCGCGAACAGCGATCAAGCTGCCAGTGCGTACGAGTTATCGATGGCAGTTAAGTTTTTTCTGGTTGTATTTACGAGGTAGTCAGCCCTCCGCATGCCGTGTGCTGCTTTGCAACCCACGTCGAAACCAGGTCGTCCCCACAGAACCTGCATTACAGCGCAATCTGCCCACTCTTGCATGATGCATTCGTGCTCTCGACGTAAGGCATGCGCCTCAAGCCGCCAGCTGCCGCTCCTGCGCCGCCTTCACCACGCCAGTCACCAGTTCCAGCAACGCTTGCGGCGTATCGAGCAGGTGGTCGGCGTTCCAGTGCTGCGGCTCGACGGGGCCGCAGTAGCCCCAGGCGCAGGCCACCGTGCGCATGCCGGCGGCGCGGCCGGCCTGGATGTCGCGCAGGTCGTCGCCCACGTACCAGCACTCTTCCGGCGCCAGGTCCAGGCGGCGCGCCGCTTCCAGCAGGGGCGCGGGATGGGGTTTCGGGTGCGCCATGGTGTCGCCCGAGATCACGCAGCCGGCGCCGCCCAGGCCGATCTGGCCCACCAGCGGGTCGGTGAAGCGGGCGGCCTTGTTGGTGACCACGCCCCAGGCCAGGCCCAGCGCCTGCAGGCCGTCGAGCATGGCGGGGATGCCGTCGAATAAACGGCTTTCCACCGCCAGGGCCGCTTCGTAATTGTTCAGGAAGCCGTCTTTCAGGGCTTCGTAGCCGCTTTCGCCAGGGGCTATGCCATACGACGCGCCTATCATGCCGCGCGCGCCGGCCGAGGCCGTGGGGCGCAGGATGTCATACGGGGTCGGCGCCAGGCCGGCGCGCGCGCGCAGCAGGTTGATGGCCGCTGCCAGGTCGGGCGCGGTGTCGGCCAGGGTGCCGTCGAGGTCGAACAGGATGGCGCGCGGGGCTGGCAGATGGTCAGTGATCATGGCGGGCAAATTGTGTCAAGTGGGAATGAAAAATGGCGGCCGCAGCCGCCTTGTATTGTGCGTGATGGTTACAGCGGCCGGGTGCAGGCGACCAAATAATTGACGCTGGTATCGCTATTAAGTGAGTAAATCTTGGTCAGTGGATTGTAGCCCATGCCACGCATGCTGTTGACGTCCAGGCCGGCGCTGCGCACGTATTGCGACAGTTCGGCCGGGGTGATGAATTTGTCATAGTCGTGCGTGCCTTTCGGCAGCAGGCGCAGCAGGTATTCGGCGCCCAGGATGGCAAACAGGTACGCTTTCGGGTTGCGGTTCAGGGTCGACAGGAAGACGTGGCCGCCCGGTTTCACCAGCGTGGCGCAAGCCTTGACGATGGCGGCGGGGTCCGGCACGTGCTCGAGCATTTCCATGCACGTCACGACGTCGTACTGGCCCGGCTCTTCCTCGGCCATGGCTTCGGCGGCGATCAGCTTGTAGCGTACCTTGGCGCCTGATTCCAGGCTGTGCAGGTCGGCCACCTTCAGGGCCTTGTCGGACAGGTCGATGCCCGTCACGTCGGCGCCCTTGCGGGCCATCGATTCGGCCAGGATGCCGCCGCCGCAGCCGATGTCGATCACGCGCTTGCCGGCCAGCGGCACTTTCGCGTTGATCCATTCCAGGCGCAGGGGGTTAATTTCGTGCAGGGGACGAAACTCGGAAGTGGGGTCCCACCAGCGGTGGGCCAGCTCACTGAATTTTTGGATTTCGAGAGGGTCGGCGTTCATAGGTCGAATAATAGCGGCAATTTTACAATTGGGCAGCCACGGACGAAAAAAACCCCGCCGTGGCGGGGTTTTTCATGCTGTTCTTGACTTGCGCGATGACTCGCGGCAAGTCCAGGGGTTCAGCTATTACTTGTTGCGGGTACCAACAACTTCGATTTCCACGCGACGGTTTTTCGCACGGCCTTCGGCAGTTTTGTTGTCAGCAACAGGTTGTTTCTCGCCTTTGCCTTCGGTGTACACGCGGTTGCTTTCAACGCCTTTTGTGACCAGGTAGGCTTTGACAGCATCAGCACGACGTACCGACAGTTTTTGGTTGTAAGCATCGGTGCCGACGGAGTCGGTGTGACCCACAGCGATGATGACTTCCAGGTTGATGCCGCCCAGTTGTGCGGTCAGCTCGTCCAGCTTGGCTTTGCCTTCTGGCTTCAGCGTAGCTTTGTCGAAATCGAAGAATGCATCAGCGGCGAAGCTGACTTTTTCCGAGGTAGGAGCAACGACGACTGGCACTGGCACGACTGGTGCTGGTGCTGGAGCTGGTACGACTGGCGCTGGAGGTGCTACGCATTTGCCGTCTTGCAGGGTTTCTGGCTCTACGCACAGTGGCACGTCGCAACCTGGCACTGCGTCAGCAGGTGTCCAGTAGCCGGTGCGCCAGCACAGGCCGAATGGGTCACGCACGATCACGCCGCGGGCATCTTGCACGTAAGCGCTTTTTGGGCTTGGTGCTTTGATGTCAGTGGTAACTGGCGCGAATGGTGGGGAGGTTGGGGTTTGGGCCGAAGCCGAGCCAGCAATCACTGCGGATGCAGCGAAAAACAGCGTTACAAATTTATTCATTCTTTTTTCCTTTCGGGGGTGATATCCGCAGAACAACACTGCGCTACTGGTGCTACGTGCCAAGATTTTATCATGTAGACCATATGCGCTCGTTTCAGATTGCGAAACTAGCAATTAACTTCCCAGTCATTTTGCCACACGCATCAGGGGCACACGACCGTGGTTAAATCAAAGCTTGCCCGATTTTAGACCGTGCGTTGTTTTTGCGCAACGAAAATGCCCATTTGTAACGCATCTGTAACAATTGATCGTTTTTTTGCCACTTTTAAGGGCAGATGTCTTGAACTGATATTGCCATTGTGCATTATCGACAGGTCAATATGCGCGGCCCCGGCGCAAACTGCCAATCTTGCCGGTATGGCCAATTTGTACAGGTAGCTGGGCGCGCATGCTAAAATCGTGCGCTTGACTGTTAAGAGTGCCGGGCAATGCCCACGGCGGCACTGCATGGCCAGCACCTACCCTTGCGGTACCCGTACTGGCCTTGCCGTCAGCCCGCCGATTTGTTCTGGCACTCTGCGACATGGAAGCCGGGCCGCGCCAGCAGCGCGCGGCGCGGCGTCCACGACGACAGCCACCCAGGATATGCAGTATTGCGTCATACATTGCGTAACAGATAAGTTAACCACAGCCTGAGATCAGTCGAACCGCCAATGGATCAATTCGCAAAAGAAACAATTCCTATTTCCCTCGAAGAAGAGATGCGCAAGAGCTACCTCGATTACGCCATGAGCGTGATCGTCGGCCGTGCCTTGCCCGATGCGCGCGATGGCTTGAAGCCAGTGCACCGCCGCGTCTTGTTCGCGATGCATGAAATGAATAACGTGTGGAACCGCCCTTACGTCAAGTGCGCCCGCGTGGTCGGCGAAACCATGGGTAAATACCATCCCCACGGCGATGCCTCGATCTACGACACGCTGGTGCGCATGGCGCAAGATTTTTCGCTGCGCTACATGCTCGTCGATGGCCAGGGCAACTTCGGTTCCGTCGACGGCGACGGCGCCGCGGCGATGCGTTACACCGAGTGCCGCCTGGACAAGATCGCCAGCGAGCTGCTGGCCGATATCGACAAGGATACCGTCGACTTCCAGCCCAACTACGATGGCAAGGAAAAGGAGCCGACGGTCTTGCCGACGCGTATTCCGAACCTGCTGATCAACGGCTCGTCCGGTATCGCCGTCGGCATGGCGACGAACATTCCGCCACACAACATCACCGAAGTCATCGACGGCGCGCTGCACGTGCTGCGCAACCCCGAATGCACGATCGATGAATTGATCGAGCTGATCCCGGCGCCGGACTTCCCGACGGCCGGCATCATCTATGGCGTGTCCGGCGTGCGCGACGGTTACCGCACGGGCCGCGGCCGCGTCGTCATGCGCGCCAAGACCCACTTCGAGGAATACGGCAAGGATGGCGGCCGCATCGCCATCATCGTCGACGAACTGCCATTCCAGGTCAACAAGAAATCCTTGCTGGAACGCATCGCTGAAAACGTGCGCGACAAGAAGCTCGACGGCATTTCCGACATCCGCGACGAATCCGACAAGTCGGGCATGCGCGTGGTGATCGAGCTGAAACGGGGCGAAGTGCCGGAAGTGGTGCTTAACAACCTGTACAAGCAGACCCAGTTGCAGGACACCTTCGGCATGAACATGGTGGCCCTGGTCGATGGTCAGCCGAAGCTGCTGAACCTCAAGCAGATGCTGCAATGCTTCCTGTCGCACCGCCGCGAAGTGGTCACGCGCCGTACCGTGTTCGAACTGCGCAAGGCGCGCGAACGCGGCCACGTGCTCGAAGGCCTGGCTGTCGCGCTGGCCAACATCGATGACTTCATCGCCATCATCAAGGCCGCGCCGACGCCGCCGATCGCCAAGGTCGAGCTGATGGCCAAGGCCTGGGATTCGTCCGTCGTGCGCGAAATGCTGGCCCGCACGGGCGACGGCACGACGCCGGGCGGCGTGGATGCCTACCGTCCGGAAAACCTGCCGAAGCACTACGGCATGCAGGCCGATGGCCTGTACAAGCTGTCGGACGACCAGGCGCAGGAAATCTTGCAGATGCGCCTGCAGCGCCTGACGGGCCTGGAGCAGGACAAGATCGTCAACGAGTACAAGGACGTGATGGAACATATCGCCGACTTGCTCGACATCCTGGCCAAGCCGGAACGCGTCACCGTCATCATCACCGATGAAATGACGGCGGCGAAGAACGAATACGGCGCCGGCAACAAGGACGTGCGCCGCTCGCAGATCGAGTTGAACGCGACCGACCTGGAGACGGAAGACCTGATCACGCCGCAGGACATGGTCGTGACCCTGTCGCACACCGGCTACATGAAGGCGCAGCCGATCACCGAATACCGCGCACAGAAGCGCGGCGGCCGCGGCAAGCAGGCCATGGCGACGAAAGAGGAAGACTGGATCGACCAGCTGTTCATCGCCAACACGCACGACTACATCCTGTGCTTCTCGGATCGTGGCCGCATGTACTGGCTGAAGGTGTGGGAAGTGCCGCAAGGCTCGCGCAATTCGCGCGGCAAGCCGATCGTCAACATGTTCCCGCTGCAGGACAACGAAAAGATCACCGTGATCCTGCCGCTGTCGGGCGAGAACCGCACGTTCCCGGAAGACCATTACGTGTTCATGTCGACCAGCCTCGGCACCGTGAAAAAGACGCCGCTGAAGGACTTCAGCAATCCACGCAAGGCCGGCATCATCGCGGTCGACCTGGACGACGGCGACTTCCTGATCGGCGCGGCGCTGACGGACGGTCAGCACGACGTGATGCTGTTCTCCGATTCGGGCAAGGCAGTGCGCTTCGACGAAAACGATGTGCGTCCGATGGGCCGCACGGCGCGCGGCGTGCGCGGCATGAACCTGGAAGAAGGCCAGCACGTGATCGCGCTGCTGGTGGCCGAGAACGAGCAGCAGTCGGTGCTGACGGCCACGGAAAACGGCTACGGCAAGCGTACGCCGATCACCGAGTACACGCGCCATGGCCGTGGCACGAAAGGCATGATCGCCATCCAGACCAGCGAGCGCAACGGTAAAGTGGTTGCCGCGACACTGGTCGATGCCAGCGATGAAATCATGCTGATCACCACCGGCGGCGTCTTGATCCGCACCCGCGTGTCGGAAATCCGCGAGATGGGCCGCGCGACGCAGGGCGTGACCCTGATCGCCGTGGAAGACGGCACCAAGCTGTCCGGCCTGCAGCGCGTGGTGGAAACGGATATCGACGAAGTCGAGCTGACGACGGAGGCGGGCACGGATGCCGCACCGGCAGCGGCCGAACCAGCCGATCCTGTCGACCCGGCCCAGCCGGAGTAAGATGATTGGGGCTCTTTCGGGAGCCCCAATTGCTATTGGCGTGCCTTTTCCTGGCGCCGCCAGCACAATTTCGTAGGTCGGCTTAGCCCGTCGGGCGTAAGCCGACATGCATCGCCGGCAGTGCCCTTTTACCAGTCATTCAACATCCCGCATGCCATGAGAAAAATCGTCGCCACCTTCTTCGCCGCGTTTTCGCTGGCCTTTCTTGCGACCCTGCCGGCCCTGGCCCAGAGCACGCAAGCCACGCCCGCCCGCCAGGCGGCGCCCAGCCCCGCCATGAAAGTGGCCGTGCGGCGCATGCTCGACGCGATGCAGTTCCCGCAGCTCACGCGCAGCATCTTCGACCAGATGCTGCAATCGGTGCCGGCCATGATACGCCAGTCGGCGCAGCAGCAAATCAACAGCAACCCGAAACTGGATGATCAGCGCAAGGCGCGCGCGCTGGCCAGCGCCGAGGAAGAAATCCCCCTCGCCATCGCCACCCTGACGCAGGTACTGGCCGACCCGACCCTGATCGACGAGCTGGGCGACGAGATGGTGCCCCTGTACGCGCGTTTTTACACGGTGCCGGAAGTCGAGCAGCTGACGGCCTTCTACAAGACGCCGCTGGGACGCAAGATGCTGGCCACCATGCCGCAACTGTCGGCCGAGTCGATGGCCATCAGCCAGCGCGTGCTGATCCCGCGCGTGAACGCCGTGCTTGACCAGGTCATGCGGGCGGCCACGCAGTCGCCCCAATAAGATTCCCATTTTGCCAAGGACCGTATCGTGACCCATATCTACAATTTTTCAGCCGGCCCCGCCGTCCTGCCCAAGGAAGTGCTGGCGCAAGCGGCCTTTGAAATGCAGGACTGGCATGGCAGCGGCATGTCGGTGATGGAAATGAGTCACCGTGGTCCCGAATTCATTTCGATCTACCAGCAGGCGGTGGCCGACCTGCGCGAGCTGCTGGCCGTGCCCGAGAACTATAAAATCCTGTTCCTGCAGGGCGGCGGACTGGGCGAGAACGCCATCATCCCGATGAATCTGGTGGGCCTGGCCGCGCAGCAGCCGGCCACCGTGGACTTCGTGCACACGGGTTCGTGGTCGGGCAAGTCGATCCAGGAAGCGGCCAAGTATGCCAGCGTGAACGTGGCCGCGTCGTCCAAGGCTGCCCGTTTCACGGGCGTGCCGCCCGTCGCCGAATGGAAGCTGACGCCGGGCGCGGCCTACCTGCACATCTGCACCAATGAAACCATCGACGGCGTGGAATTCCAGCAGGCGCCGAACGTGCCGGCAGGCACCACCATCGTGGCCGACATGTCCTCGCACATCCTGTCGCGCGTGATCGACGTGTCGCAATACGGCGTGATCTTCGGCGGCGCGCAGAAAAATATCGGCCCGGCCGGCCTGACCCTGGTCATCGTGCGCGAAGACTTGCTGGGCAAGGCATTGCCGATCTGCCCGTCGGCTTTCGACTGGACCATCGTGGCCGAGCATGAGTCGATGTACAACACGCCGCCCACCTACGGCATCTACATCGCCGGCCTGGTTTTCCAGTGGCTCAAACGCCAGGGTGGCGTTGCAGCCATGGAACAGCGTAATATTGAGAAAGCGGCGCTGCTGTACGCGGCGCTCGATGCGGACGACTTCTACCAGAACCGGGTCGACCCCGCATACCGCTCGCGCATGACCATCCCGTTCTATCTGCGCGACGAAAGTCTGAACGACGCATTCCTGGCCGGCGCCAAGCAGCGCGGCCTGCTGCAACTGAAGGGCCACAAGTCCGTCGGCGGCATGCGTGCATCGATCTATAACGCGATGCCGATTGAGGGCGTGCAAGCCCTGGTCACCTATTTGAACGAGTTTGCCGGACGCTGAGTCGCTTAAGCGACCGCGCCGGCCCGCCGCCGGCGCAGGCCGCGCGGCAATGATTGAAGTACAGCTGACGAAACAAACAACCATGACCGATAAATTGAAACCGCTGCGCGAACAGATCGATGCGATCGACGCGCAAATCCTCGAACTGCTGAACCGCCGCGCGCAAATCGCCCAGCAGGTGGGCCACGTGAAGGCCGAGACGCAGGCGCCCGTGTTCCGCCCCGAGCGCGAGGCGCAGGTGCTGCGCGGCGTGGCCGAGCGCAATCCCGGTCCCATGGGCGATCGCGAAGTGCAGACCATCTTCCGCGAAATCATGTCGTCCTGCCGCTCGCTGGAAAAGCGCGTCACCGTGGCCTACCTTGGCCCGGCCGGCACCTTCAGCGAACAGGCCGTGTACCAGCAGTTCGGCAGCGCCGTTGAAGGCTTGCCGTGCGCGTCCATCGATGAAGTGTTCCGTTCCGCCGAGGCGGGTACGGCGGACTTCGGCGTGGTCCCGATCGAAAATTCCTCGGAAGGCGCCGTCAACCGCACGCTGGACATGATGCTGCAGACGAGCCTCATCATCAGCGGCGAGGTGGCGATCGCCGTGCACCACAGCCTGATGACGAAGAGCGGCAACATGGACGGCGTCACCTCGATTTGCGCCCATTCGCAAGCGCTGGCGCAGTGTCAGGTGTGGCTGAACCAGAATTATCCGCACGTCGCGCGCTACGCCGTGGCTTCGAACGCGGAAGCGGCCCGCATGGCCGGCGAAGACGGTAGCGTCGCGGCGATTGCCAGCGAACTGGCCGGAGCGCAGTACAAGCTGGGCGTGGTCAAGGGACATATCCAGGACGATCCGCACAACCGCACGCGCTTTGCCGTCGTGGGCACCTTGCAGACGGCGCCGTCGGGCAAGGACCAGACCTCGCTGGTATTGGCCGTGCCGAACAAGGCGGGCGCCGTGTACCAGCTGCTGGCGCCCCTGGCGAAGCACGGCGTATCGATGACGCGCTTCGAGTCGCGCCCGGCGCGCATGGGCAGCTGGGAGTATTATTTCTATGTCGATGTGGAAGGCCACGTGCAGGACGCGGCCGTCGCCCAGGCGCTGGCCGAGCTGCAGAGCAATGCGGCGTTTTTCAAGGTGCTGGGGTCGTATCCGGTCAGTTTGTGACGCCGATGGTGGTGTCGGATTACGCTGCGCTAATCCGACCTACGGTAAGCTGTAGGTTGGGTTAGCGCAGCGTAACCCAACAAACAACCACGGTAAGCCGTAGCTTGGGTTAGCGCAGCGTAACCCAACAACAGCCACCAGCCTAATCATTCACCAACTTTTAAAGAGCACCATGTCTAAAAATATCGGTCCAGAATACGTCCGCGTCATCGCCCCTTACCAGAGCGGCAAACCGATCGCGGAAGTCGCGCGCGAATTCGGCCTCGACGAGGCAGCCATCGTCAAGCTGGCGTCGAATGAAAATCCGTACGGCATGCCGGAATCGGCAAAGCAGGCGATGATCGCCGCCATCGATGACCTGGGCCGCTACCCGGACGCCAACGGCTTCGACTTGAAAGCCGTGCTGTCGAAGCGCTACGACGTGCCGGCCGACTGGATCACCCTGGGCAATGGCAGCAACGACATCCTGGAAATCGCCGCGCACGCGTTTGTCGAGCACGGCCAGTCCGTCGTGTACTCGCAATACTCGTTCGCCGTGTACGCGCTGGCCACGCAAGGCCTGGGCGCGCGCCACATCGTCGTGCCGGCGCAAGCCTACGGCCATGACCTCGACGCCATGGCGGCGGCGATCGCCGACGACACGCGTCTGGTCTTCATCGCCAATCCGAACAACCCGACCGGCACCTTCCTGACGGCCGCGCAGCTGGAAGCCTTCCTCAAGAAAGTGCCGGCGCACGTCGTCGTCGTGCTCGACGAGGCGTACAACGAATTCCTCTCGGCCGACGAGCAGTACGAGTCGACGGCGTGGGTGCGCCAGTATCCGAATCTGGTGGTCTCGCGCACCTTGTCGAAGGCGTATGGCCTGGCCGGCCTGCGCATCGGCTTTGCCATCGCCCAACCGGTGCTGACGGACCTGATGAACCGCATCCGCCAGCCGTTCAACGTCAACTCGCTGGCGCAGGCGGCCGCGATTGCCGCCCTGAACGACAAGGCCTTCCTCGAACAAAGCGCGCGCAACAACGCGGCCGGCTACCAGCAGTTTACGGAAGCGTTTGCGCAACTGGGCCTGGAATACGTGCCGTCGCACGGCAATTTCGTGCTGGTCAAAGTGGGAGACGATGATGCGGCAGGCGCGCGCGTCAACCTGGCGCTGCTCAAGCAGGGCGTGATCGTGCGCCCCGTCGGCAGCTACGGCTTGCCGCAATGGCTGCGCATTTCCATCGGCCTGCCGCAGGAAAACGCCATCTTCATCGCCGCGCTGACGAAAGCGCTGGCCTGACCGTATGACGACGCCTGCACTGAACAAGGTCGTTATCTTTGGCGTGGGCCTGATCGGCGGCTCGTTCGCGCGCGCCCTGAAGCACGCGGGCGCTGTCGGCACGGTGGTCGGCATGGGCCGCTCGCCGGCCTCGATGGCGCGCGCGCTGGAACTGCGCATCATCGATGAAATCGGCGGCGACATGGCGCAAGCCATGGCGGGCGCCGACCTGGTGCTGGTCGCCGCGCCCGTGGCGCAGACGGGCGCCATCCTGGCGTCCATCGCGCCGCATTTGCAGCCCGGTACCATCGTCACCGACGCGGGCAGCACGAAAAGCGACGTGGTGGCGGCCGCGCGCGCAGCGCTCGGTGGCAAGGTGGCGCAATTCGTGCCCGGGCACCCGATCGCGGGACGCGAGACGAATGGCCCCGATGCGGCCATCGTCGATCTGTATCGAGGCAAGAAAGTGGTGCTCACGCCGCTGGCGGAAAATAGCGCCGCCGATGTGGAACGGGTGGCGGCCGCGTGGCGCGCCTGCGGCGCCATCCTGCACACCTTGAGCCCCGAAGAACACGACAAGGTGTTTGCCGCCGTCAGCCATCTGCCGCATTTGCTGGCTTTTGCGCTGGTCGACGACATCGCCAACAAACCGCACGCGGGCCTGCTGTTCCAATACGCGGCCAGCGGCTTTCGCGACTTTACGCGCATCGCCGGCTCATCGCCGGAAATGTGGCGCGACATCAGCCTGGCCAACCAGCCGGCGCTGCTGCATGAACTGGACGCCTACCTGGCGCAGTTGACGACCTTGCGCGCCCACCTGGCCGCGAACGACGGCGCCGCCATCGAGGGCGTGTACGCGAACGCCCAGCACGCGCGGCAGCAATGGATCGAGGCGATCGAAACGGCGGAAATGCCGGCCGCGCCCACACGATAAATACTCAAGGATTCCAGCATGACCCAGACCAAGCACTACCCCCACCATATCGATCTGAAGCCGGTGATGCACGCCGAAGGCACGGTGCGCTTGCCCGGTTCGAAAAGCATTTCCAACCGCGTGCTGCTGCTGGCCGCGCTGGCCAAGGGCACGACGAAGATCATCGACCTGCTCGCCTCCGACGACACCTTCGTCATGCTGACGGCATTGACGTCGCTGGGCGTCAAATGGACGCAGGATGAATTGACGGGCGACCCGGCCACGGCGCACCAGGTGCACCACGTGGAAGGCTGCGGCGGCGTGTTCCCGCACCACGAGGCGGACCTGTTCATGGGCAATGCCGGCACGGCGATCCGCCCGCTGACGGCTGCGCTGGCCGTGATCGGCGGCGACTACACCCTGCACGGCGTGTCGCGCATGCACGAGCGCCCCATCGGCGACCTGGTCGACGCGCTGAACGCCGTCGGCACGCAGATCGAGTACACGGGCGAGCAGGGCTTCCCGCCGCTGCGCATCCGCCGCGGCCACATCCACGCGCAGCGCATCGCCGTGCGCGGCAACGTGTCGAGCCAGTTCCTGACGGCCCTGCTGATGGTGGCGCCGCTGATGGCGCGCGACCATGCGGTCACCATCGATGTCACGGGCGAGCTGATTTCGAAGCCGTATATCGAGATCACCCTGAACCTGATGCGCCGCTTCGGCGTGACCGTCGAGCATGACGGCTGGCAGTCGTTCACCGTGCAGCCGGGCCAGCAGTACCAAAGCCCGGGCACGATCCACGTCGAGGGCGACGCCTCGTCGGCCTCGTATTTCCTGGCGGCCGGCGCCATCGGCGGCGGTCCCGTGCGGGTGGAAGGCGTGGGGCGCGACAGCATCCAGGGCGACGTGCGTTTCGTCGAAGCCTTGCAGCAGATGGGCGCGACCATCACCATGGGCGAGAACTGGATCGAGGCCCGCTCGAACGGCGTGCTGAAGGCCGTCGACATGGACTTCAACCATATCCCCGACGCGGCCATGACGATCGCCGTGGCCGCCCTGTACGCGGACGGCACCAGCACCTTGCGCAACATCGCCAGCTGGCGGGTGAAGGAAACGGACCGCCTGGCTGCCATGGCGACGGAATTGCGCAAGCTGGGCGCCGAAGTGGAAGAGGGCGCCGACTACCTGCGCGTGACGCCGCCGGCCGAGATCCAGGCGGCGACCATCGACACGTATGACGACCACCGCATGGCCATGTGCTTTTCGCTCGCCTCGCTGGACGGCGCCGCCCGCCGCGGCAACGAGATGCGCATCAACGACCCGAAATGCGTGGCCAAGACCTTCCCCGAGTATTTCGCCGCCTTCGCGGGGATTGCCAAAGATACATTAATTTAATTGATAAATAATACAATGCCGAACTCCACCATCCCAGTCATCGCCATCGACGGCCCCACCGCTTCCGGCAAGGGCACGGTGGCGCACCGCGTGGCCGACAAGCTGGGTTTTCATTACCTGGACTCGGGCGCGCTGTACCGGCTGACGGCCTTGAGCGCGCTGCGCCGCGGCACGGACTTGCGCGACGAGCACGCGCTGGCCAAGCTGGCTGAACACTTGCCTTGCCACTTTGCCAATGGCGAGATCCTGCTGGCACAGGAAAACGTCACCGAGCACATCCGTGCCGAGGAAGTCGGCAACACGGCGTCGAAAATTGCCGTGTTGCCAACGGTACGCCAGGCCCTGGTCAGCTTGCAGCTGGGTTTTCGCAAGACGCCGGGCCTGGTGGCCGACGGGCGCGACATGGGCACGGTGATCTTCCCGCATGCCCAATTGAAGGTGTTCCTCACGGCCAGTGTCGAGGCGCGCGCGCAACGGCGCTACAAGCAATTGATAGACAAGGGTTTTTCTGCTAATATGGAAGACCTTCTGATGGATTTGCAGGCGCGGGACGAACGTGATACTCACCGTGCGATTGCGCCGCTGGTCCCCGCGGAAGGGGCGCATGTCCTCGATACGTCGGAAATGACGGCAGATGATGCCGTTGAAGCCGTGTTGAAATGGTATGCAGCTGCAGCAAAATAGCGTGTTGTTGTGCTATGTGGTGCCCGTTGACGGCTCCTGGCCTGTCCGGGTGTGTCAAAAACCTAACCCAGTTTAAGTCGCATCGTGCGATCTCTGCTGGATAACCTGTGTGAACCCTATGTCTACTGTTACAACTAACGAATCTACCGGTATGGAAAGTTTTGCTGCGCTCTTCGAGGAATCGTTGTCGCGTCAAGATATGCGCTCCGGCGAAGTTATTTCCGCTGAAGTCGTGCGCCTCGACCACAATTTCGTGATCGTGAACGCTGGCCTCAAATCCGAAGCATTCATCCCTGTCGAAGAATTCAAGAACGACCACGGCGAACTGGAAGTCAAAGTTGGTGACTTCGTTTCCGTGGCGATCGAATCGCTGGAAAACGGTTTCGGCGATACCATCCTGTCGCGCGATAAAGCCAAGCGTCTGGCTTCGTGGCTGGCTCTGGAAAAAGCGATGGAATCGGGCGAAATCGTCGTCGGTACCGTCAATGGTAAAGTCAAAGGCGGTCTGACCGTGTTGACCAACGGCATCCGCGCATTCCTGCCGGGCTCGCTGGTTGATACCCGTCCTGTCAAAGACACCACCCCATTCGAAGGCAAGACCCTCGAATTCAAAGTGATCAAGCTGGATCGCAAGCGTAACAACGTGGTTCTGTCCCGCCGCGCCGTCATCGAAGCTTCGATGGGCGAAGAGCGTCAGAAACTGATGGAAACGCTGAAAGAAGGCACGGTCGTGACCGGCGTCGTCAAAAATATCACCGACTACGGCGCGTTCGTGGATCTGGGCGGTATCGATGGCCTGCTGCACATCACCGACCTGGCATGGCGCCGTGTACGTCACCCGTCGGAAGTACTGACGGTTGGCCAGGAAATCACCGCCAAGGTCCTGAAGTACGATCAAGAGAAAAACCGTGTTTCGCTGGGCGTGAAACAACTGGGCGACGATCCTTGGACCGGTCTGTCCCGTCGTTACCCACAAAGCACCCGTCTGTTCGGTAAAGTAACGAACCTGACCGACTACGGCGCGTTCGTTGAAGTGGAACAGGGTATCGAAGGTCTGGTACACGTTTCCGAAATGGACTGGACAAACAAAAACGTTGCTCCTAACAAAGTTGTCCAACTGGGCGACGAAGTAGAAGTGATGGTTCTGGAAATCGACGAAGAGCGTCGTCGTATCTCGCTGGGCATGAAACAGTGCAAAGCCAATCCATGGGACGACTTCGGTGTTACCCATAAGAAAGGTGACAAAGTCCGCGGCGCGATCAAATCGATCACCGACTTCGGCGTGTTCATCGGCCTGGCCGGCAACATCGACGGTCTGGTGCACCTGTCCGACCTGTCCTGGACCGAAACCGGCGAAGAAGCCGTGCGTCGCTTCAAGAAAGGTGACGAACTGGAAGCCATCGTTCTGGCCATCGACGTTGAGCGCGAGCGCGTTTCCCTGGGCGTCAAGCAACTGGAAGGTGACCCATTCAACAACTTCGCAGCCATGAACGACAAAGGCTCGCTGGTAACCGGCACCGTTAAATCGGTTGAGCCTAAAGGCGCCGTGATCCAACTGTCCGAAGAAGTCGAAGGCTACCTGCGCGCTTCCGAAATCTCGCGCGACCGCGTTGAAGATGCTGGTACGCACCTGAAAGTCGGCGACACCGTCGAAGCAATGGTGTTGAACATCGACCGCAAAGCCCGTGGTATCCAACTGTCGATCAAAGCGAAAGACAACGTGGAAACCCAGGAAGCCATGCAGAAGATGGCAGCTACCGACAACAACGCAGCTTCGGGCACCACCAGCCTGGGCGCCTTGTTGAAAGCTAAGTTCGATAACAAGAACTAAGACTTCGCGGATACTGGCAGATGACAAAGTCCGAGCTGATCAACCGCCTCGCTGAGCGTTATTCTCAGCTGGTGGCGAAAGATGCGGAGTATGCCGTCAAGACCATTCTCGATGCGATGACCAACGCCCTGGCGACTGGTCAGCGTATCGAGATCCGCGGTTTTGGCAGTTTTGCCCTGAACAGCAGGCCCCCGCGCATCGGCCGCAACCCGAAGTCCGGCGACAAGGTGATGGTTCCTGAAAAACGGGTACCCCACTTCAAACCGGGCAAACAGTTGCGCGAGCGGGTGGACGCGATGGTCGGGCAACCGATCATCGAGGATTAATCGTCTGCTGGAAGGCGACATAAAGAGCGGCGTCCTTGGATGCCGCTTTTTTGTTAATATGCTGTAGAGCACTGCTCAAACCTACTGCGCGTCGCGCTTTGCGGCCGGCGATGCTCACCGTACTTCAGTACGGTTGCGCTTCTTGGCCACAAATCACTGCCGCTCGCTACGGTTTGATCAGCACTCTACGTTTGTGCCATGTGGCACGGGCATTTTTTTGTTCACTCTGGACCTATCGATGAAAATCATCTCCACCATCGTTGGCTGTGTTCTTTTCGTCCTGTTCTTCAGTTTTGCGCTGAAGAATGCGCAGGTTGTCGACCTGCATGTTTTCCTCAATTATGAAATTCGCGGCCCCCTGGTCCTGATGCTGCTGGGCTTTTTTGTCGCCGGCGCCAGCCTGGGCGTATTGGCCCTGACGCCGACCGTGTTCCGTCACCGCCGCGAAGCGAGCAAGCAAAAACCACCATTGCCGCGCTGCAGACCGTTGGCGTGGCCAGCAATGTCCAGCCGCAACCGGACAGCGTGAGCGCGCAGTAAGCGCCGCCGTCGCTCCTATCTCTCTTACTCGAATAAAAACAATCGCATGGATTTTGAACTCTGGTGGCTCTTGGGTATCCCCGTGTTTTTCGCGCTGGGCTGGATTGCCGCGCGCGTGGACATTCATCAACTGGTGTCCGAATCGCGCAGCCTGCCGCGCAATTACTTCAAGGGCTTGAATTTCCTGCTCAATGAGCAGCACGACAAGGCCATCGACGCCTTCATCGAAGTCGTCAAGCTGGACCCGGAATCGGCCGATATGCACTTTGCGCTGGGCAACCTGTTCCGCCGCCGCGGCGAAACGGAGCGCGCCATCCGCGTGCACCAGAACTTGCTGGCGCGCCCGGACTTGCCGCTGGAACAGCAGGGCCACGCCGCCTACGAGCTGGGCATGGATTACCTGAAGGCGGGCTTGCTGGACCGCGCCGAAGAAACCTTCAACAGCCTGGTCGACACGCAATATGCGGCCCAGGCGCGCCGCGCGCTGCTGGAAATCTACCAGCGCGAAAAGGAATGGCCACGCGCCATCGAAGCGGCCGTGGGCTTGCAGGAATCGGCGCCGGCGCGCGCCAGAAGGAAATCGCCCAGTTCTATTGCGAACTGGCGCATGACGCGCTGGTGCACATGAAGCCGGACGACGCCATGCCGCTGCTGGAAAAAGCCCTGCAGACGGACCGCAAGAGCGTGCGCGCCACCATTCTGACGGGCGACGTGCTGCTGGCGCGCGGCGACGTGGAAGGCGCGCTGACCACCTGGCGCCGCGTGGAGCAGCAAAGCGTGCCGCACGTGGCCCTGGTGGCGCAGCGCCTGATGGATGGCTACACCAAGGTGGGCCGTGCACAGGAAGGCGTCAACCTGCTGCGTTCCTACCTGGAAGAGGCGTCGTCGATCGACCTGATCGAAGTCGTCTTCAAGGCCGTCATCGAACTCGACGGTGTGGAAGCGGCGAAGCAGCTGGTCAGCGCCGAGCTGCGCCGCACGCCGACCCTGCTGGGCCTGGATAAGCTGCTGGAAGCGCGCATGATGGATGCGCCTGCCGCCATCTGGTCGGAACTGTCGATGGTGAAAAACCTCGTGCACGGCTACACGCAGAAGCTGGCCCGCTACCAGTGCAGCCATTGCGGCTTCAAGGCGCGCCAGTTCTACTGGCACTGCCCTGGCTGCAACAAGTGGGAAACCTACCCGCCGCGCCGCACAGAAGAACTTAACGTCATGAACTGATTCGTACACGTCACCTTGCCCTGAGCAATGTGGCGTGTACTTCTATGTAAGACCTGCTTTTTATCCATACGGTACATCCATGAAAATCACTATTATCGGCACCGGCTATGTTGGCCTCGTGACCGGCGCCTGCCTGGCGGAACTGGGCAACGACGTCTTTTGCCTCGACCTGGACGCACAGAAGGTCGCCTTGCTCAACAGTGGCGGCATCCCCATCCATGAACCTGGCCTGGAAGAAGTCGTGGCGCGCAACCGCGCCGCCGGGCGCATGACCTTTTCCACCGACGTCGAGGCCGCCGCCGCGCACGGCGCGATGCAATTCATCGCCGTCGGCACGCCGCCCGATGAAGACGGCTCGGCCGACCTGCAATACGTGCTGGCGGCCGCGCGCGGCATCGGCAAGTACATGACGGACTTCAAGGTCATCGTCGACAAGTCGACCGTGCCCGTCGGCACGGCCGAAAAAGTGCGCGCCGCCATCCAGGGCGAACTCGACGCGCGCGGCGTGGCCGCCACGTTCTCGGTGGCGTCGAACCCGGAATTCCTCAAGGAAGGCGCGGCCGTCGAAGACTTCATGCGTCCGGACCGCATCGTCATCGGCGTCGACGCCACGCCGGACGGCGAGCGCGCGCGCGAATTGCTGAAAAGCCTGTACGCGCCGTTCAACCGCAACCACGAGCGCACCTACTGGATGGATGTGCGCTCGGCCGAATTCACGAAATATGCGGCGAATGCCATGCTGGCCACGCGCATCTCCTTCATGAATGAGCTGGCGAACCTGGCCGACAAGGTGGGCGTCGATATCGAGGCCGTGCGCCACGGCATCGGTTCCGACCCGCGCATCGGCTACAGCTTCCTGTACGCCGGTTGCGGCTATGGCGGTTCCTGCTTCCCGAAAGACGTGCAGGCGCTCGAGCGCACGGCGCGCGGCCACGGCCAGGAATTGCTGATCCTGCGCGCCGTCGAAGCCGTCAACGACCAGCAGAAGCAGGTGCTGGGACGCAAAGTGGTCACTCGCTTCGGCGAAGACTTGACGGGCCGGCATTTCGCCGTGTGGGGCCTGGCCTTCAAGCCGAATACGGACGACATGCGCGAAGCGTCGGCCCGCGTGCTGCTGGCCGACCTGCTGGGACGCGGCGCCAGCGTGGCCGTGTACGACCCCGTCGCCATGGCCGAGGCGCGCCGCGTGCTGCAGCTCGATTTGACGCCGGCGCAATTGGCCAGGGTGCGCTTTGCCGACAGCCCGAAGGATGCGCTGCAGGACGCCGATGCGCTGGTCATCGTGACCGAGTGGAAAGCCTTCCGCAGCCCCGACTTCGAGCAGGTCAAGGCGCGCCTGAAGCAGGCCGTGATCTTTGACGGGCGCAACCTGTTCGAGCCGGCCGTCATGGCCGAGAATGGCATCGAATACCACGGGATCGGTCGCTCGATCCTGACGCGCGCATGAGCGCCCAGGAGGTGGTCGCCTTGACGGCGCCGGCCGCGCTGGCCCAGGTACGCCTGCTGGTGGTGGGCGATGTGATGCTGGACCGCTATTGGTTCGGCGACGTCAGTCGTATTTCGCCGGAAGCGCCCGTGCCCATCGTGCGCATCGAGAAGCGCGAAGAGCGCCTGGGCGGCGCGGCCAACGTGGCGCGCAACGCGGCCGCGCTGGGAGCGAAGACGAGCTTGCTGGGCGTGGTGGGCGACGACGAGGCCGGCAGCCAGGTCGAGCGCCTGCTCGAGGGGGCGGCATCCACAGCTATCTGCAGCGCGATGCGGCCATTTCCACCATCATCAAGCTGCGCGTGATCGGCCGCCAGCAGCAGATGCTGCGCATCGACTTCGAGGATGCGCCCAGCGATACGGTGCTGCGCGACAAGCTCAAGCAATTCAATGCCCTCTTGCCGCACTACGACGTGGTGATCCTGTCGGACTACGCCAAGGGCAGCCTGGTGAACGTGGCCGAGATGATCAAGGCGGCCCGGGCGGCCGGCAAGATCGTCATGGTCGACCCGAAAGGCGATGATTTCAGCCGCTATACGGGAGCGTCAGTGCTTACTCCGAATAAATCGGAACTGCGCCGCGTGATCGGCAACTGGAGCACGGAAGAGCAGCTCACGGAACGCGCGCAGCAGATGCGCGCGCAGCTGGGCCTGGACGCCTTGCTGCTGACCCGTTCCGAAGAAGGCATGAGCTTGTACACGGCCGACGAGGTGCTGCACATGCCCACCGATGCGCGCGAAGTGTTCGACGTCTCGGGCGCCGGCGACACGGTGATCGCCACCATGGCGGCCATGCTGGGCGCCGGCATGGGCCTGG
The DNA here is from genome assembly GCF_057919405.1 of Janthinobacterium sp. C22. Classification (NCBI taxonomy): domain Bacteria; kingdom Pseudomonadati; phylum Pseudomonadota; class Betaproteobacteria; order Burkholderiales; family Oxalobacteraceae; genus Janthinobacterium; species Janthinobacterium sp. C22. The sequence goes on along the minus strand of NZ_CP193659.1, from coordinate 5,776,439 downwards.
GCGAGGCCGTGCGCACGGCCAACCGGGCCGGCGGCATCGTCGTCGGCAAGCTGGGCACGGCCACCGTCACCCGCGACGAGCTGTTCCCGCAGTAACTATGTTGTATCACCTGCGCCAGGCCGTTTGATCTGGCGCAGGTTTTCCCTCCTTCCGCCGTCCCGTCTTGTCAACCGTATCACGCCACAGCCGTTAAAGCCGTTAAGGCGCTGCTCTTCCCTTGCGTTCGAGTCATCTTGAAACCACACCACGGAGAGATACCCATGTTCAAAAAAATACTGCTGGCCATCGCCACCTTGATTGCGACGATGGGCTTTGCCTTTGCCCAGGTCGATGTCAACAAGGCGGACCAGGCGGCACTCGACAGCGTCAAGGGCATCGGCCCCGTGACGTCGAAAGCCATCATCGACGAGCGCGCCAAGGGCGGCGCCTTCAAGGATTGGGCCGATTTCGAAAGCCGCGTGAAGGGCATCGGCCCGAAAAGTTCCGTGAAGTTGTCGGAAGCGGGCTTGCAAGTGAATGGCCAGGCCAAGTCCGGCGCGCCGGCGGCGCCCGCTCCGGCGGCGAAAGCTGCCCCGGCAAAAAAGGAGGCTGCTGTGAAGGAAGTTGCAGCGAAAGAAGCCGCACCGAAGCCAGCTGCTGCGACCGACACCGCTGCGGCGCCAGCCAAGACAGCCGCTGAAGCGAAAAAGAAGCTGCTGCCGCGAAGAAAGAAGCCAAGGCTGCCGCCGCTGCCGCCGCTGCCGCCGCTGCCGCCAAGAAAGAAGCCGCCGCGGGCAAGGTGGTGCCCGCCGCCGCGCCTGCCGCCGCCGATGGCGCCGCGCCAGTGAAGACGGCCGCCGAAGCGAAGAAGGAAGCTGCCGCTGCCAAGAAAGAAGCGAAGGCTGCTGCCGCTGCCGCGAAGAAAGAAGCGAAACTGGCTGCCGCCGAGGCGAAGAAGGCAGAAGCAGAGAAAAAGTAAGCGTGTTGCTGTAAGGCGTGTTGCGTGGTGGTGCCGCGCAGCACGAAAGAAACCCCCGCGTGGTACCGGCCGCGCGGGGTTTTTTTATTCTGCAGCCTGGACTTCTTGCTTGCCGGTGTGCCGGAATGGCGCAGCCAGTTGCCCCGCCAGCGTCTTTGGCATGGGAGCCTCGATGCCGCAGGCGGCCGGCCAGGCGCGCGGCAGGTGATATGTGCCGAACAGCCGGTCCAGCAGGGGCAGGGTCGAGGCGTAGTTGCGGTTGATGTGCTCGAATTTGCTGTGATGCCAGTGGTGGAAGGCGGGCGTGGCTACCAGCCATTCCAGCGGGCCGAAGCGCCAGCGCAGGTTGGCGTGGATGAAGAAGCCCCAGACGGTACCGATCAGCAACAGCAGCACGGGTGCGGCGCTGCCTGCCGCACCGGGGCTGGCCAGGCCCAGCAGATACAGGGGTGTCAGGCCGAACAGGCGCGTGACGACCATGTCGACGGGATGGGTGCGGGTATTGGCGAGGAAATACAGCTGTTCCGTGCTGTGGTGTACGGCGTGGTAGCGCCACAGCCATGGAATTTCATGGCTGAGCCTATGCCCCCAGTAAGTGCCGACTTCGCCAATCAGCAAGCCCAGCACGAGCTTGCCCCACAGGGGCAGGATAGACAAGGTGGCGGGAATGGCGTCTGGCAGCCAGCGCTGGCCAGCGACGGCGGCCAGGGCCAGCGGCACGGCCAGCAAGGCGGCCGGCAGCAGGCTGCTGATGAAATAAAAACCCAGGTCGCTGAACAGTTCCGTGCGGGAACGCCCCGCACGGGGTTGGCCAAAGAAGCGCTCGAGCGGCACGAAGAGCGCGGCCAGCAGCACCAGCCACAGGCTCAGGCGCAGTACATCGACGACGATGCCAGGCAAGGTGGTCAGCAGGCTCATTTGATTCCGTCAAACAATGGCAAAGTGTCGCTGTCTCAGGCCGCACGGGCCGTCTTGCGGCGGCGCGTCATGAAAGCCAGCAAGCCCAGGCCGCCGATCAGCATGCCCCAGGTCGACGGTTCCGGCACGGCCGAGACCAGCGACACGCCATCGAGCAGCATGAACGGCGGCGCGCCCGTCGGGCTGCCCTTGGCCATGAACGACAGCAATTCGCTGCTGTTCGTGGCCGTGAAGGTCATGCTGGCCTGGTGCCAGCCCGTGAACCCCTGGCTGACATTGGCCAGGGATGCCGTTTGCTGTTTGCTGCTGCCGAGCGCAACGTCCCAGTAATTGATGGGATTATCGCCGCGGAAACCCACTTGCTGGCCAGCGCCGTACGAAAAGCTCAGGACGTAGGCCTGGCCGGCCACCAGGCCGCTCACCTGCTGCGTGACGGGGCCAGGAAAATAATCCCAGTCGGCGGCCAGCACATTGCCGCCCGTGGGGCTGACGCCCAGGCCGTTTTGCGGGCCGCGGCCGCTGTAGGAGTTCGGTCCCCACAGGGCCAGCGCCGTCGCGGCGTTGGTGTCGTCGATGTTGTTGCCGTTCAAGACGAAGTTATAGCCCTTGCTGGACCAGTCGCTCAGGTAGGTGCGGTCGTCGCGGGCGTATGTGCCTTCGTTCAATTGTTTCGAGGTGCCGTTACTGGTCAGTTCAAAATCGCCATTCTTGACCAGGTTGGTCGTGGCGGCCTGGGCGGCAGTGACGCACAGGGCGGCGGCCAGCGCCAGCAGGGTAGATGTTTTACGCATATACAGCTCCAAAAGGGACAGGGTCGTGTTGCAGTCTGTCGGCGAGCTTTTGGCCAACGTTGGATTCAATCGCGGAAGGGGCGAGAAGGGTACTTCAGGGACAGCGGCGGCGTCTCGTTGACGCCATTGATGCGATTATAGCAGCGTTTGGCAAAACGGCATCTAACATGTCTCGAAAACAACAAATATTTTTAAGTGGCAACCTTGTCAGGATTAACGTTTTTATATGCCATGCGCCTCTACAGCTGCGACTCGATCGGCAGCCAGCGCATCACGGATATCAGCAGGCGGCGCCAGAAGCCCGTTTCAGGGTCCTGTGTCCACACTTTGGCGGGCTGCTCGGTGGCGTCGGCCCAGCGCAGGGCGCCGTTGTCGAGGAACAATCGATAGCTGGTGTCGCTCGCCGTCGAGTGCAGGAATAGCGCGCGCATGTCGGCCGCCAGCGCGGCATCGTCGAACAGCACGCCCATTTCCGTGTTCAGCTGGGCCGAGCGGGGATCGAGGTTGAAGGAGCCGACGAAGCCCCGCTGGCCATCGACCACCACGGCCTTGGTATGCAGGCTGGCGCGGCTCGACCCCATCAGGCTGATGCGCTTGCGGTGCTGGGTCTTCAATTCAAACAGGGCGACGCCGCCATCGAGCAGCGCCTGGCGGTAGCGCGCATAGCCCGCATGCACGAGGGCCACGTCGGTGGCGGCCAGCGAGTTGGTCAGCACCTGGACCTGGACGCCGGCCGCGACTTTTTCGCGCAGGCTCTGCGTCAGCGCCGCGCCGGGCACGAAATAGGGCGAGGTCAGCAGCGCTTCTTCGCGCGCGTCCGTCAGCAGGGGCAGCAAGCTGTGCATGAGCCAGTGCTCGCTGCGCTGCAAACTGGCCATGGGCGCGGCTTTTTCCGGCGGGTCCGACAATACCTTCACCTGCGCGCTCCAGTGCAGGCGCAGGCGTCCGTCCAGGTGCGCCTGCAACTGGCCCGCATCGGTCAGCTGGCGCAGATACGGCGAGGCGCCCAGCTCGCCCGTGAGGGCATCGAGGCGGGCGCGCACAGCCTGCAGTTCCGGCGCGCCTGCATCCTTGCCGGCGTGCAAGGCGCCGATGGGGAGGACGGCGCGGCTGTTCCAGAAGCGGTCGAAGATGTCGCTCGTCTGCTGGACGGCGGGGCCCACCAGCAACAGGTCGGCATCCTGGAAATTGACTTGCTCGGCGGCGTCAAAATATTCATCGCCGATATTGCGCCCGCCGACGAGGGCGACCCTGCCGTCGACGATCCAGGCCTTGTTGTGCATGCGCCGGTTCAGGCTGACGGCGCGCAGTGCCATTTCCACGGCGCGCAGCCAGATGCCGTCGCGGTTGCGACTTGGATTGAAGATGCGCACGTCGATCAGCGGATGGCTGTCGAGCGCGAGGATGGCGGCGTCCTGGCCGCGCGCATTGATATCGTCGAGCAACACGCGCACGCGCACGCCGCGGTCGGCCGCGCGCAGCAGTTCGCGCACCAGCAGGCGTCCCGTGACGTCGTTATGCCAGATGTAGTACTGCAGGTCGATGCTGCGGCCCGCTTCGCGCGCGCTCAGTGCGCGCAGGGCGAACGCTTCCAGATTGTCGTCGATCAGGGCCGTGCCGCTCTGGTCCGGGCGTTGCGCCAGCTGCGGCGCCAGCACGCGGTCGAGCAGGGTGGCATCCGTCGCCACGGGCAAGGCCGTGCCCGGCGCGCCCAGCGAGCGTTCGGCGAAGCGCCCGTAGCTGTACAGGGCAGCGATGCTGAGCACGGCAAACAAGGTGGCCAGCAACAGCAATTTGACGAGCATGCGGCGCACCGTCAGCGGAGCGCGCGCAGGCTGCGGCGTGCGGGATGGAGGGCGGTCTGGCGCATGCTGTGTCTTTCGTGAGCGACGGGGAGTGGCCGATTGTAGCAGTTTCTACAATGCACGATTTGCGACCTGGGACATCCTTGCTTGCCGTCAAAAATGCGAGAATGATCACTTGTTAATGATCGGGAGACGGCGGCATGGTACGGATTTTGACGGCAATGACGGCAGCCATGCTGTCGGCGAGTGTGGCGGCGGCGCCGGGCGCCGAACCGGCACAGCAGCAGATACGGCAGGTGGTGGCCGACATCTCGCCGCAGCGCATCGAGGCGCATGTGCGCAAGCTGGTCGGTTTCCAGACGCGCCACACCATGTCCGATACCATGTCCGACACGCGCGGCATCGGCGCGGCCCGGCGCTGGATCAAGGCCGAGCTGGAGCGCTGTGGCGCGCAGGCGGGCGGACGGCTGCAGGTAGCGTTCGACAGCCATGTCGCGCCCGTGTCGAAACGCATCGCGCGGCCGACGGAAATCGTCAACGTGGTGGCGACCCTGCCCGGCAGCCAGCCGCAGTCGGCCGGTCGCATCTATGTCGTCAGCGGCCATTACGATTCGCGCGCCACCGACGTGATGGATGCGCAGGGCGACGCGCCCGGCGCCAACGACGACGCGTCCGGCACGGCGGCCGTGATCGAGATGGCTTGCGCGATGGCGCGCTACCAGTTCGACGCCACGCTCGTCTTCATGGCCGTGGCGGCCGAGGAACAGGGGCTGCTCGGTTCCGGTCACTGGGCGCAGCAGGCGAAGTTGAACAAGCTCAACATCGCCGGCATGCTCAACAACGACATCATCGGCAGTTCGCGCGCGGAAGACGGCAGCGTCGATGGCGGCCAGGTGCGCCTGTTTGCCGAGGGCATCCCGGCCGTGAAGGAGATGAGCGACGGCGTGCGCGCCCTGGTGGCGACGGGCGGCGAAAACGATTCCATCTCGCGCCAGCTGGCGCGCCATGTGAAACAGGTGGGCGAGCGCTACGTGCCCGGCTTCAAGGTCAACGTCATCCAGCGCGCCGACCGCTACCTGCGCGGCGGCGACCATATGCCGTTCCTGGCGCAAGGCTACGCGGCGCTGCGCTTCACGGAACCGCACGAGGATTTTGCGCATCAGCACCAGGACGTGCGCGTGGAAAATGGCGTGCAGTATGGCGACCTGCCGCAATTCGTCGACTACGACTACGTGGCGAAAGTGGCGCGCGTGAATGCGGCGGCGCTCGCTTCGCTGGCCCTGGCGCCGGCCGCGCCCGCCGGCGTGCAGGTGCGCACGGCCCAGCTGGAAAACGCCACCGCACTGGTATGGCAGCCGAACACGGAACCGGACCTGGCCGGCTACCGCATCGTCTGGCGCGCCACGACGGCAGACCAGTGGCAGGGCGCGCAGGACGTGGGCAAGGTCACCGAGGCCAAGGTCAAGCTGTCGAAAGACAACTATTTCTTTGGCGTCCAGGCCATCGATCGCGACGGCAACGTCAGCGTGGCCACGTATCCCATGCCGCTGCGCTGATCAGGAACCGACGGGCAGGCGCGCAAGAAAGCCGTGGATCTGGGAAACGACCGCCGCGCCTTCGCCCACGGCGGCGGCCACGCGCTTGGTGGAACCGGCACGCACGTCGCCGATGGCGAACACGCCCGGCACGCTCGTTTCCAGCGCGGCCCGCTCCGGCAAGCCCGGTGGCGGGTAGGGTAAATGCGCGGTGTGGCCGTGGGCGCGGCATTCGGCGCGCGTGACGTCGAAGCCCGTGCGGATGAAACCCTGCTCGTCGACGGCGACGGCGCAGTCGTGCAGCCAGTCCGTGTTCGGATCGGCGCCGACAAACAGGAACACGCGGCGCACGGCGCAATCGCATTCTTCCCCCGTCTGGTTGTTGCGCCAGCGCACCTCCGTCAAGCCATCGTCGTCGCCTTCGAGGGCGATGATTTCCGTATGCGTATGCAGGGTGATGTTGGGCGTGGCGGCGATGCGCTCGATCAGGTAGCTCGACATGCTGGCCGCCAGGCCCTCGCCGCGGATCACCATGTGGACTTTGGCGGCGTGGCCCGAGAGGAACACGGCGGCCTGGCCGGCCGAGTTGCCGCCGCCGACGAGGATGATCTCTTCCTGCCGGCACAGCTTGGCTTCGATGGGCGAGGCCCAGTAATACACGCCACGTCCCTCATACGTTTTCAGGTTGGCCAGCGAGGGGCGGCGGTAGCGCGCGCCGCACGACAGCACCACCGTGCGGGCGCGCACCTGCGTGCCGTCGCACAGATTGACGCGCAGGGGCCAGGTGTCGCACAGCAGGTTGGCGGCGCTGGCCGGGGTGGCGATCTCGACGCCGAACTTTTGCGCCTGCACATAGGCGCGCCCCGCCAAGGCCCGGCCGGAAATGCCGGTGGGGAAACCCAGGTAATTTTCGATGCGCGCGCTGGCGCCCGCCTGGCCGCCGTACGCGCGCTGTTCCAGCGCCAGAACCGATAGGCCTTCCGAGGCCGCATACACGGCCGTGGCCAGGCCGGCGGGACCGGCGCCCACCACCAGCACGTCGAAGAGTTTGTCGCCGGATAAATCGGGCAGCATGCCCAGGCAGCGTCCCAGTTCCGCATTGCCGGGATTTTTCATGATCTTGCCGTCCGGACAGACCACCAGCGGCCACTCCTGCGGCGTGGGCTGGTAGCGCCCGGCCAGCGCGGCGGCGGCCGCATCGCTGGCCGGATCGAGCACCGTGTGCGGATGGCCATTGCTCGACAGAAAACTTTGCAGGTGGAACAGATTGCCATTGCCGCGCGGGCCCACCAGCACGGGGCCGCCCGAATTCGATTCGATCAGCGCCACGCGGCGCAGGATCAGGGCGCGCACGATGCGTTCGCCCATCTCCGCTTCGGCGACGATCAGCGCGCGCAAGGATTCCGAACTGATGTCGAGCAATTCCACCGGCCCCACGGCGCTGCCGTTGACGAGGGTGGGGCGGCCGGACAATTGCGCCACCTCGGCAATGAAATGGCCGACGCCCACTTCGCGCAACTGCGACGCCTGCCCCAGCACCTCGTGGCGCTTGATGCTGACCCGGCCGGACAGTATCACCAGCATGCCGAAGCTGCTGCTGCCCGCCTCGAACAGCGTCTCGCCATCGGCGAAGCGCCGCAGCGTGCCATAGCGCTGCAAGCGCTGCAGTTCGAGCGCATTGAAGACGGGCGAGATCTGGTGGCTGCGGCCCTGCAAGTCGAGCGTGGCGAACTGGACGGGATCATCCTGCGTCGTTTCGGGAATGAATTCGGGTGTGCTGCTGGCCATGGCGGGTCCGTTCGGAGGCTGAATAAGCAAATAACAAAAATAACTAACAGTGACGAGTCTAGCGCATGCGGCGCCCGCCCGCCGCAATATCCCTTGCGCACGCCCGGAAATGGCGGGGCGGCAAGCGCCATGCGGCCAGTGGCGGCGCAGCCGCGCACGCGCGCGGGCCCGGATGCCCCCGCCGATGAGCGATACGCCGTCCAGCATCTCATATTAGAATGGGTCCTTGTTGAATCCACTCAAACAGACACGATGGCTTACAAGACACTTGAAGATACGATAGGCAATACCCCGCTGGTGCAGCTGACGCGCTTGCCGGGCGCCGATGCGCTTGCGCGCAACAACGTCATCCTCGGCAAGCTGGAAGGCAACAATCCGGCTGGCTCCGTGAAGGACCGCGCGGCCATGTCCATGCTCAAGCGCGCGGAAGAGCGCGGCGTCATCAAGCCGGGCGATACGCTGATCGAGGCGACCAGCGGCAATACGGGCATCGCGCTGGCCATGGCCGCCGCCTTGCGCGGCTACAAGATGCTGCTCTTGATGCCAGACAACCTGAGCGTGGAGCGCCGCCAGAGCATGGCCGCCTACGGCGCCGACATTTTATTGACGCCGAGGACGGGCGGCATGGAATATGCGCGCGACCTGGCCGAGCAGATGCAGAAGGATGGCCGCGGCGTCATCCTTGACCAGTTCGCCAACGAAGACAATTCGCGCGCCCACTATGAAAGCACGGGACCGGAAATCTGGCGCGATACGCATGGCCGCGTGACGCATTTCGTCAGCGCCATGGGCACGACGGGCACCATCATGGGCGTGTCGCGTTACCTGAAAGAACAGAATCCCGCCATCCAGATCATCGGCGCCCAGCCCGAGGAAGGTTCGCAGATTCCCGGCATCCGCAAGTGGCCGGAAGCGTACTTGCCGAAAATCTACGACAAGTCGCGCGTGGACCAGGTGGAATACGTGAGCCAGGGCGTGGCCGAGCGCATGGCGCGCAGCCTGGCGGCGGAAGAGGGCTTGTTCTGCGGCATCTCGGCGGCCGGCGCGTGCGAAATCGCGCTGCGCATCTCGCAAACGGTGGAAAACGCGACCATCGTGTTCGTCGTCTGCGACCGCGGCGACAGATATCTGTCCACAGGTGTTTTTCCTGCGTAACGGCGAAGGATGTGAAGTGAGGTCGGCCAGAACGGCCTGAGAACTGCTGGAAATACCCCCTCCCCATGGCGGGGAGGGAAAACCTGCGAAACCGGCAGGATCAGCCTTGTGGCGTTTCGCCTTCTTTTGGTTTGAATTGCTTGTCGCTGATGCGGAATTTGTTACGACGGTCACCCATCAGGTAACGCAGGTCGCGGATGCTCAGATCGCTGACTTCGTGCATGCGGATCAGCAGCGATGCGCCGACCGGCAGGCGGTGATGGCGGATTTTGCTGATGACCGGTGGCGCCACTTCCAGCGCGCGGGACAAGGCTGCGTCGTTTTTCAGGCGCAGGTTTTCGATCAGGGTATCGAGCAGTCTGTTTGGGTTGTACTGGAGCAGATCGTCGGAGTCCGAATCGCTGTTCATATCAATGCCGACTTGGTTTGTCATGATGTTATTGTTCCTTCTGTAGTTGCACTGCAAAGTAAAAAACACTCGGAGCTCGCTCTTGCTGCGTTCATGTTCATTCTTTACTAAAAGGAACGAATTCACACACGGTACGATCCGGGAGACAGTTTTTCATGATATATACACAATTGTACAACAGGATTCAATTTCAAGCTGGAAAGCCCGATAATCTTGCCTTGTACAGAATTGGTGTTGTCTAGTTGCAACACCTATTTATTCTTTATTATGCTCTATGATAGAACAAAAATTGTACTTTGACAAAAGTTAAGTATAAAACCATTACTGCATCCCGTGCCGCACAAAGGCTGGCGAGCGAGGCTGGCACATGTTATCGGCCCTACCATAGTCTTGTTTGCTGGCCGCTTCAACATCCCTTACGCTTTCTTACAAGTAATATTATAACTTTACACTGACTTTCGGTTAGCGTGCGCGCACTTGGCTGATGGCCCTGCCCAAGTCGATCACTGACATGGCATAAAAATAACTTCTGTTGTACTGAGTTATAGCAAAGAAGTTATTGGTTGCCAAGTGATACTCAGTTGCTTCTGAACCATTTTGTAAATCGATCAGGCCGAACAACATGTTCTGGGGCGTGGACGGGGCGGCACTCACGCCGGCCTCCTGTAATTCCGCCAACCGGTACTTGGCCTGCAAGCCCTGGCCGATGAACTTTTCCCAAGTGCGGCTGGCCGAGACGGTGACGGGATACGTGCTGATGGCGGGATCATCGCGCCGCCAGCCGTGTTCGACGAGGAAATGCGCGACGCTGCCGATGGCGTCGGCCGTGGAATTGCGCAAGTCGATGTGACTATCGCCATCGAAGTCCACCGCATATTTCATGATGCTGCTGGGCATGAATTGCGGCAAGCCGATGGCGCCCGCATACGAGCCGAGCAGGGTCAATGGATCGATGCCATCCTTGCGCGCATACAGCAGCGCGTTTTCCAGTTCGCCCTTGAAAAATTCCATGCGCGCGGCGCGGTTCGGGCTTTCCGGATAGGAAAACGCCAGGGTGGTCAGCGCGTCGAGCACGCGGAAACGGCCCGTGTTGCGTCCGTACACGGTTTCCACGCCGATGATGCCGACGATGATCTCGGCCGGCACGCCATACTCGCGCTCGGCCCGCGCCAGCGCTTGCGCATTCTCTTCCCAGAATTTCACGCCCGCATTGATGCGCACCGGCTCGATGAAGCGGGCGCTGTACGCTTGCCAGTTCTTCGGCTTGCCCGGCGGGGCCGGTTTCATCAGCTGCACGGTCGACTCGACATAGCGCACCTTGCCGATCAGGGTATCGAGCCCGGCGCGGTCAAAGCCATGCTTGGCGGACATTTCATCGAGGAAGGCGCGGACTTCTTTCCAGTTGGCATAGTCGACGAATTCGCCTTCGAAGTCGAATTTTGCCGGTGCTTTTTGGCTGCCGCCTTGGCGGGCGGGGCCTTGGCCGCGCGCACGGCACGGGCGCGGTCGGCGGCGGAAATGTTGCTGTTTTCGCCGGCGTGCGCGGTGGCCAGGCACAGTGGAAGGGAGAGGAGCAGGGACAGGGCGGAGGTTTTGATCGGTAACAAGGAGCGTCTCATCGGCATTGGGTTAACAGGCGGCGCAAGCTGCGCCGCGCGCGGAGTTGTTCGTCTGGGCTGGCATTACCATACTTCATCGCGGCATAGATTGCCAGAAACTGTGCGATGGCGGCGTGCGCCTCTTGTGTGGCCTTGCCTGCGGCCAGGCGCGCAGCATAACCGTGCGGGCCTTCATGCGGCGCACGGCTGTAGCCGCGCCCCGCCTGCTGACGGCAAAACCGCGCGTACAGGCGGTCGAGCGGATCGCCTTGCCGCGCCTGCCGCCACCAGACCAGTGCGCCGGCCACGGCGGACAGCAGGGCCAGCACGGCGCAAGCGAGTGCCAGCTTGTTCGCTGGCAAGTTTCTCAAGCCATCGAGCATGGCGCGCTGGCGCTGCGGCGTGGTGTCGAGCACCCAGCTGCTCCAGGCGTGCTCGGCTTGCTGCCATTGCTGGCGCCACGCGGCGAGCGCCCTGGCGCGCCGCCGTCGAGGCCGGCCAGGGCGCGCCACGCCGTCAGCGGCGACGGGGGCGGCGGCAGGGCGGCGTCGAGGTTGCGCTCCGTGCGCAGGGGGCGACGGCGCCGGTGGGATCGATGCGCACCCAGCCCCGGCCCGCCAGCCACACTTCGCTCCAGGCATGGGCGTCGGACTGGCGCACGCTCAGGCTGTTGCCGGTACCGTTGCGCAGGCCGCCCTGGTAACCGGTGACGACGCGCGCGGGAATGCCCATGGCGCGCATCAGCACGACAAAGCTGCCCGCATAATGTTCGCAAAAGCCCGCCTGCGTGCCAAACAGGAAGTCGTCGACGCCATGCTTGCCCAGCAGCGGCGGCTGCAGGGTGTAGCGGAAGGGCGCGCGGCGGAAGTGCTCGAGCACGGCGGCGACGGCATCGGCGGGCGCCAGCGCCTGCGCGCCATGGCCGCGCAGGGCGCGGGCCCAGGCCACGCTGCGCGGATTGCTGCCAGCGGGCAAGGCCAGCCATGGCTGTTGCTGCGCGGCCGGCAAGCCGGCCTGCAGCCGGTAACGCGGCTGGGAACTGACGCGATAACGCACGGTCGAAGTAATGGGCTGGATGGTCAGCACTTCCAGCGCGGACGAGACGACATACGGGTTGCCGGGCAAGCGTTCGATGCTGCGCGGCACGTCGAGCGCGAAGATGCGCCGCTGGCCGCTCGCCTGCAAGGTCACTTCATATTGGCTGGGCTGGCCTTCCAGCGCGATGTCGATGCGGCTGTCGCCGGCAGGCGCGTGCCCTTTCGCACCCCGGCGCGTCCAGGTGGCGCCGTCGAAGTCGCCCAGCACCACGCCGCGCCAATACAGCTGGTCTTGCGGCGGGAGCGGTGTGGAAAATCGCGCCGTGAAAACGGGTGCGCTTGACAGGGCCAGCGAGGCGATGGCACCCGGCTGCATGCTGTCGGACAAGCCCGTGCGCGCCTGCGCACCGTCCGATGCGGCGCCCCACAAGGGGCCGTCCACGCGCGGCAGGGCAAGAAACATCAGGGCCGACAGGGGGATGGCCAGCGCCAGCATGCGTCCCAGCAAGGCCAGCCTTTGCGCCAGGCGCGGCTGCACGGCGCCGTACTGGGCCGACAGCAGGGCGGCCAACAGGACGATGACGGTGGCCAGCATCCAGACGGCGCTGAGGATGCCTTGCGCATGAAAGAAGTTCGCCAGCAGCAAAAAGAAACTGAGGAAGACGAAGACGAAGATGTCGCGCCGGCCATGCATTTCCAGCGATTTCAAGGCCAGCAGCAAGGCCAGCAGAGCCACGCCGGGATCGCGTCCCAGTACGGTGCCATAGCTGGCGTACACGCCGGCGATGCCCAGCAGGGCCAGCGGTGCGAGCATCGCCAGCGGCGGCTGGCGCCGACCCCGCACGGTGATCGCGGCGCGCCACAGCAGCAGGGCGGCGGCCGCCGCCGACAGCCACGGGGGCAGGTGCAGCGCGTGCGGCGCCAGCACCATGGCGGCGGCCAGCAACAGCAGCACGATGTCGGCCTTGTCACGCGGCAAGTTTGCTAGCCATTGCCTCATGCCATGACCTCATGCTGTGGCAAGCCGTGCAGGGCCAGCGCGCGCAGGCAGGCGTCGCGCTGGCTGGCGCCCAGGCCCGGCGCCACGGTCAGTGCGCCCAGGCGCAAGCCGTACGGCAAGCCCGTGCGTTCGGCCTGCAGCACCCAGGCGGCCAGGCGCGACAAACGCGCTTCCGGCGCCAGCGCGTGCAGGGCGGCGTGCTCAAGCAGGATGCTGCCGTGAGCCATGCCGGCGGGCGCGTCGACGGCAGGCTCGAATTGCTTGCTGAAGACATGCTCACCGTCATGGCGGGCGATCTGGCGCCAGGCCAGGCGGTGCAAGGGATCGCCGGGCTGGTAGGCGCGCACGCCGGCCAGCTCCAGGACGCCGCCGGGCGAGTCTGGCGGCCGTGTCTGCTTTGCCTGCCGCACCGTGCCGGCAGGCAAGGGCAGCGGCGGCGCGTTGTGCTCGGGCTGCGGATACACGAGTACGCGGGCATCCGGCTGCCAATGGCACCAGGCAATAAACAGGCCCAGCGGAAAACTGCCGGACAGGCGCACGGGAGGAGCAGTGAGCCAGCCGCGTTGCGGCGCCTCCACGACGATGCCGACGGCCGTTTCCCCGTGGGCGGCGATGTCGGCCAGGCTGGGCGCTGCCGGTGCATCGCTGATGGCCAGGTGGATCGCATGGCGCGGGCGCGTACTGCGGTTGATCAGGCGCAAGGTGAACGAGGCGTGGCTGCCCGCGAACACGGGGCTGCCCGGCGTGGCGGCCAAGGCCAGGCCCGCCAGGTTGCGGCTGGTAAACAGCATGTCGGCGATGGCGCAGGCGGCGGCGAAATATGTGAGCGCATAACCGAGGCCCAGGCGGTAATTGACGGCGGCGATCCACAGCGCCAGCAGCAGGGCGGCAAACGCCAGGCCCGCGCGCGAAGGGCGGACGTGCACGCGCTGCGCGCCCAGCCAGGGCGCGGCGGCAGCCAAGAGACATTGCGCCAGCGCATGCCGGTCAGACGGGTATGCTCAACAGCATGTGCTGCAGCAGCGCGCGGCTATCCGTGGATCCTTGCGCCGCATGCAGGCGGTGGGCGCAGACGGGCAGCAGCACGGCTTGCACGTCGTCGGGCGTGACGTGGTCGCGTCCGGCCAGGGCGGCCCAGGCGCGCGCCGCCTGCAGCAGGGCCAGCGCGGCGCGCGGGCTCAGGCCATCGGCAAACACGCCCGGCGCGCGGGTGGCGTGCACGAGGGCCAGCACGTAGTCGACGACGGCGGCCGAGGCGTGGATGGCGCGCAGGCCCGCTTGCGCCTGCAGCAATTCTTCCGCGTTCATGACGGCCGGCAAGGTGTGCAGCATGGCGCGGCGGTCGGCGCCCAGCAGCAGCGCCCGTTCGGCGGCCGCATCGGGGTAGCCCAGGGTGACGCACATGAGGAAACGGTCGAGCTGCGATTCGGGCAGGGGGAAGGTGCCCAGCTGGTGCGCGCAGTTTTGCGTGGCGATGACGAAAAACGGCTGCGGCAGCGCATGCGTGACGCCATCGAGCGTCACTTGCCGCTCTTCCATCGCTTCGAGCAAGCCCGATTGCGTCTTCGGCGTGGCGCGATTGATCTCGTCGGCCAGCAGCACCTGGGTGAACAGGGGGCCGGGATGAAAGAGGAAGCTGCCGCTGCCCCGGTCATACACGCTCATGCCGGCCACGTCGGCGGGCAGCAGGTCGCTGGTGAATTGCTGGCGCTTCCATTGCAGGCCCAGCGTGATGGCCAGCGCATGCGCCAGCGTCGTCTTGCCCACGCCGGGCACGTCTTCGATCAGCAGGTGGCCGCCGGCCAGCACGCAGGCGAGGGTCTGGCGGATCTGCAAGTGTTTGCCGACGAGAACTTCGCCGATCTGCTGTGCGGCCTGGTGTATTTTCGAAAACATGCTATTTCTATCACAGTAAGACGGATTATTTAATTTACAATCGCTTTGGCCAGGTCAAACGGCGCCGCCCGCCACCTGCGCGCTCGTGGTAGATTAGAGAGGCAGCAAGGACGGCAAGGGCGGCACAGACCAGCCAGTGATTTTATGCGAGAACGCGCAAGGCGGACAGGAATGCCATGCGGTGTTCCCGGAGAATGGATAGAGACAGAGGTAACCAGTACAGCGCATGAGCACAGCCATTTATACCCATCCCGATTGCCAGCGCCATGAAATGGGCGACTGGCACCCTGAATCGCCGGCCCGCTTGCAGGCCATCAACGATCAATTGATCCTCGCGCACATCAGCGACCTGATCGAGCATCGCGACGGCGCGCGTGCGCAATTGTCCGATATCGAGCGCAACCACAGCGCCACGGCCATCGGCCTCGTGCGCGACAATGTGCCGCCCGAGGGCGACTACTATCCGCTCGACGGCGACACCCTGCTCAACGCGCACAGCTACGAGGCGGCGCTGGCCGCCGCTGGTTCGGCCGTGGCCGCCACGGATGCCGTCATCGATGGCGAGATCAGCAACGCCTTTTGCGCGATCCGCCCGCCCGGCCACCATGCGCGGCCCAGCGAGCCCATGGGTTTTTGCCTGTTCAATAATATCGCTATCGCCGCCAAGCATGCGCTCGACGTGCGCGGTCTCGAGCGCGTCGCCATCGTCGATTTCGACGTGCACCATGGCAATGGCACGGCCGAGTCCGTGGCGCACGATCCGCGCATCCTGATGGTGAGCTTTTTCAGCATCCGTTCTATCCGTACAGTGACGTGGAATCGTATACCGACACGCGCGTCAACGTGCCCGTGCCGGCCCGCTCGAAGGGCGACGCCGTGCGCCAGCTGGTGCTCGACCACTGGCTGCCGGCGCTGCACCGGCAGCAGCCGCAGATGATTTTCATTTCCGCCGGTTTCGACGCCCACCGCGAAGACGACGTGGGCGGCATGGGCCTGGTGGAGGCCGACTATACGTGGATGACGCAGCAGATGATGGCCGTGGCCCATCAGTATGGCAAGGGCCGCATCGTCAGTTGCCTGGAAGGGGGCTACAACCTGTCGTCCTTGGGCCGCAGCGTGGCGGCGCACGTGAAGGCGCTGGCGGAACTGTAACGGTGCAGCGCACTACAGCAAGGTGGGACGGCTGCCGGAGTTCGTGTGGCGGTGGGTCTGGTAGTCGAGCGCGTCGCCGGCCATGAAGCGGCGCCAGGCTTGCGTGTAGACGAGCGATGATTTATCCGCATCAAAACTGTCGAGCTGCAGCATGTCGCGGTGGTGCTTGATTTCATTGACCAATTGGTCATACAGCATTTGCAAGCCATAGCTGTCGGCGCTCTGGCGTTTCAATCGCTCTTCCAGCTGCGCCACTTGCCCCTGCAATTGCCGGCATTCCCTCTTCCAGTCATTGCGCGGCACGCGCTCGGGCGCCTTGCCAGTGTGTTCCTTCATCATATCGCACTATCCCCATCGTCTATCTCCCTGCACCTGGCGCTAGCCAGCCTGGAAATAATTGCTTTTCATTTAAGAGGCGATATTAGAGCACACTTTTTTATTACTCTCAGTAAATATAAAAATCCTTGTGGAAATATTTGACCTGGCTCGCCCGGTGCGCATCACTGGCGCTGCACCGCCTTCAACGGCGCCGCAGGGGCGGCGCCGGCCATTTTTTCGTCGTCGGCGTAGGTCAGGGTCAGCAGGGTATTGTCGTCCCAGCCCACGTCATGCAGCGGCGGCACGTAGCGCTGGCGGTCTTCCGTGACGCGGATGTCCAGCGTGCGCTCGCCCGAGCGCGCCTGCACGGCAAGCAGCTTGCGGGCCACGGGAAACGGCACGTGGATCAGCGACGAGTGGCACGGCCCGCCGGCCAGGCGGAACAGGTTGCGCCGGACAAACGGCAGATCATCCTGCTCGACGGCCCAGCGGATTTCGCATTCCAGACGCAGGTCGCCCAGGCGGCGCACGTTCTGGGGCAGGCCCGGCGTGTGGATGTCGGCGCGCCAGCGCAGGGTGTCGCGCTTCTTGTTGCTGACCAGGTCGGCATTCGCATCGTAGGCGGTCTTGTCGCGCGTCAAGGTGAAGCCGCCGTCCGCCGCCAGCGGCACGGGGATGGACAGGTTGTCGGCCGACAAATGCAGGGTCACGCCATCGAGCCTGGCCTTCGGCGTGGCGGGGATCAGCATGAAACGCAGCGGCGCGCCCGGCGCCAGGCGCTGGTGGTCGGCATACGCATCGAGTCCCTTGAGCATGGTGCGGTAGGGGCGCAGGTCGGGATCGCGCGTGCCTTGCACATCGACAATCTGCTGCATTTCCTGCTTCGCTGCGTCGCCTGGCCCCGCCGGCTGTTCCTGGGCCATGGCGGGCAGCAGGCAGGCGCAAAGGGGGCGAGGAGGAGGAAACGGGGAAGATGCATGGAAGGCGTGCCAGGTTGTGCTTGCAATGGGGAAACCGGCCAGGCTGGACGGACTGCGGATATTATCATTCGTGTAACTGCTAAATTATCACCAATTGTCTCGTTCGCGTCGCACGGCTGGCGCCGGCGGCGGAAAATGCGACGTCGCGGCGGCAACCACGTAAAATAGCGGATTGACCGAACGATTTTGAAAGCAAGAGCATGGCGATACAATGGTACCCAGGACACATGAACGCGGCCCGCAAGAAAGCGGCCGAAACCATGGAAAACACCGATCTGGTGATTGAAGTGGTGGACGCGCGCCTGCCGGCAGCCAGCTGCAATCCCATGGTGGACGAGCTGCGCCTTTTCCGCCAGCGCCCTTGCCTGAAAATCCTCAACAAGACCGACCTGGCCGACCCTGCGGCTACCGCCGCCTGGGTGGCGTACTTCAATGCCCAGGAAGGCGTGACCGCGTATGCGATGACGACCAAGAAGCCGGGCGACGTGGCGCGCATCCCGGAACTGGCGAAATCGCTGGCGCCGCACCGCGGCGTGCCGACGAAACCGCTGCGCATCATGATCATGGGCATCCCCAACGTGGGCAAGTCGACCCTGATGAACGCGCTGCTGAAAAAACGCGTGGCCAAGGTGGGCGACGAGCCGGCCGTCACAAAAATGCAGCAAAAGCTGTACCTGGACAAGAACACCATCCTCGTCGACACGCCCGGCATGCTGTGGCCGAAGATCGCCATCCCCAGCGACGGCCTGATGCTGGCGGCCAGCCACGCGATCGGCTCGAACGCGCTGATCGAAGAAGAGGTGGCCGTGTTCCTGGCCGAGGAATTGCTCAAGCGCTATCCGGACTTGCTGGCGGCCCGCTACGGCACCAAGGTCGGTGAAGTCGACGCCATCGGCGTGGTCGAGGGCATCGCCGCCAAGCGCGGCTTCCGCATCAAGGGCGGCGACTACGATTTCGAGAAAGCGTCGCACACCCTGCTGCTCGACTACCGCAGCGGCATCCTGGGACGCATCTCGCTGGAAACGCCGGACACGCGCGCGGCCCTGATGGCCCAGCACGCGGCCGAGATGGCGGAAAAAGCGGCCAAGGCAGCGGAAATCGCGGCCGAAAAGGCAAAGAATGCGGCGCGGGGCAAGCGCGGCACGTAATTCACGGCCGCTGACTCACCCCAAAGCAAATTCTGGGGTCAGACCCCCGGTGACGTTGGCGCTGAACCAGCCGTTAGCGGTGTTGAGGGTCTGACCCCGGCTTGCAAAAAGCGCCGCGACATCACTGTCGCGGCGCTTTTTTCATGCGCTATCCGATTATCCGAATCTGAAACTGGTCACCGCCAGCGCGCCAAAGAAATCCTCCTCGTGGTACGCCACGTGGGCCGCTTCCTGCTCGGCCGCGCCGAGCGCCACCATCAGCGGCAGCAGATGGTCTTCCTGCGGGTGGGCCTGGCGCGCGGCCGGCGCCCGGTCCCAGGCCAGCAGCTGTTCCAGCCTTTGTTCAGGCGGCAAGGCCATCGTCTGGCGCAGCCAGGCGTCGAACTGGTGCGAGGCGACGGCGCCCGCCTGGCCGAACTGGCGCAGGTTGTGGTAGCTGAGGCCGCTGCCGACGATCAGCACGCCTTGCCGGCGCAGGCCGGCCAGCGCGCGGCCCACCTCGACGTGCGTCAGCGGGTCGTAGCCGTGCTTGAGCGACAGCTGCACCAGCGGCACGTCCGCCTGCGGATAGATGGGGAACAGGGCGCTGAAGGTGCCATGGTCGAAACCGCGCTCGTGGTCGAGGCGCGCCGGGTGGCCGGCCGCATCGAGCAACTGTTTTACCTGCGCCGCCAGCTCCGGCGCGCCCGGCGCCGGGTACTGGATTTGATAGGTGTGCGGCGGAAAGCCCGAGTAATCGTAGATCATGCCCGGCTTGGGGCTGGCCGAGACGAGAAACTGCGGCCCTTCCCAGTGCGCCGTCACGACCAGCACGGCTTTCGGGCGCGCGCCGATCTGGCGCGGGATATCCTGCAACGATGCTTCGAGCACGTCGTAGCGCCCGCCGAACTGGTCTTTCATGAACGGCCACGGGCCGCCGCCGTGCGACAGGAAATACGTGGGGAAGGTGTGCTCTTGCATGGCGGCTCCTGGTGGGAATGGCTGATGCTGTCGATGATAGTCATGCGCGGTCAGTTGATCAAGATCGCAATTATTGATATATCATTTCCATTTTGTTGATGATGGGGCAGCCATGGATACCTTGCGCAGCATGCGCGTGTTTCGCGCCGTGGTGGAGCTGGACAGTTTCGTGCGGGCCAGCGAGCGCCTGGACCTGTCGCCGGCCATGGTCAGCAAGCACGTGATGCACCTGGAACGCCACCTGGGCGCGCGCTTGCTGAACCGCAGCAGCCGCCACCTGAGCCTGACGGAAATCGGCAAGGTGTATTTTGAACAGTGCCGCGACATGCTCGACAACCTCGACGAAGTGGAAGCGACCGTGGGCCGCACGACGGTGGTGCCGCGCGGCATGCTGCGCCTGAGCGCCCCCGTCTGGTTCGCCAATGCCATCTTTACGCGCACCCTGGCGGCTTACCGCGAGCGCTTCCCGGAAGTGACGTTCGACATCGATTTGAGCGGGCGCGTGGTCAACCTGGTGGAAGAGGGATTTGACCTGGCCCTGCGCGTGAGCCAGGCGCCGTCGCCGGCCCTGATCGCGCGGCCCATCGGCAGCATCGCCTTCCACCTGGTGGCCGCGCCCGCCTACCTGGCGCGCGCGGGCCGGCCGCAGCTGCCGCAAGACCTCACGCAGCACGCCATGATCAGCTATTCCTTGTTAGCGAACGGCAATGAGCTGGCCTTCGACGGGCCGCAGGGACGCGAGACGGTAAAGTTTACGCCCGTGCTGCAATGTAATAACGAAAGCTTGCTGCACGCGGCCGCGCTCGACGGCATGGGCATCGCCCTGCTGCCGTCGTGGCAAACGGATGCGGACCTGGCGGCGGGGCGGCTGGTGCGCCTCTTCGACGATTGCAAGCTGGCGGGCGGCAAGGTGTACGCCGTCTACACGAGCCGCCGCTACCTGTCCTCGAAGGTGCGCACCTTCATCGACTTCCTCGCCGATGAAGGGCGCCTGGGGGCTTGATCACGCGAGCGAGCGCTTCACGTCGATCAGCGCGAACAGGCGCGCGCTGCGCATCCACGCCAGCACCAGCGCCGCCAGCTGCGTCGCCAGCAAGCCGGCCGCGATGGCCAGCGGACCGGGGCCGGCCAGGTTCAGCCGGGCCACGCCCAGCAGCGCATACAGGCCCAGTCCCAGCACGGTGATGACGAAGTAGATGGGCAGGCAGGCCAGCGGACGCCGGCGCAGCATGCCGAGACCCCGCCACCAGGCCTTGACGGCCGACGTGCGGCGCCGGTCGACGGCCAGCGCCGCGCGGCCCGCGTCGAGCGTGGCGCAGGCCAGCAGGAACAGCACGCCCGTGAACAGCAAGGCCAGGTGGCGGGCTAGGTCGGCGTCCGCTTCGAGGATGGCTGTCGCCGCGTGCCTGCCGGCCAGTTTCAGCGCGCCGGCACCGATCGCCAGCGCCACGCCCAGCGGCACGATGCTCCACAGCAGCATGCGCAGCATGCGGCCGTATTCGCTGAAGGCGCCCGTCAGCAGGGGGCCGAAGCTCAGTGGCGCGGGGGCGCGCGCGGCCGTCGCCACCAGGCCGCTCAGCAGCGGCGACAGCAGCAAGGCCAGCACGATGCCCGTGATGGCGGCCTGGCTGATGGCGGCCCCGTTGCGTCCCGCATTGGCCACCAGGTCGGCCACGGTCATCAGGTCGAGCTTGTGCGCCAGGGCCGCCGCATGCACGGCGTTATCGAGGCTGGCGCCCAGGGTGCGCCAGATGGGAATGACGGCAACGATGGCGGGAATCAGCAGCAGGCCCGCCCATAGCAGCAGCAAGCGCCATTGCAGGGCGGCGCGGCTGGCGCGCATGGTCAGGGTCAGGCCGCTGGCCCGTGTCGTGGAAGTGGCGCTCATACGATGGCGATCAGGGAAAGCAGGTATTGGAAGGCGGCGGCGATATCGAGGCCCCAGCGCCGCGCGGCGGACGTGTCGGCTTTCAGGGTGCGGCCGTCATCGAGCTTGTTGACGTCGAGGTAGTGCACGCGGTCGGGATCGAGTTCGGCAGAGACGGCCTTCACGGGCTTGCTCCAGGTGTAGCGCTGCCACAGCTGCTCGTTGTCCCACACCACGCGTTCGGAGCTGCCGTCGGCGAATTTCACCTGCAGCACCTGCGGCACGGGCGCGCCGCGGCGGCGCAGCACCACGCTGGTCAGATAGGGATACGGTCCCGTGCCCGGCTTGGCGTCCGGATGCGCCTCGTCCCACGCTGCGCGCACCTTGTCCTCTTCCTTTTCCAGCGCCTCGGGCGTGCGTTCCACGCGCTTGCCGTTCACCAGCGCCAGGCCGGCCAGCGGCGTCTGCTCTTCGCTGGTGAAGCTGCCGATGCGGTCGTCGATATTCGCGCTGGCATGGACTTGCTGCGCGAAGACTTGTTCCACGATGCGGCGCTGGCCCGTCGCTTCGGCCAGCGCTTCGCGCAGATCGGCCACGCTGGGGTGGCGGAATTTCCACTGTTCGTAATAGGCCTTGAAGCCCCGTTCCATGGCCTCGCTGCCGATGCGCGCTTCCAGGTCGCGCAGGGTGACGGCCGTGCGGCTGTACACGGGCCCCACGCCCTGCAGGCGGTTCCAGGCATTCTGGCCCAGCGGGTCGGCCGCATCCTGGCGTGGCGCGGCCATGCGCTCGGCCTCGAAGACCTTGAAGGCGGGAGCGAAGCCCAGGCGCTTGAGCAGGGGCGTGGTGGCGTGGATGTCCTGGCCGCGCGCGCGCAGCATGCGCTGGTCCCAGTACTCGTTCAAGCCTTCGTCGAGGATGGGTTCCTCGAACTCGTTCGAGGCCAGGATGCCGTAGAAATAGCCGTGGCCGAATTCGTGGATGGTGACGAAATCGAGGCCGAATCCGGCGAGGGTCTTCGGCTGCAGGCTGGCGTAGCTCGAGGCGGTGATGAAGGTCGGGTATTCCATGCCGCCCGCTTCGGCCGCATTGAACGGCGGGATCACCACCGTCAGGGTCTTGTACGGATACGGGCCCAGGGTGCGCGAGAAATAGGTGAGCGCATCCTTGGCGGCCTGCAGCGCCGGCGCCGTGTTCGATGCGTACTCGGGCGGGTACAGTACCCGGATGGCCACGGGAGGGCTGCCAGGACCGCTCCAGCTGCCCGTCAATGGCGGCGCGCTGCGCTTGTCGGCTGTCCAGGCGAAATCGTGCACGTCGCCCTGCACATAGTGATGCGTGAGCATGCCGTCCTTTTCCTGCGGCGCGCCTTGCAGCTCGCCCGTGGCGCCCACCGTGTATTCCCGGGCACGGTCAGCTTCACGTCATAGTGGCCGAAGTCGGCGTAGAACTCCGAATTTAGGTGGAATTCATGCGCGTTCCAGCGCGGCGCGGTGGCCCCCGTTCGCCGGGCAGTTCCAGCACGGCGATCTTCGGGAACCACTGGCCCACCAGGTGGAAGCTGCCGAAATAGCCGGTGCGCGCGATGACGCGCGGCAGCTGGTCGAAGAAGCGGATGTCGAGCGTCGTCTCGGCGCCCGGCGCGACGGCCTGCGGCAAGTCGACGCGCACGACGGTGCGGTCGGTGGCCGGGCCGTTGTCGGGCTGGACGAAATGCCAGGGCGCCCTGGCGCCGTTCTGCGTCATGCTGCGCAGTTCCATGTAGCCCCACTCGCCGTCGCGCGTGCCGACGCCCGAGCGAAAGCCCGTGTCGAACTTGCGCTTCTCGGTAAAGAAGGTCGAATGCTCGCCTTCGAACGCATTCAGGTACAGGTGCAGGTACACGCTGCTGACGGCTTGCGCGCTGCGGTTGCGCCAGCGCAGTTTCTGCCGGCCGTCTATCGTGTGCTTGACGGGATCGAGCGTCGCTTCGATCTGGTAGTCGACCACGCGGTCCGACAGGGTCGCTTGCGCGCCCGTGCGCGCGCCGCCCCAGGCATTGCTGGCGCTGGGCGTGCTGACGGCGGCCGCATGCGGCGAAGCGAGGGCGATGCCGTCGGCGGACGGCGCCAGCGGCACGGCCGCGCTGGCCGGCTTGCCGTGGTCCGGCTGGGCGAGCAGCTCGGCCTGCAGGGCCAGGCCTGCCAGCAGCAGGGCGGCGATGGCAAGGGCTTTGAGCTTGCCTGGGAGGGGGACAAGGCGGCGGCGCGGCGTGCTACGACTTTCCATGCGTGACTCCCACAGTGGCTTGTTGATTTTCAAATGCGGTCGGCTGCGCCCAGGATCGCCGGGCGCTCGTTAATATACCTGTAAAAATTACAAATAAGCAATAAATTATGCTGGCAGCCCCGCTCGCTGTTGCGGCGCCGCGCGCCGTGCGTATAATGATTCGCTTTTGCCATCCTCCCGTTTCACTACCGTGCGTGCCCCGGTAGCGCACCCAGCTTTCCGCCATGATGCCTGCCCCTTCCGTCCTGACCATCGCCACGCGCACCTTGCTGTTGTGCGCCCTGGTCATGCCGGCGTGCGCGCAGGAGCTGGTGCCGCCGCCCGTGCCGCAGGCCGGCGTCACGCACGGCGACTTGTCCGCCGAACTGGCGCAGGGCGGCCAGCACAGCGTGCGCGCCGCCCTGTCGCGCGACCAGGACGGCATGTCGCTCGACGCGGCCATCGACGGTCTGCGTAACGGCAATTACCGCGATGGCAGCGTGTTTCACCAGCGCGGCTTCAACGGCGGCGCGGAATGGAAGCTGCGCCAGGGCCGCTTCGGCTTCAGCGCCGACCAGTTGAAGCAGGACACCCGCTATCCCGCGCCCGAGGCGCCGTTCCTGTCCTTGCTGGCGGCCCGCCCGGAAGACCTGTACCGCTATGAGGTGCGGCGCGCCAGCGCCTTCGTGCAGCGCTATGTGGGCAGTTTCGAGCTGGGCGTGGAATTGTCGCAGCGGGAAAAGCGCGCCACGGCCCACTA
Organism: Janthinobacterium sp. C22; assembly: GCF_057919405.1. Classification (NCBI taxonomy): domain Bacteria; kingdom Pseudomonadati; phylum Pseudomonadota; class Betaproteobacteria; order Burkholderiales; family Oxalobacteraceae; genus Janthinobacterium; species Janthinobacterium sp. C22. The sequence goes on along the minus strand of NZ_CP193659.1, from coordinate 5,752,117 downwards.
TGCGGGCGAGGATGGCAGCAGCGAGTCGAGCTACAGCAGCCGCCGTCGGCAACTGGCGCCCCGCGTGCGCCATTACGGCAAGGTGGGCCGCGTGGGCACGGATACGGAAGTGGGCCTGGACCTGATGCAGTGGCAGCGGCGCTCGGGTCGCGCGGGCGATGCGCAGCGCCGCCAGTACTCGCGCGCGCTGCTGATGCGCGAAGAGCTGGCCTTCGGCGGCGCGTATGCGCCGCGCCTGCTGCTGGGACTGCGGCATGAACAGTTCCAGCTCGATCCGGCCGACATGCCGGCCGGCGGCAGCGACTGGGAAAACCAGAATGCCTGGGACTTGCAGGGCAGCCTGCAGCTGCGCCCGCAGCTGAGCGTGTATGCCAAGGCCGCGCGCAGCTACCGCATCGACGACGATGGCTATACCCGCGCCGGCTACCGCCCCCTGGCGGGACAGCTGCGGCGCGAAACGGAAGTGGGCGCCACCTACGGCGACGCGGCGCGCAGCGCTTCCGTGCGCGTGTTCGGCGAGCGCCTGAGCAACCAGATCGTCTTCGACCAGAGCCTGGGCCAGCTGGGCTTTGCTGGCAACCTCGATCCCTCGCGCCGTGCCGGCATCGCCATCGAGGCCAGCATGGCGCTGGCGCGCGACTGGCGCCTCGACGCCCAGGTGCGCCAGGTGCATGCGCGCTATGACGATTACGCTTACGACGGCCCGGACATCGCCCTCGTGCCGAAGACCCTGGTCAGCCTGCGCCTGTACTGGACGGGGCAGGGCGGCGCCAGTGCCGACGTGGGCGTGCAATGGCTGCGCGCCTTGCGCTACGGCCCCGATTTCGCCGGCAGCTGCCTGGCGCAAGTGCCCGCCTTCGCCACCGTGGACGGTCGCTATGTGCGCAAGCTGGGCGCCTGGGAGCTGGAACTGGCCGGCAGCAACCTGGCCAACCGCCGCCATTACGGCGATGCGCCGGGCTGCCGCTCCAGCATTTACCTCAACGATGCGCGCCAGCTGCGCGTGTCGGCGCGCTACCATTTCTGAGGCAGCGGCGCGGCGGCGCTTAAAAGCGGCTTAATCGGGCGCAAACGGGGTGCGTAAAAGCGATTTTTTCCGGCCGGGCCTCATCGCCCGGCGCAAAAAGTGGTAATCTCGCCCCGTTCACGACCACTTATGATGAAGGATTATTATGCGTTTTCTGCGTTTCTTGCGTCCCCTGCTTGCCGCCGTCACCCTGGTGGCGGCCACCGGCGGCGCCATGGCGGCCGATACCGGCTTTACCACGCTCCCGACGCCAGTGCGCACGGACACGGGCAAGAAGGTGGAAGTGGTCGAGTACTTCATGTACTCCTGCCCGCATTGCTATGCGCTTGATCCGCTGATGCACGACTGGGTCAAGAAGCAGGGCGACAAGATCGCCTTCCGCCGCATCCACCTCGCCTTCTCCGGCCCGAAGGATCCGCAGGCGCATGCCTATGCCACCCTGGAAGCGATGGGCCAACTGGACCAGTTCCACGACAAGATCTTCCGCGCCATCCACGTCGAGCGCAACCGCCTGAACCGCGATGACGCCATCCTCGACCTGCTGGTGAAGAACGGCATCGACAAGGCGAAGTACCTGGACATGTTCAACTCGTTCGGCGTGCAGACCAAGCTGAAACGCAACGAGCAATTGATCGCCGCCAGCAAGATCGACAGCGCGCCGACCATCGTCATCGACGGCCGCTTCGTGACGTCGCCGGCGCAGTTGTCGCGTCCGGGCCAGTCCGAGCCGCAGACCCAGGCGGCGACCCTGCGCGTGATGGATGAACTGGTGGCGCGCGTCCTGAAAGAGCGCGCTCCCGCGCCAGCGAAGAAGTAACACTGGAGAACACCATGAAACAGCTGCCCTGGACCCTGTGCGTGCTGGCCCTCGCCCTCGTGGCGTGGTTGTCGATTGCCATCGTCAACGTGGAAAACCAGCGCAATGCGCTGGCCAGCAAGGCTTGCGTGGACCCCGCGTTCAAGAACGAGGTCGATGTGAAATGCCTGGCGTCCGTGCAGACGCGCGAACACTGGTGGCAGCACCTGACTTACGCCATGACGCACTTTAGAAATTGAGTGCGCCTGCCAGAAAAACCCGCCTTGCGCGGGTTTTTTTCGTCCGCGTATGATGACGCCACAACCATCGAGGAGGGACAATGAAGGAAGTGATCCTGATTACGGGCAGCAGCCGCGGCATCGGCGCGGCGACGGCGCTGCTGGCGGCGCGCCAGGGCTATGCCGTCTGCGTCAACTATGTGCGCGATGCGCAGGCGGCCGGGGAACTGAGCGCGCGCATCGCGGCCGAGGGCGGCGAAGCCATCGCCGTGCAGGCCGACGTCAGCGATGAAGCGGACGTGGCGCGCTTGTTCGATGAAGTCGATGCGCGCCTGGGCACGCTCACGGCGCTGGTCAACAACGTGGGCGTGCTGGAGCAGAAATGCCGGCTCGTCGACATGTCCGTGCAGCGCCTCGAGCGCGTGCTGCGCACCAACGTGATCAGTTATTTCCTGTGTTGCCAGCAGGCCGTGCGGCGCATGTCGACGGCGAACGGCGGGCAGGGCGGGCGCATCGTGAATGTCTCGTCGGTGGCCGCGCGCATCGGCTCCCCGGACGAATACATCGACTACGCGGCCTCGAAAGGCGCCGTCGATACCCTGACCCTCGGGCTGGCGAAGGAAGTGGCGGCCGAGGGCATCCGCGTCAACGGCGTGCGGCCCGGCATCATCTACACGGACATCCACGCCTCTGGCGGCGAACCGGGGCGGGTGGCGCGCCTGGCATCGGGCGTGCCCATGCAGCGGGGCGGCCAGCCGGAAGAAATCGCCGACGCCATCCTGTACCTGCTGGGGCCGGGGGCAAGTTACGTGACTGGCAGCATCCTCGACGTGGCCGGCGGGCGCTGATTTTCAACGCATTTTCAACTTATTTTCAACCCTTGCAAGCAATTGCTTCAAGCGCGGGACCAATTATCAAGCAGGGCAAGCGAGTCCAGAATGACGGTGTGCCATATGCACGCCGATCAACTCATTTGGAACCACCATGTCCGCTTTTGCTCCCGCCATCCTGGCCCTGTCCCTGCTGGCCGCCGCGCCAGCCCATTGCGCCGCCAATCTGCCCATGCCCGCCCACCTGTCCGGCGCGCAAGCCGACGCCACGGTGGCGCTGGCCGCGCGCCGCTATGCCGCGTTCTGGGAAAGCGGCGATCCGGCCCTGGCGCGGCTGGCACTGGCCGACGATTTTATGGATCGCACCTTGCCTGTCGGCCGGCCGCAGGGACTGGCCGGCCCGCTGCAGGCGTCGCAGGTGTTCCACGCGGCCGTGCCGGACTTGAAGGTGGCCATCGAGGAGATGCTGGTGGCGGGCGACCGGGTGACTTTGCGCTTGCATTTCACGGGCCGCTTCACGGGCGTCTTCCCCACGCCGCAGGGACCCTTGCAGGGGCAGGGCCAAGCCATCGATTTCCATGCCTTTGATCTGTACCGTGTCAATGCGCAGGGGCGCATCAGCGATAACTGGCACCTGGAAGACAACCTGACCCTGCTGCGCCAGCTGGGCGTGCTGCCGCGGTAAGGATGGCCGTCAGGCTTGCAGCGCGGCGAACTGCCGCACGAGGAAGTCGGCCAGCAGGGCGACGCGCGGCGGCTGGAAGCGGCTGCGCCGGTACAGCAGGTTCAGGGGGACGCTGTCGGCAAAATAATCGTCGAGCACCGTCTGCAAGCGCCCCGCGCGCAGGTCGTCGCCGATGTCGAGCAGGGATTTGTAGGCGTAGCCATGGCCGGCCACGGCCCAGCGGCGGATGATTTCGCCGTCGTTGCTGTGCCAGTCCCCCGGCAGACGCAGGCTGTGGCGCTTGCCGTCTGCGCGGTAGCGCCATTCCTGCGGCGCGCCGTCGCCCGCCGTGAGCACGAGCGTGGGCAGCGAGGCCAGGTCGCGCGGCATGGCCGGCACGCCCACCCTGGCGGCCAGCGCGGGCGCCACGCACACGACGCGCCGTCCCGGGTGCAGCAGGCGCGCCACCATGTCGCTGTCGGGCAGCTCGCCGTAGCGGATGGCCAGGTCGATATCGTCCTGCACCAGGTTGGCCGTGATGTCCGTCAGGGTCAGCGCATGGCGCAGCTGCGGGTGCAGCGCGGCGAAGCGATCGAGCATGGGCAGCAGCAGCTGGCGGCCGATGTCGGACGGCGCGGAGATGCGCACCACGCCGCGCACGGCGCCGTCGCCTCCGTGCAAGCCGTCTTCCGCCTGCGCCAGCAAGTCCAGCGCCTGCTCGCTGTACTGGCGGTAGTGCAAACCCTCTTCCGTCAGGCGCAGCTGGCGCGTGGTGCGCTCGAACAGGGTGGCGCCCAGCGCCGTTTCCAGGCGCGCGATGGCGGCGCTGGCGGCGGCCGGCGACAGGCCGTGCTTGCGGCCGGCCGCGGAAAAGCTGCCCAGCACCGCGGCGTCGAGGAACAGGGCGATTTCCGCCAGGCGTCCGGCGCCGCCGCGCATCATGATCATGCCGGGTGCGCGGCCGCAGGCTTGGGCGCAGGCGCAGAATGGGGCGCCGAGTGGGGCGTGATCACGACGGTGCAGGTGGTGCCGGCCACCAGGACCTGATTCCTGTCTTGTTCATCTATGTGGATGCGCACGGGCACGCGCTGCGCCAGGCGCACCCAGTTGAAGGTGGGGTTGACGTCGGCCAGCAGTTCGCGGCCCGTGGCGGCGTCGCGGTCGGTGATGCCGCGCGCGATGCTCTCGATGTGGCCGTGCAGGGTGCCGCCGCTCATCAGGTTCATTTCCGCCTTGTCGTCCTGCGCCAGCATGCCCAGCTTGGTCTCTTCGAAGTAGCCGACGACGTAGTACGAGGCGCTGTCGATGACGGCCAGCTTGGCCGCGCCGACGGCGGCGAAATCGCCCTTGTGCACGTTCAGGTTCGTCACGTAGCCGCTGACGGGGGCGCGCACGGTGGTGCGTTCCAGGTTCAGTTGGGCCAGCGTGCGCGCGGCCACGGCGGCCTGCACTTGCGACGAGGCCGAGCTGGCGGCGTAGGCCGCGCTTTCGCGGCTTTCCGTCGAGATGATGCTGGCGTCCAGATTGGCGCGGCGCTGCGCTTCCTTGCCGCGGCGGCCCATTTCCGTTTTTTGCGCGGCCAGCACGGCGTCGGCCTGGGCCAGCGCGCTGGCATAGCGTTCCTTGTCGACGACGAACAGGATATCGCCCTTTTGCACCACCTGGTTGTCGCGCACCAGCACCTCCGTGACGGTGCCGGCCACGTCGGCGCTGATGTTGACGATGTCGGCCTTGATGCGGCCGTCGCGCGTCCACGGCGATTCCATGTAGCGGTCCCAGACGGTCTTGCCTATCCACAGGGCTGCTGCCAAGAGCAGCAGGGTGATTGCATAGCGGGTCAGTTTGCTTACCATGTCGGCAGCCTTTCCTTGATGGGTTGAACAGTTTTTTATTTGTAAAGCGATAGAGCCAGCGCGCCGAAGATGGCGATGAAGATGCACAGCCGCGCCAGCGACGGGTGCCACACCATGCGGTACACGCCCAGCCAGCCCAGCACGCGGTCGAGCAGGGTTTGCAGGCCGATGCTGAGGATGAACAAGGGCAGCAGGGTAGGAATCAGAATTCCGAACAGGGCGAATTCACGCGGCATGGTGGTCTCCGGCGCCAGGCGCCATGTGGTCGAGTAATGAGGTGTAGATCGAATGCAGGTCGGCCAAGGCCGTTTGCAACCGTGCGCTGCGTTCGGCTGTCGCTTCCGCTTCCGCTTGCGCCGCGCGCACCACGGCGCCCGCCTGCAGGGTGGCGTCCAGCGCCGCTTGCAGTTGCGCATCGCCGCGCGTGCGCAGCCAGGCGGCGATGCCGTCCACGCACTGCTGCAGCGCATGGCGCGTGGCGCCCGGGCGGGCGGTCGCGATCAGTTCGCGCAATTCGATCACGGAATGGCCGATTTCCAGCAGGGTCAGGGCCTGGCGCACGACGGCGCGCGTGGCCTCGCCCGGCGCCGGTCCGGCCGCCGCATTGAGCTGGCTGAGCAGGTCGCGCACGCGGTTGTCGAAGCGATGCTTGACGCGTCGCGCCGGCGCCGTGCACGCCTGCAGCGCTTCGCGCCACAGGGCCGGGCCGATGTGGTCCTTGTGGCCCATCGTGTGCTCGGGCAGCAGCACGGCAAACACGAGGGCGGCCAGCATCAGGCCGACGATCAGCGCCATGCCCGTGTTCAAAAAGGCCGCGCCATCGACGTGCATCAGATTCGTCGGCGCCATCTGCGTGATGAAGGTGGACACGCCCAGGCCCACGCCCAGCTTGGCGGGATTCGTCATCAGGTACAGGCCGACGGCGAGGAAGGGCGCAAAGCTCAGCACCAGCATGGGGAAGCCGTCGCCGTGCACCAGCACGAAGTACACGCAGACGAGCGACAGGGGCATGGCGATGAGGAAGCCCGCCAGCACCTGGCGGATCATCAGGATGGGGCGCGGCGAGGACGAGGCCAGTGCGCAGAACACGGCCGCCATCAGCATCGCCGTGCTGGCGTAGGGCCAGGCGAGGAAGTAGGCGCCCAGCGCCAGCAGGGCCAGGCTGATGCCGGCGCGCGCGCCGCTGGCGAGCACCAGCGCGGGCGGCGTCTTCGGCGCATATGCCTGCGGCGTGCTCACGTCGAGCGGCGTGTCGTGCACGAGGCTGAAATACACTTCGTGAAAGCGGCTCATGTCGCGCGCGAAGCGCTCGAGCAGCTCGCAGACGGTGTCGAAATCGATGCGCTGCGCATGCGCGATGGCCGCGCAGTCGATGTCCGCGCGCGCCTGCGCCAGCGCCGTCTGCAGATGCCGCTGCATGGTGTCGAGCGAGTCTTGCGAAGGCGTCGTTTGCAGCGCCTCGGCGACGATGGCGTACAGGGGCGCACAGGCCTGCATGACTTGTGTCTCTCCATCGCGCTGCAGGCGGTCGAACAGGCGGTGGAAGGTATAGAAGGTGGTCAGCGCCGTCATGAAGGTGGCGTTGAAGGCGTGCAGCTTGCGGTTCTGCGCGCGCACGTGGCTCACTTTGCTGGTGACTTCGAACAGCGCGGCCGAGCGCCCCAGTTCCAGCGCCGCCACGTCGGCGGCGAACTGCAGATGCGTCAGTTCCACCTGCGCCGGCGTGAGCTTTTGCTGCAGCACGTCATGGCAAAAGGCGAGGAATTTGCCGTAGCGGGCCTGCACCGTGCGCATCACCTGCGTGCCCTGGTGGCGCGGCAGCAGTACGCTGGAGACGGCGGCCGAGCAGATGATGCCCAGGCCCACTTCAGCCACGCGCGTGACGGCCAGCGAGAATACCTGCATCGGTTGCTCGATGGCGGGCAGCACGATCATGCAGGCCGTGTAGCCGGCCAGCACGTACACGTAGGACTGGGCGTTGCGGTGCAGGGCCGAGCCGCTCGTGCACAGGCCCACCCACAGGGCCAGGCCGGCGAACAGCAGCACGGGCTGCTGCGGGAACAGGCCGATCAGGGTCAGCGCGGCCGTGCATCCCAGCAGGGTGCCGCACAGGCGGTAAAAGCTTTTTCCAGCACCATGCCGCTGCTGGGCAGGGCCAGGATGATGGTGGTGGTCATCGCCGTGCTCGGCGAATCGAGGCCCAGGCGGTAGGCCAGCCACAGGGCGCAGAACGCGGCGATGAGGGTCTTGCCGACGTAGATCCAGCGTTCGCCTTCCGTCGCGCGCCAGTCCTGCAGCGCCAGCGCCAGCCAGTGGGCCGCCCGGCTCAGGGGGCCATATGTGGGTGTTGTTGCTGTGGCTGGCGTCATCGATAGGCTATCAGTTCTGGTTGTTGAGATTGTTCAGGTTGCGCAGCTGGCGCATGTACAGCTTGTCGAGCACTTGCAGCTCTTCTTCCGTGAACCCGTCGTACAGGGCCGAGGTTTCCTGGTACACGTCGGGCAGCGCCGTTTCGATCAGCGCGCGGCCCTTGTCGGTCAGCGAAATCATCACGGAGCGGCGGTCGCCGGGGCGCGTGCCGCGGTGAATCAGGCCGCGCGTTTCCAGGTCGTTGCACACGCGCGTCAGGTTGGCCGGCTTTTCATGGCAGGCCATGCCCAGGGTGCAGGCGTTCGAGGTTTCGTCGTCCGTGCCGTACAGCACGGCCAGCACCATGTAGCTGGCATCGACCAGGTCGTGCTTTTTCAGCGCGGCATTGGTCAAGTCCTTCATGCCTTTTTGAATGTGGTACGTCATGCGCAACAGGCGCATCAGTTCCATGGGGAAGCCTGGCATGCGCGTGCGGATGTTTTGCAGCCGCTTGGAGGTGGCGTCAAAAGCGGTCATGTCATATTCCTTCATGTGTGAATAAAGCTCCGATTGTATCTTGTTGGGCTAGGGCAATGCCAGGATTGCAAGCTTAGATCCCGCCTCCCAATGCATTCATCAAGGAAACGTACAGATCGAGCTCGCGCGCCCCATTTTGCGCCTGCTGCTGTTCTTCCGCCAGCAGCGCCACTTGCGTGTTGAGCATGGCGATGGCGTCGCTCATGCCCGCCTTGTAGGCTTTTTCCGCCAGGTCGCGCGCGCGCTGCGCCGTGGCCAGCGCCTGCACGGTCAGCTGGTGCTGCTTGGCCAGCGATTGTGCTTTGGTGACGGCGTTGGCCACGTCCGACATGGCGTTGATGACGGTGGCGTTGTATTGCTCCACGGCGCCGTCGTACACGGCCGTCTGGCTGCCCAGCTGGGCGCGCAAACGGGCGCCGGCAAAGATGGGCAGGCTCAGCGCGGGAGAGGCGCCGCGGATGTCCGAGTTGGCGTCGAGAAAATGGCTGAAACCGAAGGCCTGGAAGCCGGCAAAGGCCACCAGGTTGACGTTCGGGTAGAACTCGGCCTTGGCCGCATCAATGCGCTGCGCCGCCGCTTCCACTCGCCAGCGCTGGGCGGCGATGTCGGGCCGGCGGCCGATCAGGTCGGCGGGCAGGGCTGCGGGAATGGCCAGCGGCTGGTCCAGGCGCAGCACGGGGCGCGTGAGCGCGGCGCCGGCGCCCGGGCCCTTGCCCGCCAGCGCGGCCAGCTGGTTGCGCAGCAGGGCCAGCGACTCAGCCGACTGCTCCAGCTGGCGGCGTCCCGCGGGCAAGGTGGTTTCGATCTGCGCCACGTCAATGTCCGTGCCGATGCCGGCCGCCTTGCGCTGGCGCGTGATGTCGAGGATGCGGGCGCGCTGCGCCAGGCTGCGTTCGATCACGTCCTGCAGCTGGAATTCATACGACAGCTGGATGTAGGTGCGCACCAGCGCCGTTTCCAGGGCCAGGCGGGCCATCTGCGATTCGGCCGACGCCATCTGCACGTCGCCCAGGGCGGCGGACAGGGCGGCGCGGTTGCGGCCCCACAGGTCCAGGTCGTACGAGGCCGTGACGGTGGCCTGGTTGCGCCACGCGTAGTTGCCGGCCAGCGGCGCCGGCGTGCTGCCGTGCTGCGAATACAGTTCGCGGTTGATGGAGACGTTCGCGTCCGCCTGCGGGCGGGTCTTGTCTTCCGCCGCACCGGCCAGCGCCTCGGCCTGGCGCACGCGCGCCTGGGCGCCGCGCAGGGTGGGGCTGTCGGCCAGCGCCTGCTCCATCAAACGGTTCAATTGGGGGTCGTGCAAGTCTTGCCACCATTGCGTGCGCGGCCATTGTATGGCGGCGCTGGCGGCGGCATCCATGGCCTGGCTGCCCTGCAGTTTATTGGCGTCGAGCATGGCCGATTGCGGCGCGATATGGCCCATGTCGGCGCAAGCGCTCAAGGCAAGGATCAGGCTGGCGGCAAGCAGACGGCGGTGCAGGGACATGCAGGAACTCCGGGAGAGATATGTTGGGGGTGCTGCTGGGGAATCACAGCTCGCCGCGGGGAGCTTCGGGAGTGGCCCGAGTGCTGCGCCGCAACTGAGTTGTTACTGACTGAAACCGGCTGACTGGTTTCTTATTGCACGACGTGCTTGGCCGTTTGCGCGACATCAAAGTCCGCTTCCGTTTGCGGGATCAGGCCAGCCTTGCGGGCGGCGTAGAACTCGGCCATGACTTGTTCGCGCGTCACCTTGCTGGCGGCGGTGGCCGGCGTTTTCGGATAGTCGACTTCGCTGGTGGCGATTTCGCCGGCGTTGCGGGCACGGATGTATTCGGCCGTGACGTCAGCGCGCGTGAGTTGCTGGCTGGCAGCGGCAGGCGCGGCGCTTTGGGCGAAAGCCGAAGTGGCGGTGGTGATGGCAAACAATGCTGCGATGAGTGATTTGGCTTGCATGATAAGACTCCAAAATGTGCATGATGGCTGGGTGGATGGGCCGGATCGCCACGTACCGGTCGGTTCGGCGGCGCTGCGCTGGTGGGCGCCGTGCCGCCGATGAAGCAATTTCTGGATGAGAAGATGCTTACTTGAATTAACTATAGCAATGAATAGTACATTTGTGAAGTAATTTCTGAAAATAGTTGTGCGCCGCCGCATTTTCCCCTCGTAAAAGGCCGGGCAGGCGTGCGCCGCTGGACTGGCCAGGAGAGTAAGCTGGTTTTTTTGTTAACGGGAGTCAGCCATGAGCAGCAGCACACTCGATCCGGACAATTTGCCCGTCACGCCCGACCGCGTCCTGGGCAGCGGCCATGGCAAGGGCGCGCTCGGTCCCAGCGACAGTTCCGACAGCGGCAGCGACATGCAGGGCGTGCCCGGCCAGGATGTTGAAGCGTTGGAGAACGACAGCGATGCGGCCGGCACGGGCGAACGGGCCGGCGTGGAGCCGCGCAATACGGCGCCCGATGGCGGCGACATCGACGTCGATCATGTGGAAAGCCTGGCGCCCGTAACGCCGGCGGAGGAGGGCGAGGGGGAATTGCCGCCACGAATTACTGTCCCTCCCGCGCCATCGGCGTAAAATGCGGGCAAGGCGGCATGCGCGCCGCCATGGCCAGCCGGCCTGCACAGGATAGGATGTCAGAGGATGCAAACGCAGATGTCGGAAGAGAAAGAAAAAGACTTGATGTCGATGTACCGCGAGACGCGGCCACGCGAGTTTTTTGGCGAAAAAAGTAACACCAATCACCTGGCCTGGAGTGCGCTGGTGATCTTGCTGGCGCTGGCGTTCTGGCTCGTCGTGGCCCTGGCGGCGGCGGAAAACCAGCGCTATGCCCTGGAAACGAAGGTGTGCCAGGATCGCGTGTTCCCCACGGAAATCGACACGTCTTGCCTGAAACAGGTCAGGTCGCGCGATCACTGGTGGCAGCACGTGGGCCACGCGCTGCTGCGGATGGGCGCCTGACCCGGGTGTGAGCCGGCGGTGGTGGGAGCCGCCGCAGTGACAGGGGAACGGGGCGACAGGTAAATGGGGCAATAGTGCGACAGTGCGGGAGGCGCCATGCCACGCGATCACTCGCGCGAGCAGCCGCAATGGCTGCTGGCGCGCCACAGTGCCTTGACGGCGCGACAGTTGCTGCGCGCCTATGGTTTGTTATGCCTGTTTTCCCTGACGATTGCCGCCGCCTTTGCGCTGCGCGGCCTCTGGTACATTCCCGTCTTTTCGTTCGCCGAGCTGGGCCTGGTGGCCGTCGCCTTGCTGCATTACCTGCGCCATGCGCGCGACTATGAGCACATCGCCCTGCGCGATGGCGAACTGATCATCGAACAGGTCAGCGCCGGCCACTGTCGGCGCCACCACTTTTCGCCATGGCGCACGCGCGTCGAAGTGCCGTGCTGGCCGCGCCAGTTGATACGCATCAAGGATAGCGGTCATGGCGGCGCGCAGGTGGACGTGGGCGTCTTCGCCACGCCCGAACGGCGCCGGCAGGTGGCGCAGGAACTATGCGCGCTGCTGCCAACGCCCCTGTCGCCGCCAGCGCTGCCCTGAACGCCTTACACGGCCCGCGACGGGCCTTCCCACAGATTGATATGGCCTTCGCGTGCCTGCACGTCGATGGCGGCCAGCTCGTCGGCCGTGAACGACAATTGCTGCAGCGCGGCCACGTTTTCGCGGATTTGCGCGCTGCTGCTCGCGCCGATCAGGGTCGAGGTGACGCGCGCATCGCGCAGCACCCAGGCCAGCGCCATCTGCGCCAGGGTCTGGCCCCGCTGCGCGGCGATCTGATTCAGGGCGCGCACGCGGGCCAGGTTTTCCGCACTCAGGTGCTGTTGCAGCAGCGAGCCGCCGCCGGGGCGGTTGACGCGCGCATCCTGCGGCACGCCGTCCAGGTATTTGTCGCTGAGCAAACCCTGCGCCAGCGCCGTGAACGTGATGCAGCCCATGCCTTCTTGCTGCAAGGTATCGAGCAAGCCGTCTTCCTCGATCCAGCGGTTGAGCATATTGTAGGCAGGCTGGTGGATCAAACACGGCACCTTCCACTCCTTCAGCAGGGCGGCCGCCTCGGCCGTCTTTTGCGGCGAATAGGACGACAGGCCCACGTACAGTGCCTTGCCCTGCTGCACGGCGGTCGCCAGCGCGCCCATGGTTTCTTCCAGCGGCGTGTCGGCGTCGTAGCGGTGCGAGTAAAAGATGTCGACATAGTCGAGACCCAGGCGCCGCAAGCTCTGGTCCAGGCTGGCCAGCACGTATTTGCGCGAACCGCCGCCCTGGCCGTACGGGCCCGGCCACATGTCCCAGCCCGCCTTGGTGGAAATGATCAGCTCATCGCGGTACGGTAAAAAATCGTCGCGCAGCAGCTTGCCGAAATTGCTTTCCGCGCTGCCATACGGCGGGCCGTAGTTGTTGGCCAGGTCGAAATGCGTGATGCCCAGGTCGAAGGCCGTGCGCAGCATGTCGCGCTGCGAAGCCAGATTGTTGCTGTCGCCAAAGTTGTGCCACAGCCCCAGGGACAGCAGCGGCAGTTTCAGCCCGCTGCGCCCGCATGTACGGTATTGCATGCTGTCGTAGCGGTTCTCGGCGGCGTGGTAGGTCATGGCATCTCCTTGTAAATGAATCGCTTATTTTGGCGCAAAATCAAGGTGTGCGTGCGTGCGCCTTGCGCGCGGCGGGACGCGCCTTACAATGGGCGTTCAGGAATCTCGCAAGGAGCGGTCATGGAAATCGAATTGAAATTGCTGCTGGCGCCGGAAGACGCGCCCCGCCTGCGCGCCCACCCGCTGCTGGCGCAGGCTGCGCAAGCAGAGGTGCAGGTGCTGCAGATGCACGATATCTATGTCGATACGCCCGATTTGCAGCTGTGCCGCCACCACGCGGGCTTGCGCGTGCGCCAAGTGGATGGGCACTGGGTGCAAACCCTGAAGGCGGGCGGCACGGTCAACGGCGGCTTGCACAGCCGCCACGAATGGGAAGGCGACGTGCCGGGGCCGCAGCCGGATCTGGCCGCGCTCGACTCTGCCATCGGCCGCAAGCAGCCCGTCCGCGCGCTGTTGCGCCAGGACGCCGTCCGCGACGCCTTGCGGCCCGTGTTTACCACGCGCATCGAGCGCACCGTCTGGCAGCTGCGCACGCCGCAGGGCGACCAGATCGAATGCGTGCTGGACCAAGGTGTCATTGAAAGCGGCGTGGACGGGGCCGATGGTGCCGATGGTACCGTATACAGCGTGCCCGTCAGCGAGGTCGAACTGGAATTGAAGCAGGGGCAAGCTTCCAGCCTGTTCGACGTGGCGCTGGCGCTGCTGCGGGACGTGCCGCTGCAGCTGGGCCACATGAGCAAGGCGGAACGCGGTTACCGCCTGGCGGTGCCGCAGCCTCTGCAGGCGGTCAAGGCGCAGCCGCTGGCGCTGGACGCGGCCATGTCGGTGGAACAGGTGTTTGTGGCCATCGCCGGCAATTGCCTGGAACAGGTCAGCGGCAACCAGGATGGGGTGGCGGCGGGCGAGGACGTGGAAAGCGTGCACCAGATGCGCGTGGGACTGCGCCGTTTGCGTTCGGCGCTGGGCATGTTCAAGTCCCTGCTGGTGCTGCCGGACGCCTTGAAGGCCGAACTCGACTGGCTGGGCGGCGCGCTGGGCGAGGCGCGCGATTGGGATGTGTTGGCTGGCAATACCCTGGCGCAGCTCGACGGCGAGGCGCAGGCCGATGCGGCGGCGCTGGCACAGGCCGCGCACGCGCAGGCGCGGCTCAAGCACCAACTAGCCGCCCAGGCCGTCACCTCGGCGCGCTGCACGGCCTGCATGCTGGGCTTGCAGCGCTGGCTGCAGGCGCGCGCCTGGCGCGATGGCTGTTCCGCGCGCCAATTGCGGCGCCTCGATGCGCATGTCTCGCCGTTTGCCCGCGCCACCTTGCGCAAGGACCAGCGCCGCCTGATGAAGCGCGGCAAGCGCCTGCTGCATGCCACGCCGCAGCAGCGCCATCAAGTGCGCATCGCGGCCAAGAAGACGCGCTATGCGACGGAATTCTTTGCCTCGCTGTTTGCGGGCCGGGCCGTGAAACCGTATGTGGGGCGCTTGTCGGCCTTGCAGGATGAACTGGGCTGGCTCAACGACGTGCAGGTGGCCGACCGGTTGCTGCAGCAATTGCCCGAAGTTCAGGCGGGCCAGGCCGACCAGGCTGACCAGCCAGCCCAGGACGGATTGCGGCTGCACGCGGCCTTCGTGCGCGGCTATCTGGCGGCGCGCGCGCAGGCGGACGGCAGCGATGGCCGCATGCACAAGGCCTGGCGGCGCTTCAAGGCGGCCCGCTTGCCGGCCTGAATCCGCTTTTATCGGGCGTGAGGCCCGGCCAGATCAAACCAGGCTAGGCCAGCGGGCGCTGCAACCGGCGCTCGAGGATGGCCAGCGGCGACTTGTGGGGCGCTGCCATGGCGCGCACGGGCAGCAGCCAGGTTTGTTCCAGCGCATGCTGTCCCCGCAGGGCCGCGTGCGATACGGCGTCGCTGAAGACGATCCACGTCTGGCCCGGCGCGAACGCGTGCGTTTGCTGCTCCACCTGCGCCTGGTAATCGAGATCGGCCTTCATGGCGTCGTGCAGCTGCAGCATGTAGTGATCGTAGGCCGTGCGCCGCGACTTGGTGACGCCGAGCCATTGCAGCAGGGCCGCCAGCATGGGCTGCGGACGCTTAGCAAGGGGTAGAAAACGCTGCGCCACCTGCTCGAACGGCGCGCCCAGTTTCCACACGCGGGGCGCGCCGCGCGGATCGATGTTGGTGAAGACGCGCAGGATGCGCCGGCCCTGCGTGGGTGAGGAAGGAAAGCTGTCGACGTGCAGGCGCGTATCGTCCTTGCGCCACGAGGTGATGCGCCCGGCGATTTCCACGGGGCGAAAGCTGCCCTTGCCTTGCTGCAGATGAGGAACATAGCCGGGCAGCAAGCCGGCCAGCAAGTGCCGCGTGTGCCGCGCATAGCGCCGCATCAGCGCGGCCAGCAGGGCCGCATCGCAGGCCTCGCCCTGGCCGCGCACGCCGCGCGCCGCTTCCCAGCTGATGTTCTTGGCGCCGCTGGCGCTACCCACAGCGCCGTCGAGCAGGGCATGCTCTTCCGGTTGCAGGGGAAAGCCCAGAGCCGGCAAGAGCAGCACTTGGCCATCTTCGAGCGCCTGCAGCGCCGCCGCTTGCTGCGCGGCGCTGCCGCTGGCGTCCCACCGGGACAGGGAAATGTCGATGAGCTTGCTCATGGCGCAAACGGGAAGACATGGGAGCGGCCAGTATGGGCGCTTGCCGCCCGCTCCCGTTTGCGCTGGCGCAGACTTACATCACAGTTTGCTGTTCTGGCAGCCGGCGCTCGCGCATTCGCGCACGCGGTCCTGCAGGAATTGCGCGCGTTCGATGGTGGTCTTGGTGGCGCAATCGAGATTCACATAGAAGCCCGACGATTCGCGTTTGGAGCAGCTGTCGTTGCGGTTGGCGATCCATGCCAGCTGGCCCGATTTCAGCTTCTGCTTGCCGCCGGCATCGAGCTTGGCGGCGAGTGTCTTGTAGTTGGCGTTGAGTTCCTTGTCCGCTTCCTGGTACACCTTGTTGAGGCAATACAGGCCGTCGAAGTCGTTGCGCGGCGTGTCGCAGGCCGAGTTGGCGAAGGCGGAACCGGAGGCAAACACGAGCAGGGCAAGGATGCATTTTTTCATGGCGGGCTTTCAGGAAGTGGTGGGGCAGGATCGGTGAGCAGTACAGCGCTCTTGCGCATCGTATAACATTTTCTGTCGAGGCCGCGGACGCTTGCGGGCGTGTCCGCCAGCCCCGCCAGCGCCGTCAGTAGGCCAGGCGGCCCGGCACGCTCACTTCGACCTGCGTACCGGCGCCGGGCCGGCTGTCGATGCGCAGGCTGGCCCCGATGCCGGCGGCGCGCTCGCGCATGCCGACCAGGCCCCAGTGGCCGGGCCGCTGGCCCGTTTGCGCCACGGCGTCATCGAGGCCGCAGCCGTCGTCGCGCACGCGCAGGGTGAATGCCTGCTCCGCATAGTCGAGTTCCAGCACGATGTTTGCCGCCTCCGCATAGCGCGAGGCGTTGAACAGCGCTTCGCGCGCGATGGCATAGACCTCGTCATGCACGCGCGGCTGCAGGCGCCGGCAGCTGCCGCTGACGTGCACCGTGAAGGCGTGCGCGCGGTGCTCGGCCAGGCCCTTGCCGAATTGCTGCAGCGCCAGCCGCAGTTCGTCCGGTTCGGCCGAGGCGCGCAAGTCCATGATCTGGTCGCGGCCTTCGATCAGCAGCTGGTCGGCCAGGTTGAGGGTGCCGTCGAGGCGCGCCCGTTCGCGCGTACCCTTGGGCAGCATGTCCGCATGCGCATGGAACGACAGGATCAGGCCCTGCACGCTTTGCAGCAGGGTGTCGTGCAGCGAGCGGGCGATGCGCGAGCGTTCGGCCAGGCGCTCCTGCAAGCGTTCCTGCAGCCGCTCCTGCATGTTGCGCGTCAGGTGGCGGATGCGCAGCACATAGCCGCCGTACAGCAGCAGCGCGGCGCCCAGCGCCAGCAGCAGCACGAACCACGGCGTCTGCACGAAGGCGGGCGCGATGACGATGTCAAGTTTGGCTCCCTGCGTGTTCCACACGCCGTCTTCGTTGGCGGCCGTGACCTCGAAGCGGTAGCTGCCCGGTGCCAGGTTGGTGTAGTACGCTTCGCGCCGTCCCACGGCTTCCTGCCAGCCCGCGTCCACGCCCGCCAGCCGGTAGCGCAGGCGCACGCGTTCCGGCATCGACAGGCTCAGCGCCGTGAAGCCGATCTCCAGGGTCTTGCTGCCTTGCGGCAGCTGCAGCGGCTTGCCATCGTCGAGCGCGTAACGCGCGCCATTGGCTTGCAGGGTATGGATCTGCACGGGCGGCGGCAGGCGATTGCGGCGGATATGCAGCGGGTCGAGCATGGCGATGGTGGCCGAGGTGGAGAACCACAGCTTGCCGTCGGGCGCATGGATCAGCGACGGCACGGGGCGCAGCTGCGAGGCATGGCCCTGCAAGCCGTCGAGCGCGTCGAAGCGTTCCGAGACGACGGCGCTGCCGTCGCGCATCCACGCGGACAGGCTGGCGGCGCCGATATGATCGATGCCGTCCGCGCCATGCAGCCACAGGTCGCCGTCCGGCAGGCGCACGATGCCCGACACGCCGCGAAACGCCGCGCCGCGCGCGCCGCGCAACATATGGAAACGGCCGGCGCGGTACAGGGCCACGCCGTTTTCGCCGCCGGCCCACATCGCGTCGCCATCGCGGTACAGCTGCAGCACCGTGCCCACCTGCAGGCCCTCGTCAGCGCCGAGCCGCCTGACGGCGCCCGCCCGCTGGCCGTCGGCCACCAGACTGACGGTATTGTCGGCATGGCCCAGCCAGACGGTGCCGGCGCCATCGATCGCCATGGCCGTGGTCAGCACCGCCGGCAGGCCGGACAGGCCGCCGTTGGCGCTCCATTTTCCTGCGTTCAGGCGAAACAGGCCGCCGCCGGAAAACGAGGCCCACAGGGCGCCCGAGCGGTCCTGCTGCAGCGCCTGCGGATCGAGTCCCAGCACGGGCGGCACCACGCGCGTCATGCTGCCGTCGCGCGCGCGATGGTGCAGCTCCTGCTCGTTGCCCAGCCACAGCGTGCCGTCGGGCGCCCAGTGACTGGCCGCCAACGCCCCTTTCAAGATCACTTTTTTCACCCCGTCGGCCGTAAAGCTGCGCACGTCGCCCACGTAGTCGCCGATCCACACGTCGCTATCGGGTCCCGCCAGCATGCCGGGATGGTCGAAGGGCACGGCGACGGGCAAGGTCTGCAGGCGGTTCGGCCGCAGCCGGTCCAGGCCCGTCGAGGTGCCGAACCACAGATTGCCCTCGCGGTCCTGGAACGACGTTTGCGGCAGCGGGCCGCTGATGCCGTTCTGGCGCGTCAGGCGCTGGGCCGGCAGACTGGGACCGGAAGGGTCGAACTTGCGTTCGATGCCATCGGGCTGCATCAGCCACATGGTGCCGGCGCGGTCGAAGCGCATGCCGTTGCCCCTGGCGTCGGGCCGGATGGGCGCATCGCCGCGCGGCGCGCTGGTGCGCACGCGGTAGTAATTGCTGTGCGTGTCGACGGCCCAGATGGCACCATCGGGCGCTTCGTCCATGCTGGTGAGCATGGTGCGCGGCCAGGCATGGGAAAAACGCGCCTGGCCCGGCTTGCGGAAAAAGACGCCATGCATGGTGCCCATCCACTGCGTGCCATCGCGTCCGAACAGGATCTGGTACACGCGCTTGTCGGGCAGGCCCACATTGGCGGCTTGCGCGACGAAGCGGTCGGCGCCCGGCGCCAGGCGCGCCGCGCCATCGCGCGTGCCGACCCAGATGGCGCCGTCGGGCGCCGCCTCGATATGGAACACGGCGCCCGGCGGCAAGCCGTCCGCTTCGCGGTAGGTGCGCGCGCCACCCCGGCGAAAGACGCTGACGCCGCCGAGACGGTAGCCGACCCACACGGCGCCGTCCGGCGGCGTGGCCAGGCCCAGCACATTGCTCGACGGCAGGCGGTGGCCGTACACGCTGTCGACGCGGTCGAAGCGCACGCCATCGTAGCGGTACAAGCCGGTGGCCGTGGCGATCCACAGCCAGCCATCCTGGCCCTGGGCGAATTTGAGGACGTCGACGGGCGCGCCTTGCAAGGCGCCCCAGGCATTGTGGGTGTAGTCGGACAGCAGGGGAGCGGCCGCGCATGCGTGCAGATGGCACGCCAGCAGGGGCAACAGCAACAGGCGGCGCAGCAGGCGAGCGGACATCGGTGCAGAGGAAGATGGCGGTGGCAGGGCAGTGATTGTAGCGCAGCGCCGTGCGTTTCAGCAGGCAAAAAAAGCCTGCGCGGGATGGCGCAGGCTTTTTCGCCCTACGTTGACAAGGACCGCTTACGCGAAGTTCTTGGCAACGAAGTCCCAGTTGACCAGGCCCCAGAACGTTTCCACGTACTTGGCGCGCAGGTTGCGGTAGTCGATGTAGTAGGCGTGTTCCCACACGTCGCATGTCAGCAGCGGCTTGTCGCCGGTGGTCAGCGGGCAGCCGGCGTTCGAGGTGTTGACGATGTCGACGGAGCCGTCGGCTTTTTGCACCAGCCAGGTCCAGCCCGAACCGAAGTTGCCCACGCACGACTTGGTGAATTCTTCCTTGAACTTGTCGAACGACGACCATTTGGCGTTGATCGCGTCAGCCACGGCACCCGTAGGCGCGCCGCCGCCGGCCGGCTTCATGCCGTTCCAGTAGAAGGTGTGGTTCCATACTTGCGCTGCATTGTTGAAGATGCCGCCCGACGATTTCTTGATGATCTCTTCCAGCGACAGGTTCTCGAACTCGGTACCCTTGATCAGGTTGTTCAAGTTGGTGACATACGCCTGGTGATGCTTGGCATAGTGGTATTCCAGGGTTTCTTTCGAAATATGCGGCGCCAGAGCGTCCATTTCATACGGCAGTGGTGGCAGAGTATGTTCCATGTGATGTCCCTTTATGGTGAGTATTCGGAGTCTACCGGCCTGCGGCCGGAGGGTTGAGCCAAGCTTGCTTGAAGCAGGCATTCTTGCTGAACGAGCCACTATTGTAAAGCGGATGCGCCATTGCTGCAGATTCCGGCATGCGTTGCGGATGCGGGTGGCGTAGTGATTCTCGTTCAGCCTGAATTGGGCGGAAAAGTTCCCCGCCGTAAGCCTTAGCGGATCCGCCGCGTGGTCTCGCGTACGATCAGTTCCAGCGGCGGAATGGCCGCCTGCACGGCTTCGCCATTGATCAGTCCCAGCAGCGCTTCCGTGGCGATGCGGCCGATGTCGTACAGGGGCTGGTGGATGGTCGTCAGCGGCGGCGTCGTGTAGGACGAGCCGGGCAAGTCATCGAAACCGACGAGCGAGATATCGTCGGGCACGCGGATGCCCTTGCGGTACAAACACAGGCGTACGCCATAGGCGGACAGGTCGTTGGCGGCGAAGACGGCGCTGAACTGCTGCTGCGTATCAAACAAGTGGTTCATGGCCAGCATCCCGCTGGCCTCGTGGAAATCGCCTTCCGCCATCAGTTTCGGGTCGATGGCGATATCCGCTTCGCGCAGCGCGCGCTGGTAGCCCGTCAGGCGCTCGGCTGCATCCGTGTTGTTGGCTGGCCCGGCCACGAAGGCGATGCGGCGGTGGCCCAGTTCGATCAAGTGGCGCACGGCCAGGTAGGCGCCGTATTCGTTGTCGAGCTTGAAGCCGATGGCGCTCCTGGTCGCCAGCAGGCGGCCCGTCGAGACGATGGGCCGCTGCTGCGAGAAATCGAGCACGCTCTCGTCCGAGATGCGCCCCGACAGCAGGATGATGCCGTCGACCTTTCGCGCCAGCAGCAAACGGATGCGGTCCGCCTCTTCCTGCGCATTCCAGTGCCCGCTGACGATGACGGACGCATAGCCCGTGTCCTTCAAGCCATCGTCCACGCCGCGCAGGCTTTCGTCGAAGAAGGGGCTGGAAATATCCTGCACCACGATGCCGATGGTCATCGAGCGGCCCTTTTTCAAGCCCTGCGCCATCTGGTTCGGCGCGAATTTCATGTGCGCGATGGCCGCCAGCACGGCGTCGCGCTTGTCGTCGGAGACCCTGGCCGTGCCGTTCAGGATGCGCGACACGGTGCTGGGCGACACGCCGGCCTGGCGGGCCACGTCGAGCAGGGTGGAGGGAGAGGCGGCGTGGTCGCTATCGTTCAAGGCGGTTCCTGGGTATCAAGATGGCTGGTCGTCAGTGCTCTGAAAACCTTTTCATCGAAAGATTACCATAAATGGCCGATAACGACCGCAGGTCGGGGTAGGTCGGGTTAGCCCGCAGGGCGTAACCCGACACATCACGGCCAGCAATGCGCCGGAACATGCCTCTGCCGCCAACAATATTGTCGGATTACGCGCTCACCCGCTAATCCGACCCACGCTTGAAAACGTTTTCACAAAAAACAACGGCGGTTCAAATGACGAATTTTTGCGCTTTTTCATAGGAGAACACGCGCCACGGCGTGCAGCTTGCCACACCACCGTCGATAAAAATGACAACTTTTTCGGTTGACTTGGTTTTCTTTGCGGTGTTAAATGGACACATGTTGTGAAAACGTTTTCAAGATAGAAGACGCTCAATAATCGGAGATGAAATAATGAAGTCAAGCATCCTTGGCGCTGCCCCCTGGCCGCGCTGACCCTCGCCTGTGGCGTGGCCGCCGCAGCCGCCCCGCCTGCCGCACAGCCGCCGGCGCTGGCCCCCGCCACGATCACCGTCGCCTCGTTTCCCGACCTGGACCGCGCCGTCAAGACGGCCTTGCCCCTGTGGGAAAAGCTGTACCCGCAAGTGAAGGTCAAGCTGGTCAGCCTGCAGATCGACGATCACCATAACTCGATGACGACGGCGCTGGCGGCCGGCGCGCGCCTGCCCGACGTGATGGCCATCGACTTCCGCTATGTGGGCAGCTTCGCCGAATCGAAGGGCATGGAAGACCTCTTGCTGCCGCCCTACGGCGCAGGGCAGTACCGCGCTCAGTTCGTGCCGTTCACCTTCGTGCAGGCCACCAGTTCGCGCGGCACCCTGGGCGCCATGCCGGCCGACCTGGGACCGGGCACCCTGTTCTACCGCAAGGACCTGATGGACAAGGCGGGCATCAAGGAGGCCGACCTGACGCAATCGTGGGAATCGTACATCGCCGCCGGCAAGAAGCTCAAGGCCGCCACCGGCACCTATCTGCTGGCCGGTGCCAGCGACCTGGCCGACATTTATATACGCGCCAATCTGAAGGATGGCGAAGGCATCTACTTTGGCGACAAGGGCCAGGTGCTGGTCGACTCGCCCCGTTTCATCAAGGCCTTCGAACTGGCCAAGGCGGCGCGGGTAGCCGGCATCGATGCGCGCACCGTGGCCTGGACGGGCGAGTGGGCCGAAGGCTTCAAACGCGACAAGGTGGCCAGCCAGATGATGGGTTCCTGGCTCAGCGGCCACCTGGCCAAATGGCTGGCGCCCGATTCCAAGGGCCAGTGGCGCGCGGCCAACCTGCCGGCCGGCGCGTTGGCGTCCTACGGCGGCTCCTTCTACGGCATCCCGAAAAAGGCGGCCTACAAGGCGCAAGCGTGGGAATTCATCAAGTTCATGACCGTCAACAAGGATATCCAGCTGCACTCCCTGAAAGAGATCGGCGCCTTCCCGTCCCTCAAGGCGGCATATGCCGACCCGATGATGGACGAGCCGCAGCCGTATTTCGGCGGCCAGAAGACGCGCCTGCTAGCGCGCGACACGGCGGCGAAGATTCCCGTCATCCGCGTCGACAAGTTCGACGCCGTGGCGCGCGACATCGTCAACATGGAACTGGAAAGCGTGCTGGCGCAAAACAAGGATATCAAGACGGCGCTGGCCGACGCCAAGGCCCTGATCACCCACCGCGCGCGGCGCTAGGAACAGCATGAACACGACCATGCCTTGTGCCGATGGCGCCGCCGTCCCGGCGCGGCCCGCCAAAAAACGCTTCAACATGAAAAAATGGGCGCCGTACATTTTCATCAGCCCCTTCTTCATCCTGTTCGCCGTCTTCAGCCTGTTCCCGCTGCTGTTTTCCATCTACCTGTCGTTCAACCAGTGGGAGGCGGCCAGCGGAGTGGAAGCCATGCAGTGGGTGGGACTGGACAACTACAAATACGCGCTGAGCGACCCGTGGTTCTTGCGCTCGCTGGGCAATACGTTGTGGCTGGCGCTGGCCTCGGGCGTGCCGCAGCATCTGGTGGCCATCCCGCTGGCGGCGTTCATCCACAACAGCTTCAAGCGCTCGCGCAACCTGGTGATCGGCATTTACTTTTTACCGTTCATCACCTCCAGCGTGGCCATCGCCATGGTCTTCAACACCCTGTTTTCGCGCGACTATGGCCAGATCAATGTGCTGCTCCAGTGGTGCGCCAGCCTGCCGCTGGTGGGCGGGCTGTTTCCGGCGGAATCCATCGACTGGCTGGGCAGCTCGCTGTTCATCAAGCCGGCCGTCGCCTTCGTGATTTTCTGGCGCTACCTGGGCTGGAACCTGGTGCTGTACCTGTCCGCGCTGCAGGTGATACCGAAGGATTTATATGAAGCGGCCACCATCGACGGCGCCTCGACACGCCAGCAGTTCTGGTACATCACCCTGCCGCAGCTGCGCCCCATGATCTACCTGGCCGTCACGCTCACCATCATGGGCAATCTGCAGCTGTTCGAGGAACCGTTCGTGCTGGTGGCCGAATCGAGCGGCGTGAGCCAGTCGGTGATGACGACGGCCATCTTCGTCTACAAGACGGCGTTTTCCTCGGGCGACTTCGGCACGGCGTCGGCCATTTCCTGGCTGCTGTTTTTGATCATCGCCAGCACCACCTGGGTGAATAACCGCATCTTCAGCCGCAATGAACGTCAAGAACGCAAGGAGGCACGATGAAAACCACGCGCTGGACGGCCTATGCCATGGTGGCCATCGGCGCCCTGATCATGGTCGCGCCGTTCTACTTCATGTTCGTCTTCGCCACGCACACGAGCGCCGAGATCTACAGCCTGCCGCCGCCGCGCTGGTTCGGCACGGCCCTGCTGAACAATCTGGAACTGCTGCAGGAGCGCCTGCCGTTCTGGCGCAATATCGGCATCAGCCTGTACGTGGCCCTGATGACGACCGCGCTGACCCTGTTCTTTTGCTCGCTGGGCGGTTATGCGTTTGCCATGTACGAATTCCGCTTCAAGCGGCCCTTGTTTACCCTGGTGATGGCGTCGATGATCATTCCGTCGTTCATGAACATGATCCCGACCTTCATGCTGATGGATTTCCTCGGATGGCTGGACCAGCCGCGCGCCCTGTACGTGCCGGGCGCGGCCGGCGCGCTGGGCATTTTCCTGATGCGCCAGTACATCGGCACGGCGATTCCGAAGGACCTGATCGAGGCGGCGCGCATCGACGGCTGCGGCGAATTCGCCATCTACTGGCGCGTCGTGCTGCCGCTGATCGGCCCCGCCATGGGCACCCTGGGCCTGATCACCTTCATCAACTCGTGGAACAATTTCATCACGCCGCTGGTCGTCATGCGCTCCGTCGAGAACTACACGATCCCGCTGGCCCTGCGCAGCATGCAGGCGCCGAACAACACGGAGTGGGGCGCGCTGATGACGGGCGCCGCCATCGCCGTGCTGCCGCTGCTGCTGATGTTTTTTGTCGCCTCGAAGCGCCTGATCGAAGGCTTGACGCAGGGCGCCGTCAAAGGCTGATCCACACATTTATCTCAACCCCTCACACTGACATGACGACCATGCACAACGACGACATCGACACCAACTTCCCCGCCACCTTCACCTGGGGCGTGGCCACCAGCGCCTACCAGATCGAGGGCGCCGCCGCCATCGACGGCCGCGGCCCGTCCATCTGGGATACCTTCAGCCACACGAACGGCAAGATCATCGACGGCAGCAATGGCGACGTGGCTTGCGACCATTACCACCGCTATGCCGAGGACGTGGAGCTGATCGCCAGCCTGGGCGTAAACGCCTACCGCTTTTCCATGTCCTGGTCGCGCGTCCAGCCGACGGGTTCCGGCGCGTGGAACGAGGCGGGCTTCGATTTCTATGCGCGCCTGCTCGACGCCCTGGCCGCGAAGGGCCTCGATGCCCATCTGACCCTGTACCACTGGGACTTGCCGCAAGCCTTGCAGGACGAGGGCGGCTGGCTCAACCGCGCCACCTGCTACCACTTCGCGGCCTACGCGGCCGAGGTGGCGCGCCGCTTCGGCCACAAGGTCGCCAGCATCGCCACGCACAATGAACCGTGGTGCACGGCCGTGCTGGGCCACGGCACGGGCCAGTTCGCGCCCGGCATGGCCGACCCGGCCGCCGCCGTGCAAGTGTCGCACCACCTGCTGCTGTCGCACGGCCTGGCGATGCAGGCGATGCGCGCCGTGAATCCGCCCGCGAAGCTGGGCATCGTGCTCAATCAATGGACGGCCACGCCGGCCACCGACAGCGCCCAGGACCGCGAGCTGGCCGAACTCGAATATGCGCGCTCGGTGCAGTGGTATATGGATGCCATCTTCAAGGGCCGCTACCCGGCCCTGGCCCTGAAACACGTCGATGCTTCTGCTTTGGCTATCTTTGAAAACGATTTCATCGATATCAAGCAGCCCATCGATTTCCTCGGCGTGAACTACTACACGCGCGCTTACATGAGCACCGAGACGCCGCCGCGCAAGCCCGAATGCAAGCTCGGTGTCAACGACATGGGCTGGGAAACCTATCCGCAAGGCTTGACGGAGCTGCTCGTGGGCCTGCACCGCGAATACCAGCTGCCGCCCGTCTACATCACGGAAAACGGCATGGCCGTGGCCGACAAGCCCGTCGGCGGCAAGATCCATGACGCACCGCGCATCGAGTACGTGCGGCTGCACCGGACGCCTTGCGCGCCGTGATCGCGCAGGGCATCGACGTGCGCGGCTATTTCTACTGGAGCCTGATGGACAACTTCGAGTGGAACTCGGGCTACGCCAAGCGCTTCGGCATGCTGTACGTCGATTACGCCACGCAGCAGCGCAGCTTCAAGGACAGCGCCCTGTGGTACCGCGATTTTATTATCGCCCAGCGCGCCGCCCATGCGCCGGCCCTGGCGGGGAGCACTGACATGGCCGCCATTTCCCTGCGCGGCATCCGCAAGACCTACGGCGACGGCCCGGAAATCGTCAAGGGCCTCGATCTCGATATCCACGACGGCGAATTCATGGTCTTCGTCGGGCCGTCCGGCTGCGGCAAGTCGACCCTGCTGCGCGTGATCGCGGGACTGGAAGACATCAGTGCGGGCCAGCTGCGCATCGGCGACCTGCTGGCCAACGACGTGGCGCCGGCCGAGCGGGGCATCGCCATGGTCTTTCAGAGCTACGCCCTGTACCCGCACATGACGGCGCGCGACAACATGGGCTTTGCCCTCAAATTGGCGGGCAAGGGGCAGGCCGAAGTGCGCGCGGCCGTCGGCAAGGTGGCCGAGATCTTGCAGATCACGCACCTGCTTGACCGCAAACCCAAGGCCTTGTCCGGCGGCGAGCGCCAGCGCGTGGCCATCGGCCGCTCCATCGTGCGCCAGCCCAAGGTGTTCCTGTTCGACGAGCCGCTGTCCAACCTCGACGCCTCGCTGCGCGTGCAGACGCGCATCGAGCTGGCCAAGCTGCACCAGGAACTGGGCACGACGATGATCTACGTGACGCACGACCAGGTCGAGGCCATGACCCTAGGTGACAGGGTCGCCGTCTTCCACGGCGGGCACCTGGAGCAGGTGGGCGCGCCTTTGGAGCTGTACCGCCACCCGGCCAGCCAGTTCGTCGCCGGCTTCATCGGCGCGCTGCGCATGAACTTCTTGCCGTGCGCCGCCGTCCCGGCCCTGGCCAGCCAGCTTGGCGGCGCGGCGGGCATGCTGGTCGGCATACGCCCGGAACACCTGCGCCTGGTGCCGCGCAACGAGGGCTATGCCGCCACGGTGACCCTGATCGAGCAGCTGGGCGATGCACAGATCATCCACGCGACGCTCGAGGGAAGTTCGCATGCGGTGGCCATCA
Organism: Janthinobacterium sp. C22; assembly: GCF_057919405.1. Classification (NCBI taxonomy): domain Bacteria; kingdom Pseudomonadati; phylum Pseudomonadota; class Betaproteobacteria; order Burkholderiales; family Oxalobacteraceae; genus Janthinobacterium; species Janthinobacterium sp. C22. The sequence continues at coordinate 5,725,281 of NZ_CP193659.1, read as the reverse complement.
AGCTGCACGGCGAGGCGCGCCACGCGCTGGCGCAGGGCAGCGCCATCGGCTTCGCGCCGGAAGAAGGCCATGCCTTTCTGTTCGACACGGCCGGGCGCGCCGTGGCCACCCATAGACCCCGCACGGAGGCGACATGACTTCAGATTGATACCCAAAAAATGTGCAGCAGTAGCCAAAGAGCTATGTGATCATCATTCAACCAGCGGTACAGGAGACAACAACAATGCAACAGCTCAAACGCAATACCATCGCCCTCAGCCTGGCGCATGCGACCTTCGCCCAGTTCATCTTGCTGGGCAGCGGCGCCGCCATGGCCCAGGAGGCTGCAGCCACGGATGCGGCAAAACCGGCAGCCGAACAGATGGACCGCATCGTCGTCACGGCCACGCGCCGCAATACCTTCGTGCAGGAGACGCCGCTGGCCGTCACCGCCTTCAACCAGGACACCCTGCAAAACAATCAAGTGAAAGACCTGGCGTCGCTGGCCACCATGGTGCCCAGCCTCGTCGTCGAGCAGCATGGCGACTCGGGCGGCGTGCACGTCTACATGCGCGGCGTCGGTTCGGCCAACCACACGGAGCTGGGCGACCCGGCCGTCGCCTTCTATGTCGACGGCGTGTATTCGCCGCGTCCCCAGGGCGCCACGGCGCTGATGTATGACTTGAGCCACGTCGAGGTGGCGCGCGGACCGCAGGGCACCCTGAACGGCCGCAATTCGACGGCCGGCGCCGTCAACCTCGTCTCGGCCGCGCCAAACACATCGAAGTTCATGGGCTCGGCCGGCATCACCGTGGGCGACTACCGCCACCTGCAGACGCAGGGCATGCTCAATATCCCGTTCTCCGACGACGTGGCGCTGCGCATCGCCGCCATCAAGGATAGCCACGACGGCACGGTGGACTTCCGCCGCGGCTCGAACGTCATGCCGGGCACGGCCAAGTATGGCGCCGGCGACCAGATGGGCGTGCGCGCCTCGCTGCTGTGGAAGTTCACGCCGCAGCTGCGCGGCACTTTTATCGCCGACTACTTCCTCGACCAGGGCGCCGGCAACGTCTATCTGGCGGCCGAACCGAAAGGGGGCGAGAAGCTGCGCTCGGCCCTGATCGACACGCCGGGCACGCTGGACCAGTCGATTTTGACCTACAAGGGCAAGCTCAATTACAAGCCGACGGATGCGCTGGACTTCACGTACCTGGGCAGCTGGAGCCGCTACAAGCGCCAGAACAGCAACGACGCCGATGCGGGCCTGTTCCCCGGCTTCAAGTCGGAAAACCGCACCGACTGGGCGCAGTTCGACAGCTATTCGCACGAGCTGCAGGCGCGCTCCGACGACGATGCGCCATTCCAGTGGGTGGCCGGCCTGTTCCTGTTCAATGAAAAGAACAAGGTGCGCTTCGACATCGACCGCAGCCAGATTTCGCAGGCCGCCGTGCAGCAGGATATCGCCAACGGCGCCGTGATCTTCGTGCAGCCCACCGTGGGCCAGTATGCGTCGTCCATGTCCTTCATCCAGGGCGACCGCCAGCTCAAATCGAAGGCCGTCTTCGGCCAGGTCAGCCAGCAGCTGACGGACCAGATCAAGCTGACGGCCGGCGCACGCTACACGAAGGACCATAAATTCGACATCGGCGGCCAGAACTGGGCGTGCCCGAACTGGCCCGCGAACACGCCGCTGGGCACCACCGTGCTGACTGCCGACCAGCTGCGCCAGCTGGTCACGCCGGGCACGGGCCTGGCCAACACGCACAATATCGGCCCCGGCGGCGCCATCACGGCGGCCGCCTGCGGCAATACGCCGGGCGACAATACGGCCGACCTGAAATACGGCCAGGCCACGTGGCTGGGCCGCATCGAGTACAAGCTGCGTCCGGACATTTTGCTGTTCGGTTCCGTGACGACGGGCTTCCATTCGCCGGCCATCGGTGACGGCGGCGCCACCACCAAGCCGGAAAAGCTGACCAGCTATGAAATCGGCTTCAAGTCGGACTTGCTGAACCGCGAACTGACCCTGAACCTCGATGCCTTCCTGATGAAGTACAAGGACAAGCTCGAATCGCAGGTGGTCAACAGCGTGCTGGCCAACTTCAACGCGGCCGGCGCCACCGTCAAGGGCCTGGAAGCGGAATGGGTGTGGCGGCCGACGAAGGTCGACCGCCTGACGGGCAACGCCACCTGGCTCAAAGCCGTGTATGACGATTTTCTTTCGTGCGACGTCGATGCGGCGCGCGCGAATGGCCAGTCCTGCGGCTCGACGGCGCCCTTGGTGAACGTGGGCGGCAGCACCATGAAGCATGCGCCGAAGTTTTCCACCACCGTCCAGTACGAGCACGATTTCGCCGTCGCCGGCGGCCAGCTCACGCCGCGCGCCTCGGTGCATTATGAAACCATGTCCTACGTGGGGGCGGGCGCGTTCAACGGCGACGTGCCGGGCCATGCGGGCGTCAAGCGTCAGGAAGCCTACACGACCCTGGACCTGAGCCTGCGCTTCCAGCCCGCGAACAAGGCGTACACGGTGGAAGCGTTCGTGCAGAACGCCACCGACAAGGCGGTCAAGCTGGACGTCAATGAAATCTGCACGGACGTGGGCATGCCATGCCAGCCGACGCAGCAGATCTACGGCGCCTTCTACAACGCGCCGCGCACGTTTGGCGCGCGCGTGTCGATGAAGTTTTAAATGCGGTAGTGTGAAAGGGCAGTTGCAGCAGCAGTCCACTCAGTAGGGGAAGGTGTTGGGCCGGGGAGCTTCCCCGGCCTTTTTTATGCCGGCGCCTATTCCAGAGTTGCCTGCACGCTGGCGATGCCGATCTGCGCGCTGCCGTCGGCCAGGCGCACGTTGACGTTCTGGCGCGCCTGCAGCTGCGCCGGCGAGCGCACGATGTTTCCCTTTTCGTCGCGCAGGATGGCGTAGCCGCGCTCCAGGGTGCGCTGCGGATTCAACAGCTCCAGCTGCGCCGCCAGGCCGTCGAGGCGGTGGCGCCGCTGGCTGAGCAGCTGCGCCATGGAAGCGCCGCCGCGCCGCTGCATCTCCACCAGGCGCGCGCGCGGCGCCGCGACGTCGGGCCGCAAGGCGGCCCAGCGGCTGCGCAGGCGTTCCAGTGCGTACTGCGACTGGTTCACGGGCGCGCGCGCCGCGTGCGTCATGGCCGTGGACAGGGCCAGCAGCTGCAGGCGCTGCTGCCGCAGCTGCGCCTTCGGGTTGAGCAGGCGGCGGCTGTGGCGGTCCAGGGTCTGCGCCGCGTCGTCGAGGCTGCGGCGCATGGCGCGGCGCAGGTCGGCCGCATCGGCGCGCAAGGATGCCATCCAGTCGGCGCGCGGCGTGGCCGCCAGTTCGGCCGCCGCCGTCGGCGTGGCCGCGCGCAGGTCGGCCGCGAAGTCGGCGATGGTGAAATCCGTCTCGTGGCCCACGCCGCTGATCACGGGCATGGAGCAATCGGCGATCGCGTATGCCACGGCTTCGTCGTTGAACGACCATAAATCCTCAATGCTGCCGCCGCCACGGCACACCAGCAGCACGTCGCACTCGGCCCTTGTCGATGCCGTGCGGATCGCTTGCGCGATCTTTTCCGGCGCCTGCTGGCCCTGCACGGGCGTGGGATACAGGATGATGGACACGTGCGGCGCGCGGCGCTGCAAGGCGATCAGCACGTCGCGCAGGGCCGCCGCCTGCGGGCTGGTGACGATGCCGATGCTGCGCGCGAACATGGGGATGGCGCGCTTGCGCTCCTGGTCGAACAGGCCCTGCGCGGCCAGCTTTTCCTTCAGGCGCTGGAACGCTTCGTACAGGGCGCCCACGCCGGCGCGGCGGATGGCTTCCACGTTGATCTGGTAATCGCCGCGCGCGCCGTACAGGGTGATGAGGGCGCGCACTTCGACCTTGTCGCCTTCGCGCGGCGTGAAGCCCGCGTACTGGGCGCGGCCGCGGAACATCACGGCGCGCACCTGGGCGCCGTCATCCTTCAAGGTGAAATACCAGTGGCCGGAGGCGGCGCGCGTGAAGTTGGAAATCTCGCCGGCGATCCAGGTCAGGGGAAACGAGCGCTCGAGCAGGCGCGCGACGGCCTGGTTCAGGGCGCTGACGGTCAGCACGGGCGGGGCGGCAAAGCCGCTGTCAGTCGGGGTGTCGGTCATCATAAAGCTGGGGGCGGGAAGGGAACTGTCCACATATTATCGGCGAGGTCATGCTTATGTCATATATCGTGCAAAACAACAAGATCTATTTCTAAGTAATTGATTTCATGATGAATTCCCGTATGCCTGATTTGCGTGCACAGGGAAAAAATCCTTTAATATCAAGCACATCAGTGCCGCCCCTTCCACTTACGCACAAAGTTATCCACAGAAAGTGTGCGGAACTTTTTGCCTTGGACAAACGTTAGCGGACCGGCTCCTTTCTTCCCATAAAAGTGCCTTGCTACATTTTTGCGCAAGGAAATAAAGTGCATAGGAATCAAGCGCTTAGTATGCCATGCATGGCCTTGCGCACAATCTTATCCACAAAAAATGTGCAGAACTCCCGCGCGGTGCCGGATTTATCCACCGGAATGCCCACGGCATGGCTTGCCTGAATTTTGCGCAGCATGAAAATAGCCATATAGATCAAGGGTCTAGCGTTCGACCGTGCGCCTTGCTCACAATCTTATCCACAGAATATGTGCAAAACCGCATAAACCGTTTCGTCTTTTCCTGGTGTTTTCCACGGCGCGAGCAGGCGCTTGCGCTGCCTTATTTTTCAGCATCGAAAAAAACTCCTTTAAAATCAATGCTCTTGCGTGGAGTCAATCGGCTTGCTCACAATCTTATCCACACTTTATGTGTGGAACTGCCTTCTCGGTGGAAAACTGTCTTTTTGCCGTGAAATGTGATGCTGAAAAGCGTGCTTTTCCGCCCTTGCTACATTTTTATGCAAGGCAATAAAAACGATATAAATCAATGTACTTAGCGCCTATCTTTGAGCTTGCGCACAATCTTGTCCACAGATTGTGTGCAGAACTTTGACGCTCCATCTGCCGCCGATTACGCGCTGCCTGCCACTTTTTTGCGCATCGACTTAATTTTCTTTAAAATCAATGACTTAATTGAATTTCACGGCTTTGCGCACAATCTTGTCCACAGTAAATGTGCAGAACTCTGCAAGTATTAATTTATTGACATTGACTACTGTCGATAAGCTGCTATGCCTGTATTTTGCGCAGCGCGATAATTCCCATGCAAATCAAGGGCTTGCATGCTGGACTTCATGCTTGCTCACAATCTTATCCACACAAAATGTGCAAAACTGTGCGCCGGCAGCGTGCTGGGGACAAGTGCCATGCAGGCGCCACTTGCCGCCGGCGCGGCAACGCGCTACATTGCGCCATTCCCGCGCGGACGTACAATCGGTCTTCGGCGCTCGGTACAATACAGGCTGTCCAGGCGGTCCATCGCCTTCCCTTTATCAGGAGTTTCTTTTGCTCGCTATATTTCAAGCCGCTGGCTGGCCCATCTGGCTGTTGTTGATCGCTTCCATCGTCGCCCTGGCCCTGATCATCGAGCGCCTGCTGTATTTGCGACGCGCCAAGATACTGCCACGCAAGCTGTTCGATGAAGTGGTGCAGGTATATCGCAGCGGCAAGATCACGCCGGACACGGTGGCCAAGCTGGAAGACAATTCGCCGCTGGGCGTGGTGCTGGCCGCCGCCCTGCGCAACGTCGACGCGCCGCGCGAGGTGATGAAGGAATCGATCGAAGAGGCGGGCAGCGGCGTGGCCCACACGCTGGAACGTTTCCTGACGACCCTGGGCACCATCGCCACCCTGGCCCCGCTGATGGGCCTGTTCGGCACGGTGGTGGGCATGATCGAAATCTTCGGCTCGCAAAACGCCAGCGGCTCGAATCCCGCCCAGCTGGCGCACGGTATCTCGGTGGCCCTGTACAACACGGGCTTCGGCCTGGCCATCGCCATGCCGACCCTGGTCTTCTACCGCCATTTCCGCGCCCTCGTCGACAGCTTCGTCATTGACATGGAGCAGCAAGCAGTCAAGTTCGTCGACATCGTCCACAGTGGCCGCAAATGAACTTCCGCAAAGGCAAGGGGCGTGAAGACCCCGAAATCAACCTGATCCCGTTCATCGACGTGCTGCTGGTGATCCTGATCTTCCTCATGGTCAGCACCACCTACAGCAAGTCTGGAGCTGCAGATCACCTTGCCGACGGCCGATGCCGAGCAAGCCAAGGACAAGCCGCAACAGATCGACGTCACCGTCGATGCCAAGGGCAATTACACGGTCAACCGCGAACCCATATCGTTCCGCGACGTGGCCGGCCTGGCCGACGCCCTGCAGGACGCGGCGAAAGCGGCCAACGGCGGCAAGGCGCCCGCGCAGACGCCCGTGGTGGTGGTCAACGCCGACCAGTTCGCCATGCACCAGATGGTCATCCACGTGATGGAAGCGGCGCGCCTGGCCGGCTATGAAAAGCTGACGTTCGCGGCGCAGGCGGGCGGCAGCAAGTAGGTCGGCGCTTAGCCGGAACGGCGTAAGCCGACACAAGCCGCAGCCGAGCATGTCGGATTACGCTGCGCCTGGCGGCGCGGCTAATCCGACCTACACCATTTTTACGTCTTCCTTCATGCCCACATCCTCCCCCGCCAAGCTTGAAACCACATTCACCCGCGCCTGGTTGTCGCGCGGCCCGCTGGCGTGCGCGCTGTGGCCCGTTTCCCTGCTGTTCGGCGCCCTGAGCGCCATCCGGCGCGGCCTGTATCGCGCCAACATCATCAAATCCGCGCGCCTGCCCGTGCCCGTCGTCGTCGTCGGCAATATCTTTATCGGCGGCACGGGCAAGACGCCGCTGACGATCTGGCTGGTGCAAGCCTTGCGCGAGGCGGGCATGCGCCCGGGCGTCATTTCGCGCGGCCATGGCAGCGCCGACCGGCTGCCGCGCGCCGTCACCGCCGCGTCCACGCCGCAGCAGGTGGGCGATGAGCCGCTGCTGATCTTCCAGCGCGGCGGCTGCCCCGTGATGGTGGGGCGCGACCGCGCGCAGGCGGGCAGGGCGCTGCTGGCCGCGCATCCGGACGTCGACGTGCTGGTGACGGACGACGGCTTGCAGCATTACGCCTTGCGGCGCGACGTGGAAATCGTGCTGTTCGACGGCCGCGGCGCGGGCAACGGCTGGCTGCTGCCGGCCGGCCCGCTGCGCGAACCGCCGCGCCGCCGGCGCGACGTGACGGTGATCAACGCGCCCGCGCTGGCGCCGGCGCTGGTGGACCAGGTCGCGCCCAAGGGCGGCCTGGTGGTGCAGATGCGGCTCGATGGCGATGTGGCCGAACGCTTGACAGACCGCAACGAGCGCGTGCCGCTAACAAACCTGGCGGCCGGCGGCCAGCGCATCGTGGCGGCGGCCGGTATCGGCAACCCCCGGCGTTTCTTTGCCATGCTGCGCGGAGCCGGATTGGACTTTGCGGAACTGCCCTTGCCCGACCATCACGACTTTCTCGACCAGCCATTCGCCGCCCTCGACACGGATGTGATCTTGATCACCGAGAAGGATGCAGTAAAATGTGCGCAAATTGAATATCTCAAAGATGACCCGAGACTGTGGGTCGTCCCCGTCAGTGCGCGCATCGATAGCGCGCTGGCCCAACAAATTGTGGAGAAATGTCGTGGACGCTCGACTGCTTGATATCCTGGTCTGCCCTGTTTGCAAGGGTCCGCTTGAACACGATAAGAAGGCGCAGGAACTGATTTGCCGCGCCGACCGCCTCGCCTATCCTATCCGCGATGGCATCCCCATCATGTGGGCGGACGAAGCGCGCACCCTGCAAGACGCAGTGGAATAACGATGGCGTTCATCGTCATCATCCCGGCCCGCCTGGCTTCGACGCGCCTGCCGAACAAGCCGCTGGCGGACCTGGGCGGCAAGCCCATGGTGGTGCGCGTGGCCGAGCAGGCAGCCCTGTCCGGCGCCGCGCGCGTCATCGTCGCCACCGACCATGCATCCATCCGCGACGCCTGCGCCGCGCATGGCGTGGAAGTGTGCATGACGCGCAGCGACCATCCGTCGGGCACGGACCGCATCGCCGAAGTGGCGCGCACGCTCGATCTGCCGCCGGACGCCGTCGTCGTCAACCTGCAGGGCGACGAACCGCTGATCGACCCGGCCCTGCTGGCCGCCTGCGCGGCGCAGATCAGCGCCGCCGTCCCCATGGCCACGTGCGCCCATCCGCTGCACGAGGTGCTTGAGGCCTTCAATCCGAACGTCGTCAAGGTGGTGCTGGACAAGGCAAACCGCGCCTTGTATTTTTCGCGCGCCACCATCCCCTGGCACCGCGACGGCTTCGCCCAGTCCCGCGAGAACCTGCCGCAAGGCTACGTGCCGCTGCGCCATATCGGCCTGTATGCGTACAGCAATGCATTTTTGCAAACGTACCCCACGCTCTCCGCTTCGCCGCTGGAAGCGATCGAGGCGCTGGAGCAGCTGCGCGTGCTGTGGCATGGCTATGCCATCGCCGTGCATGTCACGGACTCGGCCCCGGCCGCCGGCGTGGACACGCCGGAAGATCTTGCCAGAGTACAGGCGCACTACCAGCACGCCACCTGAGAAAACACCCATGGCTGCCTTGCCCTGGACGTGTTTCAGGTGCCGTGCGTGCGCGAGAAAAATTTTATGCGGGGCCTGCCACAAAAAACCACATTTTGAAACACCTGCTTCGCTAATTGTTGGCTTTGATCAATCAGGGCATAGCAATTCGACAGCAAACTGGCGCTTCGGGGATTTTTTGTGGTAAGTTTCGTAGGGAAAGATAGCCATAGCAACATCATCTAAAAATAATTACACATACCACCATCCAAAATCTGTTTTTTAGGAACTTTTCAATGCGTCTGATACTTTTAGGAGCACCCGGTGCCGGCAAGGGCACCCAAGCTAACTTCATCAAAGAAAAATACAATATTCCACAAATCTCCACGGGCGACATGCTGCGCGCGGCGATCAAGGAAGGCACCGAACTGGGCCTGGCAGCGAAAAAGGTCATGGATGCGGGCGGCCTCGTGTCGGACGACATCATGATCGGCCTGGTCAAGAACCGCCTGCAGGAAGCCGATTGCGCCAATGGCTACCTGTTCGACGGCTTCCCGCGCACCATCGCGCAAGCGGACGCCATGAAGGATGCCGGCATCAATGTCGACTACGTGCTGGAAATCGACGTGCCTGACGCGTCCATCATCGAGCGCATGGACGGCCGCCGCAGCCACCCGGGTTCGGGCCGCGTCTACCACGTCAAATTCAATCCGCCCAAGGTCGACGGCATCGACGACATCACGGGCGAGCCGCTGATCCAGCGCGACGACGACAAGGCGGAAACGGTCAAGAAGCGCCTGGACGTGTACCACAACCAGACCAAGGTCTTGCTCGGCTACTACAACGACTGGGCCAAGTCCGGCCTGCCGGGCGCGCCGAAATACCGCCGCATCGCCGGCGTCGGTCCGGTCGAGCAAATCCGCGACAGCGCATTTGCCGCCCTGGCGGAATAAGCAGTGTTTGAAAAGCGGACCTGAGTGTCCGCTTTTTTGTGCCCGCGCTTCAGGCGGGCGCCGTATCGTTTTCGTGGTTCAGTTTTTTTGCAGGTCGTGTTTTCCTGGCTGCGCGTGCCTACCCGGTGCGGTCTGCAGCTGTCGGCAATGACGTCGGATAAAAACAGAAGGGGACGATATGGCAGCCAGTTTGTGGTTTGCGGTAGCCTGCGGCGTGGTCGCAGTCATCTATGGTTTGGTGTCGCGTAGCTGGATCCTGCGCCAGGATCCCGGCAACGCGCGCATGCAGGAAATCGCGCTGGCCATCCAGCAGGGCGCGGCCGCCTATCTGGCGCGCCAGTACCGCACCATCGCCATCGTCGGCGTGGTGCTGCTGATCGCCATCTATGTGCTGCTTGGCCTGCACACGGCGCTGGGCTTCCTGATCGGCGCCGTGCTGTCGGGCGCCTGCGGCTTCATCGGCATGAATGTCTCGGTGCGGGCCAATGTGCGCACGGCGCAGGCGGCCACCCTGGGCATCAACCAGGCTTTGAGCGTGGCCTTCAAGGGCGGCGCGATCACGGGCATGCTGGTCGTCGGTCTGGGCTTGCTGGGCGTGACCCTGTTCTACTGGCTGCTGGTGAAGACGGGCGCGCCCGGCCTGACCCAGCATGACCTGATCAAGCCTCTGATCGGCCTGGCCTTCGGCGCCTCGCTCATTTCCATCTTCGCGCGGCTGGGCGGCGGCATCTTCACCAAGGGCGCCGACGTGGGCGCGGACCTGGTGGGCAAGGTCGAGGCGGGCATTCCCGAGGACGATCCGCGCAACCCGGCCGTCATCGCCGACAACGTGGGCGACAACGTGGGCGACTGCGCCGGCATGGCGGCCGACCTGTTCGAAACCTATGTCGTGACCCTGATCGCCACCATGCTGCTGGGCGCGCTGCTGATGGCCGAAGCCAGCAGCACGGCCATCCTCTATCCGCTGCTGCTGGGCGCCGTTTCCATCCTCGCCTCCATCGTCGGCTGCTCGATGGTCAAAACGGCGCCCGGCAAGAAGATCATGTCGGCCCTGTACACGGGCCTGTGGTGGGCGGCCGGCCTGTCGCTGGTGGGCTTTGCCGTGGTCACGTGGCTGCTGTGGCCCGACGACGCCATGCGCTACAAGATGCTGGGCGCCACCGTCGTCGGCATCGTGCTTACGGGGCTGATGGTGTACATCACCGAGTACTACACGGGCACGGACTTCAAGCCCGTGCGCCATATCGCCGAAGCGTCGACGACGGGCCACGGCACGAATATCATCGCCGGCCTGGGCGTGTCGATGAAGTCCACCGCGTATCCGGTGCTGGCCGTCTGCATCGCCATCCTCGTGTCGTACCAGCTGGCGGGCCTGTACGGCATCGCCATTGCGGCCACCTCGATGCTGTCGATGGCGGGCATCATCGTCGCGCTCGACGCGTACGGCCCCATCACCGATAACGCGGGCGGCATCGCGGAAATGTCGGGCTTGCCCGACTCCGTGCGCGCCATCACCGATCCTCTGGATGCCGTCGGCAACACCACCAAGGCCGTCACCAAGGGCTACGCCATCGGCTCGGCCGGCCTGGCCGCGCTGGTGCTGTTCGCCGACTACACGCACGCGCTCGAATCCGTGGGCCAGCACATCACGTTCGATTTGTCGAACCCGATGGTCATCGTCGGCCTGTTCATCGGCGGCCTGATTCCGTATCTGTTCGGCGCCATGGCGATGGAAGCCGTGGGCCGCGCGGCGGGCGCCGTGGTGGTCGAGGTGCGCCGGCAGTTCCGCGACATCAAGGGCATCATGGAAGGCACGGCGCGACCCGAATACGACAAGGCCGTCGACATGCTGACGGCATCGGCCATCCGCGAAATGATCGTGCCCTCGCTGCTGCCCGTGGTGGTGCCCATCGTCGTGGGCATGCTGCTGGGGCCGGCGGCGCTGGGCGGCCTCTTGATGGGAACGATTGTGACGGGTCTGTTCGTGGCCATTTCCATGACCACGGGCGGCGGCGCCTGGGACAATGCCAAGAAATACATCGAGGATGGCCATTTCGGCGGCAAGGGTTCCGACGCGCACAAGGCGGCCGTCACGGGCGACACGGTGGGCGACCCGTACAAGGACACGGCGGGTCCTGCGGTGAACCCCTTGATCAAGATCATCAATATCGTGGCCCTGCTGCTGGTGCCGCTGCTGCCGGCCACGGGCTGGCTGGCCGTCAAGGCGCCGGCACCCATCCACGCGCCCGCGCCGCCCATTCTGGCGCCGGCCACGCCGGCGCAGGTCTTGCCGGCGCAATAAAACCCGTGCCATCTCAAACAGCCCCGTGTCACGGGGCTGTTTCACGTCTTGCACATCAAAATTTCCTGGTTTTCATATCGTTCGGGCGGGGCTGGTACGGCGACCCGTGGTACCGCCATCCTTACGGACGCACGGTCGTGGTGCAGCCGCTGTCCGTCACGCCTCCCATATATGTCGAACAGGGCGGGGTGCCGACGGCGCCGATGTGCTAATACTGCCGCCATCCGCAAGGCTATTCTCCCTACGTGACAAGTTGCACGCTGCCGTGGCGCCGGCGTGGGAGCGGGCGCGGCCGACAGTTCCGCGTACGGCATGCAGCGCCGCGATGACTACGCCTACCAGCAATGCCTGTATGCGAGCGGCCACAAGGTGTCCGTCGCCGGGCGGATGCGCAGCAGCGTGCCGGCGAATGCCGCCACGCCGCCGCCCCGTGATTAGAACCGCGAGGTCAGGCCGACGAACATGCGCCGTCCCGGCACGTAGTAGTCGACCAGGCCGTCGGCCATCGGCCCTTTCTTGAACAGATTTTGCACGCCGCCGCGCACCGTCCACTGGGGCGTGACCTTGTACGACACGACGGTGTCGACGATGGTGTAGGCTTTGTCGGCCAGCTTGCCCGCGTCGAGTTCCTTGCCCGTGTACTGGGCCGACACTTCGCCGAACAGCTGGTCGTTGACTTGCCAGCCCAGCGCCGAATACCACGACAGCTTCGGCGTCGACAGCAGGTTGGCGCCCGTGGTCAGGTTTTTCGCTTCCGCCATGTAGGTGACGTTGTTACGCCAGTCCAGGTTTTTCGTCAGCGGGATGGTGGCCGTCGCTTCCAGGCCGCTCGTGCGCGCCTTCTGGATATTCGTCATCTTGGTCCACCAGCGCTTCTGGTAGAAACCCAGCGGCGCATAGTCGATCTTGTTCTTGAAATCCGTGTGGAAGTACGTCAAGCCGACGTCCCAGCCATTCTGTTCCCACGCCACGCCGATCTCGCCGGCCGTGCTCGTTTCCGGCTTCAAGTCCGCATTGCCGGCCATGTAGCAGCCGCCCGTGACATAGCCCAGGGCTTGAGGCTGCCGCAACCGCGTCCGCCCGACTGGGTGGCCGCCGCTGGCGAGTTTTCCTTCAGGCTCGGGGCGCGGAAGCCTTGCGATACGCCGCCCTTGATGGTCCAGGCGGGAGCAGGGTGGTACACGAGGTACAGGCGCGGGCTGTAATGGTTGCCGAACTTGCTGTGGTGGTCGAGGCGCAGGCCGGCCGTGGCCGTCAAGTTGTCGCGCAGGAACAGCTGGTCTTCCGCAAACAGGGCAGAGGTGGTGCCGGACAGGGTGGCGCCGCTGACGGGCTTGCCCAGGTAATCGGTCGGCACGGTGCCGATGGTGTCCGTATTCGTCAATTCCTGGTGCTTCCACTGGCCGCCCATCACCAGCATCTGCTCGATGCCGCCCCAGCCGACGCGCTTTTCCAGGCTGGCGTCGAGCGTGCTGTCCTTGGATTTCGCGATCGTGCCGACGACTTCGTTGTCGAAATCGTTGTGATACAGGTTCACCACGGCCTTGCCGAAGTCCCAGCGGCCCTCATAGCCGATGCTGGCGCTCTTGCGTATCAGCTTGCTCGCGCCCCAGGCGCCGAACAGCGGGTAGCCGTCCGCGTCGAGCGTGGTCGAATCCGTCGATTGCTGCTTGCCGTAGCTGGCGTCCAGCGACAGGTTCTGCTTCTTGTCCAGCGCCCAGTTCAGCTGGCCCGAGACAGTCTGGTTGCGTTCGCCGCCGATGCCGCCCGATTTGCCGATGGCCTTTTCGTCGGGATTCTGGCGCGTCTGGCCCACGCCCAGGCGCATGCCGACCGTGTCCGACAAGGGACCGGCCAGGTTCACGCCCAGCTGGTGCGCCGTGCCGCGGCCGCTGTCCTGCGGCTGCGTGTAATTGGCCGTGGCCGAGCCGTTCCACTTGCCCGGCACCTTGCGCGTGATGATGTTGATCACGCCGCCCATGGCGTCCGAGCCGTACAGCGAGGACATGGGTCCGCGCACCACTTCGATGCGCTCGATCATGTCGGGCGAGATCCAGTTCAAGTCCTGGCGGCCCAGATCGGGACGGTAGGCCGTGTCGGCCGAGCTGCCGACGCGCTTGCCGTCGACGAGGATCAAGGTGTATTTGTCGGGCAAGCCGCGCAGCTTGATCTTCGATTCCTCGCCCACCGGGCTGGTGCCGCCCGTCACGCCGGGGATGCGGCGCAGCAAGGTATTCAAGTCATACACGGGCTGGCGCTCGATTTCCTCGCGCGTGATGACGCTGATGCTGGCCGGCGCATCCTTGATGTCGATGGCCGTGCCCGACGCGGTGACCACCACCGTGTTCATGGTCGGATCGGCGGCCGCATTGCCTTCGGCCCAGGCGCTGCCGACGGCCAAGGACAGCAGGCAGGGCAGGAGCAGGGTGGCGCAATGGATGGGGCGGGCGGGCGTAACAGGATGAATGAATGCGGGACTACGCTGGATCATGGTGAACTTTCCGGATGTTGTTATTTCCTGGCTGCCTTCCGGGTGGCTCGGGTATGAATGAAAAGATAGTAAATTGCGCTCGAATTCCGCTAATGAGAATAAGAATCGTTCTTATTGTAATGCCATCCTGGCAAGAAGGAAAGTGCTGAAAGGAAATAAAACACCGTTGCAGCATGTGCGTGGCAGCCGCAGACGTGAGAGTGTTGCCCTCGCTGGCATTTGGCGCGGCGTGTGCCAATAATGAAAGCGGTAGGATCGATGCTTGGGGAGGGGGTATGAAGAAGATGACAAAAACCATGCTGGCGCTGGCCGGCGCCCTGCTGCTCGCTGGCGGCCATGCCTGGGCACAGGAACCGGCGGCGTCCGATGAACTGCCCGTGTGCCGGCTCGACCCGCGCGACAGCAGCAAGCTGGCCGTGGAACCGTGCCTCCCGGCGCCGCCCGTGCAGCCGCGCCGCGCCGTGGCGCAGGTGATCGGCCGCATGCCGGCGCAGCCGGCGCCTCCCATTGTGCCCATCGCGCCCCTGCCGCCCGGCCCGGCCGTGCCGATGCCGCGCGCGCCGCAGCCCATCGGTGCCTGCGACACGGGCGGCTGCCGCGATGCCGCCGGCGCGCGCTACAACGGCGCGGGCAACGCCACGCTCGATGCGAACGGGCGCATCTGCCACCGCAACGGCGCTTTCATGCAGTGTTTTTAAGCTTGCCAGTCGCTGGCGTTGCAAGTTTTCGCTCGGTGACGGCAAAAATGGCTACAATTGTCGCCGACATTACGTTTACGTAAACGTAATAGCGTAATAATGGCATCGTGCATCAACCATCAGGCGCCGGGAACACGGCCCTTATCACTCAGGAGATTTCATGCAGATTCAGGACAATGTATTCATCATCACGGGCGGCGCATCGGGTTTGGGCGCGGCCACGGCGCGCATGCTGACGGCCGCTGGCGGCAAGGTCGTGCTGGCCGACTTGCAGACGGAGGCGGGCCAGGCGCTGGCCGCTGAGCTGGACGGCGTGTTCGTGCAGTGCGACGTGACGTCGGAAGAGGACGGCCTGGCCGTGGTGGCCGCGGCTACCAAGCTCGGTACCTTGCGCGGCCTGGTCAACTGCGCCGGCGTGGCGCCGGCCGTGAAGACCGTGGGCAAGGATGGCCCGCATCCGCTGGCCCTGTTCCAGAAGGTCGTCAACATCAACCTGGTGGGCACCTTCAATATGTGCCGCCTGGCGGCCGACGCCATGGCGAAACAGGACGCGACGGCGGAAGGCGAGCGCGGCATCATCATCAACACGGCTTCCGTGGCGGCCTATGATGGCCAGATCGGCCAGGCGGCCTACGCCTCGTCGAAGGCGGCCGTGGTGGGACTGACCCTGCCGATGGCGCGCGACCTGTCGCGCAACGGCATCCGCGTGATGACGGTGGCGCCCGGCATCTTCGAGACGCCCATGCTGCTGGGCATGCCGGCCGAAGTGCAGGATGCGCTGGGCAAGATGGTGCCGTTCCCTTCGCGCCTGGGCAAGCCCGGCGAATACGCGCAGCTGGTGAAAGCCATCGTGGAAAACGTCATGCTCAATGGCGAAACGATCCGCCTGGACGGCGCCATCCGCATGCAGCCCAAATAAGCGTGGCGTGATTTGATGTAGGATACCCCCGTATGGGGCGTACAGCCTTGCTCGGCTGTGCGCCCTTTTTTATCGGAGAAACCATGATCGCATTGAAGCCGCTGGCCCTGAGCCTGACCTTGCTGGGAGCCCTCGCTGCCAGTCCCGTATTTGCCGAAGTGCCGCAGAAGGCGCCGGAAATCGCCACCGCGTATGCGGAAAAAGTGGCTGGGCGGCGCAGAAATTCATGGTCGCCGCCGCCAATCCGCTGGCCGCCGATGCCGGCTACCAGATGCTGAAGAAGGGCGGCAGCGCCATCGACGCGGCCATCGCCACGCAGCTGGTGCTCACCCTGGTCGAGCCGCAATCGTCGGGCATCGGCGGCGGCGCCTTTTGCTGTACTCCACGGCCAAGGGCGTGCAGGCGTTCGACGGGCGCGAAACGGCGCCTGCCGCCGCCGATGAGCACCTGTTCCAGAATGCGGACGGCAGCCCCGTCTCGCGCGCCACGGGCGTGGTGGGTGGGCGTTCCGTGGGCGCGCCGGGCGTGCTGCGCATGCTGGAGCTGGCCCACAAGGAGCATGGCAAGCTGCCGTGGGCGACCCTGTTCGGCCCCGCCATCAAGCTGGCGCACGGCGGCTTTCCCGTCAGCCAGCGCCTCAACGGCTTGCTGAACTGGGACCAGGCCCTGAAGCGCGACCCCGTCGCCGCCGCCTATTTCTATGACCCGGACGGCAAGGCCTGGCCCGTCGGCCACGTGCTGAAGAACCCGCAGCTGGCGCGCACCCTGCGCGAAATCGCCCGCGGCGGCGCCGACGCCTTTACAACGGCCGCATCGCGCGCGACATCACCGCCAAGGTGGCGTCGCACCCGAGCAACCCGGGCAAGCTGACGGCGCTTGATATCGCCGGCTACCGCGCCAAGGTGCGCGAGCCCGTCTGCAGCGACTACAAGGCCTGGACCGTATGCGGCATGCCGCCGCCATCGTCGGGCGGCATCGCCATCGCGCAGATGCTGGGCATGCTGGAAGTGAAGGACATCCGCCCGTATGCGCCCGTCGACGGCGTGCCCGATGCGCAGGCGATCCACCTGTTTTCGGAAGCGGGGCGCCTGGCCTACGCGGACCGCAACCGCTACGTGGCCGACACGGACTTCGTGCCGCTGCCGGGCAAGGGCATCGCCTCGATGCTCGACAAAACCTACCTGGCGCAGCGCGCCGCCCTGATCGGCGACAAATCCATGGGTAAAGCCTTGCCCGGCACGCCGCCCGGCATGCAGGTGGCGTGGGGCATGGACAACGCCTTGCAGCGTCCGTCGACGTCGCACCTGGTGGCCGTGGATGCTTTTGGGGGCGGCCTGTCGATGACCACCAGCGTGGAAGACGCGTTCGGCTCGCGCCAGATGGTCGACGGCTTCCTGCTGAATAACCAGCTGACGGATTTCTCGTTCGATTCGCGCGATGCCGATGGCCCCATCGCCAACCGGGTCGAGGCGGGCAAGCGTCCGCGCAGCGCCATGTCGCCCACCCTCGTGTTCGAGAAGGGCACGCACAAGCTGGTGCTGGCGACGGGTTCGCCGGGCGGCTCGTCCATCATCAACTATGTCGCCAAGGTCCTGGTCGGCACCATGGACTGGGGCTTGAACGTGCAGCAGGCGATCAGCCTGCCGAACTTCGGCAGCCGCAACGGTCCGACGGAACTGGAAAAGGGCCGTGCGCCGGCCGCGCAAGTCGAGGCGCTGCAGGCGATGGGTCACGAGGTGCGCGTCATCGAACAGAATTCCGGCTTGCAGGGCATCATGCGCCTGCATGCGCATGGCAAGGATTTCTGGTTTGGCGGGGCCGATCCGAGAAGAGAAGGGATGGTCCGAGGCGACTAAACTTTTCCACAAAGCATCAAGACCCTGCTAATCTGCCGGCATGGGAATGCAAAATAAAACAGGCTTGATACTCACGGGAGGGGGCGCCCGTGCCGCCTACCAGGTGGGCGTGCTGCAGGCGATTTCGGCGATTCTGTGGGAAGCGGGCTGGGCGCCGGCGCGCAACCCGTTCGATATCATCTGCGGCACCTCGGCCGGCGCCATCAACGCCACGGCGCTGGCTTGCCGTGCCGACAACTTCGGCGAAGGCGTGCAAAAGCTGCTCGACGTGTGGCAGCACATCGAGGTCGAGCAAGTGTACCGGGCCGACTCGCTGGGCGTGATCCGCTCGGGCGCGCGCTGGCTGTCCCTGCTGTCGTTCGGCTGGCTGCTGCGCCAGTGGCATGCGTCGCCGCCCAGTTCCCTGCTCGACAATACCCCGCTGGTCAGCCTGCTGCACCGCATGCTCGACCTGCCGCGCCTGGACGCGGCCCTGGCCGACGGCCTGCTGCATGCGCTGGCCGTGACGGCGTCGTCGTACTCGGGCAGCCGCCACATGACGTTTTACCAGACGGCCGAGGATATCGCGCCCTGGGTGCGCACGCAGCGCCTGGCCTTGCCGGACCAGATCGGCGTGGAGCACTTGCTCGCCTCGGCCGCCATCCCTTTCATTTTTCCCGCCGTGCCCCTGTACGTGGGCGGCCAGCGCGAATACTGCGGCGACGGTTCCATGCGCCAGCTGGCGCCCATCTCGCCGGCCATCCACCTGGGCGCGAACAAGGTGCTGGTGGTGGGCGCGGGGCGCATGACGGAACCGGCGCCGGCCGCGTCCGAAGCGGCGCGCTACCCGAGCCTGGCGCAGATCGCCGGCCACGCGCTGTCGTCGATCTTCCTCGATGGCCTGGCCGTCGACATCGAGCGCCTGAACCGCATCAACCTGACCCTGTCGATGCTGCCGCCCGAGTTGCTGGGCAAGACGGCCTTGCGGCCGGTGGAATTGCTGGTCATCGCGCCGTCCGAGCGGCTCGACGCCATCGCCAGCCGGCATATCGGCAGTTTGCCCCGTCCCATCCGCACCATGTTGTCGGGTATCGGCGCGGCCGAAGCGCGCGGCGCGGCGCTGGCATCGTATTTATTGTTCGAATCGACGTATACTAACGAGCTGATCCGTCTTGGACAGCGCGATACGCAGGCCCGCAAGGACGATGTACTGGCGTTTTTTGGTTCTTGAGACGGCCCCCGGAACAGTTGCGGGAGTTTTCGCGTTTTTTTGACAGGACGATTGTGCAGGTATTTCGACGTGTTTTCGATGTTGCCTTACTGTTAATTCTGCTGCTGGGCGCTCCGGCCATGGCCGCGCCTGCGCCCACCCTGCGCTTCGACCAGCTCAGTGTCGACCAGGGCCTGGCGCAGGAATCGGTGCTGGCCATCGCCCAGGACCGGCAAGGCTATATGTGGTTCGGCAGCCAGTCTGGCCTGAGCCGCTACGACGGCTACCGCATGGTCGTCTACAAGAATATCGAGGGCGACAAGACCAGCCTGGCCGATAACTGGGTGGGCGAGCTGCATGTCGATAGCCAGGGCCAGCTGTGGGTGGGCACCGACAATGGCCTGGACCGCTTCGACGCCGCCAGCCAGACCTTCATCCACTACGTGCCGGCCGAAAAGAGCAAGCGCGGCAACGGCAACCGGCATATCCACGCCATCCTCGACGATGGCGCGCGCGGCTTCTGGATCGCCACCTCGGACGGCTTGCAGCATTTCGACCCCGCCACAGGCGTCTTCCGCACCTGGCACCATGAAGAAGGCAACCCGCACAGCCTGGGCGACAATGAAATCAAGGCGCTGGCGCTGGACGCGCAACGGCGCCTGTGGATCGGCACGGTCACGGGGCTGGACATGCTGGCGCCGGGCAGCGAGCGCTTCGAGCATTTCGCCGTCGATGCGACGCCCGGCTCGAAATACAACGTGATCCAGTCGCTGCTGGTCGACCGCCAGCAGAATCTGTGGATCGGCACCATGGCCGGTGCCGAGCGCTGGCGCCTGGGCGGCGCCGGCCAGCCGCCGCAGGCGCGCGTGCGCCTGAGCGAAAAACAGGGTTTTTCCGCCATCCGCGTGGCCAGCCTGTACCAGGACGTCGACGCCACCGTCTGGCTGGGCAGCAATGCCGATGGCCTGTTCCGCTGGCTGCCCGACAGCGACACCTTCCTGCAGTACCGGCACCAGACGGGCGACAAGTTCAGCGTCGCCGACAACCAGCTGTCGTCCTTGTACCGCGACCGCGCCGGCACTTTCTGGGTCGGCTCCTGGTACAACGGCGTGAGCCGGGTCGACCTGGGCAGCGGCGGCTTTGCGCGCATGGCGCGCGCGCCCGGCGACGTGGGCGCGCTGGCGGACAAGAAAGTGCGGGCCGTGGCCGACGCGGGCAATGGCAAGCTGTGGCTGGCCACCAAGGGCGGCCTGAAACTGTACGACACGCGCGACGGCAGCTCGCGCCTGTTCGACCTGCGCAGCTCGCCCGGCATGTCGCGCGACGAGCAGGTCACCACCCTGTACAAGGGGCCGGACGGCACCCTGTGGGTGGGCGGCTCGACCGGCTTGCACCGCTTCGATCCGGCGCTGGAACGCTTCTTCACCATGCGCTTTGCCGCCGGCGACCCGAACAGCGACACCATCCGCAATGTCGTGAGCGACCGCAGCGGCATGCTGTGGGTCTCGACGCGGGGCGGCGTGCACCGTTTCGACCCCGTGAGCAAACGCTTCACCACCTACCGCCACGATCCGGCCGACCCGAACAGCCTGTCCGACAACATGGTGCGGCCCGTGCTGGAAGACGGCAAGGGGCGGCTGTGGATAGGCTCCTTCCACGGTCTGGACTTGCTGGACCGCGCCAGCGGCCGCTTCCGCCATTTCCGCCACGATCCGCAAGACCCGCATAGCCTGAGCCACGACGAAGTGCATTTCCTGCACGAAGACAAGCGCGGCGTGCTGTGGGTGGGCACGGCCAACGGCTTGAACCGCATGGACGTCGACGCCAAGGGCGGGATCCGCTTCCGGCGCTTCCTGCGCAAGGATGGCATGGCCGACGATGCCGTCGCCAGCATCCTCGGCGACGACAATGAACAGCTGTGGCTGAGCACCAACAGCGGCATCACGCGGCTCGACATGCGCAGCGGCCTGTTCCGCAACTACGACAGCGCCGACGGCACGGTGGAAGGCTCGTACTTCGATGGCGCGGCCCTGCGCGCGGCGGACGGGACCATGTATTTCGGCGGCTTCAACGGCATGACGGCGTTCGTGCCGCAGGATATCCACGACAACCGCGTGCCGCCGCTGGTGGCCATCACGGAACTGCAGATCTTCAACAAGCCGGTGGCCATCGGCCGCGGCGAGTTCGCGCACGTGCTCGGCACGGCGATCGACCATACGCGCAAGCTCGTGCTGACCAGCCGCGAAAGCGTCTTTTCGCTGGAATTCGCGGCCCTGCATTTCGCCGCGCCCCAGCGCAATATGTTCGCCTACCGGCTCGAAGGCTTCGACCAGGACTGGGTCATGACGGATGCGGGCCGGCGCTTTGCCACCTACACCAACCTCGATGCGGGCGACTACGTGTTTCGCGTCAAGGCGGCCAACAAGGACGGCGTGTGGAACGAGAGCGGCGCCACCCTGGCCATCACGATCCTGCCGCCGTTCTGGAAGACCTGGTGGTTCCGCACCCTGATGGCGGCGCTGCTGCTGGGCGCCGTGTACGTCGCCTACCGCCAGCGCGTGCGCGCGCTGCGGCGCCAGCAGAACGAGCTGGAAAAACTGGTCGGCGAACGCACGGCCGAGTTGCAGAGCAAGGAAATCGAAGTGCTGGCCCAGTCGGAAAAGCTGGCGCAAGTGAACAGCAGCCTGACGAAAAACGAGGAAAGCCTGCGCCAGGCCAAGCGCAAGGCCGAGGATGCGACGCGCCAGAAGTCGGAATTCCTGGCCAACATGAGCCACGAGATGCGCACCCCGCTGGCCGGCGTCATCGGCATGCTGGGCTTTGCCCTGCGCGACGAGCAGCTGCACGACGCCACGCGCGAGCAGATCCTGCGCGGCCAGGCCAATGCCCAGTCGCTGCTGGTGATCATCAATGACCTGCTCGATTTTTCCAAGATCGAGGCGGGCAAGCTGAGTATCGAAAACATCGACTTCGCGCTCGGCGCGGCCATCGAGACGGTCGTCAGCCTGTTCGAGGAGCAGGCGGCCGCGCGCAGCATCGGTTTCTCCATCGATTTCGCGCCCGACCTGCCGCCCTTCGTGGTGGGCGACCCGACCCGCTTGCGCCAGGTGCTGGTCAACCTGGTCGGCAATGCTTTCAAGTTCACCCAGCGCGGCGGCGTCAGCGTGTGCGTCGAGCGGGCCGGCGTGGCCAGCGGCAGCGGTGGACGCCGTGTCAACCTGATCCGCTTTAGCGTCAGCGACAGCGGCATCGGCATCGATGCGGACGCGATGGCGCGCCTGTTCCAGAAGTTCGAGCAGGCCGACGCCAGCACCACGCGGCGCTACGGGGGCACGGGGCTGGGCCTGGCGATCTGCCGCCAGCTGGTCGAACTGATGGAAGGCGAGATCGAGGTGGCCAGCACGCCGGGGCAGGGCAGCACGTTTGCCTTCACCTTGCCGCTGGCCGACGGCGTGGCGCCGCCGCTGGTGCCGCAGGTGGCGCTGGCGCCGCACAGCCACCAGTTGCGCGTGCTGTGCGCGGAAGACTTCCCCACCAACCAGATCATCATCCGCGTCATGCTCGAGGAACTGGGACACCGGGTCGACGTGGTCGCCAACGGCATGCTGGCGGTGGCGGCTTGCGTGCACACGCGCTATGACCTGATCCTGATGGACGGGCGCATGCCGGAAATGGACGGCGCCACGGCGACGCGTCTGATCCGCGTGGGCGGCTGGCCGGACCAGCCCGTGCGCGACCAGGAACTGATGATCGTGGCCCTGACGGCGAACGCCAGCGAAGAAGACCGCGGCCGCTACCTGGGCGTCGGCATGGACGATTTCCTCAGTAAACCCGTGGACGAAGCGGCGCTGCATGGCTTGCTGGCGCGCGCCATCGAGCGCCAGCTGCAGCGCGGGTTCATGTTGCCGCGCATGCCGTCGAACGCGCCGCGCGCTAGCGCGCGGGGGCAGGCCGAACTCGACGCCCTGTTCGGCATCGCGCCGGCCATCCCCGCCGTCGCGCCTGCGCAATCCGGCCGCGGCGGCGAACTGCAGCGGCGCATCCGCGTCGCCTTCGTCGCCGACCTGGAGGGGCGCTTGCGCGAACTCGACGACGCCCTGGCCGCGCAGGACAGCGACAACGCCGGGCGCCTGCTGCACGGATTGAAGGGCAGCGCCGCCTATCTCGATGAAACGCAGTTGCACATGCTGTGCACGGAAATGGAGGAGGCGGCGGACGGCGGGCGCTGGACCCAGGTGGCCCTGCATTTGCCGCAATTGCGCACACTGTTGGCGCAAATAGCCGTTTCGGGCAAGAAAATGTAAAATAGGCAATGCCGGCCATCGGGCGCGCGGCGAAACTGGGTAGAATACGGCCAGGCCCCTGACGCCGCCGGCAATGGAGAAAGCAATGAAAGTACTGGTGGTTGACGACGATGTCGTGTCGCGCATGGTATTGATGCATCTGATCGACAGCTGCGGCGTGCACGATATCGTGGAAGCCGAAGATGGCGCGGCGGCGTGGGAGCAGCTCGAAGGCGGCTTGCGCCCCGCGCTGTGCTTCTGCGACCTGCGCATGCCGCGCCTGTCCGGCATGGAGCTGCTGCAGAAGATCCGCTCCGACAGCGCGCTCGATGCCATGCCGCTGGTGCTGGTATCGTCGGCGAATGACCACGACACGGTGCGCGACGCCGTGCAGGCCGGCGCCGCCGGCTACATCGTCAAGCCTTTCCAGCCGGAGCAGGTGCGCCAGCATATCGACGCCTGCTTCGACGTCTCGGCCTTGCCGGCCGAGGCGCCGCGCGACACCTTGCAGCGCCTGGGTATCGACGGCGAACGCCTGCTGGCCTATCTGACGGGCTTTCAGGGACAGATAGTCGCCGCCAGCGAACAGGTCGACGCCTTGCTGGCGCGCGGTGAACCGGCGCAGGCGCGCCAGCAGCTCGAACGGCTGCACCTCGGTTGCCGCACCCTGGGCTTGCACGGCGCGGAAGCCGGCATGAGCGCGCTGCTGCAGTCGGCGGTGCTCGATGGCGAGCAGATGCAGGCTGCCCTGGCCGCGCTGGCGCGCAGCGCGGCGCAGCAGGCGCGTTTGCTGCGCCAGGACGGCGCCGACTGAATCTGCTGTTTTCTGCTTGCTGGAAAAATACTTTAGGTTTAAAGTATCTGCTTCCGGGCCTTGTGCACGCGCCCGCCACCAGCCAGGATGAGCATGAGCAGCGACCCTTCGCCTACCACCGCATCTCCCCAGGATGACTTTGCGCGCGCGCACCTGCCGCCGCGCGCACTCTGGCCGCAGCTGTGCCTCGACTTGCCCGGGCTGCAGTATCCGGCGCGTCTCAATTGCGTCGCCGCGCTGCTCGATGCGGCCGTGGCCAACGGCGGCGGCGAGCGCACCGCCATCCTTGCCGACGGCCAGCGCTGGAGCTACGCCGAGCTGGCGCGCCAGGTCGACCGCATCGGCCACGTGCTGCGCGCCGACCTGGGCCTGATCCCCGGCAACCGCGTGCTGCTGCGCGGCGCGAATACCCCGATGATGGCCGCCTGTCTGCTGGCCGTGCTGAAGGCCGGCTGCATCGCCGTGCCCACCATGCCGCTGCTGCGCGCGCGCGAACTGTCCACCATCCTGACCAAGGCGGAAGTGAACGCCGTGCTGTGCGCGCAGGGCCTGCGCGGGGAGCTCGACGGCTTGCCCGGCCTGCCGGCCATGCTGTGCTTTGGCGCCGCCGATGCGGAACTGGAACGGCGCATGGCGGCCCACGATGCGCCATTTCCCGCGCACGACACGGCGGCCGACGACGTCTGCCTGATCAGCTTTACCTCGGGCACGACGGGCGTCCCCAAAGGCACCATGCATATGCACCGCGACCTGCTGGCCATCTGCGACTGCTTTCCCCGTTCCATGCTGCAGGTGCGCGCCGACGACATCTTCATCGGCACGCCGCCGCTGGCTTTTACTTTTGGCCTGGGCGGCCTGCTGCTGTTTCCCCTGCGTTTTGGCGCGGCCACCGTGCTGCTGGAAAAACTCACGCCCGAGACCCTGCTGCGGGCCATCGGCGCCTATCAAGCCACCATCTGCTTCACGGCGCCCACCTTTTACCGCCAGATGGCGCCCCTGGCTGCCAGTTACGACTTGCGCAGCCTGCGCTTGTGCGTGTCGGCCGGCGAAGCGCTGCCGCTGGCCACGCGCGACGCCTGGCAGGCGGCGACGGGACTGGCCATGACGGACGGCATTGGCGCCACCGAAATGCTGCACATCTTCATTTCCGCCACGGGCGAGGGCATCCGCCGCGGCGCCATCGGCAAGGCCATCCCCGGCTATCAGGCGTGCATTGTCGACGATGCGGGCGTGCCGCAGCCGCCCGGCGTGACGGGCCGCCTGGCCGTAAAAGGCCCCACCGGTTGCCGCTACCTGTCCGACCCGCGCCAGCGCGAGTACGTGCAGAACGGCTGGAACCTGACGGGCGACACCTTCGAGATGGATGCCGACGGCTATTTCTATTACCGCTCGCGCAGCGACGACATGATCGTCTCGGCCGGCTACAACATCGCCGGCCCGGAAGTGGAAGAGGCGCTGCTGCGCCACCCTGCCGTGGCCGAATGCGGCGTGGTCGGGCGCGCCGATGCCGAGCGCGGCCAGATCGTCGAGGCGCACATCGTGCTCAAGGAGGGCTGCCAGGCCAGCGACGTGCTGGCGGCCGAACTGCAGGACTTCGTGCGCCAGCAGATCGCCCCGTATAAATACCCGCGCGCCATCCATTTCCTGCCTGCGCTGCCGCGCACGGAAACGGGCAAGCTGCAGCGCTTCAAACTTCGCACGGACACCCCATGAATATCGTCTGTATCGGCGGCGGCCCCGCCGGCCTGTATTTCAGCCTGCTCATGAAAAAGCAGAACCCGCATCACCGCATCACCGTCATCGAGCGCAACCGCCCGTACGACACGTTTGGCTGGGGCGTGGTGTTTTCCGACCAGACCCTGGGCAACCTGGCCAATGCGGACGAGCCGACGGCGCGCGCCATCCTGCAGGCGTTCAACCATTGGGACGATATCGAGATCCACTTCAAGGGCGAGACCGTGCGCTCGGGCGGCCATGGCTTTTGCGGCATCGGCCGCAAGCGCCTGCTCAATATCCTGCAGGCGCGCTGCGAGGAACTCGGCGTGCAGCTGGTGTTCGAGACGGAAGTGCGGGACGACCAGGCGATCGCGCGCCAGTACGGCGCCGACCTGGTGATCGCCAGCGACGGCTTGAACAGCCGCATCCGCACGCGCTATGCGGCCAGCTACCAGCCCGAGATCGACCAGCGCCATTGCCGCTTCGTCTGGCTGGGCACGCGCAAGAAATTCGAGGCGTTCACGTTTGCCTTCCGCCAGACGGAATTCGGCTGGTTCCAGGCGCATATCTATCAATATGACGGCGAGACGTCGACCTTCATCGTTGAAACGCCCGAACACGTGTGGCGCGCCGCGGGGCTCGATAGCATGAGCCAGGAAGAGGGCATCGCCTTTTGCGCAGCCCTGTTCGCCGAGGAACTCGACGGCCATGAGTTGCTGAGCAATTCGCCGCATTTGCGCGGCTCGGCGCAGTGGATCACCTTCCCGCGCATCGTCTGCCGGCAATGGGTGCACCGCCAGGACGGTGTGCCCGTCGTGCTGATGGGCGACGCGGCCCACACGGCGCATTACTCGATAGGCTCGGGCACCAAGCTGGCGCTGGAAGACGCCATCGAGCTGGCGCGCTGCTTCGCCCAGCATGGGGATAGCGCCGCTGCGCTTGCCGCCTACCAGCAGCTGCGCGCCATCGAGGTGCTGAAGATCCAGAGCGCGGCGCGCAATTCCATGGAGTGGTTTGAAAATGTCGAGCGCTACAGCGCCATGGAAGCGCCGCAGTTCGCCTATTCGATGCTCACGCGTAGCCAGCGCATCTCGCATGAAAACCTGCGCCTGCGCGATCCCGCCTACGTGGCCGATTATGAATCGTGGCTGGCGCGGCGCGCCGGCGAGCAGGCCGGCGTTGTATTTCCGCAAGAACCTTTGCCGGATCAGGCCTTGCCGCCCATGCTCACGCCCTTCCGGCTGCGCGGCGTGCTGCTGAAAAACCGCATCGCCGTCTCGCCGATGGCGCAGTACAGCGCCGTCGACGGCGTGGCGGGCGACTACCATCTGATGCACCTGGGCGCGCGCGCCATGGGCGGCGCCGGCCTGGTGTTTGCCGAGATGACGTGCGTCTCGGCCGACGCGCGCATCACGCCCGCCTGCCCCGGCATGTACAGCGAAGCGCACACGCAGGCGTGGCGGCGCATCGTCGATTTCGTGCACGCGAACAGCGATGCGAAGATCGCCCTGCAGCTGGGCCACGCGGGGGCGAAAGGCTCGACGCGGCCCATGTGGGACGGCATCGACCTGCCGCTCAGGGAAGGCAACTGGCCTTTGACCTCGGCCTCGGAGCAGCAGTATCTGGCCGGCGTGTCGCAAACGGCGCGGGCGGCCACGAAAAACGACCTGGCGCGCATCGAGCACGACTTCGTGCGCGCCACCCTGGCGGCCGCCGTCGCCGGTTTCGACTGGCTGGAACTGCATTGCGCGCACGGCTATCTGCTGTCGAGTTTTATTTCGCCGCTGACCAACCGCCGCACGGACGAGTATGGCGGCAGCCTGGAAAACCGCTGCCGCTATCCGCTGCGCGTGTTCCGCGCCATGCGCGCGGCCTGGCCGCAGGATAAACCGATGAGCGTGCGCATCTCGGCCCACGACTGGGTCGAAGGCGGCATCACGCCAGACGATGCGGTCGTCATCGCGCGCCTGTTCAAGCAGGCGGGCGCCGACCTGATCGACTGTTCCTCGGGCCAGGTCAGCAAGCTCGAACAGCCGGTCTACGGGCGCATGTTCCAGGCGCCGTTCGCCGACCGCGTGCGCAACGAGGCAGGCATCGCCAGCATGGCCGTCGGCTCGATCTTTGAAGCGGATCACGCCAACAGCATCATCGCCGCCGGGCGCGCCGACCTGTGCGCCGTGGGCCGCCCGCACCTGGCCAACCCGGCCTGGACCCTGACGGAAATGGCGCGCATCGGCTACAGCGGCGCAGGCGCTGGGAAAGGCGCAGCCTGGCCGAAACAGTACCGGCCGGGCCAGCAGCAGCTGGAACGCAATCTGCAGCGCGAGCGCCAGCTGGCCGCCGCCAACACGGGCCTCACCCCGCAACAGGTGGCCGCGCGGCTGCTGGAAGGATGACATGAGCAAGGAAGCATTGATGGACGCATTATCAGGAAAGCATGCGCTGGTTACGGGCGCCGGCAGCGGCATCGGCCTGGCCTGCGCGGGCGCCTTGCTGGACGCGGGCGCCAGGGTCACCCTGGCCGGGCGCGATGGCGCGCGGCTGGCGCGCGCGCGCATGCAGCTGGAAGAGGCGGGCCATGCGGGTCGGGTGGCCATCTGTGTGCTCGACGTGGCCGTGGAAGCATCCGTGCAGGCGGGCTTCGCGCAGGCCGCCGCGCATTTCGGCCGCATCGATATATTGATCAATAACGCGGGCCAGGCGCATGCGGCGCCTTTCGGCAAGACGGATGCCGCCATCTGGCAGCAGATGCTGGCCGTGAACCTGACGGGCGTGTTCCACTGCTGCCAGGCGGCCATGCCGGCCATGCTGGACGCGGGCTGGGGGCGCATCGTCAACGTGGCGTCGACGGCGGGCTTGAAAGGCTATCGTTACGTCAGCGCCTATGTCGCCGCCAAGCATGGCGTGATCGGCCTGACGCGCGCACTGGCGCTGGAAGCGGCGCCGCGCGGCGTCACCGTCAACGCCGTCTGCCCCGGCTACACGGAAACGGACATGGTGGCGCAGGCCGTGCAGAACATCGTGCGCAAGACGGGGCGCGGCGAAGACGCGGCGCGCGCGGAACTGGCCGCTGCCAATCCGCAGCAGCGGCTGGTGCAGCCGCATGAAGTGGCCGATGCGGTGGCGTGGCTATGCCTGCCCGCGTCGGCCGCCATGAATGGACAATCGATCGCCGTCGCCGGCGGCGAAGTCATGTAGACAATGGATAAAATGGATAATCAACGCGACCTCCAGCAGGCAGAACCCGTGCTGGACCTGGCCAGCCGGCTGACGCAGGACCACCACCAGTCGCTCAAGCTGTGGCTGCGCATGCTCTCGTGCACGGTGAAAATCGAGAACGAGGTGCGCACGCGCTTGCGCGCCACCTTCGGCATCACCTTGCCCCGCTTCGACTTGATGGCGCAGCTCGAACGCTTTCCCGATGGTTTGCGCATGGGCGAGCTGTCCAGGCGCATGATGGTCACGGGCGGCAATATCACGGGCATCACCGACCAGCTGGAGCAGGAAAAGCTGGTGGCGCGCGTGGTCGACCCGAAAGACCGCCGCTCGTACAGCGTCAAGCTGACGCCGGCCGGCCGGCGCGCCTTCGACGAGATGGCGCGCGTGCATGAGGGCTGGATCGCCGAACTGCTGCACGGCGTGACGCCGGACGACAAAAACCAATTGATCGACCTGCTGTCGCACATGAAGCAGCAGCTGAATAACACCTCAATAAAGGACTGAGCATGCGCCATCTACCCGGCCAGCCGCAAGACCTGCCAGGCAACCGCGCCAGCCTGGCCGGCTACGCCGCGCGGCATTTCCTGTTTGCCGTCGACGCAGGCGTCGCCACCTTGACCCTGCACCGGCCCGAGCGCAAGAATCCGCTCACCTTCGATTCGTATGCGGAATTGCGCGAGCTGTTCCGCGCGCTGGCGCATGCGGACGACGTCAAGGCCGTGGTCATCACGGGCAGCGGCGGCAATTTCTGCTCCGGCGGCGACGTGCACGACATCATCGGCCCGCTGACGCAGCTCGACATGCCCGGCCTGCTGGCGTTTACCCGCATGACGGGCGACGTGGTGAAAGCCATGCGCGCCTGCCCGCAACCCATCGTCGCCGCCATCGACGGCATTTGCGCGGGCGCCGGCGCCATGCTGGCGCTGGCTTCCGATATCCGCATCGGCACGGCGCGCAGCAAGACGGCCTTTTTGTTTACGCGGGTGGGCCTGGCCGGTTGCGATATGGGAGCATGCGCCTTGCTGCCGCGCGTGATCGGCCAGGGCCGCGCCGCCGAACTGCTGTACACGGGGCGCTCCCTGGCTGGGGCCGAGGGCGAGCGTTGGGGCTGGCTCAACCGCCTGGTCGAGCCGGAGGAGCTGGCCGAGGCGGCGCAGCTGTTCGCCGCCGGCCTGGCCAGCGGCCCCACCTTCGCGCACGGCATGACGAAAAAAATGCTGCAGCAGGAATGGAGCATGGGCGTCGACGAAGCCATCGAGGCGGAAGCGCAGGCGCAGGCCATCTGCATGGCCACCAACGATTTTCACCGCGCCTATCACGCCTTCGTGGCGAAGGAAAAACCGCAGTTCGAGGGCGATTGAGATGCAAAATACACGCGACACCACTTACCTGGAATGGCCTTTTTCGAAGCGCGCCATGCCGAACTTGAGCGGCACCTCGATGCCTGGGCGGCGCAGCACCTTGGCGACGAGCATGGCGCCGACGTCGATGCCGCTTGCCGCGCGCGGGTGGCGCAACTGGGGCAGGGTGGCTGGCTGGCATACGCCACCGGTACCGATGGCAAGATCGATACGCGCGCCATTTGCCTGATGCGCGAAACCCTGGCGCGCCACGACGGCCTGGCCGATTTCGCTTTTGCCATGCAGGGACTCGGCTCGGGCGCCATCGGCCTGTTCGGCAGCGCCGGGAACAAGGCGCGCTATTTGCCGGACGTGGCCAGCGGCAAGCGCATCGCCGCCTTCGCCCTGTCCGAGCCGCAGGCGGGCTCCGACGTGGCGGCCATGGCGTGCGCGGCGCGCCGCGACGGCGACGACTATGTGCTCGACGGCGAAAAGACGTGGATCTCGAACGGCGGCATCGCCGACTTCTACGTCGTCTTTGCCCGTACGGGCGAGGCGCCGGGCGCGCGCGGCATCAGCGCCTTCATCGTCGATGCCGACAATCCCGGGCTGGAAATCGCCGAGCGCATCGCCGTCATCGCCCCGCATCCGCTGGCGCGCCTGCGTTTCAATCATTGCCGTGTGCTCGTGTCGCAGCGCCTGGGCGAGGCGGGGCAGGGCTTCAAGGTGGCGATGGCCACGCTCGATGTCTTTCGCACCTCGGTGGCCGCCGCCGCGCTGGGCTTTGCGCGGCGCGCGTTTGACGAGGCGCTGCGCCACGCGACAAAGCGCCAGATGTTCGGCCAGACCCTGGCGGACTTCCAGCTGACGCAGGCAAAATTGGCGCAGATGGCCACCGGCATCGACGCGGCCGCGCTGCTGACCTACCGCGCCGCCTGGCAGCGCGACCAGGGCCGCAAGGTGACGAAGGAAGCGGCCATGGCCAAGCTGACGGCCACCGAGACGGCGCAGCAGGTGATCGACGCGGCCGTGCAGCTGTTCGGCGGCATGGGCGTCGTCAGCGGACATCCGGTCGAGCGCCTGTACCGCGAAATCCGCGCGCTGCGCATCTACGAGGGCGCCAGCGAAGTACAGCAACTGATCATCGCGCGCGAACTGCTGCGCGAGGCGGCCAGCGCATGAACCCCATGGACAACGAGGAAAACACAATGCAAGTGCTGCAACCACCAGGATGGGCCAGGCCGCGCGGCTATGCGAACGGCGTTGCCGCCAGCGGACGCACGGTGTATGTCAGCGGCATGATCGGCTGGGATGCACAGGGGCAATTTCATACGGACGACTTCGCGGGACAGGTGCGCCAGGCGCTGCAGAACATCGTCGCCGTGCTGGCCGAGGCGGGCGCCTTGCCCGAGCACATCGTGCGCATGAACTGGTATGTACTGGACAAGAAGGAATATGTGGCGGCATATCCACACATTGGCGTTGCCTACAGGGAAATCATCGGCAAGCATTTTCCAGCCATGACGGCCGTGCAGGTAGCGGGATTGATCGAGGATAGGGCGAGGGTGGAGATCGAGGTGACGGCGGTGTTGCCTGGCTGAATTTCTGCTATGAAATATTGCGTATTGGCATCTAAATAATAAATATAAAAATATTATCTATCGTGTTATATTTGGCAACCGGAGCATGCGCCGGTTTTAAATACTGACAGTCGAGGTAGAAGATGCGCAATAATTTTAGAGTGGTGAGAAGTGTGGTGCTGGCCTTGGCCGGTATGGGTTTTTCCCTGGGCGCGCAGGCGGGACCCGGTACTTCGCTACTCTCTCCCGGCTATCAGGCGCAGCTGGAAACCTGGCTCGGCGAAGGCCATCTGGCACTGACGAGCATCTATAGCAAGGCAACGGGTGATACTTCGCTCGATTTTCACAAGGCTTCCGATGGCAAGGGGCGCACCTTTTCCGTCATGGAAGCCACGAATTCATCGGGCAAGACGTGGCTGGTGGGCGGCTATAATCCGCAAAGCTGGAGTTCCAGCGATGGCATGCATGTCACCATGGATGACAGCCAGCGCACGGCCTTCCTGTTCAATCTGACGGCCGGCTTCATGCTGCCGCAACTGAAGCAGTATTTCAATGGTGATGGAATCGGCAAGGACCAGACCTACAATCAGGCCAATTATGGACCCACGTTTGGCTATGGCCACGATTTGTATGTGCCGCAGGACCTTACGCATGGCGGCAGTTCCTTTCTCTATACCTATAATTATCTGGGCCAGCCATCGACCGGTGTCAGCTTGCTAGACGGTTCTACCTGGCATGGCAACGATGTGACCTTCGGCGCCATCCAGGTATTTGCCATCAGTGCCGTGCCGGAGCCGGGAACGTATGGAATGCTCATGGCAGGATTGCTGCTGATCCTGGCGCGCCGCCTTGGCAAACGTGCGGTTGGCAATGTGCACAGTGGTAAATGACGCTGAAAAAAACATTGTGCAGTATGCCGTCCTGTGCCAGGCAAGCCGTCGCAGGACGGCGGGTTGGGTGCTAGCCCGCTACTCATGGGGACGGTAAAGCGAACAGGTTCGAAACCTGTTGCGAGATCGGCCTGGCGCTTGGTCCGCATCTGCCGGATTGGCGAGCGTGAGCCCCGTCACAAGGATGCCGGACGCCCCCATATTCCTCTGTACACCAATTTATTACCTGTAGGAAGACGCGGTGCTATTTAACTCATTTGCTTTCTTTTTGATCTTTTTGCCATTGGCCCTGTTGGGATATTTTGCTCTGTCAAAGTATTCTTTACGCGTATCGATCATTTTTTTGCTGTTGGCCTCCCTAGCATTTTATTGCTATTGGGATATTCGTTTCCTGCCGTTGCTAGCCCTGTCCATCTGTGTCAACTTTGCGGTCGGACGTCGTATTTCACAGCGTTATGAGCAGGGACTCCGTCGGCCTGCGAAGGCGTGGCTTGTCTGCGGCCTTGTTTTCAATCTTTCCTTGCTGATCTTTTTTAAATATTTTGATTTTCTGATAGAAAATATCGCGGCCCTGACCGGGGCGCCGTTGACGCCGATCGGTATCGTGTTGCCAATCGGTATATCGTTCTTCACGTTTACGCAGATTGCGTATCTGGTGGATTGCCATACCGGTAAAGTGAAAGAGTATCAACCGGAAAGTTATGGCCTGTTTGTCACGTATTTTCCGCACCTGATTGCCGGCCCCATTTTGCATCATAAAGATATGATGCCGCAATTTTCACAGCCGGAGTCGCACGTGCTGCGGCATGGGCGCATCGTCGTCGGACTGGCGTTTTTCACCATCGGCCTGTTCAAGAAAGTGATACTGGCTGACGGCGTGGCACGTTATGTCGCCCCGGTGTTCGATGCGCACCACCAGAATCTGAGCATGCTGGAAGCCTGGGCCGGAGCCCTGGCGTATACCTTCCAGCTATACTTCGACTTTTCCGCCTATTCCGATATGGCATACGGCCTGTCCTATATGTTTGGCATCGTACTGCCCATCAATTTCAACTCGCCGTACAAGGCGGTTTCCATCATCGATTTCTGGCGTCGCTGGCACATCACGCTATCCACTTTCCTGCGCGATTATCTGTACATTCCCTTGGGGGAAATCGTCAAGGCGCCTTCCAGCGCTACCGCAATCTGTTCCTGACCATGCTGTTGGGTGGCTTGTGGCATGGCGCCAACTGGACTTTTCTCGTATGGGGCATGCTGCACGGTATTTACCTGATTATTAATCATGCGCTACGCCATGCTCTTGGTGGACGCAGCAATCTGCCAATACGCGTTGCCGGCAGCATCGCCACTTTCCTGGCCGTCGTCTTGGCCTGGGTCTTTTTCCGTGCCAGTTCGGTGGAGGTGGCACTGGATGTGCTGCAAGCCATGAGCGGCAGCACCCTGACGCCAGCGATGCAGGGGGCGATGCTGGGAATCGACAGGATTATGGCACTGCAGAGCTGCCTATGGTGGTTGCTGGCTTGCGCGGCCATTGCCTTCTTCATGCCCAATGCCTACGACCTGCTGGGCCGCGGCATTTTGCGCAGGCAGGAAGAGCGCCTGTCCGGGCGAAACGGCAATATTGCCTTGGGTGCGCTGTTGATCCTCTGTCTGCTTTTGCTGGCAATTAGCGAAACGCGTGGCATTTCTGAATTTCTTTATTTTAATTTCTAAACCATATGCGTCCTTTATTCGCCATAGGCTTGGGCATGCTGGCAACGGTGCTGGTGCTCGAGGCCGTCCTGCAATGCTTGCCTGTCTCGTCCGGCTTGCGGCTGGAAAATAGCGACCCGCAAATTCCATTTCGCCGCTATCTGGCGCACCAGCCCTATGTGTACTCGTATGGTTGGGCGTTGAATAATGCACGCAGCGGCGTGATCAATGCCCAAGGGGCATCGAATTCGCGCGACTTCAAGGATGGCGCTGCCGTACTGGTGCTTGGTGACAGTTTTGTCGAGAGCCTGATGCTCGACTATCCCGATACCATGCAGGGACAGCTGGAGCATGCGCTTGGCGGCGGGGTGTATGCGGCCGGTAGTTCCGGCAATGGCCTCGCCGATACGCTGGCCATGGCGCGCTATTATGTGCCGCGCGTGCATCCGCGCACGGTGGTGCTATTTGTCGATGGCAGCAATCTTGCCTCCTTGCTTGAGGCGGCAAAACGTGGCCACAATCAGATCGAACCTGGCCCAGATGGCTTGCACATGGTGCAAACACCGTATAAGGAACCCAAGATCAAGCGGGTGGTGTCCTATTCGGCATTGGCGCGGTATTGTTATTACAATCTCAAGTTGCCGGATTGGCTGTCATCGACGCTGCGCCGCAAGAATCCGCCATCGGCGGCTCCATTGCCGGTCCGGGATACGGCGTCGCGGGCATTGGTGCTCGACTACTATCTGACACAGCTGCGTGCCATCGAAGGTAGTTCCACGGTACAGTTTTTATTTCTCGTCGATGGTGAGCGGGGCCTGCTGTACGACGGGCGCAAGGGCAAGCCGTCCTGGCAGGACGACGATCGGGCATTTTTCCTTGGCCGTTTGAAACACCATGGCTATGCAGCAATCGACATGCAACCTGTGTTCGCGCGGCATTGGGAGGCACAACGCGAGCGGATGGACTTCGCTCCCATGGATGCGCATTGGAATAAGGTGTCCCATGCGCTGGCGGCCCAGCAAATCTTGTCCCGACTGAAGCAGGTGGCCGCAGCGCCATAGCGTGCGCGCAATGGCAGGCGCGTTGCTCGAGCCGTCCGCTTGCCACGCTGTCAATGGCGGGCGCTTGCCTGTATAATGCCGCTGCGCGTGTCGCCATCGTACAATGGATAGTACAAGGTCCTCCTAAGACTTAAATGCAGGTTCGATTCCTGCTGGCGACACCACATTCCACGCAACGCGCGCCGGTGGCCTGAGTTCATGCTGGCCGCAATGTACTGGTGGTGCCGAGTTGTCGGTACAATGCGTGCTTCATTCATCCAATCGGCAGCTGTTTGGCGCACCACGCGGTGTGCAGGGAACGGCGCCCGAACACCTTTACTCATTATGGCTGTCATTTCTCTTTCATCGGCGCAACTTGCGTTCGGTCACGTCGCGCTGCTCGATCACGCGGAATTTTCACTGGAAACCTCGGAGCGGGTCGGCTTGATCGGCCGTAACGGCACGGGTAAATCGTCGCTGTTGAAGGTTATTTCGGGCAAGTTCAAGCTCGATGACGGCTTGTTGGTGATGCAACAAGGCATCAAGATCGCCTATGTGGAGCAGGAACCGCAATTCGACCCGGAAATGTCCGTGTTCGACGCCGTCGCGTCCGGCATGGGCGAATCGCAGGCGTGGCTGAAGGAATACGATGCGTTGACGGGCCAGTTTGGCCAGGGCAATGACGACGAACTGATGGAACGCATGCACGACATCCAGGTCAAGCTCGATGCGGCCGATGCGTGGAGCTTGCCGAACAAGGTGGAAACCGTGCTCGACCGTTTGAATCTGACGGGCGACATGGCCATGAAAACCCTGTCCGGCGGGATGCAGAAGCGCGTGGCGCTGGCGCGCGCGCTGGTGTCGGCACCCGACGTGCTGCTGCTCGATGAGCCCACCAACCATCTGGACTTCAGTTCCATCCTGTGGCTGGAAGGCTTGTTGCGCGACTTCAAGGGCAGCGTGCTGTTCATTACCCATGACCGCTCCTTCCTCGACAACGTCGCCACGCGCATCATCGAGCTGGACCGCGGCCGTTTGCTGTCGTACCCGGGCAACTTCACGGCGTATCAAGTGCGCAAGGCGGAGCAGCTGGAAATCGAAGAGGTGGAAAACGCCAAGTTCGACAAGTTCCTGGCGCAGGAAGAAGTGTGGATACGCAAGGGCGTCAAGGCCCGCCGCGTGCGCGACGAAGGCCGCGTGCGCCGCCTGGAAGCGCTGCGCCTGACGCGTAATGCGCGCCGCGAACAGCAGGGACAAGTAAAATTGGACGTGTCGGCCGGCGAACGCTCGGGCAAGATCGTGGCGGACCTGGAAAACGTCTCGAAGATCTACGGCGACAAGGTCATCGTCAAGGATTTCAGCGCCACCATCTTGCGTGGCGACAAGGTCGGCCTGATCGGCGCCAACGGCGCCGGCAAGACCACCCTGCTGAAGATGATCCTCGGCGAAGAGCAGTCGGACACGGGCACCATCCGCCTGGGGACCAAGCTGCAAGTGGCGTATTTCGACCAGATGCGCACGCAGCTGAACGAAGAGGCGAACCTGATGGAAACCATCGCGCCGGGCAGCGACTGGGTCGAGATCAATGGCCAGCGCCGCCACGTGATGACGTATCTGAACGACTTCCTGTTCGCGCCGGAACGTGCCCGTTCGCCCGTCAAGTCGCTGTCCGGTGGCGAGCGCAACCGTTTGCTGCTGGCGCGCCTGTTCGCCAAGCCGGCCAACGTGCTGGTGCTCGATGAGCCGACCAATGACTTGGATATCGATACCCTGGAATTGCTGGAAGAGTTGCTGGAAGAATACACCGGCACCGTCTTCCTCGTCAGCCATGACCGTACCTTCCTCGACAACGTCGTCACGCAGGTGATCGTCGCCGAAGGCGAGGGCAAGTGGCGCGAATTCGTCGGCGGCTACACGGACTGGGAGCGCGTGCGCACCTTGCCGATCGCCACGGCGCCCGCCAGCAAGCCGGCCGTGAAGGTCGAGACTGCCGCACCTGTTGCCAAACAGAAAAAGCTCAGCTACAAGGAGCAGCGCGAGCTGGAAGAGCTGCCGAAATTGATTGCCAAGCTGGAGGACGAGCAGTCGGTGCTGGCCGCCGAGCTGTCGCATCCGGACTTCTACAAGAAGACGCCGGCCGAAGGCAAGCGCCTGAACGCACGCGTGGCCGAGATCGAAGGCGAATTGCTGGAAGCGCTGGAAAAGTGGGAGCAGATCGAGGCGCGCGCCAACGGTTGATGCTTTTTTGCATGCCCCCGTTGTAATTAAGTCAGGATTATTTGCCACGGCAACGGTTCAGCTTGATATAATTATATAATTATATTTATTACATCGGAGGATGCATGTTTGTTATTAAAAACACGCGCGCCGGACCACCGCGTCCGGCGCGCGGTTCCACCTCCGGTGCGCATCAGCATGTTTGACCGCGCCGCCTTGCCCCGGGTAGCGCCATTCCTGGCCTATCTCTCCTTCATCTTCATCGCCGACATGCTCGGCCGGCTTGGCTTTGCCGCGCAGGAGCTGCGCTGGCTGTATGCCGTCAAGATCGGCGTCGTGCTGGGCATGTTGTTGTACTGGCGCCGCAGCTACACGGAACTGCGGTGGACGCCGCTGGGCGCGCGCGCCCTGGCCGTGGCGTTGGCCACGGGGATTGTTGTTTTTTTGTTGTGGATTAATCTGAGTGCCAGCTGGATGGCGGTCGGCAGCGCCGATGGCTTCGATCCGCGCAATGACGGCCAGATCGAGTGGAGCCTGGTGGTGCTGCGCATCGCTGGCGCGGCCCTGGTGGTGCCCGTGATGGAAGAGCTGTTCTGGCGCTCCTTCCTGCTGCGCTGGATCGATGCCCCTGATTTCTTGACATTCCAGCCACGCCTGGCCAGTGCCAAGGCGTTTATTATCAGCGTGGTACTGTTTGGTTTCGAACACAATTTGTGGCTGGCCGGTATCGTTGCCGGTGCCGCTTACAGCTTGCTGTACATGCGCAGCCAGAACCTGTGGTCGCCCATCCTCGCCCATGGCGTGACGAATGGCGTGCTGGGCCTCTGGATTGTTTCCGGTGGACACTGGACTTACTGGTAATATTACCAATCAACTGTTTGCTCTCTTAAAGACAATGCCCATGTTGAATTCATCGTATCATTGCCAGGCCCGTATCGGGCAATCGGGATTGCATCGCAGCCGTTTGGCCTCGCTTCTGGCTCGCATATTGCCCGCTACGCTGATGGCGGCCGGTGGCGCGGCATGCAGTTTGCCGGCTGGCGCCGCCATCAGCGATACGATCTCGCCTTTTATCGCGACGACGTATTCTTACGATAACAATTTATTCCGGCTTGATGATAACGTGTCCGGCTTCGATGGCCAGCGCTCGGACACTTCGCGCCAGGTGCAAGCGGGGTTCCTGATTAATCGCCCGATCGGACGGCAACGCCTGACGGGCCAGGTAAAGTGGTCGCGCGTCTATTTCGATCACTTTGATCAGCTCGACTATACGGGCAAAGACTATCTGGCCGATCTGGAATGGCATATTGCCAATCATCTTGAGGGTCACGTGGGCGGTAGCTACTCGCAGACACTGACCCCGTTCAGCGATTTGCAGAGCACGGATCGCAACCTGCGCACGATTCGTCGTGAGTATGCGAATGGCGGTTGGCGTTTTCATCCAAGCTGGCGAGTGCGTGGCGGTGTTTCGCGCGATAAATATACTTATGATTCCATGGCGCAAAAATTTTCCAATCGGCAGGAAGACGCCGTGGAACTGGGTCTGGACTATTTGCCGGCCAGCGAAAGCCGGATCGGGATACAGTTGCGCCACCTGAAAGGGGAGTATCCGAATCGCGCCAGCCTGGTCGGATTTGGCGTTGATCAGGGCTACGAGCAGGACGAGGTCAAGGCCAACATTTATTGGCGCCTGAGCGGTATTACACAAGTGCAATTGCTCGGTGGCTGGGTGAAGCGCAAGAACAAGATATTCTCTGGACGCGACGCCAGCGGCGCCAACGGGCGCGTCACCGTATATTGGGCCCCGCTGGGCAAGGTGCGTTTTACGGGCAGCGTGTGGCATGAGTTTGCCGCCGTGGAAAATTCTCTGATTAGCAGCAGCCTGAACAATGGTGCCAGCCTGGCCGCTGCCTGGGATATTTCGGCCAAGGTCCGCATGGATGCACAATTGCGGCGCGAGAAGCGAGATTTTGCCGCTGCGAGCGGCCTGGTGTTGCCTGTTGATGTCAAAGATACCACGAAAACGGCCAGCATCGGCCTCACATATGCGCCCCGGCCGAATATCCAGTTGGGCATCAGTGCTTTCCGTGATGAGCGCAAAGGCGCACCGATCGTTAATACCAGCACCTATCACGCTAATGGCATTTCCTTCAATGCCAGTGCCCAGTTTTGAAGAGCATCATGACGGTTAATGATATACCCCTGATTTCTTTTTCCAGCGCATCCTCGATCCATTGATCATCATGGGTACGCTGTACCTGCTGTCAGTCCTGTCGGGCTCGCCTTTCACCGGTTATTCGCTGGTATTGATGATCCTGGCGTTCTTTATTTCATCATCCGTATTCCAGTATGTCGATCCCTATCGTACCTGGCGCAGCGGCCGCATGCTGGCGTATGCCCGCGATGTCTTCGTCAGCTGGGGCATCACGGCGCTGATCCTGGTCTTCCTGGGCTCGGCGACAGGACTGGCGTTTCATTACGATCACGATCTGGTGCTGGCCTGGTTTCTGCTCACCCCATTCATCTTGTTGCTCAGCCATCTTGCCGCACGGCGCATGGTGGCCGATCCCGGCCGCGACAGC
Organism: Janthinobacterium sp. C22; assembly: GCF_057919405.1. Classification (NCBI taxonomy): domain Bacteria; kingdom Pseudomonadati; phylum Pseudomonadota; class Betaproteobacteria; order Burkholderiales; family Oxalobacteraceae; genus Janthinobacterium; species Janthinobacterium sp. C22. The sequence goes on along the minus strand of NZ_CP193659.1, from coordinate 5,684,941 downwards.
GAAGTGCGCTCGGTCGTCATCATCGGCGCCAATGACGCCAGCCTGAAGTTCGCCGCGACCGTCGAGCGCAATCCGAACCTGTTCATGAGTGTGCGCGGTTTTTTTGACGACCGCACCGATGACCGCTGGCCCGAGAAGATGCGTGAGCCCATGCTGGGCAAAATGGCCGATATCGCCGCCTATGTGCGCGAACACAATATCAAGATGATATTCATCAGCCAGCCCATTTCGGCCCAGCCGCGCATCCGCAAGATGCTCGACGAACTGCAGGACACGACGGCCTCCGTGTACTTCTTGCCAGATATATATATCTTCGATCTGATGCAGGCGCGCTTCGACAACGTGGGCGGCATGCCGGTAATCGCCATCCGCGAGTCGCCGTTCACGGGCTTTAACAGCATGGTCAAGCGCGGTAGCGACATCGTGCTGGGCTTGTTGATCCAGATCATGTTGTTGCCGGTGATGCTGATCATTGCCATCGCTGTGAAGATGACCTCGAAAGGTCCTGTGATCTTCCGCCAGCGCCGCTACGGCCTGTATGGCGAGGAAATCATCGTCTATAAATTCCGCTCGATGACGGTCAGCGAGGATGGCGACAAGGTGGTGCAGGCCACCAAGAACGATCAGCGCGTGACGCGCATTGGGGCCTTTCTGCGCCGTAGCTCGCTCGATGAGTTGCCGCAATTTATCAATGTGTTACAGGGCCGCATGAGCATTGTCGGTCCCCGTCCCCATGCGGTGGCGCACAATGAGCAGTACCGCAAGCTGATCAAAGGCTACATGCTGCGCCACAAGGTCAAGCCTGGCATTACCGGCTGGGCCCAGGTCAACGGCTTGCGCGGCGAGACGGAGACGCTCGACAAGATGGAAGCGCGCATCCATTTCGACCTCGACTATCTGCGCAACTGGTCCCTGTGGCTCGATTTGTGGATCATCATGCGGACTGTCAAGGTTGTATTGAAGCGAGATAACGCACATTGATGTGTGGCAAAGTACACGGCAATGTTGAATTTGTTTTGCGCTCTATCAATACACGATAAAATGGACGCAGAAGAATGATGCCAATTGCCCCGCGCTGTGGCCAGGTGCGCTTCTTGTACGGGATGCCGCTGGCCCACGCCATGGCTTGCGGAGAATCGCGATAGCGAAGATATGCGACAGTCACCATTGTCATGTGGCACTTCGGTCTTGGCTTGCCTTCACTCAGTGTCGTGCGGCGTGACATCAGTTTGCATTTTGCGTCGGCCCCATCTTTGCCGACATACGCCGCTGCGGCGTTCAGATTCGTTGCCTGCGACCCAGCACAGGACAGCCTACGGAAATTATCGCTTCAAAATATTCTTCTAGGAAATTTTTTCAGTTAAGCATAATTTTTTGATCATGCGACACTAGAAACAGTTGTATTAAAGCCTTCTTAATAGATTTTTAAGCAAAAATATTTCCCTTGCGGCTTGCATCTTGTGTATCATATTTACAATATTGATAATTATTTGCCATGGCGTGCTAATTGTTGCCATTACATGTCTTTCGTGCAACGTTTTTGCAAATAAATATTGCGTTATGCACTACAATGACTGAATTTTCAATAATGAAATCGAAGGAGCCATCTTGAAGCATTTTCACAACTCTCGTTTGACCATGCGTACACCAGCCGTCAATGCCCGCTTGTTGTGCGCCGCGCTGGTCGTGTTGGCGGCGGCCGGGTTGTCCGCCTGCGGCGGCAAGGAAAAGAAGGCAGGCCAGGCTCTGGCCAGCGTCAACGGCGAGGAAATCACGGTATTGCAGCTGAATGAGGAGCTGCAACGTGCGAACGTGCCTGCGGCGCAGCAGGAAACCGCCACCAAGCAGTTGCTCGAATCGCTGATCGACCGCCAGTTGCTGCAGAACGAAGCCGTCAAGGATAAGGTTGACCGCGATCCCAAGGTCGTGCAGGCCGTCGAGCGGGCCAAGGCCTTGATTGTGGCCCAGGCTTACATGCAAAAACGCATCGGTAATATCGCCAAGCCCACGGCAGCCGAGGTGGAAGATTACTTTAAAAAGAATCCGCTGTATTTTAGCCAGCGCAAGCAATTCGACATGCGCGAACTGATCATTGCTACATCCGACATGAATGATGAGCTGAAGAAGGCCATGGATAGCGCGAAGTCGCTGGAGGAGGTGGCGGCATGGCTGGACGCGAACAAGGTCAAATATGGCCGCACACAGCTGTCGCGTAGCAGCACCGACCTGGCCCCGGAACTGAGCACCAAGCTGTTGGGTATGCCGAAAGGCCAGTTGTTCATCATCCGTGAAGGCGATCGTACCTTGCTGATTTCGCTGGTTGATATCAAGGACAGCCCGATCACCCTGGCGCAAGTGACACCGCAGATCGAGCAGTTCCTGTTCAATAAGAAGAACAAGGACGCGGCAGACGCCGAGATCAAGCGTCTGCGCGCAAGTGCGAAGATCGAGTATCTGAACAAGACGGAGGCCCCGGCTGCGGCATCAGCTCCTGCCGTCTCTGCTCCGGTGCCTGCGCCAGTGGCGGCGCCGGCGGTGCCCGTTGCAGCGCCGGCGGCGCCCGCTGCCGATGCCAGCGAGGTCAATGCGCGTGGCGTGGCAGGCTTGAAATAAGACGTCGGCAGGTATTTTGGCGGTTCAACGGATGTTATTAAAAGGATAGAGCAAATCATGAAACGACTCGCAATGTGGATGGCCGCCGTGCTGATGGCCTGCAGTATGGGTGTGGCGGGCGCGGCGGAGGTATTGCTGGGCGCTGGCGATGTGCTGAAAATTTCCGTGTATGGCAGTCCCGACCTGGGCCTGGAAACGCGCGTCAGCGAAGCTGGCAGCATTACTTTCCCGTTGGTTGGGACTGTGCAAGTGGGTGGTTTGTCCGTTGCCGGCGCAGAGAAAAAGCTGGGCCAGGCGCTGGAGAGCGGCGGCTTCCTGCGCAAGGCGCAAGTCAATATCATCGTGACGGCCTTGCAGAGCCAGCAGGTATCCGTGCTGGGGCAGGTGAATCGTCCCGGCCGCTATCCGATCGAGGGCAAGCGCAGCCTGCTCGACATCCTGGCCATGGCCGGTGGCCAGAGTCCTGATGGCGGCGACGTGGTGAGCCTGATTCGCAAGCGCAATGGCAGCACCACCAAGGAAACCATCGACATCGTCGACATGATGCGCAGCGCCGATCTGGCGCGTGACTTCGAGCTGACGGGGAACGATGTCCTGTACGTCGAGCGGGCGCCGCGTTTTTACATCTATGGTGAAGTGCAGCGTCCTGGTGCGTTCCGCCTGGAGCGCTCGATGACGGTCTTGCAGGCTTTGTCCGTCGGTGGCGGGTTGACGCAGCGCGGTACCGAGCGTGGCGTGCGTATCAAACGTCGCGATGCTGCCGGCGTGATGCAAATACTCGACGCCAAGCATGACGACACCATTCAAGTCGATGACATCGTGTATGTCAAAGAAAGCCTGTTTTAAGCGACATCGTTCCGACCCGCGGTCCAATCTGGCGCGCGCTGTTTTATTAATATGAGAGTTGACCATGAATTTTCACCAGTTTTTACTCGTCTTGTTTGCGCGCAAACGAATCTTGCTATTCACTTTGCTCATCACGGTCGGGGCGACGGTGGTGGTCAGCCTGGTGCTGCCCAAGACCTACAAGGGAACGGCGTCGCTGTTAATAAACTACAAAGGGGTTGATCCCGTCACCGGCCTGGCATTGCCGATGCAACTGTTGCCGGGGTATATGGCGACGCAAATCGACATTATCAGCAGCAAGAATGTGGCGCTGAAAGTAGTAGATCACTTGCGGTTGGCTGAAAGCCCGGCTGTCATCGCGCAGTTCAATGAAGCTACGGAAGGCAAAGGAACCGTGCGCGACTGGCTGGCCGATCTGTTGCTGGCCAAGCTGGAGATCGTTCCGTCGCGCGAAAGCAGTGTCGTCGATATCAGTTTCCAGGGCAACGATCCGCAGTTTGTTGCCGCCATTGCGAATGCCTTTGCCGATGAATACCAGAAAACCAGTATCCAGTTGAAAGTCGATCCCCTGAAAAAGGTGGCCGTGTATTTCAATGAGCAAACGAAGCTGTTGCGTGACAATCTCGAAGTGGCGCAAAGCCGCCTGTCGAAGTATCAGCAGGAGCATGGCATCGTCAGCGTCGATAACCGTCTTGACGTCGAATCGAATCGCTTGAATGACCTGTCGGCGCAGCTCGTGGCCGCGCAAGGCCAGGCGATGGAAGCCTCGTCGCGCCAGCGCATGGCCGAAGGCAATGCCGGCTTCGAGTCGCCGGACGTGGCGTCGAACCCGTTGGTGCAGAATCTGAAGCTGAGCCTGGCAACGGCTGAGTCCAAGCTGGCCGAGATGGCGCAGCGCCTGGGACGCAATCATCCGCAATATGAAAGCCTGAACGCGGAAGTCGAGCGCATGCGCCGCGAACTGGCGGACGGCACGCGCGTGACGTCCAGTTCGGTCAGCAAAAACGCCGGCATCCTGCAGCAGCGCGAAGGCGCCGTGCGTGCGGCGCTGGCGGCGCAAAAGGATAAAGTCCTGGAATTGAACCGCACCCGCGACGAAATGGGCGTCATGCAAAAGGATGTCGAGAGCGCACAGCGCGCCTTCGATATCGCCTCGCAGCGTTTCTCGCAAACCCGTATCGAGGGGCAATCGGAGCAATCGGATATCTCCCTGCTCAATCCTGCCGTGGCGCCGATCAAGCCGGCCGGTCCGAAAGTACTGTTGAATACCTTGCTGGCACTGTTTTTGGGGAGTTTGCTGGGCGTGGGCTTTTCCTTGCTGGCCGAAATGCTGGACCGTCGCGTACGTTCCGAAGCCGATTTGAGCGATTTGTTGCAGTTGCCGGTGCTCGGCTCGATCGACTGGAGCGCGCCGACCCGTCCCCGCCTGAACCGCTTCAAATCGTTGTTGCCTCGCAGCTTGCGTCTTAATTAAGTATTGGAAATAATATGAATCCAGCATTGCAACCGCTCGTCTCCGCCGTGCCACGGACGGCCGATTCCAGCATCGGTAGCCTTTTGCTTGCTTCTGGCAAGATTACGCCGGAGAGTGCCGAGCGCGTCCTGCGCATGCAGAAAGAACTGGGCATCCGTTTTGGCGAGGCGGCGCAGCGCCTGGGACTGGTGACTGAGGCCGATATCCAGCAAGTTCTGGCACGGCAGTTCGACTATCCCTATCTGCAGCAGGGCGAGGGCAAGTATTCGGACAAGCTGATCGCCGCTTATCAACCGTTCAGTCCGCAAGTGGAAACCCTGCGTGCCATCCGTAGCCAGTTAATGTTGCGCTGGATGGCTCTGGGCCGTAAATCGCTGGTCGTGGTCGGTGTCAACGATGGGGACGGGGCGAGCCTGTTTGCCGCCAACCTGGCCGTGGTGTTTTCCCAGCTGGGCGAACAGACTCTGCTGGTTGACGCCAATCTGCGCAATCCCAGCCAGCATGAAGTGTTCGGTCTTGATGCGCGCCAGGGCTTGTCGGATATCCTGGCTGGCCGTGCCGAGCGCGATGTGATCACGCGCATCGAATCGTTCGTCGACTTGTCCGTGCTGGGGGCCGGTACCCTGCCGCCAAATCCGCAGGAACTGCTGAGTCGTCCCGCGTTTTCCGCCTTGCGCACGGAACTCGAGTCTTCCTATGACGTCGTGCTGTACGATTCGGCGGCATTTTCGCTGGGATCCGATGCCCTGGCGCTGGCGGCACGCACGGGCGGAGTCCTGCTGGTGGCGCGCAAGAACCACACGCCGGTCGCCGACATCAATGCCATGACGGAACAGATGCTGCACAGCGGCGCGCAAGTGGTCGGCTCGGTCCTGGTAGATTTCTGATGAATACGAGCACTCGAATGAGCTTGGCACCAGCCCTGCAACGGCGCGATCAGCTGCTGGAATGGCTGCCCATCGTCATCGGCTTCGCAGTGCTGTATCTCCCCTCGTTTTATACCCTGTTTACTGGTGTCTGGGCCACTGAAGAGCAGGCGCACGGCCCCATTATCCTCGCGCTCTCCATCTGGCTGCTGTGGCGTCAGCGCGAACAGATCCTGGCCGTTGCGCAATACAATCGGGCACCGCTGTCGGGTTGGCTGATGTTGACCGTCGGCTTGCTGCTGTATATCGCTGGTCGTTCGCAGCAGATACTCGCTTTCGAGATCGGTTCTTTCGTGCTGATCGTGGCAGCGATTCTGGTGCTGAAATTGGGCATGCGCTCACTGCTCGTCGCCTGGTTTCCGTTCTTTTTTATGCTCTTCATGATACCGCTGCCCAGTGCGGTGGTCAGTGCGCTGACCCTGCCCATGAAAATGGCCGTATCGTATGTCTGCGAGCATATCTTGTACTGGCTTGGCTACCCGATCGCGCGCACCGGCGTCATTCTTCAAATTGGCCAATACCAGCTGCTGGTGGCCGATGCCTGCGCCGGTTTGCAAACCTTGCTGACCCTGGAGGCGCTGGGCCTGTTTTATCTGAACCTGGTGCGCCATACTTCCGCCATCCGTAACATCGGTTTGGCGATCCTGATCATTCCCATTTCATTCACCGCCAATGTGATGCGTGTCGTGGCACTGACCTTGATTACGTATTACTTCGGTGATGCGGCCGGGCAGGGCTTCCTGCATGGCTTCGCCGGGATGGTGCTGTTTGTCAGCGCCCTGATACTGATCCTCAGCCTGGATTCCCTTCTGCAATGGCTGGCACGCGTGTGGCATGCCCGAAAGGCGGCATCATGAAAAAAGCACCATCACCAGCCTGACCATCGGCACCCTGATGCTGGCCGGCGCCCTGTGCACCAAGGCGGTTACGCCAACGGTGCGTCTGGCCGACACGCGTCCGCAAATCGTCCTCAGTACGGTGATTCCTACCAAGTTTGGCGATTGGCAGGAAGATGCGAGCCAGGTCGCTGCCGTCGTCAATCCCACCACGGTGGCGGAACTCAACAAGATATATGCCGAAACCCTGTCGCGCACCTATGTGAACGGGCAGGGCGAACGCATCATGCTGTCGATCGCCTACGGTACCGATCAGCGCGACAATCTGTCCGTGCATTTCCCGGAAGGCTGTTACGGCGGGCAGGGCTTCGCTGTGGGGCAGACCAATCAGGTTTCCTTGCCGACGATGGCCGGCGCTATCCCGGTCTCCCGCACGGTTGCAACCTTGAATAATCGCATCGAACCGATTACCTATTGGGTTGTCGTGGGCGACAAGGCGGTGCCGAATTCCTGGGAAGTCAAGAAGGTCAAGCTGGCCTACGCGGTGCGCGGCTTGATCCCCGATGCCACCTTGATGCGTGTCTCGAATATCAATAGCGATACGGAACAAGGCTATCGATTGCAGCAGGCCTTTGTCGATCAGCTATTGCAGGCGATGCCGGCCGATCTGCGCGGCCACTTTGCCGGCACTTCGCACTAAGCGCTACGCTGTCGGCGTTTCACCTTATTGAGCCCGGCGTCCGCGCCGCGCATGGAATACATATGAGTTTTTTGTCCCAGAAACTGCGATGGAATGGCGGATCTTCGCGCGCCGCACGCAGCAAGCCCGGCAATGCAAGGACGGGTATCACTGGATTGACCGCCGCCATGCTGGTGCTTGGCGGCCTTGCGACGGCACTACTGCTTGGCATGGTGATTGCGCTAGGAGCTATCCAGTTGACAGCCATGCTGGCCGGTTTGCTGATCTTCATACCGATCCTGCTTTTTATCGACACCAAGAAGTTAATGCCGATTATGTTCGTCGTCGTGTTTTTGATTGCGGGGTCGATTCAATTTTTCTTCAATATCCGCATGGCGACATGGATGGCCAGCGGCCTGTGCGCGCTTTTTTTGCCAGGGTCATTCTTGAGGTGAGCCTGTCGAACCGGTTGCGCAAGGAGAGCATCGCCGAGAACGCGCGCGGCGCCACCTATGTCCTCGCCGCAGCCTGGATCTATCTGGCATTCTATGCTTTCAGTATCTTTCTTGGCCATGCCAAGACGGCCCAGCTGATTTCCGTATTGCGTTTCTGCCTGCCCATTTTTGGCGTGCTGTTCGCCATGTACTGGTTCGAGTGGTCGGACAAGCGCCTGCTGACGTTGTGGTGGATGATCGTCTGGATCGTCTTGGCGCAACTTCCGCTGGTCATCTACCAGCACTTCTTCATGATGTCCAGTTTGGGCTGGGACGGCGTCGTGGGTTCCTTTGGCACGAGCATGAGTCCGGTGTTGGTGCTGTTTACTGTCGCCGGCATGTTGTACATGCTGGCCCGCTGGGTGCGCGGGATTACCCCTGTCTGGCAAGTGGTGTGCGTATTTGTGATCGGTCTGGCGATTATCCTGCTGGGGGAAGTCAAGGCAGTATTCCTGTGGCTGCCATTCGGCGTCTTCTGGGTATTGCGCCGCCGGGTGATGAAGAACCTGATGGCGTTTATTGTTTTCGTGGCATTGATGTCCGTGATCAGCTCGGGCATCTTCATGACCTATCACGCTTTATATTGGGGCGCGGTGACCAAGACTGAAACCACCGAGGATAAACTCAATACGCTTGGCGGTTATGTGGTCAACCCGAACAATATTAACTATGTCACCGGTGAAATCAGCCGCGGCGCCACGCTTGCACTGTGGTATTACGATCCCATGCCCACCATTCAGGAGCGGCTGATCGGCTATGGCCCGAGTGCGAGCCTGACCAGCCAATCGGTAGGACGCGGCGTCGTGGCTGCCCGCTACCGCTTGCTGCAGATAGGCTCCACGGGCCTGGCGACGTTGCTGTGGGACGTGGGCATATTGGGGACGCTTGCCTATCTATCCATCTTTATTCTTGGCACATTACTGGGTATCCGCTATGTCGCACGCAGCGGCGCCAGCGCCGAGCGCCTGGCGATTGCCGATACCAGCACCATTATGCTGATGCTCTTCCTGAGTACGCTGGTATACAACCGCACGCTGATCGACGAGCCGCCCATGCAATTGCTGTGTTTTTTCTGCCTTGGTTGCATCGTGCAGTTCGTGCGTTATGGTCAACCGGCGGCCAGTCTGCCGACAGCCGGGGCTGCGGTGGCGGAGCATGACAAGACCTTGCGCGGGATGCCAGCGTAGTCATGAGCAAGGTAAGCAAGTCCTTTGGCAACCTGGTAAAAAATAGTTCCATGATGTTCCTGCTGAATGTGGCGGGGGCAGGAGTAAGCGTCATCACCATTCCCGTCATGCTGGCGATCGCCGGCGTGCAGGCGTATGGCCATCTGGTGCTGGTGCAGTCCATCGCCCTGACTGTGTTTACCGTATGCGGATTCCAGTACTGGCAGGGCATGCTGGTGGCAATGCCAGGCCATCAAATAGACAGCAGTGCCTTGCGTGCCGCGGTGCTCAAAAGCCTGCGCTTCGAATTGCTGGCGCTGCTGGCCGTGCTGCTGGTCTCCGGCGGCCTGGCGATGTCGACGCTGTCGCAGGTGGCCCAGTTTTCCTGGGGCGACCTGCTGCTGCTATCGCTGGCGGCCGTCTTTCCCGTCATCGGCACCCACAGCGCGTACTTCCGACTGGTCAACCGCTACAACGTGCTGATGTTTGCAGGCTTCCTGACCAATTTGATCAAACTGGCCCTCCTGTTCGGCGTCTCACGCTACCAGCCGGACTTGTCGAGCATGATCCTGGCCTACACGATTCCGGAAGTCATTCGCTGCTTGCTGCTTTTCCTGCTCATCTTTGGCAGCCGCAGCGGCATTGCCGGTACGCTGCCGTACGCCGCCTTGCGCCAGGAGCGTCTGATGGAAGCGGGGAAGTGGAGCACGCTGCAAGCGATCTGCGACTTGCCGGTGGTGCAGCTGGACCGCGTCATTATCGGTTTTTCCTTGCCCGGTGAAAATTTGGGCGTCTTCAGCATCCTGAAGCGCATCTATTCGCTCGTCAATCTCGCCACGGCACCGTTCTATACCACCTCGATTCCCGAGTTTGCCGCGCGCGCCAACGCCGGCGACCTGGCTGGTGCCTTCAGCCTGTGGCACAAGACGATGAAGATGCTGTTTTGCGTGACGGCTGCGGCAGGTGTGGCGTGCTATGTCAGCAAATTTCTCTGGATGCCGAGACTGTTTCCCGTGCTGCAGGGATACTTGCCCGAGTTCACTGTCGTCCTGTTGACGGCCGTGATTGCTGGTACGTTTGTGACGACGCACGCGTTCTATTGGGGACTGGGAAAGCTGCGCCAGTCCACCATCATTTCAGTGGGGACAAACTTGCTATATCTGCTACTATTATGGTTGCTCACTGTGCAATTCGGCCTGTTTGGTGCTGTTTTTTCCTTCCTGATTCACGTCGTCTTTGTCGCTCTGGTGAAGATTGTTTTGCTCCAAAAAATTGCTGTGAGAAGCCCATGATTCCTAAAGTTATTCATTATTGCTGGTTTGGCCGGGGTGAAATGAGCGTGCTGCATCGCCGCTGCATCGAATCATGGAGAAAATACTGCCCTGAATATGAGTTGAAGTTATGGAATGAAGATAATTCCGATATCGACAATGCATATTGTCGCGAGGCGATCATTCAGAAAAAGTGGGCCTTTGTTGCCGATTGGGTGCGCTTCGATGTGCTGGCCAGGGAAGGCGGCATCTATATCGATACTGACCTCGAACTGATCAGTTCACTCGATGGGCTGTTGGACGTGCCCGGCTGCCTGATGGCGCGCGAAACCAAGTGCGAGGAAGGTATCGGCTTTGGTACCGGCTTCCTGGCCTGTGAAGCCAACAACCCCGTGATGATACTGGCGCGCGATCTCGTGCTGCGTGAGCTGGTGCCGCGCCGCGTGTTTGCCACCTCTCCCGTTATCTTGAAAAGAGCGGTGGACATGCATGGCGGTCAGCATGCTACGCTGCTCGATCCGGTGACTTTTTATCCCTTTAATCCACATGACCGCAGTTATCCGAATAATGCCATGCAATTGATGTATAGCGACATTACACCGGAAACACTGGGTATTCATCATTATGGATTGAAGGCATCGTGGATGAGCAGCAGATTAAAACGGATTATCTTTAAAATCATCAAACGCCTGGCGTTGCAACGGCGCTGGGATATTTCGTTTGCACCATTTGGTGATTTGAATAGAATGCCGACAAAATAATAATTCTTTTTTCATTCTCAGTCCTGTCCGTTTCGCGGGAATACATCGCCTGGTCGGCCATCGCCGCTGTTTTCCTGCGCGGCCAGGATGGTGCCGCCTCGGTATCGCGGGGGAGCCAGGCCTGGCGCGCTTGGCAAGGATAGCTGACTGGTTTGCCGATGGCGGAATTGCGGATACTGGAATATATGAGAAAATAATTAATAGTATTTATCTCAAGTTACTATTTGTTATTTTCTAATATTCATTGTCCAATATTTTAAAAAGTATAATTTTATTTTATTTTGTTTTCTTTGTTGCAATTGAGTCATCTGGAAAATAATTTTTTTGCGTGGTTTTTTTATTTCTTGAGTTATTTGTTGGCCTGAAACAACGTGGTTTGTGGGTTGAAAGTGTATAGTGGTCGAATTAATGGCGCAGGCGAGAAATCATATTCAGGTGTTAATGAAATTGATGCAAGGCCGAATAATTGGTGGCCTGGCGCAGCGTCCACTTCTCCGTTGAAATTTCCGCCTGTGTCGAATCGTCTTTTGAGGGAGCCAACAATGATGTTCAATAAGCCGCTTCTTTCCGTCAGCCTGGCGCTGGCGACAAGTGTGTTTGCGGCACCCAGCCGCGCGGACTGGGCTGAGGCAGCGGATCTGTACGTGGTGCGGCCAGCGCCAGTGGATCGCCAGTCACAGGCGCAGAATCCACCGGCCTTTGCCTGGGCGCGTTACCCTGGTGCAATCAAGCCCGCCTACTATATGCTGGAAGTAAGCAAGAGTGGCACCGTCGTCGCCAACTACACATCCACACGTAATTTCTACCTGCCATCGAAGGCCTTAGCGATCGGCCAGTATTCCTGGCGCGTGCGTCCGAATACCAAGGTTGACTGGTCGACGCCACGCAGCTTTACCATCGACAGTTCTGCGCAACTATTCGAAGTGCCAGAAAACGATGCCATCAAGGCCCGCCTGCTCGCCCATGCGCGACCACGCCAGCAAGCGCCCGACTTCCTGCCGCAGGCATCCTGGTCGAGCGCCATGCAGGCTGCACGGGGGCCGGCGGTTGCCCGGCTGAGTCTGCAGGTGAGCAATCAGATAGAAGGGCAGGTGGCCAGCCTGACCGCGCCGACCGATGCACAGTGGCCGCTGACGTCGACCACGCCAACGGCGGCGCGTACCGCCTATATCGCGCAAATTACGCGTTCGATCGGCAATACGACCAACCAGGCCTTGGGCGCAGCCCTGTTGTACCGGATCACGGGAGAGTCCAAGTATCTGCAGGAAGCGTTGACGCGCGGCGATCAGCTGGCGGCGCTCGACCCTGACGGCATGACCAGTTATGTCAATCACGACATTGCCACGCGCAGCATCATGCTGGCACTGGCCAAGGTGTCGGATTTGATTGCGCCACAGCTGAACAAGGATGCGGCGCGCAAGGCGCGCTGGATGGCGGCAATCAGCGCCAGGGTTGCCCCGATGTATGCCGACCTTACCCGCGACAACTACCGTCTCGACGATGAACCGTACGATTCCCACGGCACGGTGGCGATGGGCTACCTGGCCGTTATCTCTGCCCTGACGATGGGCGATATCCCTGCGGCCACGACCTGGTTCGATTTTGCGTTCCGCTCCTACGTCAATTCGATCTATGTCTGGAGCGGCCCGGAAGGCGGTTATTCGAATGGCACCTCCTATGCGATGTTCAGCACCGATTATGCATTGCAGTTGTGGCAGCCACTGATCGAGTCGACGGGGGTGAATATCTTCGACAAGCCCTGGGCCAAAGGGTTCTCGCGTTACCTGATGCATTTCCTGCCGCCGGGCGCCCCTGGTCAGGTTTTTGGCGACCAGAGTGAGGGCGATATTTACAACTTTGTGTTGAAGGGTTTTTCCGCGCGCATCAAGTCGCCGAATGCCGCGTGGTATGTCAAGAATATCGTCGGCGAGGAAGCGGACCTGACCTTGCTGCAGGCGCCATTTCCTCTCCCTGTCGATACCGTCAAGGAAGCGCCGGTTCCGCCACCGAACGCGGCTTTGTACCCGAGCATCGGCTGGGTTGCCATGCATAGCAATCTGGCGGACAGGGCACGTACTTCCGTGTATTTCAAGTCCAGCCCCTACGGTTCCTATAACCATAGCCATGGCGATCAGAACTCGCTCGTCATCGACAGCGGCGGACGCCGCCTGCTGATCGAGTCCGGTTATGAGGACTATTACTATTCGCCGCTGGTGCTGTCATGGTATCGCCAGACCAAGTCGCACAATGCGATTACCTTCAATGGCGGTATCGGTCAGGTCATCGACAAGAATACGCAAAACCTCGCCATGAATGGCAAGATCACGGCGTTTTCGACCACGCCGACACTCGATTATGCGGCTGGCGATGCCACGTTGTCGTATGGCGGAGCGCTCAGCTCGGCCGTGCGCAAGGTCTGGTATCTGCGCGGGCAGGATGCGGTCGTCGTTGTCGACAGGCTGGCGGCGCCGGGCCCGCTGTCGTTCGAATGGAACCTGCATGCGGGTGGGCCGATTCTCCGGGAAAGCGCCACGGCGGTGAAGATCACCAAGGTGGATCGTACCTTGTGCGTCAGTTCGCTCGGGAAGGAAGGCAATACTTATCAGCTGCGCTCGGGCCCGCCGCCCAAACCGGGCACGACGGAAGACCATGGTGCGTTCGTCAGCACGGTGGCGGCCAAAAACGCGGAATTCATCGTACTGCTCGATGTCGGATGCAAGCGTCCCAAGGTCACGCTCACCACGAATGCGACGGGCAAGTCGTTGACGGTGGGTGCGCAGACGATCACCATCCCCAACTGAGCGAGGGAGGGGAACGCGGCGGGCATTGCCATGCGATGCCCGCCCGGATCAGCCTGCGGCTACCCGCAGGCTTTTTTATGCGGACAGCAAAACTGCCCCGTCTTTGCCGCGGCTTCAGGGTTGCCTGCCATGTACGGGACCGCTCTCGCGAACGGGAAGCGCTCATGGCATTGTCTGACGCGGGCGCAGCCCGCGCGGCGACGCCAATTGGCTTTTGCCATCCATGAATTGTGATATATAATGCAATTTTTTGTGGCTGACTTTGTGTTCCCGCCGCGTCTCTCTTCACTTTTCCCCCTCCTCGTCGACCATGTCCTTACATATCTTGCAGTTCGTGCCCGAGGCCCTGCCCACGTTCCGCGCCGATGTCAGCGTTTTGTTTGGCAAGTACTTGCCGCAGCATCAGGTGCTGTGCGATGTCGTCGGCAAGGCTTCTGCCGCGTCGCCCGAGCTGCAGGGCTTTCGATCTGTGCGCCGGCCGGCCTACCACCGCAGCCGCGCCCGCCGCGAACTGGCCTATTTTTTCTGAGTTTGCGTGCATTGCTGCAAGTACGGCGCGGCAGGTGCGATGCCATCCAGGTACGCGACATGGTGCCGCTGGGTCTGCTGGCCATGCTGATCGCACGTTGCAAGGGCATTCCGTTTTATTACTGGGTCTCGTACCTGATGAGCGAAGGACGCATCGAGCGGGCGCAGGAGCAATTGCGGCAAGGCGCCGGCCTGCGCAGCCGGCTGGTATTGTGGAAGGGCCAGCTGGAGCAGGCTCTTCTCTACAAGGTGGTTTTGCCACGCGCGCAACATGTTTTCGTGCAAAGCGACGCCATGCTGGCCTTGCTGCAGGCGAAAGGCATCGCGGCGCAGCGCATGACGGCCGTGCCGATGGGGGTCGACATGGCGCTGCTGGGCAGGTCGCAGCCTCAGCCGCGCCGGCCGGAAGGCTGGGAGGCGGTACCGTTGATCGCTTATCTGGGCACCCTGGACAAGGCGCGCCAGCTGGAGCGGGTGATTGACGCGCTGGCGATCGTGCGCATGACCTCGCCGTCCACCTGTTTATTGTTGATTGGCAACTCGCCCACGCCACACGATGAAGTCCAGCTACTCGCGTATGTGCGCCAGGCGGGCTTGGAGCAGGCGGTCCGCATCACGGGTTGGCTGCCTTCGGCGCAGGCGTGGCAGTTGCTGGTCGCCGCTGATGCGGCGGTCTCTTATGTTCCGCGCGGGCCCCTGTACGATGTCAGTTCACCGACCAAGCTGCTTGAATATCTGGCACTGGGCATGCCTGCGGTGGGCAACGACATTCCCGACCAGGCGCACGTGCTGGAAGCGAGCGGGGCCGGCTGGCTGACCACCAGCGATCCGCTTGCCATGGCGCAGGCATTGAACGAAATCCTGGCCGACCCCGTCGCGGCCCGCCAGCGCGCAGCCGGCGGCCCGGCTTACATCGAGGCGCACCGCAGTTACCGCGAACTTGCCGCGATGCTGGCGTGCCGCTACCAGGCCTTGCTGCCGCTCGCGTCCCGGGTCCGCTAGCTAGCGGACCGGCATCACCAGTTGTACGGTGTGTGCAGGCCGCTCCTGATCGCCAGTTTGCGCACCCTGACCTTGGCATCGAGCAGCGCCTGTTTGATGGCCGAGTCGATACGGCCCCAGCCGCGGTAACTCCAGAAGACGGTGCCGGCGCGCTTGCCTTCGCTGCCAAAGCGGCCCTTGGCCGCGAACCAGCGCCGGTACTGCGCATCGTCCATGCCCGCAAATGGTGTGCGTTGTTGGAGTTTTTCATCCTCTGCCGCCATCGCGGCACCCAGATAGGACAGGCGCTGTTCCTGCGGCGCGTAACGCAGCCAGTGCGAGCGCAAGCCGGCTGGCGTCAGTTCCAGCATCAGTTGTTCGCATACGGCAGGCGTCTTGTAGTGCAGCTTGCGGCCGCGGAAGTCGACTTGTGGCAACAGCAAATTACCGAGCGAGTAGGCGATGCTGCCATGCTTGTAAACTTCGTAACCCTGCGCCACGTGAGGATGGTGGCCGATGACATGGTTCACGCCCGCATCGATCGCCTGGCGTGCCCATTCCCGGTCGGCCGGCTGCGGGAACGTGGCCAGCTCGTAGCCCCAGTGCATGAAGGCGATCAACGTGGCATGCGGGAAATCGCGCCGCAATTGATGCAGCAGGGTCAGCGCCGCCGCAGGCTGGAAGAGCAGCGCCTCGTCATCCTGGCGGTCGCGCCGAGGTTCAGGCAAGGGAGAGCAGGCGGCAAAGAGCACATACTGCTGCTCCCCGACCTGGAATTCGCACCAAGGGTGTTCGCGCGTGCCGAACGCGGCAATGGAATTTGCCGCCAACATGGCCTTGCTGGACCCGATGCCGCCCACATAGTCCGAAATGTGGTTGTTGGCGAGGCCACAGGCGCGCACCTTGAGCGCCTTGAGCGTATCGATGACGCTGGCGTGCGAATACAGGTTGAACTTGTATTCGTTGTGCACGCTGCTCGCTTCGGCACTTGCAGCGAGGACGCCGCCTTCGAGGTTGACGACCATCTGGCCGTGCGCGCACAGGCGCTGCAACGCATCAAAGGCGAGCACATCGGCTTCAGGCCAGGCCAGGTCGCCGGCAACAAAAAGACTCATCGGGATACTTTCAAAAGATCTTGGTAGGCATCGGCCAGGCGGGCAATCGCTTGTTCCGTAGAAAATAGCTGACGGGTGCGCTGCATGGCCGCACGGGATAGCTCCGGCCAGCGCCCTTGCTGCCACAGGGCGGCAATGGCGGCCGCATAGGCGCCGGCCTCCGCGTCGAAAGGGACGACCATGCCGGCGGCGCCGATCACCGAGCGGTTGAAACCGTTATCCGTGGCGACGGGAACGCAACCCATGGCCATCGCTTCGGTCAGCGCGTTCGAGTGGCCCTCGCCATGGTGGCGTGTGGGGAAAATAAAGATGTGCGAGCGGCCCAGCGCTTCGAGCACTTCTGCCGACGGCAGCGACCCGAGCCACTGTGCGCCCACCGGCGCATACTCGCTGCGCAGATTGGCGATCAGCTGCGCGTCGCCCGGGCCGATGATGGCGATCTCGCAGTCCACTCCCTGTGCCTGCAGCAGTTGTGCCGTCTGCAAGGCGGTGGCGACGCCCTTTTCCAGGTTAACCCGCCCCACATACACAAGCCGCAGCGGCGATGTGCGCTCGCAAGAGCGTTGCGGTAGGCTGCCTGTCGCGATATGGTTGGGCAGATAAAATGCCTTGCCGCCTGTTGTCTCGGCAACGAAGGGCGCATAGTCCATGCCTTCGATCATGATCTGGTCTGCGCTGCACAGCAGGCGTCGGAACAGCCAGCGGTACAGGGGGCCGAGGCGGGCATAGTGCTTGTGCATGGAGCCGGCGCGAATATCATAGATCGTCTTGACGCCATGCCTGCGCGCCTGGCGCAGCAACAGGATTTCGCCGATTGCAAAGTGTTTGTACAGGCCCGTCAAGTGCAGGATCTTCGATTCAGGCCCTGGTTTGCTCATGGCGCGGATCTGCCGCCGCAGGGCCGCAAAGCCGCTCAGGTAGCCACGCAGTTTGGCCAGCGCGTTACCGCGCGGTTGAGGGTAATACAATTCATGCACGATGGTGCCGCCAGCGCGCAGGGCATCGATGGTGCGCCGGTTGCATGCTTCGTAGCCACCTACGGGCGTTGCGCCGGACAACGGGATGGGGCCGCAAAAGAGTATTGTGGCTTTCATCGTCTCTCCGCCAGAGCCTTGGCGCCAGGCCATTCCTGTACGATCCACTTGAACTTGCCGCTCGATTGCAGCGCCAAATCCTCCACCAGCACGATGTCAACTGCTACTTTCAGGCTTACATACTTGTCGAAATGTTCGCGCAAAGCCAGTCCGTCGGTGTTCGTATAGCCATGGTCTGGCACCACGCGCAATTGCCATTGCCCCGGGCCAACCTGCGCCACCTGCGTTTTTTTGATGTTGGCGAGAAATTTGACGGCAAAGGTAATGATGCCCGCACTGATGGGCGTGCCTTCGCTGTCATACAGCTGATCCTCAACCTTGCCGGAGGATAGTTCGATACGGCGATAATGCCTGCCGCAGGGGCAGGCACCCGATACCCAGCGTGCGCGGTCGGCAATGCGGTAGCGCACCAGCGGCATCGCATGGTTATGCAGGGTGGTCCCGACCACGTAGCCGAAATCGTCCGTGGGCCGATCGTGCTGATCCAGGATTTCCACGTAGGAATATTCTGGATGCAGGTGGTAGTACCCATGTTCGCACTGGCCGGCAAAGGCGATGCGTTCGGCCATGCCGTAGAAGTCGAATACCTTGCAGCCAAAGGCGCGTTCGATTTGTTCGCGCTGGGCCGGGTAGACGGGTTCGGAACCGGTGACGACGCCGCGCAGGCGTAAGGGGTGTGCCAGTCGTTCTGCCGCGCGCGCCAGCTCAAATGCTGCCGATGGATAGGCCCGCAACTGTTTGGCCCCGACGCGGGCTATGCTGTTGAGCATATCCTCGGCCGTGTCCCGGTTCATGTGGCGCGTCGATACCAGCAACTGCTTGCCGAAACGGTCCCATAGCCAGGGCTGCGCATCCTGCTGGCTGATACCGATGACCTGGTCCCCCGCAAGATGGCTTGTGCCTGGCCATTTTCATGGCCGGCCCAGTGCCAGAACTGCAGCTGAAACGCTTCTTCCCAGATAATCGAATCGATGCTGCGGAACACTTCCAGCGGCGTGCCGGATGAGCCGCTGGTTTTTCCCTGTGCCCACCATGGACGGCGTTTCCCCCGTTCGGATAAAAACTGTCGCGTCCGGAGACAAGGTCGGGTTTGCTGATCACGGGGTACGTCGCGCTCAGCCAGTCGCGGACGGGCACATCGGCAGGTACCTCGGCCATGCGGGCATAGCGAGGCAGTCGACGCGCGCTCGCGAGAGTGGTGCGCAGCAGGCTTTCCTGACGTGCCATCAACTGTTCCGCAGACCAGCGCTCGCGTGCGACCAGCGCGCGTGCACGGGCCAGGGCAAAGGGATTGCGGCGTACCAGATGGCGTGTCAGGAACGATAAATTTTTCGTAACTGGAAAAGGCATACGTGAGCTTCTTAGATAGGAGGGTTCCGGCGCACACAGGTGGTGGGTGATACGGGTCGATTATGTTGACGTATATGAAATTTTTCCACTTGCCCGGACTATAGCGTTATCGGGCCATCTCCGTCAAATGGGTAAGTAAAATAGGCTTTCTCACAGGCATCATGCGTGGGGTGGGGGATGTTGCTCGGCGCCATAGACTTCGCAGTTTTGCTGCAATACGGTATTATCATGTCATTGAATTAATAATAATTCCACAAGGAAATTCCTGCTGGTGTGCATTGGATGCGCTTGAAGATGGCAGGCGACAACATGAAAAGAATGGAACGGTAAGGGTATGACGTCGATCGCATGGAAAATCAACCGCATGAAGCTGATGGGCGCGCCCGAAATTGCCTGGCGGGTGCAGCAATTGCTGCAAAAAAGCCAGCAAACTGGGCATCGGCTTGCTGCGCCGCGTGCCAGCGCCGCAATTGACGCGTCTGGGCCTGCCCTTCCTGGCCGGTGACGGCCGCGACACGGATATCGCCTCCTTGCGCATCGCGGCCGATGCCGTGCTGGCGGGCCGCTGGAATGTCTTCGCCCTGCGTGGCGCGGAGCTGGGTTTTCCGCCGGAATGGAACCGCGATCCGAAGACAGGTACCGTGGCGCCGCTGACCTTGGGCAAGCAGATCGATTACCGCAGCGAAAAAGTGGTGGGCGATATCAAGTATCTGTGGGAACCGAACCGGCACCTGGAGCTGGTGGCGCTGGCACAGGCATGGGCAGTGACGGGCGAGCAGCGCTACGCCGATGGCGCGCGCACCTTTCTGCAGTCGTGGTTCGAGCAATGCCCGTATCCCATGGGCGTGAACTGGACCAGTTCGCTTGAACTGGCGCTGCGCCTGTTGAACTGGGCTTGTGCCTGGGAATTGCTGGGTGGTGCGGCTTCGCCGCTGTTCCAGGGCGAAGCGGGGCAGCGTTTCCTGCAGCAGTGGCTTGCCGCCATCTACCAGCATGCCCACTTCATCGCCGGTTATTTTTCGCGCCATTCGTCGGCGAACAACCATCTGTTCGGTGAATATATGGGCTTGTTTGTGGCCAGTAGCGTGTGGCCTTGCTGGCCTGAAAGCGCGAAATGGCAGGCGCTGGCGCGCCAGGGGCTGGAAGAGGAGGCGCTCAAGCAAAATACGCCAGATGGCGTGAACCGCGAACAAGCCGTCTATTACCAGCATGAAGTGATGGACATGATGCTGCTGTGCCAGAGGATAGGGCAGGCCAACGGCGCGGGCTTTTCCGTGGCGTACCTGCAGCGCCTGGAGCGCCTGGCCGACTTTATCGCTTCTCTCATGGACGTGGAGGGCAACGTGCCGATGACGGGCGATGCCGACGATGCGCAGATGGTGCGCCTGGCGCACGAGGATGGCTGGCATCGCTACCGCTCGTTGCTGGCCAGCTGCGCCGTGTTGTTTGGCCGCGCCGACTTCAAGCGCAAGGCCATGCATTTTGACGACAAGAACCGCTGGCTGTTTGGTGTGGCGGGCTTGCAACAGTGGCAGGCGCTTGATGGCCGCTTGCCGGAGGCGCCCGTGATGGCGTTTCCGGACGGCGGCTACTTTTTGCTCGGAAGCCAGTTTGGCACGGCCGATGAAGTGCGCCTGGTGGCAGACTGCGCACCGCTCGGCTACCTGTCCATTGCCGCGCATGGCCATGCCGATGCATTGGCCTTTACCCTCTCCGTCGCCGGTGAGGAATTGCTCACCGATCCAGGTACCTACGCCTATCACACGCAAAAAAATGGCGCGACTACTTCCGCAGCACGCCCGCGCATAACACCGTATCTGTCGACGGGCAGGACCAGTCTGAAATCGGCGGCAATTTCATGTGGCTGAAAAAAGCCAATGCGCGCATGATTGCTCATGAAACGAATTCTGAGGTGCAAGTTTTTGAGGGCGAACACGATGGCTACAGCCGCCTGACCGATCCCGTGCTGCACCGGCGTCGTATCGAATTCAACTTTAATAATAAATGCATTGTTGTAAAAGACATATTACAATGTACAAATGTACATGATATTTCCGTGCATTGGCAGTTCGGCGAACATTGCCTGGTCACCGTCAACGACGGGCAATTGCAGGCACAGGGCCAGCGGTCCGGCTTGCGCATGCGCTGTTCGCATGGAACGCTGGAGGTATTGCGCGGCAGCGAGACGCCGCCTGGCGGCTGGATATCGCGCCGCTTCGACGAGAAATCACCGATTGCCAGCGCCGCCTGGCGCATGCGGGTGCAGGGGACAACTGAAATCGTGACGTACATCGAGCTGATGCCGCAGACGTCGCCGGCTAATTCGCCGGCTAATCATTAAGGGAGCATATTTTGAAAATCAGTATTTTTGGCCTCGGCTACGTGGGTGCGGTCTCTGCCGGTTGCCTGGCAACGGATGGGCATGAAGTGATCGGCGTCGATCCGAACAAGACCAAGGTCGACCTGATCAACCAGGGCACCACGCCCATCATCGAGAAGGATATCGGCGAGATGATCGCCGCCACCGTGAAGAGCGGCCATTTGCGCGCCACGGCGGACGTGCGCGACGCCGTCTTCGGCTCGGACATGTCGCTGATCTGCGTGGGTACGCCCTCGCAGCTCAATGGCAACCTGGACCTGAGCCACGTGCGCAAGGTGTGCCAGGAAATCGGCGCCGCCATCGCCGAGAAGGACAGCTTCCACGTCGTCGTGGCGCGCTCGACCATGCTGCCCGGCTCCATGCGCGCGCTCGTCATTCCGACCCTGGAAGCGGCATCGGGCAAGGTGGCCGGCGTCGATTTCGGCGTGTGCAACAACCCGGAATTCCTGCGCGAAGGCACGGCCGTCTACGATTACTACAATCCGCCGAAGACGGTCATCGGCGAATCCGATGAAAAGGCGGGCGCGCTGCTGGTGCAGCTGTATGAAAAGATGGATGCGCCGCTCGTGCGCACGGACGTCGAGACGGCCGAAATGGTGAAATACACGGACAACACCTGGCACGCCGTCAAAGTGGCGTTCGCCAACGAGATCGGCAATATCTGCAAGGCCGTCGGCATCGATGGCCACAAGGTGATGGAAATCTTCTGCCAGGACACCAAGCTGAACCTGTCGCCGTACTACATGAAGCCGGGCTTTGCCTTCGGCGGATCCTGCCTGCCGAAAGACGTGCGCGCGCTGACCTACAAGGCGCGCAGCCTGGACCTCGATTTGCCCTTGCTTAACTCCATTCTGCCGTCGAACCAGCGGCAAGTGGAAAAGGGCATCAAGATGATCGTCGACAAGGGGGCGCGCAAGGTGGGCATCCTGGGCTTCTCGTTCAAGGCCGGCACGGATGACTTGCGCGAGTCGCCGCTGGTCGACGTGATCGAGTATCTGCTGGGCAAGGGCTACGAACTGAAGCTGTACGACAAGAACGTCAACCTGGCCGCCCTGACGGGCGCCAACCAGGATTACATCCTCAATCACATCCCGCACATCTCCAAGCTGATGGTGACGAGCATGCAGGACGTGCTCGATTTCGCCGACACCATCGTCATCGGCAATGGCGCGGCCGAATTCAAGACCGTGCCCGCCAGCCTGCGGCCGCACCAGCACATCGTCGATCTGGTGCGCATCAGCAAGGATCAAAGTGGAGAGCAATATGACGGCATCTGCTGGTAAGCCCGTGGCTGCCCAAGCAAGGCGGGTGCTGATCCTGGTGGAAAACCTGCCGTCGCCCTTCGACCGGCGCGTGTGGCAGGAAGCGACCACCCTGCATGCGAATGGCTATGACGTGTCGATCATCTGCCCGACGGGCAAGGGCTACGAGTCGCGCTACGAAGCCATCGACGGCATCCATATCTACCGCTACCATCTGCCGCTGGAAGCGGAAGGGGCGAAGGGCTACCTGGTGGAATATTCGCTGGCGCTGTTCCATACTTTCCGCCTGGCGTGGAAAGTGCATTTCGCGCGCGGATTCGATGTGATTCACGCCTGCAATCCGCCCGATTTGCTGTTCCTCATCGGCGGCTTCTTCAAGCTGACGATGGGCAAGCGTTTCCTGTTCGACCACCATGACATCAATCCGGAACTGTACGAAGCGAAGTTCGGCCGCCGCGATTTCTTCTACAAGCTGATGGTGCTGTTCGAGCGCTGGTCGTTCCAGAGCGCCGACGTGTCGATTGCCACCAACGAGTCGTACAAGAAGATCGCCATCGAGCGGGGCGGCATGAAGCCCGAGGATGTCTACGTGGTGCGCAGCGGACCCAAGCTGGACCGCCTGCGCGTGCTGCCGCCCGTGCCGGAACTCAAGAAGGGCCGCACTTACCTGGTCGGCTACGTGGGCGTGATGGGCGCGCAGGAAGGCATCGATCTCCTGCTGCAGGCGGCGCAATACATCGTGCAGACCTTGAAGCGCGAAGACGTGCAGTTCGGCCTGGTGGGCGGCGGCACCTCGCTGGAACAGATGAAGCAGATGGCGCAGGACATGGGCATCGGCGACTACGTGACTTTCACGGGGCGCGTGCCGGACCAGCAATTGCTGGAAATGCTCAATACCTCGGATGTGTGCGTGAATCCCGACGTGGCCAACGACATGAACGACAAGTCGACCATGAACAAGATCATGGAATACATGGCCCTTGGCAAGCCGATCGTGCAGTTCGACCTGGTCGAGGGCAAGGTTTCCGCACAGCAGGCATCGCTGTATGCCTTGAAGAACGATCCCATCGACATGGCACGCAAGATCGTCGAGTTGCTGGACGACCCTGCCCGCCGCGAGCAGATGGGCGCGTTCGGCCGTCATCGCGTGATCAATGAGCTGGAATGGGAATATGAGGCGCCCAAGCTGCTGGCCGCGTATGCGCGCCTGTTTCCCGCTGCCGTGACTGCGGCGTCGGTAACGCTGAGCAAGGATGGCCGCTGACATGGGCCGCCCAATCAGCCATCCCCAATCCTGATGGAGCAAGCGCGACAATGAAAGCAATGATACTGGCAGCAGGCAAAGGTACGCGCGTGCAGCCCCTGACCTACGATTTGCCCAAGCCGATGATCCCTATCTTGGGTAAACCCGTGATGGCGTACCTGGTGGAACATCTGGCGCAGCATGGCGTGACCGACATCATGGTCAACGTCAGCTACCTGCATGAAAAGATCGAGGAGTATTTCGGCGAAGGCCACCAGTTCGGCGTGCAGATCGGCTATTCCTTCGAAGGCTATACGAACGATGCGGGCGAGGTCGTGCCGCAACCGCTGGGTTCGGCCGGCGGCATGAAGAAGATCCAGGAGTTTGGCGGCTTTTTTGACGACACGACGATCGTGCTGTGCGGCGACGCCTTGATCGACCTCGACCTGGAATCGGCCCTGCTTGAGCACCGCCGCACGGGGGCGCTGGCCTCCGTCGTCACCCTGGAAGTGCCGTGGGACAAGGTATCGAGCTACGGCGTGGTGGTCAGCGACGCCGCCGGACGCATCCGCGCCTTCCAGGAAAAGCCGGCCCAGGCCGATGCGCTGTCCAATTGCGTCAGTACCGGCATCTATATTTTCGAGCCGGAAGTGCTGGACCTGATTCCCTGCGACCGCCCCTTCGATATTGGTTCGGAACTGTTTCCCTTGCTGGTGGAAAAGGGCTTGCCGTTCTATGCGCAAAAGCGCCAGTACAACTGGATCGACATCGGCAGCGTCAAGGATTACTGGGAAGTGCTGCAAAGCGTGCTGATGGGGGAGGTTGCCCAATTGCATGTGCCTGGCACGCAGATTGCCGATGGGGTATGGGCGGGCTTGAATACCCGCATCGACTGGAGTGGCGGGACGCGCATCGAGGGCCCCGTCTACATCGGCTCGGGTTGCCGCATCGATGCGGGTGCCGTCATCGTCGGGCCCACGTGGATCGGCCATGGCAGCCATGTCTGCGCCGGCGCCGAAGTGGTGCGCAGCGTGCTGTTCGAATACACGCGCGTGCTGTCTGATGTGGTGCTCGATGAAATGATCGTCTTCAAAGATTATAGTGTCGACCGCGTCGGCCGGATGCGCCATGTTTCCGATGCGCAAGCCCATGCCTGGGGCAATGCGCGTGACCGGCGCAGCTTGCGCCGCGCGGAAACGTCGCCGGCCCTGTATGCTGCCCAATAAAATGTTTGTGAAGTGAAGCTATGAAAATTTATCCAGTTATCCTGTCCGGCGGTTCGGGCACCCGTTTATGGCCGCTGTCGCGCGCCGTATTGCCCAAACAACTGTTGCCGCTGGTAACGGACAAGACCATGTTGCAGGAAACGGCGCTGCGCGTGCAGGGCCTGCCCAACCGCCGCGCCGGCGATAGCGGGGTGGCCGGTTTTGACGTCATGCCGCCACTGGTAGTGTGCGGCAATGAGCACCGCTTCATGGTGGCCGAGCAATTGCGCGAAATCGGCTTGCCGCCGCTGGGTATTTTGCTCGAACCGGTGGGGCGCAACACGGCGCCGGCCGTGGCCGTGGCGGCGCAATACCTGCTGGCCATCGACCCGCAGGCGCTGATGCTGGTCTTGCCGGCCGACCATGTCATCACGGACGTGGCCGCGTTTCACCAGGCCATCGCCGAAGCGGCCCTGCTGGCGGCCGACGGCGCCCTGGCTACCTTCGGCATCGTGCCGACGGCGCCGGAAACGGGTTATGGCTACATCCGTAGCGGCGCACCCGTGAGCCCGGGGGCCGCGGGTTGCAAGGTCGAGCGTTTCGTGGAAAAGCCGGACTTGGCCACGGCGCAGTCGTTCCTTGCCGCTGGTAATTATTTTTGGAACAGCGGCATGTTCCTGTTCCGCGCCGAACGCTACCTGGGCGAGCTGGGGCAATTCCAGCCCGCCATGCTGGCCGCCTGCGAGACGGCCGTGCGCGACGGCTACCGCGACCTCGATTTCTGCCGCCTGGAAGAGAAGGCCTTCGCCGCCTGCCCATCCGATTCGATTGACTATGCCGTCATGGAACATACGGCGCATGCGGTGGTGCTGCCTGCCGCCATTGGCTGGAGTGATGTCGGCTCCTGGTCGGCCTTGTGGGAAGTGCAGCAGGGCGATGCCGACGGCAACGTCGTGCGCGGCGACGTGTATCTCGATGGCGTGAGCAATTGTCTGGTGCGCGCCGAGCGCCGCATGGTGGCCGTGCTGGGCGTGCAGGACCTGGTCGTGGTGGAAACGGACGACGCCATACTGGTGGCGCACAAGGACCAGGTGCAGCGCGTGAAACAGGTGGTCGACCACTTGAAGCAGGCGGGACGCAGCGAACACGTGCAGCACCGTAAGGTGTACCGCCCATGGGGCAGTTATGAAGGCATCGATATCGGCGAACGCTTCCAGGTCAAGCGCATCACCGTCAATCCGGGCGGCAAGCTGTCGCTGCAGATGCACCACCACCGTGCCGAGCATTGGGTCGTCGTCAGCGGCACGGCGCAAGTCACGTGCGGCGACAAGGTGACCTTGCTGACGGAAAACGAATCAACGTACATCCCCATCGGCATGACGCACCGGCTGGAAAACCCGGGCAAGCTGCCCTTGCACCTGATCGAAGTGCAGTCGGGCAGTTATCTGGGCGAGGACGACATCGTGCGGCTGGAGGATGTCTACCGGCGCGTCTGATTACCTTGTTGACGATATCCGCGCAGCGAAACTATTGGCTTAAGGAATGATGCTATAAAGTAACTTTTCATTAAACAATAGTTAACATAAAAAATTGCTTTATGCTATGATTCTGCCTGGTTTGATCAGATAACTCATGCGGAAGCGCTGGCGCTTCCGCATTCACGTTGAGTGGAATCGCATGAAGAAAAATACGTATTCGGTGCTGGCCGCGCTGGCCTTTGCCGGTTCAGCTTTATTCGCGCAGGCAGCCTGTGCCGCGCCCGTCGACATCAGCTCCACGCCTGGCGCCGTCAATCTGGCAGCGGGCGGTTCGCTGACCTTTGGCGACAAGTTCAAAAACAATCAAAAGAGCAATTTTTTCAATGACCTGTTCACGTTCAACGTGGCACAGGCCAGCGACCTGAGCGTGGTACTGAACTCGCGCAGCAGCAGCGCTGCGAATGGCCTGAACCTGACGGGTTTCGGCTTGTACAGCAGTGTTGGCAATACCTTGCTGCTGGGCGGCGATCAGTTGTTGACCGGCATTAATGACAAGTGGACCCTGTCGTATGCCAATCTGGCTGCCGGTTCCTACTATCTGAAAGTCAGCGGCAACGTGGTCTCGAACACGGGCGCGGCTTTCAGCGCGAATGGCAGCCTGATATCGGCCGTACCGGAACCTGGCACGTATGCGATGTTGCTGGCGGGCCTGGGTCTGCTGGGCTTCATGGCACGCCGTCGCCAGAAGGCGGCTTGAGCCCTGCCTGGCTGATTGGCATCCTCGTTTGCGTTTCCATCCCGCAACTGGCATGAGCCGGTTGCAGTCATCTTGGTGAAAAGTATGAAAAAATTCCTGAAATCCCTGTTTGTGGCCGCCATGTTTGCCGGCAGCAGCCTGGCCGCCCATGCGGCGCCGGTTGACATCAGCCACGCCACGGTGGATCTGACGCAAGACTTGCTCGATTATTCCAGCAGTGACCTGCTGGGCTCGTTTTCGCTGGCATCCGGTCAGTTGGCCGGCGCGGGCAATAACTTTTTCAGCGACAAATTCACGTTCAGCGTGACCGGTTTGAATGACCTGAGCGCGCTGGCGACGTCGCTCAAGCCGAGCGCCAACTCCGGCCTGACGCTGACCGGTTTCAGCCTGGGCAACGCCAGCGGCATTCTGTTTCATGGCGCGCTAGACCTGATCAATTTCACGGCGCAGGACCAGGCGTGGTCGCTGCAGTCCGGCTCCACGCCTTTGGCTGCTGGCAATTACTTCCTGCAAATTGACGGTTATGTCGCTTCGCCAACTGGCGGCAGCTATAGCGGCATCCTGGCCGTCACGCCGGTACCGGAACCGGAAACCTACGGCATGTTGCTGGCGGGCTTGGCTTTGGTCGGCTTCATGGCGCGCCGCCGCAAGTTGCAAGTCTGAAAGATTTAATTTTGCATGTAAAAAACGGAGGCTGAGGCCTCCGTTTTTTTCCGCAGGCTGATGTGGAGCTATAATCGTCACGCACAGTGGGTGGCTGCGGCATGGCTGCTTCGATCTTCCTCAACGACGATATTGACCTTGCATAAATCTCTCTTCCTTTCGCTGGCGCTGGCCGCCGGCATCGCACGTGCCGATGCGCCGTCCATGCCCCTGGGATTGCATGCCGCGCAATTGGCTGTCGTAATCAATGACGCCGAGCCGAACAGCATCGCGGTGGGCGAATATTACCGCCAGGCGCATGGCATTCCTCCTGCAAACGTGGTGCACGTGAATATCCCGAATCGCCCGCGCAAGCTCAGTGCGGAGCAGTTTGCGCAGTTGAAGGAGCGTATCGATGCCCAATTGAAGCCCCATATCCAGGCCGTGCTGATGGTGTGGAGCGCGCCCTACGCGGTCGAATGCAATTCCATCACTTCCGCCTATACCCTGGGCTACGATGCGGGGCAGTGCGCGAAGACGTGTGACGCCGGCAAGCCCAGCACGTATTTCAACAGCAATGTGCCGCATCCGTTTACGCAGATGGGCATGCGCCTTTCCATGCTGCTGCCCGTCGACTATGTGGAAGAGGCCAAGGCCGTGGTGGACCGCGGGACGGTCAGCGGTTTTTCCGTGCCCGCCGCCAGCGCGTATTATCTGACCACCAGCGAAAATGCGCGCAACAGCCGTGCCGCCTTTTTCCGCCTGCCGGGATCGTGCGCCAGCGCAAGCTGACGGTCAAGAACCTGAAGGCCGATGTGCTCGATGGCGCGCAGGACATCATGGTGTACCAGACGGGCATGGCCAAGGTCGCCAAGCTCGATACCCTGCGTTTCCTGCCCGGCGCCCTGGCGGATCACCTGACTTCGTTCGGCGGCGATCTGCAGGGGACGGCGCAAATGAGCAGCCAGCGCTGGCTGGAGGCAGGCGCGACGGCCAGCTACGGGACCGTCAGTGAGCCGTGTAACTATTGGCAGAAATTCCCGAATTCGACTGTCTTGCTGCGGCGCTACCTGACAGGGATGACGGCGCTGGAAGCGTACTGGGGCAGCGTGGCGTGGCCAGCGCAAGGCCTGTTTATCGGAGATCCCCTGGCGGCGCCGTATGCCGCGTTCCGGCGCCGCTAGGCCCCCAACGCGTTCCGCCGCAGACATAAAAAAGGCTCTTGCGAGCCCTTTGTCTATGCCTGCATGCGGCTGCGGCGCTTGCGGCGCGCGGCCAAGGCGGCCATGCCCAGACCAACGAGCAGCATGGCGTAGGTTTCTGGTTCAGGCACGGCGACTACTGGCGGCAAGATGGGGTTGGGAGCGTTGCGTCCGTCAATGCCGCCACCGGAGCCACCGGAGCCGACTCCGCCATTGCCTGCAGGTGCAGGCCGGCCGCCGTCCGACGATACCATCAGCGGTTCATACATGGCGGAGGCTGCGCGGCCCACTCCGCGATAGCCTTCGCTGCCGGTAATCGCTTCACTGGTTTCTTGCGCAACAAAGTCGCGCGTGCCTGCACTGTAGTCAAAGCCATCTTGCTTGATGCCTGTCCCCAGGCCGTTGCGGCTGGCACGGCCGTTCGTATCGAACTGGCTCAAATCATGGCCGCGACTGTCGAAATGCGGCTTGCGCAGCACTTGCGACGATTCCGTGTCGCCGAATTCGGGTAGCGAGCCCTTGCCGTCATTGGTGCGCCAGCCCATGCCGACGGCGCCATTGGCCAAGCGGCAGGCACTGTAAGTGCTGTTCATGTCGGCTTCATTGGCACTGCCATTGGTTCCGGTGCTGCTTGCTTCGCAGCGCTTGTCGTCGGTTGCCGCCGGTGCCGCCGCTTGCGCGCGCGCGTAGCCCGCACTCAATGCCAATGCGGCGGTGATCAGGGATAGCTGGATGGTGGTGCTGAATTTTTTCATGGTGTGTTCTCGCTAGGTGTTCATGCTGGCAATGCCTGCATGCCGCTTGATCCGTTATGTCCTGCAACAGATTCAAGGCCGTTCATCGACTCGGATGGACCGCATTCCGAGGAGTCAGGCGTGGACTGGGCCTTCCCCATCGTGCTAACTGCATATTTTCTAATAGGCAAGCTTTTAAAACTTGCAAGGAATAAAACTTATTTAATAGAAATATATCATGTTTTGGCTAAACATGCAGTTCCAGCTTGCGCCCAGGTCCCGTCTGTTGCGGGTTTGATACTTGCTGAAAAAATAAACACATGTGGCTTTTACTCCGTTCGGCTTAATCAAATGTCATCAAGTCGTCATCCCGGGCCTTTAATATGCAAATAACAAGTCTCAAATACTTTTGTTAATTGTGGCGCGCCGGCCCATCATGCGGGACCTGCGTCATCTATTTACCGACCGGGATCCTCATGCACACCTCGTTTTCCCCTTGCGCACGCCGCTGCGCCTGACCGTCATGGCTACCCTGCTGGCCAGCCTGTCCGTGCCAGCCCTGGCGGCTTCCGATATCGTCATCAGCCAGGTGTATGGCGGTGGCGGCAATACGGGGGCGCTGTACCGCAACGATTTCATCGAACTGTTCAACCGCGGCGCCAGCCCCGTGAACCTGAGCAACTGGAGCGTGCAATATGCGTCGGCTGCCGGTTCGAGCTGGGCCGTGACGGCCTTGCCGGCTATCGATTTGCAACCGGGCCAGTATTTGCTGGTCCAGCAAGCCAAGGGCACGGGCGGCACGCAGGATTTGCCCGCGCCGGATGCGTCGGGCAGCCTGGCCATGTCCGGCACGGCCGGCAAGGTGCTGCTGAGTAATAACAAGACGGCCCAGACGGGCACCAGCCCCACGGGCGCCGCCGTCGTCGACCTGGTCGGTTTCGGCACGGCCAACGGTTTTGAGGGCGCCGTCGCGCCTGCCCCATCGAATACCCTGTCGATCGCGCGGGCGAATGGCGGCTGCGGCGACACGGACGATAACAGCGCCGACTTCGCCGCCGGCAGCGTGACGCCGCGCAATACGGCTTCGCCGCTGAATGTCTGCGGCGGCCCCGTCGTGCACCAGATCATCACCAGCTGCCCGGCCAGCCTGGCGCTGGCGCTGGGCAATGGCGGCAGCGCCAGACTGCGCGCGTCCGACGTGGATGGCGTGGTGAATGCGGCCAGCCTGGCGTCGCCGGCCGTGGCCGGCATCAGTCTGGCCAATTTCAGCGCGGCCGGCGTGGCGGGCGAGAGCGCCAGCGTCAATTTGGTGGTGGCCGCTGGCGTGCCGGTGGGCAATTATCCCGTCGTCGTCCAGTTCGGCAACGACCAGCAGCAAACGGCGTCATGCAAGGTCGACGTGGCCGTGCAGGGCCTGGCCGCCATCAGCCACACGATTCCGCAAATCCAGGGCAGCGGTGCAAGCAGCCCCTACGCCAATTCCGTGCAGACGACCGAGGGCGTGGTCACGCTGAAAGTGGGTACCGGTTTCTTCATGCAGGACGCGGCCGGCGACGGCGACCCGTCGACCTCGGACGGCATCTTTGTGTACACGGGCGCGGCCGTCACCACCGTGCAGCCGGGCGAACTGGTGCGCGTGACGGGCACGGTGTTCGAATACACGCCGTCGGGTGCGAAAAATTCCTATACGGAATTCAAGGACGTGACGGCCATCCTCACGCAAAGCGCGGGCCACGGCATCGTGCCGGCGAATGTGACCTTGCCGAACGAGAACCTGGCGGCCGTGGAAGGCATGCTGGTGCGCTTCACGCAGCCGTTGACCGTCTCGCAAAACGCCTACCTGGGCGCGCGCGGCGAACTGAGCCTGTCGGCGGGACGGCGCGAAGTGCCGACCAACCGCTATCCGGCAGGCTCCGCCGAAGCGCAAGCCTTGATCGCCGCCAATGCGAACAACCTGATCGTGCTCGATGACGGCATTTTCGTGGCGCCGCCGACGATACCGTATATTGGCCAGGACAACACCGTGCGCAGCGGCGACACGGTGGCCGACCTGACGGGCGTGGTGGATTTCGGTGCCATCGGCGGTGGCGGCGCCGCGTATAAATTGCAGCCGACGCAGACGCCGCAATTTTCGCGCGACAACCCGCGCACGGGCAGTCCGGAACTGCCGTCAGGCAACGTCAAGGTGGCCAGCGCCAATGTGCTCAATTTCTTTACGACCTTTACCAATGGCAATAACGTGTTTGGCCAGACGGGGCAGGGCTGCACCGTGGGTTCGTCGACCACCAAATCGAACTGCCGCGGCGCCGACAACCTGGCCGAGTTCGTGCGCCAGCGCGACAAGATCGTGGCCGAACTGAAAGCCATCGATGCGGACGTGGTGGGTTTGATGGAAATCCAGAACAATGGCGAAACGGCCGTCACCTACCTAGTCGAGCAGCTCAACGCGGCCATCGGCGGCGTCACCTACGCCGTGGTGCCGAAGCCGGCTGCCACGGGCACGGACGCCATCCGCGTGGCCATGATCTACAAGCCTGCCAAGCTGGGCCTGGTGGGCGGCGCCCTGTCGGACGCCAACGCCATCAACAACCGTCCGCCGATGGCACAGACCTTCCGCGCCGCCAACGGCGAGAAATTCTCGCTGGTCGTCAACCACCTGAAATCGAAGGGCAGCTGCCCGTCGAGCGGGCTGGACGCGGACCAGAACGATAGCCAGAGCTGCTGGAACGCCACCCGCGTGCAGCAGGCCCAGCGCCTGGTGGGCAGCTTCGTGCCGCAGGTGGCGGCCGCTGCCGGCGACGCGGACGTGCTCGTCATCGGCGACTTGAATTCGTATGGCGCGGAAGACCCGATACAGGTCATCACGGGCGCCGGCTTCGTCAATGAACTCGAACGTTTCGTGCGCCCGTCCGGCATGCCGTATTCGTACGTGTTCGGCGGCCAGAGCGGCTACCTCGACCATGCGCTGGCCAGCGCCTCGCTGAGCCCGCAAGTGGCCGGCGTGGCCGAATGGCATGTGAATGCGGACGAGCCGGAAGTGATCGACTACAACATCGATGCGGCCAAGCCGCAAGACCTGTACAACGCCTTGCCCTACCGCGCCTCGGACCACGACCCCGTCGTCATCAGCCTGGACTTGCAGCCCGCCTACCGCGACATCACGGCCGCCGTCTCGACGTCTAGCTCAGGCCTGACGTTCAACCGCGCGACGCAAAAGTACACGGGCACGTTCTCGTTCACCAACACGGGCACGGCGGCCATCAGCGGCCCGTTCCAGGTGGTGTTCGGCGGCTTGCCGGCCGGCGTGACCCTGGCGAACGCCACGGGCAGCCATGCGGGCGCCGCCTATGTCACCGTCAATGCGGCCAGCCTGGCGCCGGGCGCGACGGCCTCGTTCGCCGTCAGCTTCACCAATCCGTCGAAAGTGACGATCAATTACTCGGCCAGCATCTTCGCCGGCAACTTCTAAGGACTTGACCATGTTGACAGCAAAATTCAATCTCACCCTGCGCCGTGCCGTGCTGGCCGCCCTGCTCGCTGGCAGCAGCAGCCTGGCGCTGGCGGACCCGCTCGCCTACCGCGTGGAAATCGATACGAGCGCCTTTTCCGGCGCCGGTTTCCTCGACTTCGCCTTTATCGCCGGCAACAGTCCCGCACCGGGCGCCAGCGCCGTGCTCAGCAACTTCTCGGGCGCCTTTGGCGCACTGGAATCGCTGGAAGGCAATGTCAGCGGCAGCTTGCCCGGCACTTTGACCTTCGGCAACAGCGGCGCCTACAACGACTGGTTTCACAACGTGACCCTGGGCGGCAAGTTCGGTTTCAACATCGTCTTTGACGGCGACTTCCTGAACACGGCCGGCAACGCAGGCACGACGTTCGGCGTGGGCTTGCTCGACTACACGGGCATGGCTTACCTGGGCAATGCGAACGGCAATCTCGTGCAATTCGAACTGACCCCGCTCAATGGCGGCTTGCCCGCCAGCATCGCCGGCAGCACGTATGCGAGCATCGCTTCGATCTCGGCCGTGCCGGAAGCGTCGGAATGGATGATGCTGACGGGCGGCCTGGCGCTGATCGGTTTTGCCCTGCGCCGCCGCCAGCCCGTCTTGCCGGCATAAGGTACAGTTGTCCCGCCTGAACACAGCGTGCCCCTGGTGCGCTGTGTTTTTTTCGCCTATTTATTTGGAATAGCTATAAATCAGGAAACTAAATTGTATTAGTCAGCGTTTTACGCTTGATGCATAGTCAAAAACTTGTCGGGCCGTCTAGTTTTTCATGGAGGGCCGCCAACTTTTTCGGAAGGATGCATCATGCGCCGTCATATTCTGCTGCTCGATCCCGCGCCCGCCATGCAAGCCTTGCTGCTGCATAACCTTGAAGGGGCCGGCTACCGGGTCAGTTGCGCCCTGGATGGGCGCGGCGCGCAGGCGCTGATGGCCGTGGATGCGCCCGACTTGCTGCTGCTGGAATGGGAATTGCCTGACGCGTCCGGCATCACGCTGCTGCGCCAGCTGCGTCAGGACGACGCACTGTGCGACTTGCCCATCATCATGGTCAGCGCGCGCGACAGCGAACAGGACAAGGTGCTGGCGCTGGAAAGCGGTGCCGACGACTATCTGTGCAAGCCTTTCGGTCCCCGTGAAATGTTGGCCCGCGTGCACGCGCTGCTGCGCCGGCGCACGCCATCGGCCTTGCGTGCAGGTGCAAACACGGCCGGCGCCAGCGTCTTGCGGCTCGATCCGCATACCCTGCGCGTGACGGCCGGCAGCGTGCACGTCAGCCTGGGCCGCGTGGAATTCAAATTGCTGCATTTCCTCATGGATCATCCCGGACGCGTGCATAGCCGCGCGCACCTGCTCGACCAGGTGTGGGGCCATGCCGTGTATCTGGACGAACGCACGGTCGATGCCCACGTGGGACGCCTGCGGCAGGCGCTGCAGCCGGGCGGCTGCGGCCACCGCATCGAAACCGTGCGCGGCAGCGGCTACCGTTACCTGGCCGCCGATGTCGCCAGCGCGGCCGTGTGCGCATGATGCTGCTGACGGGGCGGGAACAGGAATACCTGCTGCACGCCATCCTCCGCGCGCATGGCATCGCCGAGTCCGGCGATTTCTTTCTCTGGAGCCAGGGGCCGCTGCAAGCGCTGTTGCCGCACGACATATTAATCTGCGCCCAGCTGGGCGCCGACGGGGCCGTGCTGCGCAGCGAAGCCTGGCACAGCATCGTGCCCGATCACGCGCAGTTGCGCGAGCGCCAGGGCCAGCTGGCGCGCCTGGCGCTGGCCTGGCGCGCGGGCGGCCAGAGGGCGGGCGTCATCGATGGCGTGCTGGTGCACGGCAGCGTGGGCGAGGGGGCGGCAGCTTCTTTGCCCTGTTCGCCATGGGAATCGTGGACGCGGCACGCCAGGCGTATGCGCTGGAATTGCTGCTGCCCTACCTGCACCTGCACTGGCTGGCGCTGCCAGGCAGCCGGCGGGCGCCCTTGACCGGTCCGTGCGCCACGCGCGCAGCCAGTGCGCGCGAACTGGAAGTGCTGCACTGGGTGCGCGAGGGGAAGAGCAATGACGAGGTGGGGCAAATCCTCGGCATCAGCGGCACCACCGTGAAAAGCCATTTGCAGCGCATCTATAAATTATTGGGCGTGAGCAACCGTACGCAAGCCGTCTCGCGCGGCATCGCGCTGCGCCTGCTCAGCCATTAGCGCTGGTCCTGTATTTTATTCTTGCCATTGCCGCCGCCATCCTGCGTGTGTTCGATGCTGCCGGGCGACACCCGTGCCACCTCCGGGCTCGCTTGCAGGCGCGCCACTTCGTCCGTCGTCAGCATGGCGGCAAAGCCATTGAAGGCCACGGTGTAGCGATATTGCACTGGAGCATCGGGCACCAGCGCCAGCACGGCGCGCTGCTGCGCTTCGAGCTGGGCCGTGTAGCGCCGCGCGGCGTCGCTGTTCGTATCGAGCCCATGCACGCCGTCCGCCTGCGAGGCCAGCGGCGGGGCGCGCAACTGCACCAGATACGACAGCCGCACCGTGGCGGCCTGCGCCGCGACAGGCAGCGCATGGATGCTGGCCATGCCGGCCAGAATGGCAATACTGAGGCGAAATGCGGACATGCTAGCTCCCTTGGCGCATGGCGCCTATGCGCCGATTGTACGCGCGTCGCGCATAAAAAACGCGCCCCGCAGGGCGCGTTGTGTTGCTTCGTAACGCTGCCGTTACAGCTTGGCGTCCGTTCTCACGTTGCGCTGGCTGGGGACGGCCAGCGGCAGCGGGTTGTTGGTCTCCACCGACAGCACGGTGGTGGACGCGGCCGCGTTGTTGCCATCAAGGAAGACTACGCCGCCCAGGTAGCGCTTGCCCGTTTCCAGGCCCGACCAGCTGACGCCGGCCGTGGCGCTGCCGCCCACGTACACCTTGCTGGGCAGGGTGGCTTTCAGGTTGCCGCCCTTGTCGGCTATCGTGACGACGGCCGACGACAGACCGAAGCCGGTCGATACGCCATTTGCCAGTTCATAGCCGATCACGCACACCTTGTAGCTGCCTGCCGCCGGGGTGGTCACGGTGATCGCTTCGTTCGAGCCGGCCGTGGCCGAGGTGGCGACGGTCGCGCCGGCGCCGTTGAGCAGCAGCAGGTCGAGGTCGTTGCCCGTGCCTTCGGTCGTGTCGCGGTCGAAGATTTCGAAGCGCGCCACCACAGTGCTGGCGGGAATGCTGACATTGACCACGCGCACGCCGCTGCCGCCCGCCTTGCACGCGGCAGCCATCTGCTCCAGCGTGTCGACACTGCCCGTCGCGGCCTGGCTGATGGTTTGCGCGCTGCGCGCCACTTCCTTCAGCCCGCCCGTCGCCGCGCCCACCTTGCCGGCAAAGCCGGTGGACAGGGTCAGCGAACGCAGGCCGCTGACCTTGTCGGCCTGCAGCAATGCCGGCGACTGCACCGCGCGGCCCGAGCGGGCCGTCACGGGGCTGCGCACCGTGTGCACGCCATCGCTCCACACGAGGGCGCCATACTGCCAGGCGTTGTCCGGCGCCGTGGTGCGCGTCAGTGTCACGGTGAAGGACTTGGTTTCGCCCGGCGCGAGCACCAGGCTGGACGGTGCTACCACCACGCTGTAGCCGCTGACCGAGGCGCTGGCCGTGTAGGTGGCGCTGCCGCTGCCCACGTTGGTGACGCGGCGCGTCACCGTTTGCGTGCCCAGCACGTTGCCGATGGTGATGGACGGCACGTTCAGGTTGTAGCCGGCGATGGTGCCGCCCGCGCATTCGGCCGACATGCCGACGCCGCACATGTATTTCTTGTAGTCGGCCAGGCTGGCGTCATACACGAGGCCGGGATCGGTCGCCTTGTTCGGCGTCACGTGGCCGGCGCCCTGGCCCCATGGCAGGATGCCGCGCGCGTCGCCCGCCTGGATGTCGGGCAGGGTGGTGCTGCCGGTCGTCATCAGGGCTGATTTGATGGCGGCAGGGCTCCAGTCCGGATGCTGCTGGCGCAGCAGGGCAGCCAGGCCGGCCACGTGCGGGCTGGCCATCGAGGTGCCTTGCAGGAAGATGTAGGCTTGCGGCGGCACCAGGCTGCCATCCTGCACGGCGTCGCGCTGGGCGCGCGACAGGGCAGGCGTGCCGCCGGCCAGGATGTCCACGCCGGGCGCCGTGACGTCCGGCTTGAGCAGGTTGGCGTCGTACAGGTTCGGGCCGCGCGACGAGAAGTCGGCCACCACAGGCGCGGCGGGGCCGTTGCCATTGGTGACGAAGCGCGAGATGGCCGCCGTGGCCGCGCCCGTTTGCGCCTGGGCGTTGATCAGCGCGCCATCGGCGGCGCTCACGTGCACGGCCGGCAGCACGTGCGGGTCGGACACCAGGCCTACGCCCGTGTCGACCAGCACCATGCCGGCGCCGCCCGCTTCCAGCACGGCGACGCCCTTGTCGGTACGCGCCGTGGTGCCGCGCAGGCAGCTGACGACCTTGCCGGCCACCTTGGCCGGGTCCAGCAGGGCCACGCCGCCGTTGTCGCCGGCGCGGTAGCACAGCGCCAGTTTTTGCGCATCGGCGCCGGGCAAGCCCGCATCCTGTGCGCGGATCAGGGTGGTGGCCGGCAGCGGATTGTAGTTGAGCGAGGCGCCCGTGTACTTGGCGCCATTGCCCAAGGTTACGGTGGCCTGGTTGGCGCGGTTGTGCGTCGAGGCGGCCACGGTGGTGATCCAGGGGCTGACGTGGGCCACGGTATTGGCCGGCCCCGCATTGCCGGCGGAGGCGGCAACGAAGACGCCCGCGTTCGACGCGTGCAGGAAGGCTTGTTCGACGGGGTCGTTGACGCTGCTGCCGCCGCTGATCGAGTAATTGATCACGTGCACGCCGTCCTGCACGGCTTTTTCGATCGCCGCCACGCTGTCGCCGCCGTAGCAGCCGTTTTTCGCGCCGGTCGGCTGGGTGGCCAGGTTGTACGACCAGCAGACCTTGTAGACGGACAGGCGGGCGCGCGGCGCCACGCCGGAAATGGCGCCCAGCGGCGAACCGCTGACGGTGACGGGCACGCCCGCATTGCCGCCCGCCGTGGACGAGGTGTGCGTGCCGTGGCCGCCTTCGCCATTCGGGTCGCCGATGGAGTCGCGCGGCGAGGTGTATTCGCTCCAGTGCTGGATCTTGTCCGTCTCGGTCAGGCGCACGGCGTTGAAATACTGCGCGCCGAGCAGCTTGTTGTTGCAGTGGTCTTGCGTAAAGCCTTCGCCCGTCTGGCAGCTACCTTTCCAGGCGGCCGGCGGCACGCCATATGCCAGGGTGGCGTTCGGATCGAAGGTGGGCGTGCCGTTGGCGTCGACCTTGTCCGCATACGACAGGTTTTCCGGCCACACGCCGCCATCGACGATGCCGATGATGATGTCTTCGCCCGCATGCTGCTTGCCGCCCAGCTGGCTCCACAGGCCGCCCGGCTGGTCCAGGCCCAGGAAGGTGGGCGTGTAGTTCGTCTGCAGGGCGCGCGGCTCGTCGGGGGCGATGCTGGCCACCTCGCCGCTGGCCTGCAGCTGGCGCACTTCGGCGTCCGTCAGCAGCGCGGAAAAGCCGTTGAGGACGATCTTGTACTGGTATTGCACGGGGGCGGCGGCGACCAGAGCTTGTACCCGCGCCTGTTTCTGTTCGAGGTAATCGCCGTACAGCTGCACTTCCGCGCTGGCCAGGTTGAGGCGGCCGCCGGCGGCCGGCTGGGTGGCGCCCAGTCCTTCCACCGAGCCGGCGTAGGAAGCGATCGGTTTATCGGTCAGCTGCACGATGTAGGGACGGCGCAGGTCGTCGGCGTGGGCCTGGAAGCTCAGGCTGGCAAACAGGCTCAGTACGGCGAGCGAAATGGGGCGTAAAGCGGGACGGAATGTCATGTGGGTTTTCCTGGTAACGGTAGCGGGAATCGAAGGGGCGGATCAGGCTTGACGGCGGCGGCGCGCCACGAAACCGATGCTTGCCAGGCCCAGCAGCATCATCGCGTAGGTCGATGGCTCCGGTACCGAGGCGACGATATTGTCGAGCGCAAACTGACCCTTGTTGGTGCTGAAGGCGTTGCAACTGCCGGCCGTGTTGCAAGTGAAACCGAAGAAGGCCAGCGAGGCGAATTGCTGGCTGCCGAAGTTGGCGCTGGTGTTGTAGCGCTGGAACTGGAAGTTGCCGCCCAGCGGGCCGCCCAGCTGGTACGTTTCATACAGGGAAGAGCCGTCCGCATAGAAGCCTTGCACGCGCAGCAGACCGGCGACGGCCGGATAGGTGACGCCCTGGGCGTAGCCGATGAAGCTGGCGTCGAAGCCCTGCAGGCTGATGCTGCCGCCCGTCTTCAGCGGATCCAGGTAGACGATGCCGTCGTTGAGGGATGCATAGTAATTGCTCGTATTGTTGCTCGGGCACGCCATGCCGCAGGCGGCCGGGTCCGTGCCGTCGAACACGGCGCCGACCAGGTCGCCATAACTGGCACCGGCGGCATTCGAGGCACCCGTCAGCAGGAATTTGCCGAATTCCAGCGAGTCGCCGTGGCCGACGAACTGGCTGTCGAGGTTGTCAAAGTTGATCACGTCCGCGATGGCGGCGGGAGCCCAGGCAGCGGACAGGGCCAGGATGGCGGCGCCAGTCCACTGCTTGGCCGAGAAAGGACTTGCTGCGGCAGTTGCCTTCGAATGCACAATACGAGTCATGAATTTTCCCTTGGTGATTATGTAGGATGCAATATGTTTTGCGTCTGGGATGCTCTCTTCTGCGCGGCCGGATAAGACCAATGCGCAGAAAATTGACTTTTACTATAGCAAAATAGGCAATTGCATTGTTTGAAATTCTTTCAAATTTAATTTGAAAGTTACAAATAATGAATGAATAAAATTCATCGATTACTATGGTGTAGTGACCAATAGTAGTGAGTTTCCGCAGTGAAAATAGTTGAGTCATGCGCCAGCTGCCCAGGCGTGCAGCGCCGTGGCGCTGCCCCGCACACGGGATGGTTTCCTACGGAATTTGTTGTTCAGCATACAAATAAAAGGTTGTCGCAACCATAATCGGCATGGTAGGCTGATAAGCATCGGGCAAGCGCGCGCCGTGTGTGCGTGGCCATCAGCGGTGCACAACGGCGCAATGTATTGAAGGTTGGCAATAAGGAGTGACCGGATGCATGCAACACATAGGCAGAATTTGACGGCGGCACGCCAGGCGCGTGGCTTTACCTTGCTCGAACTGCTGGTGGTCATCGTGATCATCGGCTTGCTGGCGGCCTATGTGGGCCCCAAGTATTTCGCCCAACTGGGCAAATCCGAAGTGACGGTGGCCAAGGCGCAGATCGAGGCATTTGAAAAGTCGCTCGACACCTACCGCCTCGACGTGGGGCGCTATCCGACCACGGAAGAGGGCCTGGCCGCGCTGCTGGCCGCGCCGCCCACCGCCGGCACGCGCTGGAATGGTCCCTACCTGAAAAAGGCCGTGCCGCTCGATCCGTGGGGCCATGCCTATCAATACCGCGCGCCCGGCAGCAAGGGCGAGTACGACATCGTCTCGATGGGCAAGGATGGCCAGCCCGGCGGCAGCGGCGAAAACGCCGACATCAGCTCGCAATAGCGCCAGCGCCATTCTTTTTCCTACGGACAAGCCATCATGCAGTTTGAAGTACGCGCGCTTTCCACGGACCAGGCCGTTGCTACCTTGACGACGTGCGTGATCGATGGCCGCGACGAGGCGGACGCGCGCCGCCAGGCCGAGGCGCGCGGCCTGTTCGTCAGCGCCATCCGGCCCCTGCACGCTACGCCGTTCAGCGCCGCCGGGCGCCAGCGCGCGCGGGCCTTGCCCCTGCTGCTGTTCAGCCAGGAATTGCTGGCGCTGCTGCAGGCGGGCCTGGGCATCGTCGAAGCGCTGGAAGCCTTGCTGGAAAAGGAAGCGTCGCCGGCCACGCGCAGCGTGCTCACGCGTCTGCTGGAAGGCTTGCGTGAAGGCAAGCGGTTTTCCGCCGTGCTGGCAGAGCAGGCGGAACTGTTTCCCCCTTGTATATCGGCATCGTCAAGGCGGCGGAAGGCACGAGCGACTTGCCGCGCGCGCTGTCGCGCTACATCGACTACCAGCAGCGCATCGATACGGTGCGCGCCAAGATCGTCAGCGCCGCCATCTATCCCGCCATTTTGCTGGCCGTGGGCGGCGGCGTCAGCGCCTTCCTGATCAGCTACGTGGTGCCCCGTTTCGCCGAGGTGTACCAGGGCGCCGGGCGCAATCTGCCGTGGATGTCGCAAGTCATGCTCAGCTGGGGCCAGTTCGTCACCGAACATGGCCTGCTGCTGTTGCTGGGGCTGCTTATCACCGGCAGCGTACTATTGACCGCCGTGCGGCGCGTGCTGCGCCATGGCGGCGTGGCGCGCCTGCTGGCGAAGCTGCCCGGCATCGGCGAGCGCGTGCGCATCTATGAACTGTCGCGCCTGTACCTGACCCTGGGCATGCTGTCCGAAGGGGGCATCACCATCGTGCAGGCCATTTCCACCGTGCAAGCGATGGTCTCGCCGGGCATGCAGGCATCCTTGCAGGGCGCGCGCGCGGCCATCGAGGCGGGCCAGCCCCTGTCGTCCGCCTTCGAGCAGCATCAACTGACGACGCCGATTTCGCTGCGCATGCTGCGCGTGGGTGAGCGCACGGGTGACATGGGCCCCATGC
This sequence comes from Janthinobacterium sp. C22, assembly GCF_057919405.1. Lineage (NCBI taxonomy): Bacteria > Pseudomonadati > Pseudomonadota > Betaproteobacteria > Burkholderiales > Oxalobacteraceae > Janthinobacterium > Janthinobacterium sp. C22. The sequence continues at coordinate 5,642,953 of NZ_CP193659.1, read as the reverse complement.
TGACGCAGTCGGCGGCCTTTTACGACGGCGAAATCAGCCGCTGGATCGACCGGTTTACGCGCACCTTCGAACCCTTGCTGATGGCCGCCATCGGCCTGGTGGTGGGCGCCATCGTGATCCTGCTGTACATGCCCATCTTTGACCTTGCCGGCGATATCTCATGATGCCCTCCGCAGCCGAATCCACCGTGGCCATCGCGGCCATCGACCCTGCGCTGCTGCAGCGCGCGCGCATCCTGAGCCGGCAATCGAAGCGCAGCCTGGTCGAGGAATTGCATGAGCTGAGCGGCATCGAGGCGCGCGCCGTGGTGCGCGCACTGGCGCGCCCGTTCGGCCTGGACGTGCTGGAAACGGCCGACATGCTGGCCTTGTCTCCCGCCTTCGATGTGCTGCCCCTGTCGCAGGCGCTGGCGCGCCACAGTGTGCTGCTGCGCGGTGCCGACGGCCAGCTGGTGGGCGTGATCGCCGACCCCTTCGATCTCGACCTGCAAACCTGGCTGAGCGCGCGCGCGGGGCAGGGCGTGTTGGACGTGCGCCTGGCGCTGCAGGCCGACATCGGTGCCTACCTGTCGAAGCAGGAAGAATCGGCGCGCGCCGTCGACAACCTGCTGCCCGGCGCGGCGAACGACGCGCGGCGCGACGGCAAGACGGCGGCCGTGCTGTCGTTCGCCAGCGTCTCGGAAGCGGCCAGCCCCGCCGTCAAGCTGGTCAACTCGACTTTATATGACGCGCTGAAGGCGGGCGCCTCGGACATCCACCTGGAAAGCACGGCCGGTGGCCTGGCCGTCAAGTACCGCGTCGACGGCGTGCTCGATCACGCCACGGCCGTCAACGGCATCGAGGTGGCCGAGCACATCATCTCGCGCCTGAAAGTGCTGGCCGAACTCGATATCGCCGAGCGCCGCGTGCCGCAGGACGGCAGCTTCCGCGTCGAGTCGGGCGGGCGCGAAATCGATTTGCGCGTCTCCATCATGCCCAGCATCCATGGCGAGGACGCCGTCATCCGCATCCTCGACAAGCGCGCCATGATCGAGGCGTACGGCGCCCTGACCCTGGAAGCGCTGGGCTTTGACGCGCCGTCGCTCGAAGCCCTGCGCGCGCTGGCGCAGGAAGCCTACGGCATGCTGCTCGTCACCGGCCCCACGGGCTCGGGCAAGACGACGACCCTGTATGCGGCGCTGACGGAAATCCACAACGGGCGCGAAAAGATCATCACCATCGAAGACCCCGTCGAGTACCAGCTGCCCGGCATCTTGCAGATACCCGTCAATGAAAAGAAGGGACTGACCTTTGCCAAGGGCCTGCGCTCGATCCTGCGCCACGACCCCGATAAAATCATGGTGGGCGAGATCCGCGACCGCGAGACGGCGGAAATCGCCGTGCAATCGGCCCTCACGGGCCATTTGGTGCTCACGACCGTGCATGCGAATAATGTGTTCGACGTGTTCGGCCGTTTTACGCACATGGGCATCGACCCGTATGCCTTCGTCTCGGCCCTGAACGGCATCTGGGCGCAGCGGCTGATCCGCACCAACTGCCCCCATTGCGCGGTGGAGTACACGCCCGACGACGCGGAACTGGCCAGCGTGGGCCTGGCGCGCGCCGACGTGGCGGGCTATGAATTCAAGCAGGGCAAGGGCTGCGGCGACTGCCGCGGCACCGGCTACAAGGGGCGCCGCTCGATCGCCGAAATCCTCGTGCTGACCGATGAAATCCGCGAACTGATCGTCGACAAGAAGCCGATCCGCCAGATCAAGGCGGCCGCGTATGCGAACGGCACGCGCAGCCTGCGCCTGGCGGCGCTGGAGCTGGTCAAGCGGGGCGCCACCACCATCACGGAAATCAAGAGGGTCACCCTGCATGCGTAGAGGACTTGGACAAGCGCTGCGTCTGGGCGTGGCGGCGGGCAAGGTGAGCCTGTGGCGCAGCAGCCGCTGGCGCGCGCCCGCCTGGACGCCGCTGGGCGAAGCCGCGTATGTGCCGGACGAGTCGCTGCATGGCGACTTTGCCGCCCTGGGCCAGGCGCTGGCGCAGTTGCTGGAGCGATTGCTGCCGGCGGGTCAATACGCGGGCTGGCCATTGTCCGTGGTGCTCGACGATGGGCTGGCGCGCCTGTGGCGGGTGGACCTGCCGCAGGGCGCCGCGCGCCTGGCAGACATCGAGGCCGCCGCCGCGCTGCGCTTCCAGTCGCTGTATGGCGATGCGCCCGGCTTGTGGCACAGCAGCCTTGCCTGGGATGCGCGCGCGCCGTTTTTCTGCGCCGTGCCGCGTGCGCTGCTGGCGCAGCTGACGCGCGTGGCGGCCGAACGCAAGCTGGCCCTGATCTTTATTACACCGCAATTTGCGCGCCACTGGAACCGCTGGCACGGCGCGCTGAAACCGGGCGCCTGGTTTGGCCAGTTGCAGGAAAACGCCTTGACCCTGGGCGTGCGGCACGATGGCCGCCTGCGCGCCGTGCGCGCGCTGCCCGTGCCGCCCGGCGCGGGCCAGGATTGGCTGGAACACACGCTGGCGCGCGAAGCGCTGCTGCAAGGCGTGCCCGCGCCGGCGCTGCTGCAGCTGTGCGGCGCGCCCCCGCCCGCATGGCTGGCGCCGGCGAAAGCGTCCCACTGCCAGGTTTTTCCACGCCGGACGGGGATGGCGCCTTGTCGCCGGCCGCCCGGCTGGCGCGCAGCGGAGGCGTGGCATGACGCGCCTCGATATCGATTTCGCGCCGCCCGGCTGGCGCCGCAGCCTGCACCGCGTGCCCGCCTGGGCATGGGGCACGGCGGCGCTGGGCCTGGCTTTGATCGCCACGGCAGCGTGGGCCGGCAGCGCCGCGCTGCAGCACCAGCAGGCAAGCGAGGCACGCTGGCTGCTGGCGCAGCAGCGCGTGACGGCCGCCATGCAGGGGCCGGCGCCTGCGCCGCAAGTGCCGATCGCGCCCGCGCAGGCGGCGGCCGTGAATGCGGCCATCCTGCAATTGAACCTGCCGTGGCGCGACCTGCAGGATGCGCTGGCCAGCGCCACGCCGCCCGCCATCGCGCTGCTGGCGCTGGAGCCGGACGCGCGCAAGCGCGTGCTGAAGATCACGGCGGAAACGACCGGCAGCGACGCCATGGTGGCCTACATCGCGCAATTGAAGCAGCAGGAGCTGTTCGGCTCCCGCGTGCAGCTGCTGCGCCATGAAATCAACGCGCTCGATCCGAACAAGCCCTTGCGCTTCCAGCTCGAAGCGCGCTGGGGTACGCCATGACGGCCATCGACATCAACATCTTGCGCCTGCGCGCGCAATTGCTGCTGCGCCGCCTGGGCGTGCCCGCCTGCCTGGCCGTGCTTCTGCTCGCGCTGGGGATCGCCGCCTGGGCGTGGGCGTGGCAGCAGCGCGCCGTGGCGGCGCGGCTGGAAGCGCGGCCCTTGCCGCAGCCATCGCTGGCCGTGGCGGTCTTGGCGCCGCCGGCGACGGCCAGCGAGAACCTGGCGCGCTTTTATGCCGCCCTGGGACAGCAGCGCCACGCGGAGCAGCAGGTCAAGCAGCTGTTCGACCTGGCCGCGAAAAACGGCTTGTTGCTGGCGCAAGGCGAATACAAGAGCGGCTACGACAAGGCCAGCAGGGTCGCCACCTGGCAGGTGACCTTGCCGCTGAAGGGCAGTTACGCGGCCGTATCGCAGTTCGCGCTGCAGGCGCTGCGCGCTGTCCCCTTCGCCTCGCTCGACGAACTGAGTTTTCGCCGCGAGCAGATCGCCGATACGCAACTCGAAGCGCGCCTGCGCCTGACCTTTTATCTGACCGATACGCCTGGCGTTGCGGGAGAAACACCATGACCCCGCGCCATTGGCTCATGCTGGCCGGCTTGCTGGGCGCGGGCGCCTTGCTGCTGTTCGGCGAGCGCCAGCCCGTGTCCAGCGTGGCGGAAGCCGTGGAGCGGGCCGTCGCGCCTGCGCCCGCGCGCCATGCGGCCGCCAGGCCGCCAGCCGCGCAACCGGCCATCCTGGCCCTGCTGCCGCGCAGCGAAGTGGCGGGCGAGGATGGCGACACCTTCGGCGGCGCCGGCGCTGTCTTCCAGAGCCAGAACTGGAATCCGCCGCCGCCGAAGGTGGTGGCCGTCGCCCCGCCGCCGCCACCGCCGCCGATGGCGCCGCCGCTGCCCTTCGTCTACCTGGGCAAGGCGGCCGCCGACGGCGCATGGGAAGTGTTTTTGTCGCGCGCCGACAAGACATATATCGTGCGCGCCAATACCGTCATCGATGGCGCCTACAAGGTCGTGACGATCGCGCCGCCCGTCATGACGCTCACCTATTTGCCGTTGAACCAGGTTCAGCAGCTCAACATTGGAGTACTCGAGTGATGCCTCGTTCCTTTTCATCGGCGCCGTTGCTGGCGCTGCTGGTGCTGCTGTCCGGCTGCGCAGGGCAGCAAGCCTACCGCGACGGGCGTGAGCTGATTGCGCAAGATCAAATCCCGGCCGGCCTGCAAAAGCTGCAGGAAGCGCTGCAGCAGGACCCCGGCAACGCGCAGTACCGCAGCGCCTGGCTGCAGGCGCGCGAACGGGCGACCAGCAGCCGCTTGCAACAGGCCGAGCGCCAGGCGCAGGCGGGCCAGGGCGAGCTGGCGCGCGCCTCTTTCCTGAGCGTGCTGGAAATCGATGCGCAGAACGAGCGCGCCAACAGCGGCTTGCGCGCGCTCGAACGCGAGCAGCGCCAGGGGAAATTGCTGTCTGAGGCGCGCACGGCGTTTGAGGCAAAACAATACGATCCGGCGCGCCAGCGCCTGAACGCCATCCTCACCGAGCAGCCGAGCCACGCCGGCGCGCGCGCTGCTGCGCGAGGTCGATGAAAAAACGGCGCCGCCCATCGTCGAATCGGGTCTGGCCAAATCGTACAAGCAGCCGATCACGATCGAGTTCCGCGACGCGCCGTTAAAACAGGTGTTCGAGCTGATCGCGCGCCGCTCGGGCCTCAATTTTGTCTTCGACAAGGACGTCAAGGCGGATGCGAAGACCTCGATCTTCCTGAAAAACAGCACGGTGGAATCGGCCGTCTACTTCCTGCTGGTGACGAACCAGCTGGAGCAGCAGGTGATGGATGCGAACACGATCTTGATCTACCCGAACGTGGCGGCGAAATTGAAGGAATACCAGGAAGTGCTGGTGAAAACCTTCTTCCTGGCGAATGCGGATGCCAAGCAGGTGGCCAACACGCTCAAGACCATCTTGAAGACGCGCGACGTGGTGGCCGATGAAAAGCTCAACCTCGTCATCGTGCGCGACACGCCCGAGGCGATCCGCCTGGCCGAGCGCCTGATCGCGCTGCAGGACGTGCCCGAAGCGGAAGTGGTGCTGGAGCTGGAAATCCTCGAAGTCAAGCGCAGCCGCCTGCTGGAACTGGGCGTGGCCTGGCCGACGAGCCTGACCCTGACGCCACTTTCCACTTCGGGCGGCGCGGGGCTGACCATCAACGATTTGAATAACCTGAACCAGCGCACCATCGGCGTGAGCGACCTGTCCGTGACGGCGAATGCCAAGAAGACGGATGGCGACGCGAATATCCTGGCCAATCCGCGCATCCGCGTGCGCAACCGGGAAAAGGCGAAGTTCGTCATCGGCGACAGGGTGCCCGTGGTGACCACCACCATTTCGCCGGGCACGGGCGGCTTCGCTTCCGAGTCGATCAGCTACCTGGACGTGGGCTTGACGGTGAATGCCGAGCCGACCATCTATTTGAACAATGAAGTGGGCATCCGCATTTCGCTCGAAGTGAGCAACCTGGGCGCGGCCACCACCACCCGCAGCGGCTCGACCCTGTACCAGATCGGCACGCGCCAGGCCTCGACCATGCTGCAATTGAAGGATGGCGAAAACCAGGTGCTGGCGGGCCTGATCAACAATGAGGAGCGCAGCTCGGGCAACAAGGTGCCGGGCCTGGGCGACATCCCCGTGCTGGGGCGTTTGTTCGGCAGCAGCAAGGACGACAGCCAGAAGACGGAAATCGTGCTGTCGATCACGCCGCACCTGGTGCGCACGGTGCAGCGTCCGGAAGCGAAGGAATCGGAATTCTCGGCCGGCACGGAAGGCAGCTTCCGCCGCCGTCCCGACATGGCGGCCAAGGCGCCCACGCAGATGCCGGGTACGGTCATCGTGCGTTCCGGCCCGTCCGCCGTCGGCATGCAGCCGGCGCCGCCGCAGCCACTGATGACGCCCGGACAGCTGCCGGCGCAGCCGCAGACGGTGCCCGCGCCGGAAGTGGCGCCGTCGCCCGAGCCGGCCGCATCGCCCTTGCCGATATCGTCCGGCCAGCCCGTGCCGCTGCAGGCGGCGCCCTTGCCCCTGTCGTCGAGCCAGCCGGTGCCCGTGGTGCCGCCGCCCGCCAAATGAGCGTGGTGCGCGCGCAGGGCGGCTTCACCCTGATCGAACTGCTGGTGACCCTGGCCATCCTGGGCGTGCTGGCCACCCTGGTGATCCCCGTCACGCAAGTGACGGTGCAGCGGCGCCAGGAGCAGGAATTGCGGCGCGCGCTGCGCGAGATCCGCCAGGGGCTCGACGCCTATAAGCGGGCCGGCGACGAGGGCCGCATCCTGCGCGCGGCCGATGCCAGCGGCTATCCGAAAAGCCTGGAACTGCTGGTCGAGGGCGTGCCGGACCAGCGCAATCCGAAGCGCAGCAAGCTGTTTTTCCTGCGCCGCGTGCCGCGCGACCCGTTCAATGGGGACGCGGGCTTGAGCGATGCGCAAACCTGGGGCAAGCGCAGCTACGCCAGCGAAGCGACCGAGCCGCGCGAGGGCGACGATGTGTACGATGTGTATTCCACCTCCGGCAAGACCGGCTTGAACGACGTGCCTTACCGTCTATGGTGAACCATGCCCGCTGAAAACGCCCCGCGCCGCGCGCGCGGCTTTACCCTGATCGAACTGCTGGTCGTGCTCGGTATCGTGGCGCTGCTGCTGACCCTGGCCGTGCCGCGCTACTTTCCCAGCCTCGACAAGGCGAAGGAAACCGTATTGGCCGACAACTTGCGCAACCTGCGCACGACCATCGACCAGTTCCACGGCGATACGGGGCGCTACCCCGATTCGCTGGAGCAACTGGTGGAAAAGAAATACCTGCGCGCCATGCCCATCGATCCCATCACGGACAGCGACAGCAGCTGGCTGATCGTGCCGCCGCCCGACGACACGCCGGGCCAGGTGTATGACGTGAAAAGCGGCGCGCCCGGCAAGGATCGCAGCGGCACGCCGTTCGCCGACTGGTAGCGGCCATGTACCGTTCTGCGCGCCGCCAGCGCGGTTTTACCTACCTGGGGCTAATCATCCTGGTGGCCGTCCTGGGCCTGACAGGGGCGGCTGGCCTGAAGATGGGTTCCTTGCTGCAGCGCCAGGCGGCCGAGCAGGAATTGCTCGACATCGGCGCGCAGTTTGCGGATGCCCTCTACAGCTATGCGGCCGCCACGCCGCCGGGCCAGCCGCAACAGCCGCCGACCTTGGCCGCCTTGCTGCGCGATCCCCGTACGCCCCAATTGCGCCGGCATCTGCGCAAGTTGTTCGTCGACCCCATCACGGGGCGTGCCGAGTGGGGCTTGCTGTACCAACCCGGCAGCAACGGCATCATTGGCGTGCACAGCCTGTCGAAGGCAGCGCCATTAAAGGTTGGCAATTTCGAGGCCAGGTTTGCCGGCTTCGAAGGCAAGGCCCATTTTTCGGAGTGGCACTTTATGCTGGAGGCCCGAGGGCAAACCACCCCGGCTGCGGCGGTGTCGGGCATGCCGGCGGCCGAGGCGCCTGGCATCGCTCCCGCTTTGCCGGCAGCACCGTTGTTTTCCCGCCCTGTTACCCCACCGCAAGAACAGCCACCGCCAGAGCCAGTTGAGCAGCCTGACGCGCAAAATGTCGATGAAAACACGGCCGAGCAGGCACTTTCACCGTAAAACATGGGAAAAATAGATGTATGCACTGGCAACTATTTTTCTCCAGAAATTCATGGATAGTGGCAAATATTTCATTATGAAAATAGTTATCTCAAACGAAACTTCGATAAAATATTTATAAGTAATTTGATGCAATTATGCTACCATCCTGTTCAGTACTTCCGGTACTAAAACTATTGGTGGCCTGCGCATTGCAGCCATAAATTACTTTTTAAGGGATAAGCTATGAAATTGAAATTTATCGCTGCAGGCATCATGGCAGCAGCATCGTTCAGCGCGTCGGCGGCAACCTACGACCTGGGCATCCTGGACCCAACCGGTTCGGACACCCTGTCGGCTTTCACGACGAAGTTCGCTATCAATTCGGAGATCAATGATTCGTGGACCTTCCAGTTGCTGGCCCCATCGTCGACCTCGTTCGGTGCACTGCAAACGTTCTCTGTTGCTAACGGCGCGATCAAGGATTTCGCCGCTACCCTGGTCGGCTATGGCGACCTGGCCAAGAGCACAGCTAGCGGTATCCAGAATCTGAGCTGGGCAGGTCAATTGGCCGCAGGCACTTACACGGTGCAAGTCACGGGCCTGACCCTGGTGAAAAATGTTCAGTACGTAGGCACGGTTTCGGCCCTGCCAGTACCGGAACCAGAAACCTATGGCATGCTGCTCGGCGGCCTGGCGCTGGTTGGCGCCGTGGCACGCCGCCGCGCCAAGAAAGCTGCTTAAGCTTACGCTGTAATGAAAAAACCCGCTTCGGCGGGTTTTTTTCGTCTGGATCATTTGTGCAAGGCAGTACGCCGGCATCAACATCCTGCCGCAATCTGGACAAGCTGTGCAGGACCAGGCGCCAAGTCGAAGACAGTACGCCAGTACGGTAAAGCTCCGGCAACAACATCCTGCGCAATCTGGACAAGCTGTGCAGGACCAGGCGCCAAGTCGAAGACAGTACGCCAGTACGGCAAAGCTCCGGCAAGAATGTCCTGCGCAATCTGGACAAGCTGTGCAGGACCAGGCGCCAAGTCGAAGACAGTACGCGAGTATGGCGAGACGCCGGCAACAACATCCTGCGCAATCTGGACAGGCTGCGCAGGACCAGGCGCCAAGTCGAAGACAGTACGCCAGTACGGCGAGACGCCGGCAACAACGTCCTGCGCAGCTTGTCACGCGTGGCGTTTGAAGTCGCGGAAGCGGAAGCCAACGAGGAACAAGGTGGCAAAGTACGCCACGCCGCACAGGGCCACCACCAGGGCCAGCGTGCCTGCCCGCAGCAGCGGATGGGCTTGCATGGCGATCCAGTCGACGCGCGTGGCGCCCAGGACTGCCACGCCGCCCATGACGCAGAGCGCCGGGAGCAGGCGCAGGAAAAACTTGGCCCAGCCCGGTTTCGGCTGGTAGATGCCGCGCTTGCGCAAGCCCCAGTACAGGAAGCTGGCGTTCAGGCAGGCGCCCAGTCCGATCGACAGGGCCAGACCGGCCACGGCGATGTAGGGCACGAATAGCAGATTCATCAGCTGCGTGGCGATCAGCACGCCGATGGCGATTTTCACGGGCGTGCGGATGTCCTGGCGTGCATAGAAGGCGGGCGCCAGGGTTTTCACGAGGATGATGCCGATCAAACCCAGGCTGTAGGCCACCAGCGGCTGCGTCGACATGGTCACGGATTCGGCCGTAAATTTGCCATAATGGAAGAGGGTGGCGATCAGCGGCGTGGCCAGGGTCGCCATGCCGACGGCGGCGGGCAGGGCCAGCAAAAAGGTCAGGCGCAAGCCCCAGTCCAGCAGGGCCGAGTATTCCGCCTTGTCACCATCCACGTTCGCTTTCGACAGGCTGGGCAGCAAGATGGTGCCCAGGGCCACGCCCAGCATGGCGGTGGGGAACTCCATCAGGCGGTCCGCATACGACAGCCAGGAAATGCTGCCTTCGGCCAGACGCGAGGCGATGCTCGTGTTGATCATCAGGCTGATCTGGGCGGCCGAGACGGCGAACACGGCCGGTCCCATCTTTTTCAGCACGCGGCGCACGCCGCCGTCGGACAGGCCGATGGCGGGATTGATCGACAGACGCGGCAGCATGCCGATCTTGATCAGCGCGGGAATCTGGATGGCCACCTGCAGCAAGCCGCCGGCGAACACGGCGATGGCCATGGCGTAGATCGGCTGTTTTAAATATGGCGCGAGGAACAGCGAGGCGGCGATGAATGATAAATTCAGCAGCACCGGCGTAAACGCGGGAATCTTGAATTCGCGCCAGGTGTTCAAGATGCCGCCGGCCAGGGCCACGAAGGACATGCAGGTAATATAAGGGAACATCAGCCGCGTCATCCACACGGCCGCGTCGAAGGCGCCCGGGTCCTTGGACAGGCCCGTGGCGATCACGTAGACGAACCACGGCGCGCCGGCGATGCCGATGGCGGAGACGAGCAGGGTGGCCCAGACGAGCGTGGTGGCCACATGGTCGGCCAATTGCTTGCTCGCTTCCTGTCCATGCTGGTTCTTGTATTCTGACAAGATCGGCACGAAGGCTTGCGAGAACGCGCCCTCGGCAAACAGGCGGCGCAACAGGTTGGGAATGCGGAAGGCAACAATGAAGGCATCCGTGTAGGCGCCGGCGCCAAAGGCGCGCGCGAACAGGCTTTCGCGCAATAATCCGGTTACACGGGACAGCATGGTCATGCTGGAAATGGCGGCGAGGGTTTTAAGCAAGTTCATGGGGCCAGATTATAGCCGGGCGCGGTACTGGCAAACGGTTAAAATATGGTAACAATTGCCGCCGATTCGCCCTTGCCAGGCCCATTTTCACGTGTTTTTGACGCGATACCCGGTTTTTTGATTTGCCCCCGCTTGAAAATATCGCTATAATCGAAGGCTGTACAGAATTCTGTTACGCAGACACTAATGTTTGACAGGCACTGGTTTGGCACACATGGTTCGGCAGACGCACAGAACGCACCGGTTGGCAAACACTAATGTTTGCAAACGCACTTTGACCCTGTTTTAGGAAATTCCATGGCAAATACCGCACAAGCGCGCAAACGCGCTCGTCAAGCAGTTAAGCAAAACGCACACAATTCGTCCCAACGTTCGACCTTGCGCACGGCTATCAAAGCTGCTCGCAAAGCGATCCAGGGCGGCGACAAGGCAGCTGCTGCTGCAATCTTCCAGGCATCCGTGTCGACCATCGACCGTATCGCTGACAAGAAGATCATCCACAAAAACAAGGCAGCTCGCCATAAGAGCCGTCTGGCAGCCGCTTTGAAAGCACTGTCCGCTTAATATTCGCCAGCAGGCAAGCCGCCACGGCGGCCTTGCCTGTGCCGGTACGCTGGCACTGGTTGAAAAGCAAAAACCCGCAGATTCGTTCTGGCGGGTTTTTTCGCGTTTTTCACCGTTTTCTTGCGGGTTTTTTGTGCTCCCGTCCGCTATCGGACGGGGCGCGACCTAGCGTGCCGCCGGCAGGTTGCCGATGCTCATGCCCGGCTTGATGTTCTTTTGCTTGAACCAGCCCAGGTGCATTTCCAGCGCATAGCGCACGGGCACGGTCTTCGTGGAGCAATGGCTGTCGAGCGTGTGCGGCTGCATGTCTTCGATGTTGACGATCTTGCCGCCGGCATCGATAAAGGCCACCGACAGGGGCAGCGGCGTGTTCTTCATCCACATGCATTGCGTCGATGGGTTGCCAAAGACAAACAGCATGCCCGCATTCGCCGGCATCTTTTCACGGTACATCAACCCCTGTTCGCGTTGCTCTTCTGTCGCCGCCACTTCCGCCTGGATCAGATGCATGCCGGCCGACAGCTGCAAGCTCTTTGTTTGCGCCTGGGCCATGCCGGCGCAAGACAGCAGGGCGATGGACAGGCTGAGGCGGCGAAGGGGATTTTTCATGGGGCGGGATGGGCGGCTGCGAAGCGGCGATTAAGCCATGCTGGCGGCCGCCTGGTCAAGCGTGTTGCTTGGCCGCATCGAAAACGTGGGGTTACAGCAACATGGTCGCTGCCGTCACCCCGGGAACGGCGTTTATTTCACTGGTTTGCCCGCTTCAGCGGCCGGCTGCTTCGTCTTGCGCGCCTGGGGAATCAGGCGCGGCGCGTCGGTTGCGGCCGAGGCCTTGGCGGATGCGCCGGAGCGGGCCGCGTCCGTCGCGGCCGATGCGTTGACGGAGGCCGACGCCGGCGGCACGGGCTTGCTGGCATCGGTGGCTGCCGATGCGTGGCTGGCTGCCGATGCGGGTGGCGGCTTGACGGCATCGGTCGCGGCGGAAGCGTGCACCTGGGCGCCCGACTGGGCCAGTGCGGCGCCGGCAAGCAGGGAAGCGGCCAGGGTGAATATTACTTTTGTCATCATCTTTCCTTTTCCGTCATGTTAAGGTCGGATGATTTTAATGCATTATCTAAAAATAAATAATGCTTATTGGAAAAATTTCGGTACCGAAACCGTTTTTCTTGTCCTGTTCACGCCTTGCCAATGTTCTCGGCCGGCACCTCGCACCATTCGCCGGGCAACAGCGGATGGCTGGCCAGCGAGAACGGGCCGATGGCGCTGCGCACCAGGCGCAGGGTGGGCAGGCCGACGGCGGCCGTCATGCGCCGCACTTGCCGGTTCTTTCCTTCTTTTAAGGTGATCGCCAGCCATGAAGTGGGCTTGTCGGCGCGCGCGCGGATGGGCGGATTGCGGGGCCACAGCCAGTCCGGCTCGGCGATGCGCACGGCCTTGCATGGCTTGGTGATGAAGTCGCCCAGGTCCAGCGGCGCCTGCAGGCGCGCCAGGCTGGCCGCATCGGGCACGCCGTCGACCTGCACCAGATAGGTTTTCGCTTCCTTGCGGTCCGGGTGGCTGATCTCGTGCTGCAGGCGGCCGTCGTCCGTCAGCAGTAACAAGCCTTCGCTGTCGGCGTCGAGCCGGCCGGCCGGGTAGATGCCGGGAATGGTGAGGTGGTCGGCCAGGGTGGCGCGGCCGTCCTGCGGCGAAAACTGGCACAGGACCTGGAATGGTTTATTGAAGAGGATGAGTGGCATGCTGGTAGAGGAATTGATGTAGGCGAGGGTGGCTGCTGGTTGGCGCCGCAAAAGCGTGGCGCCCTGTAAGATAGTGGTGCATAATGTGAAATATAAGTCTTATGTCTTATAGAAGACATGGGCCGTATGGCAGCGAGGTTCTTTGGCGCCGCGGATGGCCCGGCTGTTCTTTCCTGCTAAAGTGCGTTGTTGCCGCCCTGTTCGGACTTGTTTTTGTAAACTCTGCAACCGCAGAGCGCGTCGCCGGCCAGTGTTATCCGCCTGCGGCGTGTCCCACTTCGGAGATCACGATGTATCAACATATCACTGTACCTGCTGACGGCCAAAAAATCACCGTCAACGCCGATTTTTCGCTGAATGTACCAGATAATCCCATCGTTCCCTTCATCGAAGGCGATGGCACGGGCATCGATATCAGCCCGGTCATGATCAAGGTGATCGACGCGGCCGTGGCCAAGGCCTACGGCGGCGCGCGCAAGATCAGCTGGATGGAAATCTACGCGGGCGAGAAATCGACGAATGTGTACGGCCCCGATGTGTGGCTGCCGGAAGAAACCTTGCAGGTGCTGAAGGATTACGTGGTTTCCATCAAGGGCCCGCTGACCACGCCCGTCGGCGGCGGCATCCGCTCGCTGAACGTGGCCCTGCGCCAGCAGCTCGATCTGTATGTCTGCCTGCGTCCCGTGCGCTACTTCACGGGCGTGCCGTCGCCCGTGAAAGAGCCGGAAAAGACGGACATGGTGATTTTCCGCGAAAACTCGGAAGATATCTACGCCGGCATCGAATACCAGCAAGGCTCGCCCGAAGCGAAGAAATTGATGGATTTCCTCGTCAATGAAATGGGCGTGACGAAAATCCGCTTCCCGGCCACGTCGGGCCTGGGCATCAAGCCCGTGTCCATCGAAGGCACGCAGCGCCTGGTGCGCAAGGCCATCCAGTACGCGATCGACAATGACAAGCCCTCCGTGACGATCGTGCACAAAGGCAACATCATGAAGTACACGGAAGGCGGCTTCCGCGACTGGGCGTATGCGCTGGCGCAAAAGGAATTCGGCGCCGAGCTGATCGATGGCGGTCCATGGTGCAAGTTCAAGAATCCGAAGACGGGCCGCGACATCATCGTCAAGGACTCGATTGCTGACGCGTTCCTGCAACAGATCTTGCTGCGTCCGGCCGAATACAGCGTCATCGCCACCCTGAATCTGAACGGCGATTACATTTCCGACGCGCTGGCGGCGCAAGTGGGCGGCATCGGCATCGCGCCGGGCGCCAACCTGTCCGATTCCGTCGCCATGTTCGAGGCGACGCACGGCACGGCGCCGAAGTACGCGGGCAAGGATTACGTGAATCCCGGTTCCCTGATCCTGTCGGCGGAAATGATGCTGCGCCACATGGGCTGGCTGGAAGCGGCCGACCTGGTCATTTCTTCGATGCAAAAGTCGATCGCCTCGAAGCGCGTCACCTACGATTTCGCCCGCCTGATGGAAGGCGCGACACAAGTGTCGTGCTCCGGTTTCGGCGAGGTGATGATCGAGCACATGTAAAAGAGGGGCGGGCAGGGTGCAGCGCACCCTGCGGACGAAAAAAACCCCGCTTCAAGGAAACGGGGTTTTTCACATCTGAGGGCCGGCGATGCTTAGGCTGCCTGGATGTTGGAAGCTTGCTTGCCTTTAGGGCCTTGCGTGACTTCGAATTGAACTTTTTGACCTTCTTTGAGGGTCTTGAAACCGTTCATGTTGATCGCGGAGAAATGAGCAAACAAATCTTCGCCGCCATCATCTGGAGTGATGAAGCCAAAACCTTTGGAATCATTGAACCACTTAACTGTACCTGTTGCCATAAAAAGAACTTTCAAAATTAAAACAAATCACACGAGCCATAAAAGCAAGAAGCTTCTTGCCCCCTCCTCGACGTCTCACTTCTTATCAAGCTGTACATTACTGCAACAGTCGATACAGCATTGTTGGCGGAATAAATAATGAAGTCAAGCGCTTTTCCATCGATATTGCCAAATTCTTCACGAGAACCAAAAAAGCAACTCTTGATTTTGACAGCAAGGTCGCCATCTGCGCAATATTAAGAAAACGCGTAAGATTGAAAACAATTGGAAAGGCGTAGATATTGCGCATGACAACCACTGTGAAAGCATTAGAATAAGCGTATGGCAACCAAGCACGACACAGAAACCCTGCTGGAGCGGCAAGTGCTGAAGCCGCCACCGCTCTACCAGGTGGCCTTGCTCAATGACGACTACACCCCGATGGAATTTGTGGTGGCCATCATTCAGGAGTATTTCAACAAGGACCGTGAAACGGCGACGCAAATCATGCTCAGTGTTCATCGCTACGGCAAAGGAGTGTGCGGCGTGTTCTCTAAAGATATAGCGTGTACCAAAGTGGAGTTCGTTTTAACGCATGCGCGCAAGGCGGGGCACCCCTGCAGTGCGTGATGGAGGAAGTATGATTGCGCAGGAATTAGAAGTAAGTTTGCACATGGCGTTTGTCGAAGCTCGGCAGGCACGGCACGAATTCATCACGGTTGAGCATTTACTGCTGGCACTGCTGGACAATCCCTCCGCTGCCGAGGTATTGCGTGCCTGCGCGGTCAATATAGAGGACCTGCGCAAGACCCTCACCAATTTCATCGGCGATAACACGCCGACCGTGCCTGGCACGGGCGAAGTCGACACCCAGCCGACGCTTGGTTTCCAGCGCGTGATACAGCGCGCCATCATGCACGTCCAGTCCGCCTCGAACGGCAAGAAGGAAGTCACGGGCGCCAATGTGCTGGTGGCCATCTTCGGCGAAAAGGATTCGCATGCGGTCTACTACCTGCACCAGCAGGGCGTGACGCGCCTGGACGTGGTCAATTTCATTTCGCACGGCGTGCGCAAGGACCAGTCGACGGAAAGCGCGAAAGCCTCCGAAGGCGTGGAAGAAGCGCCCGTCGACGGCCAGCCGAAGGAAAGTCCGCTCGACCAGTTCACGCAAAACCTGAACAAGGCCGCCGCCGAAGGCAAGATCGACCCGCTGATCGGCCGCGAGGAAGAAGTCGACCGCGTGATCCAGATCCTGTGCCGCCGCCGCAAGAACAATCCGCTGCTGGTGGGCGAGGCGGGCGTGGGCAAGACGGCCATCGCCGAAGGCCTGGCCTACCGCATCACGCAAAGCGATGTGCCGGAAATCCTGCAGAATGCCGTCGTGTATTCGCTGGACATGGGCGCCTTGCTGGCCGGTACCAAGTACCGCGGCGACTTCGAGCAGCGCCTGAAAGCCGTGCTCAAGCAGTTGAAGGATAATCCGAACGGCATCCTGTTCATCGACGAGATCCACACCATCATCGGTGCGGGCTCGGCGTCGGGCGGCACGCTGGACGCATCCAACCTGCTGAAACCGGCGCTGGCCAACGGTCAATTGAAGTGCATCGGCGCGACCACGTACACGGAATTCCGCGGCGTGTTCGAGAAAGACCATGCGCTCTCCCGCCGCTTCCAGAAAGTGGACGTCAACGAGCCGACCGTCGAGCAAACCGTGCAAATCCTGCGCGGCCTCAAATCGCGCTTCGAAGAGCACCATGGCGTGAAATACTCGGCCTCGGCCCTGTCGACGGCGGCCGAACTGGCGGCGCGCTTCATCAACGACCGCCATCTGCCGGACAAGGCGATCGACGTCATCGATGAAGCGGGCGCGGCGCAGCGCATCCTGCCGAAGTCGAAGCAAAAGAAAACCATCGGCAAGGCCGAGATCGAGGACATCATCGCCAAGATCGCGCGCATTCCGCCGCAAACGGTCAACCAGGACGACCGCAGCAAGCTGCAGACGATCGACCGCGACTTGCGCAATGTCGTGTTCGGGCAAGATCCAGCCATCGACGCGCTGGCCTCGGCCATCAAGATGGCCCGTGCCGGCCTGGGCAAGACGGACAAGCCGATCGGCTCCTTCCTGTTCTCCGGTCCGACCGGCGTCGGCAAGACCGAAGTGGCCAAGCAATTGGCCTTCATCCTCGGTATCGAGCTGATCCGTTTCGACATGTCCGAATACATGGAGCGCCACGCCGTCAGCCGCCTGATCGGCGCGCCGCCGGGCTACGTCGGTTTCGACCAGGGCGGCTTGCTGACGGAAGCGATCACCAAGAAGCCGCATGCGGTCTTGCTGCTCGATGAAATTGAAAAAGCCCATCCGGACATTTTCAATATCCTGCTGCAAGTCATGGACCATGGCACCTTGACGGACAACAATGGCCGCAAAGCCGATTTCCGCAACGTGATCATCATCATGACGACCAATGCGGGTGCGGAAAGCCTGCAAAAGACGTCGATCGGCTTCACCAATTCGAAGCAGGCCGGCGACGAGATGGCCGACATCAAGCGTATGTTCACGCCGGAATTCCGCAACCGCATCGACGCGACCATCAGCTTCCGCGCGCTGGACCAGGAAATCATCCTGCGCGTGGTCGACAAGTTCCTCATGCAGCTGGAAGAGCAGTTGCACGAGAAAAAGGTCGAAGCCGTGTTTACCGAGAAGCTGCGTGCTTTCCTCGGCAAGAAGGGCTTCGATCCGCTGATGGGCGCGCGGCCGATGGCGCGTTTGATCCAGGACATGATCCGCAAGGCGCTGGCCGACGAACTGCTGTTCGGCCGCCTGGTCACGGGCGGACGGGTCACCGTCGACCTCGACGACAAGGAGCAGGTCTTGCTGGAATTCCCGGAACCGCCAGACGCGGCGCCGACGGCGGCACCGGAAACGGTGGAAGTGGAATAAACTTCCTGCTGTCAACAAAAAACCCGCGCACGCAAGTGATGCGGGTTTTTTTACGTTTTTATGGGCAATAAAGAAGGTTTTAAGAAGGTTTTCTTTGGCCGTAGTTATGCCAGAATTGCTGTCCGGTATCGACATGATGTCCATGCCACCTGACCGCTATCTGGATGCTCACATGAAAATTTCCCGTACTCTTGCCTTCCTGTTGTTTTCCGCCGGCTTGCTGGGCAACGCCGCCGCTGCCGCGTCCGCCGGCAGTTATTTCCGTTTTCCCGCCGTGCGCGGCGATACCGTCGTCTTCACGGCCGAAGGCGACTTGTGGAAAAGCAATCTACGCGGCGGCGCGGCGCAGCGTTTGACCACGCATCCCGGCTATGAAACGAACGCGGCGATTTCGCGCGACGGCCAGTGGCTGGCGTTTTCCGCCGCCTATGAAGGGGCGCAGGAAGCGTATGTGATGCCGCTGGCCGGCGGCTTGCCGCGCCGTATTTCCTTTGACAATGGCGGCGTGCTGGTGCTGGGCTGGACGGCGCAGGGCGAAGTGCTGGTCAGCACGCAAAATACGGACGGTCCCGCCTCGCGCCGCATCGTCGCCGCCATCGATCCCGTGAAACAGACGCGGCGCGTGTTTCCCGTGGCCGACGCCAACGACGCCGTGCTCGACGATGCCGGCAAGACGCTGTTCTTCACGCGTTTCGGCCTGGCCATGACCAACGACAATGTACGCAACTACCGGGGCGGCGCGCATGCCACGCTGTGGCGCTATGAGCTCGACGGCAAGGGCGAGGCTGTGCCCATGCATACGGAGCCTGCCGTGTTGGCGGGCAACAACAAGCGCCCCATGTGGTGGCAGGGCCGCGTCTATTACATCAGCGACGCGGGCGGCAGCGACAATCTGTGGAGCATGCTGCCCGACGGCTCCGACCGCCGCGCCTTGACCGGCCACACGCAGTGGGACGTGCGCAACGCGCAGCTGGGCGACGGCAAGATTGTGTATCAATTGGGCGCAGACCTGCGGGTACTGGACCTGGCCGCAGGGATGGACTCATCGCCATTGCCGATCAGCCTCGTGTCCGATTTCGACCAGCAGCGCGCGCGCCAGATCCGCTCGCCGCTCGATACCCTGAGCAATGTCCAGCTGTCCGGCAAGGATGAGCGCATCATCCTCACCGCTCGCGGGCGCGTCAGCATCGCCGGCACGGGCAGTCAGCGCCGCGTCGACATCGCCATTCCCGAAGGGGCGCGGGCGCGCGACGCCGTCTTTTCCAGCGACGAGAAATCCGTGTTCGCCATCGTCGACACGAGCGGAGAGAACGAAATCTGGAAGTACGCCGCCGATGGCTCGGGCAAGGGCGAGCAACTGACGACGCAGGGAGACAATCACCGCTGGAAGCTGTACCCGTCGCCGGACGGGCGCTGGCTGGCGCACACGGACAAGAAGGGCCGTTTCTGGCTGCTGGACCTGGCCACCAGGGGCAACCAGTTGATCGATGATGCGGGCAAGGCGGGCGTGGACAAGCACGACGAAGTGCAATGGTCGCCCGACAGCCGTCACCTGGCCATCGTACGCGTGGCCAGCAACGAGCAGCGCGAGCAGATCGGCCTGTATAACCTCGCATCGAAGCAGTTGCAGTTCGTCACCAGCGACCGCTATACCTCCGCTTCGCCCGTGTTTTCGCCGGACGGGCGCTGGCTGTATTTCATGTCGGCGCGCAATTTCCAGCTGGCCAACGGTTCACCGTGGGGCGACCGCAACATGGGCCCCGTGTTCGACAAGCGCATCGGCGTGTATGCGCTGGCGCTGCAGCCGGGCAACCGTTTCCCCTTCCAGCCCGACGATGAGCTGAGCCGTCCGGGTGTAAAACCGGCCGAGACGGATGATGAAAAGGCGGCCGAATCGGCGGCGGAAAAGGCATTGGAAAAGGCGGGCGGCAAGACGGCCGTGAAAAAAGCGCCGGCCGCCCTGCCGGACGTCGTCTTCAAGGGGCTGGCCGGGCGCCTGTACGAAGTACCGCTGGCGGCGGGCAATTACAGCGCGCTGGCCATGGATGACAAGCGCCTGTATTTCCTCGAACGGGAAAGCGGCGAGAACAAGTCCAGCCTGAAGACTTTGGCGATTGGCAATACCGGCTCCAAGCCGGAACTGCTGGTGGCCAACGTGCGTGAATTCGATCTGGCGCAGGATAAAAAGCATTTGTATTACCGCACGGCGGCAGCTACGGGCCCGGGCGAGATGCTGGTGATCGAGGCGGGCGCCAAGCTGCCGTCCGACCTGTCAAAGGCGAAGGTAAAAGTCGACGACTGGACGTTTGTGTCGAACCCGCGCCTGGAATGGAAGCAGATGTTCAACGATGCCTGGCGCTTGCACCGCGATTTCCTGTACGACGCGAAGATGCGGGGCGTGGACTGGAAGGCGGCGCGCGACAAGTATGCGCCGCTGGTCGAGCGGGTCACGGACCGGGCCGAGCTCAATGACGTGCTGGGCATGATGGTGGCCGAAGTGGGCGCCCTGCATTCGCAGATCCGTCCCGGCGAATTGCGCCGCACGGAGCAGGAAGGCGCGCCGGCGGGCCTGGGCGCCGTGCTGGCGCGGACAAACGAGGGCTACCGGGTCGAGCATGTCTACCGCAGCGAGGCGGAACTGCCATCGGCGCGCGCACCGCTGTCGCGGCCCGAAGTCGACGTGCGCGAAGGCGACGTGATCACGGCCGTCAACGGCAAGGACGTCTTGGGCGTGCGCGACATCAGCGACCTGCTGCTGAACCAGGCCGACAAGCAGGTCTTGTTGCAGGTCAAGCGGGGTAATGGCAAGGGCGCGCCGCGCGCCGTCATCGTCACGCCCGTCAACATGGCTAAACAGACGGCGCTGCGCTATGGCGACTGGGAATTGAGCCGCGCCGAGCAGGTGGCCACCGTCTCGCAGGGACGCATCGGCTACCTGCACCTGCGCGCCATGGGGGCCAATGACATCGCCTCGTTCGCGCGTGATTTTTACGCCAACATCAACCGCGAAGGCCTGATCATCGACGTGCGGCGCAATAACGGCGGCAATATCGACAGCTGGATCATCGAAAAACTGCTGCGCAAGGCCTGGGCCTACTGGGCGCCGCCGGGTGTGCAGCCGTCGTCGAACATGCAGAACACCTTCCGCGGCCATCTGGTGGTGCTGGTCGATGAACTCACGTATTCCGACGGCGAGACCTTCGCCGCCGGCATCAAGGCATTGAAACTGGCGCCGCTGGTGGGCAAGCGCACGGCCGGCGCCGGCGTCTGGCTGAGCGACAATACGCGCCTGGCCGACAATGGCATGGCGCGCGTGGCGGAAAACGGCCAGTTCGGCATCGACGGCCAGTGGCTGATCGAAGGCGTGGGTGTGGTGCCGGACGTTGAGGTGGAAAATCCGCCGCACGCCACCTTCAATGGCGCCGACCGCCAGTTGGAAGTGGCGCTCGACATGCTGGCAAAAAGCTCAAGGAGCAGCCGCGCCCCGCGTTCCAGGCGCAGCCGATCCCCGCGCTCAAGTAGTCCGGCTACAGGCCGCAGGCGGCCTTGAACTGCTGCGCGCGGCGGCGCGGCACCTCGATCACGCTGCCGTCCAGCAGGCGCAGGTCGAGGCCGTCGGCGGCGTTCGGCGCCACTTGCGCCACCTGCGCCAGGTTGACGATCTGGCGCCGGTTGGTGCGCAGCATCAGCGGCTGCTGCGCGCCGAAATGCACGCGTGTGTGTGCCTTCCGATTCCAGCAGGCGGATATCGTCAAACGCGACAAACCAGCAGCGTTCCCCATCCTTGATGAAGACCTTGCGACAGCGCGGTGAAGTAAAACACCGTCCAGGTCAGGAAGACCCCGAACCAGAACAGCAGCGCGCCGGGCAGCCAGGCCAGGCCGCGCAAGACATCGGGCGGATACATGACGTGGAAGGCGGCCGTCACGCTGGCCGTCTGGATGAGGGCCAGCAGGGCCAGCGCCGGCACGATGCGTTTCCAGCGCAAACCGTTCGCCGCCCAGCCGCGCCGGCGCAGGACGCCGTGCCACAGGTGCGACAGCAGCAGCCCGTCCAGCGATCCCCAGCAGGCAATCGTCACGAGATGCGCAGCTGCGAGGAGCCGCCATACACGCTGTTGAACAGGGCGAGCGCGCCCCAGCCGGCCAGCTGGAAGGTCCAGTACCAGTTGATCCTGGCCAGCAGCGGCGGACGTTGCACGGGCGCGCTCACCGCTTAGTCCAGGAACTGTTCGATGCGCGCATACATCCAGTCCGGCTGGTCGTACATGATGAAGTGGCGCGCCGTGTCGGCCAGCGCGATCTGCACGCCCGGCAACTGGCGGTACTGCTGCTGGAAGGTCGCTTCGATGGCGGCGCGCGGCGCATAGTCCTTGTAGGCGATCCAGGTGCCCAGCACCAGCGTGGGCGATTGCACTTTCACCAGGTCCTGGCGCAGGTCGCTGGCCATCAGCGTGCCCATGGCGCTGATGACGCTTTCGCGGTCCGAGCGCTGGCCCCAGCCGATGATGCGTTCCACGTCGGCCGTCGCCGTCGCCATGCCGGCGATGGTGCGGCGCTGGCTGGCGGCGTAGGTGGCGTCATCCTGTGCGCGCATGGCTGCTTGCATCTGCGTTGCCAAGGCTTGCAGCTGCGGCGGCGTGGCGTCTGGCATTTGCGCCGCGCCCAGTGCCGGCAGCGAGTCGACGATCAGCAGCTTGCCCGTCCGGGCCGGGTGGTCGATGGCCATTTTCAGGGCCAGGAAGCCGCCAAGGCTATGCCCGAGGATGGCTGGCCCAGTTTTTCCGCCACGATGTAGGCGGCCAGCTGCTGCTCCGCCTGCGCCAGCAAGTCGCCTTCGATGGGCGCCACGCCGGCAAAGCCGGCCAGGGTCAGCACGTGGCATTGACGCGCGGTGTGCGGCCCGCACAGGCGCGCCACCGTGCCTTGCCAGACGTCGCCCGACGAGGCCAGGCCGGGAATCAGGATCAGCGGGCGCCCCTGGCCCGTGACGTCGACCGTGAATACCGTGGGCGCGGCGGCCAGGCTGGCGCCAGCCGCCAGCAGGGTACTGAGCAAGATCAATGTTTGCAGTGTACGTTTCATGGGGTACTCCTCCTTGACGACCATGCTAGCGGCGCGGGCGTTCGGCCGCCAGCGCCGCGGGATGAGCGGCGGCAGGGCGGGATGCGTGGCTCAGATCCACGCATCCTGGTCCTGGCAGTGTTCGGGATGGTAGGTCAGGTATTGCACCATGCGCGGCGCCGGGCCGCGGTTGGGCGTGGCGCAATGGGGCAGGGCCTGGTGCCAGATGATGAAATCGCCGGCCATGCCTTCGACGGGCACGGGCCGCAGGTCTTCGACGGCCCATTCGCGCGGCTGGCGCCCGGGCGGCACTTGCCGCAGCCAGTCGGCCACGTGCCGCTGGAAGCCGGGCACGCAGTGAAGGGCGCCGTGCTGCGCCGGACAGTCGCTCAGGTACAGCATGCCTTGCAGCTTGAACGGAATCGGCTGTTGCAGGCTGACGTCCCAGTGCAGGGCGCTGCCAAGGAAGCGGTGCTGCGGCGTTTCCGGCGGATTGAAGCTCACCTTGTCGATGCTGGCGTAGATACCGGTGCCGACGCCGTACAATTGTTGGTAGGCGTGGCGTATGTGCGCGCCGTGGCGGTTTTCCTCGAGGGCCGGATGGTCGGAAAACTGCAGCATCAGGCCCCGTTTTCCCGGGTGCGGCCGGTACCACGATGCCGGCTCGTCGGGGGAGGCGCCCAGGTAGTCCCAGATGGCCGTTTGTGCGGCGAGGCACTGCGCGCGCGGCACGGCGCCGCGCAGCACCAGATAGCCGTGCTCGTCGAAATGGCGCAGCTCGGCGGCGGACAGCACGTCCTGGTGGGGACTGGCGGCGTGCGCCGGACGGACGCGCGTGCGGCCAGCCAGCCACGCCTGGAAGGCTTCCAGCGTCGGGCGTTGCTGATACAGGAAGTGCAGCGCGTCTTCCATGGAAATGCCGCGCGCGTACAGGGCCTGGATGTCCCGCTGGTCGCGGGCCAGCCCCTGCTTGCCTGTCGCGCCGGCGTGTCCCGTGCAGCGCTGCCATAAATCGTGCAGGTGAGGCCAGTCTTTCATGATGTTGTTCGTCTGGGTGAAAAAATCAGCCGGCGCGCAGGCGGCGCCACAAGGTGGTGCGGCTGATGCCGAGGTAATGGGCGGCGGCGTCGCGGCGCCCGCCGAAGCGCGCCAGCACGGTGCTGGCGCTTTCGTCCTCCAGGCGCGGCGCGGCGGTCGCCGGCGCCGGTGCCGCCGTGCCGCCTGCGTTGCCCAGTTCCGGCGCCACGCCGAGCACGAAGGCGGGAGTGAGCGCCTGCAGCGGTTCGGCGGCCAGGAACAGGGCCAGGCGCTCGGCCAGGTTGCGCAGTTCGCGCACGTTGCCGGGCCAGCCGTAGCGGCGCAGCAGCGGCGCGCAAGCCTGGATTTCCGCGTGCAGGTTGGGGTGCGGACGGGCGCCCAGCGCGGCCAGCGCGTTTTTCAGCGACCATTCGGCCAGGCCGGGAATGTCGCCGGCGCGTTCGCGCAAGGCGGGCAAATGCAGTCGCAGCACGGCCAGGCGGTAGAACAGGTCGGCGCGGAAGCGTCCTTCGCGGATGCGTTGCTCCAGGTCGCAATGCGTGGCGCTGATGATGCGCACATTGATGGCGATGGGCCGCGTGCCGCCCACGCGCACCACTTCACGCTCTTCCAGCACGCGCAGCAGCCGCGTTTGCAGGGCCAGCGGCATTTCGCCGATTTCGTCGAGGAACAGGGTGCCGTGGTTGGCCGCCTCGAACAGGCCCGCATGGCCGCCCCGGCGCGCGCCCGTGAAGGCCCCGTCCTCGTGGCCGAACAGTTCCGATTCCAGCAAAGATTCGGCGATGGCACCGCAATTGATGGCGATGAAGGGCCGGTTCGCGCCCAGGTTGCGCGGGCTTTCGCAGTGGATCGCCTGCGCCACCAGTTCCTTGCCGCTGCCCGTCTCGCCCTGGATCAGCACCGTCGCCGGCGAGCGGGCGTACAGCACCACCGACTGGCGCAGCCCTTCCATCGCCTCCGATTCGCCGCGCAAATCGTGCAGGCCATGGCGCGCGCGCAGGGTGTCGGTCACCACCGCGCGCCGCCCCCGGTTCGATTCGATCTGGGTCAGGCGCGCCAGTTCCAGCGCATCGTCGAAGGCGCGCCGGATGGCCGTGGCCGAATACACGAAGACGGCGGCCAGTCCCGCTTCCTCGGCCAGGTCGGTGACGAGGCCCGCGCCGACGATGGCCTTGACGCCCTCGGCCTTCAGTTCATTGATCTGCGCGCGCGCGTCTTCCTCGGTGGCGTAGGTGCGCTGCGCGATCCGGAAGCCGAAAGTGGCGGCAAATTCGGCCAGTTCCGGCATCGGGTCCTGGTAGGTGACGACGCCGATGTGCGGCGAAATGCGCCGCGCGCGCGCCAGCGCCTGCATCACGTCGTAGCCGCTGGCCTTGGCGATGATGACGGGCACCGACAGCCGGCCTTTCAGGTAGGCGCCGTTGGAACCGGCCGCGATGACGGCGTCGCAGCGCTCCGTGGCCATGCGTTCGCGGATGTGGCGCACGGCGTCGTCGAAGCCCAGGTTGATCGGTTCGATCGTCGCCAGGTCGTCGTATTCGAGCGTGATGTCGCGGAACAGGTCGAACAGCCGCGAGACGGAAACGGTCCAGATGACGGGTTTGTCGCGGTGGTCGAGCGGAGGTTGGGGAGGGCGGCGCATGCTTTATTCTAAACGATTTGTTTCAATTTTTTGCCATGCAACGCCGTTGCAACGGGCGTGTTGCACATGCTCTGTGGCGTTTCAGATATTGCCAATAAGGAATATGAAAAAACGGCGGGAAACTGGTTTATGATCTAGCAGCACCATGATGCTTGGAAGAATGTGTTTCCCCAGGCACATGTTCACTTTGTCTTTAACCATCCATGGTGTCCATGAAGCGCGTACCGACCAGTCCCGATTTCATCGCCGATGCCTTGCAGCTGATCGCCTTGCCCGCGTGCGCCTGCGATGCCTGCGGCATGGTGGTGGCGGCGAATGGCGCCTTGAACGCCTTGCTGGGCAGGGATGTGACGGGCCGCCTGCTGGCCGACTGTTTTACGGACGCCTACCGCGCGTCGAGCACGAGCATGCTGCGCGGCGCGCTCGGCGCGGCCGGGCGCGAGCGGCACTGGGACAGCAGCCTGCAAGGGGAGGCGGGCGCCATCGCCGTGCAGGTCTGGTCCAGGCCCCTGCTGGTGGACGATGGCTTGCCGGGCGCGACCCTCGTGTTTGCCGACATCCGCGTGCAGCAGCGCGACCAGCAAGCCTTGCGCAAGACCTTGCTGGAACAGCAGGCGATCTGGAAAGCGCCGCCGTCGGCATCGTGTTTTCCAAGGGGGCTTCATCGAGGAGTGCAATATCCGCGCCGCCGAGATGCTCGGCTATGCGCGCCACCAGCTGACGGGCATGCCGGGCGCGGTGCTGTACCGCTCCGCCGAGCATTGCCGCGCGCTGGGGCTGGAAGCGGCGCCGCTGCTCTCGAAGGGCAAGCCATACCGCACGGAGCTGGAATTGCGGCGCCAGGACGGCACCTTGTTCTGGAGCCGCCTGCACGGGCGCGCCGTCGATCCCCTCAATACGCATGACGGCACGGTGTGGATCATCGAGGATATCAGCGACCATCGGCGCGATGAAGACCAGCTGCGCCGCGCCATGCTGGAAATGCAGGCCGTAATGGACAACGCGCCGCTGGCCATCGGTTTTCAGCGCGACAAGGGCGTGCTGCGCTACAACCGGCGCTTCGCGGAATGCTTCGGCTTCGATGGCGACAGCGGCGTGGGCCTGGCCGTCGCCGACCTGTATCCGTCGCGCGCGGCCTACGAGAACGTGGTGCGGCAGGCCGCGCCCCTGCTGCGGCGCGGCTTGCCGTTCCAGGGCGAGATGGAGATGCGCCGCCGCGACGGCTCGACGTTCTGGGCGCTGGCGTATGGCTATGTGCTGAATCCCGAGAGCCAGGCCGACCGCGCGCTGCGCGACACGATCTGGCTGTTCGACGACCGCAGCGCGCAGAAGGCGGCCGAGGAGGCCACGCGCCAGCTGATGCTGGAGCAGCAGGCCATCCTCGACAACGCCTCCGTCGGCATCCTGTTTTCGCGTTCGCGCCTGATCCTGCGCTGCAATCCCCGCTTCGCCGAAATGTTCGGCTACGCGCAGGAGGAGATGAAGGGACTGCCCGCCGCCGAACTGTTTCCCTCGCCCGCCGCCTACGAGGCGTTTGGCGTGCAAGCGACGCCGCTGCTGGGGCAGGGCTTGCCGTACGAGCAGGACGAGTCGCTGTTCCGCCGCCGCGACGGCAGCCTGTTCTGGTGCCGCATCCGCGCCAAGGCCGTCGACCAGACGCACAGCGAGCAGGGCGCCATCTGGATCCTCGAAGACATCACGGCCAGCCGCCAGGCGCAGATGGAGGTGGCGGCCATCATGACGAACGCCTCGGTGAGCATCCTGTACACCAAGAACCGCCAGATCACGCGCTACAACCTGGGCTTTGCGGCGATGTTCGGCTACAGCGGCGACGAGGCGCTGGGCCTGCCCGGGCGCGCGCTGTACGTGTCGCAGCAGTCCTACGACCTGCTGGGCGCGGCGGCCTTTCCCTTCCTGTCGGTGGCCAAGCCCTTCCAGACGGAAGTGGAGATGATGCGCCGCGACGGCAGCACCTTGTGGGCGCAGCTGATCGCCTATGTCGTCAATCCGGACGATCCCGCCGCCGGCACCATCTGGATCATCGAGGACCGCACGGAAGCGAAGCGCGCCGAAGAATCCCTGCGCAACGCGCTGCTGGAAAACCAGGCCATCCTCGACAGCGCCGTGCTGGGCATCTCGGTGGTGGAGGGCGGCCACAATTTGCGCGCCAACAGCAAGATGGAAGAGCTGTTCGGCTATGGACCCGGCGAGATCAACGGCCTGTCGGTGCAATCCCTGTACCCGGACGTGGCCGCGTGGAAGGCGGCGCGCGGCGAGACGGCGCGCGATTTCGAGGCGGGCAGGGTGCACATGTCGGAGTACCAGCTGGTGCGCAAGGATGGCAGCCGCTTCTGGGCGCGCCTGTCCGGCCGGCCGTTCGACCTGGCGCATGCGCATGGCCGTTCCGTGTGGCTGGTCGACGACGTGACGGCGCGCCGCGAGGCGGCCGAGGCGGTGCGCCGCGCGCGCGACGAGCTGGAATTGCGGGTGCAGGAACGCACGGCCGAACTGGCCGGCGCCAACCTGCTGCTGCAGGGCGAGATCGTCGAGCGGCGCCAGGCCGAGGCGCGGGTGCACCACATGGCCTACCACGACAACCTGACGGGCTTGCCGAACCGCGCGCTGCTGTCGGACCGGCTGGAGCGGGCCATGCTGGCTTCGCAGCGCTCGGAACGCAAGCTGGCCGTGATGTTCATCGACCTCGATCGTTTCAAGACCATCAACGATTCGCTGGGCCACATGACGGGCGACCTGCTGCTCAAGGAAGTGGCCGCCCGGCTGTGCGGCGCCGTGCGCGCCAGCGACACGGTGGCGCGCCTGGGCGGCGATGAATTCGTCGTGCTGGTGCCGGGCATCCGTGGCGCCGATGAAGCGGCGCGCGTGGCCGAGAAGATCATCGAGGCGCTGACGCCCGCCTTTCCGCTCGATGGCCACGTGCTGCACGTGACGCCGTCGATCGGCATCTGCCTGTATCCGGACGATGGCGGCGATGTCGACGCCCTGATGCGCCATGCCGATGCCGCCATGTACCACGCCAAGGGCAACGGCCGCAACAACTACCAGTTCTTCACGCAGACGATGAACCAGGCGGCGGCCCTGCACTTCGACCTGGAAAGCAGCTTGCGCACGGCGCTGGCGCTGCAGCAGTTCGAACTGTTTTACCAGCCCGTCATCGATATCGCCACGCGCCGCCTGCACGGCATGGAAGTGCTGCTGCGCTGGCGCCGCCCGGGCCACGGCCTGGTGCTGCCGGACCGCTTCATTCCCATCATGGAGGAGAACGGCCTGATCGTGCCGGTGGGCGAGTGGGTCATGCGCCAGGCGTGCGAGCAAAGCATGGCCTGGCAGCGCCAGGGCTTGCAGCCGGTGCCCCTGGCGGTGAATCTGTCGCCGCGGCAGTTCATGCACAAGGGCCTGGTGGCGGCCATCGGCGCCGTCGTGCGGGAAACGGGCATCGATCCGGCGCTGCTGGAATTCGAGATCACCGAGACGGCGCTGATGCAGCACGGCGAGCATACCCTGGAGATTTTGCGCCAGATCAATGGCATGGGCTTGCGCCTGTCGATCGACGATTTCGGCACCGGCTATTCCAGCCTGGCCTACCTGAAGCGCTTCCCCGTGAAGAAGGTCAAGATCGACCGCGCCTTCATCAAGGACCTCGAGCACAGCGCGGAAGACCGCGCCATCGTGGCGGCCATCATCGCGCTGGCCGACAGCCTGCAATTGTCGGCCGTGGCCGAGGGCGTGGAAACGGAGGAACAGTTCGCCCTGCTGCAGGCGCACGGCTGCCGCTATGCGCAGGGCTATCTGTTTTCCGCGCCCGTGCCAGCAGCGAATGCGCAGTCGCTGCTGGAGCGGATAGCCGTCTAGTTAATCAATCGTCGCCACGACGGGCGCATGATCGGACGGCTGTTCCCACTTGCGCGGCACGCGGTCGATCACGCAGGCCGTGCAGCGGCCTGCCAGGGCGGGCGAGAGGAGGATGTGATCGATGCGCAGACCCTTGTTCAGGCGGAAGCCCAGCTGGCGGTAATCCCACCAGCTGAACGATTTTTCCGCCTGCTCGAACAGGCGGAAGGCATCCGTCAGGCCGATGTCGAACAGGCGTTGCAGGGCGGCGCGTTCCTTGTCCGAGACCAGCACCTGGCCTGCCCAGGCGACGGGGTCGTGCACGTCGCGGTCGTCGGGGGCGATATTGTAGTCGCCGACGACGGCCAGTTGCGGGTGCTGCTGCGCTTCTTCGGCCAGCCAGTCGTGCAGGGCGGACAGCCAGCCCAGCTTGTATTCGTATTTGTCCGAGTCGACGCTCTGGCCGTTCGGCACATAGGCGCAGACGACGCGCACGCCGGCGATGGTGGCGGCCAGGATGCGCTGCTGCGCATCGTCATAGCGCGGGTTGTTCTTCACCACGTCGGTGATCGGCAGCTTCGACAGGATGGCCACGCCGTTGTAGGTCTTCTGGCCGCTGAAGACCACCTGGTAGCCGGCCGCCTCGATGTCGGCGACAGGGAACTTGTCATCCGTGAGCTTGGTCTCTTGCAGGCACAGTATGTCGACCGGGTTGTCGGTCAGCCACTGCAGCACTTGCGGCAGGCGCACTTTGAGCGAGTTGACGTTCCAGGTGGCGAGTTTCATGGGAAAAATCCTTGCTTGAGTAGGTGACGATTGGGTGGCGATAGGCGCGAATCTTACCGCATGCGTGCCGATGGCGTCCTGCCCCGCCTGCCGGGCACGGGCTGTATCGCCTGACAGCGCAAAAGCGGTAGCAATAAAGTATTTTCATTTAACCAATCGTGACGCATGAATATTATGTTTTTGTGTATCATTGATCAACCACTCTGCTTGATTTGGCATAAGTGGCTGGCGTGGCAGGCTGCGTCTCGCCGCTTGACGCGACAAAGGTGTAAAGTTTCTGGCTAAAACGCGATAAAAACTACTAAAATGGCACAATGTAACAACTGTGTCATACGGCTTTGTTACAGCCAAGTTAAGAACCGAACAGGAAGCAGTTGTAATTCGTTGTAATTGCTATTCCGATTACATGACCACTGTGCCGGGGACGGAACGTTAATTCCGCCCTTGGCGCCGCCAAACTTGTTATATAAATTGCAGTACTATATCTATGAGACTGTTTTGCGACATCAATAGATGGTACTATTTTGAAATGTTGCAGTTTTAATAGTGAGACTTGCGCGTAGCATTTGCAAAGGAAGAAAATGCGAACTGCATTTGAAGCGTGGGCGCAGCGTGACGGCCACATTGTGCGGCGAAGAGAAGACAAACCGGATGAGTACCTGATTTTCGAGACCCAGCGCCGCTGGGTTATCTGGCAGGCAGCTCTGACGCATGGCAAGACGGCGACCAAGCCGCGTGTGAGCGCGGCCGAAAAGGCGGCGAAAGCCCAGCGCGCGCTGGAAATGTCCTCCGATGAAGCGACCGTGCGCAACAAGGTGCTCAATGAGGTGCTCGATGCCTTCAGCGGCGCCGATGGCGCGGCCGGTATGGAAGGCATACTGAAAGTGATCCAGGGCCTGAAGATGAAGCAGAAGGCACTGGCCGACGACAAGAGCGAAGATTCAACGGCTTGAGGGGACGGCGATGCGTTATCGGCACTACAAGGGCGGCATTTATGAGCTGGTGTGCGAAGCCACGCTGGAAGCGGATCTGACGCCAATGATCGTGTATCGCGCCGCGGATGGTTCCATCTGGACCCGGCCGAAGGACGTGTTCTTTCAACTGATCGAAGTCGAAGGCGTCATGGTCCAGCGTTTCGCTCCCATCAACTGATGGCCGCCTGCGTGCGTGCCCGGGATTCTTTCATGCGTAAATTGCTGCCTGCCGCCTTGGTGCTGGCCTTTGCCTGCGCCGCGGCGCATGCCGAAACCATCGGTTCGGTCGACACGGTGTTCAAGCTGATCGGCCCTGACCATAAGATCGTCGTCGAAGCGTATGACGATCCCCGCGTCGCTGGCGTCAGCTGCTATCTGTCGCGCGCCAAGACGGGCGGCATCAAGGGCGCCGTCGGCCTGGCCGAGGACAAGGCCGATGCGGCCGTGGCTTGCCGCCAGGTCGGGCCGCTGCAATTCAAGGGCAAGCTGCCGCGCCAGGAAGAAGTGTTTACCGAGCGTGCCTCGATCTTCTTCAAGCACGTGCGCGTCGTGCGCATGGTCGACAGCAAGCGCAATGCGCTCGTCTACCTCGTGTATTCCGACCGCCTGATCGAGGGCAGCCCGAAAAACAGCGTCACCGCCGTCGCCGTGCCCGGCGACCAGCCTATCCCCGTCCGTTAAGCGAGCTTCCCATGCGCCTGCCGCTGTCTGCTCCCCTTGCCGTCAGGACGCTGCTGCTGCTCGGCCTGGGCGGCTGCGCCACCCTGACGGGCAATACGGAGCAGATGGTGCTGGTGCAAACCATCCAGGACAACCGCGAGCTGACGGGCGCCGGCTGCATCCTCAGCAACGACGTGGGCAAGTGGTTCGTCACCACGCCCGGACGCATCACCATCCGCAAGAGCCAGGAGCCGTTGAAGGTCGATTGCCGCAAGCACGGTTCGCCCGCCGTCGCGACGGACGACCACATCGCCCCCAAGCTCAATGGCAGCGTCTGGGGCAATGTCATCCTGACCCTGGGCGTCGGCTATTTCGTCGACCGCAACACGGGCGCCGGCTTCGACTACCCGTCGATCCTGACCATCGTCATGCAGGACCCGGCCCGCCTGGCGCCGCCGCCCGCGCCGATTTCCGCGCCACCGCCCGCACCCGCCGTGCCCGAAACGGTGGTGCAGCCGAAGGTGGCACCGTCGCCTTTGCCCAATCCCGTCGTCTACTGATTAATATCCCACGCATGAAAAAACCGCCAGGGTCAGTGACCGTGGCGGCTGTCTTCTTGCGTAACGACGCCTGACAAAACCGTAGCGAGCGGGAGCTAGTGGTGGCCGAGAAGCGCAGCTGTACTTTATGTACAGCGAGCATCGCCGGCCGCCAATAGCCCCGCGCAGCAGGTTTGGTCTGGCGTTCTCTTAGACGCGGTTGATCAGGAACGTCGTCAGCAGTGGCACTGGACGGCCGGTCGCGCCCTTCGATCCGCCCGATTTCCATGCCGTGCCGGCGATGTCCAGATGCGCCCAGGTGTACTTCTTGGTGAAGTTTTCCAGGAATGCCGCTGCCGTCACCGAACCGCCGCCTGGCGTGCCGATGTTGGCCAGGTCGGCGAAGTTCGACTTCAGCTGTTCGTTGTACGCCTCTTCGATCGGCATGCGCCATGCCGTGTCGCTCGACTGCTTGCCCGCTGCCAGCAATTCATTGGCCAGCTGGTCATGCGCCGCATCGCTGCGTGTAAACAGGCCGCTGTTGTGGTGGCCCAGGGCGACGACGCAGGCGCCCGTCAGCGTGGCGATGTCGACCACGGCTGCCGGCTTGAAGCGTTCGGCGTAGGTCAGCGCGTCGCACAGCACCAGGCGGCCTTCGGCGTCCGTATTCAGCACTTCGATGGTCAGGCCGTTCATGGAGGTGACGATGTCGCCCGGCTTGGTGGCGCGGCCCGATGGCATGTTTTCGCACGCGGCGATGATGCCGATGACGTTCAGCTTCAGGTTCATTTCGCCGATGGCGCGGAAGGTGCCCAGTACCGAGGCGGCGCCGCACATGTCGTACTTCATTTCATCCATGCCGGGGCCGGCCTTGATCGAAATGCCGCCCGTGTCGAAGGTGATGCCCTTGCCGACCAGGACCACTGGCGCATCCTTGGCCTTGCCGCCCATGTGCTTCAGGACGATGAATTTCGGCGGCTGTTCGCTGCCGTTGGTGACGGACAGGAAGCTGCCCATTTTCAGCGCTTCGAGCTGTTTGCGGTCCAGTACTTCGACTTCGAACTTGTAATCCTTGGCCAGCTGCTTGGCCGTGCTGGCCAGGTAGGTCGGATTGGCGATGTTCGCCGGCAGGTCGCCCAGGTTGCGCGTCAGGTCGGAGCCATTGGCGATGGCGATGGCTTGCGCCAGCGCGCCGCGCGTGGCCGCCGTTGCTGGCGCGGCCAGGACGATCTTGCGCACGCCTGCCGGCGCCGGATCTTTTGCTTTTTTGCGAGTCGCAGCGGTATTCGCTGTCGTGGGCGGCTTGCACCACGCAACGGATTGCCCAATTTACGTCGCGCTCTTTCACTTCCGCCAGCGGTAATGCGATAATGGCGTCCGCAGCGCCCAGCGAGCCGAAGGCCTTCAGTGCGGCTTGTACGCCGGTCGTGAAGCTTTTTCGCTGACAGTGTCATCGCTGCCCATGCCTACCAGCAGAACACGTTCGGCGGCGACGCCATCGACTGCGCGCAGCAGCAAGGTGCTGCCAGGCTTGCCGCTGATGTCGCCGGACTTCAGCGCAGCCGAAATCGCACCCTTGCTGTCCAGCGATTTTGCCGCTGGCGACAGTTTTTTGTTTTCGAATACCGCAACCGCGATGCATCCGCTTTTGGCCGTGCCGAGGGTGCTCTTGGTATCGAATGCTTTTATGCTAAAGTCCATTTGGTTCTCCGTTTTCATTTACTAGTAACGTGTTACTCAACTAACTGATCCGAATTATAAACTCCGAATGATCTTTCAACGCGCCCTTCGACGTGAATTGGCTAGTGCCGCCGGGGCCACCTTCACTGTTTTGTTCAGCATCCTGCTCACCTGGATGCTGATCGGTATTCTCGGCAAGGCGGCGGGCGGCAAGATTGCATCGTCCGACGTCATGTCCCTGATGGTCTTTTCCGCCCTGATGCAGCTGCCCACCATCATCATCCTCACCGGTTTCATTTCGGTGCTGATGGTCGTCACGCGCAGCTACAAGGAGTCGGAGATGGTGGTGTGGTTCGCCTCGGGCCTGAGCCTGTCGCGCTGGATCTGGCCCGTGCTCAGTTTCGGCCTGCCGCTGGTGCTGGCCACCGGTATCCTGAGTTTGTACGCCACGCCGTGGGCGCAAAAGAAAAGCGATGAATATGTGGCGCGCTTTGAAAAGCGCGAAGACCTGCAGAAAGTCACGCCAGGCCAGTTCCGCGAATCGGCCGGCAGCAACCGCATCTTTTTCGTCGAGGGCGTCAGCGGCGAGAAGAACGTGGTGCAGAACGTCTTCGTCAATACCGTCGATGAAAAAGGCAGCGCCGTCGTCGTCGTCGCCAGAGAAGGCGTGATCAATACCGACGCCAAGGGCGAACGCTTCCTGGTGCTCAAGAGCGGCCGCCGCTACCAGGGCGTGCCGACACAGGCGGACTTCCAGACCATGGAATTCGAGCAGTACATCATGCGCATCGAGAGCAAGCAGCAGGAACTGGGCGCGGAACTGGGCGTGCGCGCCATGAGCACCATGGCGCTGGTCGCCGATCCGAATCCCTACACCATGGCCGAGTTGCTGTGGCGGGTCAGCGCGCCGCTGATCGGCCTGATGCTGATCCTGCTGGCCATTCCGCTGGGCTTTGTCAATCCGCGCGCCGGCAGTTCGGCCAACCTGATCATCGCCCTGCTGATTTTCTTCACCTACAGTAACCTGATCAAGGTCATCGAAGCGAGCGTCAAGCAGGGCCGCCTGACCTTCGGCCTGGCCTGGTGGCCGCTGCATCTGCTGGCGGCGCTGGCCGTGGTGGCGCTGTTTGCCTGGCGCCTGAATGTGAACCACCGCTACCATCCGCTGGTCCTGCTGGCGGCCTTCAAGCGCGCGCGCCGCGCCGGCAAACCAAGTAAAGCGGCATCGAAATGAAGATCTTACAGCGCTATTTTGCGGTCTCGATATTCCAGGCGGTGCTGTTCGTGCTGCTGGCCTTCCTGGCACTGCAAGCCTTCATCGACCTGACGGGCGAGCTGCCCAAGGTGGGCCGCAACGGCTATACCATCCAGTACGCCTTCCTGTACGTACTGGTGCTGGTGCCGGGCCACGTGTACGAGGTGATGCCGATCGCGGCGCTGATCGGCACCATCTACACGATGGCGCAATTTGCCGCCAGTTCCGAATTCACCATCATGCGCGCATCGAGCATGTCGACGGCGATGGCTGCCGGTTTCCTGTTCCGCATCGGTATCGTCTTCGTCGTCATCACCTTCATCTTCGGCGAGTTGATCACGCCGCGCACGGAGCCGCTGGCCGAACGCCTGAAGCTGACTTCGCGCGGCGCGGCCGTGTCGAGCGAGTTTCGCTCGGGCCTGTGGACCAAGGACATGGTCAAGAGCGACGGCCTGACGGGCACCGTCACCGGTTCGCGCTTCTTCAACGTGGGCGAAGCGCGTCCCGACGGCCAGCTGAAAAACGTCAAGCTGTATGAATTCGACACCGATATGCGCTTGCGCACCCTCACCGTCGCCAAGGGCGCGACGTATCAGGGCAATAATATCTGGCGCCTGACCGACGTGACGGAAACCTCGTTCTCGAACAGCGCGGCGACCTCGCCCGGCTTCGAGCCGAAGCTGGAAAACTACTATGCGCAGGAAACGAGCCTGGTGCGTACGGTGCAAAGCGCCAGCAAGGACATGACGTCGGAAGTGACGCCGAAGATCCTGACGGTGTCGGCGTCCGATCCCGAGCGCATGTCGGCCAGCGAGCTGGCCGTGTACACGCGTCACCTGGCCGAGAACAAGCAGGAAACGGAGCGTTTCCGCATCGCTTTCTGGAAAAAACTGATCGATCCGCTGGCCATTTTCGTGCTCATGGCGCTGGCGCTGCCGTTCGCCTACATGCATACGCGCAGCGGCGGCATCAGCTTGAAGATTTTCATCGGCATCATGATCGGCGTGAGCTTCATGCTGGTCAACACGCTGTTCTCGCATCTTGGCTTGCTCAGCACCTGGCCGGCCTTCCTGACGGCGGTGGCGCCGAGCGCCCTGTATCTGCTGCTGGCGCTGGGCGCCCTGTGGTGGGTGGAGCGGCACTGATGGAGACGAACGTGAAACAGGCGCTGATCTTGTTTGCCCATGGCGCGCGCGCCGCATCGTGGGCCGCCCCATTCGAGCGCCTGCGCGACCTGACCCAGGCGCGCATGCCCGGCACCAGCGTGCACCTGGCCTTCCCGGAACTGATGACGCCGCGCCTGCCCGAGCTGGTGGCGAGCCTGCTGGCCGAGCTGCCCGCCGGCGCCATCCTCGACGTCACCGTGGTGCCCGTGTTCCTGGGGCAGGGCGGGCATGTGCTGCGCGACTTGCCGCTGCTGCTGGAAGAACTGCGCCAGCAGCATCCGGCACTGCGCCTGAAGGTGGTCGAGGCGGTGGGCGAGAACGCCAGCGTGCTCGCCGCCATCGCCGATTACTGCGTGGCGGCGCCAGGTTCCAGCCCTCTGCCTTGAGCGGCATCGACATCGTCTACCTGTGGGTAGACGGCGCCGATCCCGCCTGGCGCGCGCGCCGGCGGCACGCATATGCCGCCTGGGCGCAGGCGCATCCCGGCCAGCTGGCCTTGCACGGCAACGTGGCGGGGCGCTACCGGGACAACGGCGAACTGCGCTACAACCTGCGCGCGCTCGAGCGCTTCTTCCCCGGCCACGGCCACGTCTACCTGCTGACGGACCGGCAAGTGCCCGCCTGGCTGCGCGCCTCGCCGCGCC
This sequence comes from Janthinobacterium sp. C22, assembly GCF_057919405.1. Classification (NCBI taxonomy): domain Bacteria; kingdom Pseudomonadati; phylum Pseudomonadota; class Betaproteobacteria; order Burkholderiales; family Oxalobacteraceae; genus Janthinobacterium; species Janthinobacterium sp. C22. Next base: position 5,605,991 of record NZ_CP193659.1, on the reverse strand, counting down.
TGACGGTGATCGATCACGCGAGCCTGATGCCCGGTGCGTCCCTGCCCGTGTTCGATTCCGGCCATATCGAATCGTACCTGCACCATATTCCGGGCCTGTCCGAACGCTTCCTGTATTTGAACGACGACGTATTTTTCGGCGCGCCGTTCGAGCCTGCATTCTGGTTTGGCGGGGACGGGGACAGGCGTTTGAGCGTTTTCACGGAAAGTGCGCTGCACGATGCGGTGCCGGGCTTGCGCGCCGACGTGGCGGCGCCCGTCAATTGCGCCACGTTGTCGCGGCAATGGCTGTCGGCGCAGTATCCTGCTTACCGGCATGAACCGCGCCTGTATGCGCATGCGCCGCGGCCCATGCTGAAAAGCGCCCTGCATGAATTGGAAGCGCTGGCGCCGGCCATGTTTGCCAGCGTGCGCGCGACGGTGTTCCGCTCGTGGCAGGTGCCGGCCTTGCTGCCCGACCTGGTGCCGCGCTGGATGGTGCATCAGGGGATTGCGCGCTCGCGCATGCTCGACCCGCTGCATATCGCCAGCGGCGATGCCCAGGCGCCGCGGCAGCTTGAGGAGCTGGCGGCGCGTTTCGGCAGCTTGCCGTTTTTCTGCATCAACGATACCTGCGACGAGGCCGGGGACGACGACCCGCGCCTGCTGCGCGTGGCCGCCACCTTGCAGCGGCTGCTGCCGCTGCCGTCTTCATTTGAAATGGCTTAGCGCTTGCCCTTGGGCGCCAGGCTGATGCGGGCGGCGGCCGTGCTGTCGGACAGCGAAGCGAGGAACAGCAGCAAATAGGCGCCCAGTTCGAAGACTTCCTCACCCAGCAGCGCGTAGGCGTCCGGCATGCCATGGAAGACCTTCTTGTCGAACGGCCAGCCGGCCACCATCAGCAAGCCGCCGATGGCCGTCAGGATGGTGATGCGCATGCTGAAAATCAGGCCCGCATGGGCAAACACCTTGCGCGCGCGCGGCGCGAAAAAGATCAGCACGCGTATCAGGATCAGCAATTCCACCACGCGCAGGGCTTTTTCCAGCTGCGCCCAGGCGGGCGCCGTGCCGAACTGGTCGATATCGAGTTCGCGCAGCAGGAAGCCGAACAGCAGGGCCGACAAGCCGGCATGCATGAGGAAGCGCAAGGACTGGCGGTCAGGCTCTTGCCATGCCCGCACGCCGTGCACCGTGCAGGCCAGGGCCAGGAACAGCGCCTGCAGCCATTCCAGCAAATGGTTTTCATCGTCGATATTCGGAAACACCGTCCACAGGGCGATGGAGGTGAGCATGCTTAGCAGCACAGCGCTGGCGACGCCGGCATTGCTGCGGCTGAGCGAAGTCAGGGCTTCGCGCATGGAAGTGAAATTCATGTGTGGTCGTAAGGCTAAAGTTGCGCGGCGCGGTATTGCAGCCTGCGGGCGCAGCTTTTTCGGGGAGATTGCATGGCGGTTTCCGTCAGCCGGAAGACCGCGCGGCAAGCGCTATGGCGGGGCGAAGCGTGATTTTATTGCTATCACGCAACAACTTCTCGAGAAAAGATGCGTGAGCATCGTATCATGTTTCTTCTGAAGACGTCGGTTACTGACTTTAAAGTCGGTAAAATACGCTGTGTTTATTCAAGCATGGCGCGCCAGCATGGCCGCCGTTTCTGCGATGGGCTGGTGCGCGCGCGCGGCCATGGCGTCGCCCAGCATCACCAGCACGGGGCCGTGGGTGTCGCCCAGGCCATGCGCCAGGGCGCTCAGCGTCAGGCGCACGATGCGCTGGTCCGGGCGGCTGCAGTTTTCAATCACCACCACGGGGGTATCGGCCCGGCGGCCCAGAGCCAGCAGGCGCTGCGCCGTGGCGATGGCTTCGCGTCCGCCCATGTATTGCACCAGGGTGTCGCAGTCGGGAATGCGCGTCTGCTCCGGTTCGCCCGGCGCCGTGCTGGACGTGAAAAAGGCCACGCTGCGCGACACGCCCCGCTTGGTCAGCGGCTGCTGTGTGGCGGCCGCCGCCGCCAGCGCCGTGGTAATGCCGGGCACCACTTCGACGGCGATGCCCGCCTCTTCCAGCGTACGCAATTCCTCGTCGGCACGGCCGAACAGCATGGGGTCGCCCCCTTTCAGGCGCACCACGACGGCGTGCTTGCGGGCATTGTCGACCAGCTGCTTGTTGATAAACGCCTGCGCCGTCGATAACTGGCCGCAGCGCTTGCCGACCAGGATCTTGTGCGCCTGCGGGCACAGCTCCAGCATCTCGCTTGTCACCAGCGCGTCGTGCAGCACGACGTCGGCCTGCGCCAGCAGGCGGGCGCCGCGCAAGGTCATCAGATCTTGCGCGCCGGGGCCGGCACCGATCAGGTAGACCTTGCCGGGGAGTGATGGGGAGCTGTGCATATGGCTGCCTTTCCTGGACGAAGCGGGTTAGAGTCGGACCATGCCGGCCGCGACGGTCTGGTGGGTGACTTCATCGATCAGGATGAATGCCCCGGTGGCGCGGATATCGGCATACGCATCGGCCGCCAGCGCCTGCTGCACGTTCAGACTGATGCGGGCGATGTCGTTGAGCTTCAAGCCTTCGGCCGGATGGCGCTGCTGCGTGTTGATGTCGAGGATCGATTCGATCGCCGTCACCTTGGCCGCCGTCTGCTTGGTGCCGTGCTTGATCCAGTACTTGCGGCGCAGGTCCAGCGCGTCTTCCGACAGCCAGCATACGTCGGCCACCACCTGTTTCAGCAGGGTGGCAGGGCGCTCGCTGCTGGCCAGCAGGTCGCCGCGCGAGATATCGAGGTATTCATTCAGCAGCAGGGTCACGGACTGGCCCACCACGGCCGTCGGCAGCGAGCCGTCCAGGGTGACGATATCTTTCACTGTCGCCGTCTGGCCCGACGGCTGCACCACCAGGGTGTCGCCGATGCTGACCTTGCCCGCCTCGATGCGGCCCATGTAGCCGCGGAAGTCGTTCGCTTCGTGGCCGTTGTGGCGCGCCACCAGCTGCACCGGGAAGCGGAACGGCGTGTCGTGCGACTCGTCGTAGACGGACAGCGATTCGAGCAGCTCGATCAGGGTGGGACCCGTGTACCAGCCCAGCTTGTCGCCGCGTTCGACGACGTTGTCGCCCGTCAAGGCGGACAGCGGAATCGGCGTGATGTCCTTCAGACCCAGCGACTGGGCGAATGTGCGGTAGGCCGCGACGATGCGGTTATAGACCGTTTCATCGTAGTCGACCAGGTCCATCTTGTTGACGGCCACGACCACGTGCTCGATCTGCAGCAGATGGGCAATCGTCGAATGGCGCTTGGTCTGGATCAACAGTTCCACGCTGCCGTCGTCACCCAGTTTCACCTTCGACACGTCGATCAGGATGATGACGGCGTCGGCCGTGGAAGCGCCCGTGACCATGTTGCGCGTGTACTGCTCGTGGCCCGGCGTGTCGGCGATGATGAACTTGCGTTTCGGCGTGGCAAAGTAACGGTAGGCCACGTCGATGGTGATGCCTTGCTCGCGTTCCGCTTCCAGGCCGTCCGTCAGCAGCGACAGGTCGACCGTGTCGCCCACCGTGCGCTTGTGCTTGGAGCGCGACATGGCGTCGAGCTGGTCGGCGAAGATGCCCTTGCTGTCGAACAGCAAACGGCCGATCAGGGTGCTCTTGCCGTCATCGACGGAACCGGCCGTGATGAAGCGCAACATGCCGCGCTCCAGGCTGTCGGTGAGAGTGGTGTTCTGGATTGCTGCGTTCATTAGAAATACCCTGCTTTCTTGCGTTTTTCCATCGAGGCTTCGGAAGTCTGGTCATCCATGCGGGTGGCGCCCCGTTCCGTGATTTGCGTGATTGCCGTCTCGGCGATGATGGCGTCCACCGTCGCCGCGTCGGACGACACGGGGCAGGTGCACGAGATATCGCCCACGGTGCGGAAGCGCACGACTTGCGTTTCCACCGTTTCGCCGTCGCGCGGCGGCGTCAGATCCGTCAGCGGCACCAATAAACCGTTGCGCGGGATCACCTGGCGCTCGTGCGCGAAGTAAATCGGCGGCAATTCCAGTTGCTCGCGGGCGATGTATTGCCACACGTCCAGTTCCGTCCAGTTCGAGATGGGGAAGACGCGCATGTTTTCACCCGGATGCACGCGCGTGTTATACAGGTCCCACAGCTCGGGGCGCTGGGCTTTCGGGTCCCAGGCGCCAAATTCGTCGCGGAAGGAAAAGATGCGTTCCTTGGCGCGGGCCTTCTCTTCATCGCGGCGCGCGCCGCCGATGCAGGCGTCAAAACCGTGTTCGGCGATGGTTTCCAGCAAGGTCACGGCTTGCGCCGCGTTGCGCGAATCCGTGGCCGGATTGCGCAGGCGCACGGTGCCGCGCTTGATCGAGTCTTCCACGGAGCCGACGATCAGGCGCTCGCCCAGCTGCGCCACCTTTTTATCACGGAAAGTAATGACTTCCGGGAAGTTATGGCCCGTGTCGATATGCACGAGGGGAAACGGGAACTTGCCCGGGCGGAAGGCCTTCTCGGCCAGGCGCAGCAGGACGACGGAATCCTTGCCGCCGGAAAACAACAGGGCGGGATTGGCCGATTCGGCCGCCACTTCGCGCATGATGTGGATGGCTTCCGATTCAAGACTGTCGAGGTGACGCTGGTTCAAAATATTGCTCATATGGATGCTTTCTTGTTCTGCTGAGTCTGTTGTGTCTGTTCAGGCTGCCACGGATTTGATGCGGATCAACTTGCCGTCCACCATGTGCAGGCCGCATTCCTTGGAATCCGGATTTTCCCACCACCAGCGTCCGGCGCGCACGTCTTCGCCCGGCTGCACGGCCCGCGTGCACGGTTCGCAGCCGATGGACGGGTAGCCCTGGTCGTGCAGCGCGTTGTAGGGCACGTCGTTGGCACGGATATAGTCCCACACATCCTGCTCGGACCAGTCGGCCAGCGGGTTGAATTTCGTCATCGCGTGCGCCGCGTCGTCTTCCTGCACGTGCAATTCGGCGCGCGTGGTGGACTGGGCGCGGCGCTGGCCCGTGACCCAGGCCTTGTTGCCCGCCAGGGCGCGGCCCAGCGGCTCGACCTTGCGGATGCGGCAGCATTCGCGGCGCATCTCGACGCTGTTGTAAAAGGCATTCAGGCCATTCTGTTCCACGTAGGCGGCCACCGCTTCCGGCCTCGGGCGGTACAGGGTGATGTCGTGGTCGTAGCGGGTTTTCACCTTGTCGAGCACGGCCAGGGTTTCCTGGTGCAGCCGGCCCGTTTCCAGGGAAAAGATGCCGATGGGCAGCTTTGCCTTGAGAATCATGTCGGTCAGCACCATGTCTTCGGCTGCCAGGCTGGACGCGAACACGGCCGGCGAAAAATCCGCGGCGATGCGTGTCAGCGTTTGCTCGGTGGCGTCAATCAAAGAAGTCAGATCGCTCATGATGGGTCCTCAGATGCCGGCCGCGTTGTCGAGGTCAGGATTCTGGCCTTCGCGGTGGTGGCGGCGGAACAGCGGCGATTTCTGGTCCCACGACGCCTGGTAGGTTTCCGAAAACACGGATAATCCTTTCAGCGCGTCATGGATGCTGCGGTCCGGACGTGTCGCATACGCATCGAAGCCGACCCTGTGCATGGAAAACAGCTGGTCGCGCAGCACGTCGCCGATGGCGCGCAATTCACCCTGGAAACCCAGGCGGGCGCGCAGGTTGAAGGCGATGGAATAGCCGCGGCCGTCCGTGAATTTCGGGAAGTCCACGCCGATGACGGGCAGTTGCGCCACATCGGCCGCCAGCTCTTCCGGCCGCTCGTCGCTGGCCAGCCAGACGCCGATGTCGGGCAGGCGGGCCGCCAGGGTTTCGCGCTGGGCTTGCCACACGGGCAGCGGCACGATGACCTTGCCTGCAGGCACGACCACCGTTTCCGGCGTGTCCGTCTCATCGAGGCGCAGCAAGCCCCAGGTATTCGGCACCACGGCGGCGTTCTTGATGATTTCTTCGCGTACTTCAAACATATTCGTCTTCTCCCACCAGGTTGCCGACCGTGATCGGCGTTGCATATACGTGTTCCTTGAACGGCGCCAGGCCCAGGCGCTGGGCCGTATCGACGAAGCGCTCGCCTTCGTGGCGGTCGCGCACGTAGACGTGCAGCAGGCGGCCGATGACTTCAGGCATCTGCAGGGAAGAGAACGATGGTCCGATGATCTTGCCGATGGCCGCGTTGTTGCCTTGCGCGCCGCCAATCGACACTTGATACCATTCGCTGCCATCCTTGTCGACGCCGAGGATGCCGATGCTGCCCACGTGATGGTGGCCGCAGGCATTGATGCAGCCGGAAATATTCAGTTCGATCTCGCCGATGTCGTGCTGGAAGTCGATGCTGTCGAAGCGTTCCGCGATGGCGGCCGCGATCGGCAGCGACTTGGCGTTGGCCAGCGAGCAGAAATCGCCGCCCGGGCAGCAGATCATGTCCGTCAGCAAACCGATGTTCGGCGTGGCCAGGCCGTGCGCCTTGGCTTCCTGCCACAGTGCGAACAGTTTCGACTGTTCCACGTCGGCCAGCACCAGGTTTTGCTCGTGCGTCACGCGCAGTTCGCCAAAGCTGTAGCGGTCGGCCAGGTCGGCCACGAAGTCGATCTGCTCGGCCGTCGCGTCGCCCGGCGGCACGCCGGTTTTCTTCAGGGACAGTACCACGGCCACGTAGCCGGGGCGCTGGTGCGGCTTGACGTTGCGCGCCAGCCAATTTACATAGGCCTTGTTGTCCGCGTGTTCGGCCTGGTAATCGAGTTCTGGCAGGGCAAGGTAGGCGGGCGGATTGAAGAAGTCCGCCACGCGCTGCATTTCCTCGGCCGTCAAGGTTTCCGGGCCATCCTTCAAGTCGACCCATTCGGCTTCCACCTGGCGCGTGAATTCTTCCACGCCGATGGCCTTCAACAGGATCTTGATGCGCGCCTTGTATTTGTTGTCGCGGCGGCCGTGCAAGTTGTACACGCGCATGATCGCCTGGATATACGTGAGCAAGTGCTGCCATGGCAGGAAGTCACGCACGACGCTGCCCAGGATCGGCGTGCGGCCCATGCCGCCGCCCGCCATCACCTTGAAGCCCACTTCGCCGGCTTCGTTGCGCACGGCCGTCAGACCGATGTCGTGCACGGCGATGGCGGCGCGGTCTTCCTCGGCGCCATTGATGGCGACCTTGAATTTGCGGGGCAGGGCGATGAACTCGGGGTGGAAGGTGCTCCACTGGCGCAACACTTCCGCGTACGGGCGCGGATCGATGATTTCATCGGCGGCGACGCCGGCGAACGGGTCCGATGTTGTATTACGGATACAGTTGCCGGAGGTCTGGATCGCGTGCATTTCCACGGAAGCGAGGTCCGTCAGGATGTCGGGCGTTTGTTCCAGCTCAATCCAGTTGAACTGGATGTTCTGGCGCGTCGTGAAGTGGCCATAGCCGCGGTCGTACTTGCGCGCGATGTGCGCGAACATGCGCATCTGCTTCGCCGACAGCAAGCCGTACGGTACGGCGATGCGCAGCATGTAGGCATGGCGTTGCATATACAGGCCGTTTTGCAGGCGCAGCGGAATGAATTCCTCTTCCGTCAGTTCATTGGCGATACGGCGCGCAACCTGGTCTCGGTACTGGGCGATGCGTTCTTTGATGATGAGGTGGTCGTACTGATCGTAATGGTACATATCAATTCCTAAAAAAGCCGGGGTGCTGGAAGACTGCCTGGGATGATGTTCTTGATACTGCTCTTGTCACATGGTCGGTCATTAATAGATTAGCTTTACTGCCACGCCGGTCAAGGTCATCGCCAGCAGTACTCTTAAAAACTTTTCCGGCACGGAGCGGGCGACCCAGGAACCGAGCGTGATGCCGGGCAGGGAGCCGACCAGCAAGGAAGCCAGCAATTCCCAGTGGATGGAGCCGAGCCACCAGTGGCCCAGTGCGGCGATGGCCGTCAGGGGCACGGCGTAGGCGATGTCGGTGCCCGCCACTTCAGCCGAGCTCATGCGTGGATACAGCATCACCAGCAAGGTTGCGCCGATGGCGCCGGCGCCGATTGACGACACCGTCACCAGCACGCCCAGCACGGCGCCGGCGATGATGGTCGCAGCGGCAAGCTTGTTGCCTTGCAATTGTTTCTCAGGGTGGGCATTAATCCAAGCCAGCATGCGGCCCTTGAAAATGAGCGCCACGACGGTCAGCAGCACGGAGCCGGCGATCGAGTAACGGATGATCTGGCCGATTTGCGGCGACAGGGTGCCGAACGATTTCAGCGCCAGGGTCGCGACGACGGCGGCGGGCAGGGCGCCGATGCACAGGCGCTTGACGATATCCCAGCGGATGGTGCCGCGCAGGCGGTGCGTCAGCGTGCCGGCGCTCTTGGTGATCGAGGCGAACGCCAGGTCGGTGCCCACCGCCACGGAAGGCGGTACGCCAAACAGCAGGGTTAACAGCGGCGTCATCAGCGAACCGCCGCCCACGCCGGTCATTCCTACCAGTAATCCTACGGCAAATCCTGAGACTATATAAGACAAAGTCATGCTTGCACCCCCAAAGTACCCGCAATAGTAATAAACTTAGTGTTTAATCCAAACTACTAAGTACGCATTTGCTTATATGCGATATGCGTATATGCATGCATGCAAAATCATGGGTAGGGCGGAAACTCGGCAAATCACGGCAATCTAGGGCAAACCAGCAATGAATCTCCATCAACTGCGCTTCGTGCGCGAAGCGGTCCGGCAGAACTATAACCTGACGGACGCCGCCAAGGCCTTGTTTACGTCGCAACCGGGCGTATCGAAAGCCATCATCGAGCTGGAGGAAGAGCTGGGCGTGGATATTTTTACGCGCCACGGCAAGCGCATCCGCGGCCTGACGGAGCCCGGCCGTCTGGTGCTGGAGTCGGTCGAGCTGATCATGCAGGAAATCGACAGCATGAAGCGCATCGGCAAGGAATTCGCGGCGCAGGACAGCGGCAGCTTCACCATTGCCACCACGCATACGCAGGCGCGCTACACCTTGCCCAAGGTGGTGCAAGCGTTCATGCTGAAGTTCCCCAAGGTCAGATTGTCTTTACTGCAAGGAAATCCGCGCCAGATCGCCGAGATGGTGCAGCGCGACCAGGCGGATCTCGCCATCGCCACGGAATCGATCGCCGCCATCGATGGTTTAATTACCTTGCCATGCTATCAATGGGAGCATGTGGTGGTGGTGCCCCTCGATCATCCGCTGCTCAAATCGAAGTCCGTGACCCTGGAAGAAATCGCCGCCTTCCCCCTGATTACCTATGACAGCGCGTTTGCCGGACGCAACAAGATCGACCATGCTTTCGTGCTGCGCGGCCTGAAGCCGGACATCTTGCTGGAAGCCATAGACGCCGACGTGATCAAGACTTATGTCGAGTTGGGCATGGGGATTGGTATCATAGCGGGTATGGCCTTCGATGCCGAGCGCGACAAAGGCTTGCGCGCCATCCCTGTCGGCCACCTGTTCGGCATGAATGTGTCGCGCGTGGCCGTCAAGCAGGGCGCGTATTTGCGCAGCTATATCTATACCTTTATCGAGTTGCTGACGCCGACCTTGAACCGCAAGCTCATCGAGCAGGCGATGAGCGGTGATAAAGAGCACTACGAACTATAACAATGCAGGAAGTCGGCCGGGCGAGGTGCCTGGCCAAGATTATTTAAGAAGAGAAGAAACAATGATTACCGATCAGCTTGCCAAATATTACGCCACCATCGCGCAGCAGTACGAGCGCGTCTATGACAAGCCCGAACGCCAGGAAGACCTGGAAGTGTTGCGCGACAAGGTCGCCGACGTGCTGGAAGGCCACACCGTGCTGGAACTGGCCTGCGGTACCGGCTACTGGACGGAAGTGGTCGCCGAGTCGGCCGAGTCCGTGCTGGCCACCGATATCAACGATGAAATGCTGGCGCTGGCCCAAAAGCGCGGCTTGCCCGACAACGTCACCTTTGCCAAGCTCGACGCTTTCAACTTGCCCGATGACATGCTGGGCAAGTTCACGGCCGTGTTCGCGGGCTTCTGGTGGTCGCACGTCAAGCGCGAAGACCAGGACAAATACCTGAAGCAATTGCGCAGCAAGCTGGGCAAGGACATCCTGCTGGTGCTGATCGACAATTCCTATGTCGATGGCAGCAGCACGGTCATCGCGCGCACCGACCTGGAGGGCAATACCCACCAGTTCCGCACGACGGATGGGGGCGAGCGCTATGAAGTGCTGAAGAATTTCCCGTCGGATAGCCATCTGCGCAAGAAGTTTGCCCACTCGGCCCGCGAAATCCGCATGAAGCGCCTGGAATACTACTGGCTGCTGAGCTGCCGTCTGAAATAAGGCCGGCACGGCAAGACAAACCGCCTGCGGGCGGTTTTTTCGTCTGTTGTTTTTATCTGACAAGATGTTGTTCCAAAAAACAACATCTTGTCGATGTCATATTGTTGAAGTATTTCGTGGGCATGATTCGGTTCAGCAGCTCAGCAGCAGCTCATCTTGTCCAACCTAATGTAGAGATTCTCAAGTGAAAAAAATTACTCTGGCAGCATTGATCGTCGGCACCTTCGCAGCAGCTACGGCGCAAGCACAATCGAACGTCACCGTCTATGGTCTGGTTGACCTCGGTATCGCCAAGACCACTGGCCAGCCGACGGTACAACGCGAAAACAATGCATCGCGCCTCGGTTTCAAGGGTACGGAAGATCTGGGTGGCGGCCTGTCCGCAATTTTCAACCTGGAAAGTGAATTCCTGGCCGACACCGGCGCGCAAAAAGGCGTGCTGTTCGACCGTCAAGCCTACGTGGGCTTGAAAGGCGCTTTCGGTACCGCCATCCTGGGCCGCACCAAGAACCTGGTCGATGGCACCATCGCCCGCGTCGACCCATTCAACACCTACGGCGTGGTCGGCAAGAACAATGAAACCCTGCTGCGTTCGGGTGTCGGCACGTCGCGCGTCAACAATGCCGTGACCTACAACAGCCCAAGCTTTGACGGTTTCGTGGGCAGCCTGCAATATGTGCTGAGCGAAGTCAACAGCGCTGACGCCGGCGTGATCGGCCTGGCAACCTACGACAATGGTCCGATCAGCCTGCACGCCGGCTACGAGAAAGCCGTGCAGGCAACGGCTACGGCAGCCAAGGCTGACCTGTGGTCCATCGGTGGCGGCTATAAATTCGGCCCAGCCAAGATCACGGCCGCCTACTCGAAAGGCGACACCAAGGTTGCCACGACTGGCGAATTCAAGTCCTACCTGGTCGGCCTGAACTACACGGTGGGCGGCGGCGATGCCAAAGTGTCGTATGGCAAGCAAGAACAGAGCAACAACAAGTTCAAGGATCAGGACACCATCAAGGAATTCGGCGTCGGCTATGACTATCACCTGTCGAAGCGCACCGACGTGTACGCTTACGCTGGCCGCGAGCGCGTCAAGTCGCTGACCTCGTACCAGATTGGTCTGGCACACAAATTCTAAGCATCGTTCGATGTGACGAAGCAAAGGCGCCTGCGGGCGCCTTTTTATTGCATCGCCGCGGTTGCCGCTTCTGCCTGCATGGGCAGCGAGATGTCGATGCGTGTGCCGCCCAGCTCGCTATCGGCACCGATATGGATGCTGCCGTTCAAGCCCCACACCCGTTCGCGCATGCCCAGCAAGCCCAGTGCCGTGGCTTTTTCCATGTCGTGTTCGGCAATGCCGCGGCCGTCATCCTGGATGGTGATCGCCAGCGAGGAATCGATGCGGTGCAGGGCGATGGTGATGTGGCTGGCCTCGGCATGGCGCGCGATATTCGTCAGCGCTTCCTGCACGATGCGGTAGATGGCCGTGCTGCGCGCATCGTCGAGCACGAGGTCGGCCTCGTCGGCCAGCAAATCGAAATGGATGGCGCGGCGCAGCAGGAAGTCGTGGCGCAGTTTTTGCAGTGCAAAATACAATCCCCCTTCATCGAGCGCGCGCGGGCGCAGGTTGCTGGCGATGCGCCGCAGCGAGGTGATGGCCGTCACCAGCAAACCGTCCATGCTGTGCAGCAAGGCTTGCAGGGGCGCGGTGGTGTCCGTGTGCTGGCGCACCAGGGTCAGGTCGACGCGCAAGGTGGCAAGCAATTGCCCCAGGTCATCATGCAGTTCGCGCGCGATATGCTTGCGTTCTTCTTCGCGGATGGTTTGCAGCGCGCTCGACAATTCACGCAGTTGCGAAAAGGAGCGGGCCAGCTGTTCATGCATCTGCTGACGCGCCGTAATGTCGCGCACGATGATGGTAAATACGCTATGGCCATCTTCCTGCATGGCCGAGAGCGATCCTTCGAGGGGAAACATGACTCCATCGCTGCGCCGTCCCGTCAAGGTGTAGTCGGTGGCGCGCCGGCCCGTCAGGCGCAGTTCCTGGCTGATGTCGCCAAACGGCGGCTCGCCATCGTGCTTGCCCAGGCCACCCAGGGTACGCAAGTCGCGCAGGATGTAGTGGCCCAGGCGCATGCCGCGCATGCCGGCCGGCGTGTCGTCGAACAATCTGGCCGCCGCCGCGTTCGCATGCAGGATGATTTGCCGGCTGTCGATGCTGATGATGGCGTCGCTGGCGCTGTCGATGATGGCCTGGCCGCGTGCCTGCTGTTGCCGGCGGGCTTTCAGTGGGGGAAACAAGCACAGCAAAAGCGCCGCCGCCATACCCAGCGGCAAGATGCGCAGCAGTGCGGGACTGCCTCGGTCGGGCATGGGGTTCTCCTTGCGAACGTGTACGAAGGCAGGCAAGACGGTGCTGGGAGGTTGGACTTTATCTAGCCTATGCCTGCTGGCGCGGCGCGGCTTGATGTGGCGCAGGAAGGGGAAAGGAAGAGATCAAGGCGCCGCACCGGCCTGGGCCGGGCGGCGGCGAGCGATTTACATTTGCTTGAACAGATGCAGGAAGCTGCGGCTGACTTCGAGCTTGTCGGATTTGCCTTTGATGAGTACCAGGTGGCGGCCGCGGATGTCGCGCGTCACGCCTTCGATGGCATTCACGTTGACCAGGGTGGCGCGGTGGATTTGCCAGAACAGCGAAGGATCGAGCTCTTCGGCAAGGTCGCGTACGGGCTTGCGGATCAGCGCTTCATACTTGGCCGTCTGTACGCACGTGTATTTCTCGTCAGAACGGAAGAACAAAATCTCTTCCACGGGGATCATGCGCAAGTCCTGGCCGATGCTGGCCTGTATCCATTGCAAGTAAGTGGGCTTGGCCGTGATTTTCTCCGCCAGTTGCGACAGCATGGCCGTGACGCTGCTGTTGACGTCCAGGGCCGGCTTGTTCAAGTGTGTTTTCAGGCGCTCTACCGTCACCAGCAAGCGCTCATGCTCGGGCGGTTTGAGCACGTAGTCGACGGCGCCCCGCTCGAAGGCTTCGACGGCATGGCTATCATAGGCCGTGACGAAGACGATATGCGTCTTGCTGCCTATTACTTGCGCCGCTTCCATGCCCGTCTTGCCCGGCATGCGGATATCGAGGAAGGCAAAGTCCGGCTTGAGTTGTTCCACCAGTTCGATCGCTTCGTCGCCATTCTTGGCTTCGCCGATGATTTCCAGTTCAGGCCAGGCCTGGCCCAGGCGCAGGCGCAGCTGGTCGCGCATCAGTCTTTCGTCGTCGGCAATAATAGCGGTAGGCATAGGTCTCAAGTGTGAACAGGCGAAGATTGATTATTCAATGATTTAGCGTTTTTATCAACTGTCTTATTTGGACAATTGATATGGCACTTCGATCACCGCACACACGCCGGACGGTTGATTTGGCGTAATGGTCAGGCTGCCCTGGTCGCCATGCAGCAGCTTCAGGCGTTCGCGGATGGTGGGCAAACCCAGTCCCGTGCCATCGCTGGGTACCACGCCAAAGCCGAGGCCGTCGTCGGTGACCGTCACGCGCAGCTTGCTGTGCGCCACTTCGGCCACGATGCGCAGGGTGCCGCCTTCCGGTTTGACTTCCAGACCGTGCTTGATGGCATTTTCCACCATTGATTGCAGCATCATGGGCGGGAAGGCGGCGCTGCGCAGGCCGTCGGGAATCTGGAAATCGACGGTCAGGCGTTCTTCCATGCGCATTTTGAGCAGGTTCAAGTACGCTTGCACCATGTCCGCTTCACGGCCCAGGTTGGTAATCAGGGCGTTGTCGCGCATTTGCGGCAGCACGGCGCGCAGATACTGGATCAGGCTGCGCTGCATCTTGGCCGCGCGCGGCGGGTCAACCTGGATCAGGTGTTCGACGGAGGCAAGCGTATTGAACAGGAAGTGCGGCTCGACTTGCGCCTGCATCATCTGCATCTTCGCTTCGCTGAGCTGGCGCTGCATGGATTCGCGCTCGGCCGCTTCGTTGGCCGTGACGGTTTCCGCTTCGGCGCGTTTCTTGCCGCCGACCAGGGCCTTCATGGCGAACAGGGCCAATACCAGCAGGGAGACAAAGCTCTTGAACCAGGTCGAGGCTTGCTGGTGATAGCGCGACACCTTTTGCTCCGCCGCATCATCGACGGCTTCTTCGATGGCATTCGACAACTCTTCGCCGATTTGTGGCGGTAATTCAATATGGACTTCTTCCCCCGAAGCATTGGTGGTCACCGGATAGTTGGGCTTGGCAGGGGCGGCTGGTGGTTGCGGCGGTTCCGGCGGCACGGCACTGGCTTTTGCATCCGCCTCGGCGGCATCGGCTGGATCGCTGGCCGCCTCGGCCGTGCTGCTGCGCCGGTTCTTGCCGTTGCGGGGATTGAAATGGATGCCCGTATCGTCGATCAGGATATTGGTTTCCCCCGAGCTCTTGCTGCTGCGTTTATGCGACTTGATGACCACTTCTTCGTCCGGGCTGGACGAGAACAGCTCATCTTGCAAAATGGAACCGGCAATCAGAGCCAGTGCAGCGAACAGGAAGAATTTCCACCAAGACAACTGAGTAACCCAGGTCGTCGTCGCGTCGAATGCCCGTTGCAACCAAGCGAGGATGGTTTTCAACAATTGGGGCAGGCTGGAAATCGGAAGCATGGGGGCACTTTCAAGTACAAGAGTTAATCGACGCAGCAGGCAAGTTTAACCCCTTGTTGAGTAGCGTCAGAGTCTGATGTTGCCACTGTGCCTAAAGACCACGAACTACGCCAGCCGATTGCGACAGGCTGCACAAAAAGGCGCTTGAAGTGAAGACTATGCTTGCTGGGCGGCGAGGGCGGGAAAATAGCGCTTGCGGGCCGCGCGGGGCAGGGCTATAATTCGCCCCCTCGCTGAACGACGCATGCAAATGCTGAGTACGGTGAGAAAAAGAAGGAGTTGACGGATGTAGTGAAATGCTTCATACTCTTCCTTCTTCGCAGCTGACAAACACAACGCTTTGTCGATAGCGCGAAAGTAGCACCGAATACCGTTCTTTAACAATTAACAGTCGATAAGTGTGGGCATTTGATGTAAGTGCAGCGCTGCGCAAGCAGTGTAAAACTTAAAATATCAAATGTTCACGAATAAATAAATGAAATAGGACGCTTCGTAAGAAGTGGCCTGTCAGTTGTTTTTGAAGTGAGCGACCCGTCAGCAATGACGGTGCCTGTAAAAGGGCAAAGTAACAGAGATTAAACTGAAGAGTTTGATCCTGGCTCAGATTGAACGCTGGCGGCATGCCTTACACATGCAAGTCGAACGGCAGCACGGAGCTTGCTCTGGTGGCGAGTGGCGAACGGGTGAGTAATATATCGGAACGTACCCTGGAGTGGGGGATAACGTAGCGAAAGTTACGCTAATACCGCATACGATCTACGGATGAAAGTGGGGGATCGCAAGACCTCATGCTCGTGGAGCGGCCGATATCTGATTAGCTAGTTGGTAGGGTAAAAGCCTACCAAGGCATCGATCAGTAGCTGGTCTGAGAGGACGACCAGCCACACTGGAACTGAGACACGGTCCAGACTCCTACGGGAGGCAGCAGTGGGGAATTTTGGACAATGGGCGAAAGCCTGATCCAGCAATGCCGCGTGAGTGAAGAAGGCCTTCGGGTTGTAAAGCTCTTTTGTCAGGGAAGAAACGGTGAGGGCTAATATCCCTTGCTAATGACGGTACCTGAAGAATAAGCACCGGCTAACTACGTGCCAGCAGCCGCGGTAATACGTAGGGTGCAAGCGTTAATCGGAATTACTGGGCGTAAAGCGTGCGCAGGCGGTTTTGTAAGTCTGATGTGAAATCCCCGGGCTCAACCTGGGAATTGCATTGGAGACTGCAAGGCTAGAATCTGGCAGAGGGGGTAGAATTCCACGTGTAGCAGTGAAATGCGTAGATATGTGGAGGAACACCGATGGCGAAGGCAGCCCCCTGGGTCAAGATTGACGCTCATGCACGAAAGCGTGGGGAGCAAACAGGATTAGATACCCTGGTAGTCCACGCCCTAAACGATGTCTACTAGTTGTCGGGTCTTAATTGACTTGGTAACGCAGCTAACGCGTGAAGTAGACCGCCTGGGGAGTACGGTCGCAAGATTAAAACTCAAAGGAATTGACGGGGACCCGCACAAGCGGTGGATGATGTGGATTAATTCGATGCAACGCGAAAAACCTTACCTACCCTTGACATGGCTGGAATCCTTGAGAGATCAGGGAGTGCTCGAAAGAGAACCAGTACACAGGTGCTGCATGGCTGTCGTCAGCTCGTGTCGTGAGATGTTGGGTTAAGTCCCGCAACGAGCGCAACCCTTGTCATTAGTTGCTACGAAAGGGCACTCTAATGAGACTGCCGGTGACAAACCGGAGGAAGGTGGGGATGACGTCAAGTCCTCATGGCCCTTATGGGTAGGGCTTCACACGTCATACAATGGTACATACAGAGCGCCGCCAACCCGCGAGGGGGAGCTAATCGCAGAAAGTGTATCGTAGTCCGGATTGTAGTCTGCAACTCGACTGCATGAAGTTGGAATCGCTAGTAATCGCGGATCAGCATGTCGCGGTGAATACGTTCCCGGGTCTTGTACACACCGCCCGTCACACCATGGGAGCGGGTTTTACCAGAAGTAGGTAGCTTAACCGTAAGGAGGGCGCTTACCACGGTAGGATTCGTGACTGGGGTGAAGTCGTAACAAGGTAGCCGTATCGGAAGGTGCGGCTGGATCACCTCCTTTCTAGAGTTTGCACGAATCAGTAATGATTCACGCATCAAATGTTCACACTTATCGGCTGTTTAATTAAGAAGAAACAGTAGTCGTAGTAGCACCGCGTTGGGGCTGTAGCTCAGCTGGTTAGAGCACCGTGTTGATAACGCGGGGGTCGTTGGTTCGAGTCCAACCAGCCCTACCAGTAAAAACAAACCCGGGGGTAAGGTGGACACTAGTCCAGCCAGACCTACCAGTATGTAATACCCACAGGGGGATTAGCTCAGCTGGGAGAGCACCTGCTTTGCAAGCAGGGGGTCGTCGGTTCGATCCCGTCATCCTCCACCACGTTTTACCGAAAGTGCAAACGTAAGCCAGTCAGGTTTAGGTTTGATCTTTTAGCGATCAAAGCTGTTTCGTTCTTTAACAATCTGGAAGAAGTAAAGATTATTTATTGATCGGTTTGCCGTAACAAGCGAATCGATGGGTAATGATTGTATGTATCAACAAACAAGCAACAACGTTGTACTTTCTTATCCCTGTAGCGCTCTTTGATTACCTAGTGATCAGAGGCTAACGTTATAGGGACAAGCGAATAAGTGCACATGGTGGATGCCTTGGCGATTACAGGCGATGAAGGACGTAGTAGCTTGCGATAAGCTGCGGGGAGTGAGCAAACACACTTTGATCCGCAGATTTCCGAATGGGGCAACCCACCCTTTTAGGGTATTGCATACTGAATACATAGGTATGCAAGGCGAACGCGGCGAACTGAAACATCTAAGTAGCTGCAGGAAAAGAAATCAACCGAGATTCCCAAAGTAGCGGCGAGCGAAATGGGAAGAGCCTGTACGTGATAGTCGGACCGATAACAGAATCCCCTGGAAATGGGAGCCATAGTGGGTGATAGCCCCGTATGTGAAATCGGACCGGTGGTACTAAGCGTACGACAAGTAGGGCGGGACACGTGACATCCTGTCTGAATATGGGGGGACCATCCTCCAAGGCTAAATACTCGTAATCGACCGATAGTGAACCAGTACCGTGAGGGAAAGGCGAAAAGAACCCCGGAAGGGGAGTGAAATAGATCCTGAAACCGTGTGCATACAAACAGTAGGAGCGGACTTGTTCCGTGACTGCGTACCTTTTGTATAATGGGTCAGCGACTTACATTCAGTGGCAAGGTTAACCAGATAGGGAAGCCGTAGAGAAATCGAGTCCGAATAGGGCGATCAGTCGCTGGGTGTAGACCCGAAACCAAGTGATCTACTCATGGCCAGGATGAAGGTGCGGTAACACGCCCTGGAGGTCCGAACCCACTAATGTTGAAAAATTAGGGGATGAGCTGTGGGTAGGGGTGAAAGGCTAAACAAACTTGGAAATAGCTGGTTCTCTCCGAAAACTATTTAGGTAGTGCCTCAAGTATCACCATCGGGGGTAGAGCACTGTTATGGCTAGGGGGTCATTGCGACTTACCAAACCATTGCAAACTCCGAATACCGATGAGTGCGAGCTTGGGAGACAGACGTCGGGTGCTAACGTCCGGCGTCAAGAGGGAAACAACCCAGACCGCCAGCTAAGGTCCCAAAGATTGGCTAAGTGGAAAACGAAGTGGGAAGGCTAAAACAGTCAGGATGTTGGCTTAGAAGCAGCCATCATTTAAAGAAAGCGTAATAGCTCACTGATCGAGTCGTCCTGCGCGGAAGATGTAACGGGGCTAAGCCAGTCACCGAAGCTGCGGATATCCTTTATTGGATATGGTAGGAGAGCGTTCTGTAAGCCTGCGAAGGTGTCTTGTAAAGGATGCTGGAGGTATCAGAAGTGCGAATGCTGACATGAGTAGCGATAATGGGGGTGAAAAGCCTCCACGCCGTAAGCCCAAGGTTTCCTGTTCAACGTTCATCGGAGCAGGGTGAGTCGGCCCCTAAGGCGAGGCAGAGATGCGTAGCTGATGGGAAGCAGGTTAATATTCCTGCACCGTCGTATGATGCGATGGGGGGACGGATCGCGGAAGGTTGTCTGACTGTTGGAATAGTCAGTTTCTGTCTCATAGAAGGCGCTTAGGCAAATCCGGGCGCGGAATTCAAGGGGATGGGACGAGTGAACTTGTTCACGAAGCAATCGGAAGTGGTTCCAAGAAAAGCCTCTAAGCTTCAGTCATACGAGACCGTACCGCAAACCGACACAGGTGGGCGAGATGAGTATTCTAAGGCGCTTGAGAGAACTCGGGAGAAGGAACTCGGCAAATTGGTACCGTAACTTCGGGAAAAGGTACGCCCCGGTAGCTTGATTGGTTTACTCCATGAGGGTGAAAGGGTTGCAATAAACTGGTGGCTGCGACTGTTTAATAAAAACACAGCACTCTGCAAACACGAAAGTGGACGTATAGGGTGTGACGCCTGCCCGGTGCTGGAAGATTAAATGATGGGGTGCAAGCTCTTGATTGAAGTCCCAGTAAACGGCGGCCGTAACTATAACGGTCCTAAGGTAGCGAAATTCCTTGTCGGGTAAGTTCCGACCTGCACGAATGGCGTAACGATGGCCACACTGTCTCCTCCCGAGACTCAGCGAAGTTGAAATGTTTGTGATGATGCAATCTACCCGCGGCTAGACGGAAAGACCCCATGAACCTTTACTGTAGCTTTGCATTGGACTTTGAACCAATCTGTGTAGGATAGGTGGGAGGCTTTGAAGCGGGGACGCTAGTTCTCGTGGAGCCAACCTTGAAATACCACCCTGGTTTGTTTGAGGTTCTAACCTTGGTCCGTTATCCGGATCGGGGACAGTGCATGGTAGGCAGTTTGACTGGGGCGGTCTCCTCCTAAAGTGTAACGGAGGAGTTCGAAGGTACGCTAGATACGGTCGGACATCGTGTTGATAGTGCAATGGCATAAGCGTGCTTAACTGCGAGACTGACAAGTCGAGCAGGTACGAAAGTAGGACATAGTGATCCGGTGGTTCTGTATGGAAGGGCCATCGCTCAACGGATAAAAGGTACTCTGGGGATAACAGGCTGATTCCTCCCAAGAGTTCATATCGACGGGGGAGTTTGGCACCTCGATGTCGGCTCATCACATCCTGGGGCTGTAGCCGGTCCCAAGGGTATGGCTGTTCGCCATTTAAAGTGGTACGTGAGCTGGGTTTAAAACGTCGTGAGACAGTTTGGTCCCTATCTGCCGTGGGCGTTGGAAATTTGAAGGGGGCTGCTCCTAGTACGAGAGGACCGGAGTGGACGAACCTCTGGTGTACCGGTTGTCACGCCAGTGGCATTGCCGGGTAGCTAAGTTCGGAAGAGATAACCGCTGAAAGCATCTAAGCGGGAAACTTGCCTTGAGATGAGATTTCCCAGAGCCTTGAGCTCTTTGAAGGGTCGTTCGAGACCAGGACGTTGATAGGCTGGGTGTGGAAGTGCAGTAATGCATTAAGCTAACCAGTACTAATTGCCCGTACGGCTTGTCCCTATAACCTTAGCAGGTACAGAGGATAAGAAAGTACATGTTGCGAAGTTGTTGATCGCAATCATTACCCAAAATTCTAAATAATCCGCTTCTTCCAGATTCATGGCTTTGTCGCTCCACTGAGGACAAATGCCGGTACAAGTTATGCCTGATGACCATAGCAAGTTGGTCCCACCCCTTCCCATCCCGAACAGGACCGTGAAACAACTTTGCGCCGATGATAGTGCTGCAACCAGTGTGAAAGTAGGTTATCGTCAGGCTTGTTATTCGAAAAAACCCCCATCGGTGATCCGGTGGGGGTTTTTTTACGTCCGCGGCTTTTATCTAGGCCAGCGATTGCCGGGTTTTTGAAAGGGATATCTTGTCTGCTGTGCATACACTGGAGCAATTACGTGCTGGCCAACTGGCCGGCGTGCGCCGCCTGAAGCTGTCGTGCGGCTTGACGGCATTCCCCCGCGAAATCTTCGAGCTGGCCGACAGCCTGGAAATCCTCGACTTGTCCGGCAACGCGCTGTCTTCGCTGCCCGACGAGCTGCCGCGCCTGCACAAGCTGCGCATCATTTTTTGCTCCGATAACCTGTTCACCACCTTGCCGGCCGTGCTCGGTGCTTGTCCTGCGCTGGAAATGATCGGTTTCAAGGCGAACCGGATTCGCCACGTACCCGCCACCGCCTTGCCACCCAAGTTGCGCTGGCTGACCCTGACCGATAACGCCATCGAGTGCCTGCCGGATGAACTGGGCAAGTGCGGACAACTACAGAAACTCATGTTGGCGGGAAATTGCCTGAGCCACTTGCCCGCCAGCTTGGCCAATTGCCGCCGGCTGGAACTGGTGCGCATCGCCGCCAACCGCTTCACGGCGCTGCCCGACTGCCTGCTGGCCTTGCCGCGTCTGGGCTGGCTCGCGTATGCGGGCAATCCCTGCACGGAGGCGCCGGAACTGGCGGCCCTGGCCGCTACGGAGGCTGCGGGCGTGGCGTGGCAGCGCCTGGAACTGGCGCAACAGCTGGGCGAGGGCGCGTCGGGCGTGATTTACCGCGCCCGCCTCGATGGTGTTGAGGATGTTGCCGTCAAAGTGTTCAAGGGGGCGATGACCAGCGACGGCTTGCCGCGCAGCGAAATGGCGGCTTGTGTCGGGGCCGGCGCCCATCCGGGCCTGATTCCCATCCTCGGGACGCTCGATGCGCATCCGCAAGGGGCGCTGGGACTCGTCATGCCGCTGATCGACGTTGCCTACCGCAACCTCGCCGGGCCGCCCAGCCTGTCATCATGCACGCGTGACGTGTATGCCGAGGGCGTGCGCTTTGATGCACCGCAAGCCTTGGCCATTGCCCACGGCATTGCCTCGGCCGTGCGCCAGCTGCATGCGCACGGGATCGTGCATGGCGACTTGTATGCACACAACATCCTGCATGCGGACGCCGGCGCCTGCCTGCTGGGCGACTTTGGCGCGGCGTCCATGTTTGTACCAGGCTCACCGCAAGGGGAGTTGCTGCAGGGTATAGAGGCGCGGGCCTTTGGCGTGCTGCTGGGCGAGCTGGTTGCGCATTGTGCGACGCCCTTGCCGGCCATGCAGGCCTTGCAGGAGGCGTGCCTGCAGCAAGAAATATCGCGGCGGCCATTGTTTGCCGAGATGGAAGGGCAACTGCTGGCAATACGCCAGGCATAAAAAATGGCGCAGCCTTCGCAGGCTGCGCCATTTTCATTTCAGGCTGGCAATCTTCAGCCAGGTAGCTGGATTTCTTTTTCCGGCAGGGCGATCTGGTTGTCGACACTGAACTGGTAATCCTTGAAGACGTGTTCGGCCGTCAGGATCTGGTATTCGCCGTTGTCCAGTTTATGCGTCGTGTCCTTCAGGCGATACGTGTAATGGCCGCAAGTCCAGCAGTTGAAGTTGCGCATGTGGGTGCACAGGCAAGTCTTGTCCATCACGACGACGGTTTTCTGTTCCGGATGGGCAGCCACTTCGCGGTTGTACGAGTTGATGTACGCGCAGTTGCCCGTCGCATCGAGCAGGTAGCCATACGATTCACAGCCTGGACGGATGCCGGCGCCGATGGCGGGCGTGTTCTTCAGCATGCGCATCGGGTAGCCGGTCGGCGAGACGCCGTTGACGATGATGTCTTCTTCCGAGGCCTTGTAATATTCCTGCTTGACCTTGTTCGGCAAGCCGCATTCCTTGGTGACGGTAAAGCGCGTCGCCACTTGCACGCCGGCCGCGCCCGCTTCCAGGAAGGAGACGGCGTCGCTGCCCGTGAAGATGCCGCCGGCGGCGATCAGCGGGATGTCCAGCTGTTCCGCCTTCAGGTAGGCCAGCAGTTCCGCCGTGATCGTGTGCAGGTCGTAATTGGCCCAGTCCATGCCGAAACCCAGGTGGCCGCCTGCCAATGGTCCTTCGACGATGATGAAGTCGGGCAAACGGTCCAGCTTGGCGTTCTTGCGCAGGAAAATCTGCAAGGCGCGCACGGACGAGACGATGATGCCCAGCTTGGCGTCACGGAAACGTGGATGGTCGGCCATCAGGGCGAACGAGCCGAAGTGCAGACCGGCGGACAGGGTGATGCCGTCGATGCCCGCGTCCAGCGCCGCATTCAGGCGCACGCGCAAGGTTTCGCGGGGGCCGTTCATGGTCAGCTTTTCCATGCAATTGACGAAGATCAAGCCATCGCCCTTTTTCGCTTCCATGGTGCGGCCGATGTGCAGGCGCTGCGCTTCCGCCAGGCGGCCCAGATCGAACTGGACCACGGCCTTGTCGCTGTTATTGATGTTGAATTTGTACAGTTTCGTCTTGTCTTTGACGAAGGTGGTGTCGAAACGGCGATCCGACACGTCTTCCACCATGGCATCGGAGATATGCCCAATACCGTTCAGCCGGGCCGCTTCCAGGGCCAGCTCCGACGTGGAAATATCCACACCCATTCCGCCTATCATGATGGGCACATATTCTTTTTTGCCAAATCGCAGGCGGAAATCATCAACACGTTTCATTGCTATCCTTAGACTACCGTGGTTATCACTGAGCCAGATGTACGGTCAAGCCCGCAGCCGGTCGGGCGTGCGGGCGCATGTAGCTGTGCGCAGCTTCAATTCTACCCCAAGCGGGCAGGCGCTCTGAGGCAGAGCTTGCCGCCATGCCGCGCGAACGCAGGCCGGAGCGTGCGCATCATTGAAATTAATCGCGGAAGTTGTTAAATTCCAGCGGCATGTCGGGCACGTCCTTGCGCAGCATGGCCATGGCCGCCTGCAGGTCGTCGCGCTTGGCGCCCGTGACGCGCACGGCTTCGCCCTGGATGCTCGCTTGCACTTTCATCTTGCTGTCCTTGATGACGCGCACGATTTTCTTGGCATCATCCGATTCGATGCCATTCTTGATCTTGATGATCTGCTTGACCTTGTCGCCGCCGATCTTCTTGATGTCGCCTTCGTCGAGGAAGCGCACATCGACCTTGCGTTTGGTCAATTTGTTCGTCAGCACGTCGCGTACCTGGCTGAGCTGGAATTCCGAGTCCGCAAATGCGGTCAATTCGTTTTCCTTGTGTTCGACGCGGGCGTCGCTGCCCTTGAAGTCGAAGCGGGTCGTGATTTCCTTGTTGGATTGCTCGACGGCATTCTTGACTTCGATCATATCGGCTTCGGAGACTACATCAAATGACGGCATGGTCTGTTCCTTTTCTTGTTAAAGCGAGCGCACGCTCGGCGCGCTGGGCCTTGGCGGCTGATTCTGCACCATGGGACGGCCCTGTTAAAGATGCGACATTTTAACGGACAACGGGCAAGTCGCCCTTGTCCTGAGGTGGTTTTTTGTCGCTTTCGCTCTATAATCGAGCAAAATTTCCCTATCCCATGCATCCAGAGCTCACCATCGAACACAATTACAACCTCCAGCGCCTGAATACCTTCGGCATCGCGGCCCATGCGGCCGCTTACGTACGCATTACTTCGCAGGCCCAGCTGCAGGCCGCGCTGCAGGATCCGGCCCTGTCCGCCATGCCGCGCCTGATACTGGGCGGCGGCAGCAACATCGTGCTTACGGGCGACTTTCCCGGCGCCGTGCTGCACATGGCCACGCGCGGCATGCGCCTGGCGCAGGCGGACTTCGAGACGATACTCGTCACGGCCGCGGCCGGCGAAAACTGGCACGATTTTGTGCAGTGGACCCTGGCGCAAGGCGTGGGCGGGCTGGAAAACCTGTCATTGATTCCCGGCACGGTGGGCGCGGCGCCTATCCAGAATATTGGCGCGTACGGCGTTGAAATCAAGGATTATCTGCATAAGGTGAGCGTCATGCACAGCGCCAGCGGCATCGTCTTCGACATGGACCGCGACGCCTGCCGCTTCGCTTACCGCGACAGCATCTTCAAGCAGGCGGAAGGCCGCGAGCTGATCGTGCTGGAAGTGACGTTTGCCTTGCCCGCCGAGTGGCGGCCGAACTTGCGCTATGCGGAACTGGCGCAGGCCGTGGCCGAGCGCAATCTTGCCGAACCGACAGCACAACAGGTGGCTGAAACGGTGATGGCGATCCGTCGGCGAAAATTGCCGGACCCGGCCGTGATCGGCAATGCGGGCAGCTTCTTCAAGAATCCCGTGGTGTCACGGGAGCAATGTCTTGCCTTGCTGGAACGCTTTCCCACCTTGGTGCATCATGCGCAGCCCGATGGCACGGAAAAGCTGGCGGCCGGCTGGTTGATAGATCAGTGCGGCTGGAAGGGGAAGAACCTGGGGCCCGCGGGAGTGTATCCCAAGCAGGCGCTGGTTCTGGTGAATAATGGCGGCGCTCGTGGCGCGGACATTACCCGGCTTGCGGAAGCGATACAGGATGATGTCGAGGCGAAATATGGCGTGCGCCTGTCGCCCGAGCCTGTGTTTGTTTGATCTTGATTAAATCCACGCTTGAAAAATGTTCAGGGCAGCGCAGCGCAGCCATGGACGTTTTCTCTGCGCGGATCAGCCAAAGTGGCAGACGTAATCGACGGTGTCGATGGTCTCGATATCAAAATAGCTATTGCCCGGGATTTTGAATTCCGTGCCCGCGCCATAGCTGTTCCACTCCGTCGCGTCGGCCAGGCGCACCTTGCACAGGCCGCTGACGATTTCCATGGTCTCCGGGGCGCCCGTGTTGAAGCGTAGCGATGACGCGAAAATCACGCCCACGCTTTTCTTCGTGCCATCGGCCAGGATGACGTTGTGCGAGACGCATTTGCCGTCAAAGTAGATATTCGACTTCTTGACGACGCTGACATTGTCCAGTTGTGTGCTCATGCTTCACTTTCCTTGCTGTTAAAAATCAGTCCCGGACGTCATCGGCGCTCAGCACGCTGTTGCGTCCGCCGCGCTTGGCCGCGTACAGGGCCTGGTCGGCGCGGTTGATCAGTTGCTCGACCGTCGAGTCCGGCGAAGGCACGACGGTGGCCACGCCGATCGAGATGGTGACGATGCCCGTGCCTGCCGCCGGGTTTTCGATCTGCAAGCCTTCCAGATGGCGCCGGCATGCTTCGGCGATCAGCAGTGCGCCGGCCGCTTCCGTTTCCGGCAGGATCAGGGCGAATTCCTCTCCCCGTAGCGGGCGGCCAGGTCGGCCGGGCGTTTCAAATGTTCCGTGAGCACCGCGGCAACTTTTTCAGGCACAGGTCGCCCGCCAGGTGGCCGAAATGGTCGTTATAGCTTTTAAAATGGTCGATATCGCAGAACAGCAGACTCAGCGGCGCCTTGTCGCGCTGGCCCCGCTGCCATTCGAAATGCAAGGTTTCATCGAAGCGGCGGCGGTTGGCGATGCCCGTCAAGCCATCGAGGGCGGCCAGTTTCTGCAATTCAATGTTCGCGTCCGCCAAGTTCTTTTGGCTTTCGCGCAGGAAACGAAAAG
This sequence comes from Janthinobacterium sp. C22, assembly GCF_057919405.1. Taxonomy (NCBI): domain Bacteria; kingdom Pseudomonadati; phylum Pseudomonadota; class Betaproteobacteria; order Burkholderiales; family Oxalobacteraceae; genus Janthinobacterium; species Janthinobacterium sp. C22. The sequence continues at coordinate 5,579,656 of NZ_CP193659.1, read as the reverse complement.
CCTGGTCGCGCTGCAGGCGGCTGATGTGCGCGTTGGAATGGTAGCGTATGCGCGCCAGCAGCTCCAGGCGGTCCGGCAGTTTCACCACATAATCGTTGGCGCCGACGGCAAAGCTGTGGGCCTTCAGTTTCGGGTCGTCCTTGGCCGACATCACGATCACCGGCACGTGCGCGAGCGCCTGGTTTTCGCGGTACAGCTGGATCAGGGCGAAGCCGTCGATGCCCGGCATCACCAGGTCTTGCAGGATGACGGTCGGTTGCAAACGCAGCGCCGTGTCCAGCGCCTGCGTGGCGTCGGTCACATAATGAAATTCGATATCCTGCTGGTCGCTGAGCATGCGCCGGACTGCCTCGGCAATGATCAACTGGTCGTCCACCAGCAGCACGCTGACCTTGAATTCGGTCAATGCGGGCTCATGCTGGGTGAAGCTGGAGGAGAATTCTGGCATTGCATTCTTTTCAGATGTTAGGGGAGGGCTCCCACCCATTGTTGAGTTTGGCGCCCAGGCGGCCGCGCAGGCTGGCGCCTATTCTATCCAATGGCAGGATTTGCTGCGCCGCATCGAGTTCAGCCGCCGCGCGCGGCATGCCGTACACGGCGCTGCTGGCCTGGTCTTGCGCGATCGTCGTCTTGCCTGCGCGGCGCATGGCCAGCAAGCCATCGCCGCCGTCGCGCCCCATGCCTGTGAGCAAAACGCCGATGGCGTCGCCGCGCCAGTGCTGCGCCACGCAGTTGAAGAAGACATCGACGGACGGGCGGTATACATAGTCGCGCGGTGCTGCATCGTAACCCAAACGATAATTTTGATCTAGCAGCAGGTGATCATTGGTCTTGGCGATCAGCACCGTGCCGGACACCAGTTCGTCGCCTTCGGCGATCACGCGCACGGGCATGCTGAGCTGGTCGTCCAGCCATTTGGCGAAGTGCGAGGCGAAGGTTTCATCGATATGCTGCACCACCACGATGGCGCAGCCGGGCGGCGCCGTCCAGCCGGACAGCACCTTGGCTACCGCTGACGGCCCGCCCGTCGAGGCGCCGATGGCCACCAGGGTCGATACTTGGCCGTCGCCCCGTTCGCCGCCATTGCCGTTCGCCGGGCGCGGCGGCGGTGCCTCGGCGCTGTGGCGTATCAGCTTGCCGATGGTCTTGATCTTGGCCAGCAGTTCGCTGTCGCCGCCCACTTCCCCTGCAGCACCGGCGTGGCCGTGACGTCGAGCGCGCCCGCGCCCAGCGCGCGGAAGACCTGGTTGACATTGTCCTGCGGGCGGCCCGTGACGACCAGGATGGCGCACGGACTTTGCTCCATGATCAGGCGCGTCGCTTCCACGCCATCCATCTCCGGCATGTTCAGGTCCATCAGGATCAGGTCGGGGCGGTTGCCCTCGCACATGCGCACGGCCTCGAGTCCCGTGCGGGCGATCCACAGTACCTGGTGTTCCTGCGTACTGGCGACCACCCGGCGCAGGGCCTCGGCGGCCATGGCGACATCGTTGGCAATGGCAATTTTCATGAATGACAGCTCATAAGCGGGCATCTCCTATCAGGTCGGCCACCGCGTCGAGCAAGGTCTCGTCGTGGAAGCTGCCTTTGGTCAGATAATAATCGGCGCCGGCGGACAGGCCGCGCGCGCGGTCTTCCGGACGGTCCTTGTACGAGACGATCATCACCGGCAGCTTGTGCAGGTGCAGGTCCTTCTTGATCAGCGAAACGAGTTCGATGCCATCCATGCGCGGCATGTCCACGTCGGTGATCACCAGGTCGTATTCGCCGCTGCGCACCACGTTCCAGCCGTCGATGCCGTCGATGGCCACGTCGACCTCGAAACCGCGCGCCAGCAGCAGCTTGCGCTCCATCTCGCGCACCGTCAGCGAATCGTCGACGACGAGGATGCGCTTGGCGCGGCGCTGCTGCGCGTGGCCCGCCTGCGCCAGCTGGTGCAGACCGCCTTCGTGCAGCAGCTTGTCGATCGACAGCAGCAGATCGGGCACGTCGAGGATCAGCACCGGTTCGCCGTCGTCGAGCAGGGCGGCGGCGGAAATGTCGCGCATCTTGCCGAAGATCGGATCGATGGCCTGCACCGCCAGGCTTTGCTCGCCGCGGATGGCGTCGACCACCAGTGCATAGCTTTGCTTGCCGCGGCCGATCACCACCACCGGCAAGTCCTCTGCCTGGCTGGCCGCTTCGCCCAGCTCCAGCACCTGCGCCGCCGACACCAGGCCCAGATGTTCGCCCTTGAGTTCAAAGAACTGCTTGTTTTCCAGGGTATGGATGGCCGCTTGCGGCACGCGCACCACGCTTTCCACCTTGACGATGGGGATGGCGTAGGCTTCGCCGTGCACGTCGACCACCAGCGCGCGCACGATCGACTGCGTCAGCGGCAGGGTAATCAGGGCGCGGAAACCGCGGCCCGGCTCCGACTCCAGGCGCACCGTGCCGTTTTGCTGGCGTATCGTCTCGTGCACGATGTCGAGGCCCACGCCGCGTCCGGACAATTGATTGGCCGTCGCCTTCAGGCTGAAGGCGGGCAAGAACAAAAACTCCAGCAGCTCGCCCGGCGACAGCGCGGCGGCCATGGCGGGGCTGGCCATCTTGCGCTCGATGACGGACTGGCGGATTTTTCCAGGTCGACGCCGCGCCCGTCGTCGCTGATCTCGATGCTCAGCATGCCGGCGCGGTGGCGCGCTTCCATGCGTATCGTGCCCAGCGCTTCCTTGCCCGCGTCGATGCGCTCGTACGGGCCTTCCATGCCATGGTCGATGGCATTTCTCAGCATGTGGTTCAGCGGGCTTTCGATCTTCGCCAGGATGTCGCGGTCGACCAGGGTGTCTTCGCCCTCGATTTCCAGCTGCACTTCCTTGCCCAGGCTGCGCGCCAGGTCGCGCACCATGCGGGGAAACGCGTGGATGCCGTCGCGGAAAGGGCGCATGCGCAGGGCCAGCACTTCGTCGACCATACCTTGCGAGACGGCCAGCAGACGCCGCTCATAGGTTTCGATGTCGGCGATGTGCTCGAGCATGAACTGCTTCAGCGGTTGCGTCTTTTGCAGCGCCAGCAAGGACTTTTCCATCAGGCTCGGGTCGGCCGAACGGGCGATGGCTTCGTGCAGGTGCTCGATGGCGGAAAACAGGCTGCTCTGGTTGCGCTTGAAGCGCTGCAGGGCGCCGACGAACGGGTGCATCTGGTGCGCATTGATGCGCGATTCGCTGGCCAGCGACAGCAGTTTGTCGAAGTTTTGCGCCGCCGCCTTGGCCGGTGCGGCACCCGAACGCGGCGCAGGCGCGGCCGCCGACTCAGGCTCCTCGCCCGCCAGGCCGCTGGCCACGGGAGGCTGCGGAGCGGCCGCTTCCTGCGACAAGGGTGCCGCTGCCGGCGCCGGCATGGGGGCCGGCGCCGAGGGCAGGGCCGGCAATTCGGGCAGCTCGGCGATGCCGGCGATGGCGTTCAGGGTCTGGTCGATCTGCGCCGCGTTGGCGGCCAGCCACGCTTCGGCGCCTGCGTCGTCCAGGCGCGACAGCTGCACGATCAGGTCGACGCCCGACAGCAGCACGTCGACCCGTTCCGGCGTGAGTTTCAATCGGCCATGCTGGGCGGCGACAAAGCTGTCTTCCATGCCGTGCGCCAGCTGCACCACCACTTGCAGGCCGACGATGGCTGCGGCGCCCTTGATCGAGTGCGCCGCGCGCATCATCGCCTCGACGGCCGCCGCGTCGCCCGCATGGCGCTCCATGGCAAGCAAGCCGTCGGTGAGAATCTGGGTCTGGCTGTCCGCCTCCATGCGGAACAGGTCCAGCATGGAAAAGGCACTCAGGTCGCCGTGCTGGTCCTGGCTCATCGTAGTAGTCTCGCAAGTTGAAAGCCGATCAGCGCCGTGTCGAGGCAGCCGATGCGCATGTCGCCCTCGGTGATGACGCCGGACAGAAAGCGCGACAGGCCCTTGTTGATGGTGGCCGCCGGCGCCTGCACGGCGCCCGACGCATAGCGCACGATGCCGTGCAGGTCGGCCACGGGCAGGGCGTAAGCCTGTTCTTCCCAGCGCAGCAGCAGCAGGCGCGCGAACGTGTGGCGGCCCTTGGCCGGCGGCGCGCCCTGTTCGTCGATGCCCAGCAGGTGCGCCAGCGACATGCATGGATACAGCTTGCCGCCGATATTGACGATGCCGGACAGGCCGCGCCCGCCGCGGTGCGGCAGCACGTGCGGCCTGGCTTGCGGCGCTACGGCGTCGAACACGCGCGTGGGCAGCGCCAGCCATTCGCGGCCGATGCGAAACACCAGCGCCGAGCTGTCGCGCACTTCGCCGCCCGCATCGATCTGGCGGAAGTGGCTGGCCCAGTCGCGCTGGTAGTGTGCGTCCACGGGCCGCTGCAGGTTGCGCTGGGCGGCGCCCGCGTACACGTCGCAGTTGCGGCAATGCACGTTGGCGGGCAGTCTGGGGCAGCTCTGGTCGCCGGCCACGCCGATATGGTTCCAGCAGTCGTCGATGGTTTCCAGAGTCTCGCTGGCGATGGTGGTTGTCATGCGTGCCCCTTAGTTGGACGCCTGGCGGCGCTGGTAGATGCGCGCCGCGCGCGCCTTCAGGGTGGCGGCGGCCGTGTGGTTGCCATTGCGTTCGGCCAGAAGGGCCAGATGGCACAGCGCCTCGTAATGGTCGGGCTGCAGGTAGATGCAGCGGCGCCAGTAGTCGTCGGCCAGGTCCATCTTGCCGGCCAGTTCATTGATGATGCCCAGCATGAAATACGCTTCCGCTGCCTCGGGAACTCTCGCCAGGTGGGCATGGCATTTCTCTCCGGCCTCGCGCAACTGGCCGCGGTCGGCCAGCAGGCGCGCCTCGGCCAGCAAATCGGCTGGCGCGGCCGGTGCCGGCGCGGGCGACGGCACGGACACGGGGCGCGTGCGCGGCGCCGCCGGCGGGACGGGCGCGGCGGAAGAGGGGGCTGCCGGGGGCGCCCTGGCGCGGGCGGCACGCTGCGCAGGGGACGCGCGGCAGGCAGCGGCGCCACCTGCGCGGGACCGGCCGGCGCCGCCGTTTCCTTCTTCAGGGCGAAGGCCTGGCGGAACTGCAGCGGCGCAAAGCCGTTCTGGCAGAACGAGGGCACTTCCGCATAGCCGGCCAGCAACATGCCGTCGTCGGCCAGCAGGGCGGACAGATTGGCGATGGCGGCGCGCGTGGTCGGCTTGTCGAAGTAGATCAGCAGGTTGCGGCAGAAGATGACGTCGTAGTGGCGGCTGTAGGTGGCGGTATCGAACTGCAGCAGATTGCCCTGTCTGAAGGTCACCTGTTCGCGCAGGGAGTCGATGATGCGGTAGGCGTCGTCGGCCACGTGCGTGAAATAGCGCTCGCGGAAGGCCACGTCCTGCGCGCGGAAGGCGTTGCGGCCGTACACGCCGGCCTGCGCCCGCTCGATGCAGCCGGGGCTCAGGTCATACGCGTCGATGCTGAACGCCTGTTTCGGCACGCCGCCGTCGCGCAGCGCCATGGCCATCGAATACGGTTCCTCGCCGCCCGCGCACGGAATCGACAGGATGCGCGTGGCGCGTCCCCGGGTCCAGCGTTCCTGCACCAGTTCGACGGTGGCGTAGAACGCCTGCGGATCGCGGAACAGCCACGATTCGGGCACCACCACCAGCTCGATCAATTGCGTCATTTCAGCCGGCGTGAGCGCCTGCAGATAGGCTTCGCTATCGCTGAAGCCCGTCTGCTCCATGCGCTGGTTGACGGCCCGCTCGGCCACGGATTTGGACACCGACAGGCCGGTCGCGCGGCGCAGCAGGGCTTGCGCCGTCATGCCGCGCTCGCGTCTTGAAACAGCAGCGCGCGCACGTCCGGCGGCAGCAGGTGTTCCAGCTCGACCAGCTGCACGATGCCGTCGGCATCGCTGGCCACCTGGCCCAGGAAGGGCGCCGTCGCCACGCCGCTGTCTTCAAGCCCTTGCGGGTCGATATCGGCGATGCCGCGCACCTGCGAAGCGAGCAAGCCCAGCGTGTGCGTGGCGCCGCCTGGCGCGCGGTAGTCGACGATGACGATGCGCGTGTCGAACTGCGCGGCGGCGGCCGCCAGCCCTGCCAGGCGCGACAGGTCGATCACGGGCACGGGCGTGCCGTGCAAGTCCATCAGACCAGCCACGTAGTCTGGCGTGAGCGGCAACTGTTTCAGCTCCAGCAGCGGCAGGACGCGCACGATGCCGGCCAGGGGCAGGCCGTAGCGGTCGCGTCCGATGTGAAAGAGCAGCACTTTCATGGGATCAGATGGTGACGGCGAAGGTCGACACGCTCGACTGCAGGTCGCCCGCCGCATATTGCAGCTGGTGCACCGCTTCGCTGGTGGCTTTTAATGACTCCACCGTCTGCTGCGTGGCGTCGTTGAGCTGCATCATGGTGTCGGAGATCTGCGAGGCGCCGATCGCTTGCGACTGCATGCCTTGCAGCACGGCGTCGAATTGCGGCGTGAGTTTCTGTACCTGGTCCATCACGGACGACAGCTGCTCGGCCACCTGGCGTACCTCGCCCACGCTGCGGCGAATTTCTTCCGAGAATTTATCCATGCCCATCACGCTGGCGGACACGGCCGACTGCATTTCCTTGAGCATTTGCTCGATATCCCAGGTGGAAACGGAGGTCTGGTCCGCCAGGCGGCGGATTTCCGTCGCCACTACGGAGAAGCCGCGGCCCGCCTCGCCCGCCTTTTCCGCCTCGATGGCGGCGTTCAGCGACAGGATGTTGGTCTGGTCCGCCACTTTCGTGATGGTGATCAGTACGCTATTGATATTGCTGGCCTTTTCCGACAGGGCGGCCAGCTTGGCGTTGATGGAATCGGTGGCCGAAACCATGTGCTGCATGGTCGAATCCATGCGCTTGAGGTTATTCTGCGCTTCGGCGGTCGCATTCGTCGTGTAGTCGGCCACGGCGGTGGCGTCTTCCATGGTTTTGAGCAACTGGCTCGTGTTGGCCGAGATTTCCTTGGTGGTGCTGAGGATTTCCACGCTCGTTTGCGCTTGCTCAATGCCCGTGGCTTCCTGCTGGCGCGCCGAGGCGGCGATTTCCGTGGCGGACGTCGTCACCTGGATGCCGGCCTTTTGCACATTGTTGAGCAGGCTGCGCAGGTTTTCGAACATCTTCGCCAGGCCGTTGCCCAGCTGGCCGATAGCGTCGCTGCCCGTGATGCCGACCTTGCCCGTCAGGTCGCCCGAGGCCGCCTTGGACACCACTTCCAGCAAGGAATCGACCTTGGCCCGCAAGCTATTCGTCGCGGCCAGTTCGTTGGCCTGGTTGTCCTGGATGGTTTGCGCCATGCGGTTGAACTCTTCCGTCACCTTGCCCAGTTCGTCGCGCGAGAGGATGGCGGCGCGTGCGCTTTGCTCGCCGCCGGCGATGCGCCCGACGGCGTCCGTCAGGCTGTTCAGCGGGCCGAGGATGGTACGGCCCAGCAGGTAGGAAATGCCCAGCGCCAGCACCACGCACAGCAGGCCGCCCAGGGCCAGGGTCAGCATCATGGTTTCCTGCAATTTTGCCGTGGTGGCCGTGCGCTCTGCCAGCAGGCGCGATTCTTCCGCCGCCACTTCGTCGAGCAGCTTGTTCGCTTGCGCGACGGCCGGGTAGCCGGTCGGCGGCATGGTGCGCGCCACCGCTTCCGTGGCGCCCGGCGCATTGCCCAGCGCGCGGCGCTTCTCGATCAGGGGATGGATCCACTCCTTGACCCAGGTGCTGGTCAGCTGGTCGATCTTGCGGAAGCGTTCCGACTGCACCTTGTTGTCGACCGTCATGGCGATGGCTTTTTGCGTGTGCTGGCTCAACACCCCTGTTTCATCGGTTTCCGGCGTCAGCGAGGCTTCGCTGCCGGTCAGGATGAAACCGCGCGCCTCCACCTGGATTTGCAGGATGGAATTGTGAATCTTGTCGATCTCGACCAGCACTTCCATCGTATGGCGGTCCCATGCATTGGCCTCGGACAGGCGCGCAAAGCTGTTGTAGGCCACGCCCAGCAGGATCAGGATGATGGCCACGATGGAGCCGAAGCCCAGGTACAGTTTATTCTTGATACTCAGGTCTTTGAACATGGTGGCTCCGGAAGCGGGAAGTTTTCGACTAAGAGCGCCTAACAGAACCGTAGCGAGCGGCAGCGAGTTGCGGCTGAGAAGCGCAACTGTGCGCATGCACAGTGAGCATCGCAGGCCGCAAATCGCGACGCGCAGTAGGTTATGTTAGGTGCTCTAAATTGCACTGTAGCATTTTGCCACGGGGACAGCAAAATGGGGGTGATCCGGGTGCGTGCAGGGCCGTAAATCGTGGCCGAGTGCGTTTCAAACGTAAAAAAGCCGCCCGTGGGCGGCTTTCGGCGGGCGCGGGAGGCGGTGCCTCCCTGCCAGCAATTACTTCTGGCCCCGTTTTTCGCGGGCGATGGCGGCGATGCGCATGCGCAAGGCGTTCAGCTTGATGAAACCGCCGGCGTCGGCCTGGTTGTAGGCGCCGCCGTCTTCGTCGAAGGTGGCGATGTTCATATCGAACAGCGAATCGGTCTTCGAGTCGCGCGAGACGACGATGACATTGCCCTTGTACAGCTTGATGCGTACCCAGCCGTTCACGGTTTCCTGCGTGTGGTCGATCAGGGTTTGCAGGGCCACGCGCTCGGGCGCCCACCAGTAGCCGTTGTAGATCATCGACGCGTAGCGCGGCATCAGGTCATCTTTCAGGTGGGCCACTTCGCGGTCCAGGGTGATCGATTCGATGGCGCGGTGGGCCTTGAGCATGATGGTGCCGCCCGGGGTTTCATAGCAGCCGCGCGACTTCATGCCGACGTAGCGGTTTTCCACCAGGTCCAGGCGGCCCACGCCATGCTTGCCGCCAACCTTGTTCAGTTCGGCCAGCACGGTGGCGGGCGACATGCGCACGCCGTTGATGGCGACGATGTCGCCTTTTTCGTATTCGATGTCCAGGTATTCCGCTTCGTCCGGCGCCTTTTCAGGGCTGACGGTCCAGCGCCACATCGTTTCTTCCGCTTCGGCGCTCGGGTTTTCCAGGTGGCGGCCTTCAAAGCTGATGTGCAGCAAGTTGGCATCCATCGAGTACGGCGCGCCGCCGTTCTTGTGCTTCATGTCGATTTCGATGCCGGCGTCTTCCGCGTACTTCAGCAGTTTTTCGCGCGACAGCAGATCCCACTCGCGCCATGGGGCGATGATCTTCACGCCTGGCTTCAGGGCGTAGGCGCCCAGTTCGAAACGCACCTGGTCGTTGCCCTTGCCGGTGGCGCCGTGCGAGATGGCGTCGGCGCCCGTGGCGTTGGCGATTTCGATCAGGCGCTTGGCGATCAGCGGACGGGCGATCGAGGTGCCCAGCAGGTATTCGCCTTCGTAGACGGTGTTGGCGCGGAACATCGGGAAGACGAAATCGCGCACGAATTCTTCGCGCACGTCTTCGATATGGATGTTTTCCGGCTTGATGCCGAACTTGATGGCCTTGGCGCGCGCCGGTTCCAGTTCTTCGCCCTGGCCCAGGTCGGCCGTGAAGGTGACGATTTCGCACTGGTAGTTATCTTGCAGCCATTTCAGGATGACGGAGGTGTCGAGTCCGCCGGAATAGGCCAGGACTACTTTTTTAATGTCGCTCATATTGCTTCCAGTTGTCGTTGTCGATGTATGTATTGCGATGCTGCCAGGTTTTATGCAGTGCCAGGCGAATTAGTGGATTTTACCCAGTAACAGGTATTCGATCAGCGCTTTTTGCACGTGCAAGCGGTTTTCCGCCTCGTCCCACACCACCGACTGGGGGCCGTCGATCACTTCGGCGGCCACTTCCTCGCCGCGGTGGGCGGGCAGGCAGTGCATGAACAGCGCGTCGGGCGCGGCGCGGGCCATCTTCGCGCCATCGACGATCCAGCCGTCGAAGGCGGCGATACGGGCCGCGTTTTCCGCTTCATAGCCCATGCTGGTCCACACGTCCGTGTTGACCAGGTGCGCGCCTGCGCAGGCGTCGGACGGGTCGGCGAAGAAGGTGTAGCGCTCGGTCTTGACTTGCGACAGGTCGATGTCGTAGCCCTTCGGCGTCGAGACGTTGACGTGGAAGCCGAACACTTCGGCCGCCTGCAGCCACGAGTACAGCATGTTGTTGGCGTCGCCGATCCAGGCGACGACCTTGCCGGCGATCGAGCCGCGGTGTTCGATGTAGGTGAAGATATCGGCAAAGACCTGGCAGGGGTGGTGTTCATTCGTCAGGCCATTGATCACCGGCACGCGCGAATTGGCGGCGAAACGCTCGATGATGTCCTGGCCGAAGGTGCGCACCATGATGATGTCGCACATGCGCGACATGACCTGGCCCGCGTCTTCCACCGGCTCGCCGCGGCCCAGCTGGGAGTCGCGCGTGTTCAGGTAGATGGCGGCGCCGCCCAGCTGATGCATGCCCGCTTCGAACGACAGGCGCGTGCGGGTGGAGTTCTTTTCAAAGACCATCACCAGGGTGCGGTCGATCAGTGGATGGTAGATTTCGTAATTCTTGAACTTGCGCTTGATCAGATGGGCGCGTTCGATCACATATTCGTACTCTTCCAACGTGAAATCGGAGAACTGGAGGTAGTGCTTGATCGGTTTTTTTGTCGACATAATGACCACTTGAAGATGCGCAGGCCGCCGGCGGCGTGCCTTTCCCGCCGGGTTGCATCAGCGTACAACATCTCGTCTGATGACTGCCTCGCCCGGCGCGCTGCTGTGTTGATCGGTGCCCGCGCCTGTTTGTCGCGCGGGCCGATGCGGTTTGCCAAGTTGAAAATAATGCAATGGCAAGTACTTCAGCCGTTCAATTATAAGGGTTTTGCTTTTAGATTGGAAAGACCGTCCGGGCGCGTACTTGTATAGGCAAGCGTGCGCCCGGGCAAAGGGCGGCGGATTAATAGATGCTGGCGGGCGCGGCCCCGTCCAGCTGGGGCGCCACCAGGGGCAAGTCCAGGGTAAAGCGCGTGCCGGCGGGGCTGCTGGCCACCTGGATGGTGCCGCCCAGCAGGGCCGTGACGATGTTGTAGCTGATCGACAAACCCAGGCCGCTGCCGCCCTGGCCCAGCTTGGTGGTAAAGAAGGGGTCGAAGATGCGCGACAGATGCTGTTCGGCGATGCCGCCGCCATTGTCGGCGAAGACGATACGCACGCGCGCGCCATCGGGCGCGGCGGACAGGCGCATGCAGCCCGCGCCGGCGGCGCCATCGTTGGGCGCGAGGGGAAAGGCGTGCAGCAGGGCGTTGTTGATCAGGTTGGTGATCACCTGGCCGAACGGACCCGGATAGCTGTCCATGGCGATGCCGAAGTCGATCTCCATCTCGATGCGGTGGCCCGAACTGCGGATGCGGTTCATGACGGTGGCGATGATTTCATTGCTCACCTGTTGCAGGTCGAACTGGCGCCGCTGCTCGGTGGTGCGGTCGACGGCCACCTGCTTGAAACTGTTGACCAGGTCGGCCGCGCTGTGCAGGCCGCGCATCACCAGCGCCGACGCCTTGCCCGCATCCTCGATGTAGGCGGCCAGGTCCGAGCGGCGCAGCCCAGGGCCGTTCATCAGGCGTTCCACGTCTTCCGTCTTTTGCTGCATGGTGCTGGCGATCAATAAACTGTTGCCGATCGGGGTATTCAGTTCATGCGCCACGCCGGCCATCAAGGAACCCAGGGCGGCCAGTTTTTCCTGCGACGCCAGCTGCGCCTGGGCGTCTTGCAGCTGCCGGTAGGCGCTGGCATTGTCGAGCGCGATGGCGCCATACGCGCACAGGGTGCGGAAGATCAGGCGTTCGCGTTCACCGTAGGCGTGGGCATGGCAAGCCTGCACCGTCATCACGCCCAGCACGCGCTCGCCCACCGTCAGGGGCACGTACAGCACGCTCTGGTTATGCAGGGTGCCGGGCACGGTGTAGGCGTGGCGCTTGGGCGGCACCTGGTCGATATACACTTCGCGCCGGCCCAGCAGGCAGCGCACGGAGTAGGCGCGTGGGTTGCTCAGTGGAATGGCGTTGTCGGACAGGGGCCGGCCCGCCTCCATGCCGTGCGCGCGGCGCAGCGCCGTGCCCGCCGCATCGAGCATGTAGACGGCGAAGGTATTGACTGGCAGCAAGGCATGCACGTGGCGGTCCAGGACCTGGAACACGGCGCTGGCGTCCAGGTGGGTGGTGATTTCCTGGCCGATGGCCGACAGCCGCTCCAGCGTATCGCTGGTCTGCTGCAATACTTCGGCGCGGCGCGCTTCGGAGGCGGCCAGTTCGCGGTGATGATAGCCTTCCGAGCGCGCATGTTCCGTCTGGTGGTAGACCTGCATGGCGGTGGCGCGGTTGCTCGCTTGCTGGGTGTGGCTTTTTCGCGCGCCACGCCCGCGTCGAGGGCGATATCGTAGGCGCGCGCATAGTCGCCCGCATGCGCGTATTCGCGCGCCAGCGCATCGAGCAGTTCGCCGGGCGGCACATAGCCGTCGATGGAGGCGGCCACCTGCAGCGCCTGGTGCAGGAAATGCAGGGCGGGATTGCGTTCCTGCATGCCTGCCGGCGGCGGCAGGTCGTGGCGGGCATGCAGCATGGACAGGACGCGCAGCGCGGCGACCTGGTGCATGGCGTCGCCCTGCGCGGTGGCCAGCTGGCAAGCCCGTTCGGCCGCCTGCAGCGCTTCGTCCGGGCGGTCCAGGTAAGACAGCGCATGGGCGCTGCCGCGCTGCGCCATGCTGCGGAAATCGGCCTGGCCCAGCGCTTCGGCGCGCTGCGCCAGCCGGCTGAAGGCGTCGAGCGCCGTGTCGTAGTCGCCCTTGTCCAGACTCAGTTCGCCCAGGTGGAACAGGGCGTTGGCATAGGTGCGCGCGCCCGCCACGGGGCCAGGATGTGCAGCGCTTCGCGCAGCAAGTCTTCGGCGGCGGCCAGGCGCCCCAGCTTGCGCATGGTTTCGGCCGTATGCGTCTGGCAGGCGCCGATGCTGCGCGGCCAGCCGGTGGGGCGCGCCAGGTCCAGCGCGCACTGCATCCATTCGAGGGCCGATTCGTTGTCGTTGAGGCTGGAGAAACAGTCGCCGATATTGATGGCGGCCGTGATCGCGCCGCGCAGCTGGCCGCTTTCCAGGGCCGCCTCATAGCTTTGCATGTAGTGGCCGGCGGCCGTGCCCAGGTCGCGCGAGGTGTGCGCCAGCAAGCCGCGGAAGTCGTGCACCCAGGCGGCCAGCGGCGCGGGCAGCTTGCCGCTGCCGTTGTCTGCCTGGAAGTGGCCGCCCCAGCGGGCCTGGGCGGCCGGCGCGTCGCGCAGGACGGCCCAGCGCGCCGTGGCCGCGTCGGCCAGGCTGGCGCGCATCGCATCGCCGGCGCCGCGCGCTTGCTGCGCCGCCGCCCGCAGTTCGGCATCGCAGCGGGCATGGTCGCCGCGGTCGACGGCGATCGAGGACAGCAGCCAGTGGGCGTCGGCGCAGCCGGCCCCATCGCCGTGCGTGTCACAGGTGGCGTGCGCCGCCAGGGCCAGGCTTTCCGCGGAGTCGAGCGCGCCTTGCAGCCAGGCCAGCTCCGCCTGCACCAGTTGCAGGCGCGCGCGCGCCTGTTCCAGTGCGGCCGCTTCCAGGCCGGCCAGCGGCAGCAGCAGATGCGCTTCCTCGCTCAGTTGACTTGCTCTATTGCAATCCCGCTGGCGCAAATGCCAGGACAGCAACAGCAGCAGCGGTACGCGCCCGGCGCCGCGCAACGGCAGCAATGCGCTTTCCCACTGCGCTACGTCATGTTCGAGCGCGAACATTTCCATTCAAGCATTCTCCCCGCAAACAGTGGTGCCAGCCTGCGACCGTACAGGCCATGCGTCATCGCATTGTAAGCTGCATTCAGGGGAATTGTTCAGTCTGCAGGACAGAATTGTGCGTCCCGCGCGGGCGCCACGGCAGGGCGTTTACCCAGCCGTGCCACCTCCAGTTGGCGCCGCCTAGCGTGACACCAGGCGGATGCTGGCGCTGCCGCTCACGGTGCTGGCGCTGCGCATGTCGGCAGGCATGCGCAAGCCGGGCAGGAACTGGGCGTCGTCGATCACCACGCGCTCGCCTTCATTGCTGAAGACGAAGGTGGCGCCCTGCCTGGTGACGAATTGGCCGGGACCCGTGGGGTAGATTTCCACGCTGGGCTTTGCCTGCCATTCCCGGTCATCGATCAGGCGGCCAAAGAAATGGGTGTCCTGCTGGTGGACTTCCAGCCGTTGCCCATTCGACAGGCGGTATTGCTGCTCGATGTCGAAGGCTTCCTGTGCCGTGACGTGATAGTAGCTGCCAGAGGTGACGCGCACGCTGTCTGCGGCTTGCGGCGCCATCGCGGTCTGGGCCTGGGCCGTGCCGCCGGCAAGGGCGAAGAGTGCGGCGAGGAGGGGAGGAAGCGTTTGGTATGCATGACACTCACCTTCGATCAGGATGACAGGATGGGTTGGAGTTAGATCGTGTGGTCGCTGGCGGGTTTCCGGCAGGGACTGGTGTCAAATTAGCAAACGCGCCTGGCCACCGCCAGCGGCAGGCAACGGACGGCAGGTTTGACGCGTTGAAATGCCTAAAACGGCGGATGAATGGTTTTGGAATTAAAGTCGAAAAACAAGCTCGGCGGCAAAATGAAATTTTGTTCGCCGAGGTTTTGTTGCTGCTTTATTTGTGCCGCGGCGTATGCTTAATACAGCGTCTGCGCCGATTCGTGCAGCAGCTGGCCGTACAAGGTATGGCGCATCTTGGCGATCTTGCCTTCAGACAAGGCTTGCAGGATGGCGCACTGGGGCTCGATCAGGTGACGGCAGTTATAGAACTTGCAGCCGCCCAGGTAGGGCTGGAATTCGCGGAAGGCGCGCTCGAGCATGCCTTCGCTCAAGTGGTACAGGCCGAATTCCTGGAAGCCGGGCGAGTCGATGATGGAGCTGTTGGCGCCCAGTTCATCGAGCTTGTACAGGCGCGTGAAGGTCGTCGTGTGCTTGCCCGTGTCGAGCGCGGCCGAGATTTCGCGCACGGCGATGTCCGCGTCCGGCACCAGCAGGTTGATCAAGGACGACTTGCCCATGCCCGACTGGCCGATCAGGATCGACGACTGGCCCGCCAGCAGCGGCGCCAGGGTGGCGACCGCGTGCTCCGGTTCGGCGCGCGCCGACACTTCATCGACGGGATAGCCCATCGAGGAATACGGCAGCAGGCGCTCGCGGGCCCGTTCCAGCGAGGCCGTCACGTCCGTTTTATTCAGGATGATGCGCGCCTCGATGCCGGCCGCGTCGGCCGCCACCAGCGAGCGCGAGATCAGGTCGTCGGCAAAGCCCGGTTCCGTCGCCACGACGATGAACAGCTGCGTCAAATTGGCGGCCAGCAGCTTCGATTTGTACTGGTCCGAGCGGTATAGCAGGGTCTTGCGTTCCTCGATGCGGTCGATGACGGCCTGGTCGTTCGAGGTGCGCGTCAGGTGCACGATGTCGCCCACGGCCACATTGGTTTTCTTGCCGCGCGTTACGCATTGCAGCTTGGCGCCGTCCACGTCGGCCAGGTAATGGCGGCCGTGGGCGGCGATGATGATGCCCGTCAACTTGCCTTCGCTCATGGAGCCACCTGGCTGCTCTGGAAGATGAGGTCAGCCTTGGCGGCGCAGATGAAGTCGTTTTCGGACAGGCCGCCGGCACCCTGGTTGACCGAGTGCGTATCGTAGCGCACGGCGCAGGTTTTGTAAGTAATGATGAGCTCCGGATGGTGGTCTTGCGTATGGGTCATATAGGCCAGGGCGTTCACGAACGCCAGGGTCTGGTAGTAATTCTTGAAGCCGAAGTCGCGGCACAGCTTGCCATTTCGCACGCTCCATTGCGGCAGCAGGGCGTGCAGGGTGGCAATATCCGTGTCGCCCAGCGCCTGCTGGCGCGGCGCGCAGGACAGTTGGGCCAGGTCTTGCGAAGTCGATGGCGTATTCATGTCGTAGCCCCTTTCAGGTGGCGGATGCGCACGCTGGCCGGCGGGTGGCTATCGTAAAAGGCCGAGTGCAGCGGGTCGGGCGTCAGGGTCGACGCATTGTCCTCGTACATTTTCACGAGGGCCGAGACCAGGTCGTCCGCCTGCGTGTGCGTGGCGGCGAAGGCGTCGGCTTCGAATTCGTGCTTGCGCGAGCTGAGCGAGGTCAACGGTCCCAGCAGGAAGGTGAAGACGGGCAAGGCCAGCATGAACAGCAGCAGGGCCAGCGCGTCCGTCGGCTGGCCCGTCAAGGCCAAGGCCACGGGATCGACGCCCAGGCCCGCATAGAACCAGGGCTGCGTCTTCAGGAAGCCCAGCAGTGCCAGAAAGCCCAGCGAGATGACGAACATCATGGCGATGCGCTTGACGATGTGCTTGAGCTTGAAATGCCCCAGTTCATGCGCCAGCACGGCCTCGATTTCCTGCGGCGCCAGGCGCGACAGCAGGGTGTCGAAGAAGACGATGCGCTTGTTGGCGCCAAACCCCGAGAAATATGCATTGCCGTGGGCGCTGCGCTTCGAGCCGTCCATGACGAACAGGCCTTTCGAGGCGAAACCGACGCGCTGCATCAAGCCTTCGATGCGGCTTTTCAGGGATTCATCGGCCAGCGGCGTGAATTTGTTGAACAGGGGGGCGATGACGGTGGGAAACAGCACCATCATCAGCAACTGGAAGCCGCTCCAGACGAACCAGGCGTACAACCACCACAGGCCGCCCGACTTGGCCATCAGGGTCAGCACGACCCAGATCAGGGGCAGGCCAATGGCCGCGCCCAGGCCCACGCCCTTGAGCATGTCCGTGAAGAACAGCTTGCGCGCCATGGTGTTGAAGCCGAAACGTTGCTCCAGCACAAACTGGCGGTAGTAATCGAAGGGCAGGTCGATCAGGCCGGAAATGACGGCAAAGGCGGCAATCAGGCCGATCTGGTACAGCATGGGCGAACCCGCTCCCATCCATTCATTCAGGTGCAGCGCCAGCCATTGCAAGCCGCCCAGCAGGGTAAAACCGATCAGCACGGCATAGTTGACCAGCAAGGTCAGCAGGCCGAACTTTGTCTTGGCCACCGTATAGTCGGCCGCCTTCTGGTGCGCGGCCAGCGGGATCTTTTCCGCGAATTCGGGCGGGACAGCCGCGCGGTGCGCCAGCACGTGGCGGATCTGCCGCGAAGCGAGCCAGAAGCGCACGGCCAGGGTCAAAACGAGGACGGATACAAACAAAATCGAAAACGCGAGTGAATACATTCTGTGCCTGTGAGAAAATGGCTGATTATTTAGTTTGATTAGGCCAAGAGAGAATTATGTCACAAGCGACCGACTTAACCGCATCCACCCCCGCACCTGCCGTCCCGGCACGTCCCAACGAGATGAACCTGGTCTGGGTCGACATGGAAATGACGGGCCTGGAGCCCGATACCGACCGCATCATCGAGGTGGCGGTGGTGGTGACGGACATGCACTTGAACCTGCTGGCCGAAGGCCCCGTGTTCGTGATTCACCAGTCGGATGAAACCCTGAACAAGATGGATGCCTGGAACAAGGGCACGCACGGCCGCTCGGGCCTGATCGACAAGGTGAAGGCGTCGACCGTGACGGAAGCCCAGGCGGAAGCGGAACTGATCGCGTTCCTGAAGAAATACGTGTCTGCAGGCAAGTCGCCCATGTGCGGCAACACCATCGGCCAGGACCGCCGCTTCATGGTGCGCGGCATGCCGAAGCTGGAAGCGTTCTTCCACTACCGTAATGTTGACGTATCGACATTGAAAGAGCTGTGCAAGCGCTGGAAGCCGGAAATCGCCACCGGTTTCAAGAAACACCAGAAGCACACGGCGCTGGCCGATATTCTGGAATCGATCGAAGAGCTCAAGTACTACCGCGAGCATTTCATTAAGCTGTGATGGGGTTGTCGGCTTACGCGCTGCGCGCTAAGCCGACCTACCTGCTCTGGTCGGTTTCTCCGGTTGCTTTCCGGGTGTTGTCGGGTTACGCGCTGCGCGCTAACCCGACCTACGGGTTATTGCAACCGCTGGCGCAGGTCGGCGTAGGTCGGATTAGCGCAGCGTAATCCGACATGGCGATGGCCCCCGAACCTATCCGCTCGTCCCGACGGCAAGGCTGTGCCAAACCCCATCCTCACCCCGCCACTCCAGCGCAAACGGTCCCGTTTGCCGCAAGTCCGTGATCCATACGGTGTCGCCAGGCTGGCGGAAATATTCCACGCACTGGCCGAACGGCTGTCCCAGCCGGCGCAGCACCAATCCCTCGCCCGCCACGGCGCACCATTGCTCATTGACGTCGATCAAGGCCACGGCCGGGTCGCCATAGAATTCGCCCAGGCTGGCGTGACGCCCATCGGCGGCCAGTACGCTGGCGTGTTCGTATTCGTGCTGGACGATATATGCGGCGCTGCGCGCCAGTTCGTGTGTCGTCATGCGGTCTCCACGGTAGGCCAGACGGTTTCCTGGTCGGCGCGCGCCTCGGCGATCAGCCATTCGCAGAACGCGTGCACGAGGGGCCGCGTTTCCGCCTGGGGCGAACGCAGCAGATAGTAGCAGTGGGGGCCGCGCACGGCGTGTTCGAACACGCGCACCAGGCGGCCCGAGCGCAGATCGTCGCCGATCAGGGGGCTGGCGGCAATGGCCACGCCCTGGCCGCTGGCGGCCGCGTCCAGGCATAGATAGGTGTGCGAAAAGCGCGCGCCGCTGTTGCCGCTATTGCCGCTGTAATGCACGCCGCAGCTGTGCAGCCAGCGCGTCCAGTCGATTTCGCCTGGCAGGTGCACTTCCGGCTCGTCGTGCAGCAGCGGATAGCGCAGCAGGTCGGCGGGCTGGCGCAGGCTGGCCGCGTTGGCGCGGAAATCGGGGCTGCAGACGGCGGAAAACCATTCTTCCATCAATAGATCCACTTTCAGGCCCGGATAGCGGCCCGGTCCCAGGCGGATGGCCACGTCCACGCCATCGCGCGCCAGGTCGACCGGGTGCATCGACGCCAGCACGCGCAGTTCGATCTGCGGGTAGCGGTCGCGCAGGCGGCCCAGGCGCGGCATCAGCCAGCGCGAGACGAGCGAGCTGGTGGCCGTCACCGTGACGACCTTGTCGTCGCCCTGGCGCCGCGCCTGCTCGGAGACGTCGGCCAGCTGGTTGAGTATCGGCCCCAGCGAGGCCGCATAGCGCTGGCCGGCGCTGGTGAGCACCACGCCGCGCGGCAGGCGCTGGAACAGCACGATACCGAGCCACGCTTCCAGCTGTTTGACATGGTGGCCGATGGCGCCGGCCGAGACGTGTAATTCTTCGCCCGCGCGCTGGAAGCCTTCATGGCGGGCGGCCGCCTCGAAGGCGTGCAGGGCGGCGAGCGGTGGCAAGGGACGTGACATGGCGTTCTTAAGAGAAGTGAGCCTCAGTAATATTCGGCCTATCCGTGAAGAATATTGGTTTGTTTCATTTTGCGCAAGCGAATATGATGCCGTCACTGCGTGAATTGACCCGCAATAGGATTCACGCATGCACATCTCCCGGCCTGGCTGGGCATTTATATTTACAACGTTACAACGCCTGGGAAAACCGCCGCGCTACGCAGCAGGTTTGCCCAGGTGTACTCAAAGAGGTTTAGTCATGTCTGATCGCCGCGCCGTTGCGCTGGTGTTGCTGTCGGCCGCCGGTTTCGGCAGTTCCGCCGTGTTTGCCAAGGCGGCCTATGCGTCCGGGGTCAACCCGTCGACCATGCTGGCCTTGCGTTTCGTCATCGCCGCCATGCTGTTGCTGCCGCTCGTGTGGCTCGGCGGCTGGCGCTTGCCGCGCGGCCGCCTGCTGGCCGGCTACATGCTGATGGGCCTGATGTACACGGCTCAGTCGCAAGGCTATTTCAATGCCCTCATGTATGCCAGCAGCGGCCTGTGCGGCATGTTGCTGTACGTGTATCCCGTGCTGGTCACCATCCTTGCGCTGGCGCTGGGCTGGGAAAAGCTGGACCGGCGCATGCTGGTGCTGATGGCGCTGGCCATTGCCGGCATGGCCATCACCCTGGGCGGCAAGCTGCAGGGCCAGCCCATCGGCATCGCCCTGGCCCTGATGGCGGCCGGCGTGTACGCCGTGTACATCCTGTTTGGCAACAGCCTGTCGAAAAGCCGCGAGAATATTCACCCATTGGCCGCTTGCGTGGTGATTTTGGGCACGGCGGGCCTGTCGAACAGCGCGATTGCCTTGTGGCAGGGCGTTTCCCTGCCGGGCACGGCGACGGGCTGGCTGGCCGTCAGCGCCATCGCCCTGTTCTCGACGGCCATCGCGATTGCCGCCTTCTTTGCCGGCGTGGCGCAGATCGGCGCGGCCAAGGCTTCCATCATTTCCACCTTTGAACCCGTCATCACGATGGCGTTCGGCGTGACCTTGCTGAAGGAATCCGTCAGCGGCACGCAATTGCTGGGCGGCGCCATGGTGCTCGCCGCCGTGGTCTTGCTGGCGCAGCGTCCCGCGCCCAAGGCGGCGGCCATGCCGGCCGTGCAGGCCAGCGCCTGATCCTGTTTTTCCCGAACTGATCGGTTGTCTCGATCGGTCTCCTTTGCGCCGCGACGGGTTTCCTGTCGCGGCGCTTTTTTATGCGCGCACAAATAAGACTTGATTGCGAATGATTCTCATTTATAATCGATGTCAAGATTCCCCCACCACCAGCCAGCCCATGCCAGCCAGTGTTCGCCTTGAAAGGAGACACCGTGTTGAGCACGTTCCCTATTTGCAATACCGAGCTGGTCGCCAGCGAATTTGCCCGCCTGCGCCGCGAAAAGAAGGCTCGCCACCGCGACATCGCCGAGGAACTGGGCATAGCCGAAGGCGAGCTGATCGCCGCGCATGCGGGCCTGTCGCTGGCCGATGGCGCCTTGCTGGGCGCCGAGCGCCTGCAGGCCGACTGGCCCGCCATCATCGCCGCGCTGGAGCCGCTGGGCGAAGTCATGGCGTTGACGCGCAACGTTTCGTGCGTGCATGAAAAGACGGGCGTTTATCGAAAAGCCAGTCACAACAACCATGTGGGCCTGGTGCTGGGCGGCGACATCGACCTGCGCGTGTTTTACCGCCAGTGGGCGCATGGCTTTGCCGTTCGCGAGATGGGCGAGCACGAGGTGCAGCGCAGCCTGCAGTTTTTCGATGCGGCCGGCCATGCCGTGCACAAGATTTTCCTCAAGCCGCAAAGCGACCTGGCCGCCTACGACGCGCTGGTGACGCGTTTTGCCGCCGCGGACCAGGCGGCCGGCATCGCCGTGACGGCGCTGGCGCCGCCGCCGGCCGAATTGCCCGACGCGCAGATCGACGTGGCCGGCTTTCGCGCCGCCTGGGCCGACTTGCGCGACACGCACGAATTCTTCACTTTGCTGAAAAAATATGCGGTCTCGCGCCTGCAGGGCCTGCGCCTGGCCGAAGCGCGCTTCGTGCAGCAGATCGACAAATCCTGCGTGCTCGACCTGCTCAACGATGCCGCCCTCGAAAAAGTGTCCATCATGGCCTTCGTCGGCAATGCGGGCATGATCCAGATCCATTCAGGGCCCGTGCACAAGATCGCCGTGATGGGGCCATGGATCAATGTCCTCGACCAGCGCTTCAACCTGCATTTGCGCGAAGACCATATCGCCAGCGCCTGGGTGGTGAAAAAGCCGACCGTCGATGGCCTGGTGACGTCCGTGGAACTGTTCGACGCGAAGGGCGACACCATCGTCATGTTCTTCGGTGAACGCAAGCCGGGCATGCATGAATTGTGCGAATGGCGCCATATCGTCGACAGGGTGGCGCAGGAGGGCGAACTATGCGCCGCATGATCGCCGCCAGCGTGGCGCGCCGCATCGCGCTGAAAAAATGGGGGCCGGAGCGCTGGCCCTGGCCGCACCGATGCAGGTGCTGGCGGCAGTGACCGACGCGGGCAAGCCGCTGGCCAAGGCGCGGCGCATCGTCAGTGTGGGCGGCGCGCTGACGGAAATCGTCTACGCGCTCGATGCGCAGGGCGAACTGGTGGGCGTCGATACGACTTCGCTGTATCCGGCCGTGGCGCAGCAACTGCCGCAGGTGGGCTATGCGCGCACCCTGTCGGCCGAGGGCGTGCTGTCTCTGGCGCCCACGCAGCTGATCGCCACCGAGGAAGCGGGGCCGCAAGCGGTGCTGCGCCAGGTGCGCGACGCTGGCGTGCCGGTGGCGGTGCTCAGCGCGAACAACCAATTCGAAGGCTTGCTCGAACGGGTAAAACAGGTGGGCCGGATCACGGGACGTGCCGACCCCGCCGCGCGCCTGGCGCAAAGCCTGCAGCAGCAGTGGAGCGGCGCCCTGGCCAAGGTGCAGCAGCGCCAGCATGCGCCCGTACGCGTGCTGTTCATCCTCGCCCATGCGCCGAACCAGGTGATGGTGGGCGGGCGCGAGACGGGTGCCGACGCCATGCTCGCGTATGCGGGCGCCGTCAACGTGATGGGCGGGCAGGGCGGATTCGCCGGCTACAAGCCGCTGACGCCTGAAGCCGTGATCGCCGCGCGGCCCGATATCGTGCTCGTCACGGACCAGGGCTTGAAAGCTTCGGGCGGCGTGGACGGCATCCTGAAACTGCCAGGCCTGGCGCAGACGCCGGCCGGGCGCAAGCACCGCATCGTCTCGCAGGAAGCCATGCTGCTGCTGGGCTTTGGCCCGCGCATGCCGCAGGCGCTGGCCGAACTCGGCGCCGCTTTCGCCAAAGCCATGGCCGCATGAACGCGGCTTCCTGGACTCCGCCGCGCCTTGGCGCTGGCCGCCCTGGGGCGCCGGCGGGTTGCTGGCCGCCGCCCTGGCTTGCGGCTTGCTCGTCGCCGTGCAGGCGGGCGCCGTGCCCGTGACCTTGGCCGACTGGCTGGCGCCGTTTCAAACGGGCGACGCGGCGCTGTCCGGCGGCGCCTACGTGCTGTGGCATATCCGTTTGCCGCGCGCCCTGTTCGCCGCCCTGATCGGCGCCGCGCTGGCGCTGGCCGGCGGCCTGACGCAAGGGCTGTTCCGCAATCCGCTGGCCGATCCGGGCCTGCTGGGCGTGAGCAGCGGCGCCGCCTGCGCGGGCGCGGCCACCATCGTTTTTGCGGCCAGCCTGCACGTGGCGCCGGAACTGCGCGTGTGGCTGCTGCCCGCCGCCGCGTTTGCCGGCGCCATGCTCATCTGCGTGCTGCTCGACCGGGTCGCCCGCTGGGCCACGCCCGGCTCCATCGTCGGCCTGCTGCTGACGGGCGTGGCGCTGAACGCCATCACGGTGGCCGTCATGGGACTGTGCATCTACCTGGCCAGCGACGATCAATTACGCACCCTGACTTTCTGGACATTGGGTTCGCTGTCGGCCGGCAGCTGGCGTCAGGTGGCCGCTTTGCTGCTGGTGCTGGCGGGTGCGCTGTGGGCCACGCGATTCCTGATGCGTTCCCTGAACGCGCTGGCGCTGGGCGAGGCGCAGGCGCTGCACGTGGGTATCGACGTGGGCCGCTTGCGCACGCAGGTGATCGTACTGGTGGCCGTACTGACGGGGTTTGCCGTCGCCTGGTGCGGCGGCATCGGCTTCATCGGCCTGATCGCGCCGCACCTGGTGCGCACCTGGCTGGGCGCGGACCAGCGCAAGGTGCTGCCGCTGGCGATGCTGATGGGCGCCTTGCTGCTGCTGTCGGCCGATACCCTGGCGCGCACGGTCGCCATTCCCGCGGAAGTCCCCGTCGGTATTTTCACGGCCTTGCTGGGCGGGCCATTTTTCCTGATGCTGCTGCGGCGCTTCCGCCACGGCACCGCCTGAAAGGATGCGCATGACGCCTTTATTGGAACTCGCCTTCGCCACGACACAACTGGGTCAGCAGTATTTCGGCCCCTTCAATGTGCGGGTGGCGCCCGGCGAGCGCATCGCCATCCTCGGCCCCAGCGGCGCGGGCAAGTCGACCCTGCTCAAACTGATGGCGCGCGAATTGCATCCGCAGGCGGGCCAGCTGCTCTTCGCCGGCCGGCCGCTGGCGCAGTGGCCGCTGGCGGAACTGGCCCTGCGCCGCGCCGTCCTGCCGCAAGGTTCGAACGTGGCTTTCGGCTTGCCGTGCGAACTGGTGATCGGCCTGGGGCGGGTGGCGCGCCTGGCCGACCCGCAGCTGGAACGGATCGTGCAGGACGCGGCCGCCCTGGCGCATGCCGCGCATCTGCTGGGGCGGCGGCTCGACACCCTGTCCGGCGGCGAGCAGGCCAGGGTGCAATTGGCGCGCATCTTCGCGCAGATGTGGGATGTCGAAGATGGCTTGATACTTGTCGACGAACCTCTGGCGGCGCTCGATCCCGGCCTGCAGTTCGAGCTGCTCGACAGCCTGCGGCAGTTCTGCGCCGCGCGCGGCCACGCCGTTATCGCCATCCTGCACGATATCAACCACGCCTTGCTGGGCTTCGAGCGCCTGCTGCTGGTGCGTTCCGGCCAGCTGGTGGCCGATATCGCCAGCGATGCCGGCGCCGTGCCCGCCCTGGCCGCGCTGTACGGCATCGCCCTGACGACGGCGACCAGCAGCGACGGCGACGTCTGCGTCATCCCCGCCAGAAGCGCGGTGCGCAGGGCCGCCTGACTCAGTTATTCACTCGCTCACCACACGTCCGCCGCGCGCGGCCGCGCCATCTGGCCGCTGCCCAGCAGCCACACCATCAGGGCATCGGCCTGTTCGCGCGTGGCCGCCACTTCCTGCACGATGCCGAAGGCTTTCATGGCGCCGGCCGCCAGCGCCTGCAGGCGCGCGCGCTGTTCCGCGTCCGCCTCGACCGACACCAGTCCGCGGCAAATGGCGGCCAGCGCCACCTTGTTATGCTTGAGCCACAGGCCGCGCCGCTTGCGGTCGATGTGCGCTTCGTCGCTGCGTTCCGCTTCAAACAGCAGGACGAACGGCTCGCCATGGCGCAGCAGGGCGTCCATGTCGTTTTCCCACAGCGGGGCATAGCCGTCGACGGCCGTTTCAGGGCGGAAGCGCACGATGGGAAAGTCGCTGACGTCGTGGATGGAGAAATGGGCGGGATTCGGTTTCATGGCGTGCTTCCTTGCGAGGTGGTTGAAAATGCTTGCCAGCCGCCGCCCAGCGCCTTGTAGACCTGGACCAGCGACAGCGAGGCGGTGGCGCGGCTGTCGACCAGCGCCGCTTCGTTGTTCAATAAGGTGTTTTGCACGTGCAGCACGTTGAGCAAGTCCGTGCCGCCCTGGCGGTACCGCAGTTCCGCGCTGCCCAGCGCGCGCCGTCCCTGTTTGACGGCTTCATCGAGGCTGGCCTGGCGCCGTTCGTTGGCCTGGTAGCCAGATAAGGCATCTTCCACCTCGTGCCAGGCGGCCAGCACCGTCTGGCGGTAGGCGATGGCCGCTTCCTGCTGCTGCGCCTCGCGCAATTGCAGCGTGCCGCGCAGGCGGCCGCCATCGAACAGGGGCACGCTGAAACCGGGGCCGAAGGCAAAGCGTTTGGCGTCCCAGCCGATGTCGGACAACTGCATCGTTTGCAGGCCGATGCTGCCCGACAGCGTGATGCGCGGATAAAAATCGCCTTGCGCCACGCCGATGGCGGCCGTGGCTGCGTGCAGCTGCGCTTCGGCGCGGCGGATGTCGGGACGCCGTTCGGCCAGGCCGCTGGGCACGCCCAGCTGCACCTGCATGGCCACGGCCGGAATGTCCTTGCCCGCCGCCAGTTCCGCCCGCAAGGCTTGCGGCGGCAGCGCCAGCAAGAGAGCGAGGGCATTGCCCAGGCGCGCTTCGCGCTGCTGCAGCGGCGGCAGGCGCGCTTCGATGGCGGCCACGTGGGCCGCCGCCTCGGCTTCGTCGAGCTGCGTCGCCACGCCTTCGCGCAGGCGGATGCGGGTCAGGTCCAGGGTATGGCAGGCGATATCGAGCAGTTGCTGCGTGATGGCCAGGGTCTGCTGCGCGCCGCGCAGCTCGATATAGTCGCGCGCCGTCTCGGCCAGCACGGCCAGCAGCACGCCGCGCTGCGTTTCCAGCGCCACGTCGACGCGCGCGTCGGCCGCTTCCACTTGACGGCGCACGCGGCCCCACAGGTCCAGTTCCCAGGCCGCATCGAGGTTGCCTTGCCACAGGCTGTAGGCTGACTGGCCGTTGTTGCGCGACGGGTCGCTCAAGCCTTGTTCGCTGTTGCGCGCGCGGCCGTAGCTGCCATTCGCGCCCAGGGACGGGCCTTGCGCGGCACCGGCCACGCCGCGTGCGGCGCGGCTTTGTTCCAGCCGGCTGGCGGCCGCCAGCACGTCGAGGTTGGCGCCGGCGGCGCGCCGCACCAGCGACGATAAGGTGGCGTCGCCGAAGCCGTCCCACCAGCGCTGCTCGATGGCGGCGTCCTGCTGGGCGGTGAAACGGGCATCCTGCGCTTGGCGCCATTGCTGTCCCAACGGCGCTTGCGGACGCTGGAAGTCGCTGCCCACGCTGGCGCAGCCGGCCAGGCCCAGGGCCGTGAAAATGATCAGTGCTTTCATCGCGCGCTCACCTGTTGCAGCAGTTGACGGCGTGTGGCCGTATCGATGCGCACTTCGGCCGACATGCCCACGCGCAGGCGGCTGCCGTCATCCTGGCCCGGATCGAGCGCGATCCTGACGGGGATGCGCTGCACCACCTTGGTGAAGTTGCCGGTGGCGTTTTCCGGCGCGATGGCGGCAAACGTCACGCCCGTGGCGGGCGCGATGCTGTGCACCGTGCCGCGCAGGAGCATGCCTGGATAGGCGTCGACGGCGATGCTGGCGCGCTGCCCCTGGCGCACGTGGGTCAACTGGGTTTCCTGCAGGTTGGCGACGACGAAGCTGCGGTTCAGGGGCACCACGGCCATCAGGCTGGCGCCGGGCGCCACCAGGGCGCCGACGCGCACGGCGCGGCGTCCCACGATGCCGTCGATGGGGGCGCGCAGCTGCGTATGCGACAGGTCAAGTTCGGCCCGCTGCAGGCTGGCGCGGGCGCGCAGCAAGGCCGCTTCGGCCGCGCCTTGCTGCGCCTGCAAAATGTCCGTCTGCTTGCGGGTGGCGACGAGGGCGGCGCGGTTTTGCGCCAGGCGCGCGCGGCTCACGTCGAAGCGCGATTGCGCCTGCTGCGCGTTCTGCACGCTGCCCGCGCCCTGGCCTGCCAGGTGCGTTGAGCGGGCCAGTTCCTGCTGCGCCAGCTTGTCTTCCGCCTGGTTGGCGTCGACCAGGGTCGTGGCTTGCTCGATCACCGATTGCTGGCGCTGCAAGGTGGCGCGGGCGTTGGCCAGCTGCGCCTCGGCGCCGGCTACCTCGGCGCGGGCCGAGGCGGCGGCGGCCTGGTAGTCGCGGTCGTCGATGCGCGCCAGCAGCTGACCCGCCTTGACAGTCTGGTTGTCTTCCACCAGCACTTCCCGCACGATGCCGCCCACCTTGGGCGAGAGCACGGTGTAGTCGGCGCTGACGAAGGCGTCGTCGGTGCCTTGTTCTTCGCTGGGGGAAAACAGCAGTTGCCAGGCGCAAAAGGCGAGGGCGCAGGCCAGCAGGGCCAGTCCGAGAAGAAACGCGCGTGAGCGCAGTATGGTTGTTTGCATGGGGATGCTCTTTCTTGAAATAAAAGTCAGGCTGCGCGCGGCGGATAGACGCGCGTCGGCAGGATGGGAATGATCAGGATCATGGCCAGCGCGATGGCGGCGACAATGAGGTACAGGTCGGACGAGGTCAGGGTGACGACTTGCGCATGCATGCGCGCACTCAAGCCGGCCATGTCCACGGCGCCGGGCAGGTTGCCCAGGCGCTCGCTGAGCACCGTCGAATGAAAGTGGTTGCGGCGCGTGATCAGCGCATCGAGCACGCCGGTGGCGACGACGGCCGACATGCCCTTGATGGTGTTGAACCAGGCCGAGGCGAAGGGACCATCCTGCGGCGCCAGGCCCGTGGTGGCCAGCAGCAGCAAGGGAATCACGGCCATCGGTTGCGCGAAGATCTGCACCGCCTGCAGCAGGTAGAAATGCGTGCGTATCCAGTCCGGCGACATGCGCGCGCCCAGCACGCAGGACAGGGCCAGCAAGGCCAGGCCGATGGCCAGCACCCAGCGGCAGTCGACGGCGCGGATATTGCACAGGGCGGCCACCAGCGGCAGGGCGATCAACTGCGGCAGCGCCACCATCAGCATCACGGGCGCCGTCTGCAGCGGACGGTAAGCGTGCACCTGCGCCAGGTAGGACGAGGGGATCAGGATCACGGCCAGCAGCACGAACAGCACGCCGCCCAGGGTCAGCAGGGCATGGCTGAGGTTACGCCGCGACAGCAGCTGCAGCTTGAAGAACGGCAGCGGATGCGACCATTCATTGACAAAGAACAGCACCAGCAGCACGGCGCCGCCGCCCAGCAGCACACAGATCAGCGGCGAGGCGAACCAGGCCAGGCGCTCGCCCTGCAGCAAGCCCACCACCAGCATGCTGATGGCGGGCAGGCCCAGCAGCAGGCCGCGCCAGTCGAATTGACGGAAACGCTCGAGGCGCAGCGGGTCTTGCGGCAAGCCCCACGACACCATCAGCAGCGCGACGATGCTGCCCGGGATGACTTGCCAGAACGCCCATTGCCAGCCCAGGTATTCGGTCCAGAAGGCGGCCAGCGGCGTGCCCAGGCTGGGACCGAAGGTGGCGCTCAGCGCATAGCCGCCCAGGCCATACAGCTTGATGTTCGGCGGCAGGAAGCGCAGCGCCACCGTCATCAGCATGGGCGGCAGGGCGCCGCCGGCCGCGCCCTGCACCACGCGCAGGACCATCAGCACGGACAGGTTCGGCGCGAACGGGCATAGCAGGCCGGCCGCCATGCAGACGATGATGGCGGCAGCCGTCAGCCGGCGCAGCGAGAACGTGACGGAACACCACGGCGCGAAGGCCATGGCCGACACCGAGGCGGCCGCATACAGGGCGACGAGCCAGCTGGCGTCGTCGCGCGCGATGCCCATGGCGCCGCGGATGTCGGCCAGCGCGATCTTGGTGATATTTTCATTCAGGCCGGATACCAGCACGGCCAGCAGCACGCCGGCCAGGCCGGTGGCCAGGCGCGGACCAAAGACGGGGGAGCCGGCGGTGAAGGGGGCGGCGCCGTCGTCGGGACGGCGCCGGGGAGCAATACAGCGGACACAGGGAACTCCGTGGATGAGAATCAGTCCACGCAGTATAGGTAGCCGTCAATCTTGTGAAAATTGATAATTGATGAAGTCTCGATTGCGTCTGGCGCAATGATGTTGGGTTCAGCGCCTATGCGCCCGGTGCGCTGCCGCACAGCGACTTGATCGTCGCGCGCAGCCAGCGGTGCGCGTGGTCGTGGTCGAGGCGCGGATGCCAGGCCTGGAATACGTCGACGTTGTCGACGGGAATGGGCAGCTGGAAGGTGCGCAGCTTCAAGCCCAGCCGTTCGACGATGGGCAGCAGGGGCGTGGGCATCAGCGGCAGCAGCAGGCGCGAATCGGCCACGGCGAAGATGGCGGACTGGAAGTTGGGGCTGATCAGCGAAACGCGGCGCGTGTAGCCCCGCTCGGCCAGGGCCGTGTCGAAGGGGCCGCGCGCCAGGCCGCGCCGCGAGACGCTGATATGTTCGTACTCGGTAAAGCTGTCCAGGTTGACGGGGCCGTCGAAGATCGGGTGGTCGCTGCGGGCGATGCCGACAAAGCCGCTGCTAAACAGCTGCTGCAGCTTGATGTCGGGCGCAAAGGCGCGCCGCGCGCTGATGTACAGGTCGATGCGGCCCGCGTGCAGGGCGTCGTTTTCCGTGGCGCCATCGCCTTCGGGCACGAAGCGCAGCACCGTGTTCGGCGCATGGCTGGCCAGCAGGTCGCGCAGCTTGCCGCCGTAGGAGCCGACGAACACGTCGTTGGCGCACAGGCTGAAGGTGCGTTCCAGGGTGCGCAGGTCGATTTCACGGCCGGACGTGAAGACGGCGTGCGCCTGTTCCACCACGCTGCGCACCTGCTCGCGCAATTCCAGCGCGCGCGGCGTGGGCGCCAGGCCGCGCCCGGAGCGCACGAAGACGGGGTCGCCGATGGCGTCGCGGATGCGCGCCAGGGTGCGGCTCATGGCCGGCGCGCTCAAATTCATGCGCCGCGCGGCGGCCACGGCGCTGCCTTCCTCGAGCAGGATGTCGAGGGCGACGAGCAGGTTCAGGTCGGGGAGTTTCATGCGGCGATTATAGCCCGGAGGTCAGTGCCGGCGTTGCGCCGGCAGGACGCCGGCGCAGAGGGAGATGCTATTGCGGTATTACTCGGCTGCCGGCTCGGCGCCGCAGCATTTCTTGTACTTCTTGCCGCTGCCGCAAGGGCAGTCGTCGTTGCGGCCCACTTTCGGCTCTTCGCGCTTCAGGGTCTGCACGGGAGCCTTGCGGCGCGGCACCCAGAAACGGTGGATGGCCGGCAGGTTCGCTTCCAGTTCCTGCGCGAGCTTGTGCGCCTTGACCGGGTCTTCCACCAGTTTCAGTTCTTCTTCCTTGATTTCGTCGGCGCCCAGCAGGTAGATCGGCTGCATCAGCTCGGCCACTTCGGAATCCCAGATTTCGTTCCACGAGCCGGGACGCAGTTCCATGCCGTCCCAGAAGCCCCAGCACCAGGCTTCGGCGTCGATCAGGGTCTGGCCTTCGTAGTCGTGTTCGACGAACAGGGCTTCGAATTCCTTGGGTGCCACTTCAAACGTCACCAGCACTTCGTTCATGAAGCGCATGATCAGGTTGACGATGCGCTCTTCTTCCTTGCTGTTCTTGAATTTCGGCGCATCTTCGGCATCTTCGCCCCACACGCGCGGCAACCACTCGGCCGGCATGATCGGTTCCGGACCGATGGCGACGGCCGTCAGATAGCCGTGCAGCATATCCATGGTCATGGCGTCTTCGGAGCACCGGTCCGACAACAGGAATTGGTCTAATTCGTCGAATTCTTTTTCTGATAATGGCTGTTCGAGTTGCATGGCTTGCTCTTTGATGAAATGTAAGGCGCCAGTATACGCCTTGCGGCGCTTCATCACCGAAGTGTTTGCACCGGCAGCCCGCGCGCGCCTTACAATGTCGCTTATGCACAATGAAAACCAGCCGCACGAGGACGACCGGCCCGTCCATCCCTTTTCCGCTCTGAGCCCCGATTGCGTGCTCGACGCGCTCGACAGCGTGGGGCTGCGCGGCGATGGCCGTCTGCTGGCGCTCAACAGCTATGAAAACCGCGTCTACCAGGTGGGCATCGAAGACAGCGCGCCCCTCGTGGCCAAGTTTTACCGTCCCGCGCGCTGGAGCGATACGGCCATTCTGGAAGAACACGCGTTCGTGTCCGAGCTGGTCGAACGCGAAATCCAGGTGGTGCCGGCGCTGGCGATCAACGGCAGCTCCCTGCACCAGTACCAGGGCTTCCGTTTTGCCGTCTTCCCCCGCCACGGCGGCCGCGCGCCCGAGCTGGACGATCCGGCGACCCTGGAATGGATAGGGCGCTTCATCGGCCGCATCCACGCCGTCGGCGCGCTGTCCACGTACAAGGAACGCCCGGCGCTCGATCACCAGACGTTTGGCGTCGAACCGCGCGAGTTCCTGCTGGAGGGCAATTTCCTGCCGCCCGAACTGCTGGCCGCCTATTCCAGCGTGGCGCAGCAGGCGCTCGACGGCGTCAAGCGCTGCTACGACCGCGCGGGCGACGTGGCCGTGCTGCGCACGCATGGCGATTGCCATGGCGGCAACGTGCTGTGGACGGACGCCGGCCCCCATTTCGTCGATTTCGACGACAGCCGCATGGGCCCGGCCATCCAGGACCTGTGGATGATGCTGTCGGGCGAACGCGGCGACCAGGTGCGCCAGATGAGCGACATCCTGGCCGGCTACGAGGATTTTTGCGATTTCGACCCGCGCCAGCTGTACCTGGTCGAAGCGCTGCGCACCCTGCGCCTGATCCATTATTCGGCCTGGCTGGCGCGCCGCTGGGACGACCCGGCCTTCCCCGTCGCCTTCCCGTGGTTTAACACGCAGCGCTACTGGCAGGACCGTATCCTGGAACTCAGGGAGCAGGTGGCGCTGATGGACGAGGCGCCTTTGTGGCCCATTTGAGTTAAATAGCGAAAAGAAAGGTAAAAGCGGCTCTTCTTGCCGCGCTGATTTGTGCATGCCTGTTCGATAATGGTGGTAATAAATTCCCATAAGCAACGGAATTCACCCGAATAAGCGAGAAATCATGCAAGCACAGCAAAATCAGCGCCAGGCCGCCTCCCTCACCGTCGCGTATTCCGCCGACGACGAGTTCGACCAGGACAGCATCGTTTCGCTGCATGATTTCAAGGACCTGGAGCGCAAGGCCGAGGCGCCGGCTGTCGCCATCGCGCCCGACCCGCAAGCCGAATTGCAGACCGAGCCGGCAGCCGAAGCCGATGCCAAGGCGCCCGCCGCCGAACGCCAGAAAATGGAATTGAAAGCCATCCACGAGGCGATCGCCCGCGTGGAGGCGGAAGCGAAGGCCACCTGCGCCGCCGAGAGCCGGGCCCTGGCCGAGGCGCGCGTGCGCTCGCTGGCCGAGGACCGCGCCGCCATCGATGCGGCCGCCGCCGCCGCCGCGCAGCAAAATGCGCAGGCGGCCGAGGAAGCGATCGCCGCCAACCGCGAACGCCTCGACACCATGCGCGCCGCCGCGCAGGCCAGCGTGGCCCGCCTGGAGGCCGTCAAGCAGGAGACGGCCGAACTGCGCGCCCGCGTGGAGTCCGACAATGAAATCCGCCTGGCTGCGGAACAGCGCGCCCGCGCCGAGCAGGAAAGCCGCTTGCGCGCCAGCGAGCAGGTGGCGGTGCAGTCGGAACTGGCCGAGCAGGCCGCCCGCGCCGCCGAGGAATTGCAGGTGCAGACGGAGCAGGCGCGCCTGCAGGCCGTCGAGCGCGTCGCCGCCGTACAGGCGGCCAAGGAAGAAATGGTGGGCATCGCCTCGGCCGACGCCCGTGTCGCCGTGCTGGCCCGCGAACGCGAGCGCCATGCGCACGGTGCGCGCCAGACGGCGCAGATGCTGGCCGAAGCGGAAAGCGAAGCGCTGGACTTGACGGTCCAGCGCGAGCGCGCCGACCAGATCGCGCTGGAATCGGCCTTCAACCGCGCCGCCGCCGAAGTGCGCGCCCTGGAAGAAGCGCGCGCGCTGGCGCACCTGGAACAGGAACGCGAAGCCATCGCCCTGGCGCAGGCGGAATCGGAACGCCATGCGGCGCAATCGCTGCGTCTGCGCCTGCAGACGGAAAAGGAGTTGCGCGACGCGGCCATCCACCGCGAGCGCCTGGAAATGGTGGCTGTGGCCAGTGCGCAGGCGCGCCGCGACGCCGACGTGCGCATCCTGGCCGCCACCGAGGCGCGCATCGAGGTGGACCGCCAGCTGCGCGCCGTGGCGCTGGCCCGCGTGGCCGCCGAACAGGATGCGGAAATCGCCGGTCACGCCAAGCTGGAAGCGGAAACGGCGGCCCTTGAAGAAACCAGGGCCCGCGAAGCGGCCGAGCAGGCCGCCGCCGTGGCGGCCGCCCGCGAGCTGGAAGAGCAGCAGCGCGCCGCCAGCCTGGCGCAGGAACGCGCCGAACTGGCGCGCCAGGCGGCCGAACTGGCCGCCAGCCAGAATGATGCCGAGCAGGCCGAAGTCGATGCCGGCAAGGCGACCTTGGCCGCGCAGGAACAGGCAGCGCAACTGGCACAGGAAAAAGCCCGCCAGGCAGAGCAGCTGCTGCAGGCGGAGCAGGAACGCCTGGCCGCCGAGCAGGCCGCTGTCGCCGCCTTGAAGGAAAAACTGGAAGCGGAAGCGCTGGCCTTCAACGCGGCGCAGGAACGCACGGCCGCCGAAGGCGCGCAAGCGGAACTGCTGCGCGGCCAGCAGGCGGCCGAACTGGCCTTGCGGGAAGCGGCGCAAAAGGAAGCGGACGCCATCCGCATCCTGATGGACCAGGCGCTGGTCGAAGGCGAAAAAGGCCGCCGCCGCGCAAGCCGTGCAGGCGCAGGCGCGCCTGGCCGTGGAACTGGGACAAGTGCATAGCGAGCGCGCCCGCGTGGAGGAAGACAAGGCGCAAGCTGCCGATGCACTGCTGGCGTCCGAGCGCGATTTCGTCGCGGCCGAACGCGAGTCGCTGGCCCTGATCGCGCAAAAACTGGTGCAGCAGCGCCAGACCAGCAGCGTCGAAGAGCGTGCCTCGAAAGCGATCGCCGGCCGCCTGGAAGCGGAAAAGCAGGCGACGGCGGCAGCCGAAGCGCGCGCCGCCATGGAACAGCAGGCGCTGGAAGCCATGCGCCAGCGCGAGCAGCTGGAACTGGCCGCGCAGCAGGCCGCCAGCGAGAAGCTCGACGCGCAGCAAGCCTTGCTGGCCAGCGCGCAAGCCCATGCCGCGCTGCAGCGCAAGGCGGCCGAGACGACGCGTGCGATGGCGGCCGCCAAACAGCAGTTGCTGGAACGCGATACGGCCCGCGCACAGCAGCAGGAGCGCGAACTGGCGGCCCTGCGCGCCAGCCTGGAGCAGCCGCAAAGCGCGTTTTCCAGCTCTCTGACCGCCGCCCGCGCGAAAGCCGAACAGGTGAGCTCGGCCAGTCTGACGCGCGAAGTGATCGAGCGGCTGACGCAGCCTAACGAGTCGGCCGGTGCAGTCTGGCGTTCGCGCTAGGCAGGATATCGAACCAAACCTACTGCGCGGCGCGCTTTGCGGCTGGCGATGCTCACCGGCTCGGCGCCCCCGTACTAAAGTACGGGGGCGCTTCTCAGCCACAAATCACTGCCGCTCGCTACGGTTTTGTTCGGTATCGTTACTTTAGCGGAAGAGCAAGATTTTTTACGTTTTTCCATCAGAACTTGCGTCCCACTCCCACCAAAATGACATCCGCATCGCGGTGATAATCGGTGATGACCCGGTTCCACGCCACGTGCGCCACCCAGCGGCGGTCCACGTGGTAGCGGCCCACGGCCGACAGCAAGCCCGTCAGGCGCGTGCTGTGGCCCTGGGTGTCGCGTGCATCCCACGCCACGTACGGCCCGCCGCCCATGCCGAATTCCACCTTTTCATTGAGCGAACGGATCAGCCATAGCTGGGCGGCCATGCCGCGCCGATGCGCCAGCGCCGTGCTGCCTTCGTCGAGGGCGGTGACCGTCCAGTCCACGTATTGTCCCGCCGCGCGCCGGTATTCGAGGGCGAACGGGCGCGAGGACTCGGAGCGCATGCTGTTGACGATGGTGTGGCCGGTCGATAAGGTCAAGGTGTCGTCGTGGGCCCAGTTCTGCAGGTGCAGCTTGGCGCCCGGCACGCCGTCATAGCGGTAGCCCGCGCCGATCAGCAGGTGCGTGGTGTTGTCCTTGCCACTGGGCCGGATGCGGTTGAGCTGCGCTTGCGCATACCAGCGGTTGTCGAACTGCCAGCGCGCCTGCAGGCTGACGATGGAGCCCCAGCCATGGTCATTGTCGAAATTGTGCGGTGCTTCATCGGTCTTGGCCGTGTCGAAGAAAAAATAGCGGCCCACGCCGGCGCCCAGCATCAGGCCCTGCTCCACTTTTTTCGTGCGCAGCCAGACCTGGCCCGCCATGCCGTCGCGGTGATGGTCTTCCGGGTGGCCTTCATTGATGTACGACAGGCTGACGGCATTGTAGTTGCCCACCGGCTGCGTGTAGCTGATGGCCGCCACAAAGGTGCGCTCATTGGTCGCGTTGACTTTCAGGGCGCCGGCCATGCCGGAGATATCCTGTGCCTGGGCGGACAGGGGCAGCGAGGCGGCCAGCAAGGCCAGGGCGGCGGGGCGTATGCGCATGGTATTTCCGGTCGTGGTGATGCTCGCTAACGGCGGGCTGGCTGGACGTACTGCGCTAGCGCAAGCATCGAGTGTTTTTACTACAGCAATGAACAGTTCCAGTCAGAACTAATTGCGATAGTGTATAAGAAAGCGGGAATGTGTGAGGCGCGCCATGCGGCTGGAGAGCGGGGAAGGGCGCCGGCGCGAGTATGGCTGGCCGGCGCGATGCTGCTGAAGTTGCTGGACTTGCGGTGGTATTGCTGTCTGTATTACTGACTCAGGACGACTTTATCGGCAAAATATTCCGTCTCGCCGAAGCATTGCGTGGGCACGCCCTTGTGCTGGCTGTAGGTGACGAGGATGCGCTTGCCTGCGGCGGCCGTCAGCTGTTTCGCCACCTCCTCGTCGCGCACGCTGAACTGGAATTTTTCCGGGATGGTGCCCGGCAGCGCCGTCAGCAACAATTCCCCTTCCCACGTCTTGCAGATCCAGCCCCGTTTGGAGAACTTTTGCAGGTAGCCCGCCCGTTCGCCTTCCGAGTACGAGAAGCTCAGGGCCATCCACGTGTAGGCGGCCAGCAGCAGGAAGCCGGCCACGAGGAAGATGGCGAAGGCGAAGGTGACTTTTTTGGTCGTTGGGGTCATGGTAGGGTTGTCTAAGTAAAAAAATGGGGATGCTTAAAAATGTTCAGGGCAAGGCGCATTGCCGAAGACAGTACGATTAGTACGGCAAGGCAATGCAACGCCGCCATGGACTTTTTTAAGCGTTCCCTCAGTCTTTCCGGCCGGCTTTCCAGTTCAGGCCAAAGTTGTATCGTTCATCCATGGCCTGGTGCGCCGTGATTTTACCTTGGCCGCCGAAGTATTCCACCAATTTTGTCACCTGCAGGTTGCCGCCGTGGTTTTCCAGCATGGCGATGGCGCACATGGCATGCTGGCTGTCGCTGTCGAGGCGCACTTCCACCGTCGGCTGGCCCGGAATCTCGATCGTCACGACGCCGTCCGTGGCGGCCCAGTTCGGCACGCCTTCGTAGATGAAGGCATACACGAGCACGCGCTTGATCTGGTCGAAATGGGTGCCGTTGATGAAGATGTTTTCGCCGCTGCTGACGCTGCCCGTGCGGTCGTCGCCTTCCAGGTGGATGTACGGCGGGCGGTCATACGCGCCCCAGCTGTTGCCCAGCGCCTGTACGGCGCTCTTGGCGCCATTGCTCATCTCGAACAGGCAGCCGATATCGAGGTCGATGCCGCCCGCGCGGCCGGCCGGCTTGTTGAACAGCTTGCCCAGGAAGCCCGTGTCCAGCTTCGATGCGGGCGCCTGGCCTTGCGACGCGTTCTGGTTCCAGTTCAGGTTGACCCGGATGCGGCCGTAACCGCCGCTGTCGCGCTTGTCGAGCGAGATCTTGTCGCCGCGCTTTTCCAGGCGGATCTTCGACAGCGAGATTTTATTCGCCGGCGGCGGGGCCGCTGGCGCAGGCGCGGGAGCCGGCGCCGGAGAGGATTGCGCTGCTTCGCTGCCGCCGAAGTGCTTCAGCAGCGCCGCCAGGCCGCCCGCGAAACCCTGGCCCACGGCGCCGAAGCGCCAGCTGCCGTCGCGGCGATACAGTTCGCCGATGATGACGGCTTTCTCGTCCTGGAAGTCATTGCCCGTGAAGGCAAAGGTGGCGGCCTGGCCCAGCGCCAGGCTGGAGTTGCCCAGCGCGCGCATGCTGCCCTGTTCCGTCGCCGCCGTGAATACCAGCTTGTCGATGGCGGCGGGCAGGCGGGAAAGGTCGACCTGGAACACGGAGCGCGGGCCGTTCAGCTCCACCGTGACGGCGTTGTCCGGCGCGCTTTTCTGGTTGTAGAACACCATGTAGCGGTCGTCCGACAGCTTGCCGGCCGCATCGACGCCGAAGCAGCTGACGTCCACTTCCATCGAGCCCGAAACGATATCGAGCGTGACGGCAAACGGGCCATTCAAGCCCAGGTCAGCCAGTTTGCCTTTTTGTCCGCGTGTGAAATTGGTCATGGTCGTGCAATCCCTTCGTCGCTTGAGAGTTGAGTCAATGAGATAGTCGGCAGGTGCGCGGCGGCGTTGTCGGCCGCATGGCGGATGCCGAACAGGCGCGCCTGCTCGATGATGCGCAGGGCCCAGCTGCTGTGCGTGGCCACTTCGCACATCGATTCCTGCATGCGGAACACGGCCGGGCTGTCCGGGTCGATGATGCGCAGCGCCAGTTCGATGTCCGACTGCGCCACCTGGTAGTGGCGCTCGATCTGCGGCACCTGGTCCGGGTGGATGGCCGTCTTGGCGATCATGCCGTGCGCCATGTCCTGCGCCACTTCGGCGTCGAGCCAGCTGCCCTGCGACAGGTGTTCGAAGACGGGCGCCGTCAGCTGGAAGCCGTGCGGCTTGAAGATCGTCACCAGGCGGCCGATGACCTGCCCCAGCGGCGTCTGGTAGATGGTGCCGCTGGTGGGGCGGCGCAGGCCCAGCAGGGCCAATAAATCGTTGCCGCCAATGCGCAGGGCCAGGATGCGGCGCCGCACTTCCGGCGCCGACAAAATGATGCGGAACTGCTTCATTTCCTCGTCGTCGAACACTTCCGCCGTTTCCAGGGTCGGCATCAAGAGGTGATGCGTGTGGCGCACCAGCTCGAAATACGCGGCGAAATTGTGGCGCGTGGATTTCGGCAGCACGAAGCCGCTCAATTTGTCGGCGCCCGGCATGGCCAGCACGCGCGCCAGTACCTCAAGGTTACGCACGCGCACGAAGCGCAGGGTGTCCGATTCCTCGCACATGTTTTGCAGCGCCAGCGACAGATTGAACATCGCATAACTGAGGTCGCGTTCCGCGATGGCGTCTTCGGTGCAAAGGATGACCGAACGCAAATGGCTGAATTTGTCGCCGTTGGCGATCGCCAGCAAGTCCTTGTGCGTGGTCGGCACGTACATGGAGGCGCCCAGCGCCGCCTTGTGTTCGCTTTGCGGGTGTAGGGAGTTGTTATCCATCGACTGCGCTCCTGATAAGGGCGACCGCCTGGTAAGGCAGCGCCGGTTCTACTGTGACGGGTATGGCTTTTTCCTGCGCCAGAAGCAGCAAATGTGCCACGTCCGGCGCATTCGTGTCGCGCACGATCAGGCGCTCGGGCACGCGGCGCAGCAGCACGCGCGTCGCTTCGCCGATGCCCGGCTTGATCAGGTTGATGTCGCTGATGCCGTATTCCTGCTGCGCGGCGGCCATGTAGGCTTGCGAGCGGGCCGCCATGGCTGGCGCATCGCTCGCCTCGGCCAGCGGGATGCCGCTGCTGGCGGCGATCGCCATGGCGTCGGCCACCAGGCCGTCGGCGAAAGCGCGCGACTGGTCGTGCTGCTCGAACTGCGCGTAATACACGCAGCCGTGGAAGTCGCCGGGGCCGATGGCTTCATTGAGCACGGAGCGGCTGACCAGGCCCGAGACGGTGGCATTCAAGATGCTCGACGGGATCAGGTAGTCGCTGGCCGAGGCGGCGCAGGCGGCCGTGCCGGCCAGGTCGGACAGCACGAACAGGCCGCCGTCGATCGCCGTGCCATTGGCCGCGTTGAAATCGTGGACCGTCTGGCGCAGCTCGCGCGAAATCACGCCCTTGCCCGTCCAGCCGTCGACGAAGACGAGGGACTCGGCCGCATGGCCCTGCGCCAGGATGTGTTGCAGGGCATGCGCGTCGATGCCGCGGTCGCGGATGATGGAGACGGAATAATGGCTGCATGCGCGCTGGAAGACCTGGCGCAGCAAGTGCCCCAGGATGACGCCCACGGGCGTGCCGGCGCGCGCCAGCGAGACGAGCGTGATGGGGCCCGTGCGGCGCGCCGCGATCAGGGCGGCCAGGCGCAGGCAGTCGCGCGCCATCTGCAGGCGGTTGGCCGCGAACGCGCTCTGGAACAGGGCCAGGTAGGCGGGCGAGGGCAGGGACTCCGGCGACAGCATTTCGCTGTAGTGGCGCTGGCCCGACTGGATCAAGCGCTCCTTTTCTGCCAAATCGAGAATCGGTTCGAGCGCCATCGGCGTGAGCAGAAACTCCACGTCTTCCTGGCGGTAGCTGCCGCTGAAATGCGGTGTTGTTTCACTCATAGCGCCGCCACCGTGAGGGCCGCTAGCTGGGTGCCGTTGGGGATGATGGCGTAGTCGCAGGCGGCCATGAAGCGGGCGTCCGAGCGGCTGTCGCCCATGCCGAAGCTGACGATGGGGCCGTGTTCGGCTTCCAGTTCCGCGCGCAGGTAGGCCACGGCGCGCGCCTTGTTCAAGGTTTTCGGCAGCACGGCCAGGTTGTTGCCGTTGCGGTGGATGAAGTAGTCGGCGCCTTCGGCGGCGATCCACTGCCGCAGCACCTGCTCCTCGATGTCGGCCAGGCGTTCGCCGCGTGCTTCATGGTCCTTGACGACGATGTAGAACGGCGTGTTGTAATCCTCGATCAGGCGCGCGCGCGAAGGCATGCCCGTCTTGACCTGGAAATCGTCGATGATGCGCATGGCGTCCCGCAGGCCGGGCAAGGCCGTCTGCATGTCGTTCTGCATCAGGGCCAGCCAGCCCGCGTCGAGCGCGCCGCCCGGCTGCAGCACGATGCCGCCGTAATCGAGCACGCTGTAGCTGGTAAACGGCAGGTCGACGCGGCGGAATGCGTCGCCATTTCTTGCCGTGGCGGGGATCAGGGTCATGCCGCTTTGCGCGAATTCAAAGAAGGCGCGCTGGCGCGCCGTCGTAAACGAGCAGGCCTCGCCATTTTTCAGATAGGCGGCCGCTTGCAAATCGGTCTCGCCCGGGCATTTTTTCGGGGTCTGGAACAGTGTGTCGTCCAGATCAACAAACAGGAATTTCTTCAATTTTGGTCTCTGACTGAAAGTGGAACAGGCGGCCGTTCAATTGGCCGGCGAGTTGCATGAGGGCCGGGCTGGCCGGGGTTTCATGGCAGATGAAAACGTGCTGGTACTGGCCCGGCGCCACGTTGTACAGGTAATTGGCGATGCCTTCGCCGTAATTGTCGTCGCAGTTGACGATATGGCCGACGGAGCCCCACGACAAAATGGGTGAGCGCGTGGTCGACTGCACCACGACGTTCTTGCCCAGCGCTTCGAGCTCGCGCGCCAGCAGGAACGACGGGTGCATGAATTCGCCCGTGCCCAGCACCAGCACGGAATCGCCGGCGCCGATTTCCTGCGCCAGCTGCACCGCCAGGCCTTGCGGCGGCGCCAGGGCGCGGCCCACGCCGATGCGCCCGAATGCGGGGCTGGCGCCCCGTTCCTCGTTGGCCTCGAAGCGCTGCGCGCTGGCCGCCACCGGAGCGGGCGCGGCGCCGGCCTGGAAGGCGTAGTGGCCGGACAGCGCCGCGCCGATGGTCGTGGGCAGGCCGAAACGCTCACTCAAGCCCGCGTTGGCGGCCTGGCCCATGAAATTGGTGATCACGCCCAGGTGCAGCTTTTCCAGCTGCGGATAGCGCGCGCGGCACACTTGCACCAGGTTGGCGAAGGTGTTGCCGGTCGAGGCTTCATCGTCGATCAGCACCAGGCTGCGCGCCGTGGAAAACAGGGCGCTGGCCGTGTCCGACAAGTGTAAGAACTGGCGCGGCGCGTGGCTGTGCGATTCCTCGAATTCGAAGAAGGGCACCGTGCCCACGCGGTAGCGCGAGCTGTGCAAAAACAAAGCCTTGCAGGAAGAGCCGGGGTTGGCGCGCAACCACGCTTCGAACACGCCCTGGCCCAGGCCGACGGCCGTTTCCGCCATGGCGATGAAGACGACGGGGCCGGGCAGGCTGGGGGGATTTGCGCGGCCAGGTCGTCGTGGATGGCTTGCATGGCGCGCGGCGTGACGGGCCAGTGCTTGCCCAGCACCTTGGACAGGAACAAAAAGCCCCGCTTGGCGTTGGCGCGCGCGGCAAAGCCGATCAGCCAGTCGAGCGGAAAGCGCGCCTCGTCCACCTTCAGGGTCAGCTCGCCCGTGGGCATCTGCTGCTTGACGACGTTCATGGCAGCTCCACGGCGCAGGCGGCTTCGCCCACGCGCATGCCTTCGCGGATGGCGGGCACGGTGAGCTTGTCAAAGCCCTGGTCGAAACCGGCCAGCGCCAGGTAGGGCAGGTTGGGACCCGCCGCGCACGCCATGCCGATGCCGCCCGACATGCGCGGATTGATCTCCAGCAGCGCCAGGCCATTCGCGCCTTCGCGGAACTGGATGTTGAAGACGCCGTTCAGGCGGTAGTCGCGCGCCAGTTTGTCGCAGGCCGCCAGCAGGTCGGCGCGCAGCTCGATCAGCTGGCCGCTGCCGCCCCCATGCAGCTTCTTGCGCGGCACGGCGCAAATGAGCTTGCCCTGGTCGGCGACGCAGTCGGCGCTGTATTCGTGGCCGTCGAGGTATTCCATCAGCAGCAGGGTCTTGAACGATGCCATCTGCGCCAGGCCGTTGCGCAGATCTTGCGCATTGATCTGGTAGGCGGCGCCGGCCAGCAGCAGCTGGGCGCTGGTGCGCTCTTCATCGAGTATGGCAAAGCCCAGGGCATACACGGATTCGGACGGCTTGATGCACAGCTTGCGATGCAGCGGGCGCAGTTCGGCGTAGGCGGCATCGTATTCTGCGATGTTTGTGACGGCGCGGTAGTCGGCCGGGCGCGCCATGGGCAGGTCGAGGCCCTCGCAGAAGCGCGCCTTGTCATGCATCAGGGTCAGGGTGTCTTCGCTGGCCACGCTGAGCACGCGCGTGCCGATGGCGGCGAAGCGCGCG
This sequence comes from Janthinobacterium sp. C22, assembly GCF_057919405.1. Lineage (NCBI taxonomy): Bacteria > Pseudomonadati > Pseudomonadota > Betaproteobacteria > Burkholderiales > Oxalobacteraceae > Janthinobacterium > Janthinobacterium sp. C22. The sequence goes on along the minus strand of NZ_CP193659.1, from coordinate 5,537,324 downwards.
CTGGCGCTGCCGATCAGGCCCGCTTCCTTGCCGGGCCAGAAAATGGTGATGCCCCGCTCGCGGCAAAATTCCAGGCACCATTCGACATAGTTGTGGCCCGTCAGTCCCGACGGTTCGACCGCGTATTCGTGGGCCGACAAAAAGGCGGCCGCATGCGCATTCGTATTGCTGCACACGATGTGATAACGGGGCGCACCGCCAGTGGCGGCGCTGTCGGCTTCGCGGATCAGGCGCATGGCCGTGCCGACCGAGGAAAATGTTTTGTTGAACCAGACTCTTTGCATGTACGGGGACCGGGTGGAAATAGGGGAAGCCGCGCGCAGGTGCGCGCGCGGGCAGTGTAGCCAGAAAAACTTAACCTGGCCTTATAGAGGGGAGGAAATCAGCCGGCTTTGCCGGATGCTGTCCACTTGAGAAAGGCGTCGCGGTTGCGCGAGCAGATGAAGACCTTGCCCGAGCCGGAAAAGCGCAGCACGATGCCTTCGCCGCTGGTCACGCTGTTGACGATATTGCCGAGGAAGCCACCGATGCCGCCGCCGCCCGAGCCGCCGCCCGTGGTCACGGAAATCTCGTATTTCAGGCTGTTGTCCCAGCACACCACGTGGGAATTGTCGATCACGACGTCCTTGCCCGGCTCCACGTCGAGCTGGAACATGGAGCCGAAGCCCGACACCACCACTTGCCCCGTGCCGGCCGTCTCCATGACGAAGAAGCCGCCCGACTGGGCGAACAGCGCGTTGCCGATGCTTTGCGTGCGCACCTTCATTTCCGTGCCCGAGGTGGCGGCGACAAAGGCGCCGTCGTTGAGCAGGTACTGGCGCGCGCCCACGTCGACCACTTCGATGGCGCCCGGCAGGGTAGGCGAGAGCAGGCAATCGCCGCTGCCGCGCACCGCTTCGATGTGCTGCTGGAAGAACGATTCGCCATTCGCGAAGCGGCGCATGATGGCGCTGCCCAGGCCACCCGTCATCTTGCCCTTCAAATCGAGCGCCGTTTCCATCATCACCATCGCATCGGATTCGCAGTAGATGGTTTCGCCCTGCTTCATGCTGACGTGGAGGAAGGGATCGACGTCGCCCGTGACACTAAATACTGGCATGATAAATCTCCAAAAAAAGCCGCCTGAGGATATTCAGGCGGCTGCGTTTAGCTCATGAAAAAATCAAGCATTGACGCCGAAAGAACGGGCGAGGGGGCCCAGGCCGCCGTTGAAGCCCTGGCCGATGGCCTTGAACTTCCATTCGCCGTTGTAGCGGTAGATTTCGCCAAAGATCATCGCCGTTTCCGTCGAGCTGTCTTCGGACAGGTCGTAGCGGGCGATTTCTTTTTCGCCTTCCGCGTTCAGGCAGCGGATGAAGGCTTTCGAGACCATGCCGAAGTTCTGGCGGCGCGCGTCGGCGTCGTGGATGGTGACGGTGATGCTGATGCGGTCGATGTCGGCTGGCACGCGGGTCAGGTCGATTTCGATGCGCTCATCGTCGCCTTCGCCTTCGCCGGTCGTGTTGTCGCCCGTGTGCACGACGGAGCCGTCGGTCGACTTCAGGTTGTTGTAGAAGATGAAGTCAGAGTCGCCACGGACTTTGCCGTCGCTTTTCAGGAGGAATGCGCTACCGTCAAGGTCGAAGGTGGCGCCGTCCGTCGAACGAGGATCCCAGCCGAGGCCGACGATGATCTTCTTCAGGTTCGGTGCTTCCTTGCTCAGGTTGACGTTGCCGCCTTTTTGCAAACTGATTGCCATGTGGTGCTCCTTTTCAGTAAATAACTCAAACATGCCTTCATGGGATGAGCGCATAAGACGCTCGTGCCATTACTCTCTCAATTGGGGGCGGAACCCCCGATTTCAAGCTTGCGCCGCGTGCCGTTTGCGATAGCGCAGGGACGACCACAGCGAGACCAGGATGAAGGCCACGCCCGACAGGCCCGTGAACCACTCCGGAATATGGTACTTGACGGACGCCAGCATGATCAAGGCGAGGATGCCGATCGCATAATGGGCGCCATGCTCGAGGTAGACGAATTCGTCCAGGGTGCCCTTGTGCACCAGGTACACCGTCATCGAGCGCACGAACATGGCGCCGATGGCCAGGCCCAGCATGATGATGACGACGTCGTTGGTGATGGCGAACGCGCCGATCACGCCGTCAAAGCTGAACGAGGCGTCCAGCACTTCCAGGTACAGGAAGCCGCCGATACTGCCGCGCGCCACCGTTTTTACCAGGTCGCCATTGCCGTTCTTCGCTGGCGCGGCGCCTTCCTCCTCGTCATCCTGCAAGTCCGGCTCGCCTTCTTCCAGCAAGCCGCTGATCCAGTTCACGCCGATGTAGACGGCGATGCCGACGATGCCCGACGCGAGCACGCTGTATTTGGCTTCGGCAGGACCCATCGCCACGCAGGCGGCCACGGCGCCCATGGTGATCAGGACGGCCAGGCTTTCCGTGCCCAGCGCGTTGACTTTTTCCTCGGCCCAGCCCAGCCAGTGCAATTCCTTCTCGTCGTCAAACAGGAAGTTCAGGAACACCAGCAGCAGGAAGGCGCCGCCGAAGGCCGCCACTTGCGCATGGTTGTCCGTCAGGTGCTTGGCATACACGTCCGGCGTCGTGGTGGCCATGGTCCACACGTCGACCAGGCCCAGGCCCGTGGCGACGGAAACGATGACCAGCGGGAACAGCAGCCGCATGCCGAAGACGGCCACGAGGATACCGACCGTGAGGAACAGTTTTTGCCAGAACTCATTCCAGTGGCGCAAGACCGAGGCATTCACCACGGCATTGTCGAACGACAGCGACACTTCCATGATGCCCAGCACGCCCGTGATCCACAGGGCATTGATCAGGCCGGGCATGCCGCCATGGCTGTAACCCCACCAGCCCGACACTGCCATCAGGATAAAAGTGACTAAAAAGGAAATTCTGAAATGCCGCATGAGTACCCCGTTGCAAGTGAAAGACGTTTGATTATCCGCGCCGCTGTGCGCGCCGCACTCAGTGTTGATATACGTCAATTGTTGTATATGCCATGATTTTATATTAGTTGCCGCCCGGGGCGGCGTTTTATAGACCGGCGACAGACAGTTCTGCTGGCGCGGACGATCTGCGATAATTGCGGCGCGCCCATCCGGCTGCCGCAGTCTCTTGCACACTCTCGACATATATATAAGAAGGAATACCCCGTGGATATCGCTTACCTCGTCACGCCCCTGATCACCTGGATCCTGGTCGGACCGATCAAATTCCTGATCAACAGTGTCCGCACGCGGCAATGGGCGTTCGGCCTGGTCGGCAATGGCGGCTTTCCCAGCAACCATAGCGCCGTCGTGTCCAGCATGGCTACCCTGATCGCCTTGCGCGAAGGCATAGGCCATCCCGCCTTCGGCGTGGCCGTGACCCTGGCTTTCATCGTCATCATCGACGCCAACAGCCTGCGCCAGCACGTGGGCAAGCAGGCGGCCGCCATCAACCGCCTGGCGGGGGAGGCGGCCAGCGCCGCGCACAAGACCTTGCGCGAGCGCATGGGCCATACCCTGGTGGAAATCGCCGGCGGCCTGTGCACGGGCGTGGCGATCGGTTTCCTGATCAACTACGTGTTTGCCCGCTAAGCGTTGTTCCCCTGAAACGCAAAACCCCGCTTCAAGGCGGGGTTTTGCGTTTCAGGGCGTAAAAACTACGTTTCATCCATTCAATAAAGCATTACAGGAAACCGCCGATTGACATGCCCGGATGCGCTCATGGATACTTTGGCGCTTGTGGTTTTAATAAAAATAAATGCCTGCCATCGCCTGCGGTCCTATCCGGGCCGCCGGGACGGTCGCGGCGCTATCTATCCGGAGAAATACCCATGTTGCGCAAAACCCTGTTTGTTCTGGCAATCGCTTCTGCCCTGGCCGCCTGCGGCAAAGAGTCCAAAGATCCCGGCAAGGGCGGCAAGAATGCCAAGGAACAGGCCAGCGCTAGCGTCAATCTGCTGGTGTCCCCGGAAGACCTGCTGACCATCCAGAGCAATGCGCTGGCGTCGGGTCCCGTCATCACCGGTTCCGTGCAGCCCGAGCGCAACGCGGACTTGCGCGCCGAAGTGTCAGCCGTGGTGATCCAGGTCCTGAAGGAAAACGGCGAAATCGTCAAACGGGGCGACGTGCTGGTGCGCCTGGACGAAACGGCCATCCGCGACAGCCTCAATTCGGCCGAGGAAGCCAGCCGCGCCTCGAGCCAGGTGCTGGAGCAGTCCGAACGCATGTTCCAGCGCATGAAAACCCTGCGCGCCTCGGGCATGACGTCGACGCAGGCGCTGGAAGACGCGGAAATCCGCCGCAACAATGCGCAAAGCGATCTGTCCGCCGCGAAGAGCCGCGCCGCCCAGGCACGCCAGCAGCTGCAGCGTACCCTCGTGCGCGCGCCGTTCGACGGCATCGTGAGCGAGCGCAAGGTATCGAATGGCGATACGGCGCAAATCGGCAAGGAATTGATCAAGGTCATCGATCCGACCAGTATGCGCCTGGAAGGCCTGGTGTCGGCCGACAAGATCGGCGTCGTCAAGGTGGGCCAGCCCGTGCTGTTCCGCATCAATGGCTATCCCGGCCAGGATTTCGCGGGCAAGGTGCGCCGCGTCGATCCTGCCGCCAACGCCGTCACGCGCCAGGTGGCCGTGCTCGTCGATTTCAATGACAAGGAACAGCCGCGCGTGGCCGGCCTGTACGCGGAAGGGCGCATCGAGACGGCAACCGTCAGCGCGCTGATGATACCCGACTCGGCTCTGGTGAAGGCTGGCGACGTCACGTACACGTGGAAAGTCAAGGACAAGGCCTTGCATAAAGCCACGTTGCGCATCGGCGCGCGCGACGTGCGCACGGGCCAGTGGGAAGTGCAAAGCGGCCTGGCCAGCGGCGACACCGTGCTGCGCACGCCCGGTTCGACCTTCAAGGATGGGCAGAAAGTGGAATTGACGGCTGCCAAGGCCGTCCCCGCCGCCGCCGTGGCCAGCAGCAGCGCCGCCGTTGCCGGTAAAGGAAACTAAGCCATGTTCCTTTCCGATTTCAGTATCAAGCGGCCCACGGCCACCATCGTCCTGATCCTGGCGATGATGTGCGTCGGTTTGCTGGCGCTCAAGAAACTGCGCGTCAACCAGAATCCGGACGTCGAAGTGCCGTTCATCGTCGTCAGCATTCCCTACCCTGGCGCCTCGCCCGATACGGTCGAGCGCGAAGTGGTGAACCGCCTGGAAAAATCCTTGCAAAGCATTTCCGGCGTGACCGAAGTCAATAGCAGTTCCAACGAAGGCTCGGCCAGCATCTTCATTCAGTTTTCCTTCAAGACGAACCTGATCGAAGCGTCCGACGATATCCGCAACGCGATTGCCGCCGTGCGCTACAAGCTGCCGACGGAAATGCGCGAACCGATATTGCAGCGCATCGACCCGTCGGCCGAGCCGATCATGCAGCTGGCGCTGTCGTCGAGCGCGCAAAGCCATGCGGAAATCTCGCGCCTGGCCGAGGACGTGCTGTCGGACCGCTTCCGCGCCGTCGACGGCGTGGCGCTGGTGAACGTGGGCGGTTCGCTGAAACGCGAACTGTCCGTGCTGCTGCGCGCGGAAAAGTTGCGTGAGTACAATGTTTCCGTCAGCGACGTCGTCACCGCCTTGCGCAACCAGAATACCAATGCGCCGGTGGGCAAGGTGCGCGGCACCCTGGACGAGAAAAGCATCCGCCTGGTCGGCCGCATCGAGTCGCCGAGCGATTTCGAGCAAGTGGTGATCAAGCGCCGCGGCGAGGAAATCGTGCGCCTGGCGCAAGTGGCGACGATCGAGGATGGTTTTGCCGAGATCAACACCTTGAGCGTGCGCAGCGGCAAGCCCAACGTGGGCATCTCGATTACCCGCGTGCGCGACGCCTCCACCGTCAGCGTGGCCAACAAGATCCGCGACATGGTCGAGGAAATCAACAAGACCTTGCCGAAAGGCACGTTGTTGCAGGTGACGCGCGACGGCGGCGAAAACGCCCAGCATAGCCTGAACAACGTGATCGAATCGCTGGTGCTGGGCGCGGTGCTGACGATTTTCGTCGTCTACGCCTTCCTGAACTCGTGGCGCTCGACCCTGATCACGGCGCTCAGCCTGCCCACGTCCGTGATCGCCGCCTTCATTGCCGTGTGGCTGTGCGGCTTCACCCTGAACTTCATGACCTTGCTGGGCCTGTCCTTGGCCATTGGCGTGCTGATCGATGACGCCATCGTGGTGCGCGAAAACATCGTGCGGCACATGCAGATGGGCAAGGATCGCCGCACGGCGGCGCTGGAAGGCACGGCCGAGATCGGCATGGCCGTGGCCGCCACGACCTTTTCCATCATCGCCGTGTTCATCCCCGTGGCCTTCATGCCCGGTATCTCCGGCGAATGGTTCCGTCCGTTTGCCCTGACGGTGACGTGCTCGGTGCTGGTCAGCCTGGGCATCTCGTTTACGCTCGACCCGATGCTGTCGGCCTACTGGGGCGACCCGGTCGAGGAACATGCGGCGCCGAAAAAGGCATCGGCCGCGTGCTGGAGAAATTCAATCACTGGTTCGACCACCAGGCCGACCGCTACGGCAACGTCATCGCCTGGGCCCTGCACCACCGCCGCTGGATGGCCGTGATCGCTTTCGGCAGCCTGGTGGGCGCCATCGCCCTGCACGCCACGCACGGCGGCACGAGTTTCCTGCCAGCATCCGATTCGGGCAATCTGATGATCAATGTGCGCACGCCATCGTCGAGCAGCATCGAATATTCGCGTTTGAAACTGGAAGCGGCGGCCGTGCTGGCGCGTACCTTGCCTGAAACCAAGGATACCAACAGCTCCGTCAACGCAAACGGCGGGCGCGTGTATGTCGATATCGGCAAGCGCAACACGCGCAAGCGTTCGGCCAAGGAAATCGCCGTCGAGCTGCGCGAAAAGATGTCGCGCCTGGTGGGCGCCGAATACGTGGTGCAGGATGACTTGAGCAATGGTTCGCAAAAGCCCATCCAGGTGGAGTTCACGGGTCCCGATTCGCGTAAACTCATGGAAATTACCAACGCCTACATGGACAAGCTGCGCGCCATTCCCGGCGCCGTCGATGTGGGCTTGTCGGAGCAGGACCCGAAGAACGAGCTGCAGATCGAGCTCAACCGTGGTCTGGCCAATTCCATGGGCATTTCCGTCAATGACGCGGCGCAATCGCTGCGCGTGGCGTTTGCCGGCGTGGAAGTGGGCGACTGGGTCGATCCGACGGGCGAGACGCGCGACGTGGCCGTGCGCCTGCACCCCGACGACCGCGTGGCATCGGAAAACATCGAGCGCCTGCCGATCAGCGTGACGGGCACGTCGCAAATGGTGCCGCTCGACCAGATCGCCACCATTACCATGGGCAAGGGTCCGTCCGGCATCGAGCACAAGAATGGCAAGCGCACGATCACCGTGTCGGCCAATGCGCAGGGCCGTTCGAACGGCGAAGTGACGAGTGACGCCATGAAGCTGGCCAACTCCATCGACTTCCCGCCCGGCTACGGCCTGGCGTTGGGCGGCGCGGGCCAGGACCAGCAGGAGCTGTTCACGGAAATGCTGATCGCGCTGGTGATGGGTATCGGCCTGATGTATTTGATCCTGGTGATGCAGTTCGGTTCCTTCACGGCGCCGGTGGCCGTGATGATGTCCTTGCCGCTCAGTCTGATCGGCGTGGTGGTGGCGCTGGTGATCACCAACAATACCCTCAACCTGATGAGCTTTATCGGCATCATCATGCTGATGGGCCTGGTCGCCAAGAACGCCATCCTGCTGCTCGACGCGGCGCGCAAGCGCGAGGAAGAAGGCCATGGCCGCGAAGACGCGCTGATGTATGCGGGCCGCATGCGCCTGCGCCCCATCCTGATGACGACGTTCGCGCTGATCGCCGGCATGTTCCCCGTGGCGCTGGGCCTGGGCGAGGGTGGCGAGTTCTACCGTCCATTGGCGATCGCCATCATCGGCGGCACCATCACCTCGACGATTCTGACCCTGCTGGTCGTGCCGACCTTCTATGACAGCATCGAGATCGCCCGCGATGGCGCCGTGGCCAAGTTCCACCGCCGCGCCGCGCGCATGCCCGTGGCCGTGGCCATGATACTGACCTTGCTCGAATGCGTGCTGACCCTGCTGCTGGTGCGCTTCGTCTACCGCATGCTGAAGAAGGCCGTGCTGTTCCTGATGGGCCGCCGCGCGCCGAAGACAGCGTCGGTCAGCCTGCAAAAGTAAGTCAGGCAGCCTCGGCTGCGCAATCCTTGTGCCAGGTCAAAGAGCCTTCTTCGGAAGGCTCTTTTTACGTCTGGTGCTCTACAATCGTAGGACGGGCGGGCGAGTTCGCCAGCCTGGTATCGCGGTACTTTTGCGATATTTTTCAACGGTAATGTGGCACGGCAACGTAACGGACCAGCACCATGTTCTCCAGCCTCCGGCAGCCCATACTCGGCATCCTCACGGCATGCCTGCTGGCCGCTTGCGCCGTCGGGCCGGACTTCCGGCCTCCCGCCGCCCCCGGCGGCGACCGCTACACGCCGGCGCCATTGCCGGCGCACACCGTGGCCGCGCCCGGTCCCGCCGGCCAGGCGCAGCGTTTCGTGCCGGGCCAGGACATACCCGCGCAATGGTGGTCGCTGTTCCAGTCGCCGGCGCTGGACCAGCTGGTGCGCGGCGCCCTCGCGCGCAGTCCCGGCCTGGCGTCGGCCCAGGCGGCCCTGCGCCAGGCCGATGAAAACTACCGCGCCCTGTCCGGCCGCCTGCTTTATCCCGAGGTGGGCGCCCGGCTGGGCGTCAGCCGCGAGAAAAACAGCAACCTGGAGGGCGTGGGCGGCGTCCTGAATTTGTACAATGGCTCGGTGAATGTGTCGTATGCGCTGGATGTGTTTGGTGGCAACAAGCGCCAGCTGGAGGGCTTGCAAGCCCTGGTCGACTATCGGCAGTATCAGCTGGAAGCCGTGTACCTGACCCTGACGGCCAACCTGGTGACGACGGCCATCCGCGAAGCATCGTTGCGCGCCCAGCTGCAGGCCACCGGCGAGATACTCGATGCGCAGCAGAAACAGCTGGACCTGATCGAGCAGCAATTGCGCTTCGGCGCCATCGGCCGCGCCACGGTGCTGGTCCAGCGCAACACGGTGGCGCAGACGCGCGCCAGCGTGCCGCCGCTGGAAAAGGCCCTGGCCCTGACGCGCCACCAGCTGTCCGTGTATGCGGGCCGCTTGCCCAGCGAGCCCGGCATGCCCGAATTCGACCTGGCGTCGCTGCGCCTGCCGCAGGACTTGCCCGTTTCCCTGCCATCGGCCCTGGTGCGCCAGCGCCCCGACATCCGCGCCAGCGAAGCGCTGCTGCAGCAGGCCAGCGCGCAGATCGGCGTCGCCACGGCAGCCATGTATCCCCAATTCACCTTGACGGGCAACGTCGGCGCGCTGGCCACCAGCGTTCCCGCGCTGCTGCATGCCGGTTCTGCCGTGTGGGGCGTGGCGGCCGGGCTGGCCCAGCCCATTTTCAATGGCGGCGCGCTGCGCGCCGGGCGGCGTGCCGCCGTCGCCGCCTACGAGGGCGCGGCGGCCGATTACCGCGCCACCGTGCTGGGCGCTTTCCAGAATGTGGCGGACAGCCTGCGCGCCCTCGAAGCCGATGCGGCCGCCTTGCAGCAGCAAGCCGAGGTGGCGGCCATGGCCAGCGAATCGCTGGCGCTGAGTACGCAGCAATTCAAGCTGGGCGCCATCAGCTACCTGAGCCTGCTGGACGCCCAGCGCACTTACCAGCAGGCCAGGGTGGGCCTGGTACAGGCGCAGGCGGCCCGCTATGCCGATAGCGCCGCGCTGTTTCAGGCGCTGGGCGGCGGCTGGTGGAACCGTCCCGCACTGCAGGCCGTTTCCACGGCAGCGGACTGACGGGCCGGCACGGCAAGGCCTGGCAATACGGCACGCGCAATGGCAGCGGGACGCAATGACAAGGAGCGCATCCATGACGAAACGCACGAAACGCATGCTCATCATGCTGGGGGCGGTGGTGCTGTTGATTGCCCTGCTGGCGCTGGGATTTTTCCTGCACATCCGCCAGCTCATGGCCAGTTCCCCCAAGCCCACGCCGCAGACGGTATCGGCGACCATCATCCGCAAGGCCGAGTGGCAGCCGCACCTGGCGTCCGTGGGCACCCTGGTGGCCGTGCGCGGCGTCGACGTGACGAGCGAAATCGCCGGCCTCGTCAGGTCCATCCATTTCAAGTCCGGCCAGGAAGTGACGGCGGGGCAACTGTTGCTGCAGCTGAACGCCGATGCCGACCTGGCGCAGCTGCGCGCCCTGGAGGCGGCCGCCGAACTGGCCGCGTCCGTGCTGGCGCGCGACCGCCAGCAATTTGCCGTGCAGGCGATCAGCCAGGCGCAGGTCGACAACGATGTGGCCGACCTGAAAAGCCGCAAGGCGCTGGCGGCCCAGCAGGCGGCGCTGGTGGAGAAGAAGACCATCCGCGCGCCGTTTGCGGGAAAACTCGGCATCACCACCGTCAATCCGGGCCAGTACTTGAATCCCGGCGACAAGATCGTCACCTTGCAAACCATCGATCCCATCTATGTCGACTTCTATATTCCGCAAAAGCAGCTGGGCGGCCTGCAGGTGGGCCAGGTACTGAACCTGTCCAGCGATGCGCATGCGAACACGGTGTTTGCGGGCAAGATCAGCGCCATCAGTTCCAAGGTCGACCCCGCCACGCGCAATGTGCAGGTGGAAGCCACGGTGGCCAATCCCAAACGCCAGCTGTTGCCGGGCATGTTTGCCAACGTCCATGTGGAAGTGGGGGAAGAAGCAGTACCTGACCTTGCCGCAGACGGCGATCACCTACAACCCGTATGGTTCCACCGTCTTCGTCGTGCAGCCGGCCCCGGTCCCGGCGCCCAGGGACGCCGCGCCGGGCGGCGCCGCTCCCGCCGCCCCACCGCCGAAGACGGGCGACCTGGTGGTGCGGCAGGTGTTTGTCACGACGGGCGAGACGCGCGGCGACCAGGTGGCCGTGCTGACCGGGCTCACCGAGGGGCAGCAAGTCGTCACCAGCGGGCAGATCAAGCTCAAGAACGGTAGTCCCGTGGTGATCAGCAACGTCGTCGAGCCGCGCAACAATCCGCGGCCCACGCCGCAGGAACACTGAGGCGCCGCCATGAACTTCACCGATCTCTTTATCCGCCGGCCCGTGCTGGCCATGGTGGTGAGCCTGCTGCTGGTGGTGCTGGGCTTGCGCTCCCTGTTCAGCTTGCCCATCAACCAGTATCCGAAGACGCAGAACGCCGTCGTGACGATCTCCACCACCTATTACGGCGCCGACGCGCAGACGGTGGCCGGTTTCATTACGCAGCCACTGGAATCGGCCATTGCCCAGGCGCAGGGCATCGATTACCTGTCTTCGTCCAGCAGCAGCGGCGTGTCGACCATCACGGCCACCTTGCGCCTCAATTACGACGCGAACCGGGCTTTGACGGAAATCAACACCCAGGTCAGTTCCGTGAAGAACCAGTTACCGGCCCAGGCGCAAACGCCCGTGCTGACGGTGCAGATGGGGCAGACGACGGACGCCATGTACCTGGGCTTTTACAGTAATACCTTGCCGACGAATAATGTGACGGATTACCTGAGCCGCGTCGTCAAGCCCAAGCTCGACTCCGTCAGCGGCGTGCAGACGGCGGAACTGCTGGGCGCGCGCCAGTTCGCCCTGCGTGCCTGGCTGGACGCGGACAGGATGGCCGCGTTCGGCGTGACGGCGGCCGAGGTCAGTACGGCCCTGGGCAATAACAATTACCTGGCCGCGCTGGGGGCCAGCAAGGGCCAGATGGTGACCGTCCCCCTGACGGCCGGCACGGACCTGCATTCGGTCGAGGAATTCAGGAAGCTCGTCGTCAAGCGCAGCGGCGACTCCATCGTGCGGCTGGAAGACCTGGCCACCGTCGTGCTGGGTTCTGAAAACTATGATTTCAACGTGGCCTTCAGCGGCGTGCGCTCCGTCTTCATCGGCATCAAGGTGGCGCCGGAAGCCAATATCCTCGACGTGGCCAAGCGCGTGCGCGCCGTCTTCCCCGGCATCCAGTCCCAGCTGCCGGCCGGGCTGACGGGCGAAATCGTGTACGACTCGACCTTCTTCATCAATACCTCGATCAAGGAAGTCATCAAGACCCTGGCCGAGGCGCTGCTGATCGTCACCATCGTCATCTATCTGTTCCTGGGCAGCCTGCGGGCCGTGATCGTGCCCGTGATCGCCATGCCGCTGTCCCTGATCGGCACGTTTACGGCCATGCTGGCGCTCGGCTATTCCATCAACTTGCTGACCTTGCTGGCCATCGTGCTGGCCATCGGCCTGGTGGTCGACGACGCCATCATCGTGGTGGAAAACGTGGACCGCCACATGAAGCAGGGCCAGCCGCCGCTGGAAGCCAGCCTGCTGGCGGCGCGCGAACTGGGCAGCCCGATTCTGGCCATGACGGTGGTGCTCATCGCCGTGTACGTGCCCATCGGTTTCCAGGGCGGCCTGACGGGGGCGCTGTTCACGGAATTCGCCTTCACCCTGGCCGGCGCCGTGGCCGTGTCGGGCGTGGTGGCCCTGACCCTGTCGCCCATGATGTGTTCACGCTTTTTCCGTCCGGAACAGGACAGCGGCCGCTTCGTGCAAGCCATCGACCGCGTCTTCGGCAAGGTGCACGACACGTATCAACGCCTGCTGCATGCGCTGCTCGACACCTGGGTGGTGCTCATCGTCATGGCGGCGCTATTGATGGTGGTGCTGGGGCTGATGTTCAAGATGTCGCAGTCCGAGCTGGCGCCCGAGGAAGACCAGGGCGTCGTGCTGTCGCAGGTGGTGGGCGACCCGACGGCCACGTCGGACCAGATGCAAGTGTATGCGGAGCAAATCTACCAGGTGGCCAAGGCCATGCCCGAATACAGCCAGATGTTCCAGATCACGGGCGTGCCGACGGTCAACTCGGGTTTTGGCGGCATGCTGATGACGCCCTGGGACCAGCGCACGCGCAGCGCCCAGGAAGTGCAGCAAGACTTGCAGGCGGGCTGGAACAAGATCGCCGGCGCGCGCGTGGCCGCCTTCCAGTTTCCCGCCTTGCCCGGTTCCTCTGGCTTGCCCGTGCAATTCGTCATCGCTACCACGGAACCGTTTGAAAACCTCGATGCCATCGCGCAGCAGGTGCTGGAGAAGGCGCGCGCATCGGGCAAGTTCTATTTCATCGATACGGACTTGAAAATCGACAAGCCGCAAGCCACCGTGGCGGTCGACCGCGACAGCGTCGCCGCGCTGGGCATGACGCAGCAGGATGTGGGGCAGGCGCTGGGCGCGGCCTTGGGCGGCGGTTACGTCAATTACTTTTCCATCGCCGGGCGTTCGTATAAAGTGATCCCGCAGGTGCTGCAGGTCGACCGCCTCAATCCGTCGGCCGTGCTGGATTTCCATATCAAGACGCCCAACGGCACGATGATACCGGCCAGTACCGTCGCGCATATCCAGTACGATGTCGTGCCCGAGTCGATCAACCGCTTCCAGCAGCTCAATTCCGTGACGCTTTCCGGCGTGTCCGGCGCCTCGCAGGGCGAGGTGCTGGGCTTCATGCGCGAGACGCTGGCCCAGGTGGCGCCCAGCGGCTACACGGCCGATTACGCGGGGCAGTCGCGCCAGTTCGTGCAGGAATCGGGCGGCTTCATCGTCACCATGCTGTTTGCCGTGGTGATCGTCTTCCTGGCGCTGGCGGCGCAGTTCGAGAGCTTCCGCGACCCCGTCGTGATCCTCGTTTCCGTGCCGCTGGCCCTGTTTGGCGCGACCATGTTCATCTTCCTCGGCTTTGCATCGGTCAATATCTACACGGAGGTGGGCCTGGTGACCCTGATGGGATTGATCAGCAAGCATGGCATCCTGATCGTGGAAGTGGCCAATCAGCTGCAAAAGACGGGCAAGAGCAAGCGCGAGGCGGTGGAAGAGGCCGCCGCCGTGCGCCTGCGTCCCATCCTGATGACGACGGCGGCCATGGTGTTTGGCGTGCTGCCGCTGGTGATCGCTTCGGGCGCGGGCGCTGCCGGGCGTCATGCGATGGGGTTGGTGATTTTTACGGGCCTGTCCATCGGCACCTTGTTTACCCTGTTCGTGGTGCCTGCCATGTATCTGTTCCTGGCGGCGGATCACCAGGCGCTGAGCGCCCGGGCGGCTGGCAAGGCGGTGCCGGCCCACTGACGCGCCGTGGCAGGGAGAATTGATGTGATGTGATGTGCAAGAAAAAGAGCCTTCGTCGGAAGGCTCTTTTTTGCGTATTGTGCTGAAGGCTTGCAGCCAGGTCGACCGCCGGGACGCGGTTGTTAGCTGCTGCGCGGCGGTGGCGTGGTGCCTGTCCCCGTTCCGGTTCCGGTACCCGGCGTGGTGCCATTGGCAGGCGGGGTGGTGGCCGGCGGCGTGGTCGTGCCGTCGGGATTGGTGGTCGTGCCCGGTGCTACGGATGGCGTGGTGGGCGTGGTGGTGTCCGGCGTGGTGGTGCCGCTGGTGCCCGAGGTGCCGCTGCCGCCCGTGCCGGGTGTGGCGGCCGGCGTGGCCGGGGCGGTGGTGGTCTCGTTGTGCTTGTTGCAGCCGCCCAGCAGCGCGCACACGATGGCGGTGCCGAGGACAAGCTTGCTGGTGCTAAGGAATGGAGCCGTCATGATTGTTCCTTTCTCGTTGGAAAGCTGTCGTGGGTAGTCATACCTCGCCAGTTGCCTGCCACGGTGCGGGCAGGCCGTCGTAGCAAGGCTGGCATCGCTTGCAAAAATTAGAGTGGGCAGGCGCGCGCAGGTTCACGGGATTTACAAATCAGTGGCCATCGGCAGCAGGATCGGCGATCCGTTTTGATATGGCGCAAACGCGCCACGTGAACGAGAAAGAAAGGGCCAGGACAGGACGTCCCGGCCGCGGGCAAGGGCCTTATTTGGCGGCAGGGACCTTGCTCACTTCCACTTCCCAATCCACGCCCGACGCGACGTGGTGTTTGGCGGCAAAGTCGCCCTGGCTGATGGCCACGGCCACGTCGAGCAGGCTGTTCAGGTAGACCAGCGGCTTGCCCTTGGCGACGCCGCCAAACGTGTGTTCGAACGGCGCCGTGACCTTGGCCACTTGCTTACCCTTGTGCAAGATGCGCACTTGCAGCGGATCGTGCAGTTTCACCTGCAATTCGTCGAGCAGGGACTTCGGGATATTCGTCCAGACATTGCCATATTTCACATCGAGCACGGGCACGATGCCACGGATGGTATTGCCGTCGCGCACAGGTTTTTGGTACGCGATCTTGACCACGGATTCGCTGGGCAATGGCGGGCCCACCTGTTCATACGTGATGGCGCCCGACGCCAGGCGCGCGCCCACGTAGGCGTACACGTCGCGGCCGTGGAAGGTGTAGGACTCGGCGGAGCCAGCCAGGCGGTTGACCTGTTCATCGATTTCGCGCAGTTCCGCCACGCCGTCGCGCTCGGCGATCAGGGTGAACAGGCCGTTGTCCGGGCCCACGAAGTAGCGTCCGCCCTTGGTTTTCAGCACCACCGACTTGCGCGCCGTGCCCACGCCAGGGTCGATGACGGACACAAACACCGTGCCTTGCGGCCAGTAATTGGCCGTCTGGTACAAACGGTAGGCGCCCAGCCAGATGTCGTAGTCGGGAATCTGGTGCGTCAGGTCCGAGATGGTGAGCTGGGGATCGACACCATAGGCGACGCCATGCATGGCGGACACGGCGCCGTCGGCCGTGCCGAAGTCCGTCATCAGCACCAGCGGCGCGGCGGCCTGGGCGCTGGATAACAGGAGGGCGCTCAGGCAGGCGCCGGCGACGAGGTGGGAGATTCGTTTGATGATCATGATTTATCCTTGTCCGTGTCAGAACGTGTAGCTTAATTTAGCGTAAAAGTAGGCGCCATTGACGCCGATGGGGTTGATGAAATTGTAGGGCAGGGCGCCGCCATATGTGGCGTTGTTCGTTTCCCGCACGCGCTGCGGATAGCGGTCGAGGATATTGTTGCCGCCCACGCTCAGGGTCAGCTGCTTGCTCAGTTTTAACTGCCCTTCCAGGTCCAGCGACCAGACGGAGCCGAAGCGCTGGGCGGGGATGCCGTCGATCAGGGGCGCATCGCTGTCGTAGGAAAAATCTTTCAGCTCGCCAAAGCGCGTGGCGCGCGCCTGCACGCCCCAGTCGGCCGCCTGCCAGTCGGCGCCGAGGATCAATTTGCTGGCGGGCGACGCATGTTTGATGCGGAACAAACTCGTCTCCGTCAGCAGGGTCAGACTGGGATCGATGGCGGCCAGCGCGGTGGAACTTTGGCGCACCTTGTCGAACGTTGTCTTGTTCAGGTTCAGGGCCGCATTCAGGTTCAGCTTGCCTGACGTGAAGGCCAGATCGTGGTTCAGTACCACGTCCAGGCCTTTGGTACGCGTGTCGAGCAAATTGGCAAGGTAAGCCACGGACTGGATATCACCGCGGCCATTCGCAGCCAGGTAGGCCGTGACGGCGTCGCTTTGCAAGTCGCTCGAACGCGTGATGCGGTCGCGGATGCGGATCACGTAGGCGTCCACCGTCACACTGGTGGCGGCGGCCGGTTTCCAGGCCAGGCCCAGGGACAGGTTGGTGGATTTTTCCGGCTTCAGCTGTTGCGCGCCGAAGCTGCGCGCCAGCGGGTCGCTGGCCGGCAGCAGGGCCGCCGTTTGCAGGGCCGTGCCATCGGCGTTGAAGTTCAAGGTGGCGAAGCGGAACCCCGTCTGCACGAGGGCGGGTGCGCGGAAGCTGTTCGACAGCGAGCCGCGCACGAGGAAATTCTCCGTCACTTTATAGCGCGTGGACAACTTGCCCGTGCTGGCGCTGCCGAAGTCGCTGTAGCGGGAATGGCGGGCAGCGGCGCCCACCAGCAGGCGCGGCGTGAGATCGCTTTCCACGTCCGCATACACGGAGCGGATTTGCCGGCTGCCGTCATAGGCGTCCGATGGGCGCAGTCCGGGACCGGCCTGGGCGCCCGGTGGTGCATCGGTGAAGCTGCCGGCCGCATACGAAGCGGCGTCGCCAGCCGAGCTTTGGTAGGTTTCGCGCATCCATTCGGCGCCCACGGCCACGCTCAATGGGGCGGGCAAGCCGATGTCGAGGCTGCGCGTGGCATCAAGGTTCAGGGCGTTCTGGCGGAAGTCGAAGCCGGCCAGCTTGAAACGCGTGGGGCTGGCCGCGCCCAGCGAGGCGTTGACGGAGTGGCTCACGCCGTAGTCAAAACGGTCGCTGCCATGGCGTGCGCTGGCATCCCAGTTCCACTCGCCCGCGCTGCCGCGCACGCCGGCCACGATGCTGAGGTCGCGCTTGTCGCCGTTGGTGACGGGGCGGTAGCCGTTCGGATACAGGGCCAGTACATTCGACGGGTCGCCCGGATAGCGGAAGTAGGCGCTGCCGTCGGACTTGCGTTCGTTGAGCGTGGCAAACGAGTACAGGTCCAGGCCGTTGGCCAGGGTGAGCTGGGTGTTGTAGAACAGGTAGTTGTTGCGCTGGCGCGAGTCGCCCGACTTGAACAGCACCTTGCCGTCGAGCGCCTGGTCGGCCGGCGTGAAGTTGTAGGACGTCCAGCCGGCGTCGCTGGGGCCGGCCCGTTCCGTGGGCGAGCGGCGCCGCGTTTCCGCGCCGAAGCGGAAGAATCCCGCCTCGCCCAGCGGCACGCCGTAGTCGGCGTTGACGATGACGGTCTGGCCATCCGTCAGGGTTTGATCGGTGGGGGCGAAATGCGTGTGGTTGGCGCCATAGCTGACGGAAGCGGCGCCGCCCGTGCGCGCTTTTTCAGCACGATGTTGATGACGCCCGCCACAGCGTCGCTGCCGTACTGGGCGCCCGCGCCGTCGCGCAGGATTTCGATGTGGTCGATAGCGTTCGGCGCAATGGCGTTGATGTCGACCGGCACGGTGCCGGCAAAGCTGCTTTCCGTGTCCAGCACGGCGCTCGTGTGGCGGCGCTTGCCGTTGATCAGCACCAGCACCTGGTCGGGCGCCAGGCCCCGCAACTGGATGCCGCGCACGGAGTCCGACGCGCCGCTCGATTCGATGCGGGGGAAGTTGATCGAGGGCGACAGGTTTTGCAGGGCCGCGCCCACGTCGCCCGAGGCCAGCGCATTGCTCACTTCGCGCGCGCCGAAGCGGTCGATGGGCACGCTGCTGTCGAACACCGTGCGGTTGCGCGCGCGCGAACCGACGACGGTGACCTGGTCGATGCTGGCGCTGGCTGGCGTTGCAGTACTCGTGGCCGTGTCATCAGCCTGAGCCCAGGCGGGCGCGGCGCCCAGCATGGCGCAGGCCAGCACGATGGCGCGCAGCGGCGTGGCGGGAAGGGAGGGCAAGGCGTATGAATGGCGCGGATGCAAGGCGGTGTCCTTTAAACTTGGTCATCTGGAAACAGTTGAATGAGCTTAAGGGAGACCGTTGCCCAGGCTAACGATTCTTTCTGGATATGCTTATGCTGTTGTTTCCATGCCGCGCAGCTCAGGGCGCCAGCTCAGGGCGTCAGATTACGCAGCAGGGCGGGGATCTCGGCGGGGATTTCGCGCGCCAGGTAGCCGAGGATGCCGAAGCGCAAGGCCAGCTGTTCGCCCGCCAGCGCATGCAGGGCGATGCCCCAGGCGCACGCTTGTTCCAACGGTGCGCCGCGCGCGGCCAGACCCGTGATGATGCCGGCCAGGGTGTCGCCGGAACCGGAGATGGCCAGGCCGATATTGCCGCCCGCGTGCGTCCAGGTGGTGCCATCGGGCATGGCGATGACGGTCAGCGCGCCTTTCAGCGCGACGATGGCATGCCAGCGCCGCGCCGCTTCCACGGCGCAGGCATGCGGGTCGGCCAGCACGGCGTCTTTCGACAGGCCCATCAGCTGGGCCAGCTCGCCCGCGTGCGGCGTCAGCAGCACGGGCTGGTCGAAGCGGAAGTTGGCGGGCTGGCGCACGACCTGCATGGCGCAGGCGTCGAGGATCAGCCGGCTGCCGGCAAACAGGGGCAGCAGGTGGTGCATCAGTTCGCAACTGGCGGCCGTGTCGCACATGCCTGGCCCGACGAGCACGGCATCGACCTTGCCGGCCAGCGGCGCCAGCTGGTGCCGCGCTTCGTGGCGAAAGCCGCCCTGCACCGTTTCATCGAGGCCGATGACCCGCGCCTCGGGCATTGCGACGGCCACCTGCGCCGCCACCGACGCGCCCGTCGCCAGGGTCAGCTTGCCCGCGCCCGCGCGCAGGGCGGCCGTGGCTGCCAGCACAATGGCGCCCGGTATTTCCTCGGAGCCGGCGACGATCAGCAGATGGCCGCGCACTTCCTTGTCCCCGTCGGGCTGGGGCATGGGCAGGGGCCAGGAGCGCAGCAGGGAAGGCGTGATGTCGATGGCGTCCATGGATGACCTCCGAAAGATCAGGATTTCGGCGCCGCCGGCATGTCGGGCTGGGCCGTGACGGGTGTGCCGGCCGCTTCCAGCGGCGCAACGAAGTTGCACAGGTCCAGCTGCAGCTTGCCGTGCCTGCCCAGGGCGGGGTTGAAGGCGTACGAGGTGACACCGCAGTTGGGCACGTCGGCCGCCTTGTCGATGGCCAGGATGGCGTGCTCGTCGCAGCGCTCCAGCAGGTAGCGGAAGCAATTGACGATGACCTGGTGGCCGACGATCAGCACGCGTTCGCCCCGGTATTCGCGGGTGATGGTGTCGAGCACGCTGCGCAGGCGCAGGATGACGTCGCACCAGCTTTCGCCGCCCGGCGGGCGGAAATAGAACTTGCCCACGTGCTGGCGCTGTTCGTACAGTTCCGGATATTTGCTGGCGATGCCGTGCACGGTCAGGCGGTCGAGGATGCCGAATTCCTTTTCGCGCAGGCGTTCGTCGGCCACCACGGCGCTCAAGCTGTCCGCATCGATGCGCGCCAGCACGGCTTGCGCCGTCTGGTGGGCGCGCACATACGGCGAGTACAGCACGACGGTCGGTTGTTGTTCAGGGGGAGGGTGGCGAACCAGTCGCCGAGGGCGTGCGCCTGGCGCGCGCCAAGCTCGGAGAGGGGACATCGACATCGCGCTCGGCGATGGCGATCAATAACTGTTTTTCCGCTTCGGCGGCATCGCGCGCCACGTTGCCGGCGCTTTGGCCGTGACGCACGATCCAGATTTGCTGCGGCCATTTCTGCTCCATCGCCTCGCGCCTTCCTCTATATTGATTGCGATCCAATATAGACGAAAGCGGCAAGGCGCGGCGCGCCGCTGGTGTGGCTGGACGCGCTTAAGAACGCTTAACAAAACCGTAGCGAGCGGAAGCGAGGCTCGGCGCCCCGTTGGCTTGAGAAGCGGAACTGTGCGAAGGTACGGGGGCGCCGAGCCAGTGAGCATCGGAAACCGCAACCCGCGACGCGCAGTAGGTTTGGTTATGCGTTCTAGGCGGCGTGTTCCGCCTCATCCAGGTCAGGTGCGTCGTCGCTGTTGTAGACGGCCAGGTCGGTTTCGCCCATGACGCGGCTGGTGACGGTGCCGGCCGTGATCGAGCCGCTCACGTTCAGGGCCGTGCGGCCCATGTCGATCAGCGGTTCGACGGAGATCAGCAAGCCGGCCAGCGCGACGGGCAAGTCCATTGCCGACAGCACGATCAGGGCGGCAAACGTGGCGCCGCCGCCCACGCCGGCCACGCCGACGGAACCGATGGTGATGATGGCCAGCAGCGGCAGCAGGAAGCTGAGCGTAAATGGATCGACGCCGACTGTCGGGGCGATCATCACGGCCAGCATGGCAGGATAGATGCCGGCACAGCCATTCTGGCCGATGGTCGAGCCGAACGAGGCGGCGAAGTTGGCGATGCCTTCCGGCGTACCCAGGCGCTGGGTTTGCGTCTGCACGCTCATCGGGATCGAGCCGGCGCTGGTGCGCGAGGTGAAGGCGAAGGCCAGCACGGGGAAGACTTTTTCACGAAGCGCAAGGGGTTCAGGCCCACGCCCGCGATGATGGCCAGGTGCACGAGGAACATCAATATCAGCGCGCTGTACGAGGCGACGACGAAGTTGATCAATTTCAAGATGTCCGTGTAGCTCGACGACGCCACCACTTCAAACATCAGCGCGAACACGCCGTACGGCGTCAGGCGCAGCACCAGGGTGACCATGCGCATGACGATGGCGTGCGCCACTTTCATGAAGTGCTCGAAGGAGGCAAAGATTTCCGGCTTCTTGGCGGCGATGCCCGTGGCCGAGATGCCGATGAAGATCGAGAACACCACCACGGCGATGGTCGACGTCTTGCGCGCACCCGTCATGTCGAGGAAGGGATTGGTCGGCACGAAGCTGATCAGCAGTTTCGGCAGGGACAGGGCTTTTGCCGTTTCCAGCGAGCCTTGCAGCTGCACGCCGCGCGCCACTTCGGCCGCGCTCGACGTCAGGCCGATAGCCGTCAGGCCGAACAGCTTGGCCATCAGGATGCCGATCGCGGCGGCGACCGTGGTGGTGATGAGCAGGGTGCCGATGGTCAGCGCGCTGATCTTGCCCAGCGAACTGGCGTCCTTGAGCTTTAAAATGGCGGAAATGATGGACACCATGATCAGCGGCATGATGATCATCTGCAGCAGTTTGACATAGCCGCTGCCGACGATGTCGATATATTCATTGGTGCCCGCGATGATGGGCGAGCCGGCGCCGTAGACGGCCTGCACGGCCGCACCCAGCAGCACACCCAGGCCCAGGCCCGTGAAGACGCGTACCGTGAACGTCGCGTGTTTGCGTTGCTGGTGGAACATGAAGGCGAAGACGACCAGCGCAACGAGCAGGTTCAGAATGATGTTAATTGCCATGTAGGGGCCTTATCTTGGTTTTATTCGAGACTGCGGAGAGCACTTTACTACAAGTCATTGCTGCCCCAGCCTGGGGCGAAAGGGCAAGCACTGTACAGTACTATGGGGGTGTTTTGCGCAATACCGCTGCGAATATTACGCTATATAAATATGCTCCACAGGCATAAGTCTTTCGGATGATTGTGAAATTGGCTATTTCGTGCCAGCATGGTTTTCCCGTTTGCTAATATGCGCCCGTTATTTTAATAAGGAAAAAGATGAATGCTTTAACGGAAGTACAGGTACTCGATGCGGAAGAACGCTTGCGCTTGGCCATGATGGCCTCCGACGTGGCCGTGCTGAACGATTTGCTGGCCGACGATTTGCTGTTTACCAATCACCTGGGCCATTTGCTGAGCAAGCATGCTGACCTGGCCGCGCATGAGCAGCGCCTGCTGACCATCACCGATCTGCGCGCTTCCGAGCGCCATGTGCGCATCAACGGCCACGTGGCCGTCGTCTCCGTGCGCATGCAGTTGACGGGCAGCTATCACGACGTGGAAACGCATGGCGACTTCCGTTTTACGCGCGTCTGGGCGCAGGACGCAGCCGGCGCGCTGCAAGTGATCGCCGCCCATTCCGGCGTCGTGGCTTGAGGAGCAGGATTTAGTGGATCATCGTTCCAAAGGGCAGCTGTTTGAAGCTGTCATCGCCGCCGGCCCCGCCACCCTGGCCATCACGGCCGGCTATCCCTTGCTGTTGTACAACCTGGTGCGCACCTGGGCCGACGCCCCCGGCACCAACGCGCTGGCCGCGCTGCTGCTGACGGGCGGCCTGTGGGCCTTGCTGGAATTCTGGCGCATCGCGCTGGCGACGGTGGCGCGCAAGGCCTATGCCTTCAACTGGCGCTTCTGGCTGGCCATCGCGAGTTTTCTTGCCTGCTTCGTGCGTTTCGTGCCGGACATGCCGGCCGGACTGATGCTGCTATTGCTGGTGCTGCCGGCGCTGGCGTGGACGCATTTCATCTTGCTGCAGATCAAGCGACCAGGCAGGACTTGATTGCTGGAAGTGTCGTAGCGGGAGCGATATATCATTATTGAAATCCAAAAACTGGGCGAGCAATTCCACGTGATAGCGTCGAAATCCGACTCTTTCATGGCGACTTATTCAGATGCCGTCAAACTGCGCGCGGCGCAAAAGCTGATTAAACATTGTTAGATGCGTGGAGGGAAAAACAGCTTGTGAAAAACCCATGAAATTGCTGGGAAGAGCGACGTTCATGGGCCAGCTAATGGCTATGATTCTGCATAGCCACGATATTTATTTAATTTGTCCGGGAACAAGAAGATGTTGGGTTCACAACGACTAATTCCGTATATGATGTCATCCAACTAGGGCGGGGGCGTTATTTTTCCAGGCCGGAACAGTGACCGAAATAGTCTCGTTGCTGGGATCCATTGACAACAGCGGAAATTGACTTTCATTCATCATCCCAGCGCCAACTAAAACTCGATACCCATCTTTGCTCAATGCTATATTATTTATTAATCCCATGGATGGCGAGGTGATAGTTTTGGTGAGTATTGTATTTCCCGTATCAAACACGTATATAGCCCCCATGAGCCAGTTGGCCCTGCTAGCACCTGCAAGATAGAATTTTTTCCATCCGGTGAAAAAGATGCGGCATAAATTGGAAACGCTCCATCGAGTGAAATGACATGGGAAATAGAATTGCTGCTTGCATCAATGATGACTAATTTCTTGATATAGTTACCTACTCCGTTAACTAGAAGGTATGCCGATTTTCCATCGGGGCTAACTTTAAGTTGTTCAGGACTGCCGAGTGATTTTACATCGATAGTGGCGTAAACGCTGTCTGTTGCAGTGTCGATCACGCTTATCGATCCGTCGGAAAAATTAGGTACATACAGCCGCACACCGTCAGGCGAGATGGCAGAAGAAAATGGTGTTGCTCCAACTTTTATCACGCTCAAAACCTGACTCGCATTACCATCCATTACGACAACATTGTGTGATTCCGGTAATGGAATATAGAGTTTCTCCCCATTCGGCGTAAAAACAAATCCATAGATTCTGCCAGCTCGATCATTAGGCGAAAAACGATCATTGGGTAAGGAGAAACTTCTCTCGAAAGAATCTGTTTTTGCATTAAAAACAACAACATCATGCATGGCCGTGCCATCATTGGAAACAGTAGACCGAACTGCATAAATATGTTCGCCACTAGGATCTACCTCAAGTTTACTTAGGTATTCATTTTCCGGCACGGGAATGGTATTTATTATTTTCAAAGTTACCGCGTCAATTTTTTTGATTTCAGACGAGCCAAGCAGGTAGGAGTAAATAGCGCCTCCTGCAGGTATGTCAGCAAATGCAGCCGTGCATAAGGAGAAAAATAGAAAGAAAGAGAGGCTGATTTTTTGCAATGAAAATCGGAAGTATTTCATATTCTTTGTCGCCTTATGGTTTTAGTTGGGTGATGGTGTTTAATTTAAATGCAGTATTTTTATATATTATGTGCTGATGGGTAGGGGTGCCTATTCGTTGCGGGGCTAATTTTTTTGCCCTATTGATAAATTTTTGGAATCTGCATCATTCGAACCATTATCTTGACACGCACGCGGATGGGGGTGATACCATAAATTCTCTTGCCAGTACGCGGAAAAATCAAGCTGCAGTACTATCCTGCGTAATATATGATGGGGGAATCAAGTGAAAATATTCTTTACGTGGAAACATGGCTATTCCCACGCTTTTGTACTCTACATGGGAATATTTTTATCGATATAGGAATACTCCTAAATGTATATATTTTCATGTGACCGAGTGCTGGTTTTCGGGGAAGTGACAGATGGTATGAGTAGCGTAGGCGCACTGGAAACTGCGATGGATGGTGCGTGCTCATGGCAATCTTGCGAATCAGCTTGTAAGGGTTGTCGGCGTTAGTCGATACCTTAGCCGGAGTGAGGTGTGCTGCACCTATTGCTCCAGTCTGCATTCATATCATTCTGGCAGAGGCCTTGACGTCTTTGCTTATCGACAGCTGCGGCGCTGGCACGATGCATGCGTTACCATCTGTCCACTGTGCGCGATGCGGTCGTGTTTGGAAAGCGGCTGAGTGACATTCGACTTAGGGCGGAGAAATCGATGTACAGATAGCCGCATCCAGGTCGTCAGGAAATTTTCTTGGCGGAATTTGGTGAAATTATTATTTCAAATAATGCAGTCCATGACTGGTGTTCAATTGAAAAAATAGAAATTTGTTGGATGTGTAGTGCCTGGATAAATGCTCGCTTGTTATCGGTGGCGCCCGGCAGCAATGCGCCTGTTGACTATGACTCGCCGTCGCTATCCTGCGCGTCCAGCCACTGTATCCGTCCATTGCCCGCCTCATGCAGATGGGCGAGCAGGGCGGTGGCCGCCGTTTCAGGCAGGCTGAAGTCGAACAGCACGGCGTCGCCGTGTTCCACGTTCAGCAAGGTGGCGTCGGCGCCGTCGAGCTCGCGGCGCAGCATGCCTTCCATCGCATACGGCACCGTGCAGCGCAGGGTTCGCTGGCGCACGATGGCCGTCTTTTCCGCCTGCAATAACGCTTGCGCTACGCTGTCCGTGTAGGCGCGCACCAGGCCGCCCGCGCCCAGCTTGATCCCGCCGAAGTAGCGCACGACGGTGGCCAGCACGCCTTCCAGGTCCTGGTGGCGCAGCACGTCGAGCATGGGCCGCCCGGCCGTGCCGCTCGGTTCGCCATCGTCGACGGCCGCCGACTGCCCGCCCGCCAGCAGCGCCCAGCACACATGGCAGGCGCCCGGATGCTGCGCCTTCAAGTCATTGACCACCTGCTGCGCGCTGGCGCGGTCCGTCATCGGCTGCACGCAACCGATGAAACGGCTTTTCTTGATGATCAGTTCGCTGTGGACGGGGGCGGCAATGGTAAACGGCATGGCGGGTGCGAAGGCGGGCAAAGCAGCATGATAGAGGAAATGCGCGCCGGGGACGAGCCGTTGGCCGCTTACTCCGTTGCGACGGCCACCAGTTCGCGCAGCGCCGCATCGCGCACCTGCAGGATCTCGAACAGCCCCAGCGCATGCAGGGCGGGCAGGGCGTCCACAATGTCGCGCTCGGCAATGGCCTTTGCGTCGCTGCTGCTGGCGTCGTCCAGCCACAGCCGGGCATTGGCGAGAAACGCGCCCACCGTGCCCTTGCGCACGGTGACGCCATTGAACTGGCCCTGGTTTTGTTGATCCGGTAAGACGTCTTCTGCACGCATGGTGAACTCCTGAAGGTTGGAAAGACTTCACTGTATGATGACCGGATTGTCTTGCCTGCGTTGTTTATGTCATTCGATACGTCAAATCCGCCAATCTTGCCGCCAGCACCGTTGCTGCGCGCCATGCGCATTGTCCAGCCGCAGGAAAGGGTGACGGCGGCGCACCGCCATGCCAGCGGCCAGCTGTTCGGCGCCATGCGGGGCTTGCTCTCCGTTACGGCCGACAGCGGACAGTGGGTGGTGCCGGCCAGTCACTGCGTGTGGGTGCCGCCCCATCACGTCCACGCGCTGCGTTCGCACGGCCCGTTTGCGGGCTGGAGCGTGTATGTGGACGAGGCCAGCTGCGCCGGCTTGCCCGCCGCGCCGTGCGTGATGCGCGTCTCGGGCTTGCTGCGCGAGGCGGTGGGCCGCGCCAGCACCTGGGCGAGGGCGCGCTGGACGCGCGGCAGGCCCGGGTGGCGGGCGTGATTCTCGACGAGATCGCCGCCGCGCCGCACGAACCGTTCGGATTGTCGCTACCCACGGACCCGCGCCTGCTGCGCGTGGCGCGCGCCGTGCTCGACGACCTCGCCGACGAGCGTGGCGTGGAAGCGCTGGCCGCCTGGGCCGGCGTGTCGCCGCGCACCCTGGCGCGCCGATTCACGATCGAGACGGGCTTTACGCCCTCCGCCTGGCGCCAGCGCGCCCGCATCCTGCGCGCGCTGGAACTATTGGCCACCGGCCAGCCCGTGACGACGATTGCGCTGGACCTGGGCTACGACAACGTCAGCGCCTTTATCGCCATGTTCAAGCGGGTGATGGGGGTGACGCCGGGGAGGTATGGGGAAGGGGTGGCATAGCTGGCGCGCAAAACAAAAAAGCCCACGAACGTAAATTCGTGGGCTTCTCTGAATTATTTGGTAGGCCGTGCGGGATTCGAACCTGCGACCAACGGATTAAAAGAACGCGAAGCGCTCAATATCGAGTACCTTGGTGCAGCGGCATTAGTGGCGCTTGTTGCGCTACTTTCCTTGTGCGGCGAAAGACGGTTTTCGGGTACTGGAAGGTCGAATCCGTGGATCAGGGTTTGATGGGCACGGCTCTTTGTCATTAGTTGTTGGCCCCGTTACTTATAGATTGGGCTTCTTTACTAAGAAAACCAGATTGGGAAGTCCGATCCATTTCTGGGCCGCGCAGCAAACATTTGCGCTTCCCGTAGAGTGGTTGATGGTTGCAAAGTGGTGGAACGGTACTGCGTTAGCGCTTGCGCTCCTGCCTTGAGATGGGTTGAATTTTTGAATCGCCAGGCGGACTTTTATCGCTGATTACTTTTGCACAAAATAATATTTGTGCAAGCGTCGTTTTTTGAGGATTGCCTGAGATACACTACTGATATTCTCTTTAAATACCCTCTCAGTCGCTGCCACCTGAACTTGCCTATGGAATCGAACGAACGTTGGGACTATCTGGTAGCTTTGGATGACGAGCTGCTCAAAGGTGGGGTTATCTTGTCTGAATGGTGCTCATTTATTGTCCGGCAGGCCGATATTGCTTTCGTAAACGGCGCTCATCTGGCCTCGATCCTTACTGTCGTCTCGGCAATAGAGACTTATTTACGTGCCGAGCACTCGGTAAGCGGGAAGGAACGTCTTGTAGATTTGATAGATTGCCTCCCCGGGGCATCAAGACTTAGAAACGATTTGCATTCATTGAGAAAGTATAGAAATTTTTGGGTGCACGTAGATGATCCTTGGAATGATCAAAGCATTATAGAAAACCCAGAATTTTATGAGGCTGAATTGGAGAAAATGGCAATGCATTCGGTCAAATTGTTACGCGAAGTTATCTATAGCGCGCCGTGGATATAATCGCTAACTATTGAGAAGAGTAACTACTGAGAGATAAATCTTGAATCAGCGCTTGCGTTTCTTGCTTGATACCAATATTTTGATACCACTTCAGGATTCGATGGTGGTGCTTGAGCCTAGTCTTGCCAATTTTTCCCGTTTGGCGAATGCAGGTGGGCATCAGCTTCTTTATCATCCTGCCTCCGAAAAGGATATCAAGCGCGACAAAGATAAAGAAAGACGAGATAGAACGCTTGCACGGTTGGCGCAATACACCCGACTTGATGGTGTTCCGTCAAGTCCTTGCAATACGAACGAGACCTCAGCCAACGATGCCTGTGATAATGACATTCTTCATTCGCTTGAATGCTCTGCTGTTCATGCCCTAGTTACTGAGGACCGTGAAATTCACAATAAAGCACGGCAAGCAGGGCTGGGTACCCGGGTCTACAATATTCAAACTGCCGAGGATTGGCTTCGACGGCTCCACGAGCCATCGGAGGTTCAACTCCCCAATATTGATGATGTTCACCTGTATGAACTCACTAATCAGCTAGACTTTGCGCTCTTTGATAGTCTTCGTGAGAGTTACGATGCGCCTTCTCGGAGTTTTAATGCATGGTTTCGTGAAAAAGCTCAAATGGGAAGGAAAGCGTGGGTTGCTCGAACTGATGATGGAAAACTTGAGGCAATCTGCATTTACGCGATTCAAACGGATGAGGTCATTAATGATTCTCATGCGCAACTCAATGGATTGTCGCTTAAGCTATGTACATTCAAAGTCGGTGAGAAAATTCGGGGAAGAAAGATAGGTGAGTTATTCCTTAAGGCAGCCTTTCGCTTTGCAACGGAAAATCGATGTGAAAATATATTTGTCCATACTAATTCTGGTCAGGTCTATTTATTAGCGTTGCTTGAGGACTTCGGATTTCGGAAGAAGGGAATGTACGGCGAAGATATAATGCTAGTCAAGGAGCATCCAATTAAGCCGCCGGAGTCCACATTGTCGACGCTTGATTACGCACGTCTGTTTTTTCCCCACTTTCGTCGTGATGAATCCGTACAGAAGTTTTTGATCCCTATTCAGCCACAGTTTCATCAGATCCTTTTCCCTGATCTAGCAAGGCAGGCCCAACTATTTTCCTCCGTTTCGGCAGCTGGAAATTCTATCAAGCAGGCATACTTATGCAAGGCGCCCACCAACCAAGTAAAGCCCGGTGATGTGGTGATTTTTTACCGGACTGTTGATGAAATGTCTGCAACATCAATTGGCGTTGTCGAATGTTACGAGGTTCATAACGATGCGGCAAAAATTATGCAAGTTGTGCGGCGTAGAACGGTCTACAGTCAAAAAGATATCGAACTAATGGCGCATACCGCCACCAAAGTTATGCTTTTCCGGTTGGTCGGTCACTTACCCGAGCCAATGGCACTTAGCTCGTTAATAAGAGAGGGCATTGTCTCTGGTCCTCCTCAGTCAATTACAAAAATATCCGATGATTCATTCTCAAAATTGCTCTCAATCTCCAAGTGGTAGTTCAATACTCATTTCGATTAAACCTCGATATGCTGACCTTATTCTTGCGGGAAGCAAGCGTGTGGAGTTGCGTCGTGCAGTACCGACTCAGGCTATCAAGGCGATGGCGATCTATTCGTCTGCGCCTATTCAGGCCATTGTTGCCTTGGTCGAAATCGTCGAATTGATCGAAACAAATGTATCTCGCTTATGGGAAATAGCTAGGGATAATGGCGGTGGTCTTACTCGCAGTGAATTAAGAGGCTATTACAGTGGCAAGAAAACAGGCTTCGCAATTATTCTGGGTAAAGTTAGACAATTTGACATTCCCGTTGATCCCCGCCTTATCTTTTCTAACTTCACTCCGCCACAATCATTCCGATACTTGACGCCTGATGAATTGGCGAAGTTAGAGAAATTGCTAAGCCAAAGGAAGAAGTCATGACGGTGATCTTTCTTGCAGGAGTTCACGGAGTTGGTAAAGGGCATCTTGGTGCGCTGGTGTCTAGTGGATTCGGTGTGCGACATCTGACCGCTAGCCAACTTATTCGTGAGGAGAAGGGGCGCGAGTCATGGGGGAAGGATAAAGTCGTCACAGATGTTGATAATAATCAGCGCGCACTAATTCAAGCTGTCGGACGGTTGCGTGATTCTGGGCAGGTTCTATTGCTGGACGGGCACTTTGTCCTTCGCGCGCCTAATGGTGACTATATACGCTTGGACATCGGAGTTTTCTCGGCCTTGAAATTGTCCGGGGTTGTTTTGCTATGTGAAGAGGCTGATAGAATCGCGGCACGCCTCTTGCGGCGCGACGGCGTCCACACGACGCCAGACTCTATTCGGGCGCTCGCAGCGCAAGAAGAAGCGCATGCTCGTGAGGTTTGTGGGGAATTAAGCATACCTCTTGCAGTATTGGCGTCGCCTACGGAAATTAGTCTGACTGACGCCATTCGAAGGCTTGTTAACGAGTGATAAATCGATGTTTGTGAGAAGTGAGGTGCGACCAGCGAGCGCCCACAAACAAAAAAGCCAACCGCGAACGGTTGGCTTCTCTGAAGTATTTGGTAGGCCGTGCGGGATTCGAACCTGCGACCAACGGATTAAAAGTCCGCTGCTCTACCAGCTGAGCTAACGACCCAAAAACTTTTACAACTGCACTGCGGTAACGCTGTGCCGTATCAACATGCTTGCCATGATGACGGCTGAATCTTGGTAGGCCGTGCGGGATTCGAACCTGCGACCAACGGATTAAAAGTCCGCTGCTCTACCAGCTGAGCTAACGACCCAAGGGCGGCTATTATGACGGCCAACGGCGGTTTTGGGAAGGGCTGGACGGGGTAAGGACGGAAAAAAGCCTTGCGCGACCCTCATGCACGGTCTAATATGGGTAGGTAGCCTACCTATTTATGTGATCCCATGCCCACTACCGAAGACCTTCCCATCCCCGAACGCGCGCTGGCGCTGTCCGATGACCTGCGCGTGGCGTTCAAGCGCCTGTTGCGCTCCATGCAACGCGAAGGGGGCGAGCTGGAGGGCAACGTATCGATGATGCAATACATGCTGCTGGCCCTGATCCACGAGCAGCCCGGCATCGGCGTGGCCGCGCTGGCGCGGCTGCAGAATGTGCGCGGGCCCACCGTCAGCGCCCAGGTCAAGTCGCTGGAAGAGGCGGGGCTGGTCGAGCGCAGCGCGCCCGATCCGCAGGACCGCCGGCGTTCGGGCCTGCAGGTGTCCGCGCAAGGCTTGACCATGCTCGAAGCCCTGCGCGCGCGGCGCCGCGATGCGCTGGCGCGGCGCATCGCCCGCTTGTCGCCGCAGCAGGTCGATGCGCTGGAAGCCGCCATGCAGCCGCTGCTCGAGATCGGCCAAGCATGAGTCGCCACGATCAAGCCGCAGGCGCAGACAAAGGCGCCGTAAAACCCGTCACCGAGCGCGAAGTGCGCGCCATCTACCTGGGGCTGATGGCCGTGCTGGGCCTGGGTGCGCTGGACCAGAGCATCGTCGCCACGGCCTTGCCGCGCATCGTCGACGACCTGGGCGGCATGGCGCATCTGTCGTGGGTGGTCACGGCCTACGTGCTGGCCTCGACGGCCACCATGCCCCTGTACGGCAAGCTGGCCGACCAGTATGGCCGCCGCCCGATGATCTTCACGGCCCTGCTGACCTTCTTGCTCGGTTCCGTGCTGTGCGGGCTGGCGCAGAACATGACGGAGCTCATTATTTTCCGCGCCATCCAGGGCCTCGGCGCGGGCGGCTTCATGCCGCTGGCGCAAATCATCATCGGCGACATCGTGCCGCCGGCCGAACGGGGCAAGCGGCAAGGCATGGTGCCCATCGTGTTTGCCGTCACCAGCGTGCTGGGGCCCGTCCTGGGCGGCGTCATCACGGATGCCCTGTCATGGCACTGGATTTTCTATGTCAACCTGCCCATCGGCGCGGTCGCCTTTGTCGTCATCGCGCGCGCCATGCGCAAGCCGGCGCGCACGCATGCGCACAAGATCGACTACCTGGGTTCCGCCTTGCTGACGGGCGCCGTCACGGCGGCCCTGCTGGTGCTGGCGCTGGGCGGTACCGAGTGGCCGTGGGACTCTCTCGCCATCAAGGTGTGCGGCGGCGTCGCCGTGCTGCTTGGTATCTGGCTGGCGGTGCACGTGGGCAGGGTGGACGAACCCGTGCTGCCGCCCGACCTGTTCGAGAACCGCACCTTCAATATCGCCAGCCTGGTGATGGCCATGACTTTCATGGGGCTGATGGGCGCCAGCGTCTTCTTCCCCTGTTCTTCCAGCTGGTGATGGGCACGAGTCCCGCCGAATCGGGCGTGATGACGGTGGCGATGATGGTGGGGCTGGTGGCGTCGTCGATGTTCAACGGTCGGGTGCTGTCGCGCTCGGGAAAGTACAAGATGGTGCAGGTGGCGGGATTGGCCGTGGCGCTGCTGGCGTTTGCCGTGCTGGCCTGGGCCATGGAAACGTCGCGCGGTTACTGGGTCATCGAGCCGGCCATCTTCCTGCTCGGCACGGGATTAGGATGGGTGATGCCGAACATGACGATCGCCGTGCAAAATGCCTTGCCCCTGGCACGCCGCGGCGTGGGCACGGCCATGCTGGCCTTTTTCCGTTCGCTGGGCGGCTTGCTGGGCGTGACGGCGTCCGGCGCCATCCTCGCGCACCAGCTGCATAAGCATGGCGTGGAAGCCGTGTCGGCGCTGGGCGCGCAGGCGGCGGTGCAGACGGTCGAGGTGTACCGCCATGCCATCGCCAGCGTGTTTGGCGCCGGCGCCGTGCTGCTGCTGGTGGGACTGGTCTTCCTGCTGTTTCTGCCGGAATTGCCCCTGGAGGGGCATCCGGCAACGGTGAAGGACGATCAGTAGCGCTCAAGCCAGTGCGCGTACGGTGCCGGCAGGGTCCACGAGGCGCGCTCCACGCCGAGTTCCTTGGCGGCAAAGTATGCCCAGTGCGGATTGGCCAGGTGCGCCTTGCCGACCATTACCACGTCCAGCTGTTCTTCCTTGATGACGCGCTCGGCGATGGCCGGCGTGCCGAAGCCCCAGGCGGAGGAGACGGGCACGCCCGCTTCGCGGCGCACGCGCTCGGCTATCGGTCCCATGAAGGCCGGGCCCCACGGAATCGACACGTCGGGAATGGTAAAGCCCATGCTGACGCTGATCATGTCCATGCCGGCATCCTTGAACTGGCGCACGAGGCCGATGGATTCGAGCAGGGTTTGCTCGTCGCGGCCGTCGAATTCCAGCACGCCAAAACGGATGGTCAGCGGCAGGTGCTCGGGCCACACTTCACGCACGGCTTTCAATGTTTCCAGCAGGAAGCGGCTGCGGTTTTCCACGCTGCCGCCATAGATGTCGTCGCGCTGGTTCGAGTGGGCGGAAAAGAAGCTTTGCGCCAGGTAGCCATGGGCGAAGTGCAGTTCCAGCCACTCGAAGCCCACTTCACGGGCGCGGATGGCCGCGTCGACGAAGTTCTGTTTCACGCGGGCGATATCGTCGAGGTCCATGGCGCGCGGCGCTTTCGGCAGGCCGCCGCCGAAGGCGATGGCGGACGGGGCGATGGTTTGCCAGCCGCGCGCGTCGCCTTCAAGGATGTGGTCGTCGCCTTCCCATGGGCGGTTGGCGCTGGCCTTGCGGCCCGCGTGGGCGATCTGGATGCCGGGCACGGAGCCGGCCGCCTTGATGGCCTTTACCACCGGCACGAAGGCTTGCGCCAGGTCATCATTCCAGATGCCCGTGCAGCCGGGCGTGATGCGGCCTTCGGGCGCCACGGCCGTCGCTTCGACGATCACCAGCCCGGCGCCGCCACGGGCCATGCCCGCATAATGCGACAGATGCCAGTCGTTGGCCACGCCATCGACGGCCATGTACTGGCACATGGGCGGCACGGCGATGCGGTTGCGCAAGGTGATGTCTTTGAGGGTGTAGGGCTGGAAGAGGGCGGACATGGTGGCCTTTGTGTGTGTGGATGAAAAAGTAGGGAGATGCTGATTCGGTAGTTCGTAAATATTCGAATAATGGAATTAGTATAGCGCATGCTGTATGATTCTGCTCATGCGCCCACACAAACATCCTCCCGCCAGCGAATTCGTGCTCGAAAGAGTGCTGTATGCCTTGAGCGATTCGATCCGCCTCGACATCGTGCGCCACCTGGCCAGAGTCGACGCGGCCGCTTGCGGCGATCTCGACGGCGGGCGGCCGAAATCGACCGTCTCCCACCATTTCAAGGTCTTGCGCGAAGCGGGCCTCGTCTACACGGAAAACGCGGGCACGACGCACATGAATACCCTGCGCCGCGCCGATATCGAGAGCCGTTTCCCCGGCTTGCTCGACGCCATCCTCGCGCAACAGCCGCAAACGAATCAGTCCTGAGCCAGTCCTGAATCTGCCGTAGAATGCCTGCAAGATTGCCGAATTTGCAGCATGGGCGGGCAGTCCTGACCTGAAGGGCTGACGACGCATGAAAATTTTCGCACGGTATCGCTGGTGGTGCGCCACCGCTTTCCTACTGCTGACTGGCTGCTGGCCTTACACGGAGCCGGCCACGGGCGAATATGCCGCCGTGCTGCGGCGCGGCGAAAAGGTGACCAAGGCCGATACCTACGGGCGGTTTGCCGCCTTGTCGGTCGAGTACCGCCAGGGCGGCGGCTCCCTGATGTCCACCGAGAATCACTCCATGCGGCTGATACATAAGGACAAAATCGTCGTCAAGGCCACCGATGGCATCGAACGCTGGACCGATTTCGCCCAGCCCGTGTATTTCGTCAAGCGGCAGGAAGACGATGGCATGCTGGCGCTGGTCCACGAGCAGGCGGGCAAGGCCGTGGTCGAGAAGATTGCGGCGTCGGAATACGGCTACCGTGGCAACGAGACGTACATGCATGGCTTCCCCTGTCCCCGGGCGTGCGCTATTTCCCCGTCGACCAGCGTCCCGGTTTCCTGTTGCGTGGCCTGCCGCTGAAAACCACCGTGCTGCCCAGTCCGCCCGAAGGGGACGGCTACCTGCAAGCCTATGTTCTGGCGGCCATCTCGCCCGACGGGGCATCGTTTGCCTATGTCGACAGCGAATATGCGCCGTCCGTGGTGCTGGTGGTCGATGCGGACGGCAAGCGGCGCGAGCCCATTCCGCTGCCGAGAATCTATCTGGCTGACGCGCCGATCTACCAATTCAACCCGTACGAGCGGCTGTGGGCCTGGTCGCGCACGGCGCTGGCATGGCACAAGAACGGCGCGGGCGGCTGGGAGGTCAGGCTGGACGGCGTCGTGCCGGGCGCGGCCGGCGCGCGCAATGCGGTCGAGCAATTGTTTATCAGCGATCAAACCGGCTACCGGACCTGTTTTGCCGCCGCCAATGCCGCCTGTCTGCCGGGCTGGCGCAGGCCGCACGCCGCCGAGCTGCGCCGGACTTTGCCGGGCGATGGCGACGCGCCGCCGTTTGCCTACGTGCCGTCAGCCCCTGTAAACGCCTTTGGTGCCGGGGTCGGTTTGCTGTTGCTGTCCAGGGGCTGCTGCCGTGTGCCGTCCTACCATCTGTATCTGGATGGCGCGCCGGCGGCGGTGACCGCGCAATTGTCCGCGCGCTTGCGCGAGAGCAAGACGCCGTTCGTGCGCGTCGACGAGTGTCCGCGCCGCACGGGCAATGACGGCAAGTGCGCGGCGCAGCTGGCGCAGCAGCTCAAGCGGCCCGAGTCGCTGGGGCGCGAGCTGGAGCAGTTGCTCGACACCTGGGACGGGCAGGACGGCGTGCTGTTCGTCATGCCGTCGATGGCGGTCGCGGTGCGCGCGAACGCGCAGGGCGGCAGCATCGTCCAGACCCTGTTGCGTGCGGATTTTTCGCGCAAGGACTGATATCGCTCATCTGCCGCGCGTCACCGAAGTGCCAGGCTCGGCTATGATGTCGGCCTTTCGGTAAATCCTCAGCCGCGCGCCTGTTGCGCGATGGGCTGGCGACGAGACCTGGCACGGCAAGGATTGGGAATGACGGCAGCAGCAGTGGTATCACAGGCGGACCTGGCACATCGTCCGCAGTTTGGCTGGATCAATGGTTTGAAGGCGGGCGCGGCGCAGTTGATCGTGTTGCACCATCTGGCGTTTTACGGGCCCATGTCCGACTACGTGCAGCCCCTGTGGCCCGAGTTGCTGGACTGGCTGGGCGGCAGCGCGCGCATCGCCGTGCAAGTGTTTCTCGTCATCGGCGGCTTCCTGGTCGCAAAATCCCTCTCGCCCGGCGGCCGTCCCGGCATCGCCACCCCGCTGCAGGCGATCTGGCGACGCTATGCCAAGCTGGCGCCGCCATTCCTGGCCGCCACCTTGCTTGCCGCCGTGATCACGCCTGTGGCCGGCATCTGGATGCTGCACGATTCCATGTCGGCCGCCGTCACCCTGGGCCAGCTGAGCGCCCATGCCTTGCTGCTGCACGGCGTGCTGGGCTATGAATCGCTGTCGGCCGGCGCCTGGTACGTGGCCATCGATTTCCAGCTGTATATGCTGACGGTATCGCTGCTGTGGCTGGGCGGCCGCCTGGCGGGCCGGCGGCGCGGACGCTGGCTGATGCCGCTGGCCGTCACCGTGGGCATCACCTTTTCCCTGCTGTATTTCAATCTCGACGCGGACTGGGATAACTGGGCGCCGTATTTCTTCGGCAGCTATGGCCTCGGCATGCTGGCCTGGTGGGGCAGCGACCCGTCCCGCAAACCCGGCGCCATGACCGCGCTCATGGCCATGGCCGCCGTGCCAGTCCTGCTGGCCCTGGCCGTCGACTACCGCAGCCGCATCGCGCTGGCGCTGATCGTCGCCTGCGCGCTGTTCCTGTTCGGCCGCGCCCGCACGCCGTCGCAGGGCGGCGCCTGGAACATCGTCAACGCCCTGGGCCGCATCTCGTATGCCGTCTTCCTCGTGCATTTCCCCGTCAGCCTGCTGGTGAATGCCTTGTTTATCACGTATGTGCCGCTCGAACCGGAGTGGCAGGCGCTGGGCATGCTGACGGCCTGGGGCGCCAGCCTGGCGTCCGGCGCCGCGTTTTACCGCTGGGTAGAGGTGCCGCTGGGGCGGGTGATGGGCGCGGTGGTCGCGCATCTGGCCGGGAGGCCGGCGCTGGCGTCGCGTTAAGATCGATGGCGTAGTGTTCCGGCGGCACCCTTGCTCGAAAGAGACTGGTTGTTTCCATTATTTGTTACTACAATAAATAATGAGAATCACTTTTGATGCCGTTAGGTTGACGAAAGCAAATGAACGCGAAATCGCAAAATACCGGCAAAGCCTCGGTTGATCCCGACGATGCGCCCGAATTGACGAACGGTTTTTTCGAGCAGGGCGTCTGGCAAGTGGGCGACAAGCCCGTTTCCCGTCCCGAGGCGCAACAGGAAGTGGCGCGCCGCCGCGGCAGGCCCGCCGGCACTGGCGGCAAAGTCAGCACGACCATACGCTTCGACGCCGAGATCCTTGATGCCTTCAAGGCCACCGGTGATGGCTGGCAAACGCGTATGAATGATGTATTGAAGGAGTGGCTGCGATCCAGGCAAGCCTAGAAAACAAAAAAGCCAACCGCGAACGGTTGGCTTCTCTGACGTATTTGGTAGGCCGTGCGGGATTCGAACCTGCGACCAACGGATTAAAAGTCCGCTGCTCTACCAGCTGAGCTAACGACCCAAAAACTTTTTACAACAACTTCGGTAACACTGTGCCGTAAAAAAATGCTTGCTATAACAACTCGCAAGCAGATCAGTACTGCGTATTCGTGGTAGGCCGTGCGGGATTCGAACCTGCGACCAACGGATTAAAAGTCCGCTGCTCTACCAGCTGAGCTAACGACCCGAAGAAGAAAGATTATAGGGGGTGCCCGGGATTCTGTCAAACCTAACGGGCAACTTTTTCCCCGCTTTTACTTTTTGCCGGCCCGTTCCTTGGCGGCCTGGGCCGCGCTGGAGTCCGGGTAGCGCGCGATCAGCGCGTTCAGGGTCTTGGTGGCGTTCGGCTTGTCTTTCAGCTCCGTGTAGCAGCTGGCGATGTTGAGCATGGCGTCGGCCGCTTTCGGGCTGTCCGGGTAGTTCTTCAGCACAGCCTGCTGGGCCGTGATGGCGCTCTTGCAGTCGCGCTGGGCGTAATAGGCGTTGCCCAGCCAGTATTGCGCATTGGCCGCATAGGCCGATTCCGGATAGCGTTTCACGAAGCCGTCCAGGGCCGTGACGGCGCCCTTGTAGTCGCCCGACTTGAACAGGCCGAACGCGGATTCGTACGCGCTTTGCTCGGACACGCCCACGGCCGCTTCCTGGCCGTCGATGGTGACCTGGCGCGGTTCGAGCTTGCGCAGGCGCGCGTCGATGTCGGTATAGAAATCCTTCTGGCGCTTTTGCACATTCGCCAGGTCGTTGCCCAGCACTTCGATCTGGCCGCGCAGGCGGGCGATCTCCTGCATGGTCTGGTCGTGCTGGTTGAGCATGCTCAGGGTGCTGGTCTTGTCCGCCTTGGCGTCGATGCGGCCGTTCAGGTCGCGCGCCATGGCGTCGACCTTGGCGCGCAGCTCGAGGATGGCTTTGCGTGCTTCGTCGTCGTCGAACAGGGCGGCGTTGGCGTGCAGGGGCAGGTAGGCAAACGCGGCCATCAAGGCGGCGGCGACGCCGGCTTTCGAGAATGTCATCATGGGTCGGGCTTTCTAAGGTTACGCAAAACATGCAAACGGGGCGCCGGGCGGTGAATCACCGCGCTGCGCCCCATTATTATGCCTATGACTGGCCAGTTAGGTAAGCGTCAATGCTTGCGCGCTCACCCTTGAACATCAATAAACGATGTCAGCGCGGCGGTTTTCAGCCCATGCCGCTTCGTTGCTGCCTTGTGCTTTAGGCTTTTCTTTACCCAGCGACACGGCTTCCATTTGGCCTTCTGGCACGCCCAGGGCGGCCATCGACTTGCGCACGGCTTCAGCACGTTTCTGGCCCAGGGCCAGGTTGTACTCGGCGCCACCGCGTTCATCGGTGTTACCTTGGATCAGGATCTTGCGCGATGGGGTTTTCACCAGGTAAGCAGCGTGGTTTTGCACGACTGGGGTGTCCGCTTCACGCACGACGTACTTGTCGAAGTCGAAGTAGATGCTGCGGTTGGCCAGCACGCCTTTTGGATCGTCCAGTGGATCGACCGATGCGGTCGTTACTGGCTGAACTTGACGGGTGTCAACTGGAGCTGCGACTTTTTCAGGAGCGCGCTCAACCACTGGGGTCTCTGCCACTTTGACTGGGGTGCTGCAGGCGGACAGCAGGGCTGCGGTAGCGGCGATGAAAGCCAAACTTTTAAAGTTACTCATTTTTATTCTCCGGGTCATGGTTAAAGGTGAAACTGTACAGCATTTACTTCATAAAAGGACCCCAGGTGGGCTCCTTGATATTGCCAGCTTGCGTAGTCAAACGCTGTTTGACGCGGCCATCCACCGATACCACTGCCAGCGACTTGCGTCGTCCGGATTCGGTCGCGTACATGATATATTTCCCGTTGGGCGAAAAGCTCGGTGATTCGTCGTTGGCGGTGTCCGACAGGCGCAGTTCCTGGCCACTAGCCAGGTCGAGCGCGTAGAGCTGGAAATTGCCGTCGCGACGGGAAATATAAGCGAGTGTCTTCCCGTCGGACGAGATCCGCGGGCTGATGTTGTAGGAGCCGCCAAACGTCACGCGCTTGGCTTCGCCGCCGCTGGTCGACATGCGGTAGATTTGTGGTCCGCCGCTGCGATCGCTGGTGAAGTAAATGCTTTGGCCATCGGCCGAGAATTGCGGTTCCGTATCGATGCCGCTGCTGTTGCTGACGCGGCGCAAGCCGCTGCCGTCGGCATTGACGGTGTAGACCTGGGTATGGCCGTCGCGCGACAGGGCCACGGCCAGGCGCGAGCCGTCCGGGCTCCAGCTCGGCGCGGAATTGCTGCCTTTTTCATTCGACACGATGGTGCGCTGGCGCGTCACCAGGTTTTGCACGTAGACGATGGGCTTTTTCTTTTCAAACGACACATACGCCACCTTGGTGCCGTCCGGCGACCACGACGGCGAAATGATCGGCTCGTTCGAGCGCAGGGCGACCTGGATGCCTTCGCCATCGGCGTCGGCGATTTCCAGGCGGTATTCGCGGCCCGATTGCGTGACGTAGGCGATGCGCGTGGCGAACGCGCCCTTGACGCCCGTCAGCTTTTCATAGATGTCGTCGGCGATCTTGTGCGCCAGCAGGCGGTTGAACTGCGGCGCGGCCGCATTGTTCATGCTGGAGATCTGCGCGCCCTTGATGGTGTCGAACAGCTTGTAGCGCACGTCCAGGCGGCCATCGGCCATGCTTTGCACGCTGCCGGCCGCCAGCGCGTCGGCGCCGCGCGACTTCCATTGCTCGTAGCTGACGGGCGCCGTTTCCGACACGGGCGCATCGGCATCGATCAGCTTGAACACGCCGCTGCGCGCCAGGTCGGCCTTGATGATGCTAGATAACGATTGCGGCGCCGCCGATTCATTGGCAAAGGTGGCGACCGCCACCGGGATCTGGTTGCTGCCGATCCCTGTAATTTCCACGCGCAGCTGCGCCTGGGCGCCGGCCGCGCCCAGCATCAGGCCGGCGCAGAGCACGACGTAGCTCATTTTTTTCATGGTCATCATTTAGGCAAATCCTTCATCTCGAATATGAGTTCAATCTCGCGTTCCACAGTGCCGTCTTTTTCTTCGGCAGTGGCGACGATTTGTTAATGGCGTTTTCCACCGAGCTGTCATACGCCGGCAGGCCGCTACTTTTTATCTTTCGGACCGAAATAATTTCCCCAGTTGGCAGTTGCTCGATCTTGAACACGGCGCGCGGGTTGCCCGGCACGTCCGTGCTACCGCTGTACGCGATATTGCTCTTGATCTTGCTCGTCAGGGCAGCGACATAGCCGCTGTCCTTGCGTGGCGCGGTCGCTTTCGCGGCCGTGCCCGTTGTACCGGCGCCCGCCGCACCCGTGATGCGGCTCATTTCCGCGGCGCGCGCCTTGTCGGCGGCTTTTTCTCTTCCGCCGCTTTTTTCGCCTTGGCGGCTTTTTCCGCCGCCGCTTTTTTCTCGGACAGTTCTTTCTCGGCTTTTTCTTCCGCCGCTTTTTCTTTCTCTTTGGCCAGCTTGGCTTTCTCCAGCTTGTCGGCCTTTTCCTTCTCGAGCTTTTCAGCCTTGTCTTTTTCTTTCTGCTTCTGTTTTTCCAGTTCGCGCTTTTCTTCCTCGCGTTCCTTCTGTTCCTGCTTGCGGCGTTCTTGCTCTGCCGCTTTCTCTTCTTTCAGCTTGGCCTTCTTGCGTTCCAGGGCGATTTCCGCCTCGCGCAGGTCGACCTTCGGCTCGGGTGCGGCCTCGGGCGGCGGCGGCGGGGCCGGCTGTTCCACTTGCGGTTCCGGCGGCGGGGCCGGTGTCGGCTCCGGTTCCGTCGCCACGTCGGGCGGCGGCGCGGCCGTCTGCACCTTCATGTCCCACACTTCCGCTTCGACGGCGACAGGTTCCGTATTTTGCCAGTGTACGCCCACCCACAGGAAAAACAGCAGGCCAAGGTGCATCGCCAGCGCCAGGCCCAGCGAGGGCCAGCGGCTGCGTTCGCGCGGCACGCTGTAGGGCTTGCCGAGTACATGGTCGATTTGTTTGTTCTGCAAAGTCTAGTCTATCTAAAAACGGTCAAGTCTGGAAACAGGATGCTGCGCTTACTTGGTGGCCAGGCCGACGCGGGTAATGCCCATCTTTTTCGCTTCCGAAATGAGCTGGATCACATCGTCGTACTTGCTTTCCTTGTCGCCCGCGATCATCACGGGATAGTCTGGATTGCTCTCGTGCAAACCGCGCAGCTTGCGCAGCAGGGCGTCGCGGTTCGGTTCCGTTTCCGGCGACAGCTGTTCCTTGCCGATCACGCCGATCGACAGCGAACCATTCGGTTTCAGCACGATCTGAATATAGTCATCGGGCGGTTTCGCCGACTTTTCCGCGTTGGGCAGGTTCACCACGCTGGGATTGTTCGACGACGGCATCACCATGAAAATGATCAGCAGCACCAGCATCACGTCGATGTACGGCACGACGTTGATCTCGGACTTGAACTTGCGGCCGCGGCCGCCGCGCATGCCGCCGCTATTGAAGGAGGAACCCATGGACGCTGCTCCCTCTTAGCGCGACTGGCGCTGCAAGATGTTGGAGAATTCCTCGACGAAGCTCTCGAAGCGGATCGCCAGGCGGTCGATGTCGTGCGAAAAACGGTTGTAGGCGACGACGGCGGGAATCGCGGCGAACAGGCCGATGGCGGTGGCGATCAGCGCTTCGGCAATGCCGGGCGCGACGGCGGCCAGCGTGGCTTGCTGCACGTTGGCCAGGCCGCGGAAGGCGTTCATGATGCCCCACACGGTACCGAGCAGGCCGATGTATGGCGAGACGGAGCCGACGGACGCGAGGAAGGCCAGGTGCGATTCGAGCACGTCCATTTCACGCTGGAAGGCGGCGCGCATGGCGCGGCGTGCGCCGTCGAGCACGGCGCCGACATCCAGCGCGTCGCGCGAACCGTAGGAAGCCTTGCCCTTGATGAATTCACCCATGCCGGCGTCGAAGATGCGGGCCAGCGCGCCGCTCTGGTCGCGGTTGCCGCTGGCGTTCTGGTGCAGCGCATGCAGGTTGCCGCCGGCCCAGAAGCTGCGTTCGAATTCGATGGTTTGCTTGCGCGCCTGGCGCACGGCAAACATCTTGCGGAAAATATAGGTCCAGCTGGTCAGGGAAATCAGCAGCAGCAGGGCCATGATCAGTTGCACGATCAAATGGGCATTGGTGATGAGCGCGAGGAAAGAAAGATCTTGTGTAACGTTCATTGGCTGGCAGTCTGTTGGGTGAATTATCCGGGAGTGGCGGTAGGGCTCAGGCGGCGCGCATGCGGGCCGCGACGGCATCGGGCACGGCGCGCGGGCGCAGTGCCGAGTCGACGCAGCCGATCTTGACGCGGGCAGTGTTGAGCAGGCGGTCGCCGCACCAGGCTTGTTGCAGGAAAACGATGGAGGCGCGCCCCATTTTTTCTATGCTTAGGGTCAATCTTACCGTGTCATCGAGCCTGGCTGGCGCATGATAGTCGGCGTTGACGCTTTTGACAACGAACATCGCGTCGTGCTGTTCCAGCAATTGCTGCTGGCCCACGTCGATGGCGCGCAGCCATTCGGTGCGCGCGCGTTCGAAGAATTTCAGGTAATTTGCGTAATAGACGATGCCGCCGGCGTCGGTGTCTTCATAGTAGACACGTACGTTCCAGGTAAAGACTGAAGGCATGTTTATTGCGCCAGTAGTGAGATTGAGCAACATTTTACGCGATTTTTCTTCTTGTGACTGTGGGCGCTTGCTGGAAAGCCATGCAAAAGCTGCATATAAGTTGCACCGCAGCATTGTAAATCCGGCGTGTGCAATGGCAAGCCTCGTAACATACGCTTACAAGCCGCAGCCAGGTTTAAGCCCAGCTTAAGCACCGCGCGCGC
Source organism: Janthinobacterium sp. C22 (assembly GCF_057919405.1). NCBI lineage: Bacteria > Pseudomonadati > Pseudomonadota > Betaproteobacteria > Burkholderiales > Oxalobacteraceae > Janthinobacterium > Janthinobacterium sp. C22. Next base: position 5,493,942 of record NZ_CP193659.1, on the reverse strand, counting down.
GCGCCGGGGCGGCCTGCGGCCGTGCTCTGGCTGCGGTGGCGCGCGGCGATTATAGCTGCACGGTTGCATTCCTTGCTCAATTTGGGCACTTAACTTACAATTTGACTTCCATTACGTCTCACGTGACTGGCGAAAAGTCGGGCGATCTCCATGAGTGGCGATCGGCAAACCGGCGAAAGGTGGGCACCCACCGGGAAACGTGAGATTTTTCATCAGCCGTTCGCCTGGGTAGCCACTATGGAAAAGCACGAAGAGGCTGCCCGTCCAATGTTGTTATTCACTTAACGCCGGCTCCCCTCATTCGATCCAACCTGCCAGTACAAGCACCCTCATACTTGGAGTTTTTACATGTTTGCAAAAGATCATACCCTCGCCAACGTCGATCCTGAATTGTTCGCCGTCATTCAAAAAGAAAACACGCGCCAGCACGACCACATCGAACTGATCGCGTCGGAGAACTACACGTCGCCAGCCGTAATGGAAGCGCAAGGCTCGCAGCTGACGAACAAGTACGCCGAAGGCTATCCAGGCAAGCGCTACTACGGCGGCTGCGAATACGTCGACGTGGCCGAGCAACTGGCCATCGACCGCGTGAAGCAGCTGTTCGGCGCCGAATGCGCGAACGTGCAGCCGAATTCCGGCTCGCAGGCGAACCAGGGCGTGTTCTTCGCCATGCTGAAACCGGGCGACCTGATCATGGGCATGTCGCTGGCCGAAGGCGGCCACCTGACCCACGGCATGCCGCTGAACATGTCCGGCAAATGGTTTGACGTCGTGTCGTATGGCTTGACTGCGGAAGAAGACATCGACTACGAGGCGATGGAACGCCTGGCCCGCGAGCGCAAGCCGAAGCTGATCATTGCCGGCGCGTCCGCGTTCTCGAAAAAGATCGACTTCGAACGCTTCGGCAAGATCGCCAAGGAAGTGGGCGCCTACTTCATGGTCGACATGGCCCACTACGCGGGCCTGATCGCCGCCGGCCTGTACCCGAACCCGGTGCCGTTCGCCGACTTCGTCACCTCGACCACACACAAATCCTTGCGCGGCCCGCGCGGCGGCATCATCCTGATGAAGGCCGAACACGAAAAAGCCATCAACTCGGCCATCTTCCCCGGCATCCAGGGCGGCCCGCTGATGCACGTGATCGCCGGCAAGGCCGTCGCCTTCAAGGAAGCGCTGAGCCCTGAATTCGTCGAATACCAGAAGCAAGTGATCAAGAACGCCGACGTGCTGGCGAAAACCCTGATCAAGCGCGGCCTGCGCATTGTTTCCGGCGGCACCGAGTCGCACGTCATGCTGGTCGACCTGCGCGCCAAGAACCTGACGGGCAAGGAAGCCGAAGCCATCCTCGGTTCCGCGCACATCACCTGCAACAAGAACGGCATCCCGAACGACCCGCAAAAACCCTTCGTCACCTCGGGCATCCGCCTGGGCAGCCCGGCGATGACGACGCGCGGTTTCAAGGAAGCGCAAGCGGAAGAAGTGGGCAACCTGATCGCCGACGTGCTGGACAATCCGCATGACGCCGCCACCATCGAGCGCGTGAAAGCGGCCGTGAAGGTGCTGGCCGACGCGCACCCTGTGTACGCAGCATAATTATTTGTCCAGAATGTGTCATACGGAGTAAGATTCTGTATGACACATTCCTTCGTGCCCCAGGGCGCCCGGAGTGATTCGGGCGCCCTTTGTACAAGGGCGGCGATTTCCCGCAATTATTACTATAAAGTTGTAGCCAGCCCATGAAATGTCCATTTTGCCAGCACGGCGACACCCAGGTTCTCGATACGCGCGTATCGGAGGAAGGGGATGCCATTCGGCGCCGCCGCCGCTGCGGCAAATGCGACAAGCGTTTCACGACCTACGAACGCATTGAACTTATCATGCCGGCCGTCGTCAAAAAGAATGGCAGCCGGACGGAGTTCGCTGCGGATAAGTTGCGCGGCAGTTTGATGCTGGCCTTGCGCAAGCGTCCCGTCGCGGCCGCCTCGGTGGATACGGCCATCGCCTCCATCCAGGAAAAACTGCTGACCAGCGGCTTGCGTGAAGTCGATTCCGGCTATATCGGCGAACTCGTCATGCAGGAACTCAAGCGCCTCGACAAGATCGCCTACATCCGCTTTGCCTCAGTGTATAAAAATTTCGAAGACCTGGCCGAGTTCCAGGATGCGATTGCCGAAGTGGGGCAGGCGCGCAAGCCCTGACGCTCACTTTATCGGCGACGGGGCCGCTCATGCGCCCCGTTTTGCGCCCCGTTTTCAACACGCCAGCGTTCGCCTGGCAAGCGGCCTGATCAATCCCTACGCTGTTCTTCCCACCTTATCGCCGTGTTGTTTGCGCCAGCGCAGATCCGGATTTTTGCACGCGCCTATCTTGTAGCTGGGCCGCCTGTTCTTGCGACTCTTTCTGCGGAAGGGAGCAAGGCATGCGCAATGGCGGTCGCGACAAGTTTCTGGCCGGTGGCAGCAGCCTCGTCGAGGTGTTGGTGTCGCTGCTGCTGTTGGCGCTGGGCCTGCTCGGCGCCAGCATTTTGCAACTGCATTCCCTGCGCGCGCGCCACGAGTCAGCTCTGTTGTCGGCGGGCGCGCAGCTGGCAGCTGGCATGGCCGAGCGCATGCGCGCGAACGGCGTGCTCATGAATGGCCCCGATGCCAGCAATCCCTATTTGAACGTAGCCTACGCGGCGGCGGACGGCGCCGACGCTGGCGGTGGTGCACCCGACTGCTTCGGCGCTGCTGCCTGCAGCGCGGCCGAACTGGCGCAATTCGACATCGCCGAGTGGGAACAGCAACTGCATGCGGCCTTGCCCGGCGCGCGCCTGCATATCTGCCGCGATGCCTCTGTCTGGGATGCCGCCGCGCAGGGCTTGCACTGGGCGTGCAGCGGCGGCAAGGGCGCGCCCATCGTCATCAAGCTGGGCTGGCGCGGCCGCTTGCCCGATGGCTCGCCCGCCGTGAATGGGGCAGGCGAGTCGCTGCCCAGGCTGGCATTCCAGCTGGGCGGAGGCGGCGCATGAACGGCGTGCATGCCGCGTGGCACCGGCATCGCGGCCTGAGCCTGGTCGAGCTGCTGGTGGTGCTGTCGCTGGGCGCGCTGCTGATGCTGGCCGCCAGTAGCGTGCTGCTGGCGGCCAGCGGCAGCTATGGCGACCAGTCCGCCAGCGCGCGCCTGGACGACAATGGCCGCTATGCGCTCGACACCATCGCCCGAGCCGTGCGCCAGACGGCATATGTGAACTGGGACAGCAGCGCCGCGCCCGTCGCCCATGCCGATGACGACAGCGCGAATGTCGCCGGGCTCGACGCGCGCAGCCTGGGCAAGAACAGCGACGGCATCAGCGGCGCCTTGCCCGGCGCCCTGCATGGCAGCGACGTGCTGGCCCTGCGCTATTACGGCGCCGGCAAGGAGGAGGGCGGCGACGGGTCCGTGCTCAATTGCGCCGGTTTCGGCGTGGGGGCCGCGCAAACGGAGGCGCAGCGGGGCTGGAGCATCTTCTATGTGGCCCAGGGCGCCGATGGCGATGGCGAACTGCGCTGCAAATACCGTGGCGCGAACGGCTGGGGCGCGGACGCCGTCATCCGCGGCGTCGACGGTTTCCAGGTGCTGTATGGCCTCGACACGGATACGCCGCCCGACGGCGTGGCGAACCGCTATGTCAATGCCGGCGCGCTCGACGCCTACGATGCGGCGCTGGTGCTGGCGGGTGCCGACGCGGCCGCGCGCCAGCGCGATTTGCGCCGCCGCACGCACTGGAAGCGCGTGGCCAGCGTGCGCGTGGCGCTGTTGCTGCATGGTGAGGCGGGCCAGGCGGACAAGATGGCGGAACTGGGGCCGGCGCAGTTCGACCTGTTCGGCAAGGCGTATGCGGAGGCGCACGGCGCCGGCGACACGGGTGTGCGCATCGCGCGCGCGTCCTTGCCCGCCGCGACGCGCTCCCGGCTGCGGCAACTGGTGCAGACGAGCATCATGCTGCGCAACGGGCCGGCCTAGGCGGTGCCGCGATGGCTGGCGCGGGCGTCCGCTGTTGCGTACCTCGTCGTGTGCCTCGTTGTGTGCCTTGTTGTTCACCTCGTGCGCGCCACGGTGGCGCCACCCTCGTGTATGTGCTGGGCCTGCTGGTGATTATCTTGCTGCTGGGCATATCGGCAGCGCAGATGGCCTTGCAGGGCGAAAAGGCGGCACGCGGCGAGCGCGACCGGCAGATCGCGTTTCAGGCGGCGGAGGAAGCATTGGTGGATGCGCAGAACGATATCGAAGGCTTGCCCGGCGCGCCGGGACGCAGCAGCCTCTTCGCGCCTGGCAGCGCGGCCGGGTTCGCGGACGGCTGCGGCGAGGCAGGCACACTGGGCCTGTGCCTGCCCGCAGCCCCGGATGCGCCGGCCCTTTGGCTGAGCATGGACCTCGATGGCGTCGAGGGAGGAAGTGGCAGCCACGCGGTGCCGTATGGCCAGTTTACGGGCGCCGTCATGCAGACGGGGCAGGGTTTTCTGCCGTCGCGCCGGCCCCGCTATCTGATCGAATTGCTGCCGTTTCACCCGCCCGGCGCGCAGGCGGCGGCCGTGGCCGGTGGCCTGGCCACGGAAAGCTATGTGTATCGCATCACGGCCATCGGTTTTGGCGCGCAGGAAAGCACGCAAGTCGTGCTGCAAAGTTATTATCGCAAGCAGGCGGCTGGAGCGGGACCATGAGGGCTTTGTCGTTTGCTTTGCTATCCGCCTGGTGGTCCGTCCGGCTGCTGCTGATCGGCCTGGTTTGCCTGGTTTGCGGCGCCGTCCTTGCGGCCGCACCTCCCGTGGCGCTGGCGCGGGCCGACGCGGGATTGCACGGCGCCAGGGTGCCGCCGAACCTGTTGCTTAACCTGTCCTTCACGCATGCGGCGGCGGCCGCCGCGCACGGCGGCGATTATGCGCCGCAGCGCGAGTACCTCGGTTACTTTCATGCGCGCATGTGCTACAGCTATCCCTACCGCAGCAAGGATGGCGTCATGCTGCCGGACTTGCGCGTAGCGACCGCTTACTTCTCCGTGCTGAAACCGGCCGATGCGCTGCACGGTTGCGGCGGCGATAGTTTTAGCGGCAACTTTCTGAACTGGGCCAGCGCCAGCATGCTCGACATCGTCCGCTACGCGCTGACGGGCGGCGACCGCGTCATCGACGAGGTGCGCAAGACGGTGCTGCAGCGTGCCTACCTGCCCGATGCCGGCAGCCCCATCGACTTCTATGCCCATCCCGTCTTTTTCCCGCGCAAAGTCTTGCACACCGGCGTGGCGGCGGCGACGCCGTTTGCGCTGGCGCAACTGGCCATCGTTTCCTGCCGCAACCGCCTGCTGTTCGGCGACGCCAGCCTGCCTCCGGGCGGCAGTTGCGACGCGCCCGGCGCTGCCGCTACACACGGCGTGTTCCTCGCGCGCGTGCGCGTTTGCGACACGGAGGAAGGGCCGCTGCGCGACGATCTGTGCCTCGCGTACGGCAAGAACTACAAACCGGTGGGTGCCGTGCAGCGCCATGGCGGCCGGGTGCGCGTGGGCGTGTTTGGTCTGTTGAATGGCGTGCCCGCCAGCACCGGCTCCTCGTATGGCGGCGTGCTGCGCGCGCCGCTGGCCCACGTGGGCAGGCAGCGCTGGACGGCGCCCGACTATATGCCGCAGGACAATGCCGGCACCGAGTGGAATCCCGCCACCGGCGTGTATGCGGTTCAAACTGCGGACCAAGCTGCGGGCCCTGGCGGCGGGGTGACCGCTTACATCAATGCCCTGGGCCGCAGCAATGCCGGGCATCCCGGCGCGTACGCCAGCGTCGCGCCGCTGGCCGAATTGCTGTACGAATCGCTGCGCTACCTGCAGGGGCGGCAAGCGAGCACCGCAGTGCCTCCTGCCACGGCCCCGCCTGCCATCGACGACGGCTTGCCGGTCGTGATCCCATGGAGCGACCCGCAAACGGCCAGTTGCCAGCACCACGTCGTCGTCAGCCTCGGCGACGCGGGCATGGCGGGCGACCGTTACGTGCCCGGCAATGTCCCTGTTGTGCCCGCCTCGCCCGGCGACCGCGCACGCGCCGCCGATGGTTTTGCGCAGCCGCCGTTCGATGCGATGGCCTGGACGCACGCAGTGGGCAGCCTGGAAAGCGGCGGTGCGCTGGGCAATCCTGCGCCACGGCCCGAACTGGCGGCACTGGAACTGCTGGCCGACGGGGCGGGCGGCGCCAGCTATCATGCGGCGGGCCTGGCCTACTGGTCGCATGTGCAGGCGCTGCGTCCCGGCGGCAAGAATGACGGCCTTGCCAAGGTCGAACACTACGCGGGCGACTTGCGCCAGGGCGACCCGGCCGGCGAATCTGCAGCCACTCCCGCCGCGACGCCCTTGCTGCTTACGGCCAAATATGGCGGCTTTCTCGATGCCAATGGCGACGCCAATCCATTCAAGGGCGCAACGGGCAGCGCGTTCGATGAATGGAGCCTCGATGGTCGCTGGCCCGCCCATTACTTGCCTGGCAGCGACCCGGCCGCCCTGGTCGCGGGACTGCGCGCGGCCTTTGCGGCCGTCGACAAGGGCAGCTTGCCGGCGACGCTGGCGGGGCCGGCCTTGATGGCGCTGGCCAGCGGCACGGAAGAGGCATACTGGTTCCAGACGCAGCTGCGCCTGGCCGACGGCAGCATGACCTTGTCGCGCACCGCGTTTGCCGTGGGCGCCGATGGCGCACTGCTTCCCGGCGAGCCATGGTGGCGCGTGGGCGGACAGGCGCAGCCCGCGCAGGATGGAACGCCGGCGGCCTTGCGTCCCGTCTACACGCTCGACGCCAAGGGCGCCCTGATGCCGCTGGCCTGGGCGCGGCTGGACGCGGAGCGGCGCGGCGCATTCGACGGCGGCGATGGAAAAGGCGAGGCGCGCCTGGCATATCTGCTGGGCCAGCGCACGCACGAGGCGGGCCAGCCGGGCGGCTTCCTGCGGCGCAGGTCCGGCAGCCTGGGCGCGGCGCCATACGGCAATCTCGTGTACGTGGGCGCGCCGGGGCTGGGCATGCCGGGGGCGGGATATGGCTTGCACCGCCAGGCGCTGCTGCAGCGGCGGAAAATGCTGTACCTGGGCGCCAACGATGGCTTGCTGCATGCCTTCGATGCCCGCACGGGCAGCGAAATGTTTGCCTATCTGCCGCAGGCGCTGCTGCGCTCCACGGCAGCCGCTGCGAGTACTCACTACAGTCCCGGCCCGCTGCTCGACGGCGCGGCGGCCACGGCGGAAGTGCTGGCGCTGGGGCACTGGAAGACGGTGCTGGTGTCGGGCATGGGCGGCGGGGCGCAAGGCGTGTTTGCGCTTAACGTCACCGACCCGGCGCGCTTCGCGCAGGATGGGGCGCTGTGGGAATTCACGGAACGCGACGACAAGCTGATGGGCAACGTGCGCGCGCCGCCCGCCTTTGCCCGCATCAACATGGGTGGCAAGGAGGGGGCAGTGGCCTACCGCGATTTCGTCATCGTCGCCAGCGGCTACAACAATTATGTAAATGATGGCAAGGACACGACGGCGCCCGCAGCGGCCGCCGCCATCTTCCTGCTGGCGCTGGACAAGGCGCCCGGCACGTCGTGGCTGTTGGGAAGTAATTACTTCCGGCTCAAGGTACCCGTGGCCAGCGGCAGCAGTGGTGGCGATGGAGGCCATGACACTGATGCGGGCGCGGTCGCCATGCCCCAGGCGCTGGGTCCGCCCGCCGTGGTGCCGGGCGGTGACGGCGCGCTGGCGTATATCTATGCGGGCGATTTGCAGGGCAATATCTGGCGCCTCGACATGGCTGGCGGCCCGCCGTGGCAGGAGGGACAGGGGCGCAAGCTCGTCTTTGTCGCGCGCGACGCGCAGGGCAGGCGCCAGCCCGTGGCGCAGCAACTGAACGTGGCATACGCGCCCGGTGGCGGTTATCTGTTGCTGTTCGGCACGGGCAAGCTGGCCGAGGCGGGCGATACCTGGCCTTCCGCCTTCCTGTCCCAGTCGTTTTATGCCGTGCACGACGATGTGCGTGCAACATCTCCCACGCGCAGCCGGGCCGACCTGGAACAGCGCAGCCTGGGCGAGGCGGCGGACGGCGTGCGCGTCGACGGCGCCGAGCTGCGCTACATGGGCAGCGACGCCAGGCGCGGCTGGTACCTCGACTTTCTCGATACCGCGCAGACGGGCGAACGCAGTATCCATGGTCCCGTACTGGCCGCCGGCAAGGTACTGTTCAATACCGTCCTGCCCGGACGCGATGCTTGCGCCAAGCCGGCCACGCGCCTGTACGTGCTCGATGTGCTCAGTGGCTTTGCCGCCGATGGCGCCGGTGTCGTGCAGGCGGGTGAGCAGACGGGGCGCTTGTTCGATGGCCTGGCGCGCGCGCCGCCGCTGGCGCTGGAACTGAACAGCACGGTGGGCGCCGTGACGGCGGCAGGGCGGGCCGAGGGGCGCAAGGAACTGGCCGTGCTGCAACCGGGCTTGCCCGGCGCGGCCAGCGGGGCGGGGCTCAAGGTCGTCAGCGCGCCGCTGCCCGCGCGGCGCCTGAGCTGGCGCGAAGTGGCGAACTGGCGCGAATTGCACGAGGCGGCCAAGAAGAAATAGGCGCGGGCATGGCTGGCGTGTCGCAAGTGGCAGGCGTGCAGGCTGGCCACTTGCGGCGGCTGGCGGTTTTTGCGAAGAGGGGAGGTCAGATGGAAACGCTGGCAAGGCAAAATTGGCACGCTACAAACGGTGGCGCCCATGCCACCACCCAGGGTTTCAGCCTGGTCGAACTGCTGGCCGCCTTGGCGATCATGAGCCTGCTGCTGGCGCTGGCCGTGCCCGCTTATCACGGCCATGTCGTGCGGGCCAAGCGGGTGCAGGGGCAGGCGGCCCTGCTGCGGCTGATGCAGCAGCAGGAGCGCTATTATTCGCAGAACAACCGCTATCTGGCCTTTTCCTCGGCCTCGCCGGCGCCGCAGGCGCAAGCGTTTCCATGGTGGTCGGGCGAAGGGGGCGCGGCCGGCAGTGCGTATGAAATCGAGGCGCTGGCCTGTCCCGGCCTGGCGATCGGGCAATGCGTGCTGTTGCGCGCCACGCCGGGCACGTCCAAGGTCGATGCGCAGTTCCAGGATGCCGATTGCGGCGTGCTGTCCCTGAGCAGCACGGGCCAGCGCGGCAGCAGCGGCCCCGCCAGCCATTGCTGGTTCTAGACCATGGCCATGCGCAAGCGGCCAATGTGGAGCAGGCGCACCTGCGGGCATACCTTGCCCGAATTGCTGGCCGTGCTGGCGATTACCGCCCTGTTGGCGGCCGCTGCCATGCCAAATTTGCAGCAACTGCTGGCGCGCCAGCAGGTGCGCGCGGCGGCCACGGACTTGTTCTCGGCCATCGAATTGACGCGGGCGCAGGCGATGGCGCGCGGCCGGCGCGTGCTGCTGATGCCGGCCGGGCCCGGCGGCACGGATTGGCGCACGGGCTGGCTGGCATTCATCGACCGCAATGCCAACCTGGCGTTCGACGACGGGGACGAATTGCTGTTCCGCCAAGGGCCGCTGCCGGCGGGCATCACGGCCCAGTTCGTGTTTTCGTCGGCCACGGCGCCGTTTTATATCGCCTACAATGGCGCAGGTCGCAGTTGCAGCGCGACCAATAGTCTGGCGGCGCGCTGGGGGACCTTGTCCCTGGCTTTGGGAAAGCAGGTACGGCATATTAAAATCAATATGCTGGGCAGGGTGCGCGTGTGCGACCCGCAGCAGCAAGCGGCCAATTGCAGCGGCGTGGCCGACAGTTCGTAACCCGACTTATCTATTACTCACTCTCAAAGAAGCCCGTGGAAATACTCAACGATATCGATGGCATGCGCCTGGCGCTGGAATGGGCGGCGCGCGGTTTATACACGACCTCGCCCAATCCCCGCATCGGCTGCGTGATCGTCCGGGATGGCCAGGTGATCGGTGCCGGCGTGACGCAGGCGGCCGGGCAGGATCATGCCGAAGTGCAAGCGCTGGCCAATGCGGCGGCGCGCGGCAACGACGTGCGCGGCGCCACGGCCTATGTCACGCTGGAACCGTGCAACCACCATGGCCGCACGCCGCCATGCTCCGATGCGCTCGTGCGCGCGGGGCTGGGGCGCGTCGTGGCCGCCATGACGGACCCGAATCCGCTGGTGGCGGGGCAGGGACTGGCCAAGCTGGAAGCGGCCGGCATCGCCGTCACCACGGGCGTGCTGGCCGACGAGGCATATGAAATGAATATCGGCTTCTTTTCGCGCATGCAGCGCGGCAAGCCGTGGGTGCGCATGAAAACGGCGGCCAGCCTGGACGGCATGACGGCCTTGCACAACGGGCAAAGCCAGTGGATCACGGGGCCGCAGGCGCGCGCCGACGGTCACGCGTGGCGCGCGCGCGCCTGCGCCATCCTGACGGGCATCGGCACGGTCAAGTCGGACGACCCGCAATTGAATGTGCGCGCCGTCGAGACGCCGCGCCAGCCGCGCCGCATCGTCGTCGACAGCCGGCTCGACATCAGCCTCGATGCGCGCATTCTGCAAGGGGGCGGCACGTGGATCGTGGCGGCCGTGGCCAATCCGGAAAAGGAAGCGCAGTTGCAGGCGCTCGGCGCGGAAGTCATCATGTTGCCGAACGCGGCCGGCAAGGTCGACCTGGCCGCGCTGATGCTGGAACTGGGACGCCGCCAAATCAATGAAGTCCACGTCGAGGCCGGCTCCAGGCTGAACGGCTCGCTGATCCGCGAAGGCTGCGTCGACGAGCTGCTGGTCTACCTGGCGCCCACCTTGCTGGGCGATGCGCAAGGCATGTTTGCCTTGCCGGCATTGACGGATATCAAGCACCAGCGGACCTTGCAATTTCACCAGGTCCAGCAATTGGGCGAAGATTTGCGTATCCTTGCAAGATTCGCCCAGCGCAATTAACAAATTTACTCATTTTTATAGGGTTAGCTCCATGTTTACAGGAATTGTTGCCGCCATTGGCAAGATTGAAACCGTGCAAGCACTCGAAGGCGGCCTCGACGCAGGCGTGCGTCTGACCATCCACGCGGGCGGCTTGCCGCTGGCCGACGTGGCCCTGGGCGATTCGATCGCCATCAATGGCGCCTGCATGACGGTGGTGGAAAAGTCGGACACGGGCTTTGCCGTCGATGTTTCGCGCGAAAGCCTCAATTGCACCGTGGGCCTAGATACCACCACGGAAGTGAACCTGGAAAAAGCCCTGACCCTGGCCGAGCGCCTGGGCGGCCACCTGGTGTCCGGCCACGTCGACGGCCTGGGCATCGTGCGCAAGTTCGAAGCCGTGGGCGAATCGTGGGAACTGGTGATCGAAGCGCCGCACGAACTGGCGAAATACCTGGCTTTCAAGGGTTCCGTCGTCGTCAATGGCGTGTCGCTGACCGTCAACCGCGTGGAAGACCTGGGCGCAGGCGCCGTCAACGGCTGCCGCTTCTCGATCAATTTGATTCCCCACACCATCGCCATGACGACCTTGAAACACTTGACGGTCGATGGCAAGGTCAACCTGGAAATCGATTTGATCGCCCGCTATGTCGAGCGCATGTTGTCGCTGGATAAGGCTGCAGCTTAACTCTGCATCACACCCGCCGCCGGATTTTCCGGCGGATGCGCGGCACCCGCGCCTGGTCAAGCGTGTGTTGCTTTTCTTTCAGACGCGCATACTATGAAGCTTTCCGCAGTGGAGGCTAGCCATGGACCCGATTTCGCGCGCAACCGTGCCCAACACCATCCCGGCCACGTCCCGCGTGGGCGAGACGGCGCCGCTGGCGCCGGCGCTGCCCGTGCCGCCTTCCGGCACGGCGGCGGCCCTTGCCGCTTTGTCATCGACCCAGGTCGACATCTCTCCGCTGGGCCAGTTCCTGTCCGGCGTGGCCTTGTCGCGCCGGCAACTGCTGGCCTTGCAGGGCGCCACGGACGAGGCCAGGGCGGTAAATACCCCCGTGAATGTCAATGACGACTTGCTGGCGCTGGCGCGGCAGCTGACGGAATCGTTTGCCCAGCTGCAAACGAGCGGCATCGATGCCAGCCAGCTGGCGACGCCCGGCGACACGCCGGGCAGCCTGGCGCAGCGCTACGATTTGCTGTCGGGCGATGGCACGACGGATGCCGCGGCCGCGCTGGCGCAGGACGGCACCCTGCTCACGCAAGCGCAACTGGCCCGCATCGGCATCGACTTGCGCAATGAAGATGTCGATCCAATCACGTTGCAGGCCGCTTATGCGGCCGACAGCAATGCCACCCTGGATGCCTTGCAACAGGGAACGGACGTGCTGGCGCAGGTGGGCGCCGTGCTTGCCCAGCGGCAGGGCGCGCCGCTGGCCGCCGTGGTCGAAGCGGATTTGACGGGCGAAGCACTGCCGGCCAGCGCCGCGCAGGCGCCGCAAGCCCCGCAGCCGCAGCCCATCGACGAGGCGCCGCCGCAAACGGCGGCGATTGCACAGCGACAACTGGAATTGCAGCAGCAGCTGGAAGCGGAAGAGCTGAACCTGGATTTGCAGGCGCAGCGGGCAGACAGCCAGCGCGTGGATGCCCTGCGCATCGACAGCGAGCGCATGAATACCGAGCAGCTGGCGCGGCAGGAGGACGCCGCGCGGACGGCCCAGGCGCAAGTGCGCGCGGGGCAGGGAACAGCCGATGCGGGCCTGGCGACGGCGCAAGCCACGCAGGCGCAGGAAAATGCGCAGGCGCAGCAGCTGGCCGCGCAAAACGCGGGCATGGCTGTGCCGCCCCCGTCATCGCAAGACCCGTCCGTGGCGGCCGCCATCGCCGCGTATAACCTGAACAATGCAGCCCTGAACCCCGGCTTGATGAACCGGCCATTGCCGGCCAGCGACTCGCGCCTGCCGCTGGTGGCGCCCGTGGCCCCCGTGGAGCCCGTCAAGCCCGTGACGAAAATCTAGGGCAGCAGGGTGGCATCCAGGGTGATGTTGGCTTTAAGCAGCTTCGACACGGGGCAGCCGGCCTTGGCCTTGCCCGTCAATTCCGCGAATTTCGCCTGGTCGGCGCCCGGTATCTTCGCTTTCAGGATTAAATGGACGGCCGTGATGGCAAAACCGTCGTCGGCCTTGTCGAGGGTCACTTCGGCCGTCGTTTCCATCTTTTCCGCCGTCAGGCCCGCTTCGCCGAGGATCAGCGACAGGGCCATGGTGAAGCAGCCCGCGTGGGCGGCGCCGATCAGTTCCTCGGGATTGGTGCCGGGCTTGCCTTCGAAGCGGCTGGCAAAGCCGTAGGGATATTCCTGCAAGGCGCCGCTGCGCGTGCTGATGGCGCCCTTGCCGTCCTTGATGCCGCCTGACCAGATGGCCGATCCATGGGTTTTCATGTTGCCGCTCCTGTGTGGGGTGTCGCTGCGAGTGGATGTCAGCGCCGTGGCGGTGACTGGCAGATCTTATGCTCTTCGCAAGGCCGGCGGCGCGCGTCTTGCCGCCGCCGTGTGCGCCGGATCGGGGAATCGGCGCTTTGCGGGGCAGGTTGCGGCGCCCATGCCGCAAACCTGTCTTATTTCAGGCCTGCAAGCGCCAAATCCTTTAAAATAGCAGGTTATAAGAAAATTCCCGGAAATTCGCGGAATATTCGCACGTGATGTTTCAGTTTTTAGTCTCACTAAGAGGATCAATGATGTCTATTTCCAGCACCGAAGAGATCGTCGCTGAATTACGCGCCGGCCGCATGGTGATACTGGTCGATGAAGAAGACCGGGAAAATGAAGGCGATCTGGTGCTTGCCGCCGATTTCGTGACGCCTGAAGCCATCAATTTCATGATCACGCATGCGCGTGGTCTGGTCTGCCTGACCCTGACGGAAGAGCGTTGCGACGAGCTGAACCTGTCGATGATGACGTCGCGCAACGGCACGGCTTACGGCACCAACTTTACCGTGTCGATCGAAGCGGCCGAAGGCGTGACGACGGGCATTTCCGCCGCCGACCGCGCCAAGACCATCCAGGTCGCGGTTGCCAAGGGCACGCAGCCCAGCGATATCGTTCAGCCTGGCCATATCTTCCCGCTGAAAGCGCAAAAAGGCGGCGTGCTGATGCGCGCAGGCCATACGGAAGCCGGCTGCGACCTGACGGCCATGGCCGGCTTGACGCCCGCGTCCGTGATTTGCGAAATCATGAAGGACGACGGCACCATGGCGCGCCTGCCGGACTTGCTGGTGTTTGCCGAGCAGCATGGCCTGAAGATCGGCACGATTGCCGACCTGATCCATTACCGCAGCCAGACGGAGTCCCTGGTCGAGCGCGTTGCCGAGCGTACCCTGCACACGGCGCACGGCGAATTCCGCCTGATCGCGTTCCGCGACAAGCCCAGCGCCTCGGCCCATCTGGCCCTCGTGCATGGCGACCTGGCGCCCGGCCTGGAAGCCCTGGTGCGCGTGCACCAGCCCGTTTCCCTGCTGGACGTGCTGGAAAGCGAAGCGACTACCCACTCATGGACGGTGGCTGCCTCGATGGCCGCCATCAAGCAGTCCGAGCGGGGCGTGATGGTCTTGCTGAACTGCGGCGAGACCTCGAGCGAGCTGTTTGCCCAGTTCGCCGCGCTCGATACGCCGCAAGCCAAGCCGAAAGGCCGCGCCGCCAGCATGGACTTGCGCAGCTACGGCATCGGCGCGCAAATCCTGCGCGACCTGGGCGTGAGCAAGATGCAATTGCTGGCCAGCCCCCGCAAGATGCCGTCGATGGTCGGTTTCGACCTGGAAGTCACAGGTTTTCAGTGCCATCCAGGCCAGGACGCCTGACCAAATCTACTGCGCGTCGCGATTTGCGGCCTGCGATGCTCACTGTACTATCCGTACAGTTGCGCTTCTTGAGCACAACTCGCTGCCGCTCGCTACGATTTTGTCAGGCGTCGATGTAAGAGTAAACGATGGCGGCATGTGCATGTCGCCCTGAACCACCAGATTAAAGAGGCATATGATGACCGTAGGAGCATACGAAACCAATTTTGCCGGCGAAGGTTTGCGCGTCGGTATCGTCCAGGCACGATTCAATGAAATCGTCGGCGGTGGCTTGCTGTCGGCATGCCTGGAAGAGTTGAGCAAGCTGGGCGTGGCCGATGAAGATATCCTGCACGTGACCGTGCCGGGCGCCCTGGAAATCCCGCTGATTCTGCAAAAAATGGCGGAAACCGAGCAATTCGACGCCCTGATCGCACTGGGCGCCGTGATTCGCGGTGAAACCTACCACTTCGAGCTGGTATCGAACGAATCGGGCGCGGGCATCACGCGCGTCGGTCTCGATTACGGCATCCCCATCGCCAACGCAGTGTTGACGACGGAAAACGACGAGCAGGCGGAAGTGCGCATGCTGGTCAAGGGGGCGGAAGCGGCACGCGTGGCAGTGGAAATGGCTAATTTAGCGCAAGCGCTAGAAGAGTTGCAAGAATCCGAGGAGGACTAGCCGTGTAGTGAACGTCCGATAAAACGCCCATAGCTGCGTTGCAAGCCCTCGCCGTACATTCGTACTGTCTTCGGGCTCGCGCCTTGCTCTGAGCATTTTCTCGAACGTTCTGACACGCGCTTGGCTGCGGCGCGTTGAAAAGCGCGCCGTGCTGTCTCGCCGGAATTTGTAGTGAACACGTACTTAAGAACAGGTAACAATCATGACTGAGAAAAATTTGCTCGCCAATCCCAGCAAAAACCGCACGCCGCGTCACCGCGCGCGCGAGTTCGCGCTGCAGGGCTTGTACCAGTGGCTGCTGAACAATGAAGACGCGACCACCGTCGTGAACAATATTCGCGCGGCCCACGGCTTCGACAAGGCCGATGGCGATCATTTCACGGTGCTGCTGTACGGCACCATCAAGGATTCGCTGGCGCTGCGCGACAGCATGGCCCCCTTGATCGACCGCAATATCGCGGAACTGTCGCCCATCGAACACGGCATCCTGCTGATCGGCGCGTTCGAGCTGAAGAACAACATGGAAATCCCGTACCGCGTCGTCATCAACGAAGCGGTCGAGCTGGCCAAGTCGTTTGGCGGCATCGACGGCCACAAGTATGTGAACGGCGTGCTGGATAAATTGGCAGTGAAGTTCCGCGAGGAAGAAGTGGGCGCCAACAAGCGCAAGTAATAGAGCAGGAGTTCCTGCGGCTGCTGCCGCAGGGCAATAAAAAAGCCACCGGCACTTGCGTGCGGTGGCTTTTTTACTGGGCGCTGCTTTTCGGATGCTGCTGTGAGGGCTTTTAAAGGGTCACAGGCCGGCGATCTCGTTATGCGGCAGCACTTTGATGGTGATGCCGCTTTCCGGCGCAGGCGCCTTGGCTGGCGCTGGCGTGTTCGATGCCATCACCGGCGTGCTGGTCGGCACGCGCTGGCCGGCCGACACTTGCTTCAGGCGGCGGTATTCGGCCAGCACGCGCGAGCCGTAGCCCGAGTCGGTGGCGAAGTTGGCGGCGCCCACATAGGTTTTCAAGCCCGCTTCGACGGAACCGCCACGCGTGACGTAGTCTTTCAGGATCAGGGAGCCGACGCGGATGTTGGCGACGGGATTCAAGGCAGCTTGCACGCCGCCCATTTCCTGGAAGCGCTCATGGTGCACTTTCGACATGACTTGCATCAAGCCTTGCGCGCCGACGGGGCTTTCCGCGAACGGGTTCAAGCCCGATTCGATGGCCATCACGGCCAGGATCAGCAGCGGGTCCAGCTTGATTTCGCGCGCCGTCAGGTAGGCCGTCGAAACGAGCATATTGGTCGCATCGTTGGCCACGCGGTAGCGTTTGGAGAGCCAGTTGGTGACCCATTGCTGCTGCTTTTGCGTGCCCAGCAAGGCTTTTTCTTCCTTGGTCAAAGGTGCTTCGCTGGCGGCGGCCGTTTGCACGGATGCCGGCGCTTCCATCAGGGCCGACAGGGCCGGCGCTTCGACGGCTTGCGCCTCTGCCATCGGCAGCGGGAACAGGCTGTGCGTCAGTTGCTTGCCCAGGTCGGGGCGGAACATCAGCAGGGCGATCAGTGCCAGGGCGGAAATGCCGAAGACTGTCAGAGTGTGTTGTGCGGTGGTCAAAACGCCACGTGCCGAAATGGCTTGTGCGCGGGCGCGCAAACGCGCCAACGCTGGCTGGCCAGCCACGGTTGAAGCAGGCAATGCTGCTTCGGTGCTACGATGAGTCATAGAGTTCCCCGAAATGTCGCGTCAACAGGCAGCCCCTCCGCGGTGTCGCGGTGTTGTGGGTACTGCCAATGCCGTGCATCAGAAATATCATCGTTTCCGCCGCGTATGGATGCGTGCGAGAAACGCCGTCATTGCTTGCTTGAGCTGATCGGTCCCATGCTGGTATTGGATCAGTCGCAATACAACTTTTACCGGGGGTAAGGCAGACGCCTTTTGAAAACACTCCTTAAAATGTCATGTGGAGCCCCGACTCCGTGAATGAAAGAGAAACGCTAAAATCAAGCTCTGGGCCGGCGTGCTCTTTCAAGTTGGGCGAATTGTAGAAGCCGTTTTATATCAAGTCAATACTAACGAATCGATTCTTTATTACTTTTATGTCTTACTTTTTGACTTGCATTGTGCCAAAAGCCAATAAAATCAATTACTTGGCATAGATCCTTCAGCAACGGCGTCCGACGTCAAAAAAATTAAAAACACATGAAATATTCAGATTTGCGAGATTTTATTTCTCAACTGCAACAAATGGGTGAACTTAAGCCCATTTCGACCCCCATTTCACCGATTTTGGAGATGACGGAAGTGTGCGACCGCACCTTGCGCGCGGGCGGACCGGCCTTGCTGTTCAACAATCCGACGGGATACGACATGCCGGTGCTGGGCAATCTGTTCGGCACGACGCGCCGCGTGGCGCTGGGCATGGGCGCGGAAGACGTCAGCGAGTTGCGCAAGATCGGCCATGTGCTGGCGCGCCTGAAGGAACCGGAGCCGCCGAAGGATTTCAAGGATCTGCTGGGCCTGGGTTCCTTGGTGAAATCCGTGTGGGACATGTCGCCGAAAGAGTTGCGCGGCGCCAAGTGCCAGGAAATCGTCTGGGAGGGTAATGACGTCGACCTGGCGCGCCTGCCCATCCAGCATTGCTGGCCCGGCGACGTCGCTCCCCTGATCACCTGGGGCCTGGTGATCACCAAGGGCCCGAACAAGAAGCGGCAAAACCTCGGCATTTACCGTCAGCAAGTGCTGGGACGCAACAAGGTCATCATGCGCTGGCTGGCGCACCGGGGCGGGGCGCTGGACTTCCGCGAGCATGCGATCCAGAGCAAGGGCAAGCCGTATCCGATCGCCGTCGCACTGGGCGCCGATCCCGCTACTATATTAGGCGCCGTCACGCCGGTGCCGGACAGCCTGTCCGAATACCAGTTCGCCGGCTTGCTGCGCGGCAGCCGCACGGAGCTGGTGAAAGCCATCGGCAGCGAGCTGCGCGTGCCCGCCTCGGCGGAAATCGTGCTCGAAGGCCATATCTACCCGGACGAAAACCATCCGAGCGGCTACGAGCACGCGCTGGAAGGGCCGTATGGCGACCACACGGGCTACTATAATGAGCAGGACAGTTTCCCTGTGTTTACCATCGACCGCATCACCATGCGCCGCGATCCGATCTACCATTCCACGTATACAGGCAAACCGCCGGACGAGCCGGCCGTGCTGGGCCTGGCCCTGAACGAAGTCTTCGTGCCCCTGCTGCAAAAGCAGTTCAGCGAAATCACGGATTTCTATCTGCCGCCCGAAGGCTGCAGCTACCGCATGGCCGTGGTGCAGATCAAGAAACAGTACGCGGGCCACGCCAAGCGCGTGATGTTCGGCGTATGGAGCTTCCTGCGCCAGTTCATGTATACCAAGTTCATCGTGGTGGTCGACGAAGACGTGAATATCCGCGACTGGAAAGAGGTCATCTGGGCCATCACCACGCGCGTCGACCCCATCCGCGACACCACCCTGGTCGACAACACGCCCATCGACTACCTGGACTTCGCCTCGCCCGTCAGCGGCCTGGGCAGCAAGATGGGCATCGATGCGACGAATAAATGGCCGGGCGAAACGACGCGCGAGTGGGGTACGACGATCGCCATGACGCCGGAAGTAAAGGCCAAGGTGGATGGGATCTGGCAAGAGCTGGGTTTGTAGTTGCTGCGTAGGTCGGGGTAGGTCGGGTTAGCGCTTGCGCGTAACCCGACGTTGCGGCTCGGCAGTGTCGGCCGCGTACTCAGCAGTGTCGGCTTACGGCCTGCGGCCTAAGCCGACCTACGCCGACCTGCGCCGACGCACACAGCATTGACACGGCAATTTCCCAATCTTGCGCAGGTCGGTTATAATTGTCCCCGGCGGGCCCCTGCGCATCGTGGCATGGCTAACCTGGTCAGGTCGGGAACGAAGCAGCCACGGCTATTAACCATGAGTGCCGCAGATCAGGCTCGCCTCCTTCGGGAATGTTTTAATCAGGTTCAACAATCAAGCTGCCATGGGCAGCTTTTTTGCTTTTGCGGCACCATTTTTTTGTGATGCCGCAGCATTGCCGGGCTTGCCGTGTTTTCCATATTTCCAGCTGGCCATGTTATACAATTGCTGCTTTGCCGCGTTTGCCAGGTTTGCCTGGCCCGGCCATGAGGCTTGCGCCCGCCGCGCAGGATCACCCGCAAAATCGCATGGTAAAATCTCAGCATGTCCTATCAAGTCCTCGCCCGTAAATACCGCCCCAAGAATTTCGAGACGCTCGTCGGCCAGGAGCACGTCGTGCGCGCGCTCACGCATGCCTTGCACAGCGGCCGCTTGCATCACGCCTACCTGTTCACGGGCACGCGCGGCGTCGGCAAGACGACGCTGTCGCGCATCCTGGCCAAGTCGCTCAATTGCATCGGTCCCGATGGCACGGGCGGCATCACGGCCCAGCCTTGCGGCGTGTGCGAAGCGTGCACGGCAATCGACGCGGGACGCTTTGTCGACTATATAGAGATGGATGCGGCATCGAACCGCGGCGTCGATGAAATGGCGCAGCTGCTGGAGCAGGCCGTCTACGCGCCAAGCAATGCGCGCTTCAAGGTCTATATGATCGATGAGGTGCACATGCTGACGAATCACGCGTTCAATTCCATGCTGAAGACGCTGGAAGAGCCGCCCGAGCACGTCAAGTTCATCCTGGCCACGACGGACCCGCAAAAGATTCCCGTGACCGTGCTGTCGCGCTGCCTGCAGTTCAACCTCAAGCAGATGCCGCCCGGCCACATCATCAGCCACCTGGACAATATCCTGGGGCAGGAGGGCATCGCCTTCGAACAGCCGGCCTTGCGCCTGCTGGCCCAAGGCGCCCACGGTTCCATGCGCGACGCGCTGTCCTTGACGGACCAGGCCATCGCCTACGCGGCCGGCGAAGTCACGCTCGATGCCGTGCAAGGCATGCTGGGCGCGCTCGACCAGTCGTATCTGGTGCGCCTGCTCGACGCGCTGGCGCAGCAGGATGGCGCGGATCTCTTGGCCGTGGCCGACGAGATGGCCTCGCGCAGCCTGTCCTACAACGGCGCCCTGCAAGACCTGGGCACCTTGCTGCACCGCATTGCGCTGGCGCAAACCGTGCCCGCCGCCTTGCCGCAGGATTTGCCTGAATACGCGGACATCGTGCGTCTGGCCGCCGCCTTCGACGCGGAAGAAGTGCAGCTGTTTTACCAGATCGCCGTGCATGGCCGCAATGAACTGGGCCTGGCGCCCGACGAATACGCGGGCTTTACCATGACCTTGCTGCGCATGCTGGCCTTTCGGCCCGGCATAGGCGGCGCCGATGGCGTGCCGGCTGCCGTACCTGCGTCGGCTCCAGGCAACCGTCCCGCCGCCGTGGCCGCCGCGCGCGCCGCAGCTGGCGCTTCCGCACCGGCCGCCCGCGCCGCCACGAACAGCGTGGCCAGCCATGCCGCCGTGACGCCGCCCGCCGTGGTGGCCGCCGCTGCCGCCGCCAGCATGGCCCGCAGCGAAGCGCCGCCGCCGCGCGCAGCGGCGCCCGCGCCGGCACCCGCACCCGCGCCTGTAGCAGCCCCGGCACCGGCAGCGCCGCCGCCAGCCGCGCCTGTTCCTGCGGCTGCCCCGGCGGCATCGGGCGCCCCGATCAGTTCCGCCCGCGCCGCCATCAATGCGGCGCTGGAAGCGGCCCGCGCCGCCTCGAAAGGCCGTCCGGGCAGCGCGCCGTCGGCGCCATCGTCGGCGCCCAAGCCGGCGGCTCCGGCACCCGCCGCCGTAGTCGCTACGCCAGCTCCGGCAGCGCCCGTCCAGGCAGCACCGCCGCCACCGGCCGCCGCGCAAGCGCCGGCGCCGTGGGACGATGCGCCGCCCGTGGCCGTCATGGAAGCTCCGGCGCCCGTGCAGCCGGCGCGTCCCGCCGCGCCGCCGCCACAGCAGCAAGCAGATGACGACTTGCCGCCGTGGGTCACCGAATTTTCCGACGACAGCGCCTCGGCCGCCGTGGCCGCGCCCGCCGCGCAGAGCAGCGAGCAGCCGGCCGTCGTCATGCCGCAGCGTGCCGCCAAGCAAGCCGCGCCCAGCGGGCCGTATGTGATCACGCCCGTGCCGGGCCTGGACTGGGACGGCAACTGGCCGGCCGTGGCTGCCGTGCTGCCCTTGCGCGGCGTGGCCCAGCAGCTGGCCGTGCAGGCCGAGCTGATCGAATGCCTGCACGACGGCCACAGCACCACGTTCCGCCTGCGCGTGCCGATCGACACGTGGCGCAGCCCGGCCAACGTGGAAAAGCTGGCGGCCGCGCTGAGCGAACGCTTCGGCCGCAAGGTGAACGTCGATACGGAACTGGGCGCCGTCTGGTACACGGCCAGCGCGGAAGCGCAGGCCCACCGCGAGGCGTGCCAGCTTGCCGCGGAGGCAACCATCGCCAGCGATCCCTTCGTGCTCGACATGAAGCGTGCATTCGACGCTTTTGTTGTGCCGGGAACGATTACCCCTGCACCGGCCGGCTCCGCCGCGCCGACCCTGCATTGATGATTAACACACTCACAAACTGAATTAACGGAGCATTCTCATGATGAAAAATCAACTGGCTGGCCTGATGAAGCAGGCGCAAGCAATGCAAGACAACATGAAAAAGGCCCAGGAACAACTGGCGCTGGTGGAAGTGGAAGGCCAGTCCGGCGCCGGCCTCGTGAAAATCGTCATGACGTGCAAGAACGACGTCAAGCGCGTCTCCATCGACCCGTCCTTGCTGGCCGACGACAAGGACATGCTGGAAGACCTGGTGGCTGCCGCCTTCAACGACGCCGTGCGCAAGGCGGAAGCGACGTCCGCGGAAAAAATGGCAGGCTTGACCGGCGGCATGAACTTGCCAGCCGGCTTCAAAATGCCATTCTGATGCAACACCGCATGCGCTCGATCTGTGGCACGGGGCAAGGTTGATCCATGTCCAAGTCGCTTGAATTCTTGACCGAGGCGCTGCGGCGCCTGCCCGGCGTCGGCCCCAAGTCGGCGCAGCGGATGGCGTTTCATTTGTTGCAGCACGATAGGGAAGGCGCGGCCATGCTGTCGCGCGCCCTGTTCCAGGCCGTCGATGCCGTGCATCACTGCGGCCTGTGCAATACCTTTACCGAACATGAAGTGTGCGAGACCTGTCTCGACGAAGAGCGCGACAAGCGCTTGCTGTGCGTGGTGGAAACGCCCGCCGACCAGCTGATGATCGAGCAGACGCTCACCTACAAGGGCCTGTATTTCGTCCTCATGGGGCGGCTGTCTCCGCTGGACGGCATCGGCCCGAAAGATATCCACCTGGAAAAATTGCTGAACCGCGCCAACGATGGCGTGGTGAGTGAAGTGGTGCTGGCCACCAACTTCACGAATGAAGGCGAAGCGACGGCCCATTACATCAGCGAAATGCTGAAGGCGCGGGGCTTGCGCGTGAGCCGTTTGGCCCGCGGCGTGCCCGTGGGCGGCGAACTGGAATACGTCGACGCGGGCACGATTGCCCGCGCGATGCTCGACCGCAGGGCAACCTGAGTACAACATGACAGACGTTTCCGCATCTTCCGGCCCCCTCCAAGGAATCAAAGTCCTGGAACTGGGCACCCTGATCGCGGGGCCGTTCTGCGCCCGCATGCTGGCCGAATTCGGCGCCGACGTGATCAAGATCGAGTCGCCCGATGGCGGCGACCCCATCCGTACCTGGCGCGTGCTGAAGGATGGCACGTCCCTGTGGTGGTCGGTGCAGGCGCGCAACAAGAAAAGTCTGACCTTGAACCTGAAGACGCCGGAAGGCCGGGCCATCGCGCGCCAGCTGGCCCTGGAAGCGGACATCATCATCGAGAACTACCGTCCCGGCGTGCTGGAAAAGTGGGACCTCGGCTACGAACAGCTGAAAAAGGAAAAGCCGTCCCTGATCATGGTGCGCCTGTCCGGCTTTGGCCAGACGGGACCGATGAAGGATTTGCCCGGTTTCGGCGCCATCGGCGAATCGATGGGCGGCTTGCGCTATGTGTCCGGCTTTGCCGACCGTCCGCCCGTGCGGGTCGGCGTGTCGATCGGCGACTCGGTGGCGGCCCTGCACGGCGTGATCGGCGCCATGATGGCGCTGCGTCACCGCGACGTGACGGGCGGGCGGGACGGCGGGGAAGGGCAGATGGTCGACGTGGCCCTGTATGAATCCGTGTTCAACCTGATGGAGTCGCTGGTGCCCGAATACGACCAGGCGGGCGTCGTGCGCGAGCGCACGGGCGGCTCCCTGCCCGGCATCGTGCCCTCGAATACCTACACGACGGGCGATGGCGAAAACATCGTCATCGCGGGCAACGGCGACGCCATCTTCAAGCGCTTGATGCTGGCCATGGGCCGCATCGACATGGCGGGCGACCCGCAGCTGGCGCGCAACGACGGCAGGGTGGCGCGCACGCAGGAGATCGACGACGCTATCGGCGCCTGGTGCGCCACGCACACGATAGCCAGCGCGCTGGCCGTGCTGAAGGCCGCCGATGTGCCGTCCGGCAAAATCTACTCCGTGCGCGACATGATGAGCGATCCGCAATTTCTCGCCCGCGACATGTTCGAACAGCACCATTTCGCCGACGGTACCCCTGTGAAACTGCCCGCCATCAGCCCGAAACTGTCCGCCACGCCGGGCAAGACGCAATGGCTGGGACCGGCCCTGGGCCAGCACAACGACGAGGTGCTGGCGTCGCTCGGCTATGACGCCGCCGCCATCGCGCAACTGAAGGCCGATGGGGTGGTATAGATAGGAGCAGATAGATGAGTGACGGCTAGGTGGGGTAGGTCGGGTAGGTCGGATTAGCGGCGTAGCCGCGTAATCCGACAACCACCACGTCACGTTACCGACACCACCACGTCATACCGACACCACCAGCCAAGCCAACAATGTTGTCGGCTTACGCGCTTCGCGCTAAGCCGACCTACGCAACTCACTGATACCTGTCATGCATCGATTTTTCCGTACCGCGCTTGTCCTGGCATCCAGCACTATCCTCCTCTCCGCCTGCGCCAGCTTCCCCCACGACGCGCCGATCGCCGGCCTGCGCCTGATCGGCGAACAGCGCATCGCCTTGAAACAGTCGTTCGGGAGCACCACGGTGGGCGGCTTGTCCGGCATCGACTACGATGCGGCCAGCAACAGTTGGGTGATGGAAAGCGATGACCGCTCGGAAATCAATCCGGCCCGCTTTTACCGCGCCAGCCTCAATTACGACAGCGAGAAGTTCTCCGCCGTGACCTTCAACAGCGTGCATTTCTTCACGCAGCCCGACGGCAGCCGCTATCCGAACCTGGCCCATGCAAAACTGGAGCGGGGCGACCAGGTGGCCGATATCGAAACTATCCGTGTCGATCCGCGGGACGGCAGCCTGTGGTACGGCAGCGAAGGCAACCGCAAGGTGGGCTTGCATCCGTTCGTGCGTCATGCCGACCGCGATGGAAAATTCCTCGCGACCTTGCCCACGCCCGCCATGTTCAATGTCTCGAAGGAAGAAATCGGCTCGCGCAATAACATGACGTTTGAAGCGCTGTCGTTTGCCAGCGATGGCAAGAGCTTGTGGCTGGGTATGGAAGCGGCCCTGTACCAGGACGGCCCGCTGGCCACGCCCGATAACGGCTCCGTCGTGCGCATCACGCGCCTGGACCGCGCCGGCAAGGTGCTGGGCCAGTTTGCGTATCCGATCGAGCCGGTGGCGTCGCGGCCCGCGCCGGGGCGCGAGGCGGACAATGGCGTGTCGGAAATCCTCGCCGTGAACGGCCATCAGGTGCTCGTGGTGGAGCGGGCCGGCGTGGCCAACGCGGACGGCCTCTACACGAACCACGTGCGCGTCTACGAAATGGACACGGATGGCGCCACCGATATCCAGGCCATGCCGGCCCTGGCGGGCGCGACTTATGTGCCGGCGCGCAAGCGATTGCTGCTGGACCTGGAAAAAATCGGCCTGGCTAGAATCGACAATATCGAAGGCATCAGCTGGGGCCCGCGCCTGGAGAACGGCCGCCGCAGCCTGGTGATGATTTCCGACGATAATTTCAATCCGCAGCAAGTCACGCAAATCCTTGCCTTCGAAGTGCTCTAGTTTCCATGCTGGCCAGCTGGCCCGCTTGCCTGGCCAGCATGGCCGTGATCGTGTCGTGCGGCGACGGGCGGCCTAAAAAGTATCCCTGGGCCATGTCGCAGCCGTATTCTTCCAGCATCAGCAGCTGCTCGTCCGTTTCAACGCCCTCGGCCACCACCACCATTTTCAAGCCATGCGCCATGGCGATGATGGCGCGCGTGATGGCCGCGTTTTCCGTGTCCTGCGGCAAGCCGGCGATAAAGCTCTTGTCGATTTTTAAAGCCCGCACGTCGAAGCGTTTCAGATAATTCATCGACGAGTATCCCGTGCCGAAGTCATCGATCGACAGGTAGACGCCGATGCCGCGCAATTGCTCCAGGGTCACCATGGTGGCGCGCGCATCGTCCATCAAGGTTCCTTCCGTCAATTCCAGTTCCAGCAGGCGCGCATCGAGGCCCGTGTCGGCCAGGGCCGAGAGCACGATCTGCATCAGGTTTTCATCCTTGAATTGCTTCGCTGACAGGTTGACGGCCATGCGGATGGCCCGTCCGCCATCGCTTTGCCACGCCTTGGCCTGGTTGCACGCCGTGCGCAGTACCCATTCGCCGATCGGCACGATCAGCCCCGTCTCCTCGGCCAGCGGGATGAATTCCGTGGGCGAAATGATGCCCCGCTCGGGATGGCGCCACCGGATCAGCGCTTCCACGCCGACGATCTGCGTGCTGGGCACGTCGATCTGCGGCTGGTACAGCAGATACAGTTCGTTGTTCTGCAACGCTTTCCTCAAGCCCACTTCCATCTTGACGTGGCTCATGATTTCCATCGTCAGCGATGAGCTGTACAGCTTGGCGTTGTTCTTGCCGCAGTTCTTCGCGTGGTACATGGCCGTGTCCGCATATTTCAACAGCGAGTTGCAATCCTCGCCATCTTCCGGATACAGCGAGATGCCGATGCTGGCCGTGACGAAAATCTCGTGCCCCTCGATCATGAAGGGCCGGCGCATGGCTTCCTTGACCCGGTGCGCCACGTTCAGCGCGTCCTCCACCTTCTCCAGGTCGGGGATCAGAATCGTGAATTCGTCGCCGCCCAGGCGCGCCAGGTTGCTGCCGCCGGAGGATGCCTCGAACTCGTGTTCGGCGCGCAGCACCAGGTCGCTGGGGCGGATGGTTTCGCGCAGGCGCTCGGACACCACCTTGAGCAGATGGTCGCCCACATCGTGGCCCAGGGTGTCGTTGATGCGCTTGAAGGCGTCCAGGTCCATGAACAGCACGGCGAATTTCTTGTCGTGTTCCTTCGAGCGCAGCAGTTCCCGTTCCAGGGTTTCCAGGAAGGCCTGGCGGTTGGGGATGCCCGTCAGGCTGTCGCAATAGGCGAGGCGGCGGATCTGCTCTTCCGTGCGCTTGCGCTCGCTGATGTCGCGCACCAGGCCCAGCACTTCATCGGCTCCCGTCGCCACCAGGCGCGCCTCGAAGTGGCGCGTGCTGTCCTCGTGCGTGAGCGTGTAGTCGACCGAGCCGATGTGCTGCGTGGCCAGCACGGCGTGCGCCTTGTCGAGCAGGCGCGCGGCGATTTCGGGCGGCAGCACGTCGCGGATATGGCTGCCCACGCAGTCGCTGATGGAAAAGCCGGCGCTGGCGTCGTGACCCTGTTCGTAGTCGAGATAAAAGCCTTCTCGGTTGAGGCGGAAGAAGGTGTCGGGGATGGCGGCCAGCACGGCGCGGTTGTGCGCGTCGGCGATGCGCAGGCGGGCGATGGCGTCGCTGGCGCGCAGCACGTACAGCACGCGGTGCCCCAGGATAGGCCAGTTGATGGGCTTGGAAATGAAGTCGGTGGCGCCCACCTCGTAGGCGCGCGTGACGGCTTCCAGTTCGTCGCCGCCCGTCACCATGATGATGGGTACCGTGCCGCCCACTTCCTGGTGGCGGATTTCGCGGCAGACGGCAAAGCCGTCCATGGCCGGCATGTCGACGTCGAGCATGACCAGGTCCGGCCCGCTGTGCTTGTAGCTGGCCAGCGCCTGCACGCCGTCTTCGGCCTCGATCACGTCCAGGCCCACCTGCGTGAGCATCTGCCGCATCAGCAAGCGCATCACGGGATCGTCGTCGGCCACTAGCACCAGGCCGCGGGGAGGGGAGAGGGGCGCTGTCATGTCAGTGTTCCTTCATGAGGATGGCGTTCAGCGATTCGCGTACGGCCAGGAAGGCTTGCTGCATCTGCTGCAGCAGGGCAGCCGCGCCCTCGGTGCTGCCGGCGCGGCCCAGTTTTTCCATCTCCTTGCACAGCTGCGCCAGGCCATCGGCGCCCACGTTCGCGCTGCCCGATTTGAGGCTGTGCGCCACCTTGCGCAGCGCTTCCGCATCCGCGCCGGCGATCGCCTCGCGCATGGCCGTCAACTGGCGCGGCGTTTCGCCGACAAAGGCCTGGATGACGCGTTCGAGCAGCGCATCGCCGTCGGCGTGCGACAGGGCGCGGATGTTTTCCAGCGCTTGCCGGTTCAGCGGCTGGACCGATGCCGTGGCGGCGGAGGGCGGCGTCACCTCGGGCGGCGGCCCGGGCGGCGCTTCCTGCGGCGCTTCTTGCGGCGTCTGCGGCTCCTGCGCTTCGCTGTGGTGCACGGTGGCCGCGCGCGGCAGGGTGATCCAGCGCGCGATCGTGTGGCCCAGGTCCAGCTGCGTGAACGGTTTGCTCAGGTAATCGTCCATGCCGGCCGCCAGGCATGCTTCGCGGTCGCCCTGCAGGGCATTGGCCGTGATGGCGACGATGGGCAGCACGCGCGCGTGGCCGCACTGCTGTTCGTGGCGGCGGATTTCTGCCGTGGCGGCAAAGCCGTCCATCACGGGCATCTGGCAATCCATCAGGATCAGATCGAAATCCTCGGCCTGCGCCGCCTGCAGGGCTTCTTCGCCGTTGCGCGCGCAGACCACATCCAGGCCCAGGCTGTCGAGCATGGCCAGTGCCACTTCCACGTTGACGGGATTATCCTCGGCCAGCAGCACGCGGCGGCGCTGGCGCCGGCCCACCTGCCGTGCCGCGTGCGGCGGATGGACGCGCATGCCCTCGCTGGCGCGCGGCGGCGTGACGATGCAGTCGAACAGATCGCATTCGCGGGCCGGCTTGATCAGCTGGAAGGCCACGCCCGCCTCGCGCCGCTGCACGGGATCGGCCGCCGCCTGTTCCGTGCTCAGCAGCAGTAATTTGAGGTCGGCCAGCAGCGGGTCGCTCTTGATGGTGGCGGCCAGGGCCAGGCCGCTGGTGCGCGGCAATTCCATGTCGAGCAGGGCCACGCCATACGGCGTGCCCGCCTGCGCGGCCGCGCGCAACTTGGCCAGGCAGTCGCTGGCCGTGCCGGCGCTGTCGCTGACGATGCGCCAGCTGGCCAGT
Source organism: Janthinobacterium sp. C22 (assembly GCF_057919405.1). NCBI lineage: Bacteria > Pseudomonadati > Pseudomonadota > Betaproteobacteria > Burkholderiales > Oxalobacteraceae > Janthinobacterium > Janthinobacterium sp. C22. The sequence continues at coordinate 5,465,112 of NZ_CP193659.1, read as the reverse complement.
TGCCGCTCCAGCACGGCGCGCGTGGCGGGTGTGTGGTCGACGATCAAGGCGCGTAACCCTCGCGTGGTTTTCAGGTTGAAGGACGGGTCGTCGCTGTCGACGCGCCGCTTATCGAAATTTACTTCGAACCAGAAGATCGATCCTTGCGTTAAAGCATTATTAACGCCGATAGTGCCGCCCATCAGCTCCACCAGCTGTTTCGAGATCGTCAATCCCAGGCCCGTGCCGCCGTGCTTGCGCGTGGTCGAGCCGTCCGCCTGCGAGAACGATTCGAAGATGCGCGTCTGCGCTTCGCTCGACACGCCGATGCCCGTGTCGTGCACCTCGAAGCGCAAGCCCACGCTGGGCGCGTCTTCGCTGCACACGGTCACTTTCACGGTGACCTTGCCCGTTTCCGTGAACTTGATGGCATTGCCCAGCAGATTGACGATGATCTGGCGCAAACGGTTCGGATCGCCGCAGATGGCGATGGGAATATCGTAGGCGATATCGAATTCCAGGCTGATATTCTTCGCTTCCGCCTGCGGCGCGAACACGTGTTCTATGTCGTCGAGCAATTCGCGGAAATTGAAGCGGATGTATTCCACGCTCAGCTTGCCCGCCTCGATCTTGGAGAAATCGAGGATGTCGTTGATGATCACCAGCAAATTCTGCCCCGAGCGCTGGACCATGCTCGTGTAGTGGCGCTGCTGCGGGGTCAACGGACTGGCCAGCAGCAATTCCGTCATGCCCAGCACGCCATTCATGGGCGTGCGGATTTCATGGCTCATGGTGGCGAGGAAGGAACTCTTCGCCTGGCTGGCCGCCTCAGCCGCATCCTTGGCCTTTTCCAGCTGCGCCGTGCGCACGCCCACCTGGCGCTCGAGCTGGTCGCGGTAATTGGCCAGGGTGCTGTCGCGGCTGTCGATCTGCGCCAGCATGTCGTTGAAGCTGTCGATCAGCACGCCCAGCTCGTCGCTGCGCTGGTGCGCGATGCGGTGGCTGTAGGTCTGGCTGCTCGACACTTTTTGCGCCGTATCGATCAGCTTGGTGATCGGTTCGGCGATCACGCTCTTGAAGCGCCGCGCGAGGAACACGGCGATCAGGAAGGACAGCACGGTGGCGCCGCCGATGGCGCCCACGTGGCGGCCGATGTCGCGCCACATGTGGTTCAGGTCCGCCTCGATCAGCACGGCGCCGATGATCTGCTGCGGTTCGCCTGGCCGGTAGACGGGGCGGTACAAGCGCATGGCGGGCGCCAGGGTGGTGCCCGAGCCTTGCGTGACGGGCTGCACGGCCATGTCGGCCAGCAGGGCCGGGTCCATGTCTTCCGGCGCCGCCAGGCCGTCCGCATGCTGCGGCGCGCGGTACAGGGCAAACAGCCGGCCGCCCCGGTCGAACAGCGCAGCCTGGGCGACCTCGTCGCGCGCGGACAGTGCCGCCAGCACCTGTTCCGCCTGCGCCTGCGCCGGCTTGCCCAACAGCATGGGCGCCGCGCTGGCCGCGCCGATCACGCCCGCCAGGGACAGCAATTGCCGGCCTTCATCGTTCTTGTGGTTGAGCACGGAAGTCAGCGCAAACGCCACGAACACCAGCAGCAGCGCGCAGCCCGACGACAATACCGAAATCATGGTCAGCTTCTGGCTGATGCTGGAGCGTTGGAAATTGAACATGAATTCGCTGCTTCCCCGGTCGCCCGTTGACTGTTATTTAATTCCTATTGGAAAAATATAGACGCGAAGACACATCCCGATATTGATGTGGGTCTAAGGGAGGAGAGGGAGGGGAACTTATAAGAGATGAAACAACGGAGGGCAGCACGTAGGTCGGATTAGCGCGGCAAAGCCGCGCGTAATCCGACAGCATCACCGGCCAACGATATTGTCGGATTACGCGCTTGCGCGCTAATCCGACCTACGCAACTGACCCCGGTATTTGCTTTTGGGGATGTAATTAAACCCCTGAAAGGCCGGGGTCAGACGCAGGAGGGGGAATGTGTCCCAATGGGGCACATTCCGATACCGAAGGGACTGACCATACTATTAACAACAACCCCCACGTTTTCCGGCCCCGCCGTAGCGGGCTTCCTGCCGTTCGCGGAAGAACTCTTCATACGTCATCATCGGCTCGCCGGGATGGGTCACTTCCCGGTGGGCCACGTAGGTGTCGTACTCGGGCAAGCCGCACATGAGCCGCATGCTTTGCCCCAGATACCGTCCAGCCTTGATGATTTCATCGATCATCATTGCACCGTGGGCATGGCCTGGAACGGCGTTTCCTTGGTGCTAGGCTTGCTGTCGGCGCGCGCCTTCAGGATGGTGCGGATGCCGAAGAACAGCACGCTGATCACGACGATGACGAAGAAGGCGGCCAGGCCGGCATCGAGGTAATCGTTGAAGATGATCTGCTGCATCTGCGCCACGGACTTGGCCGGCGCCAGCAGGGTGCCTTCGTCGAGGGCCGCCGAGTATTTCTTCGCATGCGCGAGGAAACCGACGCGCGGATTGGCGTCGAAAATCTTTTGCCAGCCCGCCGTCAGGGTGCACAGCAGCAGCCAGATGGTCGGCGTGATCGTGACCCATGCGTACTGGCCACGTTTCATCTTGAACAGCACGCAGGTGCCGAGGATCAGCGCGATGGCCGCCAGCATCTGGTTGGCGATGCCGAACAGCGGCCACAGGGTGTTGATGCCGCCCAATGGATCGACCACGCCCTGGTACAGGAAGTAGCCCCAGGCCGCCACGCACAGGCCCGTGGCCAGCAGGTTGGCGATGACGTTTTCCGTCTGTTTCAGCGCTGGCACGAAGCTGCCCAGCAAGTCCTGCAGCATGAAGCGGCCCGCACGCGTGCCCGCATCGACGGCCGTCAGGATGAACAGCGCTTCGAACAGGATGGCGAAGTGGTACCAGAAGGCCATCATGGCCTTGCCGCCGATGGCGCCGGACAGGATCTGCGCCATGCCGACGGCCAGGGTCGGCGCACCGCCCGCGCGCGAAATGATGCTGTGCTCGCCAACGTCCTTGGCCGTCTGCGTCAGCATCTCCGGCGTGACATAGAAGCCCCATTGCGAGATCGCCTGCGCGGCCGATTCCGCCGTGGTGCCGATCAGGGCGGCCGGGCTGTTCATGGCGAAATAGATGCCCGGCTCGATGGTCGAGGCGGCCACCAGGGCCATGATGGCAACGAACGATTCCATCAGCATGGCGCCGTAGCCGATGAAGCGGGCGTGGCTTTCGTTTTCAATCATCTTCGGCGTGGTGCCCGAGGAAATCAGCGCGTGGAAGCCGGAAACGGCGCCGCAGGCAATCGTGATGAACAGGAAGGGGAACAGATTGCCCGACCAGACGGGGCCGGAACCGTCGATGAACTTGGTCATGGCCGGCATTTTCAGGTACGGCGCGACGACGATGATGCCGATGGCCAGGCCCAGGATCGTGCCGATCTTCAGGAAAGTCGACAGGTAGTCGCGCGGCGCCAGCAGCAGCCACACGGGCAGGACGGAAGCGATGAAGCCGTAGCCGATCAGCATCCACGTCAATTCCGTGCCCGTGAACGTGAACATCGGGCCGAGGACGGCGTGTTCCTGCACGTACTGGCCGCCGATGATGGCCAGCATCAGCAGCACAAAGCCGATGATGGAGATTTCGCCGATGCGGCCCACGCGGATGAAGCGCGAATACACGCCCATGAACAGGGCGATGGGAATCGTCGCCATCACGGTGAAGCTGCCCCAAGGCGAGCCCGTCAGCGCCTTGACGACGATCAATGCCAGCACGGCCAAAATGATGACCATGATCATGAAGCAGCCGAGCAAGGCAATCATGCCGGGGATTTCGCCCAGTTCAGCCTTGATCAGGTCGCCCAGCGAGCGGCCGTCGCGGCGCATGGAAATGAACAGCACGATGAAATCCTGCACGGCGCCCGCGAACACCACGCCCGCCAAAATCCACAGCATGCCGGGCAGATAGCCCATCTGCGCGGCCAGCACGGGGCCGACCAGGGGGCCGGCGCCGGCAATCGCCGCGAAATGGTGGCCGAACAGCACATATTTGTTGGTCGGCACGTGGTCCAGGCCATCGTTGTGCTTGAAGGCGGGCGTCATGCGGCGCGCGTCCAGGCCCAGCACCTTGTCGGCGATGAACAGGCTGTAGAAGCGGTAGGCGATCAGGTAGACGCAGACGGCGGCGATGACGATCCAGATCGCGCTGATCGGTTCGCCACGTTGCAGGGCGACAACGCCCAGGGACCCGGCGCCTGCCAGCGCAAGCGCTGCCCAGCCGAGCTGTTTGAAAATGCGGTTCATGCTTCCTCCAGAGATGTGACGGGCGCTGTGCCGTGCGATGATGTGTGCTGCCGAGCCTGGTCGTTGCCAGTTTGGTATGAATTGGTGTATCTGCAGCTTATGGCGAGTATTCAGGAATCGTATAATTGCCGCAAGCGCAGCACTACGCAGTAACGCTCAGTATTACTACGCAGACCGATCGCCGCGCCGCGACGTAAAATCACGCCTTCCCATCCGTAAAGACGCCGCCGGAGCGCCAGGCCATGAAACTCAGACAGAAAGTCATCTTCCTGGCCATCACGCCGCTCATCCTCGCTCTGTGCGCCATCGCATTTGCCGTGCGGCACCAGGCGATCACCCTGGCCGAGCAGCAGCGCGCCACCATCCAGCAAGCCTACCTGGCCAGCAAGGAAGCCGAACTCAAGCATTACGTGACCCTGGCCAGCCATTCCATCGCCTCCTTATATGGCTCGGGCCGTAAGGATGCCGCCACGCAAGAGGAGGCCAAGCGCATCCTGTCCGCCCTCAGCTATGGGGACGACGGCTATTTCTTCATCTACGATTTGCAGGGCAAGTCGCTGATGCATCCGCGCCAGCCTGAGCTGGTGGGGCAGAATCTGTGGGAGTTGCGCGACGCCGAAGGCAATCTGACCATCCAGCGCCTGATGCAGCGGGCGAAGAGCGGCGGCGGTTTCGAGCGCTACAACTGGATCAAGCCGTCGACGAACAAGTCCGCGCCCAAGCTCGGCTATGTGATCCTGATGCCGGAATGGGGCTGGATGATGGGTACCGGCATCTACATGGATGACGTGGACCAGGCGCTGGCCAAGGTCGACGCCCAGCAGTCGCGCAATATCCGCTCGACCATGGAACTGATCGCCGCCATCGCCATCCTCGGCTCCCTGTTGGTGGCCGCCTGCGGCCTCGTGCTGAACCTGCGCGAACTGCGCGTGGCCGATGCCAAGCTGAAAGTGCTGGCGCAGCGCGTGGTCGAATCGCAGGAAGAGGAGCGGGCGCGGCTGTCGCGCGACTTGCATGACGGCATCAGCCAGTGGCTGGTGTCGATCAAGCTGCAGATCGAGGCGGGCATCGCGCGCCTGGCCGGCAATGCCGAGCAGAAAGAAAAAGCGCCCGCCACCTTCGAGCGGGCCGCCGAGCAGCTGAACAAGGTGCTGGGCGAGGTGCGGCGCATTTCGCATAACCTGCGCCCGGCCATCCTCGACGACCTGGGCCTGGCCGCCGCGCTCGACCACCTGGTGCATGAATTCAATGACAGCAGCAGCGCGCAAGCCAGTTTCACGGCCAGCCCGGCCGCGGCGGGCGAGGGCTTGCCCGACATGGTGAATACCGTGCTGTTCCGCATCGCCCAGGAAGCACTGACCAATTGCGAGCGCCACGCCCATGCCCGCGGCGTGGAAGTGAGCTTGCGCGAGACGGGCAAGGCGGTGGAATTGCGCATCGGCGACAATGGCGGCGGCTTCGATTTCGACGGCATCGCCCTGCACCCGCAGCGCGGCATCGGCCTGCGCAACATGACGGAACGCATGGAAGCCATCGGCGGCAGCCTGCACATCACCTCGTCCCCGGCCGGCACCGTGGTGCTGGCGCGGCTCGCCCTTCCATCCACACACTTATAGATACGCAACCATGACCGAGAAAATCAACATCCTGCTGGTGGACGACCACCCCCTCGTGCGCGACGGCTTGCGCGCGCGCCTGGAAGCGGTCGCGCATTTCGACGTGGTGGCCGAGGCGGGCGGCGCCGACGAAGCGTTGAATCAGGCGCGCGCGCACCAGGTGGACCTCGTGTTGATGGATATTAATATGCGCGGCACGAATGGCATCGAAGCGACGGCGCTGTTCAAGCAGGCGTTTCCGCAGATCGCCGTGCTGATCCTGTCCATGCACGACAAGCTCGAGTATGTGTCGCAAGCCATCGCCGCGGGCGCGCGCGGCTATGTGCTCAAAGATGCTCCAGGGAAAGATATTGTGTTTGCCATCGAGACGGTGATGTCCGGCGGCATTTATTACAGCGCGGCGCTGGCGCGGCAACTGTCGCGGCCGCAAGTCCACGATTCCTTCCTCACCACGCGCGAACAGCAGGTGCTGCAGCACATCGCGGCGGGCCAGGCGAACAAGCAGATCGCCCGCGCGCTGGACCTGAGCGTGCGCACGGTGGAGACGCACCGGCTGAACATCAAGCGCAAGCTCGGCATCGAAGGCCAGGCCGAACTGATCAAATACGCGGTCGAGCACGCGCATGGCGGCGGCGCCTGAGAAGGCGCGCGCGGCGCCACGCTTTTATTAAACCCGCATGACAGGCGGGTCTCGCGGGGAATGTTCTTTTTGAACATTTATTGCCAAAATTAAACTGTTTCGTGGGTGAGATTCGGATAGAATGATTCTCGCTGTCGAAATGGCATCCCTGTCGGGCCAGGGTTGCCAATGCTGGTCAGTTTATTTACTATGGCGCCCTACCCACACTGAGATACCGATGTCAGCGTCTGAATCAAACCTGTTTCCGTTGGTGGGATTACAAGCAGTGGCCAATGCTCATAACGAGTGGGTCGCTGTCACCCTGCATGTACCGCAAGCCTCGACGGCGCCGCTGCTGGCGGCGCTGGCCGCCGCCGATGCGTATGCCTTCCTGGCGCCGCTCGACTGCATCATTCCCCTGGCCGACCCGCATGGCGTGGACGAGGCCGTGCTGGCGCAACTGGCGCCGCAACGCACCATCTTCCGTTTGCCGGCCCATCTTGCCGGCGACAAAGGGCTGCAGAAAAAATGCCGGCAATGGCGCGACGCCGGCTACCGCATCCTGCTCGATGGCGCCGGGGCCGGTCCCGTGACGGCGGCGCAGGTCGATGCGCGCGCGCTGAGCTTTGACGCGGCCGGCGCCCGCCCGGCCCTGCATCAGTTGCTGCCCTTGCCGGGGCCGCACCTGGCCTACAATATCGCCGACGCGGAGCATATTGCCCAATTGCAAGAACTCGGCGTGAGCTGGTTTGCCGGCGATTACGCCCTGCACCATGCGCGCCAGCAAAGCGAGCCGGAAGACGCCACGTCGCGCCGCCGCGTGCTGGCGCTGCTGGGCCTGCTGGCCCGCGATGCCGACGCGCACGAGCTGGAAGTGCCGCTCAAGCAAGATCCATCGCTCAGCTATCATCTATTAAAACTGGTCAATTCCGCCGCCTTCGGTTTCACGGCGCCGATTGCCAGCTTCAGCCAGGCCATCACCCTGCTGGGCCGGCGCCAGCTGCAGCGCTGGCTGCAACTGCTGCTGTATGCGCGCCAGCAAGACGACGGCAAGATCCACGCGCTGCTGCCGCTGGCGGCCGTGCGCGCGGCGCAGATGGAAGCGCTGTGCCAGTTGCGCGGCGGCGACCGCGACGCGCAGGACCTGGCCTTCATGGCGGGCGTGTTTTCCCTGCTCGACGTCCTGCTGGGCATGCCGATGGAAGAGATCATCGCGACCCTGAATCTGGCGCCTGAAGTCAGTACCGCCTTGCTTGAACGCAATGGCGAGCTGGGCACCTTGCTGGCGCTGGTCGACAGCGCCACGCCGCCGCCCGAAGGCTTGCGCCGTGCCGGCATCGATGGAGAAACCTATTGGCGCAGCCTGCTGCAGGCTTACCAGTGGGCCATCCATGTCAGCCGGAACCTCTAGCATGGCCCTGCTGCCGTTGTCGGATTACCTCGGTGACAGCGCCGCCCTGTGCGACGCCGTCGTGCGTTTGCGCGGCCCCGCGCTGGTGGCCGAGCTGGGCCGTATCGCCAGCGCCGTGATGGCCAGCCCGCATGGCCAGTTCCTGCCCGCGGCCAGCGCCGCTGCCGCCACGTCGGCTGCGCCGTCCGCGCCGTTTCCCCGCGATACGCCCGCCTTGCTGCAGGAAATCAGTTTTGATGGCCATTGTTTCGGCCATTACAGCGTGGCCGGCCGCCCTGTGTATAACGATGCCGACCGCCGCCACCTGGCCAGCCTGGCTTCGCTGACGGCTGGCGTGCTGCAGGTGCATTCGCTGGCGCAACGCTCGACCCATGCCTACGCGCAAGTGGAAGCCTTGCTGGCGCAACAGACGCAAATCCTCGACCAGTTGCACGAATCCGTGCTGACGATGGACTTGACGGGCTACATCACCAGCTGGAACAAGGGCGCCGAGCGCCTGTTCGGCTACACCTCGGTGGAAGCCGTGGGGCGCAACATCCTGTTCCTGTACGACGACGAAGATACGGGTTTCCACGACGCATTCCTGGAGCAGGGCGGGCGCCTGATGGAGGTGCGCCGCCGAAAGAAGTCGGGCGAGATCTTCTGGGCCAGCCTCTCCTTGTCGCCGCTGCAGGACATGGACGGCAAGCCCATCGGACTCATCGCCTACCTGACGGACATCACGGAACGCAAGCTGGCCGAGGAGCGCTTGCACCACCTGGCGTATTACGATCCGCTGACCAGCCTGCCGAACCGCACCCTGCTGGCCAAGCTGGTCGACCAGGCGCTCAGCGTGGCGCAGCGCAGCAAGATGCTCGGCTGCGTGCTGTTCATCGACCTGAACCGTTTTAAGCTGATCAACGACACCCTGGGCCGGCGCATCGGCGACGAACTGCTGCGGCAAGTGTCCTTGCGTTTCCGCCAGGCATTGCGCGACCAGGACCTGGTGGCGCGCCTGGGCGGCGACGAGTTCGCCGTCGGCCTGTTCGACATCGGCCAGCATTTCGAGGCCAGCATGGTGTCGCAAAAGCTGCTCGCTTCGCTGGTGGAACCGTTCCTGATCGAAGGCCACGACCTGCGCGTGGGCGCCAGCATCGGCATCAGCGTGTATCCGCAGGACGGGCAGGATGCGGAAACCCTGCTGCGCCTGGCCGACATCGCCATGTACCGCGCCAAGCAGGACAGCGGCGGCGAAGCGGAAAGCGTGGCCTTCTACAGCCAGGACATGAACCTGGGCATGCAGGCACGCATGCGCCTGGAAACAGGCTTGCGCCAGGCATTATCTGAACAGCAACTGCTGCTGCACTACCAGCCAAAGTATGCGCTGGGCAGCGGCCGCATCATCGGCGCCGAAGCGCTGGTGCGCTGGCACCACCCGCAGCACGGCATGATCCCGCCCGCCGAATTCATCCCCCTGGCCGAATCGACGGGCCTGGTGGTGCAGGTGGGCGAATGGGTCTTGGAAGCGGCCTGCGCCCAGGCTCAGGCGTGGAAACAGGCGGGCCTGCCGCCCATCCGCCTGGCCGTCAACGTCTCCGCGCGCGAATTCACGGCAGCCTTGCCCGCACGGGTGGCGGCGACCCTGGCCCGCTACGGCCTGGAAGCGGCCTGGCTGGAACTGGAAATCACGGAAAGCACCCTGATGCACAACATCGAGCGCGTGATCGGCATCATGGACCGCATCACGGCCTTGGGCGTGGCCCTGTCGCTGGACGACTTCGGCACCGGCTACTCCAGCTTGTCCTACCTCAAGCGCTTCCCCATCGACACCCTGAAAATCGACAGGTCCTTCACCACCGGCATCCCGACCGACGCCAGCGACTGCGCCATCGCCAGCACCATCATCAGCATCGCCCAGCAGCTGCACCACAAGGTGATAGCGGAAGGCGTGGAAACGGCCGAGCAGCTGGCCTTCCTGAAGAGTTCAGGCTGCGACGAAGTGCAGGGCTACCTGTTCTCGCGCCCGTTGCCGGCGGGGGAGTTCGAGACGGCGCTGCGGGAAAACTGGGGCCTGTAGGGCGTCTGCCCCAGCCCTTGCCGTTGGGGGAGTAAGGCCACGACAGTACTAGCCATTGGTAAGCCAGTGACCTTTATGTATAATGCTGCCATCTGGAAGCGTGGCCGAGTGGTTGAAGGCACTAGTCTTGAAAACTAGCGACGGGTTAAACTGTTCGTGAGTTCGAATCTCACCGCTTCCGCCAAGATATGTAGATAAGCCATTGATTTTTAATGGCTTTTTCTATTTTATCATGCGCCGACACACAATTCAACTATCAAATCGTTTTGTATTCATAGTGCGTATTTGTTGGCTGCAGATGGTTTAGGCTCGTAATCTGGTTTCAGTGCCTTTCATCTGCTCGGAGAGTAGGTCTGCCTCTGCCTCTTCCTCTTCCTCAAGGACTGCTTTCTGCAGTCTTAGATTGTCCATCGATTTTTCTTGAAGTTCCGTGTGCGCCAAAAATCCCGCGCTGTATGCCATTTCGCGTCGTCGGTGATGCAAAGTGACACATGATGCGCGTTATGTGCTTGTCTGGCCGCTTAAGCGGTTCTCTGGCATGTTGCGCACGAATGCTCAGCCGCTGTTCGCCGATATGCATAGCAAATTCCTTCTGAATGGTTAGAGCAGCAGCGAAGGCGGCAAAGTTATTTAGCTTATTGTTAATGTTGTCTTTGTGGTAAAATATTGATGTTGAGTTCAAACTGTGCACCGTTCATTGTGCAGAACTCGATTCATCGCGCAGCGCCGCAAGTCTGAGCAAGTCGCCTCCGAAGCAAGGACGGCGGATCGATGCTTCAGCATTCCCCCTATGTCATTACAGCCTGATCTTGGTCGCCGCTTGTTCGGGCAGGCGTTGCTACGCGCTTCTTTTATCATTTCAAGGAACAAATATGACCACCGTACCAATCCTCCCAAATGTAGTGACTTCCAGCGCCGCAGGCTTCCAACCAGCATTCAAACATGTTGGCACCAAGGATCGTCACGCGTATGCATTCGCATCGATTGCGATTATCGCCTCCACAACGATTGAGGATGTCTTCAAAAAGGCAGAGGAGCTTGGCATGCCTGCAACTGGGCCGTATAGCCACTGGATCGATGCCGATTTTCTCGCGAGTATCTTCGCAAAGTATGGCTGGGTAGCAACAGTGTGGAAAGAGTGCACCGGCCCAGCAACCCTGCCGGATCTCTGCATGGCCCTGGTCGACTACGACACCGATTGGGAGATGGGGCGCTTTGTTGTCGTCCATAAGGCCAAGGGCAGTCACGACGGGAAGTTTGTCACCTACGCAATTGACCCTGCGGTAGCAGATGTGAAGTTGCACGTCCGTACTGATCTCGATGTGTTACTGCCTGCTTGGTATATCGGCGTGCATCCGATGGGAAAGATCGCTTCATCGACGAAGAAGTGAGATGGCGCGCGTCTATGTGTAGGTAAAGGGATCGACTTTATCTTCTATTCCTGAGGCGGTGAGGGAGACAGCAACTCTGCCATGGACACACCAAGAGCGCGTGCGATGCGCTCGATATTGCAGATTGAAATGTTTCTCTCGCCGCGTTCAACGGAAGAAATGTAATTCTTGTGCAGCTCGGCATACTCCGCGACCTTCTCTTGGGTCAGAGATTTGGCGAGGCGTATGCGTCTCATGTTGGCGGCGAACAGCAGTTGCGCATCGCATTTTTGGTATTGGAGGCTTGTCACAGGCGCAAGCATCCATTTTTTCGATAGCTAACTCCACCCACTTTGAGTTTGCTTAAAATAATTTCCATGAGACAATAAGTAAACTCAAAGTGTTATTTCATTGATTGGCTATTCTTGTATTCCTCATTAAGGAGATTCAATTGGCAGCAAAAAAGAAGGACGATAGCGATTTGTACATCGCATTGAGCATGATCGTTTTCATTCCGTTTCTTGTCTTCGCGTGGAGACACTACAGCCGGTTAAAAAGGAAGTTTGCTGCGAACGCTTCATCGCAGCGGATTTTCGATACCGAAAGTCTTTGGTATCCACTGGGTGTTGGGGGCGTTCTCACGATCGTGTCGGCTTACTTGATTCTTGCGCTCGTACAGGGGCCTTGGTACCTCAGCATCGTCGTGGCACCATGCCTTGCCCTCCTGTTCTTATACTTGGGCCGACAGGTTGCTTGCTGGCTCGCCGCAACGTATTTCGGTGTTCTAGTCGACCCCTTGCAGGACAGAGTTGTGCTTCCATGCGATATGGCCAGCTATGGGGTTACCGACTACCTGAGCTTTCGCATCTTGAGAGATATGGGAACTGTAGACAGTGTTCCCCTGTCCGCAATTACAAAGATCACCCGCGAAGCCGGTAAAAGCCTGTACGTACACGGCACATTCGGTTCGCGGGCGATGACTTTCACCAACAAGCAAAAGCGGGACGAATGCATCGCTGCTATCGAATCGGCATCCCGTCGCTCAATCAGGGCAGGTGGGTTTGAGTAGCTAGGTGTGAGTCGCCAGCCGTTTTCAACATTATCTATGAGGAGCATTATGCAACTGAACGCGACAAAGGACCGGCTAAGTTGCCGGAAAATTCTATTTTTGCCCACCATGCATGAAGTCTTTAGAGGGGCGATTATTCTTAGTTCTGCCTGCATACTTTCAGCATGCGGCCAGCCGAAGCCAGGTGCTTCGGATATAGAGCCGTATGTAATGGCAGAGCTGTCGAACTGCCCATTATGGTCAGTAAGCGATGTTCGCAAGTTGGATGGAATTGCAACCGAGGATTCCTATCAGGTCGATTTTTCAGCCAAATTAACTCTAAAAGCAACGCCAGAGGAAACATCGAGTGCGTTTATGGCTCATGAACGAGACACGGCCTATCTAGGCTGCCATTTCGTTATTGCGCAATTGGTGGATGTGCGCATCCGAGGCTTACCAACGAAAAAGTATGATATCTCTGGTGCTGGTGAGCTAGTCAAATCAGAGAGCGGCTGGCGGTTAAGGGGCGAGCTGGTGCAGTTAGCATTTAGTCGGGATGCTGCTGAATGGGCTGCAGTTAGTGAAGGTACCAACCGTCCCGAACTTAAATCTTCCACTGCTGCAGTAACGCCGCCTGCGCGAAGTGAGCAAAAGGGCAATGATCAAGACGCTTCAACTCAGGTCTCTCCTTGCGTAGAGGCAAAAATGGTGGCTTGGGACAAACAGCACTCCAGCGAAGTTGAGCAGGCTGCCGCGGCCGCTACAGCCGCTGGGGAAGAGTTTCGCTCCAGTGCTGGTATGGAAGAGCTTGTGCGGAATGAGGCCATAGCTGCTGCCACCTCTACATGCAAGTAGTCTCATTGCATTTGTCAGTCCCCGCAGTTCCCTTCCAGTAACAGCATCTTTACGTCAATTGATGCCTTCAATTAGTTTGCAAGCAGGTCAAAAACTACTCTGACCTGCTGTTCCCTATCCTCAAATCAGCAAAACCGTGCATCTCTCTTCTGTCGAGGCTGCGGTGTACGCACGTGCGTAATTTCTTACCATCAAAGGTTGACATGAAAAATTTTTACAATAGCCGTTGGTTGCCCTGCAATACAGGGCAGGCAGTGACACATGATTTTCCTAAATTTGCTCTAGGTGCTACCGTGGCTACGCCAGGGGCTTTGGATTTACTTGATCAAGCTGGAGTGAATGCTTCCGACTACCTGACCAGGCATCGTCACGGTGACTTTGGATCTATCTGCGCGGAGGATGCGCAATCGAACCTTGATGCGATCACACATGGACTGCGTGTGTTCTCAGCCTACGATATCGGCAAAGCTTGTCTGTGGGTAATCACCGAGGCAGACCGGTCGGTCACCACCTTGCTGCTGCCAAGCGAGTATTGAAGTCGCGTATTCCAGTCGGAGCACGCTGGCCGATAGACAAGGCTGATCGTGCATAAGCTGAATTTTTCAGATGGTTGATCTATCAATCTGCATATCCCAGGTACTAGTTGCCGCATCGTCATTTCAGTCACTTCCGCTGTAACCGTTTGAATCCTTCCGCATCGATAGGTGTCGCTGCTGCATGGAAAAATGATCTGGTTGCAGAGTTTCTCTTCAGCGCAACTGCCCGGCAGAGCGCATCGAAAGCAAATATGAAAACCTCAAGCAAGATCGCCACGAATTCGTCGAAATGTATCCATGTCGTGCCACCTATCATAACGCATCAGGCGGCGCCATCAGCGCTAGTGGTTAGCTACTCAGCGGCGGCTCAGTCGAACGCCACCACGCGCGCCTACGACGCGGACATTCGTCATTTCAAGCAGCATGGTGGGGCCATACCAGCAAGCGCCGCGATGGTCGCTGAATATCTGGCAAGCTTTGCCGATATTTTGGCGGTCGCCACTCTGCAACACCGCCTTATCGCTATCCATAGGGCGCATACTGATCAAGGGCTGGAATCGCCAGTGAAGGATCACTTGGTCAAACGGACGATGCAGGGGATTCGCAGGACGCTCGGCACGAAGCAGCGCCGCGTAACGGCCCTCGTCAAGGACGACCTGCTGGAAATGATGGTGCATATCGATCAGCAGGCGCCGATGAAGGCTGCACGCAACAAGGCGCTTCTGCTCATCGGATTTTCCGGCGCGTTCCGGCGTTCTGAGCTGGTTGCTCTGCAATACGAAGACATGACGCAATTCGAGGGGGTGGAGTTGTTGATTCGACGGTCTAAGACAGACCAAGAAGGAGTAGGACGAACCGTGTTCATCCCGCATGCGAGAGGTAGTCGTTGTCCGGTCAAGGCGCTAAAGAATTGGCTTGAGTTGGCCGGGATTGTCGATGGCCCATTATTCAGACCGATTAACCGACACGACCAAGTCTTAGGCAGCAAAGGCCTAACGCCTCAGTCCGTCGCTTTGATTGTGAAGTCTTCCGTTCGCAGCATGGCAGGAAATGACGCTGCAAAGTTGGTGGCGGGTCACAGCCTGCGCGCGGGATATTGCACCGAGGCCGCGACCGTTGGCTTACAACCTTACCAAATTCGTGAGCAGACAGGACACCGGTCGGACGTGACGCTTGCACGCTATATTAGACCAGTTGCAAAGAGAAAAATTCCGAGTTTGTTGTAAGTCTGCTCACGGCATCATCATAAATGCATCCTTGCGGATGCGAGTACAGTTAGGGAAACGCTTATATGGACGCCTCCCGGAGGTCAAGTAACTTTACAAGATGGGTCCAGTTGAGGTCGCAGTCTTATATCCGGCCTGTTGATGCAGGTCGATTACCTGCTGGCCCTGATGGAATTCGCTGACGAGGTCCTTATCTGATTTGCGAGTTCAACGGCTCCAATTCCCTATCAGGTTATCCTCGCCCCGGTCCTACCTGTTCGCCATCATGTGTTCGTCGCTTGCGCTCCTGAAGTGAAATGGTATTGGCCTGTGCTGTGGCGTGCTTTTTATATTGATGGCCCCGAGCTATGCTCGGGTCAAATGGGGTATGGTGAAATAACACCGCCCAAATGGTGCGCGCCAGTTTGTTCGCCAGCGCCGCTACCGCAACGCTGTATGGCCGGCGCTTGAGGAGTTCCTCAATCCAAGGCGAGTGCTTGCTGCGCGCGATGATCGCCCTGGCGCCATGCATGAGCAGTGTCCGCAGATAGACGTCGCCGCGCTTGCTTAAACCAAGTTGCCGCACGCGTCCGCCGGTTCCGGTCTGTCGCGGTACCAAGCCGAGCCATGCGGCAAATTGACGACCGGAACTGAAGGTGGCAGGATCGCCGATCGTGGCAGCCGCTGCGGTCGCTGTGAGCAAACCGACGCCTGGAATTTTGATCAACTCTTTGCACTGCTCCGTTCCTCGCAAGGAGTCTGTCAGGCGACGTTCCAGGATGGCAATGTCCTGATTTATTCGCCGGATACGGTTCCTTACTGTGCGCCGACCTGAAACAATAGTGACACTTTCACCGCCCGCGATCCATCATGCAAAAGAGCTTCACCGACTTGGAATATGTCGCCAAGAAAAAGCTGACTCGACGCCATCGCTTCCTTGCCGAGATCGACACGTGGCCCTGATGCGCTCCAAACGCAAGGCGCTGCCCAATAACAAGCTGGGGCACCTGACGGAGAAGTCGGAGCATCTTAAGGCCAGCTTGCTGGGCGAAAGTCGAACATCCGTTTCATGTCATCAAGAAACTGTTTCGTCATCGCAAAACGCGCTATCACGGCTTGGCCAAGAACACCACACCGCTTTTTACTCTGTTCGGCTTTACCAACTGATACTGGACAGAAGACGTTTTACGATCACCGAATCACGTAATCCGTCTGGATTCAGAAAGATGCGAAACATCGCTTCAAATTGAGCAAAAAAGGGTTTGAACGGCTCACCTGTCGAATATTCCGCGCCAACCTCCTGAGAAAACCGAATTGATCCAGCGTTTCCCTAGAGAAGGAAGAGATCTTCATCCTGCACAAAAGGTTGAACAAGGTGAATTTGACCATTTGACCGTTCGCTTATTATCATTTGTTCAATTCCAAGGAGCGAATCGGGATACGCGAAGGACGTACCGGCGCCGTCGAACCTGTAGCGTAGTTGTCCACGCTGATAGCTGTATTCTCCTGTGATGTCATCAATGGCTAAAGACTCTTTACCCGACACGATTGCGAGCTCCCTGCCGAGGGGCTTGTTAACGACAGTGCCTGATAGCAGTTGCAATGGAAATTTAAGGCTAGGACCTTTATATTGAGGCGAGACCACCTCGCATGTGTAATACGTTATTCCCTGAGCAGAGTGTTTGTGACCGACCACCGCCTGGTACAACAGGATCGCGTCCACCGAACAGCCCGGTCTAGCAATAGCTTCGCGCGCGTAGCGTTTCACACCCTCGACATCTGTTGAGCCGTGAACTCGCATAAAGATCACATTACTGTGCCCGGGATCTCGCAGTGAATACTGGTCAAGATTTTTGATTGCTTTATTGATGTTACTTTGGAACCTATCCTGCTCATACGCAGTTTGTGGGCAACTAACATTGCACGTGTACGAACCGGGCAGAAACTTTGGATCGATAATCTTTAGCATTTGGACGGACGCCCCTCTCTTCTGGATCAAATGGCGGGGCGCAATTTCACCGGATAGAATAGGCGAGCGCCTCAAGATGCCGGCGATCTCTTCAAATGCATGCGTGTCTAGATGGGTGCGAGATCGAATGACTGCCTGCCATCCTCCTCCTGACGCAAGTACACGCCGACGTACGATGTTGGCCAGTCTCGCGCTCGCGAACCGGAACTGCGCCTCGTGCGTTGAAACATCATGATTTTTGATAGATACACGAAGCGTATGCCCATTTTGACCCGACACCTCGGCGTCATAGCCGGGATGATTCTTTTTCATGGGACGGACCTTCATGCCACGGGCAGCAAGGCTACCAAGAATGACGATTTCAAAGAGCAGGCCGTGAGGACTCTGTGTTTGCTCTCGAATAGCCCTGGCGGTATCCGCAAGCCATTTCTTGTGCTCCGTCTGCAACTGCTTAATGAAGAAGCCCAGCGACGCAACCTCAACTCTGGCAAGGTTGTCGGTTCGTCGCCAAATGGTTCTTAGCCGATGTGGCGCGGACTTTCCAAGCCATAGAGGATTGAAAAGGGACTCGACGAGAGCCCTGTATGTGCTGAATTCTTCCTGAGTCATCTAGAACCGTGCTAGTCAATGGGTACAGCAGAATCGCAAGTTTAGCAGAAAAATGCAGGTATTTTAGCTCACTGAATTATGGTGCCCCCTCGTAGGCCGGAGATAAAATGGTAACTATACGGTAGACACGACTATGTAGAGAAGAGCAAGATAACTATTTGGGCCGCAGAAAAATTGCGAAGTGACAATCCGTGTTTTTTTCATATGGCAATCTGATATGATTGCAATTTTCCCATTTTCGCAGAAAGACTATATGTCCACATCCAACCGCATGCGTATAAATTCAAGTGCGGTGATCCTTACCGCACTTGCTTTGGAGACAAAGGCCGTATTACGCCATCTAACCGACATTTCGACCGAGACGGTATCAGGTACCGCTTTTTTTAGAGGAAAATTTGAGGATTGGGATATAGCCGTGGCTGAAACCGGAGCGGGTAACGTAGCCGCTGCATCTATCGCTACTAGGGCCTGCGAACACTATAAGCCAAGTGTAGCGTTTTTCATCGGAGTTGCTGGTGGCGTGAAAGATGTTGTCGTTGGCGATATTGTCGTCGCGACGAAAGTTTACGGATATGAGTCGGGGAAAGACAATGCTAACGGCTTTAAGGGCCGCCCTACCTTGCTGACAAGTTCCCATGCGCTCGAACAACGTGCAAGGAGCATGCGTCAAATCGAGAAGTGGAGGTCACGCCTTAATCCGCAGTTATCTCACAATACCCCAGTCTTACATGTTGGCCCAATAGCAGCCGGGGAAAAAGTCGTCGCAAGCAAACGTGCAGCGACCGCCAAACTAATTCAGAATTTGTATGGTGATGCCGTGGCAATTGAGATGGAAGGACGAGGTTTTCTAGAGGGAGTACATATCAACCATCCAGTCCAAGGATGTGTTGTTCGTGGTATATCAGATCTTCTATCTGGGAAAACAAATGCCGATCGCGGAGGATCACAAGAACGCGCCGCAGATGCAGCAACTGCTGTTGCCTTTGAAATTTTATCGGGCTTCGGAATCGACTTTCCTGCAACATCAAGTATAAAAAAGGAAAGTCTTCCAGAAATATCGGCACTCAAAGCAATGGCGGGTTCCCTTATTGATGCGGGTAAACCACCGTCGATGAGAATGCTTTTTCCGATGTCACATCAACTGCTCTTAACGCTTTAGACTTTGCAGAGAAAATAGAACGAACAGTCATCGAAGTAGATAAATCACAGAATGGTTCCCCTCGCAACTTAATTGCTCTGCTTGTATCTGCGGAGCAGCGACGACATCTTATTCTCGGCCCGCCCGGCTCTGGCAAGACACACGCCTTATGGCGAGCTGCCGTTCATTTGCTGAAGGACGGAAACTTCATTCCGCTTTTCCTGCCTGCCGGCCAAGTTGATAGTTGGGACGATCTCGCAGCTATGCTCAAGCAGGCGGCGCCAGGACTTCAACTTGACGATATTCTTCGCGACCAGCGAGTTTGTATTTTGATCGATGGGTGGTCCGAATTTGCTAGCGGCGAACATGCGAGGGAAAAACAGAGAACCCTAAGGGCTCTACAAAACACTCGGATAATCGCCAACGGGAAGGTTTCCAGTGTTAGCGATACACCATTTAAGACTTGGGCACTTGAACTCCTTACTCCTACGCAGGTCGCCGACGTCTTGACTACAGCACAACCAGGCAAACCGCTCCCGCAGAGTTCGGTCATTGATCTACTACGGCTCCCGTTACTTCTAACAATCCATGTCCATCTAGCATCATCGACAGGTGCGACCGGTGCGTT
This sequence comes from Janthinobacterium sp. C22, assembly GCF_057919405.1. NCBI lineage: Bacteria > Pseudomonadati > Pseudomonadota > Betaproteobacteria > Burkholderiales > Oxalobacteraceae > Janthinobacterium > Janthinobacterium sp. C22. Next base: position 5,445,770 of record NZ_CP193659.1, on the reverse strand, counting down.
GCTACGTCAGTTTCATCATCACCTTGCTAGAGAACATCCCGAGGGTTTTACCACAGTGCTGGCAGATGCAGTTGCAGCTGCTGCATTATCCGGCGATCGCTCTTACGGCTCTTTAGTAGCCCATTTGGAATCGTTCGCCTCTACAAGAAAAATTACAGAGCCCGTAAAACTCCTTCAACGTTTAGGAACTATTGTCGAGCGCAATGGACAAGCCCTACCAATCCATGATCTTTATTGGAGCTGGCTAGTTGGCCTAGGACTTTTAAACAAACCCGCCACAGGCGCGATCAACCAACTACACACTCGCGAGAGTTATCGCCTAGCTCTACAGTCTGGTGCTCGACCGAAGGAAATCGATGTTGAGATCACTATACATGAAGATCTTGTTCTGGCCGCTGTATTTGACAACGCCCTTCATCATGATCTTGTTTCTAATGCATTAAATGCCGCTATATGTGAATTATTAAAGGACACACGTTTAGCAGTACGTAATCGGGGGGCACTGGCCGCGCTTGCCAAAGGTAGCTCGACGCATTTGAAAGAAGCACTCGACACCTTGAGCATGCTGACATCTTCAAATCTATACGTTTCCGATTGGCCAAATGCGCTGAAGCCTGAGGTACTTTATGCCCAGCGCGCGATCCTTGCCGATTGGATCGGTTCAGAAGGAAGTGGAATGGTTCTCGATGTTATCGGTGAGCGTGGAGGTTCAGAATGGGTTCCATGGCTTGAACAAGTAGCATCAGAAGGTAAAATCACGTACTTGGCCGCACTAGGAACTGCGTTAGCTTGTGACGCGAGTGTTCCCGATTGGGGATGGCCATACCTAGACGATTTGTTTCGTCAGAGACCATGGGCATTGAATGGTGCAAAGGCACGCAGATGCAATCGCGAATTGGCTCAGTACATTGCGACGAACTATGAACGCTTAATAGAAACAATAGTTACTCCGAATTCGAGTGGTTGGATTAATCTGAATGAAGCGCTGGCGAGCTGCGGCGAAGATTCTGAATTTAAACTTCTGCTTAGGGACTTTAATTCGATGACAGTGCGCGCTCAAGAGCTTTTAGGGTTTGCGGTGGCTGAAAAAGGCCAACCATGGATCGCTGAATTCCAGAAAATTGCCTTCGCAAAACCAAACGCCTACCAACATCACAAGCTTAAAGAAATATTATCCCTGAATATTGAAGATCAGACTGCTCGGGCTTGGATTAATAATGGTCATCATGAAGTCGGCTGGCGCGTACTGATTGCACGCCATGGCATTCTAGTCCTACCGGAACTCATTGCAGAGCTACCTGAAACGTTCGATGAGCAGGGGGATATTCCTGCACTCGATGTAATGAGGTTTTTACACACTGCGCCCGTGTCTTTGCTTTTTGAAATTCTGAAACGTGCTCGTGGAAAGATACAACCTAAGGTGGCACAGGACATGTTAAACGCTATGGCAAAAGTGGACTTAGCCGATTCACCTGGCTTTGTCGGATTTGTCTGTCAACAACTGAATGACCTTCCGGCTTATCATCTATCACAGGCACTACAACTTTATATTGACTGGCAAAAAAATGGCGGAACTTTTTTGATTCCGCTGTTGAACGGTGAATCCATCGATTTTTCACATCTTATAGCAATGCGTAGCATAATTAATTGGGATGAGGATTTTACACCGAAAATTTTGTCATTATTGCCGGAACTTGCCATAAAAATAGTGCTCGGACAATTGAAGAACGATGCTGAAAAAAGTGAGCTGATTTTAAAATCCCTCCAAAATATAAAGACATATGATGCGGACCTTCTCGACTACATGTTGACGACTTCAAAATTAACTGGGCTGATCCCTAGCGTGTTTGGAAATGCGCTTGATACGTTCCCCGTTTCGGAACTTTATCGCTGTATAGAATCCCCACTTATTGATCAGGGCACCTTAATGTGGCGGCTTGGTGCAACCAGCAATCCACTTCACCGATCAGTACACGCTGCGTTAATTAAAAGGCTACTAGCAGGTCCAGTCGATTTAAACCGTGTTCGTTACGTCGCTAGTATGCTCCGTGCGCATACCATAGAAGATATCGACCTACTTCTTCGTAACGATGACTCGGCAACGGGAGATAACTGGCTATGGTTGATCCGAGAAACTGAGTCAGTCAGAGGAGAGCGTCTAATTAATGAAGCGGGCGAGCTTCGCCACAAGCGGCGAGCTGCATAAAGAGTCACGCTAACTATCGATAATGGTGGCTTTTCGATAGTTAGCGCTTGGAACTGGTTAAGCCATCAAACAGTTTTCAATCACACATAATGCGTGTGACGGTGCCGTCCGTTGGACTATCGCAGAACGGCCTAAGTGCTTATTTCCGGGCTTTGGAACGAATAAGATGCTCATAGTAGAAGAGAATTTTAATAACATGATGAAGATAGTGAACTTCTCGGAATAACTGAAGAATCATTCTCATGAAGTCCAGAAAGTACATTGTTTCACCCTTCTCCTGTCTAACGCCTTCTTTGTCTGGGTAATAAGTAATTACCTGTGATACTGGATCATATGTGGCTGTATAGTGTGATATGGCGTTGCGAACTCCGGTATCTACAACGTCTTTACTTATTATGTACCAGCAGTCGTCTAGGTATTTGAATTTGTCTGACAGTGTCTTATCGGCAAACTTGTCGAGTGATGAAAGAGCGGCCCCATGTTCAGGCTTTGAAAAATCATCATAATTACCACGATGATAAAGATTGTTGAGTCCTGCAACCAAAACAAGTTGGCGCCCTAATACTTCTGCAATGTCTTTGTAGAGGTCTTTGTAGGTATCGAAATCTTCATTTGAAACTCTCGCTGCTACCTTATTACGGTCATAGAAATCAATGAAGTCCAGCAAAAGTGCCGGCCTAAGCGGTAGCTCTGCATCATAAATTTCAGGGTACAGTTTAAGGGTATCACGCTGTACATTTTGTAAGAACCTGGTATCGACAAGCCTGTCAACGAACTTATCGAATGCTCCATTCGTCGTTTCAGCTAAGTTCATTACAAACGGTCCAAAATCTTCTACGAATTTGGTAATTGTATGGTGATCCAGGAATGGAAGAAACACAAAGCTAATGAATTTATACAAAGTCGCATTAATATCTTGAGGAAGGAGGGAGGAACTCTCTTTTGTTTCAAGAAAATCACCCACCTGCTTCTTGAATAGTTTCTTGTCTTTCCCATGGTATAGGCGAATGATATTTCTTATTTTTTCGCTTTTCTCACGGAAGTGATTTAGTTGAATTAATCTATTGTTGTGAAACTGATATAACTCCATTGGGTTGCCGAAGTTTGTTGCTTTGGCACTTTTCTGAATCATTTGAATCGCCATCAAAAACGGCGTAGCACCCATCACATACGGACCAAAGTAAACAGGGAAATCAAGATGCATATCGACGAAAGGATTTCGCCCGTCGAATTTTCCGTATTGGCGCTCACTTAGCTGCTCTGCGCCTTCCACCTTGAAGCCGACGCCTTTACCAATCGTAATATTGATAAGCGCGCTACAATGCGGACAAGCTAAGCTAAATGGTTGAAGGTCGCGGTTTGACATGCCCAACCGAAAGTCAATGTCTTTCAAACAGGTGGAGCATGTAAGAGTCATGTTGTGATTCATATAGGGATCTCAGCGGGATAGATAAGAAACTGTACCTAAACCGATACCCTATGTCATTATATTTCGGAGTTGTTGCATGCCTTGCGGCTGCTATTTGCCCATCGCAATCTGACTTCAGCGTCTGATCCATACCGTTATACACATTTTTCTTCGGCAAGCGCGAATTGAGCTCGGAGCGATGCTTTTCATAAGGTTTTGCCTGAAAAATGAGTGAAAAATGAGTGAAAAGTGTGATTTTTGTATCAAATGCAAGCATTCTTCGTTCGTCTCGACGCCCGCGATGCCTGACGAAATTCGGTTGCAAGTCATTGATTTTATTAATGAAAAATATGTATGATGATATGGGTTTGATAATGTTTTCAGGCCGCTTTTTCACGCCTTGCTAAAAGACATTGCCTAATGCGGCAGTCTCCTCGCCATGCAGCAGCGCGCCTGGGTCACATCGGCGACATTGCCGTCCGTGCCGATAACCGTATTCACCAGGCCAGAATCGGCATCGACGCCGACATGGGATTTCATGCCAAAGTGCCAGGCGTTGCCTTTCTTCGGCAGGTGCATTTCCAGATCACGTTTGCCGTACTTGTTCTTGGTTGACGGTGGCGCGGCGATCAGCGTGGCGTCAATGATGGTGCCTTCGCGCATCATCAGACCTTTCTCAGCCAGATGCCCGTTGATGGTATCGAAGATTTGGCGCGTCAGGTTGTTTGCTTCCAGCAGGTGCCGGAACTTCAGCAACGTCGTTGCATCCGGAGCCGACTCGCGGCCCAGGTCAATGCCAACAAAGGCACGGATCGACTGGCTGTCGTAGACGGCGTCCTTATGCCTTCGTCCGACAAACCAAAGCACTGCTGGGCCACATACATACGCAACATCCGCGCCAGCCCAATCGGTGGACGGCTGGCGCCCTCGACCTTTGGATAAAACGGCTCAATGACCTTGTGCAGTTTGCCCCAAGGCGTCACGTTGTCGATCTAGGCAAGGAAGCGGTCGCGTCGGGTCAGCTTTTCCTTGGCGGCATATTCCAGGTCGGAAAAGCTCTTTTGTATGGTTGACGGCGGGCAGTAGGTGTGACTGTATTGTCTCAGTTCGGCGCCCCAGCAGGAACAGGGTGCTGCGAATTAATCAGTGTTTCCCTAGAATACTCACCATTTCTCTGTATTTGGCAATGTCTTAGCCAACGGGCCAGCGTCTGTTATGGAGATGGATCCTGACAGCGGCGTCACAAGGATTGAACCATTGTCCAGCAAGCGTATCCCAACACGCGTACCGTTCTTAATGCCAGCTGCCGCAGCAACAGGTGCTGGTAGGCGCAGGCCGAGAGAGTTTCCCCACTTGCAGATTGCAGTCATGACCGATCCTTCAAAATGTATAGCCAATGTATAAATTGCATTGATGAAGCAGGGTTACTCTTGAAATTTGCATTTTGCGCAGTTGATCACGTACAAATAGCTTACTTGCCGCCTACCCAAAAAACCTTAAGCCAACGCGTCTGGCGGCAAGGGTACATTGCTAATGCCACGACCACGCGCACCAGGATTTTCATCAGAGTGTTTCACCTTGGCAGATCTGCGGCTCTTAAAGATAGATACGTTCGCTGTGACCGGATGGAACGTCGACTGAGCGCTGGCTTCTAACAATTCAGCCGTCAACTTTTCCAACTTTTCAATCGCAGAGGGTACGCTCACACGTGAATAAATGAATGACGCCACCTTGGTAGACGGGCTGTACTCGCCCGGGTACGCCAGGATATCGGTGAGCTCAGGGTAGACGGCCTTGAGTTGTAGCGAATATTCGATGTCGAGATCAATCCGGATACGGTCGTAGATCCGCTTCCTGCTGGCAGAATAAGCCTTACTCGCTTTCAAGGGAGACAGCATTTTTAACATATCGTGCTCTCGTGCAATGTTCCCCTTCAAATGGTAAAGAAGCAATGTTTGATCGTTCTTCGGCAAATTCAATGCTTTTACGCTTGGGGACCGTAACTGTTTTGGCCGTAAGGCATCATCAAGCCTGAGTTCAGCACGGACTAATGCAAACGCCATCTTATAGGCCTTAATACCCGCCTTGCCAACCCAGTTTTGCACCTCATGCAGGTCATGATTCTCCAGCCATTTGCCATTGAGTTTCACGCCGATCCGAAGGGTACATTTTGAATCCCTTTCGACTTCGACTTCTGCTCCTGCGTCTGGTATGCGTTTGAAAAATGCCCCACAGGCACCGGCGACCTTTACGTAGCAGTCTAATGTATATTCGCGTCGCTTCAGGTACGTAGTGTACGTGTATGTCGTCTGACCTTCAGGCGGCTTAGCTGGGATGGAATATGCAGGCGCCTTTTGCCCTGGCTTCGGCTTCCGTGGATTGCACAGCGTCTCCATTTGCATGCGGTAATGGGCAAGGACTACACGGGTTTCATCTTCAGAGGCGAACTTAAACAAGAATGTTGGCGTAACCGAAATGATGCGTTTGTCGCCATACCCTATGGCTTCAAGTCCGCCAGTTGTACAGCCATTGTCTGCCAGCCAGTATTGCAGCAATCTAACCCCTAGTTGAACTGCAAATGGAACCCCATTTACCAATAGCCGGTTGTGCCCGACAGCGCAGGCAGGTGGGTTGAAATCGACTACGTAGCCAGCGACCCTGCCATGGCGCATACGACTGGTCTGAACAGAGCCCATGTTGCGAGCAGAGTTGAGCTTGACGCCAACAGGTGTGATTTTGAAACCAGCCCCCGTCAATGGCGATTTCGGATACTGATCCCTAAAGTCACTGCTTGCCTCGTCAGTGTCCTCCTTGCCACGGGTGGGGTAGTTGCAATCGTCGTATTCAGCCTGAGACTGGTCAGGCAATAGGATCAAGATAGTTATGGAGTCACACATTGTGGTCGGCCTATTGAAGGGTGTTGGCATCTGCTTTGATCGTCAGGTATCGGTGCCATGTGGTATCCGCGATGCAGCGAAGTGGCTAGTTAAGTGCTGCAACTGATGTACCTAACTATCGATTGCCATGGTCAACTGTTGTGGTTTGTTACTGCATTAGTTATATATATGCGTGATTCGATCACTCGATCTGACGTTAATCGCCATTTTGAGCCTTTACACCGTCCAACGACCGTCCTGCGATGCGTTAGCGCAGGTTCGGTGTATGTCAGAAGTTTTGCCTTTTGAAATGCAGTAACATGCCGCATTGGTTTGAAAATTACACGCCAATACCTTGCAAATTTCGCTTGAGTTTTTCGTTACAGTCGATGAAATATGCATGATATTGGCGGTATCCGTTCTGTGCGGATTTAGTATTTTTCATGTCTTGGTATGGCGAGTTCAGCTTGCTACCAACCACTGTCGTCGTCGTCGTTGACGGCATCGTTGTGCTGAACCTGTACACCTACGGCTGGGGTTTTTGCTTCAATCAGCATTTGATCGAAAAAATCCGAAAGGTCTGTCACATCCTTTTCAAAGCCCTCAATGTTGGTATCTTCGCCTAAAAAAATTACATCTTCATCAGAAATAGAGTCTGTGGTGTCTAATTTTGAGAGAGATTTTTTCTCACATAAATATTTAAAAGAATTTATAAAATCTAAAGGTGGTTTTCCTTGCAGGTTTACCGTGCCATTGTCATAAATGGCAATTACTCCATTATTGTTGAGGTACATATTTGTGCTAATGGCACTTACGAGGCGTTCTTCAATAACTTCACAACCTTTTTCAAGCAGCCAAGTCTGCAATTCGATTCGAGTCATTTTAATTTTCATGCGATCCCCCCGAACTTTCCGTCTTTTCCATCTTTTCATCACGCTCCACAATGCGGGCGTTGACCCAAGCCAAAACCTCGGAGCGCAGCCTAGCGCTAGCACGACCGAGTTTTACTGGCTTCGGAAATTTGTTGCTGGCAATCAGTGCATAAATTCCTGAACGACTCAGGCCAGAAATCATCATTGTAACGGGAAGTTTGTCTAACGGATCAATGTCCACTTGGAGCTCCTTAAATGTCAGTGCGGCTTGCACAAACGAACTGTAAGGGGCAATTGAACCGATGAAAAGATGGCAAAGTGACTTTGCCACCCCGATAAATATTAAAATCTTCCGGTCGAGGCATTTTCACGCTTTCCTGGAAGGTATGACTTATGAACATTGTCTAGAATTTCTCGTGAGATGCTCAGCGAGTTTGGGGCTTCCGGCAGAAAGGTCATACCCAGCACCGTTTCAGAATTGATGAGTGTTGTTTTTGCAGTATTTTTCGTTAAGCCATGCTTAATAAGTTCCGCAGCATTACTTAAGAATTTTTCGTAATCGATTTGATCAAGAAAGTCGAACTGTACTTCTTTTGAAGAGTATTCCATTATCCCTCTTTCCGAGGCTTCTGTGAATCTGTATGGTGTACAGATATGGTAGGCTGACCAGAAGTGGGCTACCGAATTGAAATCTCGAAAGAAATTCTGGACACTTTTCGCTTTCATTTTAGTTATGTTTTGTGTTGCTGATTCGCTCTTTGCTTGGCTTGAATTTCTCTCGGTGGAAAAATCGCTATCATAAATGTATGAACAAAGTAATACACAACCAGCCGTAAATCCTTTGCGGTATGCTAGTTGGACTGATTTCACTTCCTTATTTTTTGAATTTCTTTCTTCTTCAAGCATACGAGAAATTAATTCAAAAGCTACCCCTTCATCATCAGGTAATATTTTGGCAAATATTCCAGATTCTGGTGCTGGTAAATTGGATTCACGGGTTAATTCATTTTTTGAGGTCTCAACCCATCGATAGGGTTGAGATTTTTGTGGTTTTTTTGTTGCTTCTACAATGTTCAAATATCTTGTTCGATCAATAGCACGCCGAATTGCTAATCGTTGATCATCGTCAATTGGGTTTGGGTATAGCATCCAAGATACTATTATTGATTTGTCGACCCACATTGCACCGGTCAGATTAAACATAATCTGCTTTCTATGAATTTTAAAGTTACTAAAATACAGAATTTCTATTGATTTCTGCGTATGCAATAATGCTCCCAGGCATCCATCAGCTTCCGTCGTTTCTCGAATAAGTCTCCACGTGCGTAGGCTGCCTCTGTTTTATCAACTCTTACGTGTGCCAACGCCATCTCGGCAACTTCCCGTGATGCGTCACTAACTTCAGCACACCAGTCGCGGAATGTTGACCTGAAGCCATGAACTGTAAGGTCATTCCTTTTCATACGCTTCAATAATTGCAATAGCGCCATATTGGATAAAGGTTTTCCATTTTTACGCCCTGGGAAAACATAATTTAAGTCTGATTGATTCCTCATCTGTTGCAAGATGTCAATAGCCCTTGCACTCAAAGGGACGCGATGCTCCCGATTTCCCTTCATGCGGTCAGCTGGAATTATCCACACTCTTGATGGTAAATCTACTTCACTCCACACCATGTTCAACACTTCACTCGTTCGGCTAGCGCAGAGTATGGTAAATTCCAATGCGAGTTGGGTTACGCCACCATCCTCCTTCAACTTAGCGATGAACTCTGCAACTTCCACATATGGTAGGGCTGGGTGATGTTCGACCTTCTTGGCCGCTGATCGGCTGATGAGTAGATGATCTAAGTGCCCTTTCCATCGAGCTGGATTTGCGCCGAAACGATAGCCACTGACAGTCGCCCAATCGAGCACAGACTCAATGCGTCCGCGTAGACGCGATGCCGTTTCCGTCTTCGTCTTCCAGATTGGATCTAGAATTTGCATGACCAGTCCGACGTCCACCGTTGAGATAGGAAGGTCACCAATAATCGGATTCGCGTACGTTTCGATTGTCGATAACCACTGTGCGCCATGTTTTGCGTTTCTCCAACCATCCTCATGGGCAGCGTGGTAGTCGGTTGCGCACGACCGGAATGTAATAGCCTGCTTCGCGTCGAATTTATGTGCTTCTTTGGTGGCTGTTTTTGCATCCAATGGATCTATTTCAGCAAGAAGTTGTTCTCGGCAGTCGTGCGCCTTGGTCCGAGCTTTTGATAACGTAACAGTGTGTATCGGACCCAGTCCCATAGCGCGGGCTTTTCCTTTCCGCATATATCGAAACAGCCAGGATTTGACGCCTGCTCGGGTTACTTGTAAGTACAATCCCCCGCCGTCGCTGTACAGGCCGGGTTTGTTGGTTTGTGTGATTGTTAATGCCTTCAGACGGTGGATTCCTCTGGTCATACTCTCTCCTAAGTGGTCGACTAACAAATCGACTATCAAAATTTTACTCGATGGTGGCGCATCCCATTGGATTCACGTGGACAAGCGTTAGCTGAACAAGCGCATGTTCTATTGCTATGCTGGTTTTTGATGGATTTCTGTGGAGCAGTATGTGGCTGACACCGCTTCCGCCAGGAAATAAAAGAAGAGCCGCCCCCTTGGGCGGCTTTTTTATTTCCTGGCGGAAGCGAGCAGGGCGCCTGCGCGCCCTGCGTGTGAGATTCGAAGGGCTGGGCCTACCGGCCCAGCCCGCCCCGAATCCTCCAACCGCTGCCGCTGCGCGGCAGCCTCGCGCGCCGAGGGCGCGCGTTCGTGGTTCTAATTAGGTTTGCGATTGAGCCAGCTTTCACAGCACCCGACGCATCAGTTCGTGTCCGAATAGTGGACCTGACCCTCGCGCCCGGGCGCCTTCGCGCCCTGCGTGTGAGATTCGAAGGGCTGGGCCTACCGGCCCAGCCCGCCCCGAATCCTCCAACCGCTGCCGCTGCGCGGCAGCTTCGCGCGCCGAGGGCGCGCGTTCGTGGTTCTAATTAGGTTTGCGATTGAGCCAGCTTTCACAGCACCCGACGCATCAGTTCGTGTCCGAATAGCGGACCTGACCCTCGTGCCCCGCTCGTGCCCCGAAAATCTTCGTCACTTGGTTGGCTGTCTACTAATTGGTGCACAGTTAGCGTCAGACTGAGTGCAACACCGAGCGGGTATCGTGGATCAATGCAACCTAGCGTTTCTCCAATAACGTATCGATATACCTGTATCCTGAATCCATGGATTCAGACTCGATCTGTTCTAGCACACCGACAGACAGATATTTGTTTTGTGCTAGCTTAAGTACTTTCTCCAATGTAGGGGCTTCATACTCGATGTTTAACTTGCCTATTTTTAATTTTTTCTTTTTTAGCGTGTAACATGCATCAAGAGTTTCATTCCATTTTCTCAGGTTATGCTGGATATAAGTCACATCTCCGTCGCAATTTGACAGAATGTGCCTTAATCCATCATTGTCTATGATCGTGATTTCAGTCTCAGGAAAAAAATTCCAACACTTTGCGACGACACAATAATCATGTCAATAACGCCGCAGAATCCAGTTGGAAACAAAATTTTCAGATCTAGGTGAGGAAAAGATGAGACAGCGAGGTCGTACAAGAGCTTTTGCCCTTCTTGAGATCGTAGAAATTGTGATATCTTTTTTGTCTGGCTCAACGCTTTTTCGATAAAACCTTTTTTTCCTAAGGCTTTTAAGTATTCTTTGGCCCAGCTTGCAGGAAGGTTATTCTTGATCTCGCAGAGGAAGAAGTGAAAGCCCATCGATGGCTCGTAAGAAATAGCCAGGCAGTCGATGTCTGGTAAGGAAAGATCAAAACCTTGTAGAGAAACTTCCTGCATTACTTTGAAATTCTTAAATTTGCTAAAGTAACCTGCAACCTCCTTAACTAAAGACTCACCAATTGGACCGGCTAAAGTTCCAGAGAATCCTTTGCTATTGCGTGTTGCGAGCTGCTTCAGCGCAGATCCAATTCCATCCTTCAGGGAAAATCCACTTGGGAAGAGGACATAGCTACGTGTGGCCGAGATATAGTTCAGCGTGCTATCGGAGCATTCCGACACATCTAGAAGAATGGCCCTGCACTTTTCCACATCCAGTTCTACTGCTCTTGCTACTGCATCCGCAAGGGCATCTTCAGAATAGGTAACTACACAGGGGATCGAGTTCGCGGACGAGTGATAACGCTCGTACAAAGCAAGGGAAAGGATCTCTCGATAGACTAACAAAAACATCGCATAGCTATAGCCGCCGACGTCGACTTCCGAATCAGGAGGCAGGTGATTGAAATAGTTTTGAATTTTCCAAGTGCTTTCAATACTGATTGACTTCAGTGCCGAAGTGACTCGAGTATCATTAAAATCCCATTGCTGGGTTCCCTTCAAAGTCCGATATTCGAACGTCCCTGATTCAACCCCATCTTTACGCGACCGCGAATTCATGATGCACATTTGAAGCTCATGTACAAATTGTCTTGGTATTGATTTATCTTTAATGCCGACTAATATCGTGTTGCCGCGAAGTTTCCAAGACACTGAATCTGGCTGAGCATAAGACATGTAAATCATGTCACGTAGCCAACGATATGATGCGCCGAAATCCAGTGCAGTGCCGATCCGTTTTAAATCCCGAGAATTTGCATTGTTTGGGCTTGCGATGAAACTCCGAGTGGCGGAATTTTCCATAATCTTTGGAATTAAGATGCCAAGTCCCGCTTGAAAGTACTGGGCGATGTCAAACTTGCCTATCGCGTAAAAGTGCTCTACAAACTCTCCAGCGAGGTTGATCGAGATACCATTTTTAATTAAAGAGTTGACCTGTGAATTTAATTCTTCCTCAATTGCTTCGTCAACCATACGAATTATTTCTTCGCTCATATTTTTCCTCGGCGACTCATCGCCTTACGATATCCTTGAAAGTTAAACGAGTGCGGATAATTGAAATGCCAAATGATTGTTATTGATATCTAAATGAATTTATATGGGAGCGAGAAAATATTTTTACTCTTGGTTGCGCTATTTTTAAAACATTAGCTCAAAGGATTTCAATCCAGATCCATCGGCACAAGGTGCAAAATATTACTGTACCTATACACAGTACCACAGATTTTTAAATACGTTTAAACAGATCATAAAGAATGAGCCTGAGTTGTTGGTAAATTTTTTAAGTATATCAAGGGTGAGGCTTAAAAATTTACTACTTGTACTACGCGACGGTACAAAAGCAGGTATGCAATCCCATGATGGCCTTGGGCGGCGCATGAATGCTGACTATATGCATTACACCACTGCCTCCGCGCGGCAGCCCCCACGCACCCCAGCCGCGCATTCGTCGTTCCAATCAGCCGAACCAGCTCTCACAGCACTCCACACATCAGCCCGTCTCTGAATAGCAGACCAGACTCCGGTACGTTTCATGGCAATTCCAACAACACCACCCCACCAGCATGGTATATAACGAATACATGTCACTGCATGTGTGACGCACAGAACCGGCGAGCGTTGTGCTCGCCCGGAAACCTCACAAGGAGACCGCTATGCCAAAATACGTTATTGAGCGTGATATTCCCGGGGCCGGGAAGTTGTCTGAGCAAGAACTTCAAGCCATTTCGCGGAAGTCCTGCAGTGTCTTAAACAAGATGGGGCCACAAATTCAATGGCTGCAAAGCTATGTTACTGGCGATAAAATCTATTGTGTTTACATCGCTGAAAATGAAGCGCAGGTTCGCGAACATGCCCAGCAAGGTGGCTTTCCTGCAAACCGTGTGTCGGAAGTCATCTCAGTCATTGATCCGACTACGGCAGAGTAGTTCCGCCGCCAATGTACTTGAGTCTCGTCCCTGGCGGAGCTTGACTCGGGCAGGGACGAGTTGTGCGTTACATGACCGTTTCGGAAGACGTTGACCGAGCGGCATGGGACGAGAGGGACCATCAGTCCGCGTCATCACCGTATCGACTGTATCGAGCCTCTGACGAGTCGGCCTGCGTAGCTTTTGCGCCGAGCCGCCTTCTACGACGCCCAACGCATCCGTTCGTGTCCAAATGACGGAACTGCCCGTCGCGTTGGGGAATCTCAGGAGTTTGCCGGCATACCTGCGGCGCGTTGTGGCCTCTTGTCGACCGGCACAAACACGTCCCATTTATGTTGTATCGTCGGCTTTACGGTCTTGGCACAACTCACAGCAACATTCGGTCCAGACAGGCCATGGCTCTTCGGCACCCATGTCACATGCAAAGGTAGCGCGCATTTCGCCACCAGAATCTTCCGGTTCGGCTCCAATACCTGCCACTGTGTGCCGTTTTTGGCATTTTCTGCTGCCATGAACTTGACTGCGGCCGCCCTGATCTCAAACAAGCCATGTATGTCACCGCGGGTTCTATCCTCGTCAAGCGTGGCAGCGATTGCCGAGGCGATACCAGCGACTAGAAAAAGAGCGCCGGCAAGGGCGGCGCACATGCGTTGATTCCATCGTAACGGTAGCTGCATATTTACACCCCTTGCCAAGTCTGTTTGATATCCCCCGCCATCACAAGATCAAGCCACTTCATCGCGCCTGAACACGAATTGTTGACGGCTGATGCCTTGCGTGACGAAGTCCGCATCGGGCGGGATTGTTTCCCAGAAAAAAACATGTTTAAAAATGGGGATTTTGTTGAATTTTTTAGAACGAAATATCCATCTGTTTTTCGTGAAATCGCTGTAACGGTCGCCCTTGAACTGTGTATGTACAGTTGTAAAAGGAAGCAACTTTTCCGCAATATTCGGGAAAGAATAATCCGGGTGGTCATCCTTGAATTTCTCAAAAATCGCAAATTGATCTCTGCAGATAACTTGAATGGCCGTTTCTGGCATGCGATAGCGCGGGGACCACAGGACATTCCAGCCGGATCGATTTCGTTGATGAAATTAACCAGGCGCGGCGTCATGATATAGGCGTCCGATTCGATATGGATGATTTTATCCACGCCCATTTCATTGGCCACCTTGACCGAGTGAAGAAAACTGCGCCACCAGCCCGGGTAGTCAGCCCCGCTTTGTCGTCCCAGATTGTTGTCGAAGCGAATGATGAGGTTTTTATCGCCATTTGCAGCCAGCGCAGCGCTATGGGAAACAGTCTTGATAATGTCGGCAGGCGGAAGAAATGGCGATCCATCGTCAATCATTATCTTCTTTACTGCATTAATTGGAATGTTTTCGTAGTAATCGAGCCACCGCTGATACCGGCTTTCCCATGATGGTGCATCTTTTATAAAGCTGGTGCAGAATATAATGGCTTTCATTTGCTAAACACATTCCTTGTGTCTGAAAAATACAGGTTATTCATGGATCATTAAAATTTTCAACTATTTTAACAGATTGGAGGTGCTTTAATCACTGAACGGGCATGCCGGCGATGTGGCCGCTGGCAGCATGGCGCCTCTGGCGCGCACTCCTGGCGCCCCGTCACCGATGCCGTATCGTCCGCATGCCTCGATCATCGCTGGTTATACTAGGTGCATGGCAGAGGTTTCCCATGCGCCATCTCTTTACATCCGTGAACCAATGAAAAACACCACTGTCGAATATCGTCATAACTTTCCCCTTGATCCGCTGGACGTTGTTCGCGTCTTCGATCAGTCCGGCATCAAGCGGCCCACCAGCAACCTCCCGCGAATCGCGCGCATGTTTGCTGTGCCTTGCCTGGTACTGTCGGCATGGGTGGATGGCCAGCTGGTGGGGCTTGCCCGCTCGCTGACCGACCATGCGTATTGCTGTTATCTCTCGGATCTGGCGGTAGACAAGCAATACCAGGGCATGGGTATCGGCAAAGCGCTTGTCCAGCGCACCCAGGCCGTCATCGGCGACGAAGTGTCCCTGATATTGCTTTCCGCTCCCGATGTCATGTCCTACTATCCGACGCTCGGTTTTGAACCTGCCGCGAATGCTTTTATCATTCGGCGCAAACATTAAGTGAGCGCTTCCAGGAACGCTTGTGCCTTTATGAGACCCGTCTACACCCTCGCCGAAGCCCTGGCACAAGACCCCGCTCGCGTGGCCAAGACCCAGGCTCTTACCCTCGACAGCTCCAGGCCCCACATGGGCCTGAAAGGCAGGCACGGCCTGTTCGCCTCCGACGAGTGGTGGGAAAGCATCAAAGCCGGCCGCCTCCAGACGCAAACGTTGACGGGCTGCATCGAGCGCACGTATTTCGCTGGCCAGGATAGCCGGCGCGGCGATCAAGTCAACAGCTTCACTTTGCGTCTGGCCGATGGCTCGACAGTCAACGAGAGCATCTACACGCACCGCAAGCAGGACATCAAGCTGTTCGTGCCCGGCGCTACGGTGACGATGGTGTATGCGCTGGACGAGATGAAGGCGCAGGCGGCTGACGGTGGTGCCTGCTACGCGCGGACCGTGCTGGAAGTATCTGTTTCTGCGGGATAAGGCGTCTATAGCCACTTGATATTGCTGCCAAAGCCTCCTGTTCTCTGTCAACACCATCCCTCCAGGTTTGCATTAAATTAAGGACATTTGATGATGGAGGCGAGATGGACGACGAACTCAGTGGTGAGAAATGGGGGCGAAAATTTCCAGGCAGCACCAACACCAGGGATTTGTCGGGAAATTTTCGTTTGGCAGTGGAAGATTTTCTATATGCAATGAAAGAGGCGGGGATCAGGGTTGCAATCAATGCCACCTACAGACCGCCGCAGCGCTCCTACCTGATGCATTATGCGTGGAGAATCGCAAGAAAACAGCTTGATCCCCAACACATCCCGAAAATGGCGGGTGTGCATATCGAATGGGATCACGGTGAAATTGACGCATCTGTCAAGGCTGCAAAGGCAATGTTGATTGTCTTGCAGATTAATCATTTACCCATCAAACCCGCACTGCGCTCGCAACACAATTCTGGTCTGGCGATTGATATGGATTTGCTGTGGAGCGGAACGGTTGAGGTGAAAGATGCGAGCGGCAATCTGGTTAGGATTGCCACTTTGCCGAGGACGGGCATGAACAGGCAACTTATTGCGGTCGCTGCAACATATGGGGTAAAGAAATACAGCGGGCCTGGAAGCGACCGGCCACACTGGTCCAATAATGGCTATTAAAGGACAGTCATGCGAAAATTTCTTCTGATAGTGCCTATTTGCTTTGTTCTTCCTTTTGCCTTTTCAGCCGAGCCACTCCCTAAGGATGTCAGCAGGTTTATCTATAACGCAGAAGCATGTGAGCACTTGGCGGGAGAATTTGATGGGGAGCTACCTAAGCGGCAGCAGGATGATCTCCTCAAGAACATACATAAATACTGCAAGGTGGCGCAAAATCAGCTGAGAGTTCTTGAAATGAAATATAAAGGCAATGGAAAAATAATGAAGGTCATCAAGAGTCATGCTAATGATGCGGTAAGTAGTTATGAGAGGGAATGACGTTCGCTGGTCTCTTGGGTGAACATAGGATGCAAGCTGCTGCCGCAGCAATCTTCGCAAACTTGACCTAAGCAAATTCCTCACTGAAATTCGTTTGACCGTTCCCCCGCGCCAGGTCTAGAGTCGTCAAAGAGACCTCCACCGACCCTATCGCCCCCCATGGCCAAGCCCTTTCCCCTGAACCCCAAGAACCCCGAACGCATCTGCTGGGGCTGCGACAAGTATTGTCCGCCGGACGCCATGCGCTGCGGCAATGGTTCCGAGCGCACGCAGCATCCAGTCGAGCTGTTTGGCGAAGGCTGGAATGACTGGGGGCTGGCGGCGGCCGATAAAGAAGAGGCGGAGAAAAAACCTTAGCGGTGACAGCGGCCCGATCCGCTACAATTTCCTATCGCACTCGCGCTGAGGAAATACCCATGCAAGAGATCCTGTCCCGCTGGCTGGCAAGCAGTGCCGGCGATTACGCCTTGGTCGAACACCCGGCCGTGCACACCATTGATGAAGCGCTGATTCACGTGCCCGCCATGCCCGGCCTGATGGTGAAAAACCTGTTCGTGCGCGATGACAAGGGCCGGCGGCATTTTCTCGTCATCGTGCCCTTCGACAAGCGCATCGACCTGGCGGCGCTGGGGCGCTTATTGCCGGCCAGTAAGCTGAGCATGGCTTCGCCCGAGCGCCTGCTGCAGCATCTGGGCATCACGCCCGGGTCCGTCAGCCTGTTTGCGCTGATCCATGACGGCGCGCAATCGGTGGAGCTGATACTGGACCAGGCCGTGTGGGATGCTGACCATATACAAGCCCATCCGCTGCGCAATACGGCCACGGTGGCGCTGTCGCATGCCACCCTGGTCCGTTTCCTCGCGCATACGGGACACGTGCCCCACATCGTGACGGTGCCGGCAACGCAATAAGACAATCTCAATGCCCGGCCACGGGCGCGCCGCCGCTGCGCCGTCCCGGCCGGAAACCGTGCGCGCGGGCCGACCAGGCGACCACGAATGCCAGCATGAGCAAAGCCACCATGGCCCACGGGAAAGCGTCCGCGCCCCAGGTTTCCAGCAGGGCGCCGCCCACCACGCCTGCGGCCGCAATCGCGCCATTCCACGCCACCACGTTCATCGACAAGGCCACGTCGGCGCCGCTGCCGGCCGTGTCGGCCAGTGCCGTCTGCAACAGCGTTGCTGCGCCGCCAAAGCTCAGGCCCCAGACGGCCATGCCGACATAGATGACGGCAGGAACGTGCGATGCGACGCCCAGCACCAGGGCCGTGGCGGCAAAGGTCGCCAGGCTGGCCAGCACGGTGGCGCGCAGGTGGCGCTCGACCAATTTCCCCGTGATCCAGATGCCGGCCATGGCCGCGGCGCCGAAGACGAGCAGCACCAGGTCGATGCGCCCCGTCAATCCGGCTGGCGCCACGAACGGGGCGATGTAGGTGTAGAGAATGTTGTGCGCCAGCATCCAGGCGATGACGACGGCCAGCACGGGGCGCACGCCCGGCGTCGTGAAGACGCGGCGCAGGGGCAGGCGCTCATGCGCACGCTGGCCAGGGTAGTCCGGCACTTTCGCCAGCACCCACCCGATCAGGACCAACGTCAGCGCGGAAATGATCCAGAACGCGGCGCGCCAGCCGACGAGCGAACCGAGCAAGGTGCCCAGCGGCACGCCCAGCGACAGGGCGACGGGCGCGCCCACCATGGCCAGCGCCAGGGCGCGGCCTTGCTGGTGGGGCGCCACCATGCGCCGCGCGTAGCCAGCCAGCAAGCTCCACGCCAGCCCGGCCGCCATGCCGGCAAAGAAGCGGGCTGCCAGGGTCAGCCAGTAGTGGGAGGACAGCGCCGTGACGGTATTGAACACGAGAAAGCCGATGATGGTCAGCAGCAGCACGTTGCGGCGGCGCCAGCCGCGCGTGGCGATGGTCAGCGGTATGGCCGCCAGCAGGGAGCCCAGCGCATAGGCCGTGACCATTTGCCCGGCCAGCGCGGCGCTGATGCCGAGTCCCGTACTAATCTGCGGCAACAAGCCGGCGGGCAAGGTTTCCGTGACGATGCAGATAAAACCCGTCATGGCCAGGGCCAATAAACCCGAAACGGGGAGGCGGTCGGCCAGCGCGGGGCTGGCTCCGGTGGTGAGCGTGGCGTGATTCAAAGCGGCTATCCTTGGAAATGTGACGGGGCGGCCAGGCGCGGGAGTGCCCCCGGCCGTCGTGGCGATACATATGTATCGATCGGTATAAATATAGGTGATGGTGCGCCGCGTTGTCAATGACTTCTGTATCGAGTAGTATGTAAGTGGTGGTGAATAGACGAGAAGGAGCGGTGGATGGCGCAAATGGGACGGCCGCGCACGTTCGACCGGCAGGCAGCCGTCGAGCAGGCCATGTTTTTATTCTGGCAGCAAGGGTATGAATCGACGTCCTTGAGCCAGCTCAAGGCGAGCCTGGGCGGGGGCATTTCCGCGCCCAGCTTTTATGCGGCGTTCGGCTCGAAGGAAGCGCTGTTCCGCGAGGCGGCGCAATGCTATCTGGACACGTTTGCGCGCGTGACGGAATGTTTGTGGGACGATGGCCTGGCGCCGCGCGAAGCCATCGAGCTGGCCTTGCGCCAGTCGGCCCGCATGCAGTCCGAGCCGGGCCACCCGCCCGGCTGCATGGTGGCGCTCGGCTGCATGAGCGCGCCGACGGCCGAACATGCGGCCGTGGCAGCCCCGCTGACGGCTTCGCGCGCGCGCACGCGTGCCGGTTTCGTGCATTGCGTCGAGCGGGGCATGGCCGGCGGTGAGTTGCCGGCGGGTACGGATGCTGCGGCGCTGGCGGCCGTCTTCGACAGTTTTTTGTCGGGCGTGTCTATCCAGGCCCGCGACGGCGTGGGTTACGCCGTGTTTGACGCCGCCATTACGCAGATCCTGCGCGTGTGGGATGCCAGCCGCGTGCCTGGCTAGGCGCTAGGCCGTCCAGCGAAACTCCAGCACGTCGTCGCCATACTTGTCCGTCTCGCCCGTCGCGGTCCAGCCCAGGTAGCGGTAGAAGCCGTAGGAGCGCGAAGCGGGGTCGCTGGAGCAGCCGAGGAACAGCCGCTGGTGGCCCTGCGCGCGCAGCTCGGCCATCACCAGTTCCAGCAAGGTCTTGCCGATGCCCAGGCCTTCGAATTCCGGCAGCAGCGCCAGGACGATGATTTCGCCCGTGTCGCGCTCGCCAAAGCAGTAGCCGGCCAGTTGGCCGTCGTGATGGCAGACCTGGCCGGGCAGGCTGCCCGAGCGCATCATGTCGGCCCAGGTGTCGGCCGTGATGCCCACTTCCGCCAGGCGTTCCTTGGAAACGGCGTTTTGCCGCGTCTTGCCGCGCAAGGCGATGAAGGCCGGGGTATCTTCCGCCCTGGCGGCATGAAAAGTAATCGATGCGGGGTGTGTCGTCATGTGTGCGTGAATTGTTGTGAATTGTTGGATGGTAGTGAAGGATTTACTCCCACGGTTTGCGCATAATGTGCGCGTGGCGCTGCCAGTCAACGACTTTGGTATGTTCGATGGCTTGCTGGCCGGGATTGGCGCTATCGATGATTTCATCCTTGACGATGATCAGGTCATTTTTATCATTGAGGCGGTATTCCCGGTAGCGCTCGCAATCCTGTGCGCGCCGGGCGATGGCGATTAATGTATTTGCCCGCCACTTATAGCTGTCTTCATGAAAGCATTGCGCCGCGCAGCCGCAATTGGCGATGCCGCCTTCGATTCTTTGCTCGGCGATGTTGATATCGAGATTTGGAATCGCGGATAAGGCTTTGTTGAAACTGTATTGTTTTGCTTGCGCATCCCACAGCCACACATCGGAACAGCGGATGCGTCCCTGGCTATCCGTATAACCTGTGACCCACAGGTCGGCATGGCCGTCGAAATTCATGTCCAGCAGCAGCGCATGCAAATTGCCCGTACCACTGCTGCTGCAACTGCCATTGAGCCACTGCTTGCCGGCTTTCAGCCGGTAGGTCTGTTTTTCATCGTGATTGACATAGCGGATATCGGCCGCTTGCCGCACTTTGCCTGTCGCGGCTTTGTCCAGGTGCAAGGTGCCGCCATAAGCCGACGTGGCAATCAGGGATAAGAGCAGAACAATCAATTTCATGGCGTTATTCTTCGGGCACAATGCCCCGATTGCATCAGGTGGAGAATGATCATAACGCATGATTTGGGCAATGCGCCACACGGTTTCTATTGTGCATTCTGTGCGGAACAGTGCTGTGTACAATGCCAAAAAATCCCCGATAAGGAATGCTGATGACATCTTCCCCCGAATCTTTGAATGAAGCGGGCATCCTCGCTTATAACGATGGACATTACGCCGAGGCCTTTAAACAATTCGACGCCGCGGCGCGCACCGGCGATCCGGCCGGCCAGCATTTATTGGCCAGCCTGTATTACCAGGGCCATGGCGTGACGCAAGACTTGCCGAAAGCGGTGGAATTGTTCACGGCGGCAGCGCAGGCGGGCTTTCCGCCGTCGCTGGCCAACCTGGCCCTGATGTATGCGAGCGGCGATGGCGTCGCGCAAGATATGCGGCAGTCGCTGGCCTACGGGCGCCAGGCGGCCGAGGCGGGCGATGGCCAGTCGCAATTCAACCTGGCGCAGGCCTACCGCAAGGGTATTGATGTACCGCAAGACTACGCCGAGGCAGCGTTCTGGTACAAGCAGGCGGCCGAAGCCGGTTCCCTTTCCGCACAGAATGAATATGGCTTGCTGTACGCGCAAGGGCAGGGGGTGGACCTCGATTACGTGCAGGCATATGCGTGGATCGCCATGCCGGCCGAGGCGGGCAGCGCGCAATCGATCAAGAACCGCGACCAGCTGCTGGAAATCCTCACGCCGTCACAGCAGCAGGCGGCGCGCGCGCTGGCCGCCGAGTATGCGGAGCAATACGGCGTCAATCCCCACTAGACTTCCCCGGCAGCTTGCCGAGCAAGCCCGCCGCATCGAGTTCATAGCTGTCGAAATCGCGCGCGAGGAACAGTTCACCCGAGTAATGCAGCCGTGCTTCCGCTTCCAGTTCGGCCATGCCTTCCGCATTGTGATAGCGGGCGCTGAAGTGGGTGAGGATCAGGTTCGGCAAGCGGACGGCTTCGGCGAACCGCGCCACGCGCTGCACGGAACTGTGCGTGGGGCCGGGGCCCACCTTTTGCAGCATGGCTTCCGTGTAGGTGGCTTCATGCACGAGCAGTTGCGCATCGGCACAGGCATCCGTCAGCAACGCTGGCGTGTCGTTGTCGCCGCCGATCACCACGGCGGCGCGCTGCGTTTCCGTCTGGCGGAACGCGGCGGCGTGCAAGATCGTGCCATCGTCGAGCAGTGCATCCTGGCCCGCCTGCAAGAGTCCCCATGCGGGGCCGGGCGGCACGCCGGCCGCCTGCAGGGCGGCCTTGTCCAGTTTCCACCTGCTCGTTTCCAGCGCAAAACGATAGCCGACGCTCGGTGCGCGGTGCGACAGCGCATGGCGCGAGACGGTCAAGCCCGCTGCTGCATGCACGACGGGTGCGCTGTCCACGTCGATGTGGATCAGCGGATACGTCAGGAACAGTTCCGTATGCAACAGGGTGGCGTCGATCCATGCCTTGATGGCGGCCGGGGCGATCAGCAGCAATGGCTTCTTGCGCCCCGTCATGGAGGCGCTGGCCAGCAGGCCCGGCAGGCCATAGCTATGGTCGCCATGCACGTGGGTGATGCAGATGCCTACCAGGTCGTGCACGGACAAGGGCAGGCGCTGCAGCCGGTGCTGCGTGGCTTCGCCGCAATCGATCATCCACCAGTCGCGGTTGTGCGTGGTTTGCAGGGCCAGCGAGGTGACGTTGCGGTGGCGCGTGGGCACGCCGGAAGACGTGCCGAGAAAAGTCAGTTTGAACATGCCCGCATTATGCGGCAAGCCTTGCCCGCTTGCCAACGCCGGTAGCCTCAGCCTGCCAGCGGCGCGCTCAATTTGTCCTTGTAGATGCGCCCGTTCTTCATGATCAGGAACAGGCTTTCCTCGGGATGCGCGAGGAAATCGAGGTTTTTCGTGGGGTCGCCCTCGGCCACCAGCAAGTCGGCCAAGGCGCCTGCCGCCAGCCGGCCCAGGGTGCCCGGGTAGGGTGCGCGCTGGCCGGACAGGGCCAGCAATTGTCCATTCTGCCCCGTCGCCTGCGCCAGCAAGGTCAGGGGATCGTAAAAGCGCGTGAGCTTGGCCAGCTGGCGGCCCTGGGTCGGCGTGTTTTTCGCGTTGAACAGGATATCCGTGCCCCAGCCCGTTTTGATGCCGTACTTTTGCGCCAGCGCATACGCCTTCACCGTGCCTTCCGAGACGATGGCCTGGCTGGCCTTGCGCGCCGCATCCGGGTACACATTCGCGTCCTCATCTTGCAGGAAAGGCTGCAGGCTCCACCACGTGCCCGTGTCGCGCATCATGCGCGCGGATTCGTCGTCCGCCAGCTGGCCGTGCTCGATGCTGCGCACGCCCGCGCGGATGGCACGCTGTATGCCTTTTGGCGTGTAGACGTGGGTCATCACATACGTGCCCCAGTCGGCGGCCGCTTCCACGCCGGCGCGCAGTTCGCGTTCCGAATACTGCGTGCTGTCGAGCGGGTCGTACATCGACGCGACGCCGCCACCGGCCATCATCTTGATTTGCGTCGCGCCCAGCATCAGCTGTTCGCGCACGCGGCGCAGCACTTCCGCCTCGCCGTCGGCGATCATGGCCATGCCCGCCGTTTCCGCCATGCCCAGCGGCGCATTCGCTGCGCGCGGGATATCGGAACGCATGCGGAAGTCGCCGTGGCCCGAGGTTTGCGAAATCATGGCGCCGGATGGGAAGATGCGGGGACCGTCGACGATGCCTTCATCGATGGCGCGTTGTAATGCAAACGCGGGGCCGCCAGGATCGCGCACGGACGTGAACCCCCGCAGCAGGGTGCGCCGCGCTTCCTGCGCCGCCACCAGGTACAGATAGCCGACATCGGACGTCATGGCCGTCACCTGGTTGATGGCGGCCAGCATGGTGTGCCAGTGGGCGTCGATCAGGCCCGGCATCACCAGCTTGCCCTGGCAATCGATCACTTGCGCGCCCTCGACTTTTTCGCCGGCCGGCAGCAGGGCGGTAATCGTCGCCCCCGTCACCAGCACGTGGATGCCGGAGCGGGGCGCCTTGCCCGTGCCGTCGAACAGGCGCAGATTGGTCAGCAATATGGGACGGTCGGATGCTTGCGGCTGCTGGGCAATGGCATTGCTGGTGGACAAGCCGATGAAGGGCGCCAACATGGCGGCCGTGCCGCCGAGAAATTGCCGGCGCCGCATGTCCGCCATCACCCGCTGGTGCAGGATGGTGAAGACGGTGCCGCCGCAGTCGCAGGCGCGCGGCTTCAAGCCGCCCGTCTGCCAGGTATCCGCCAGATGCTGCTCTTGTGCCAGGGCCATCGAACCATCCTTTCATCGCTGCCGCGCCGTGACTGGCACGCGGACAAAGTTAATAAGTGAAAACAATGACCATTGAAGCCCCGCAGCGGTGGCAAGTCAAGCGTGCACTTGTTTTATGGCAAAAAAGGTGCATCGGCTGTTCACGGTGCATGCTGGCCGCTATTTCCCCTTCGCCCGCCGTGTAGTCGACAAAGCCGTCGCGGCGGCAAAAGCTGGCCAGCTGCATGCCGGCCTGGCGCGCGATGCGAATCGCCAGCGAGGTGGGCGCCGAGATGGTGGCGACGAGCCCGATATGCATGCGCGCCGACTTGCGCACCAGTTCATAGCTGGCGCGGCTCGACAGGAAGACAAAGCCGTCGTGCATGGCGATGCGGTGCAGCGCCAGGTAGCCGATCAATTTGTCGAGGCCGTTATGCCGGCCCACGTCCTCGAACACTTTTACCACCGCGCCCTCGGCCGTGCACCAGGCGGCCGCATGCACGCCGCCCGTCTTGTGCATCAGCTCCTGGTAGGGCAGCAGTTCGCGCGCGGCGCGCCCGAGGATGGCGCTGCTGGCGACCAGCGGCGGCAAGGGCCGCGTAATCTTTTCCGGCACCAGGTCCAGCAGGGCCAGGCTTTCGATGCCGCACACGCCGCAGCCCGTGCGCCCCGTCAGCGCGCGGCGGCGGGCCTTGAGCTTGATCAAATCAGGCTGCGCGATGGTCAGCCGCACTTCCGCGCTGTCTTCGCCGCAGCACACGTCGAGGTCGTAGATGTCGCGCACGCTGCCGACGATGCCCTCCGTCAAGGTAAAGCCGACGGCGAATTCCTCGAGGTCGCGCGGCGTGGCCATCATCACCGCGTGGGCGATGCCGTTGTAGACGAGGGCCACGGGATATTCCTCGGCCACCATGTCGCGGCCCGCCGTGGCCACGCCCCCTGGTGGCGCACCATGTGGACTTCCAGGAAACCGTCGCGTTCGATGGTGGTGATGTCGCATTCCATGCTGTGTGTCCTCCAGTTAATCGATCTGATAGCGGGGGCAGGGCCGTATCGAGGGCGGCAGCGGGTCGCCGTTCAATTCCAGCAGCGAGCGTTCCGTTTCGCGCGTCATGGCGTTGAGGGCCAGGCAATTGGGCGCCAGGCCGAATGGTTCGGCGATCTGCTGCGCGATGGCTTCCAGCGCGAACAGGGTGTAGGCAACGAAGACGGAAATGAGGGGCGTGGCCACGCCGATGGCGTCCACCAGGCCCAGCGGCAGTAAAAAACAGTACATGTAGACAGTGCGGTGCACCAGCACGCCGTATGGATACGGGATCGGCGTGTTCTTGATGCGCTCGCAGCCGGCCACCGTGGCGGCCAGGTCGTTGAGCTGGGTGTCGAGCATCCACAGCAGCTGCATCTGGCCCGGCTGGCGCTGCACGGCCTCGTGCAGCATGGCGCGCACCGAATGGAGCAAGGCGACGGGCTTGAAGTTGACGCCCTGCAATTGCTGCACTTCCGTGGCCGGCAGGTAGCGCGCCAGGTCTTCTTGCGGGTCCGTCTGGCGCAGCTGGTGCTTGAGCGCGTAGACGAAGGCGATCAGGCGGCGCAGCAGTAACTGGTGGTCCAGGCCGCTCGTTTCCTGCGGCAGATACGTGAGCGCCTGCGAAGCGAGGGCCCGCGCGGCGATCAGCAATTGCCCCCAGATATGCCGCGCCTCGACGAAGCGCGCATAGCTGGCGTTGTTGCGAAAGCCGAGGAAGATCGCCAGGCTGATGCCGACCATGGGAAACGGCGCCGTATCGAGCGGAATCTTGACGCCGAAGATGCGGCCGTCCGTCAGCAAGGCCAGCGAACTGACGACCAGCATCAGCAGCAGTTGCGGGATGATGGCTTGCAGCACCGAGCCGTTCCAGACGAACAGCATGCGGAACCAGTTGGTGGTAGGCCGAATGATCATGATCTGATGCCGATCAATGCTTGCGGGGCACGACTTTGCCCTCGAAAACGTAGTATTGGAACAGGTTGTAGCCGACCATGATCGGCAGCATGGAACCCATGCCGATCAGCATGAAGATCAGGGTCGGCTCGTCGGATGCGGCCGCCGCGATGCTCAGCTTGCCCGGCACGAGGTCCGGGAAGAAGCTGATGGCCAGGCCCGCGAACGAGGCCAAAAACAGTACGATGGCGCCGCGGAACGGTCCGCGCACGCCGTTCACGTGCACGGCCCACAGGATGTAGATAAAAGCGCTGGCGGCGATGGCGGCCAGGGCCAGCAGCATGCCGAACACGCCCGGCTGCGCCCAGCGGTCGTGGCCGATGGCGCTGAAGACCATGGTGCCGGCAGACAGCACGATGGCGGCCGCGACCGTCGCCAGCACGCTGGTGGTCGCGTAGCGGCGCGCCGCCGCTTCCAGCTGGCCGCCCGTCTTCTTGATCAGGTAGGTGCTGCCCAGCAGGCAATAGCCGGCCACCACGCCCAGCGCCGTGCAGGCCGTGAAGACCGCACTCAGCGGGCCCGGCTGCAAGCCCGTGATGACCTCGCCCAGCACCACGCCCTGCGCCACGGCGGCCAGCAGGCTGCCCACGCCGAAGATCACGTCCCACAGGCGCTTGTTGCCGGCCGCATGGCGGAACTCGATTGACGCGCCGCGCATGATCAGGCTGGCGATCAGCAGCATGATGGGGATGTACAGCCCTTCCAGCAGGGTGGCGTAGGCGCTGGGAAAGGCGCCGAACAGGGCGCCGCCCACCACCACCAGCCAGGTTTCATTGGCGTCCCACACGTGCTCGATCGACTGGAAGATCAGGTTGCGTTCCTGCTCGCGGCGGGTGAACAGGCTGAGGATGCCCACGCCCAGGTCGAAGCCGTCCGTGACCACGTAAAACACCAGCATCAGGCCGATCAGGCCGAACCAGGCGTTGCCTAGCATGGCATGCGAATTGATATCCATTACAAACTCCTTGATTGATGGGGGCGCATTTCAATACCCCGTGGCATGTACGGCATCGGGCAGGGGCAGCGCCACGTCCGGGCCTTGTTGCAGCCATTTCCTGGCGAACACGAAGAAAGTGAGGAACAGCACGATGTAAAACACGCAGAACATCAGCATGCTGCCGGCCACGGCATGGGCCGCCACGTCGGAAACGGCGTCGCGCGTGCGCAGCAAGCCGTACACGACCCATGGCTGGCGTCCCACCTCGCGCACGATCCAGCCGCACTCGACGGCGATGTAGGGCAGCGGTATCGTCAGCACCCAGGCCAGCAGCAGCTTGCGGTTGCGCACGAACTCCTGCACCCGGCCGCCCACCTTGCGCCAGGCGACGAAGGTCCAGAACGCCAGCAGCACGAACCACATGCCGATGCCGGCCATGGCACGGAACGCGTAGTACAGCAGCGGCAGCATGGGCGGCTGGTCTGCGCGGGCGATGTCGGCCAGGCCCGTGATCTTGCCCGTGGCGCTATGCGTGGCGATCACGCTGAGCATGCCGGGCACTTCCAGCGACCAGTCGTTCTTCTGCTCGGTCTGGTTGGGCCAGGCCAGCAAGGACCAGGCGGCACCTTCGCCATCGCGATTCGTGTGCCAGTGGCCTTCGATGGCCGCGCCCTTGGCGGGCTGGGTCTTGAAGACGTCGACGCCGCTCGAGTCGCCCAGCCACACTTGCAACGGTGCAATGACCAGCAACAGCATCAGCGCCAGCTTGAACGAGCGGGCGAAGAAGGCCGGTTCGCGGCGCTTGAACATATACCAGGCGGAAATGCCGGCGATGACGATCAAGCCCGTTTCCACGGCGGCTACCCACATGTGGCCCACGGCCCAGGCCATGTCGGGATTGAAGATGGCGGCCACGTAATCGGTGACGATGATCTTGCCATCAAGCACGCGCACGCCGGCCGGCGTCTGCATCCAGGAATTGGCGACCATGATCCAGAACGAGGAAATGCTGGAACCGAGCGCCACCATGCCGGTGGCAAACAGGTGCACGCCCTTCGGTACGCGGCCCCAGCCGAACATCATGACGCCGATGAAACCCGCTTCCAGCATGAAGGCCATGGCGCCCTCGAAACCGAGGATGTTGCCGATGAACTGGCCCGAATGGTGCGAGAACGGCGCCCAGTTGGTGCCGAACTGGAATTCCAGGGGAATCCCGCTGACGACGCCGACGGCAAAGTTCAGTACCAGCAACTTGCTCCAGAAGCGCGCGTGGCGGTAGTAGACGGGGTCGCTGGTGCGCAGCCACAGCGCCTCGACGACGAACAGGAACAGCGACAGGCTGATCGTCAATATGGGCCACAGGATGTGGAAGATGGCCGTCATCGCAAATTGCGCGCGCGACAGGTCCAGGGTATCGAAACCGAACATGGCGTTCTCCTGATCAACTGAGGGCGGCTGAAGGCGACAGCAGCACGGGGATGGATTTGAAGGTCGGCGTGCGCGAACCGTGGCCCACGCTGCCCAGCGGCACCAGCGGATTGGTTTCCGGGTAGTAGGCACCGATGCAGCCGCGCGGAATGTCGTACTCGACCAGCAGGAAGCGGTCGGCGCGGCGTTCGATGCCGTCATGCCACACGCCGATCAGGTCGACCCAGTCGCCGGCCGCAAAGCCCAGCATGGACAGGTCGTCCTTGCTGATGAAGACGACGCGGCGCTGGCCGAACACGCCGCGGTAGCGGTCGTCCATGGCGTAGATCGTCGTGTTGTACTGGTCGTGCGAACGCGTGGTCATCAGCACCATCAGGCGCTTGCCGTACTGCTGGCGCGCGCGGTGGATCGGTGTGTCCAGCTCGATGGCGTTGACGAGGAATTGCGCCTTGCCGCTGTCCGTCTTCCACACCCGTTCGCGCGAGGCAATTTCCAGGTGGAAACCGCCCGGTTTGGCCACACGCAAGTTGTAGTCGAAAAAGTCGTCGAATACTTGCTCGATGGAATCGCGCAACAGCGCATAGTTGCCGGAATAGCGCAGCCAGTCGATCTTCTCGCTGCCCACGGTCGCCTGCGCCATGCCGGCCACGATGGCGATTTCCGAGCGCAGATTGGGCGAGGCGGGCTGGTTCATTCCGAACGAGATGTGCACCATGCTCATCGAGTCTTCCACCGTCACGCCTTGCGCCACGCCTTGCTGCACGTCGATTTCCGTGCGGCCCAGGGTGGGCAGGATCAGCGCATCCTTGCCGTGCACCAGATGGCTGCGGTTGAGCTTGGTGGCGATGTGCACCGTCAGGTCGCACGACCGGAGCGCGTCCCAGGTGCGCGGCGTGTCCGGCGTGGCCATCGAGAAATTGCCGCCCAGGGCGACGAATACTTTGACCTTTTTCTCCAGCATGGCCTCGATGGTGCCGACGGCGTCATAGCCGTGGTGGCGCGGCGGTTCAAAACCGAAGACCAGGCCCAGGCGGTCGAGGAATTCCTTGGTCGGCTGTTCCTCGATGCCCATGGTACGGTCGCCCTGCACGTTCGAGTGGCCGCGCACGGGGCACAGTCCCGCGCCGCGCTTGCCGATATTGCCGCGCATCATCATCAAGTTCGACAGGATCTGCACGGTGGCCAGCGAATTCTTGTGCTGCGTCACGCCCATGCCCCAGGTGGCGATGACGGCCTTGCCCTTGACATAGATCTGCGTCAACTCTTCGATCTTGTCGCGCGCCACGCCCGATTCGGCCAGCAGCAAGTCCCAGCTTTCCGCGCGCAGGTCGGCCGCGAAGGCGTCGAAGCCGCTCGTGTGTTCGGCGATGAAATCGCAGTCGAGCACGCGCTCCTGGCCGTGGGCGATGGCGTCGTCATCGAGCTCGACGACGCGCTTGGCCATGGCCTTGATCAGCGCGAAGTCGCCGCCCAATGTCGGGCAGATGAACAGCGAGCAGATGTTCGTGCTGCCGCCCGTCAGCATTTCCAGCGGATGCTGGGGGCTGGTGAAGCGTTCCAGGCCCCGTTCGTGCAGCGGGTTGATGGAAACGATGGTGGCGCCGCGGCGCGACGCTTCGCGCAATTCGCCCAGCATGCGCGGGTGGTTGGTGGCCGGGTTCTGGCCGAACAGCAGCAGGGTGTCCGCATGCTCGAAGTCGTCCAGCAGCACCGTGCCCTTGCCGATGCCGACGGTTTCCGGCAAGCCGCGGCTCGTCGCTTCGTGGCACAGGTTGGAGCAATCGGGGAAGTTATTCGTGCCGTAGGCGCGCACGAACAGCTGGTACAGGAAAGCCGCCTCGTTGCTGGCGCGGCCCGACGTGTAGAAGGCGGCCTGGTTCGGGTCGTCCAGCGCGTGCAAATGGTGCGCCACGAGGGCGAAGGCGTCGTCCCAGGAAATGGCCTGGTATTTGTCGCTGGCGGCGTCGTACACCATGGGGTCCGTCAAGCGGCCATGTTGTTCCAGATCATAGTCCGACTGTTCCATCAATTCCGTGACCGTGTGTTCCTGGAAAAACTCAGGGCGCACGCGCTTGCTCGTCGATTCGGCCGCCACGGCCTTGACGCCGTTTTCGCAGAATTCGAAGGTCGACGCGTGTTCGCGGTCGGGCCAGGCGCAGCCGGGACAGTCGAAGCCGTCGGGCTGGTTTTGCTCGAACAGCGAGCGGTAATTGCCCGCGCTGACTTTTTCCTTGAACAGGTTGATGGCCACATACTTGAGGGCACCCCAACCGGCCGCGGCATGGGTGTAGGGCGCGATGCGCGCGTCGGACTTTGGCTTGCTCATGATGACTCTCCTGGTGATATGCGATGGGACAATCACATGGTAGGGGCGGCGGACTGCCCCGTAGGCGCACAGTTCCGGACAAAAAAACAGAGTACAGATGGCAAGACGACGATGCCGGTCGCGCCGGCGCCGGCCGTGATTTATGATGTGGACAAGGAGAAAAAACATGCACAAGGAAGACAAGGAAGACAAGGAAGACGGCATCGACGCGGCGCTGATCGCGCTGCTGGCGCTGCTGTGGGAGGCGCGGCAGGAGGCGCCGGGGAAGCCGTGGTCGCTGGCCAAGCTGGCCAAGCGGGCAGGGGTACAGATGAGCACTTTGTTGCGCCAGCTCAATGCGCTGTCCAGCGCGGGCCTGGTGGTGGTCGCCACGGCCGAGAGCGGCGGCGGCAGCGCGCTGCTCTCCGCGGCGGGTGCCGAGCTGTGCGCCAGCGTGTTCGCGCCGCCGCCGGCAGAGTAAAACCGCATCTGTACTCTATCGGCTGGCGCCGGACTGTACCTCCTGGCCTGTCCCCATTCGCCCTATGCTACGTCCTGACGAATGCACATCAAGGGGGAAGCACAATGAACACCATCCTGTATCCGCAGCCAGCGCTCCGGCAGCCAGACCATATCGCGCCCTGCGTGGACATGCTGGGCCGCCCCTGACGGACTTGCGCATTTCCGTCATCGACCAGTGCAACTTCCGCTGCACCTATTGCATGCCGGCCGAGCTGTACCCCAGCGATTACCCGTTCCTGCCATCAAGCGAGCGCCTGTCCTTCGAGCAGATCGAAACGATGGCGCGCGCCTTCGTGCGCCTGGGCGTGGATAAGATCCGCATCACGGGCGGCGAGCCGCTGCTGCGCAAGAACCTGGAACGGCTGATCGAGATGCTGGCGCGCCTCACCACGCCGGACGGGCGCGCCGTGAGCATCGCGCTGACGACGAATGGCAGCTTGCTGGCGGCCAAAGCGCGTTCGCTGAAGGAGGCGGGCCTGGAGCGGGTCACCGTCAGCCTCGACAGTCTGGACAACGGCATCTTCCAGCGCATGAATGGCGTCGACTTTCCCGTCGAGAAAGTGCTGCACGGGATTGAGGTAGCGCAAGCCGTCGGCTTGCACCCCGTGAAGGTCAACATGGTCGTGCAGAAAGGCGTCAACGATAGCCAGATCGTGCCGCTGGCGCACCACTTCCGCTACACGGGCGTGATCCTGCGCCTGATCGAATTCATGGACGTGGGCGGCATCGGCGCCTGGTCGCGCACGCACGTCGTCACGTCGGACGCGGCGCGCGCGCTGATCGCGGCCGAGTTCCCCCTCGTATCGCTGGGCGAAGGCAAGCCGATCCTGCACGAGACGGCCAGCCGCTACAGTTATCTCGATGGCGGCGGCGAAGTGGGTTTCATTTCCAGCGTGTCGCAGCCGTTCTGCGGCGATTGCAGCCGCGTGCGCGTCTCGTCGGACGGCAAGCTGTTTACCTGCCTGTTCGCCCACGACGGCCTCGACCTGCGGCCCCAGCTTGATCCTGCGCAAGGCGCGCAAGGTCTGGAAACCGTGCTGCGCCGGCACTGGCAACGCCGTGGCGACCGCTACTCGGAAGTGCGCGGCGCGCTGGCCCAGGCCGGCGGCGCCCAGCGCAAGCAGTATCCCACCGTGCGCATGTCGCTGGTGGGTGGGTGAATGGTCTACAAGAATTCGGTGATGAGTTTGCCGAGCAAGATGATCGCCTGTTCCACCTCCACGCTCCACGGATAGCTGTAGTTGAGGCGGATGCAATGCCTGTAGGCCTGGCTGACGGAAAACATGCGTCCCGGGCCCACCGTGATCTTGCATTCCAGCGCGCGCCGGTACAGCTGCATGGAGTCCACGTTGCCGGGCAACTCCACCCACAGCACGTAGCCGCCCTGCGGTTGCGAGACTTTGGTGCCGGCGGGAAAGAAGCGCAGCACGGCGGCGGCCATGATGCGCGCCTGCTGGGCGTAGGCCTTGCGGGTGCGGCGCAGATGCTGTTCGTAGCCATCGTTCTGCAGGTATTCGGCGATGGCCAGCTGCGGGAACGACGAGGTGGTGAGCGTGTTGAGGAATTTGAGTTCCTCCACCTTGCTGCGGTAGCGTCCGGCCAGGGCCCAGCCCACGCGCTGGGCGGCGCTGAGGCTCTTGGAAAACGAGGAACAGTGCAGCACCAGGCCCTTGCGGTCGCAGGACTTGAGCGAGGACGGGTGGGCGTCGCCGTAATACAGTTCGTTGTAGACGCCGTTTTCGATGGCGGGCACGTCGTGCTGCTCCAGCAGCTGGACCAGGGCCCGCTTGCGCTGGTCCGACATCTGGAAACCCAGCGGATTCTGGAAGTTCGGCATGACCATGACGGCGGCGATCGGTTGCCGGGCCATGATGTCGGCCAGCGCTTCGATGCTGATGCCGTCATACGGATCGGTGGACACTTCCACCACCTTCATGCCCAGCCGCTCGACGGCCAGCAGCATGGCATAGAAGGTGGGCGATTCGACGGCGATGGTGTCGCCCGGCCTGGCCACCGCTTGCAGGCACAGGTTGATGGCTTCCGTGGCGCCCACGGTGACGATGATTTCGTCGGGATCGACGGCCAGGCCGTTTTCCAGGTAGCGGCGGGCGATTTCGCGTATCAGTTGCGGGTTGCCCGGCGGCAGGTCGTCCGTCATGCTCCAGTCGCGGTTGCGGCGCGCCACGGCGCTCGCGTACTGGTTGATGCGTTCCCATGGAAACAGCGCGGGATCGGGGTAGGGCGAGCCCAGCGGGATGGCGTCGTGCAAGCCGATCGAGCGCAGGGTCGACAGCACCAGGCGGCTGACGTGCACTTCGGCCGGCACGGTACTCGGCTGGGATGCCTGCATGCACAGGTCGGCCGGCTGCGCATCGCCGTCGGCGCGGGGCCGCACGAAGTAGCCGGACTGGGGGCGGCTTTCGATCACGCCCATGCCTTCCAGCTTGACGTAGGCGCGCAGCACCGTGGTGATGCTCAGCTTGTGCTGCTGGCTGGTCTGGCGCACGGAGGGAATGCGTTCGCCGGGCAAGAGCACGCCCTGGGCCACCAGTTGCTCGATGTCACTGACGAGCTTTTCATACAATTTCATTGGTATCCATTCTTGATTCTTGCTCTACGTCATTGCATTATCGTCCAATTCATGACGACCTATAGTTACAGATATCGCATGTTGCCTAAATGAAACTTCCATCCGGCACTTCTGGTTTAAGATTCACCTGGAAAACGAAAAAAGGAATATTGGTTATGGCAATTCCACAAAGCATGCTGTCCGTCGTCGCGCGCGACGAAGTGCATTTGCAGTTCAATGTGAAGGCCGGCGTTGAACCGGAGCAGCTGTTCAGGCTGCTGGGCAAACTGTGGGAATCCGGGGGCACGGGCATCTTGGACCCCACCCTGAACCGCCACCATCAGTTGACGGGCGGCACGGCCAATGTGGTGCTGGGATTCAAGCCCGAGCTGTGGCGCGCAGCCTGCCCCGGCTGCGTGCCGGACAATATGGCATCGTTCGCGCACGACCTGGTGGGCGCCAACGGCAAGACGGCGCCCGCCACCCAGCACGATTTCTGGGTCTGGATCACGCAGTCGAACGCGGCCACCCTGTACGACAGCATGCGCACGACGCTCACCTTGCTGAGTCCCTGCGCCGAGCTGGCCAGCGAGCAGGTGTGTTTTCCGTATCACAATAACGTGACCTTCGACGGCTTTGCCGACGGCGTCGCCAATCCGAATCCGTTCCGCGCGAATGGCGTGGCCATCATTCCCGATGGCGAGGCAGGTGCGGGCGGCTCGACCGTGCTGCTGCAGAAATGGCGCATGGACGTGGAGCGCCTGCGCGCCTTGCCCGTGCACGCGGCGGAGCAGGTGTGGGGCCGCACCAAGGCCGGCAGCCATGAATTGTCGCCGCTGCCCGTCGATTCCCACGTGGGCCGCAACCAGTTTATCCGCGATGGCGAGGAAGTCGATATCGTGCGCCGCAATGCCAATTACGCCAATGCGACCGGGGCGGGCGTCATGTTTGTCGGTTTCTGCAAGGACATCACGGTGACCATGGGCATGCTGCGGCAAATGTACGGCGTAGGCTATGATGGCGTCACCAAGACGGACAGGCTGCTGGATTTTTCCACGGCGCTGTCGTCGGCGATCTATTTCGTGCCCAGCATCGACGCCTTGCTGGCCGTGGGTATTTCGCCGGCGGATCCCGGCTAAGGGCCGCCCCGGCGGTCCCTATTTTTACTTAAAAGGAGTTTTCCATGCGTATTCGTCCCGCCACATTGCTGTCCACCCTGATACTGGGCAGCGTCGTCTTCAGCGCTTCCGCTTCCGCCGTCGGCCTGGGTTTCCTGGCAGATACGCCGATGGCTTACCTGAACAAGAACGACAAGCCCGTCTTCGTGAAGGCCGTCACCGACGTGCTCAACGACAAGAAAGATGGCGAAACCGTGCAATGGAGCAATGAAGGCTTGCGCAATTCCGTGCGCATCGCCGCCGACATCACGGCCAGCGACACGGAAAAGACGGATGCGCAAACGTGCCGCAAGGTGCAGGTGGGCTTGAACGCCAAGGGCCAGGAACAGACCCTCAAGCTGAAAGTCTGCAAGGCTGGCACGGCCGCGTGGAAAGTGGCGAAGAGCTGATCGCCCGTGCTTTCCCTTGCCGGTCCTGCGCCGGCAAGGTGACGACTTTCTCATAGGTAAGTCTGGCAGCGGTTAGAATCACGCTTTACCCTCACTTCTGTCACCTGCATGCAGCAAAGTCGCCTCCTGTTCTTCCGCCTGGCCGGCCAGTTTCGCCGCTATGGCGCCATCGTTGCCGCCACCTTGCTGGCCGTGGGCGTGGCGTCCGCCACCGATGTGTTGTTAATCCGCCAGCTGCAAAACGTCGTCGACGCCATGCGCACGACGGCCAGCACGCAGGTCGCGCCCGTGTCCGGCGTGATGGGCATGCTGCAGGGCTGGGTCGACCGTTTCTTGCCGGCACAGGCAGGGCAGGTGGACTTGTGGGTGATTCCCGCCACCATCCTGGGCCTGGCCGTGCTGCGCATGGTGTCCAGCTTTGCCGGCGATTACGGTTCCGTCTGGCTATCGAGCCGCGTGCAGGCCGATCTGCGCGAAAAGATGTTCGCCACCATCATGCGCCTGCCCAGCCGCTTTTTCGATACCACCACCACCAGCCTGACGCAGTCGCGCGTGGCCTTCGACGCCAGCCAGGTGTCGCAGGCGGGCTTGAACGTGCTCAACGTGATGGTGCGCGATTCCGTCGCCACCATCGGCTACCTGATCCTGCTGTTCAGCATCGACGTGAAACTGGCCCTGTTCTGCATGGCGTCGATGCCCATCGTGGCCATCGTCGTGACCCTGGCGGGACGCCGCATGCGCCATCTGAGCAAGAGTTCGCAGCAAGCCGTGGGCGAGCTGACGTCGGTGCTCGACGAAAGCATCGGCGGCCAGCGCGTGGTGAAAATCTTCGGCGGGCAAGACTATGAACAGGCGCGCTTCGTCGATGTCGTCAAGCGCAACCGCCAGCTGGCCGTCAAGCACGCGGCCACGTCGGCCATGAATTCCGGCTTCATCATGATGCTCGTCGGCATCACCCTGTCGTCCGTGATCTATTTCGCCATGCTGCGCGCGCAAAGCGGCGCCATCACGCCGGGCGCCTTCGTCGCCTTCATGGGGGCGCTGATGGCCATGCAGTCGCCGATCAAGAATTTGACCAAGATCAACGAGCCGCTGCAGCGGGCCTGGCGGCGGCCGAATCCGTCTTCGGCTTGATCGACACGCCGCTGGAACCGGACCCGGGCACCATCGCCCCGGCCACCGTGCAGGGCAATCTGTCCCTGCAGAACGTGCACTTCCGCTACAACAGCGACGACCCCGATGCGCCCACGGCCTTGAGCGATATCACGCTCGACATCCGCGCCGGCGAAAC
Organism: Janthinobacterium sp. C22; assembly: GCF_057919405.1. Classification (NCBI taxonomy): domain Bacteria; kingdom Pseudomonadati; phylum Pseudomonadota; class Betaproteobacteria; order Burkholderiales; family Oxalobacteraceae; genus Janthinobacterium; species Janthinobacterium sp. C22. The sequence goes on along the minus strand of NZ_CP193659.1, from coordinate 5,408,964 downwards.
GGTGGCCCTGGTGGGCGGTTCCGGCGGCGGCAAGACGACCTTGCTGGGCTTGCTGCCGCGCTTCTATGACGTCAGCGGCGGCCAGATCCTGCTCGACGGCGTCGACGTGCGCGACTACGCCTTGCTGGCCCTGCGGCGCCAGTTCGCCCTCGTCAGCCAGGATGTGATCCTGTTCAACGATACGATGGCGGCGAATATCGCGTACGGCGACCCGGCCCCGGATCAGGACAGGATCGAAGCGTCGGCGCGCGCCGCCTACGCGCACGATTTCATCATGCAGTTGCCGCAAGGCTACGCGACCCAGGCGGGGCAGAACGGTTCGCGCCTGTCGGGCGGGCAACGCCAGCGCCTGGCCATCGCGCGCGCCCTGTACAAGGATGCGCCGATACTGCTGCTCGATGAAGCCACCAGCGCGCTGGACACGGAGTCGGAGCGCTCGGTGCAGGCGGCGCTGGAAGTGCTGATGCGCAACCGCACCACCATCGTCATCGCCCACCGCTTATCCACCATCGAAAGCGCCGACCGCATCGTCGTCATGCAGGGCGGGCGCCTGGTCGAGTCGGGCCGCCATGCCGCCTTGCTGCAGCAGGGCGGCGCGTATGCACGGCTGCATGCGAGCCAGTTGTCGCCCGTCAAGGATGGCATGGGCTGATGTGTGGCGCGCCTGCCGCGCCAGCGCATGTCCCCGGACCGGGGCCGGACCAGCAGGTCTGGTCCCGGGTTTTTATTGCGGGGGCGGCAATCGTGCCCATGGCGAACGGCGCTTGCCTTTATGATAGTGGCCGCAAAGCAACATGAACAGCAACATGAAAAATCAACAGACGATGCGCTGGCTGCTGGCCGCCGCGCTGGGTGCGGCCTTGCCGCTGGCGGCGCAGGCACAGCCGGCGGCGCAGTCGCCAGCGCCAACGCCAACCTTGCAGGAGGAAGACCGGACCATGTATCTGGATGAAAATTTCATGCCCAGCAACCAGCGCCGCGCCGTGTATGCGCTGCGCACGCCGCCCGTGCGCGACGAGGCGCTGGGCGCCTGGCATGTACGGCTCGAATTTCCCGATACGCCGGGCGTGCTGGCCTTTGAAACCTATGCCACGGATCTGGACCTGAGTCAGATCAGGTTCGTAAAGTTTCGCAAGTATTACCACGAGAATGGCCAGCTGTTGCGGGAAACCTATTTCAATGCCCAGGGCGAGGAGCTGCTGGGCGGCTGCGTGTACTTCGAGAATGGCCAGGTCCAGCAAAGAGTGACCGCGTTGCCGAACGGGCGCGACAGCATCTCGGAAACGTACCACGAGAACGGCCAACTGATGAGCCGCACGCTGTACCACGGCGACGAGATGGCCGATGGCGAGCACGTGTCGTATGGCGCGAACGGGGCCGTCAGCAACCGCTCGTATCGCCGCAATGGCCAGATGGATGGCCTGGAGGAATCGTTTTATGCCGATGGCAAGCTGTTCCGAAGGGGACGGCACGTCGATGGCAAGCGCGAGGGCGAGTTTGTCATGTATGCCGAGGATGGCAAGGTGCTGGCCAGGACCGTCTGGGTGCACGGCCAGCCCGACGGCTGGTCGTTTGAAAGCCATGGCAATGGCGTCGTGTCGAACAAGACGCTGTACCGGAAAGGCGCCGTGCTCAGCTTGCAAACGTGGGGGCCGAATGGCCGGCCCAAGTTTGCGTGGCAGAAAGACGCGCAGGGGCGCGACCATGGCGACACGACGGATTGGCATGCCAACGGCGTGCGCGCCAGCGTGACGCCGTTTATCGATGGCCAGCGCCACGGCTTGCTGCAGACCTGGTACAGCGACGGCAGCCTGCGGCAGATCGTGCCGTATGAGCACGGCAAGAAGCACGGCATCGAGCGCCAGTGGGACAAGGCCGGCAAGCTGGTGCTGGAGCAGGCGTGGCACGATGGCCAGCCCGTGGCCGCGAAATAGGGGGATCGCATGCGGTATGCACAGCAAATGCGCCTGGCGCTGCTGGCAGCGCTCATGACGGTGCTGCCGCTGGCGGCGCAGGCACAGGCACCGGCCGGCGGCACGTCGTTCTATGACAACGGCCAGCTCAAGCAAAAAGTGACCCGGCTGCCGAACGGGCGCGACCGTATTGTCGAGTCTTACCATGAGAATGGCCAGCTGATGAACCGCATCACTTACCACGGCCAGCAGATGGCCGATGGCGAGTATGTATCGTATGGGCCGAATGGCAAGGTGAGCAGCCGCGCCTTCCTGAAGGGCGGCAGGATGCATGGGCTGCAGCAATTGTTTTACGCAGACGGCAAGCTGTTCCAGCGCAGCCATTTCATCCATGACCAGCAGGATGGCGAGGCAGTCACCCTGGCGCCCGATGGCAAGGTACTCGCCAGCATGACGTGGCGCAATGGCGAGCCCGACGGCTGGTCGTTCGACAGCCATGACAATGGCCAATTGGCGCAGAAAGCGCTGTACCGCAAGGGCAAGCTGCTGAGCATGCAGAAGTGGGGCAGCAATGGCCAGCCGACCGTTGCCTGGCAGCAGGATGCCCAAGGGCGCGAGCAGGGCGACTTAACGGAATGGCATGACAACGGCATGCGCGCCAGTGTCACGCCCATGCGCGACGGCCAGCGCCATGGCTTGCTGCAGACCTGGTACGGCGATGGCAGCCTGCGGCAGATCGTGCCGTACGAACGCGGCCAGAAGCACGGCATCGAACGCCAGTGGGACGCGGCCGGCAAGCTGGTGCTGGAGCAGGTTTGGCAAGCCGGAGAGCCAGTCCCCATGCGCTAGGAATCCACCCGCCTTTGCAGGTATCATGCAGGGATTCCGGCCCGCCAGCAGGCGCGCAGCCGGGTCTGATAACTGGAGGCAATGGTGGTGGAAGCGGAAGTTTCGGCAATGGCCAGGGCGCAAGGCATGGCCTTGCAAAACATGCGCGTGGTCATGCGCGCGGCGCAGCGGCATTCGGCACAGATCGAGAAGCAATGCGGCGTGTCGGGCGCGCAACTGTGGGTGATGCAGGAATTGCTGGAGCGGCCGGGCCTGCGCATGGGCGAGCTGGCCGGCAAGATGTCGCTACACCAGACGACGGCCAGCAACCTGGTCGAGGCGCTGGTGAAGAAAACCTATGTGCGCAAGGCGCGCGACCAGCCCGACCAGCGCGTCGTTACGCTCACCCTGACGGCGGAAGGGCAAGCCGTGATCGCCGGCGCGCCGCAGCCGGCGCGCGGCTTGCTGCCCAGCGCGCTGGCCCAGCTGGACCCCGACAGCCTGGCGCACCTGAACCAGGGCTTGAACGCCTTGCTGGCCGTCGTCGCCCCCGATGACAGGCAGGGTGGCATGCAGCCGTTTCCGTTCACCATGTAATCACGCGGCAAGCGTGTGGCCGGGCCGCTCCGCTTGCCCTTATCATCGGCGCCATCGCACCGTTGATGAAAGCATGCCTTGAAGATCGTCATTCCCGTTTTGCTGGCTACCGTCCTGGCCGGTTCATCCCTTTCCATGGCCACTGAGTCGGCCGCCCCGGCCTTGCCTTCCGAGCCGTCGCCGGCCATCCTGTATTTCGACGCGGATTACCAGCCTGCCGGGCGTGCCGCCGCCATGTACGAGCAGCGCGCGCCGCTGCGCCACGATGCGGTCCGCCAGGCCTGGCATTGGCAGCTGTATTTCGCGCAGCCGCCGGGCAAGCTGCACATGGATGCCTGGCTGCGCGGCGCGGACCCGGAGTCGCCCCGCTACGTCTATCAGCGCAGCGTGTATTTCGCCGATGGCCAGCCGGCCCTGCTGGAAGAGCGCAACGGCGAGGGCGACTTCGATGGCGTGAACGTCGCCTGGTATGCGGATGGCACGCTAAAAAGCCGCAAGGCTTACCGCGGCGGCGAGTACGAGGGCTTGCATAGCCACTACCATGCGAATGGCCAGCTGAGCCGTGAATTGCGGTACCACGCGGGCCAGCCCGCCGATGGCGAATACCTGAGCTTTGACGAGCATGGCCAGGTCAGCAACCGCGCCCATTTTGCCGATGGCGTGCTGTCGGGCGAAGTGACAGCGTTTCATCCGAATGGCCGGCTGGCCGAGTGCGGGACCTATCTGGACGGCCAGCGCGAGGGCCTGTACGAGGCCTGGTGGCCGGACGGCCGCGAAAAATCGCACCTCCATTATGTGCATGGGGAAAAGCACGGGCTGGAGCGCAACTGGGCCGAGGACGGCACGCGGACCCTCTGCGCATGGCAGGAGGGCAGCTTGCTGCGCCCCTGCAGCCATTTTTAGTTCGGTGGCGCCGGCAGCCGTTGCAGCTGCAACTGGGCCAGCGCGCCGTATAGCGGTTCGCTGAGCACGCGCGAGACGGTGCTGGCCACCACGGCGCAGGCCATCAGGCTCAGTACCATGCCGTGGCCGTCGACCATTTCCATGACGATGATGAACGCCGTCAGCGGCGCCTGCGTGGCGGCGGCCAGGAATCCCACCATGCCCAGCGCGATCAGCGCGGGCGCATGCGGGTAGTGCAGCAATTGCGCAATGTCATGCCCGATCCCGGCGCCGATGGCCAAGGATGGTGCAAAGATGCCGGCCGGCACGCCCGACCACACGGTCAGCCACGTCGCCACATATTTGAAGGCCACAAAGGCCGGCGCCACATCGGACGAGCCTTCGAGCATGGCGCGCGTGGCCACGGTGCCGCTGCCGAACGTGGCGCCGTGGCTGGCGATGCCGATGGCCGCCACCAGCAAACCGCAGACGGCGGCGAACAGCACGGGCCGGCCTGTTCTCCACGCCGATAATCTTCCCAGCGGATTGCTCCGGGCGGACGCCAATAGCAGCCGGGCGAACAGGCCCCCGGCCACGCCCGCGACCAACGTTACCAGTAAACCTGGCAGTGCCAGCGCCAGGCCGATGGGGCCGGGATGGATGATGCCGAAGTGGGTGGCGTTGCCGTGGATCGAGACGGCCATCATGCCGGCCAGCACGATGCCGGCGACAATCAAGCCGCTGTTGCGCTGCTCGGGCGAGCGCGACAGTTCTTCGATGGCGAACATGACGCCCGCCAGCGGCGTGTTGAAGGCGGCCGCGATGCCGGCCGCGCCACCGGCCACCAGCAGCGAATGGGCGCTCACCTGCGCGTGGCGCGGCAGCCAGCGTCGCGCGGCCAGCATCACGCCGGCGGCGATCTGCACTGACGGCCCTTCGCGTCCCAGCGACAATCCCCCCAGCAAGCCGCCCGCCGTCAGGCCGATCTTCGCGGCGCTGAGTTTCAGGGACACAAACAATGAGCGCTGTTCCGGCGCCACGGCCGGGTCCAGTGTCGCCATCACCTGCGGGATGCCGGAACCGGCCGCGCCCATGGCATAGCGGCGCGTCAGCCAGACCAGCAGGGCGGCGCAGGCCGGTGTCCACAGCAGGGCGAACCACCAGGCCTTGCCGTTAAAAAGAGAAAACAATCGAGCGCTGTTTCCGCGAGCCACGTAAAGCCCACGACGACGAGGCCCGCGACGGCGGCCATGCCGACGACGACGGCGCGCGACCACCACAGGCGCGGGTTGGCAAATTCATGCTTGAAGGCAGAGGGGATGTCGTGCAAGTGCTTCATTGCGGCAAGTCCTGGAAGGGGCGCGCAGGGCGTCGGGGAGGCTTGCCATTATATAGATGTATTTGCTCAAATGTATTTGCGGGGTTTTAATTGTGGAACTTCAGTTGTGGAACTGCTACACGAACAGTTCGCGCCGCGCGCTCTGGCTGATGGCGATGGTGGCGGGGTGGCTCAGGCGGCGTTCCGTGGTGATCGCATACACCTGCTCGACGAGGCTGTCGACCCGGCCCAGCGCCACCACGCCATGCTGTTCGCACACCTGGGGCGCGATCACGGTGGGGGCGAAGAACAGGCCGGCGCCGGACTGGCCGAAGGCCTGCATCATGGCGCTGTCGTCGAACTCGCCCACGATGCGCGGGTGCAGGTGGTTGTCGCCCAGCCATTGCAGCAGGCGGCCATAGATGGCGAAATCCTCGCCCGGCAGCAGCAGCGGCGCGCCGTTCAGGCATAGCGGAAAGCCGCCTTCCAGGGTGGCGGCCAGGGCCGGCGTGCCGAACAGGGTCATGCCGCTTTCGCCCAGCAGGTGGTTGTAGCCGCGCACGCTCAAGTGGGACGGCATGGGGCGGTCGGCGATGATCAGGTCCAGCCGGTGCACGGCCAGGTCCGCCAGCAGGCTGGCCAGCCGGCCTTCGCGGCAGATCATGCGCAGCGGTTCGGCCAGGCCCAGCGCCGGTTCGACCAGGCGGCAGGCGATCAGCTTGGACACGGAATCGGCGCAGCCCACGCGAAACGTGGTCGTCGCTGTGCGCGACTGGTCGCGCACGATTTCCAGCAATTCGTCGCCCGTGCTGAAAATCTCTTCCGCATGGCTGAGGATGCGCCTGCCCGTCTCCGTCAATTCCAGCTTGCGCCCGCTGCGGCGGAACAGTTCCACGCCCAGGGTGTCGGCAAAGTCGCTGAGCTGGCCCGAAATCGATTGCGGCGTCAGGTGCAGCTGCTCGGCCGCGCGGGCGATGCTGCCCGTCTTGGCCACCATCCAGAAATAGCGCAAGTGCTTGAAGTTGAGTGTGGACATGTTTGTTCCCGGCAAATTAATGCATCGACTTTTTCGATGTATTCGTAAATTATATTCGATTTGTTCGATGTTTATATTCAGCCTATGATGACTGCTCAATTCATGCAAGGAGAATGCCATGGGCATCAGGATAGACACAGACAGTTGCGGAGGCCGCCGATGAACGGCCTGGAGAGCATTGCAACGGCACCCATGTGGGCCGGCTTCATCGTATTCGTCCTGTTCATGCTGGCGCTGGACCTGTTCGTCTTCGGCGGCAACAAGGCGCACAAGGTGGGCGTCAAGGAAGCGGCGACGTGGTCGCTCGTGTGGGTCAGCCTGGCCCTGCTGTTCAACGGCGGCCTGTGGTGGTATCTGAACGGCACGGCCGGTCCCGAGATCGCCAACCAGAAGGCGCTGGAGTTTTTCTCCGGCTACCTGATCGAGAAAGCCCTGTCGGTCGATAACGTGTTCGTCTTCCTGCTGATCTTCAGCGCCTTCCAGGTGCCGATCCAGTACCAGCGCCGCGTGCTGATCTACGGCGTGCTGGGCGCGATCGTCATGCGCGCCGTGATGATTATGGCCGGCGCGTGGGTGGTGAGCGAATTCAGCTGGGTGCTGTACCTGTTCGGCGCCTTCCTGTTGATTACCGGCATGCGCATGCTGGTGGCGGCCGATGCGGAACCGGACGTGGCGAACAATCCCGTGCTGCGTTTTGCCCGCCGTCACTTGCGGGTGGCGGACGGCGACCACGGCGAGCGTTTCTTCGTGGCCAAGGGCGGTTTGCGCTATGTCACGCCGCTGTTTCTGGTGCTGATCCTGATCGAGGTGACGGACCTGGTGTTTGCGGTGGACTCGATCCCGGCGATCTTCGCCATCACGACGGACCCGTTCATCGTCTTTACGTCGAACCTGTTCGCCATCATGGGCTTGCGTGCCTTGTACTTCCTGCTGGTGGACGTGGCTGACCGCTTCCACATGCTCAAGTATGGCCTGGCGATGGTGCTGGTGTTCATCGGCGCCAAGATGCTGATCATGCCGTGGTACCACGTGCCCGTCGAAGCGTCGCTGCTGGTGGTGGCGGTGCTGATCGTATCGAGCTGCGTGGCGAGCGTGTTCATCACCCGCAGCGACAAAAAGTAAAACTGCAGTACGGCGCGCCCCGCAAGGCGGTGGCGCGTCTTTTGATCAATCACAATGAAAGAATGAAATCATGCGTACCTATGAAGCGAACAGTCCCCAGGCAGCGGGACGTATCCTGGCCCTGATGATGGTGGTCGACGGCAATCTGGCCAGCGCCGAGCTGCAAGCCATGCACCGCAGCAAGATTCTCGAGCATATCGACCTGGCGCCGGCCGCCTTCCAGCAACTGCTGCAAGACCTGTGCGACGACATGCTGACGTCGACCGTGCATGGCGCCGTGCAGCTGGCCCATGGCGTGATCGACAGCCTGCTCGATGAAATCACGGACCCGGACTTGCGCCGCAAGCTGCTGCAAGCCATGTGGAAGATCGCCGACGCGGACGACTGGCTGGCCGATGGCGAAGCCGTGCTGCTGGCCCGCGCCAGCGCGGCGTGGTCGGCGGAAACGAATTTCCGCCAGCACGCGGCGTAATTACGCTGCCTTGTGTCCCATGGCAATCACGGCGGCGCCGGCCAGGGCCAGGCCCACACCCGTCACATCCGTCCAGGCGGGCGTGACGCCGTCCACCAGCCACAACCATCCCAGCGCCGTGGCGATATAGATGGCGCCATACGTGGCATACACGCGTCCGCTGGCGGCCGGATGCAAGGTCAGCAGCCACACGAAGACCAGCAGGCTGATGGCGGCCGGTAACAGCAGCCAGGCGCTGCCCTTGTTGCTCAGCCATAGCATGGGCAGGTAGCAGCCCAGCAATTCGGCCACGGCCGTGACGGTAAACAGCCCGAAGGTGCGGGCAAGACTGGTCCATTCGATGGCGTCGCTCATGGTGTTCCTGTGATGTGGTCAAGACGCCATTCTAGCCGCCGGGCGGCGCCGTCCCTGCTATGATCGGCTTCGGATACCGGAGGAGACACCATGACGACGACCCCAGCGCCGCGCGCCTTGCTGCAAGCCATGTTCCAGGCCGCCATCGAAGCGGCCCAGCCATCGCACTGCATACCGCCCCATCTGCCGCCCGCGCCCAAGGGGCGGCTGATCGTCATCGGCGCCGGCAAGGCCTCGGCCGCCATGGCGCAAGCCGTCGAGCGGCACTGGCCGGGGCCGCTGTCGGGGCTCGTCGTTACGCGCTACGGCTATGCCGTGCCGTGCGAGCGCATCGAGATCGTGGAAGCGTCGCATCCTGTGCCGGACTCTGCCGGCATGACGGCGGCGCGCCGCATGCTGGAGTTGGTTAGCAATCTGCAGGCGGACGATACGGTGCTGTGCCTGATCTCGGGCGGCGGTTCGTCGCTGCTGGCCTTGCCGCTGGACGGCATCACCCTGGAAGACAAGCAAACCCTGAACCGCGCGCTGCTGGCGTCGGGCGCCACTATCGGCGAAATGAATTGCGTGCGCCGCCATTTGTCCGCCATCAAGGGCGGCCGGCTGGCGGCCGCCTGCCATCCGGCGCAAGTGGTGACCTTGGCGATTTCCGACGTGCCCGGCGACAAGCTGGGCGATATCGCGTCCGGCCCCACGGTGGGCGACGCGACGACGTGCGCCGACGCGCTGGCCATCGTGCGCCGCTATGGGATCGCATTGCCGGACAGCCTGCGCGCCGCGCTGGAAAGCGGGCGCGGCGAATCCGTGAAACCCGATGATCCGCGGCTGGCGCGCACGCGCACGACCCTGGTCGCCACGCCGCAGATGGCCCTGGAAGCGGCGGCCGCCGTGGCGCGCGCGGCCGGCGTCACGCCGTATATATTGGGCGACAGCCTGGAAGGCGAGGCGCGCGACGTGGGCAAGGTCATGGCCGGCATCGCGCTGCAGACGGCGGTACGGGGCCAGCCGTTTCCCGCCCCGTGCGTGCTGCTGTCGGGCGGCGAAACGACGGTCACCGTGCGCGGCAACGGTCGCGGCGGGCGCAACGTGGAATTTTTGCTGGCGCTGGGCATCGCGCTGGACGGGCAAGCGGGCATCCACGCGCTGGCCGGCGACACGGATGGCGTCGATGGCCAGGAAGAGATCGCCGGCGCTTGTCTGGCGCCTGACACCCTGCGGCGCGCCTGGGCGCTGGGCATCAAGCCCCGCGACAGCCTCGACAACAACGATGGACACGGCTTCTTCCAGGCGCTGGGAGATAGTGTGATCACGGGCCCGACATTGACGAACGTCAATGATTTCCGGGCCATTTTGATTACCTGATCAGTTAAAACCTTCCAGGACGATCTTGCCTTTGGCCGTATTGCTCTCCAGCAAGGCATGCGCGCGTTTCAAATTCGCCGCATTGATCGTGCCGAAGCGCTCGGCCACGGTGGTCTTGATCACGCCCGCATCCACCAGCTGCGCCAGTTCTTCCAGCAGTGCATGCTGCTGGAGCATATCGGCCGTCTGGAACAGGGAACGGGTAAACATCAGTTCCCAGTGCAGGGACACGCTCTTGCCCTTGAACTTGCGCACGTCGATGTGCTCGGGGTCGTCGATCAGGGCAAATTTCCCTTGCGGCGCGATCAGTTCCACGATCTGTTCGAAATGCTTGTCCGTCTGGTTCAGGCTGATCACGTAATCGACGGGCGGCAAGCCCAGGCGCGTGATTTCGGCGGCCAGCGGCAGGCTGTGGTCGATCACGTGGTGGGCGCCCAGTTGCTTGACCCAATCGGCCGTTTCCGCGCGCGACGCCGTGCCGATGATGGTGACGCCCGTCAATTGACGCGCCAGCTGCACCAGCACGGAACCGACGCCGCCGGCCGCACCGATCACCAGCAGCGACTTGCCGGTCAGACTCCTGTCGCGGCTGAGCTGCAGGCGGTCGAACAGCAATTCCCAGGCCGTGATCGCCGTGAGCGGCAGGGCGGCGGCCGGAGCAAAGTCCAGGCTGGCCGGCATGTGACCCACGATGCGCTCGTCGACTAATTGAAATTCGCTGTTGCTGCCGGGGCGGTTGATGGCACCTGCGTACCAGACCTTGTCTCCCACGGAACAGGGTGACGTCGGGACCGACGGCCGTGACGACGCCGGCCGCATCCCAGCCCAGTACTTCGGGCTGGCCGTCTTTCGGCGCGCGGTTCTTGCGCACCTTGGTGTCGACGGGGTTGACGGAGACGGCCTTGACGGCGACGAGCAGGTCGCGTCCCGTGGCGACGGGCACGGGCAGATCGATGTCGAGCAGGGCGTTGGCATCCGTGATGGGCAGGCTGTGGTGGTAGGCGATGGCTTTCATATTCTTCCTTTGGTAAAACAGTGATGGAGTCGGGTAGGTCGGATTAGCGCGGCTGTACCGCGCGTAATCCGACACCACCATCGGCCACGCCAACAATGTTGTCGGATTACGGTCCTTTGGACCTAATCCGACCTACGCCATACAGGCTTGATGACGTATCATGGCCATTTTCTCGCCAGCGAAAAAGAGGGCGCGTACCGAAACACTTTCAAAGGAATGCTGAAAATTGCTGCGACTCGATGACTTGCAGGTATTTGTGCGCACGGCCGACCGGGGCAGCCTGTCGGCGGCCGCGCGCGAGATCGGCATCTCGCCAGCGCTGGCCAGCGCCGCCGTCAAGCGCCTGGAAGGGGAATTGGGCTTGCGCCTGCTGGCCCGCACGACCCGTTCGCTGAGCCTGACGCCGGAAGGCACGCAATACCTGGAGCACGCGCGCGAAGCCTTGCGCCTGCTGCGCGCGGGCCATGATGCGCTGCTGGCCGGCAAGGACAGTTTCGGTGGAACCTTGAAAATTGCCATGCCTTCCGACCTGGGCCGCAACCTGATGCTGGGCTGGCTGGACGCATTCCAGTCGCGCCACCCGAAGCTGCAGTACCAGCTCAGCGTCAGCGACCGGGTGGCCGACATGGTGCGCCAGCAAGTGGACATTGCCCTGCGTTACGGCCAGCAAGACGATTCGAGCATGATCGCCATGCCCATCGCCCCCGCCAACGACAGGGTGCTGGTGGCCTCGCCCGGCTACCTGCGCGAACATGGCCCCTTGCTGGCGCTGGAAGACTTGCTGCAGCACAATTGCCTGCGCTTCGCGCTGGAAGACGGCTTGCACGACCGCTGGACCTTTTACCGCCTGCCCCAGCGCGAGCAAGTGACGATTTCCGTCAGCGGCAACCGCAGCGCCGACGATGCCGAGCTGGTGCGCCGCTGGGCAGTGGCGGGGCTGGGCATCGCCTATAAATCGCGGCTCGACGTGTCCGGCGACTTGGCGGCCGGCCGCCTGCACGTGCTGCTGCCCGACGTGGCGGGCGAGGCGACGCCCCTGCACCTGGTCTGCATGCACCGGGCGCAAGTGACGCCGCTGGTGCTGCAGCTGCGCGATTTCTTGCGCGACAAGTGTGCGGAGTTATTCAAACAGCATGATTAATTGCGGATGATTCCTGCGCGAGGCGTACTTCGCTGATTGTAAGATCAGCGGTTTTTGAAAATCACATCGCTCATGTATTGATTCAAATCGCGAAAATCCTTTACCCGCCAGGCGTATGGCGCGATCTTGACGCCATTCTCTTTCAAGGTCTTTGGAATCAAATCGCCATTCGGACGCAGTATGACCGAGGATACGATCACACCCGGATAATCCTTCAGGCGTTTCTTGAAAGCGGCCGTTGTCAGGTCCGGTGTGGGAGGCGTGCTTTTATTCGCCAATGGCCCTGTGCCCTTGATCTCTGCGCCATGGCATACGGCACATCGCTGGACATACAGCGTTTTTCCATTCAGATTCTCCGCGGAGGCTGACGGCGTTTGTATGAGCGATAACATTCCGAATGCAGCGATAAATAATATTTTCATTTCTTTTTAATATGGACGTATTGTATGGATAATGTCTGATTCAAGAGAAAATACGTAGCTGCCATTGCAATACGCAATTCTCCCGATAACATTTTATCCGAGATTATTCATCAGTCATGTGCCCGTACCCGCGAAAAGTTTCCTAATGAGCAATCCTGCTTGATTACAACTCGTTGCAAATGGCAATCATGCGCAGGTCAACCTGGGCGTACTCTCAGGCATTCTGCATGAAACCGCTTGAAGGATTGCCATGACCCCGAACCGATTATTGCCGACGACCTTGATGTCCCTGCTGTTGCTGGCCGGCTGTGCCGCGACGGAACCTGCCGTCCAGGCCGATCATCGCGCGCCGGCCAGTTTCGCGCAGGACATTGCCATGCTGGAACGGGTCAGCTGGGGCGTGAACGGGGGCAGCGTGCGCCAAGTGCAAGAGAAAGGCTGGAACGCCTGGCTGCGGGCGCAACTGCACCCAGGCAAAACCACGCTGCCGCCCGCCGTGCAGGCGCAGATCGACGCCATGACCATCAGCCAGGTGCCGCTCGATCAGCTCGTCATGTCCGTGGAGCAAAAGCGCAAGGCGTCGGCCGGCGTCATGGACGACATGGCGAAGCAGCAGGCGCAAAAGGAGTACCAGCAGGAACTGAATCGCCTGGCGCGCGAGGCGGCCACGCGTTCGCTGTTGCTGGACGTGTATTCGCCGAACCAGCTGCAGCAGCAGCTGAGCTGGTTTTGGCTCAACCATTTCAGCGTACACCAAGGCAAACACAACTTGCGCGCCATGGTCGGCGACTACGAGGCGAACGCCATCGTGCCGCATGCCTTGGGGAAATTCCGCGACTTGCTGGGCGCCACCGTCCACCATCCGGCCATGCTGCGCTACCTCGATAATGAAGCCAATGCCGTCAAGCGCATCAATGAAAACTATGCGCGCGAGCTGATGGAGCTGCACACCCTGGGCGTGAACGGGGGCTATAGCCAGACGGACGTGCAGGAACTGGCGCGCATCCTGACCGGGGTGGGCGTCAACCTGGGCACGGATACGCCGAAGGTGAAACCGGCGCTGCAATCGCAATACGTGCGCCGTGGCTTGTTCGAATTCAATCCGAACCGCCACGATTACGGCGATAAACAATTTCTGGGGCAAACGGTGAAGGGCAGGGGACTGGCCGAACTCGACGAAGCGCTGGATCGCCTGAGCCGCAGTCCCGCCACCGCGCACTTTATCAGCGGCAAGCTGGCCCAGTATTTCGTCGGCGACAATCCACCTGAAGCCCTGGTGGCGCGCATGGCGGCCACCTTCCAGCAAAGCGACGGCATGATCGCCGACGTGCTGCAGACCATGTTCAGCAGTCCCGAGTTCAGGCAGTCGCTGGGCAAGAAATTCAAGGATCCCATGCATTATGTGGTGTCGGCCGTGCGCCTCAGCTACGACGACAAGCCCATCCTGAACGCGGGCCCCATGCTGAGCTGGCTCGCGCGCATGGGCCAGCCCCTGTACGGGCGCCAGACGCCCGATGGCTATCCGCTGACGGACGCCTCCTGGGCCAGCCCCGGCCAGATGACGACGCGCTTCGATATCGCCCGCACCATCGGTTCGGGCAGCGCCGGCCTGTTCAGGACGGATGGCCCGCAGCCGCAGGAAAAGGTGGCGTTTCCCCAGCTGGCCAGCGCCCTGTATTACCAGTCGCTGCAGCCAGGCCTGAGTCCCGCCACGCGCCAGGCCCTGGAGCAGGCCGCCTCGCCGCAGGAGTGGAACACTTTCCTGTTGTCTTCACCGGAAATGATGCACCGTTAGATTGAAAGGATCACCATGAACCGTCGTGACCTGTTGAAAGCCCTGGCCGCCGCGCCCTGTTGTCGCACGCGGGCAGCCTGCTGGCCGCGCCCGCCACGAATGCGAAGCTGCTGTTTGTCTTCCTGCGCGGCGGCTATGACGCGAACAACCTGCTGGTGCCGCTCGGCAGCGATTTTTATTATGCATCGCGGCCGAATATCGCCATCGCGAAGCCCGGTGCGGATAACGGCGCGCTGGCCTTGAACGCCGACTGGGCCCTGCATCCCGCCTTGCGCGAGACCATCTACCCGATGTTCACTGGCGGCGAGGCGGCCTTCATCCCGTTTGCGGGCACGACGGATTTGACGCGCAGCCATTTCGAGACGCAGGACAGCATTGAACTGGGGCAGGAACTGGGCGGGCGCCGCGATTTCCGCTCGGGCTTTTTGAACCGGCTGGCGCAAAGCCTCAACAGCGGCAATCACGCCATTTCCTTCACGGACCAGCTGCCCCTGATCTTCCAGGGCGGCGTGCAAGTGCCGAACATGGGGCTGCGCTCCGTGGGCAAGTCCGGTATTGATGCGCGTCAAAGCCAGCTCATCGCCGCCATGTACAAGGGCACACCCTTGCAGCAACCGGTCAGCGCAGGCTTTGCCGTGCGCGCGGACGTGAGCCGGGAATTGACGGGAGAAATGCAGGCGGCCAACCGCAACGCCATCAGTACCAAGGGTTTTGAACTGGAAGCGCAGCGCATCGCCCGCTTGATGAAGGACAAATACAACCTCGGTTTCGTCGACGTGGGCGGCTGGGATACGCACGTGGGGCAGGGCGGCGCCAGCGGCTATCTGGCGGGGCGCTTCGACGAGCTGGGGCGGGGCCTGGCCGCGTTTTCGCAGGAAATGGGCAGCGAATGGCGCAATACCGTGGTGGTGGTGGTCAGCGAATTTGGCCGCACCTTCCGCGAAAACGGCAACCGCGGCACGGACCATGGCCACGGCAGCGTGTTCTGGGTGCTCGGTGGCGGGATCAAGGGCAAGCAGGTGGCGGGCGAACAGGTGGCGATTTCGCAGGCGACGCTGTTCCAGAACCGCGACATGCCCGTGCTGAATGAATACCGGGCCGTGCTGGGCGGCTTGCTGCGCCGCACCTTCGGTTTGACGCCGGCGCAACTCGATCACGTGTTTGCCGGCGTCAAGCCGGTGGAGCTGGGACTGGTATAAGCTTGGCGGGTGGCGTGTTACGCTATGCCTGCGCAACTGGCGCATAGCGAATACTGGCGGCCTGTGGCGCCGGGCACGAATGGAGTGGTATGACCGATACCCAGCGCGACATCGTCAGCGCAGGCTTTTCCCTGGCCCTGATCGCCGTGACGGCCTTCGTCATGCAGCGTTTCTTTTTGCCGCTCGTGTGGGCCGGCATCCTGTGCGTGGCCACCTGGCCCCTGTACCTGCGCGTGCGCGCGGCGCTGGGCCAGCGCACCATCATCGCGGCAGCCGTGCTGACCCTGGCGTTTGCCTGCATCTTCATCATCCCCGTGCTGTTCGGCGTGGCGCAGGCGGCGCGCGAAGTGCCCGTGCTGGCCAATTTCATCGTGCATGCGAATACGGACGGCTTGCCCGTGCCGGACTGGGTGCCGCATATTCCCCTGGCGGGCAGCGCCATCGGCGACTGGTGGCAAGCCACCCTGAGCCAGCCACACGGCCTCGGCCACTTCTTTGCGGGCAGCGCCGTGGGCGGCTTTCATTCCGCGCGCGACATGCTCAAGGTATTGGGCGCGGACGTCTTCCACCGCCTGGTCGACTTCGGCCTGGCCTTTTTATGCCTGTTTTTCTTCTACAAGGATGGCGAAGCGCTGACGCGCCAGATCACGGCCGTCGGCAGCCATTTCCTGCGCCCTGAACGCTGGGGCCGCTATGCGCAAAAGATCCCGACCGCCATCCGCGCCACCGTCAACGGCCTGGTGCTGGTGGGTCTGGCCGAGGGCGTGCTGATCGGCTTCGCCTATGCCATCGCCGGCTTGCCGTCGCCGGCCCTGTGGGCGTTCGCCACGGGCATCCTGGCCATCATCCCGTTCGGCGCGCCGCTCGCTTACCTGTGCGCGGCCGCCTTGCTGGTCTTCCAGGGCAATGTGGGCGCCGCCATCGGCGTGGCCGCCTGGGGCACCGTGGTGCTGTTCGTGGCCGACCACTTCGTGCGCCCCGGCATGATCGGCAACGCCACCCGCTTGCCTTTCCTGGCCGTGCTGTTCGGCATTTTGGGCGGCGTGGAAACCCTGGGCCTCGTGGGCCTGTTCATCGGCCCCGTCGTGATGGTGCTGTTCGTTACGCTGTGGTACGAAGCGAATGTGTTCGACAAGGTGGCGCCTGTCAAGACAGGCCCGAATACACCTGCCAGCCCGGCCGCCCCGGAACGCACGCAGTAATGAGGGGTCGGCCAGCGTTGCCGCTGGCCGGTACTGGCGCGCTCCCGGCGTGGCCGGGCGGAGCTGACTTTACAACAGGGTGCAAGCACCATGCTTTAAAGGCATTCTTAATGCGCCTTGGATAGAATGAGGAGCCAACGGCGCATCAGCAGCACTTCAACATAGCCCGGCTCGATGCCCGTACCGCACTCGATCAAGGGATTGACGGTGTAGTAGCGCTTGCGGAAGTCGCGGCAAACGAGGATTTCGCGCTTGCCCATGCGGACGAGGAAAGAGCTTGGGGCGTATTCCAGGCCGAACCGTGAGCCAAAACCGCTATTCAATGTTGCCATGACAATTCCTTTGAGGGAGATGTGTTGAACGAGTCATCAGAATAGCATAACTACTGTATGAAAACACAGCTACTGTATGAATAAACAGTATTTTTTTGCTGGTGTGGTTTTTTTGATCATCGCCAGGAACATGAAAGAGAGATCAGTTTGCAAGAGAATAATGACATGGGCATGACCACGGGCTGGACCATGAAACTGCGGCGCTTCGTCGAGGCGCGCCTGTCGCCCGAAGGCGAGCTGGGTCTGCATATGACGGTGGGCGTGGCGCTGATGCTGGTGGCCATCGTGGTCTTCCACGAGATCGCCGAAGCCGTGATGGGCATGGCCCAAATTACGGTGATCGACTTGCAGGTGGCGCAGTGGTTCAACCAGCATGCCGTGCCGTGGATCACCAGTTGCCTGCTGGTCGTCACGCATATGCATGGCGTGATCGGTGCCATCACCCTGGCCGTCTTGCTGGGCTGGTATCTGCACCGCAAGGGCGCCGATTACTGGCTGTTTACCCTGGTGATCACCATGCCGGGCGTCATGTTTTTGAACCTGCTGTTAAAGTACATTTTTGTCCGCGCGCGGCCCAGCTTTGACGAGCCCATCCTGCAGACGGCCTTGAGCACGTACAGCTTTCCCAGCGGCCATACGGCCACCTCGACAGCCCTGTACGGCTTGCTGGCCGCCTACCTGATTTGCCAGACGGCACCGGGCGCCTGGGGCAAGCGCATCGCCATCGCGCTGGCAGCCTTCCTGATGGCGTCGCTCGTGGGCTTCAGCCGCATCTACCTGGGCGCGCATTACCTGAGCGATGTGCTGGCGGCGATGGCGGAAAGCTATGGCTGGCTGGCCATCTGCATCGCCGGCGTGTCGACCCTGCGCCGCCGCCGGCATATCCGGCAAACCAGATAAGGGGAGTGATCCTGAGCAAGATTGCAGTCATCATCAATGCGGGCGCCGGTTGCGGCTATGCGCCCGACTGGGCGCAGCAGCTCGAAGCACAATTCCTGGCCGTGGGCCTCGACGCCGCCATCACCCTGGCGCAAAGCGGGGCCGAGATGATCGCCACGGCCGAGCAAGCCTTGCGCGATGGCGCGCCCATCGTCGTGGCCGGCGGAGGCGACGGCACCATCAATGCCGTCGCCTCCGTCGTCGTCGGCAGCGGCACGCCGTTTGGCGTCTTGCCATTGGGCACCTTGAACCATTTCGCCAAGGATTTGAATATTCCTTTGGCGCTCGATGCCGCCATCGCCAATGTGGCGCGGGGCGTGCCGCACCAGGTCGACGTGGGCGAAGTCAATGGCCGCATCTTCCTGAACAATTCCAGCCTGGGCCTGTATCCGGATATCGTGCGCGACCGCGAAAAGCAGCAGCGCCGCCTGGGACGGGGCAAGTGGCTGGCCTTCAGCTGGGCGCTGGTGGCCGCCTTGCGCCGCTATCCCTTTCTCAGCGTGCAATTGAAACTCAACGACGCCGTGCATGCGCGGCGCACGCCTTTCGTCTTCATCGGCAATAATGAATACTTGATGGAAGGCTTGAATATCGGCGAGCGCGAGCGGCTCGATGGCGGGCAGCTGAGCCTGTACGTGGCGCAGCGTCCGGGCCGCCTGGGCTTGCTGAAGCTGGCCTTGCACGCGTTGTTCGGCAAGTTGTCGCAGGCCAAGGATTTCGACGTGCTGACGGCCACCGACCTGGAGATCGCCACGCGACACCGCCGCCTGCGCGTGGCCACCGATGGCGAAGTGACCGTCATGAATACGCCGCTGCGCTACCGCATCCGCACGGCCGCGCTCGCGGTGATCGTGCCGGCGCCCGTGCCCGCAGCCAGCTAGGAGAGCGCCATGCGTACCATCGTGCATTTATCGGATTTGCATTTCGGCCGGGTCGACGGGGACTTGCTGGCGCCCTTGCGCGCGCTGGTCGAGCGCCTGGAGCCGGACGTGGTGGTGGTCTCCGGCGACCTCACCCAGCGGGCCCGCAGCGCCCAGTTCCAGGCGGCGCGGCACTTTCTCGACAGCTTGCCGGGGCCGCAGATCGTGGTGCCGGGCAACCATGACGTGCCCCTGTACAACGTCGTTTCCCGCTTCCTGACGCCGCTGGTGAAATACCGGCGCCATGTGACGGACGATTTGTCGCCCGAATACGTGGATGAGGAAATCGCCGTGCTGGGCATCAACACGGCCCGCTCATTGACGTTCAAGGATGGCCGCATCAGCCACGAGCAGATCGATTTCCTGCGTGAACGCCTGGGCCGCTTGTCGCCCGGTTTGACGCGCATCATCGTCACGCACCATCCATTCGACTTGCCCGAGCACTTCGACGAGGATGACCTGGTGGACCGCGCGCCGCAGGCGCTGCAGATGTTTTCCGAATGCGGCGTGGATTTATTGCTGGCGGGACATCTGCATGCCAGCGTGGCGGGCAACACGGCCGAGCGCTACAAGATCGCCGGTTACGCGGCCCTGATGGTGCAGGCGGGCACGGCCACGTCCACGCGGGGCAGGGGCGAGTCGAACTCGTTCAATGTGCTGCGCGTGGAAAACAGCTGCATCCGGGTCGAGCGCTACAGCTGGAATGAAGACAGCGCCGACTTTGAAAAGGTCAGCACGGAAGCGTTCGAACGCCAGGGCGGGGTGTGGGCCAGCTTGCGGCCGCTGTGATCGATGATGTGTTAATTACAGATGGCGTGCCGCATCCATGCGGTCATGCAAAATGCGGACGATGGCAATGCCATAGTGAGTGATGTGGAAATAAATCATGTGCCGTCCGACTTTGCGGCGCCGGTAGCCGGGCCGAATCTGCTCGCATGCCGGTGCCGTCTCGGGCGCGCGTGCCAGGTCATCGAAGGCTGCCGTCATGGTGTCAAGATAAAGACTGGCCTGCTGCACGCTCCACCGCTGCGACGTATACGCCCAGATCGCCTCAAGGTCACGTTCGGCGGCGGGCGTCAGCCGGTATTCAGCCATGCGCTGCCAGCATTCTCTGCTTGAAAGCCCTGGCGTCGAAAGGCTGGGGTTCGCCGCTGGCCTCGCCTTCCACCAGCGCCGCGCGGATCGCATCGAGTTCGGCGCTGCGTTCCTGTTCACGCCGGATCAGGTCGCGGATGTATTCGCTGTCGTTCGTATAGCGCCCCGCGTCAATTTGCGCCTTGATCCAGTCGTCCTGCTGGTCCGTCAAGGTAATGGTCTTGCGCACGGTTCCCATGGTGGTCCACTCCAGATATGAGCAGTACGACGATCGTCATACTATTGGTGCAATATAGTGCATATTTGTGCAAATATCCAGCCGCCTGATCGGTGCTTACAGCCAGTAGTTCATGAAACGGGCCGCCCACTCCTTCATGCGGTCGGAGATGGGGCGCGTTTCCCATTTCGCCTTGGTGATCTCTTCCGAGTCGCGCAAGTCTTCCTGGAAGGCGTTTTCCATTTCGCGGCCGAAGCTGTCGCCCAGCACGATCACGTTCAGCTCGCTGTTGTGCAAAAAGCTGCGCATGTCGATGTTGGTCGAGCCGACCGTCGACCAGGCGCCGTCGATGACGGCCGTCTTGGCGTGCAGCACGGCCAGTTTCAAGTGAAAGATGCGGATGCCGCCGGCCAGCAATTGGTCGTATAGCGCGTGTCCCGCATGAAACACGAGGCCGCTGTCGGACACGCCGGGCAGCACCACGGTGACGTCCACGCCCCGTTTCGCTGCCGCGACCAGCGCGTCGACCGTCTGCTGGTCGGGCACGAAATAGGCGGACGTGATGTGGATGGATTTCTTGGCTTCCTGGATGGCCAGGATGTAGGCCTTGTAGATTTCAAAGCCGCCGTCCGGTTCGCTGGCCACCACGCGCACCAGCTTGTCGCCCACTTCGGACAGCACGGGAAAATAATTGGCGTCCGGCAAGTCGGCCTGGTCTTGCTGGGCCCAGGTGCGGATGAACAGCCACTGGAAGGCGGCCACGGCCGGGCCTTCCACTTTCACGTGGGTGTCGCGCCAGCCCACGTCCTTCTTGTCGGTGGGCTTCGATTTCGAGCGGAACAGCGAGCTTTTCGCATAGGTATCGCTGATATTGATGCCGCCCGTAAACGCCGTCTTGCCGTCGACGATCAGCACCTTGCGGTGGTCGCGGTTGTTGATCTTCCAGTCGTCGCCCTTGAGCTTGGCGGGATTGACGGGATTGAAGGCCACCAGGTGCACGCCGGCCGCGCGCATGCGCTCAAAGAACGCCTGCGGCACGCCGATCGTGCCCACGCTGTCGTAGATGACGTTGACCGTCACGCCCGCCTGCTGCTTCTCGATCAGCATGTCGGCGAATTTCAGGCCCAGCGGGTCCTGGTCGAAGATATACGTTTCCAGGTTGATGCTGTTCTTCGCTTCGCTGATGGCCTGGAACATGGCGGCCATGGTTTGCGGGCCGTCAAACAGCAGGGTCACCTTGTTGCCCTTGATCAAAGGCACGCCCGTGGCCGCCTCTTCCAGCGCGGCCTGGGTCTTCAAGTCCATGCCGGACCTGGCCCAGCGCTTGTTGAGCAGGGCGGCCCGGCTGTTGACGTTCAGCACGGCGCCCTTGCCCGTGATCACCTTGGGCTTGGCCACGGGTTCCAGGGTGGTATTGAGATTTTTAACGTTTGGCAACGCGGCGCATGCAGCCAGGGTCCAGCACAGCAGTAGGGCGGTGAGGCAGGGTTGCATGCGGCGAGCGGTCATTTTTGAGCCTTGGTCGTGGGTGACAGGTTTGCCGAGTCATCGGCCAGTGCCAGTGGCGGCGGGTTTTTCGAGCCGAAGAAGAAGACGATGGGCGAGCGCAGGAAACGCTTGCCCAGTATCTTCAACAGTTGCATGCCGTGCTTGAAGCGCACCTGGCGCGAACGCAGGGCTACCCACAGGGCCAGGCCGAAGCTGACGAGCAGGTTGGCCGTGCCGATGGCGAAGATGCCCGACAGCGACTTGACGGCCAGTTGCCAGCTCATATTGTGATCGAGTCCCACCAGGGCTGTCGCAAAGTTGGCGGCCGAGAAGGTGATGTGGCGGATATCGATGGGCAAGCCGATCAGGAAGCCCAGGGTGCCGATGGAGCCCAGCAGGATACCGAAATAGAAGTTACCCATCAGGCCGCCCAGGTTGTTTTCCAGGTACAGGCCCAGCCGTTGTAAGCGATCCTGGCCGATCACGCGGCCCAGGCCGCGCAATTGCGCGATGCGCTGCGCCCAGCGCGTGTACAGGGCCTGGTTGTCGTAATAGCCGGAAATCAGGCCCGCGACGAACAGGCACACGCCCGCGATCATGGCGTAGAAGATGGCGGGGCTGCCGATGGGGTCGATATCGTGCAGCAGGTGCATGGCTTTTTCCGGCGATACCAGGTTGTGCCCCGTGATCGCCTTGTAGCCGAGCGCGATCAGCCACGCCGTAGGGATGGCCGTGGCCAGGTTGCCCAGCACGGCCATGTTTTGCGTGCGGAACACTTTGTTGATCAGTTCCGCCATGCTGTCGAGGTCGATGTTCCGGCCATCCTTGCTGTGCAGGCCGGCGGCGATGCGCGACGCCGTCATGGCCGGCTGCTTGGTGGCCACCGTGAAGTGCAGCAAGTGGATGAACATGAAGCCGATCGAGTAATTCATGCTGAACATGAAGGCTTCGACCAGCGGCGCCGAGCGCAGGTAGGACATCAAGATCTTGAACAGGGCCATGAAGCCGATGATCACGCCCGCGCCGGCGGACGAGAGGAACATGGCACCCATTTCGCGGCGGTTTTCCGCGATGTAGTGCTCGCCCGTGCGGCTGGCGTTTTCCGTCACATTGCGCGCCAGCAAGTTGATATTGTCGGAAAACAGGTCGCTGACCTTGTATTTGTGGTTATGCGCGCGTATCAGTTCCAGCGCCAGCCCGACGGCGCCCGCGCGGCGGCGGCTGACGGGCTGCGGGTGCAGCAAGTCTTGCGTGGCGTCCACCGTGATGGCGTCGATGTCCACGTTGCCCGAGGCCGGCAGCTCGCCGCTCGTGTCGACGAGGAACAGCAGCTTGCGCAAGCGGTCGATGCTCTGCGCCAGCGCCACCAATAAATACGTGAGGGGAATGCTGGTGCCCTGGTACAGCGCCTTCTTGCGGATCTTGGCGATGACGGCGTCGCACTGGTCCAGCATCACCAGCAAATGGCGCGCATCCTCGATGTGCTCGATATCGCCCTGCAGCAGGCTCGTATAGGCGTCCAGATAGGCGTTCACTTCCGTGTTCTGCACCATGAACGGCGACTGGAACACTTCAATTTCATTGTGGAAACGCGTCAGTTCCGGTTCCAGGCCCATGGCGCAGACGCGGTAGGACAGGGTACGGATGGCGTCGAGCATGCCCGGCAGCATGATATTGCCATCGCCGACGGCCAGTTCGACCTCATCGCTGGTCAATACGTCGAACAGTTCCAGCCAGTCCGTGGCGGGCACGTTGCTGATCCACAAATAATCGGTCTTCAAGTACAGCACCTGGTCGAGCGCGTCGTTCAGGTATTCGTCGCCGAGGGCGGGCGGCAGCATGCGGTAGGCGATGCGGCGTTTTAATTCTGTAAAGAAACCGCTGTTCGACAGTACGCCGATATCGGTGTACAGGCTGGCGTGGCGGCGCGCGGCCAGCACGCGCAGCACGTATTCGTGCAGGGCGCGCGCCTGCGCGGGGTTACCTTTGAGAAGCTGGCGCAGGGTGCGCACGTTGGCAATCGCGGTAGCGCTGTCGTGGGGGCGCTTGGGACGCAGTGAGTTGAATAATTCCACCAGCAAGTCGATATTGCTGGAGTTGGGGTCAATGCGTTCGAGGATAGCTAGCATGCAAAAAAACGGGCGAGCCGCTGTCGGTAAAACCAGTAGTGTACCGCCTGCGTCAGATCGCGCAACGTTCGCCACCGAACATTGCTTTACGGCAGGGCCTGCAATTCACGCCATTTTGCCGCAGTTGCCACAATCATGGTCAATCTTGCGTGTTGTCAGTGTGCGACGTGTTTCTTGGGACTAAGCTGAAGTTTCTGTTGTACAACGCACGGATGGCTGGACAAAAAGCGAGGATAAGGTAACACTGAGATCAGACACACAGCGCATGTCCTGATCAATACCGGGAAGTTTCAATTCACGTGACCGAGATATTTATCATGAAGACCTCGTATTTTGCGCTTGCTGTGATAGGGATGGGGCCATTCGCGCTGGGCGCGACGGCCCAGGCTGCCGATGGCGCGGGCAGTGCCGCATCCACCAACGTTGCCGTGTACGGCGTGCTCGACGCGGGCATCGTGGCCGAACGGGGCTGTGCCGCCGGTTGCGCCGGCGCCAAGCTGTCCGGCGGCGTCGCCTCCGGCTCGCGCCTGGGCGTGCAGGGCCGCGAAGCGTTGGGCAACGACGTCTCCGCCGTATTTACCCTGGAAGCGGGCATCCAGAACGACACGGGCCAGTCGGAAGATGGCCGTCTGTTCGGCCGCCAGGCCTACGTGGGCCTGGACAGCCGCCTGGGCGCGCTGACCCTGGGGCGCCAGTACAATCTGCAATACCTGACCCTGACCGACGTGGCCGACCCCTTCAAGGGCGGCATGGCCGGCAGCGCCAGCAACCTGGCCGGCTACAGCGTGAAACGCTACGACAATACCGTCAAATACGCGACGCCCGCCTTGCGCGGCGTGACGGCCAGCGCCATCTACAGCTTCGGCGAGTCGCCATACAGCAGCGCCAACAACCGCGCGTATGGCGCCACCCTCGGCTATTCGGCCGGCGCCGTGAATGTCAGCGTGTCGCACCAGCGCAAGAACAACTTCATCCTCGCCTCCGGCACCTTGCCCGCCATTGATATGTCGTCGCGCAACACCCTGATCGCGGCGAACATCGACCTGAAAGTGGCCACCGCCTTTGCCGCCGTGGGCGTGAATAAAGGCTATGGCAGCTCGCCGTGGGACCCGAACAATGCCTACAGCTCGCTGGCCCTGTCGATGTCGTCATCGGACAGCCGCGACACTCTGCTGGGCGTGTCCGTGCCCGTGGGCGGCTTCAAGCTGCTGGCCTCGTACGTGCGCAAGGACGACCGCGACCTGGCCAACCGCGACGCCAATCAGGTGGCCGTCGGCCTCACGTATTCCCTGTCAAGACGCAGCGATTTCTACGCGTCCTACGCGAAGATCCACAACAAGAACGGCGCCCGCTACACGGTGGGCAATGCCAGCGACGCGGGGCGTGGCGACGCCGCATTCAACATGGGTTTCCGTCACGGCTTCTGAGCGGCGGCGGATGGGGCCGGGCACGTTGCCCCCAGCCACTTGCCGTTGCTCGTCACATTCACCTGTTCCGGTGTGCCGCGCGCGCTCGTCGTCACCGCCAACTGCATATTGAAGGCCCGGTCGCCGGTGAACGTGAGCTGGCCTTCGCCGCTCGATTTCGGGTTGGCGCAGGTGAACGATACATGCATGCCGCCCGCGGTGTCGCTGTTCTTCGAGGTGCAGTCGCCGGGCTGGCCCGTGGGAATCTGCTTGCGCGCCGCCATCTCCGGCGTCACGCAGGCCGTCACGCGCACGGCGCCGTCGGCGCCCACGGTGGGCATGGCCATGCCGCGGCTGGCCGCCATGCTTTCCAGTTGCTTGCGTTGATCGGGAGGAAGGTTGCCCAGCTGCTGCAGCACCATGGACATGGCGTTGTCGGTGGCGGCGTCGGGCGACGCCATCTTGCTGTCGACTTGCCACAGGCCGGGCTTGATGGTGGCGGCCTGGGCTTGGCTGCCCAAGGCGGCGCAAGCGAGCAGAGTCAGGCGTAGCAGCGAGTGTTTCATGTTGGCGTCTCCAAAAAGGCAGACCCCAGCATACGGCATGGCAAGCGGAGCACGCTTGCCATTGTGTTACAAACTGTGATCGGGCTCGATGCGGCGCACGTCCACGCTGGCGATGCGGCGCTCGTCGGCCTCGACGATTTCATAGCGCAAGCCGTCGAGCTCCAGCACTTCGCCCACGGCTGGCATGTTCTCGAAATGCGCCAGCAGGAAGCCGGCCAGCGAGTTGTATTCGCCGTCTTCGCTGACCAGGGTTTCCGTCTCGAACACTTGCTCCAGGTAATGCAGGTCCGTCGCGCCATCGATGCGCCAGTGGCCGGGGCCCAGCACTTCCACGTCGGGCTGTTCGTCCTCGTCGGGGAATTCGCCTGCGATGGCTTCCAGGATGTCGATCGGCGTGAGCACGCCTTGCACGGTGCCGAATTCGTCGACCACCAGCACCAACTGGCCGCGCGAGCGCTTCAGGGTTTCCATGGCTTTCAGCACGCCGGCCGCTTCCGGCACGACGACGGCTTCGCGCATGCTGGCCGGATCGATCTTGCCATGCGAGACGAGGTCTTCGATCAGGTCCTTGCTGCGCGCGATGCCGGCCACATTGTCGAGGTCATCGTTGCAGACAGGAATCATGCTGTGCGGCGTGTCGCGCAGCAGTTGCAGCATCTTCTCGCTGCTGTCGTTCAGGTTGACCCACGAGACGTCGCCGCGCGGCGTCATCACGGAGCGGATCGAGCGTTCGGCCAGGGTCAGCACGCCGCTGACCATGTTGCGCTCTTCCACGCCGAAGGCGGAGACGTCGGGCAATTCCTTGACTTCGTGCTCTTCCACGGCTTCGCGGCCCTTGCGTCCGCCCAGCAGGCTCAGCACGGCTTGCGCCGTGCGGTCGCGCAGCGGCGCATTCGATTGCAGCTTGAGGAAGTTGCGGCGCGCCAGCTGGTTGAAGAACTCGATGACGATCGAGAAACCGATGGCGGCGTACAGATAGCCCTTCGGAATGTGGAAGCCCAGGCCTTCGGCCACCAGGGAGAGGCCGATCATCAGCAAAAAGCTCAGGCACAGCACGACGACGGTGGGGTGGGCGTTGACGAAGCGCGTCAGCACCTTCGAAGCCAGCATCATGACGACGATGGAAATGACGACGGCCGCCATCATCACGTACAGGTTTTCCACCATGCCGACGGCCGTGATGACGGCGTCGAGTGAAAAGACGGCGTCGAGCACGACGATCTGCGCCACCACGAGGCCGAAGCCGGCATAGACTTTCGGGCCCGTCTGGGCATGCGTGACGCCTTCGAGGCGTTCGTGCAGCTCGGTGGTGGCCTTGAACAGCAGGAACAGGCCGCCGACGAGCAGGATCAGGTCGCGCCCCGAAAACGAGAAGGTCCATATGGAAAACAAGGGCGTCGTCAGGGTGACCAGCCAGGAAATCAGCGAGAGCAGGCCCAGGCGCATGACGAGGGCCAGGGTCAGGCCCAGCACCCTGGCCTTGTCGCGCTGGTGCGGCGGCAGCTTTTCGGCCAGGATGGCGATGAAGATCAGGTTGTCGATACCCAGTACGATTTCCAGTACGACCAGCGTCAGCAGGCCGACCCAGATTGTCGGGTCAAATAACCATTCCATGTGTGTAACCTTGTAAAGTCAGTAAGTTTCAAGCTTGCCTGGTGGCTCGTGCCCCAGGGAACCGTGTTGCGAGTGCGTGGTGTGGCGGCGGACGCGCGGCGGCCGGGTGGCCTGCCGCGCGTCCGCTTCGGCAAGTGCCCCCGGTCCCGCTTGCCAAATGATGGCGCAAAACGGCGCTCCCTGGCGCGAGGTCGGGTATAGCGTGATGGGGTCGTTGTCGCATTCGTCGGCGTCGCAGTTGTCGCCGGGCAAGCCCACATGGGCGTCGGGGGCAAGGCAATCGGCGACGAAGGCAGGCGCGGCGGTAGTGCCGGCCGCGACTGCATGCTGGAATGGGGAAGGGCTGGCGTAAGCCATGCTGGCGAACGCCTGGGGTAGGGCGATGAAAACAAAAAGGCAGAGCAGGACGAGAGCTCGTCTCATATACAGGCAGATAGTTCTGGAACCGTGGAGTATAGCACGGGCACATAACAGCCCGATGACAGGACTTGCGCAACTGACAAGCATGACGTAAATTGCGAGAGCAATAATTTCACGTGGCGGCGAAGACGCAGCGCGGGCACCGTGATCATTCTTGCGTTCGTATCGCATTGTGCTTGCGTATCTTTCATTGCGCTTGCGCATCTTTATAACGTAGTGCCACCAGGACTCCGACTTGAAACCAATTACCGCCCTCCTGCTTGCCGCCGGCATCCTCTCGCCGTCGTTCATCCTGGCCGCCACCCCGGTCGATGCCGCGCCGGCCCAGAAAACCGGCAAGCTTGCCGCCAGCCGCGTCGCCGCCGTCAAGGTCACCTCCGTCGAAGGCATCACCGAATACCGCCTGGCCAACGGCTTGCGCGTGCTGTTGTTCCCGGATGCCAGCAAGCCTACGCTTACCACCAACATCGTCTACCTGGTCGGCTCGCGCCATGAAAACTATGGCGAAACGGGCATGGCCCACTTGCTCGAGCACTTGCTGTTCAAGCCCAGCGCCAACTTCGGCGTCAAGAAGGGAACCAAGACCCCCGTCGAGATCCTGAACTCGACGGGCGCGCAGTTCAACGGCACCACCTGGTACGACCGCACCAATTACTACGCCACCTTCCCCGCCAACGACGACAACCTGCGCCAGATGCTGGCCATGGAAGCGGACCGCATGGTCAACGCGGCCATCGACCAGAACGACCTGTGGAACCCGAAGACGCAAAAGGGCGAAATGACCGTCGTGCGCAACGAGTTCGAGATGGGCGAGAGCGACCCGATCGGCGTGACCAGCGAACGCATCCAGGCCATCGCCTACGACTGGCATAACTACGGCAAGTCGACCATCGGCGCCCGCTCCGACATCGAGCAGGTGAACATCCCCCGTCTGCGCGCCTTCTATCATAAATATTATCAGCCCGATAACGCCGTGCTGATGGTAGCGGGCCGCTTCGATGAAGCCAAGGTCCTGGCACAGATCAATGAGCTGTTCGGCAAGATACCGAAACCCACGCGCGTGATCGAACCGACCTACACGGCCGAACCGGTGCAGGATGGCGAGCGCGCCGTGACGGTGCGCCGCAGCGGCGGCACGCAGTTCGTCGGCGCCGGCTACCACGTGGCGCCGTCCGGCAACCCGGACGCCGTTGCCATCGAGGTGCTCGGCCACGTGCTGACCGATGCGCCGGCCGGCCGCCTGCACAAGGCGCTGGTGGAAACCAAGCTGGCCAGCAAGATCGAATACAACTCGGTGAGCAACCTGGAACCGGGCTACAACCTGTTCGGCGCGCTGGTGCCCGTCGATGGCAACCTCGATGCGGCGCAGGCGGCCATGCTGAAAGTGCTGGAAGACTTGAAATCGCAGCCGATCACGGATGCGGAAGTGGCGCGCGTGAAACAGCAGCTGAACAAGCAGGTCGAGCTGATCACTTCGAACACGGCGCGCATGACGATCGCCCTGACGGAGTCCCTGGCGGCCGGCGACTGGCGTCTGTTCTTCCTGCAGCGCGACCAGCTCGACAAGCTGACGACGGCGCAGGTGCAGGCGGCGGCCGAGAAATACCTGAAGAGCTCGAACCGTACCCTGGGCCGTTTCATCCCCACCGACGCGCCGGACCGCACGGTCGTGCCGGCCTACGCGGACGTGGCGCCGCAGCTGGCCGGCTACACGGGCCGCGCCGTGGTGGCACAGGGCGAGGCGTTCGACCCCAGCCCTGACAATATCGAGGCGCGCACCACGCGCTTCACCTTGCCGAACGGCTTGAAGGGCGCCTTGCTGCCGAAGAAAACCAAGGGCAGCAACGTCAGCGTCGTATTGAAATTGCAGCTCGGCAGCGAAGAAAGCTTGCGCGGCAAGGCGCAAGTGGGCGGCTACACGGCCAATTTGTTATCGCGCGGCACGGATAAACTGTCGCGTCAGGAAGTGAAGGACAAGTTCGACCAGCTGGGCATGCAGGTGGCCATCACGGGCGGCGCCGAGGGCGTGACCGCCATGCTGACGGGCAAGCGCGAGAACTTGCCGGCCGCCATGGACCTGCTGGCGCAAGTGCTGCAAAAACCGGCCCTGAGCGAAACGGAATTCCTGGAATTGCAGCGCGAGCGCGTGGGCCGCGCGGAGCAGGAATTGCCTGAACCGCAGCCGCTGGCCGTGAACGCCTTCCGACGCCTGCTCGACGCCACGCCGGAAGGCCATGTGCGCCATGTGGCCACCTTGCCGGCCGAGCTGGCGCAATGGAAAGCCATCAAGGTTGCCGATGTGAAAGCCTTCCATGGCGCTTACTATGGCGCGGCGAACGCCACCTTTGCCGCCGTGGGCGACTTCGACCCGGCCGCGCTGAAGGCGCAAGTGGCCAGCCTGTACGGCAGCTGGAAGGCGCAGCAGCCGTATGTGCGCATTCCCGACGCCGTCAAGCCCGTCAGCGGCGAGAAAGTCACGCTGGAAACGCCGGACAAGGCCAACAGCGTGCTGTTCGCCGTCCAGCCGGTTCCCCTCAAGGATGACGCGGCCAGTTATCCGGCCTTGCTGATCGCCAATCACATGCTGGGCGGCGGTGCCTTGCGCAGCCGCCTGGCCGACCGCATCCGCCAGAAGGAAGGCCTGTCGTACGGCGTCGGCTCGCAAGTGTCCGTGCCGTCGCGCGAACCGGCCGGCTACTGGATGGCCTACGCCATCAGCGCGCCGCAAAACACGGTCAAGGTGGAAGCGGCCCTGCGCGAGGAAATCGCCAAGGCGCTGGCCGACGGCTTTACACAAGAGGAACTGGCCGAGGCGAAGAAAGGCTGGCTGCAATCGCAGGAAGTGGGCCGCACGCAGGACAGCGGCCTGGCGCGCGAACTGGCCGGCTACCTTGCCGAAGACCGCACCATGGCCTACGACAAGGACCTGGAAGCCAAAGTGGCCGCCCTGACCCTGGCGCAAGTGAACCAGGGCCTGCGCGAATACCTGAAGCCAGCGGCCGTGTCGGTCGTGACGGCGGGCGACTTTGCCAAGGTGGCGAAAGAGGGCGAGAGCGGCGCCAAGGCAACGACGTCGAAATAAGCTACTTCAAAATAAGCTGCTTTAAATGAAAAAAACCCGTTGGCAAGTGACCGTGCCAGCGGGTTTTTTTACGATCTTGATTTTGATGTCAACGTCCCGACACCGAACAAAACCGTAGCGAGCGGAAGGGAGAGGTGGCCGAGAAGCGCAACCGTACTCTGGTACGGTGAGCATCGCAGGCCGCCTATACCGACGCGCAGTAGGTTTGGTTCGGTGTTACCCCGTGGGGCTAGCTCTGCTACGTAGATTTCCACGCGGCGATTGCGTGCGCGTCCCGAGGCATCCGCATTCGAGGCGATCGGCTCGCGGGCGCCGCGGCCCTCCGTGACGACGCGCGTCGGCGAGACGCCGCGCATGGCAAGGTAGTCGCGTGTGTGGGCGGCGCGTTCCACCGACAGCGGTTCGTTGATGGAATCGCTGCCCGTGCTGTCCGTGTGGCCGATGATGCTGACCGTGGTGTTCGGGTTTTCATTCAGCGTGGCGGCGAAGCGGTCGAGGATCGGGCGGAAGTTGCCCTTGATGTCGGCGCGGTTGGTGTCGAAGGAAATGTCGCTCGGGATTTCCATTTTCAGGCGGTTATCGGCCGTCTGCGACACTTGCACACCGGTACCCTGTGTCGCCTGTTCCATGGCGCGCTTCTGGTTTTCCATGCGGTTCGACCAGATATTGCCGACCACGGCGCCAGCTGCGGCACCGATCAGGGCGCCGCCGGCCGTGCGGCCGCTGCTGCCGCCACCGGTGGTGCCGCCGATCAAGGCACCGAGGCCCGCGCCGATGCCGGCGCCCGTGGCCGTGCCACGTTGCGTCGAGGACATGTCCGCGCAGCCGGTGGCGGCCAGCGCGATCACCAGCATGCCGATCAGGGATGTGGCGCCAGGACCTTTTTTGAATGCTTGTTTCATGGATTTTCTCCTTGTTTTGTTATTGGGACATACCCAGGAATTACCTGCACACGTTACTGCAAAATGCCGCGGCGTGCCAGTGCGTGCATACGGACGCAAAAAGCGGCAAAAAGGCGGCGCCCGTTTGCACGCGCGCCGCCCTGTCTGGCCAGTGCGCCAGCCTCTATAAACCGCGCCCGCTGATCAGGCGCAGCAGGATCATGATGACCGCGACGACCAGCAGGATGTGGATGAAGCCGCCAATGGTATAAGAAGTTACCAGGCCCAGCAGCCAAAGAATAATGAGTACGACGGCGATTGTATACAGCATGATGTGTCCTCCGAGAGTAATGTGTGGATGACGGCGACTGCCTTGGCCTTGTGCTGTCATCGGTTTTTGTCATTGCGCGGCGACTTGGTCGCTGAGCGCTGATGCCATGACTTATTGTCTACTTTGTTTCTGAAACTTTCTGTACGGTGCCGTACACAAGCCTTATTTACCCAACTTATTTGCTTTATTGGGCCAGCTTATTTGGCCAGATTCTGTTCGCGCATCGGCCGGCGTTCCTGCTCGCCATCCATGCCCGGTATCCAGGCCAGCATGCCGGCCATGCCGACGGCGCCGGCCAGGCAGCTGACCATGCCGCCCGTCAGCAGCAGCATGACGCCAAACACGGGGGCGCTGCTGGCCGCGGGGGCCAGGTCCAGCGCGCAGAAGCCCAGCGCGGTAGCCAATATGCCGCCGCCGATAAAGCCGAGCCAGATCCGGTGGCTGCCTGTCTTGTCGTTTTCCATCGCATCTCCTTGAAGATATCCGTTGAACTTTCTTGAATGCATCATCTCGCGGGACGGCAAGCTCATCTGTACGCCAGCGAACATTGCCAAAGAAAACGCCCGGACAGGCCGGGCGTGTGTTTGATTTGCTGCGCTGGCGGGCGGCGCGCTGGCCGCCGGGAGCTTAGCCGATGGCGCGCAAGCCGCCGTTGACGACGCGCACGCGGTCGCCCTGGCGCCAGTTCGGCGCGGCGCTCTGGTGCACGGTGCGCGTCTTGCCGTTATCGAGGCGCACGACGATGTTGTAGCTGCGCGTGGCGCGCACGCTGCCTTCGATCTGGTTGCCGGCCACGGCGCCGCCAACGGCGCCCAGCACGGTGGCCAGCTGCTTGCCGTGGCCGCCGCCGACCTGGTTGCCCAGCAAACCGCCGACGACGGCGCCGCCGGCCGCGCCCACGCCGCTGCCTTCGGCGCGCGTATTGACTTCATGGATGGCTTCGATCACGCCGCAATTGCCGCACACCTGCGGCGCCGGCGCGGGGGCGGCCGCGTATTGCGGTTGCGGTTGGGGCTGTGGCTGGCGCACGGGCTGCTGCTGTGGCTGCTGTTGCTGCGGCGGCAGGGCGGCCAGCGGCTGTGCGGCGGCAGGCTGCAGGTTCGCTGGCGGCTGGTTCGCCTGCAGGCTGGCCATCTGCTCGGCGGAAGTGCTGGCCGCCAGCGGCTGGCTATCACCCTGCGACGAGGGCAGCCAGCCCATCAGGGCCGCCGTGCCCACGCCGCAAAACAGCAGGACGGCGACGGCGGCGGCAAGCACCAGCGGATGGAGGGATTTGGTGGTGGTGGTCATGGAGAGCTCCTTGGTTTTTATAAATAATGAAATGGGTAGTGCGTGTTATCCGTGCGATTCGCGTGTATTGCCAGTGTGCTGTGCCGCTTGCCTCGCTTCCGTGCGTCACCGTACATACAGGGATGGTATGGCACCGTAGGCTAGGTAAAAATTATGTCGAGTTGTAACGGCACCAAGGAAAAGCAATGCCACTAACGAACGCCAGCATGACCCTGTCCCGCGACGCAGGCCGATCCGGCCTGGGCACGCCTGCGGGCACGCTTGACGCGGGCAACCGTCTGCTGGCCAGCCTGCCCGAGCACGACTTGCGGCACCTGACGGCGCTGTTCGATACCGTCACGGTCGAGGTGGGCGAGGTGCTGTACGAGCCGGGCCAGCCTATCGGCCACATCTACTTCCCCGGCGACTGCCTGATCTCGCTGCTGGCCGTGGCGGAAGGCCGCATGACCCTGGAAGTGGGCTCCGTCGGCCGCGAAGGCGTGCTGGGCGCATCCGTCGCGCTGGGCCACGACCTGGCGCAAGTACGGGCGGTGGTGCAACGTTCCGGCACGGCCAGCCGCATCTCGCGGACCGATTTCTGCGCCGAGTTCGCTCAGCTCGAGTCCCTGCAGCGTTTGCTGTACCGCTACACGGACACCCTGCTGGCGCAAGCCATCCAGATTGCCGTGTGCAGCCGTTTCCACGTGCTCGAGGCGCGGCTGGCCCGGTCGCTGCTGATCACGCGCGACCGCCTGCAGTCCGAAAAATTTCACCTGACCCATGAATTCCTCGCCCACACCCTGGGGGTGCGGCGCGTCGGCGTGACCAAGGCGGCCAGCGCGCTGCAACAGCAAAAGCTGATTACTTACAGTCGCGGCAACATCGAAATCCTCGATTCCGCCGGCCTGGAAGCCGTTTCTTGCCGCTGCTACGAGCTGGTCAAGGATAGCGGCGCCATCGGCATGGCCAACGTCTTCGTTTAATTTCCTCAGAATAACTTTTCAATGTCGTCAACGGAAGCCGGACGCAAAAAGCGGGGCAGGCGCCTGGGCGCCCACCCCGCTCTTCGGATGGCCGATTACTTCGGCTTGACCTGGTTGCCGATCACGCCGCCGACTGCGGCGCCGCCGACTGCGCCGACAGCGCTGCCGCCCGTCAGCACGGAACCGGCAACGGCACCGACGCCGGCGCCGATGGCCGTGTTCTTATCCTGGTTGGACATGTTGGCGCAAGCAGTCAAGCTCAGCAGCAGAGCGGCAACGGAAGTGGTAGCGGCGATTTTTTTAATGATTTGCATGATAGTT
The DNA here is from genome assembly GCF_057919405.1 of Janthinobacterium sp. C22. Classification (NCBI taxonomy): domain Bacteria; kingdom Pseudomonadati; phylum Pseudomonadota; class Betaproteobacteria; order Burkholderiales; family Oxalobacteraceae; genus Janthinobacterium; species Janthinobacterium sp. C22. Next base: position 5,374,316 of record NZ_CP193659.1, on the reverse strand, counting down.
CTCCTATGAATTCGGACCTCGTGGCGCCGGCATGGTATGGGCCGGGGGACTTCGTATCGCCACGTCTTGGGTGTTTCAGGCACGATCACAGAATAGGATTGTGACAAGGCAGGGTCTGTTCGGCAACGCACATAGGGGTGTAACAATTGTAATCGTGCACGGCTGCCCTCTCTTCCCCTCTTGTTCAGCGGTGTTTGCGCGCCGTCTTGCCCGGCTTCGGCGCCACCGGTTTCACGCGCGCCTGGGCCAGCAGCGCCGCGCATTCGCTGTCTTCGACGGGGCCGGTATTGACCAGCGGCAGCAGTGCCGCCACGGGCGCCACCACGGCCAGCGCCAGGGCGCCGCCGGCGCGCAGGGCCAGCACGCCCTTGTCGACGCTCACGTCGGGCTTGCTGAAGGTGCCATGCACATACAGGGGCGAGCGCAGCGAAAAGACGCGCAAGCCCTTGCTGTCGGGCCGCAAGGTCAGGTCCAGCCGTTCAACGGCCAGGTTCACCGTGCCATCGATATGCAGGACGGCGTCATCCGTGTCGACGATGAACTGGCGCGTCTGCATCAATCCCTTGGTGACGGCGAAGTCGGCGGCCATGCAATTGAGCTTGACCTGCTTGTCACCGGCCAGCTTGGCCAGCACGACACTGCCGATATTCAAGCCCATTTCTTCCAGCAGCAGCTTGCTGATGCTGCCCCGGTTGATCAGCGCGCGCACTTCGCCGTTCGAGCTGCCCAGCAGGCTGGCGACGGAATTGCCCGTGGCCGACAGTGAAGCGTCGCCATTGATTTCGCCCACGCTCGCTTGCAGGGCTGGCAGGCGGGGGAACAGTTGCTGGATATGCAGATGGCGGGCGCTGGCCTTGAGTTCGGCGGCGATGCCGTTGGCGATGACCTTGCCGCTGCCGTCGAGCTTGATCTGCGAGCTCAGGGTGCCGCCCGCCACGTTGAAGTTGAGCGGCGTCAGGGACAGCACGCCGTCCGTCAGCACCACGTGCGTGTCGAGCTTGCTGATCGGCAATTCGGCGTCGCGCGTGATCTTGTCGGCCGTGTAGCGCACGTCGGCGTCCAGGCTGGTCCAGCGCTCCGTCTTGAAGGTTTCCACCGGCAGCACGCGGCCGGCCGGCTGCGTCGACGGCACGCCACGCTCCTTCTTGCTGGCGCTGGAATCGGCGCCTACCAGCGGGCCCAGATCGGAAAATTGCAGCAGGCGCGAGTGGACTTCGCCCGTCAGGCGCTTGCGCGGCTTGCTGGCGGAAAAGGCCAGCTTGCCACTGATGTCGCTCGAACCCACCTTGCCGCTGAACTGGTCGTAGACCCACTCGCCGCCGCGCGGCGCCAGCGTGCCCGTCAAATGGCCTTCCGTGCTGAAATGCGGCGTTTCCGGCAGCAGCACGCCCGTCAAGGGGTACAGCCGGGCCATGCTGGGCCCCGAAATTTTCAGGCGCACGTCGAGTGCGGCCAGGTTTGCCGGACGCGTCAGGGTGCCTTCGATGGCCACGCTGCTGCCGCCCGCGCGCATGTCGGCCTGGATGGGGAAGGGCGTGCCTTGCTGCTGCAGCGACAGCACGCCGCCCGCCTTGCCGCCGCCCTTGATGGTTTCGCCATGGTATTTGCCCGACAGCGTCCACGCGATGCCATAGCGCGTATCGCCGGCGATGGTGTCGACATCGGCGCGCATGGCCGTGCCCGTCACGTCATCGTCGAGCACCACCGTGCCCTTGCTGAAGACCACGCTTTGCAGTTCCAGCTGCCACGGCGATGGCTGCTCCTGCTTGTCGAAGGTCCAGTTGTTCTTGCCGTCCTTGTTGCGCAGCAAACGCACCTGCGGCGTGTCGAAGCGCAATTCCGGGATGACGATCTTTTTGTCCAGCAGGGCCAAAGGATTGAGAGAGAACGCCAGCTGGCTGACGCTGGCCAGCTGCGCCTGGTCACCCGTCCCGGCCATGGCACTCGGGTTGCCCAGGCGCACGTCCTTGGCCTGCAAGTGCGGCCAAGGCAAATAGTCGCGCCAGCTTTGTTTGCCTCCAGTCGTGGGCTGCTGCCACGTCAGCGTCAGGTCGCCCGCGATGGCGAACGGTCTCCCCAGTGCTTCGCTGGCGCGCGCATTGAGCCAGGGCTTGGCGCGGTTCCAGTCCATGTTCAGCAGGACGATGGACGCCGTGACGGGCAGGGCGACGAGCACGGCGGCGCTGGCGAGGGCGATTTTCTGGCGGCGCGAGAGGGAGGTAAAGCGTGGCATGGGAGAGATTCTTTCTGGACAAGTATTCACGATGCTACAGGAATCGCTTCAAAGCCGGGCCCGTTTCTCGCTTTTGCGGTCCGGCACGTGCGCTGGCGCACGTTGCCGATGCAAGTATTGTCGATTTCCTACTCTATGTGCGGCACCGAACGGATATGCGGGAAGCCGGAGCCTATAACGTCATACATCAAACGCAGTTCCTGATTCCAGATGCACCGACGTTGATACCTACCGCTTAAACATTCTCCAGGAGAAAAAATGACAAACCGAGATTTCAAGATTTCCCCGCTGGCCGCCTTGGCCGCCTGCGCCACGGCCGTCGTCCTGATGACGGGCTGCTCCAGTCTGAAAACGCCAGCCACGGCCGATGTCGCCGTGTCGCGCGCCGCCGTCGATAACGCCGCCAGCGCCGGCGCCGCCGACCTGGCACCCGATGAAATGCGTTCGGCCCGCGAAAAAATGCGCATGGCTAACCAGGCCCTGAAAGACCGCGACTACAAGACGGCGCGCGAGCTGGCCGACCAGGCGCAAGCCGATGCCAAGCTGGCGCAAAGCAAGGCCAACTCGGCCAAGGCCACCAGCGCCGCCGATGAAATCAACGAGAACATCCGCGTCATGCGCGAAGAACTCGACCGTGCCAATCAGCAAGCCCCAAAACAATAACGAATAACAGGATCCCATCATGAAAAAAGCTACCTACACCACCATCCCCGGCCTGCTGGCCATGGCCGCCCTCGTTGCCGCCTGCAGCTCCGCACCGACCACCACCAGCCTGCTCGACCAGACGCGCGGCGACTACATGGCGGCGCAATCGAACCCGATGGTATCGACCTACGCGCCGCGCGAATTCCGCGAAGCGAGCGCTGCCCTGGAAGCGGCAAACGCAGCCGCCACGCGCCAGGAAGATAGCGAAAAAGTCGACAAGCTGGCCTACCTGGCCAAGCAAAAGATAGCCACGGCGCAAGAAGTCGCCAAGCAGAAGGCGGCCGAAGCCGATATCGCCAACGCCGGCAAGCAGCGCGACCAGCTGCGCCTCGATGCGCGCACGCAGCAGGCTGACCAGGCCACGGCCCGCGCCCAGGCGGCGCAAGCGGATGCGGAAGCGGCCAAGGCCCAGGCCCAAGCGGCCGAAGCATCGGCGCGCGATGCGCAAGCCCGCGCCGCCGGACTCGAAGCGCAGCTGGCTGACCTGGCCGCCAAGAAAACCGAACGCGGCATGGTGATCACCTTGGGCGACGTGCTGTTTGGCACGGACAAGGCGAACCTGACGGCCGATGGCGCGAATACGGCGCGCAAGCTGGCCGACGTGCTGAAAAACAACCCGCAACGCACCGTGCTGATCGAAGGCTTCACGGATAGCACGGGCGGCTCCGCGCACAACCTGGAATTGTCGCAACGCCGCGCCGAATCCGTGCGCAATGCGCTGCTGGAGCAAGGCATCAGCCGCGACCGCATCGCCACGAAAGGCTATGGCGCCGCCTATCCGGCCGCCGGCAACGATACGGCGGCGAACCGCCAGCTGAATCGCCGGGTGGAAATCGTCTTGTCGGAAGATAACACGGCCATTCCCGCCCGCCGTTAAAACACCAGGCCAAACTACGGTTTTGCCTAGTGTTTGATTTGTTAGTAGGCAGCACCGGCCGAAGGTTGGCCGGTGGATACCCATGCAAGACTTGAAAGGAAACATCATGACCCAAACATCTGTTGAGATTCCAGCTGGCATCGACACGGCCGCCATCCGCGCTGCCGCCCGCAACCTGGACGACGGCGCCGTGACGGCCGGCTATCAGGGCGACCGCCAGGAGTTGATCACCCTGTTGAATGGGGCGCTGGCAACCGAACTGGTGTGTATTGCGCGCTATAAACGCCATTACTACACCGTCAGCGGCCGCGACAATGGCACCATCAAGGCCGAGTTCCTCGAGCATGCGCAGCAGGAGCAGGAACACGCGGACTGGCTGGCCGAGCGCATCGTGCAATTGAATGGCAAGCCAGATTTTAATCCTGCAACATTGCTTGCACGCAGCCATGCCGAGTATGATGACTCCGAAGACGTGCAAAGCATGGTGCGTGCCAATCTGATCGCGGAACGGGTGGCGATCGAGTCGTATCGCCAGATGATCGTGAAAATCGGCGACAAAGACCCAACCACACGCCATTTGTTGATCAAGATCATGGCTGTCGAGGAAGAGCACGCCGATGATATGCGCGATCTAATGGAATAGTGTTTTTGAGTAAAGTAGGTATAGTAACTACATTCATCCACAGCTAAGGAGCTAAACCATGTTGGAAAACAATATCACCACCGTTAATAACGATGTCAAAACCCTGGTCAAGGATGCGCAAGCCCTGTTCAGTGCCGCTGCCGCCCTGACCGGCGAAAAAGCCGATGAAGTGCGCGTCAAGGGCATGAAAACCCTGGACGCCGCCCTGGCCAAGGCGCATGAAGCGCAAGCATCGGCCATCGTCGCGACCAAGCAGATGGCTGCCCAGGCTGACGGCTATGTCAAGGAAAACCCATGGCGCACGGTGGCCGTTGCCGCTGGCGTCGGCGTGCTGGTCGGCTTCATCCTGGGCCGCAAGTAATCCACTTCAGGAGCGATATGGACAAGTCTGCTTCGTCTCACCAGGGGCCGGGATTGATCGGCTCGGTCGCCGGCCTGGCCAAAAACGCCGTCGGACTGATGTTGTCGCGGCTGGAACTGGCCACCATCGAACTGTCGGAAGTGCGCAATCACATGTTGCAGCTGATTGTCATTTTCGCGTTGGCGACGGTGGCGGGCTTGTTCGCCATTGCTTACGGCAGCGTGCTGATCGTCTTCCTGGCCTGGGATAGCCTGGGTTGGAAGATTCTGGCGATCATGACGGTCGTGTTCGTACTGCTGGCCATCGCCCTGGTCATGTATGCGCGTGCCATGCTGCGTCAAGGAAAGCTGTCCATGCCCGCCACCATGGCGGAATTGAAGGCCGACCGCGACATGCTGATGTAAGCGGCCTTACGAGGAGAATTCATGTCGGACAACGACAAACTGGCGGCGCAAGCCGCCCGCAAGCGCCTGCTGATCGCCCAGGGCGAAATGTACCGCGTCGGCATCGTGCATGCGCGCGCCAACGTCGGTTATGCGTTGCGCCCCGAGTCGATGCTGCAGGGCGTGGTGGAAACGGCGGTCGGCTTTGCCGGCCACCGCGTCGAGTCCCTGCTGGCGCCGGGCGGCATGCGTTTGCAAGGCGCCATGCCCTACGTGCTGACGGCGCTATCGTTTATCGGACGCAAGAAGCTGGTCAAGCCGGCCCTGGTCCTCGTGGCCGTGGCCGCCGTGGCCGCCAGCTGGCTGCGCCGCAAGCGCTGAACGCCAGCCGTGTTGCACAGGAACGCCGTCATTGACGGCGTTTCTTTTGCCCGTACCCAACGTCCGGCACGAGCAGGCGCAATCCCTTACAATGATTCACGCCGCATTTTGCGCGGCGGACAGAGGGGCCATCTTGATGACGAATTCGAAGACACCGATCAATCAGTTAAATCCCTCGCGCCTGCGCATCGTGCTGGTGCTGCAGGGCGGCGGCGCACTGGGCGCTTACCAGGCCGGCGTCTACCACGCGCTGCACGAACATGGCCTGGCGCCCGACTGGGTGGTGGGTACCTCGATCGGCGCCATCAATGCCGCCATTTTGGCCGGCAACAAGCACGAGGACAGGCTGGTGCGCCTGAAACAGTTCTGGCAGCGCGTGGCGCACCGCGACAGCATCGACATGAACCTCGTTTCGGACCGGCAGCGCCGCTCGAACATCTGGCTGGCCACGCTCGATACGGTGCTGCGCGGCGTGCCCGGCTTCTTCAAGCCGCGCGCCTTCAGTCTGTTTCCCGTCGGAATCGCCGTCAAGCCGGAAGAGGCCAGCTTCTATGACACCAGCGAGCTGGCCGATACCCTCGAGGAACTGGTCGATTTCGATTACCTGAACCAGCCCGGCGGCATGCGCCTGACGGTCAACGCCCTGCGCGTCAAATGTGGCAGCCTCACCAGTTTCGACAGCCAGCAGCAAGCCCTGACGGCGGACCATATCCGCGCCAGCGGCGCCCTGCCGCCCGGCTTTGCCGGCGTGCGCGTCGATGGCGATTTATATTGGGATGGCGGCCTGTACTCGAATACGCCGCTGGAAACCGTGCTCGACGACACGCCCCACGTTGACACCCTGGTCTTCATGGTGGACCTGTGGAGCTCGGAAGGGCCGGAACCGACCACCCTCGATGAGGTGCAGACGCGGCAAAAGGACGTCACCTTCGCGTCGCGCTCGAAGCGGCATATCGCCGATTATGTCAATACGCACACCTTGCAGCGCAAATTGCGCGAGCTGTACGCCGGCCTGCCCGACACCAAGCACAACCGCCAGCAGACGGAAGAGCTCGTAGCGCTGGGCTGCGACAGCACCATGCATATCGTGCGCCTGCCGTATGCGGGGCGCGACTGGCACATGGCGGCCAAGGATATCAATTTCTCCAAGGGCTCCATCGAGTGGCGCTGGGAGCAGGGCTACCAAGATGGCTTGCGCGCGATCAAGGCGGCCGGCTGGCTGGCCTTCGTCACGGAAGACACGCCGCTCGTGGTGCACGAGTTGCCGCCCTACGAGCGCGACGCCGCTTAGTGACGCCTGTCAAAACCTGCTGCGCGTCGGTATAGGCGGCCTGCGATGCTCACCGTACTAGAGTACGGTTGCGCTTCTTAGCCACCTCTCCCTTCCGCTCGCGACGGTTTTGTCAGGCGTTGCAATTTTGTCTGGCGTCGCAACAGCACGACGCATCACTGCGGATGGGCCGCTGCACGCAGTTTTTCCACATTCGCCATGTCTTGCCGGTAAGTATCCTGCGCCTCCTTCAGGCAGTTGGCGCGCGTGGCGGATGGCTCCAGGCGGCACGCTTTTTTGGCCTCGGTCAGGGCGGCGGCGATTTCCTTGCGCAGGGTGCGCAGCTGGGCTTGCGCCGTGATGTCTTCCTGGTACCAGCGTTGCGGGTCGCCCGGCTGCGGCGTGGCCGTCTGGGCCAGTGCCAGTGGTGCCACGCTGCAGGCGAACAGGGCGGCCAAGAGTGTGTTGTGGATAGTCATGATATTTCCTCCTTGAAATAGAAAAGGCGCCGAAGCGCCTTTTTTACAACCTGCCCGTCAGTAATAGCAGGATCAGTATCACTACGACCAGGCCGGCGATGCCGCTGGGGCCGTAGCCCCAGTTGCGGCTATGCGGCCAGGTAGGCAGGACGCCGACCAGGGCCAGGATCAAAATGATCAGAATGATGGTGCCCATGGCAACTCCTTGTTATCGTACGACTCATGCGGATGGCGGATGCCTGCTGACAAGCTCCGCCGAAAATTAATAGCGGTAGACGCGGCCGTCGACGACGCGCACGCGATTACCTGGGCGCAAATCATTCGCGTTGTCCTGCACCACGGTGCGGTATTCGCCGTTGTCGAGACGCACGCTGATCTGGTAAGCCTGGGCTTGCTGTTTGCGGCCTTCCACCTGGTTGCCGACCACGCCGCCGGCAACGGCGCCCGCCACGGTGGCGGCCGTGCGTCCGCTGCCTGAACCGATGGTATTGCCCAGCAGGGCGCCGGCGATGCCGCCGACCACGGCGCCGGCGCCGCTGGTTTGACCGCCACCCTGCACGATCTGGATGGAATCGACGGTGCCGTACATGGCGGACTCAGGCTGGTTGGCCGGGTAATACTGTTGTGACTGGGAAGGACCGGTGGCGCAACCGCTCAATACGGCGGTGGCGGCAAGCATCAGTGCAGCCAAGGTGGCGTTGGTTTTCATTTTATTCTCCTGACGAGGTGAGGGTGTAGTGCCATCTTAGTCATGCCCCCGTCCCCGGTCTGTACGCTGCCGCACGTACCTATTTGGTATCAAAACGGCACTTTTGGCTGGAACGATCCGCCAAAACGTTGTTATTTCTCCCTGTCTGCCTTCCGCTTTCAAAATAAATTACTTGTGTACGGCAGCGTACAGAAGAGTGGCCACGATCCACGTAAAACGGTAGTCATGCCAAGCAGACATGCTTGCTACCACCAGGGAGAAATACAACATGAACAAGAATAAGCTTTTCACCGCCATCGTCGTCAGCCTGGCATGCGCCGCCTGGGGCGGCCAGGCAGTGGCGGCCACGCCGGAAGCGAAAGCAGCCTACAAGGCGGCCAATGAACAGGCTGGCCTGAACTACAAGCTGGCGCATGCCGAGTGCGAAAAAATCACGGGCAACCCAAAGGATGTCTGCATCGCTGAAGCGAAGGCCGTGCGCGCCTACGATGAAGCCGTGGCGCAGGCGCAATACACGAATACCTTGCGTGCCTATACCAAGGCGCGCATCAAGATTGCCGATGCCAATTACGACGTCGACCTGGCCCGCTGCAATGCGCTGACGGGCAACGACAAGGATGTCTGCGTCAAGCTGGCCAAGTCCACCAAGGTGGCGGCCCTGGCCGACGCCAAGGCGGACAAGAAAGTCATCGAAGCGCGCAGCGATGCGCGTGAAGCAAAAAGAAAAGCCGAGTACAAGGTCGCGACAGAAAAATGCGATGCATTAGCCGGCGCAGCCAAGGATGACTGTATCAAGGCTGCAAAAACCCAGTTTGGCTACTGAGTGCCCTCCGGCGCGCAGGCACCACGCTGGTATAAGAAGCTCATTGTGAGCACATTGATTGACCACTCCTAAGGAAAAAACCATGAAATTCACTAAATCTATCGCTACTGGCCTTTTCGTCGCTTCCCTGTTCGCCGTTGCAGGCTGCGCTTCGACCCCAACCAAGGAAGGCACGGGCGAGTACATCGACGACGCGGCCATCACCACCAAAGTGAAAGCCAGCATCTTCAACGAGCCGACCCTGAAATCGACGGAAATCAACGTTGAAACCTTCAAGGGCGTGGTGCAGCTGAGCGGCTTCGTGGCCCAGCCAGCCGATGCCGCCAAAGCGGGCGAAGTCGCCCGTGGCGTCAAGGGCGTGAAGTCGGTGAAAAACGACATCCGCGTCAAGTAATGGCCTGACCTGCCGCAGCGGCCAGCCCTATGGCTGGCACTGCGGCCCTCCACCGACCGTCGCGGGAATCGCATGCATATCCAGCCTACAGATACCCCGCCCGAGCCGGTGGCGGCTGCCTCCACCGAGCCTGCCGGGCCACCTCCCGGCGCGCCCGTCGAGCACCCGGACGCCTCGCTGCGTTTGCCGCTGCACGTCAACGCGCGCGGCATGGCCCTGGGCATCATCGCCACCGTCAGCTTCATCTATGCGCTGCAGTGGGCACAGAAATTCCTCATTCCCGTCATCTTCGGCATTTTCATTGCCTATACCCTCAATCCCGTCGTGGCCTGGCTGGAAAAGCTGCGCCTGCCGCGCGCCATCGGCGCCACGGCCGTCACGGCCCTGATACTGTTCGGTTCCCTCGTCGTCGTCGAGCGCGTGCAGGGCGAATTCGAATCCATCGTGGAAGAGTTACCGGCCGCCACGCACAAGCTGTCGCGGCTGATCGCCGCCAATACGGGCGGCAAGAACAGTACCTTCCAGAAAATGCAGGCCGTGGCCAATGAAATCGAGCAAGTGGCCGCCGGCGCCGAAGCGCGCCGCAACAACCGCCGCGCCGCCGCCGCCGAGGCGCCCAACTTCAAGATCATGGACTGGGTCTGGGCCGGTTCGCTGGGCCTGGTGGGCTTTCTCAGCCAGGCCACCATGGTCATCTTCCTCGTGTTTTTCCTGCTGCTGTCGGGCGACACCTTCAAACGCAAGCTCGTCAAGCTGACGGGACCGTCGTTGAGCCGCAAGAAGGTCACCGTGCACATCCTGGAAGACATCAATACCTCGATCCAGAACTATATGTTCATGCTGCTCGTCACGAATGTCTTGCTGGCCGTCCTGATGTGGATCGCCCTGCGCGTGATCGGCCTGGAAAACGCGGGCGCCTGGGCCATCGTGGCCGGCTTGCTGCACATCATGCCGTACTTCGGCCCCTTGCTCATCACCATCGCCACGGGCCTGGTCGCCTTCCTGCAGTTCGAATCGCTGGAAATGGTCTTGCTGGTGACGGGCACGTCGATGGCCATCGCCACCCTGGTGGGCACCTTCGTCACCACCTGGATGACGGGGCGCATCGCGCGCATGAATCCCACGGCCGTGTTCGTCAGCCTGCTGTTCTGGGGCTGGCTGTGGGGCGTCTGGGGCTTGCTGCTGGGCGTGCCCATCATCGTCATCGCGAAGGTCGTGGCCGAGCGCGTGCAAGGCATGGAAGTGGTGGCGGAACTGCTGGGCGAATAGCTTGTGGCAACGCAAACGGCGCCCGCGGGCGCCGTTGTTGCATCAGGAACGCCGGCTTACGACTGGTGGCGTTTGAGTATCTTCACTTGCACGTCGCCATCGTCCGTCTTCGGCATATCCTTCATGCTGCCCAACTGCAGGGCGAACTGGCGCGTGAATTCGGCGCCCAGGAAGAAGATTTGCGCCGAGTAATACACCCATAGCAGCAGGGCCACCAGTGAACCGGCGGCGCCATAGCTGCTGGCCACGCCGCTATTGCCGATATACACGCCAATCGCATATTTCCCCAGTGAAAACATGAAGGCCGTGCCCACGGCGCCGATCACCACGTCGCGCCAGGACAGGCGCACGCGCGGCAGCATCTTATAGATGACGGCAAACAGGCTGGCGATGACGGCAAAGCCGATCAGGTTCGACAGGATGGTAAACAGCACGGCCGTATCTTTCCACACGCCTTCCCAGAAGTTGGCGAGGATGGCCATGGCGGCGTTGACCACCAGCGACACCATCAGCAGGAAGGCCAGCACCAGCACCAGGCCGAAGGAGAGCAAGCGCGTGCGCACCATATCCCAGGCACCGGCTTCCTTCAGCGGTGGCACTTGCCAGATTTCATCGAGGCTGGCCTTCAGTTCGGCAAACACGCTGGTGGCGCCAAACAGCAGCAGGGCGCTGGCGATGAGGGTGGCGATGCGGCCCTGTTCATGGTTTTTCGCGCCGGCCAGCACCAGCTGGATGGCTTCTGCGCCTTGCGTGCCCAGCAATCCTTGCAGTTGCCCCATCAGCTCGCCGCGCGCGGCGGCAGGGCCATAGAAAAAGCCGGCGATGGCGATCACCAGCACGAGGATGGGGGCGATGGAAAACAGGGTGTAATAGGCGAGGGCGGCGCCCTTGCTCGAGGCGCGGTGCTCCAGCCATTCGGTGACGGAGCAGACGATGACACTGCGCATCTGCCTGCTGAGCGGCGCCAGGCCGGCCAGCCTGGGATAGCGGGTAGAGAAATTCATGATGGCTTTCAATGCAAAAAAGGGGCGCGAGCCCCTTTTTCTATTCACAAGTGGCGTACCACTGTCGAGCTTACTGCACGCGGCGTTCGATGGTGATCTGTTCCACTTCAACGCGGCGGTTTGGTTCCAGGCACTTGATCAGGTCGGCACGTTTCTTGTTATCGCAGGTGACGACAGGATTGGTCGAGCCCTTGCCTTCGGCCGTCAGGCGGTTGGCGGCGACACCGTGGGCCACCAGGTATTCCTTGACTGCATCAGCGCGCTGCTGCGACAGTTTCAGGTTGTACTTGGGTGAACCGATGCGGTCGGCATAACCACTGATGACGACGTTGTTGACGTCCGGCGCTGCGTTCAGCACGCGGGCGATTTCGTCGAGCTTGGTCTGTGTCGGACCCAGCTTGGCGCTGTCGAACGCGAACAGTTCCGTTGCCGACATCGTCACTTTTTCAAAGCGTGCTGGCGGCGGTGGCGGTGGTGGCGGCGGCACGACGACGACGACTTCCTCGCGCACTGGCGGCGGCGGCGGTGGTGGTGGCGGCGCAGCCGGTTTGTCGAACGCGTAGTTCAGGCCCACGGTGACATAGTAGTTGTTGGATTTGCTGCTTGGATCGAAGGTATTGCCGCGCAGGAAACCGTGCACGTTGCGCACGTCAGCCTGCAGGGACAGCTGCTCCGTGATGCTGGACTGGAAACCCAGGCCCACGCTCGCGTATGGCGAGCTCTTCGTGCGTTCACCGAAGGCGAAGCTGGTGTCCTTGTCGCGCTGCATGCCGGCACCGACCAGCAGGAAAGGACGGAAGGCTTTACGCGAGAACATGTACAAGCCGTCTACGCCCAGCGTATTTTGCTGGTAGCGCTGACCGCCATCCTTGGAGCGGGCATACGTGGTGCCCAGCTGGATATCCCAGTCCTGGGAAACAGGCTTACCGAAACGCAAGCCTGCGCCATAGCCGGTTTTGTCCGTGGCGAAGTCGGAATCTGGCTTGAGTGCGTTGATGCTAGGTTGAATATACCAGGAGGGATTGATTTCCTGGGCCTGTGCGCCGAGGGCGGAGCACAGGACTGCGGCGGCAACGGCGATTTTTTTAGATTATTCACAAGTAACTCCCAACGTTGATAAGAGATTTTCTCTACGGCATCAAAACGACATCTTGCTACACGTGCTATTGCTAGAGATAGACCACACTTCCAGGTGCGCTTTCTTGCGATAAATGCACTGCTGTTGGACTAGAGAATACGTTTGCAGGTTCAGGTGGTCGGTGCGCTGGCGCACAAAGCATTGCGGTATATCAATGGTGTTGCAGATTCACGACAAAGACTTTGGTGTTGAAAAAACTAATTTTATTGGTGAAATTTTTACAAGCGCGGGCTTTTCCTGGCGGCGCGGCAAGAGGCAATCGTACGACTTGTCACCTGCATGCCACTGTATATTAGCAACAATGATGAGCTTGATAACTAATATTACATTGATGTTGTATTCCTGCCGCGTTCTGTTGCTTTTTCAGGTTTCCGCCAAGCAACTTTTGCGCGCCGCAGCCAGCTCCGCCACTTTTCATCAAGGAGTTACCCGTGCCTGACCTGAGCCATATTCTTACTTCCCCGCTGCCTGGCAAGCTGGGCCCGCTGTGTCTGCTGCTGTCGCTGGGCCTGGCGACGCCGGCCTGGGCCGATAGCGGCGTGTCCCTGTTTTCACCGAGCGGCACGGTCAAGGCCGTGCGCCAGGTACGGGCCCAGTTCGCCACGCCGATGGTGCCGTTCGGCGACATGGGCTTGCCCGCGCCGTTCGCCATCGATTGCGGCAAGGCGGAGCCGGCCGTCGTGGCGGGCGCGGGGCGCTGGGCTGACGAACGCAACTGGAACTTCGATTTCGAGCGCGACTTGCCGGCCGGCGTGGCCTGCAGCTTCACCTTGCAGCCGGGGCTGAAGGATCTGGCGGGCAAGCCTTTGCAGGGAACGGCATCCTACCGCTTTTCCATGGGAGGTCCGGCCATCGTCGAGGCCGTGCCCTATGATGGCCAGCCCTACATCGATGAAAACCAGATCTTCGTGCTGGGCCTGGACGCCGCGCCGAACGAGGCCAGCGTGGCCGCCAACGCGTATTGCCGCGCCGATGGCATCAATGAAAAGATTCCCGTGCGCCTGCTCAAAGGCAAGGAACTGGAGCAGGTATTGACCCTGCGCAAGAGCTTTCTCGACCGCTACCTGACCGTGTACTTCAAGAAGCGGGGCACGGTCTGGAAAGCGGGCATGCCCGTCGCCAGCAAGGGCGCGCCGCCGCTGCCCGTGACCGTGCTGCAATGCAAGCGCAGCTTCCCCGCCAACGCCAAGGTATCCTTGGTGTGGGGCGAGGGCATCGCCAGCGCCGGCGGCATCGCTACGGACAAGGCGCAAACCCTGCAGTTCAAGACGCGGCCCGATTTTACGGCCAAGTTCAGCTGCGAGCGCAGCAATCCGAAGGAGCAGTGCATCCCCTTCCTGCCCATGCGCGTGCAGTTTTCCGCGCCCGTGAGCGCGTCGCTGGTGCGCGCCATGACCCTGAAGGGCGGCGGCAAGACGTATGCGCCGACGATTTCCAAAGAGGAAGAAAAGGCGGAATTCCTGTATGGCGCCGTCTTCAATGGCCCATTCCCTGTGCAGGCCAGCCTGGTGCTGAGCTTGCCGCCGGGCTTGAAGGACGATGCGGGCCGCGCCTTGCTCAACCGCGCGCGCTTCCCCATGACGGTGCGCACGGGCGAACAGCCGCCGCTGCTGAAGTTCCCGGCCCCGTTCGGCATCATCGAAGCGAAGGGCGACGGCTTGCTGCCCGTCACTGTGCGCAATATCGAGCCCGTGCTGTCGGGCAAGGAAATCGCCCAGCCATCCGCTGCCGCCACGGGTGCCACCTTGCGCGTGCCCGACAATGACGACAAGTTCGTCATCGAGTGGATGCAGCGCCTGGCCGGCAATGGCGCCGGGGGCGAGTACTGGCAGCCGTACGCCCAGTATGCGGGCAACATGAGCAAATCCGTGCTGGCGGACGCCGCCGGCACGCGCCCCATCAGCCTGCCGCGCCCCGATGGCAGGAAAACCTTTGAAGTGATCGGCATTCCGCTGCAGAAACCGGGCTTTTATGTAGTCGAGCTGGCCAGCCCCATCCTCGGCAAGGTGCTGCTGGGCAAGCCGACGACGGCGTATATCCGCACGGCCGCGCTGGTGACGAACCTGGCGGCCCACTTCAAGCACGGCGCGCAATCGTCGCTCGTGTGGGTCACGTCGCTGGACAAGGGCGCGCCTGTTGCGAAAGCGCAAGTGGCCGTGCGCGACTGCGCCGGCAAGCTGCTGTGGCAGGGCGCCACGGGCGCGGACGGCGTGGCGCACATCCCCGGCGAGCTGGCCGCTTCCAGCTGCAAGAACAATGGCCGCTACTTTATCAGTGCGCGCAGCGGCGGCGACATGACGTTCACCCTGTCGGACTGGGTGGGCGGCATCGAAGCCTGGCGTTTCAACCTGCCCACGGACGACACGCGCGCCGACAACACCCTGCTGGCGACGGTATTCGACCGCACCTTGCTGCGCGCCGGCGAAACCGTGCACATGAAGCATTTCATCCGCAAGCACACGGGCGAGGGCATGAGCCTGGTCGACAAGAACAACGGCCCCGGCAGCGCCACCTCCATCGTCATCACGCACCAGGGCAGCGACCAGAACTATCAATTACCGCTGCGCTGGTCCGCCGGCGGCACGGCGGAAAGCGACTGGCTCATCCCCGCCGACGCCAAGCAGGGCGAATACAGCGTGACGATGGCTGGCCGTCCGTCCGGCAGATTCCGCGTGGAAGCGTTTCGCGTGCCGACCATGAAAGCCGTGCTGCAGGGCCCGAAAGCGCCCGCCGTGCAGGCCAGGCAGCTGGCCCTGGATGCGCAAATCAGCTACCTGGCCGGCGGCGCCGCCACCAACGCGCCCGTCAAGCTGCGTACGGTGCTGCAGGACAAGAGCGTGACGTTTGCCGACTATCCCGACTATAGCTTCAGCAATGGCGACGTGAAGGAAGGTCTTGTCAAGCAGGGCACGGGCTATGACGACGATGAGGGCGAGTGGCAGGACGAGGGCCGTGGCGGCCCCGCCGGCGCCGGCGCGGCTGCCGCGCGCACGCAAAGCTTGACCCTGGACAAGGCGGGCGGCGCGCGCATCGTCATCGACCAGCTGCCGCAGCTGTCCGTGCCGCGCGACCTGGTGGCGGAAATGGCTTTCCAGGATGCGAATGGCGAGACGGCCTCGGTGGCCACGCGCGTGCCGCTGTGGCCCTCCAACTATGTGATCGGCATCAAGCCCGATGCCTGGGCCTTGAGCAAGGATGCCTTCAAGTTCACGGTGGCCGTGCTCGGTACCAATGGCAAGCCGGTGGCGAATGCCCCTGTGGCCGTCGACTTCTTCCAGCGCAACAGCTATTCGCACCGCCGGCGCCTGATCGGCGGCTTCTATGCGTATGAAAACAGCAGCGAAGTCGTCAAGCTGGGCCAAGCGTGCTCGGGCAAGACGGACAACAAGGGCTTGCTGGTCTGCGACGTGAAGGCGCCCGCCAGCGGCAATCTGGTGTTGCGCGCCCGCACGCAGGACAGTGCCGGCAACGCGGCCGTCGCCAACCGCGAAACGTGGGTGGCCGGCAGCGGCGACTGGTGGTTCAACGCCAGCGACAATGACCGCATCGACGTCTTGCCTGAAAAGAAACGCTATGAACCGGGCCAGGAAGCCAGCTTGCAGGTACGCATGCCGTTCCGCGCGGGCACGGCGCTGATCACGGTCGAGCGCGAAGGCATCCTCGACACCTATGTGCGCCAGCTCAATGGCCGGGAACCGGTGGTGACCATCCCGGTCAAACCGAATTATGCGCCGAATGTGTATGTGTCCGTGTTTGTCGTGCGGGGCAGGGTTGATGGCGTGCAGCCGACGGCCCTGGTTGACCTGGGCAAGCCGGCCTACAAGATGGGCATCGCGCCGCTGAACGTGGGGTGGCAGGCGCACGAGCTGAACGTCATGGTGGTGTCCGACAAGGAAGTGTACAAGACGCGCGACAAGGCGGAAGTGTCCGTGCGCGTGCGCCGCGCCGACGGCAAGGCCTTGCCGGCCGGCGCCGAAGTGGCGCTGGCGGCCGTCGACACGGGGCTGCTGGAACTGATGCCCAACGATAGCTGGAAGTTGCTCGATACCATGATGGCGCAGCGCAGCTTGCAAGTGGAAACGGCGACGGCACAGATGCAGGTGATCGGCAAGCGCCATTTCGGCCGCAAGGCCTTCCCGGCCGGCGGTGGCGGCGGCAAGGGCGCCAGCCGCGAGCTGTTCGACACCCTGCTGTTCTGGAAGGGCACCGTCAAGCTCGACGCCAAGGGCGAAGCGACGGTGCAAGTGCCGCTCAACGATTCCTTGACGGGCTTCCGCATCGTTGCCATCGCCAGCGCGGGCAAGGAATTGTTTGGCACGGGCAGCACGGACATCCGCAGCTCGCAAGACTTGATCTTGATGTCGGGCTTGCCGACCCTCGTGCGCGAAGGCGACCAGCTGCGCGCGGGTTTTACTGTGCGCAACACCTCGGCCGCATCCTTGAACGTGGAACTCAACGCCAGCGCGGCAGGCAAGGCGCTGCCGCGCCAAAGCTTGACGTTGGCTGCCGGCGAAGCGCGCGAAACGGGCTGGGATTACCAGGTGCCGCTCGGTGCGCAGAATGTCGTTTGGGAGATAGTCGCCAAGGCGGGCAGCCACACGGACAAGCTGAAAATCACGCAAAAGGTAGGCCAGGCCACGCCCGTGCGCACGTATCAAGCCACCTTGCTGCAGATCGAGAAACCCGTCAATATGTCCGTGCAGATGCCGGCCGGCGCCTTGCCGGGCCGGGGCGGCATCCAGACCAGCTTTGTCGCCAGGCTGGGCGGCGAGTTGCCCGGCGTGCGCGAGTACATGGCCGCCTATCCGTACACCTGCTTCGAGCAAAACACGTCGAAAGCCATCGCCCTGCAAGACCAGGAGGCGTGGAACAAGCTGGCCGCCACCCTGCCCGCCTATCTGGACAGCGATGGCATGCTGAAATACTTCCCCATCATGGAGCAGGGCAGCGACAGCCTGACGGCCTACGTGCTGTCGGCCACCAGGAAGCGGGCTATGCGATTCCGGAACAGACGAAGAACCGCATGGAAGCCGCCTTGACGGCCTTCGTGCAGGGCAAGATCGTGCGCCGTTCCGCGCTGGCCACGACCGACCTGGCCGTGCGCAAGCTGGCCGCGCTGGAAGCGCTGTCGCGTTCGGGCAAGGTGCCGCCCGATGCGCTGGAGAGCATCAGCATCAGCCCGAACCTGTGGCCCACTTCCGCCGTCATCGACTGGAGCTTGTTGCTACAACGCACGCCCGGCCTGGCGCGCCGCGATGCGCTGCTGGCCGAGGCGCAGCAGATCTTGCGTGCGCGCCTGAATTTCCAGGGCACGACCATGGGCTTTTCCACCGAGCGCAAGGATAACTGGTGGTGGCTGATGGTGTCCGGCGACGTCAACGCCAACCGTTTATTGCTGGCCGTGATGGACGACCCGGCGTGGAAGGACGATATCGGCCGCCTGGTGCGCGGCAGCATGGGCCGCCAGAAGAAGGGCCGCTGGGATACGACGGTGGCCAACGCCTGGGGTACCCTGGCCATCGCCAAATTCTCGGCCAAATTCGAGTCCACACAAGTGACGGGCGCCAGCGCCGTCAAGCTGGGCGGCGATACGCAAGCGCTCGTGTGGAATGGCGCGGCGAAAGTGGGCCCCGTGCTGCAGGCGTGGCCGAAGGGCATGGACACCCTGGGCCTGGCGCACAGCGGTACGGGCAAGCCGTGGGCCACCGTGCAAAGCCTGGCGGCCATCCCGCTCAAGGCGCCCGTCTCCAGCGGCTACACGATCAGGAAAACCATCACGCCCGTGGAGCAGAAGACGGCGGGTGCCTGGTCGCGCGGCGACGTCTACCGCGTCCGCCTGGATTTATCGGCGCAGGCGGACATGAGCTGGGTGGTGGTCGACGACCCGATTCCCGCCAGCGCCAGCGTGCTGGGCAATGGCCTGGGCCGCGATTCGCAGCTGCTGACGGCCGGTGAAAAGTCCACGGGTTGGGTCTGGCCCACGTTCGAGGAGCGCGCGTTCGACGCCTTCCGCGCGTATTACGCGTTTGTGCCGAAAGGCAACTGGAGCGTGGAATACACGGTGCGCCTGAACAATGCCGGGGATTTCAGCCTGCCGGCCACGCGCATCGAAGCGATGTATTCGCCCGAGATGTTTGGCGAAGCGCCGAATGCGAATGTCAAGGTGGGCCAGTGAAGAGTTTGATTTTTATCATGGGCGGCCTGCTGGCCAGCCCGGTCTTCGCCGAGGCGGTCCTGACGCCGGCCCAGGTGCAGGCCGCCTACCGCAGTTCGGAAGCGCAGCTGCTGGACCGCGGCGGCGCACCCTTGCAATCGTTGCGCGTGGACATGAAGGTGCGGCGCTTGCCGTGGGTGCCGCTGGCCGACATCTCTCCCGCCGTGCAGCAGGCCGTGCTGCTGGCGGAAGACCAGCGCTTCATGCGCCATGGCGGCGTGGATGTATCCGCGCTGGCCACGGCCGCCTGGGACAATCTGTTTTCCAAGAAATCCCGGGGCGCCTCCACCATCACCATGCAGCTGGCGGGCCAGCTGGATGCGGACTTGCAGGCGTCCTCGGGCGGACGCAGCCTGCGCCAGAAATGGGACCAGATGCGCGCCGCGCAAGCCATCGAGGACAGCTGGAGCAAGGCGCAGATTTTCGAAGCGTATTTGAACCTCGTGTCATTCCGGGGAGAACTGCAAGGCATCGCCTCCGCCTCGTACAGCCTGTTCGGCAAGGCGCCGTCCGGCCTGAACCAGACGGATGGCATCATCCTGGCCAGCCTGGTGCGGGCGCCGAACGCGCCGCCGGCCACCGTCACGCGGCGCGCCTGTGCGCTGGCAAAGGAATGGCGCATGGACAGCAGCTGCCAGCTGATCGGCCAGCGCGTGCAGACGGCCTTGCAGCGCAATGCGCTGTATGCGGAGCTGGCCCCCGCGCCGCAGGTGGCGCAGCAGTTATTGAAACAGCCGGGCGCGCAGGTCGCTAGCACGCTCGACGGCCCTTTGCAGCGCTTCGCGCAGGAAAACCTGCGCCAGCAACTGGCGTCCTTGCGCGAGCGCAATGTCAACGACGGCGCCATCGTCGTTTTAGATAACCGCAGCGGCGAGATCCTCGCCTATGTGGGCAATGCGGGCGGCAGCCACGTCGATGGCGTGACGGCCCTGCGCCAGGCCGGTTCCACCCTGAAACCATTCCTGTATGAACTGGCCATCGAGCGCCGGCTGATGACGGCCGCCTCCGTCATGGACGACTCCCCGCTGGACGTCGCCACGGCGTCGGGCATGTATGCGCCGCAAAACTACGACCGCAATTTCAAGGGCTACGTCAGCGCCCGCACCAGCCTGGCCAGCTCCCTCAACATTCCCGCCGTGCGCACGGTGCTGCTGACGGGGCAGGACGGTTTTTATAACCGCCTGAAGGACGTGGGGCTGTCCAGCCTGACGGAGCCGGCCGAATACTACGGCCCGTCGCTGGCGCTGGGCTCGTCGGAAGTGACCCTGCTGGAACTGGCCAACGCCTACCGCGCGCTGGCGAATGGCGGGCTGTACAGCACGGCCAGCCTGCAGCCTGGGCAGGCTGGCAAGGACCGGCGCCGCGTGATGGAGCCGGGCGCCGCCTTCATCGTCGGCGACATCCTGGCCGACCGCGCCGCGCGCAGCATGACCTTTGGCTTGCGCAACGAGCTGGGGACGAATTTCTGGAGCGCCGTCAAGACGGGCACGAGCAAGGACATGCGCGACAACTGGTGCATGGGCTACTCGGAGCGCTACACGGTGGGCGTATGGGTGGGCAATTTCGACGGCAAGCCCATGTGGGACGTGTCGGGCGTGACGGGCGCCGCGCCCGTGTGGCGCGACGTCATGGATTACCTGCACAAGAACGTGCCCAGCCACGCGCCGAAGGCGCCGCCCGGCGTGCTGCAGCAGATGGTGGCCTACCAGCCCGCGCTGGAAGCGCCGCGCCGCGAATGGTTTATCGTCGGCACGGAAAGCCCCGTCATCGCCGTGCTGGGCGACACCGTCAAGCCGCCCGCCATCGTGTATCCGGCCGAGGACAGCATCCTCGCCATCGACCCCGACATCCCGCCCGCCCTGCAGCGCGTGTTCTTCCAGGCACAAGGCAGCCACGGCTTGCGCTGGGTGCTCGACGGCAAGGACCTGGGCGGCGCAGCGGAGAGCATCAGCTGGCGCCCCGTGCCGGGCAAGCATGCGCTGGCCCTCGTCGACGATGCCGGCAAGACGGTGGCGCGGGTGGCGTTTCAGGTGCGGGGGAATGCGCTGGCGCAGTTGCTGTAAGCAACGAAGGGCGCAAAATTGAAAATTCCCTGTTAGTGGGCGATGGGTGAAGGGATTTCCCTGACCAAAATTTCAGGGAATGCATTTTTCTTCTTTTTGATGTTATCAAAAGCAACTACCCCATTATCCAGGCAAATCACGCGGTCCGCGGCCTCGATAGTTTCCTTTCTGTGAGCCACGATAATTCTGGTGATCTTCAAACTACCTAAAGCCTTGTTAATTTCGGATTCTCTGGCCATGTCAAGATGTGACGTGGCTTCATCCAGGATAAGGACACGTGGCTTGCGATAAAGCGCTCGTGCCAATAGCAACCGCTGTTTTTGTCCACCGGAGAGACTGCTGCCCATGTCGCCAATTAATGTTTCCGCTCGCAATGGCATTTTCGCAATGTCTTCCGAAATTGATGCCTGTGACAGACATGACCAGACTTCATCCATATCGATATCTTCGTCAAAGAATGCTACATTTTCGGCTATAGTACCCGAGAGTAATTCGTCATCTTGCATGACGACGCCCAGTGATCTACGTATCGCACGCGGCCCCCAGGAGGAAAGCGAGCGTCCATCGATATGAACCTCACCATTTGATGCTGGGTACAAACCGCATAAAACCTTCAAAAATGTAGATTTTCCAGATCCTGATGGACCGACAATGGCTACAAACTCGCCGGCCGATATTTTCAAGGAAATATTTTTAAAAATAGGCATTTCCTGAGGGGCATATGAAAAGCTGAGGTTGCAGATCTCAAAATTTCCATTAATTTCCGTTTGACTGGTCCTGTAGTCATCAATGCCTTCTTCTTTTTCTGCTAGAACTATATCTGCTAGGCGATATGAGTAGATATCAGTCATCCGCCAATTTACTATTTGGTCAAATAGTAGGCTAGCTTTGCTGGAAAATTGTGCTTGATAAGTGAGAAAAGCATAAAAAATTCCAACGCTCATTTCTCCTGTTATTATTGCCGCAGCCCCGAGATAGATGAGGGCGACACGTATTAATCCGTCGACTAAATTTTGCGTGGTTAAGAAAGATAAATTGGCCAGGGCTACTTTTTGATCGCACTTTATTGTATTTGAAAATTTATTTGCCCAATCACTTTCTCGCTCAGGTTCGGCCCCCATGACTTTTAAAGTCTGAATGGCACGAATGCTCTCAATACGTTTGCCATTTTCTGATATTCTTGAGGTAATCGCTTCCATGCCGTAGCGTATGGTGAGAGGTAGGGCTGCAAGGCGGATAATTATGTATAGGAGAAAGCCGCTCAACACTATCAAGGTAAGTTTTGCCGAAAATGTAAGCATCATTATCAGCGTTATTATCGCCAGCATGCCGTCCACGACAACCGCCACTAATGTTCCGGATAGCAGGTCACGTACTGGTCCGATAGCCTCAAAGCGTGAAAGGATATCGGCTAGCCTACGGCGTTGATACCAAGGTAATGGGAGCCTTAACATGTGCCGAAATAGTCGTAGTGTCATGTCCCAATTTAATAATGCAGTTAGCTTGGTGGTAACGATACCACGCAGCAGGCTTGCTCCAGAATTAAATATGCAAAACAATCCGAAGCCAAGGGCGAGTACCATTAAAATATCACGATCGCCTTTTAATGCAGCTTGATCGATGGACAGCTGGATGTAAAATGGCGCAGCTATAATGTAAGCCTGTAGTAGTAATGATAATAGGATTGTTTGGAGCAGCGGAGCATACATTTCAGGAACAACTCTGAACCATGAACTCAAACTCAAAGGACTTGCTTGCTTGCGCTTTATAAATTGAGCGGTAGGTGTTAGTTCGAGTGCAACACCGGTGAAATTCTTCGAGACTTCTTCCATGCCAAGAATTCGTTTTCCCAACGCAGGATCATTCAGAACTACCCTGTCCCGTTTTACTCGTTCAAGTACTACAAAATGTTGAAATCCCCAATGCAGAATTGCTGGGCATTTTAAATTGCGTAGTTCATTGACTTCACAGGAAATTGCTCTTCCTACCATGCCCAGGTCTGTACCTATATCTCTAACCTCCTTCAAGGTCATGCCTCTGGAAGAAATTTTATATTTTCTTCTGAGAAGCGACATGTCAATATCGGATCCCATTATTCTAGATACAATTGCCAAGCAGGCAAGGCCGCATTCGGATAGTTCTGTTTGACGCACAATAATTACCTTTTCGTATTGAAAGCAGCAGTATGTTTATAGTGAAAAGGGGAGCTTTCCATCATTGGAGAGTTTTAGATTGTGTAAGATAATTTTTAAGAGTTTTTATGGTTTTATTTATGTTTCCAAGTAATCAATTTCATATATGTCAAGGCGTTTCATCGATTGGTAAGTCATTGAATTTATTATCTCTTGCAATTTTTCCATTATTGGAAATGGTTGCTCTGTAGTTAAACCCAACGTCTGGAACTTTTTTATTGACTTGGAATCCTCGATAGTCAATGTGCAATCCATCACCGCAGTATGTTGCAAAATTACCAAAGTACGATCTGTCAAAAAAGAATTTTGCCATTTCGGAATTTGATATATCAATTTCAGTATTGGTGCCTTCCCTGATGCTGGTGTTGGAGTATTTTATAGCCCCATTTTTTTGTCTATTTTCAATTCATATATCGAATCCGTGCATACTGTTTTATAAGTAATAATCTCCTGTTTTGCCGCTGTGCCGGAAGATACTGTGACAATTTCACCTGATGATTTTCCGCAAAAAAGGACTGTCATCCAGAATGCGAGCGTTATCTTATTTTTCATTTTTGGTAATATATTTTGATGTTATTTAATTATCGGATATCGTTTTTTTGATATCCGATAAGACTAGCCTACAAAATTTTCATGTATTTATGGTGAATTCATTAGTGACAAGTTGTATCTGTGGCGATGTTATTCTTTGGTTCTGTATTTTTGTTGCTGTTTGCAGCATATTCAAAGACGCCATTTGATTTGACATCCAGAATGTAAGTGAGCATTCCAGCATCAGCGTAATTTGCAGCAATTAACTGTTTTCGCTGCTCGACGTCAAAAGGTGATTGTTTTGTTTGCTCTATATTGGTCTCTGGATGAGAGTGTAGCCAGCCAACAATTTTCTCACCTGTGTGTAAGTCCACATTGATAGTATTGCCGTCACTGACGCCTGTACTGATCGCGCTGGAGCGCAGCGTGCCATCACTAGCACGCACGATCACTACTCCATGTTCATTATCCTGATAGTCTGCGGTCGCTTTGATCTGATTTGCTGCATTCATGATCATGTCACGCAAGCTCTCAAGATTAACACCTGTTGGAGTGATGGCCGGAGCAGGAGAGGAATGCGTGCAGCTGTCGTCTGGTACGTCAGGACCACCGCCACTACCTCCTCCGGGATCAGACGGCGTCAAGTCTCCACCACCCCAACTACCGCCGCCGCCGCCCCAGCCACCTCCCCATCCGCCGGGGCCGCCTTCAATAACTACAATGGGCATAGTTCCGGTCTCGCTTGACCAGCCATAGCCACCACAAATGAGTTCAAGCATATCATCAGGAATTTGACGCATAGTTCATTTCATTCTTTATGTGATTTAAATGTAGTGATGCCACTTATTTAGACAGTGAAATCATGCAAAATTACTGGGCAATGGTAGTGATCATTACTTTTTGAACTGTATTGAGCGGAATTATTGATCAGTATTTTTGCGTCAAGTAAGGCATCACCTGTGATTTCTGCAAATTGAATGTTTTCAATGCAGCCGTGCCGTGCCCGCAGTTGGCGTGCCCGTAGTATCAACTCCTCCTTATGGAAAATTTTTAGAAAAAATGTTAATGAATTTATTTTGTTTTTGCCGTTTTCAGTTAATTGATCCAGGCAGGAAAGTGCGAACTTCACTTGTCCATATTTTTTAAGTTCATTTTCAATCGAAATAATTGCATGAAAAAATGAATAATTTATGTCTTTGTTGAATTTGCATTCCAGCACATTTTTTATTGAAATAAAGTATGGCGGTGCTGAATTTGGATTGGTGGGGTCAGGGCTTTTAACGCGACTGGCTGCAAGAGCATAACTGCGAGTTACGTCATTCTCCATGGTGGGAGTCGGGAGAGTTCTCATGAATCTTACATATTCGATTATGATGTCTAACATGTAATTGAATATCTTCAGATATTTTCCATCGATAATGGCGCGTGCCAAAAGTTCCTCATATACACCATTCTTGAGTTTGCTCAATTCTGCCAAGGGAAGATAGGAAATGTCATGGTCATATTTATTTTTCAGATGCAAATTGAACATTGTTCTGGCAACTCTCCCATTGCCATCGGAAAAAGGATGTACGGACAAAATAATCAGATAAAGTTGCAATGCTCCAAAAATAGCTGGACCTTCTGAGAATTTCGAAACATTTAGGAATATAGGAGATGCTTCCGATGGAGGAGGAATGTGTAGTTCAGGAAGATATTTTATTGTAACATCGAATTTTCTCAGCGGCTCAGCGTCTTTGAAAAAAATTCTACGTAGTTGACATGCCGTTGTATAAACCGATTCTTCCATATTCGGCAATCCCTCCGCGATGGCCCGCTGCATGCAGATTTTTTCTTGACCAAGAAAATAACCAGTGTTCTGACGTTTTATTAACTCAGTTCTAATTTCGTCCCGAATAGCTATGCTATTCGCCGGCGCATAAGTGAAATGGCTCAGCTGTTCGTAACTTAATGATGGTTTTTTTAACGCCGTGCTAAGGAGCGCGTCGATCCGTTGGCATCGGATCCGTGTGGCTGCATTTAACTGTGCCCATGGGAGGGGAGAGTAGTGAATTGAGTTCATATATTTCAGATTGGCTTTAAATTGAGCGTTTCGCCGCTGCACGGAGTGGACCAAATATCCAGTTAATTAATGATTCTTCTTCAAGAATTAGATCTGCAGACAAACGCATGCCTGGATATAACGTCCAGTTTTGGCCATACGCTTCAAGATTCATCCGCACCAGCTTGACTCGAATACGAAATAACTGCTCTTTGGTATCCAGCGGAAGTGGCAGGTCGCCAGGCATTACCGGGCTACCTGAGACGTCACGTACTATGCCATGACCTACCCCGAAGGTCTGATAAGGGAATGCGTCATACATTATGCGTACCTTGGCGCCTTGCTTAACAAAACCAATTGCCTTGGATGGAGCCCATAGTTCCACCTCAAGCTGTGTATCGGTACTGGCAGCACCTGTTGAAGGTACAATGACAGCCAGAGTTTGATTTTGGCTGACAGGCGCTCCAGTATGAATTTGCAGAGCTGTCACGATTCCATCGATGGGTGAAATAAGGTGACGAGAAAGTTGGGAATCAGAATTTAATTCTTTTTCCTGCATTTCTGCTCGTAATGATACGGCTGAATGTTTGGCAAGGTCCGCATCAGCGGATAAACGCCCCAGCTGTGGTATGAGTTCGGCGAGGCGACCTTTTTGCAGCTCATATTCTCGTTGCGATTCCTGAATTTGTTGCTGTATCGAGAGAACGGCATCTTCGTGTTGCCGTAGGAATGCGGATGAAACCATACCCTTTTCCGCTAGTTGGCGATTTGCAGCCAGATTTTGTAGTTGTAGGTCAAGTCGACGCTCCAATAATTTCCGAGCATCTGTTAGTCGTAATAAATCCTCACGGACACTTTTTTGCCTAGTTGTAACCTCTTCCATTTGCTGTGCTAATTGATTCATTTTCGCTGTTTCTTGTCGTACCTGTGCTTCGCGCTGAGTCTTTTGAATGTTTTTTAAGTTGTCTGCAAGGGATGAACCATCTTCCAGTACTGGATTGGCTGTCACTACAATTAACTCTTCCCCAGCTTTAACTTGCTGACCCTCATGTATTAATATTTTATTAGCAATTCCGATGTATTGTGAAGTAATGCGGAATGAACCTTCCAATGGGGTTACATGGCCCGATACTGTTTCCTTTCTTGCGTATTTTGTGTTAAATAAAAAAGCCACGGTGGTGGTGAGTAGGGCAAGAAAAAACAGATAAGATCCACGCGCTGACTCCCAATTGTCTAATCGGAACTCCCATTGATCTTTTGGAATGTTGAATCGCTTCGCGTCGAAAAATCTCACCAAGTAATTTATTTGGATCTTTGTGAATTGGATCGTATATTGATTTTTTATTTTTATGAAAATCGAGGTTTTCATTCATGTCCGAGTGTGCCATTTGTATTGTTTTAGATAAATAAGCGTGAAATTTAATGGCAGTGGCAGGGGCGACAATGGTTAATTCACGAACCTTGTGTTATTTAATTATATTTGCAAAAAAATAAAAATGGAGAGTTGTTATGAAAAAAAGTTTTAATTTAGAAATTTTTATATTTTTTTAAATTTTATTTTTCAATACCTATAATTTGTTGCTTAATATTTCAGAATTGGCACATGTTGCCAGATTTTTTGGCGGATATTTTCTGCGATGTGGGAAAGGCTTGCATGAAATTCGTTCGTTGGATCAAATTGATGTGGTTGTGGAATATTGACATCCATACTTATGATCATGGATGGGGAAATTCATATAAACTTGCTGCTCTGCGATTGGTATGCATTTATACCGAGGACGGGGATTGATGGGTGAAAGGGATTTGCTGGGGCATTTAACCGCCCTAATTTGACTGAGGCGGAAATTACTGAGGAGGGATAGGCGGGGGACAGCCTGTATGTATAGGCTATGCTGACTGGGATGATAAGCGGTATGGAGGGGAGGCATCAGAAAATTGACAAAATTCAGCCAGAATATTGTTAGGCCAGGTTGTTCTCATCGATCCTGATGTTGGCCTGGAATGACATTACTATCACCTTGAAGCTCTACAAGTGGCCGGGTATATCTCTGTCAGTAAGTAGATGGCAGCTTCGGCAATATTCGCAGGAGTTGCTTGAAACGCAGCACATGAGGAAACTGTTTACATTGCAGGAACGTGGTACGCAATACTTGCACGCTGGTGGACAGAGGCAGAGGCAAGCGACGCCATTGACATTTGGGAATTGCATAAATGAGCGTTTGTGTTCATCGGCGACATGATTTCCTAATAAAAAAGGTGTCGCCGATTCTAGCGCAATGCTGTTAAAAATAATTAAGGCGCACTGATGATCTTCGTCAGCGCAATGCGATACGCGGGCTGCACGTCGCCATCCTGGTCAATCTTGTCCGTCATGATCACGCCGAAACCCTGCGCATACCACACGTATTCGCCGCTCTTGCCCTTGCTCTTGCCGCCCACGTCGTGCAATTCGAACTTGCAGGCGTCGGGGAAGCGGCGCCCGCCCAGTTCCAGGCGCTCCCAGCCCAGGAAGGTGATCGAGAAATCGCGTTGATCCGTGCGCGTGGAGGTGGTGATCTTGTCGGACAGGCCCGCCAGCGGGTAGTGGGTGCTCGTTTGCGTGTCGGTGAATTGCACGCGCACTTCCTGGCCCGGACGCATCCTGGCGGGGATGGCCGACTGCGGCGCGTAGACGTTCTTGCTGCGCACGGTGCCGTCTTCGTTGTAATGGACCGTGCCCGTCAGGAAGACCTGGCCGTCGCGGATATCCTGGTAGGACGTGGCCAGCAAGACGCCGCCGTCGAGGATCAGCTGGATACCCTTGAGTTTCTTGCCTTCGAAGACTTCCTCGACGTTGACTTGCGCGTCGCCATTGTTCTTGCTGAACTTGACGCCCGTCGTCAGTTCCATGCACTCGCCCACCGTGGGCGCCGCCTGTACGCCCGCGGCCGTGAATACGCCTGCCGCCACCATCGCTTGCCATGCTGCTTTCATTGTCATCCCGGCTATCTTGTAAAGGCGCGATGATAGCGTGCCTTGGAGCAATGTGGCGCAGCGCTGATCTTATTTTGCGGGGGCGGGGGGATGCTGGGCACAGCGGGTGTGGATGCTGTCGGCTTGCCGCGCCGCGTGCGCTTGTCGGTGCGCGTCTTGGCAGGCTTGCCGTCGTGGATCAGCTTGCCCTTGTTGTCGAGCTTGTCGGACTGGTCCGATTGCTGGCCCGGATCGTTGGCATTGTTGGTGTGGTTGCCCGTCTGGTTCACGTTTGTCGTCGACTGGGCTTGCACCCAGGCGCCGCCGACGGTCATCAGGGTGGCGGCCAGCAAGAGAGCGGCGGTTTTCATGGCAGTGTCCTGTGCAGAAATGAATAAGAGCTTGCATTCTCACACAGGAGACCGCCCGCACGGGTAGGACGCCGCCCCATGGCTGTGTCGGCCATTTGCTTCAGATTAACGGAATTGCTCCGTCGAGATATCAAATCGCTTGAGCTTGTCGTACAGGGTTTTCTTCGGGATATTCAAGCTGGCGGCCGCGTCGATGACGTTGCCATTGTGGCGGCGCAAGGCTTCCTCGATGATGGAAATCTCGAAGGTGTCCACCTGTTCGGCCAGCGATGCCTCGCGGCAGCCGGCCGGGCTCAGGGTGTCGTCCAGCAAGCCCAGCACGAAGCGGTCGGCCACGTTGTGCAGTTCGCGCACGTTGCCGGCCCAGCGCTGCGCCATCAGCGAGGCGATCAGTTCGCCGCTGACGAGGGCGGCCGGCTGGCCGTAGCGCAGGGCCGCCTGCAGCACGAAAAACTCGAACAGCAGGGGGATATCCTCGCGCCGGTTGCGCAGCGCGGGCAGGGTCAGGCTGGCCACGTTCAGGCGGTAGTACAGGTCGGGCCGGAACTTGCCCTGTTCCGCCAGCACGTTCAAATCCTCCTTGGCGGCGGCGATCACGCGGAAATTGACGGAAATGAGTTTGTTTGAACCGAGACGCTCGACTTGCCGTTCCTGCAGCACGCGCAGCAGTTTGACTTGCAGGGCCAGCGGCATGCTTTCGATTTCGTCGAGGAACAGGGTGCCGCCGTTCGCGTACTCGATCTTGCCGATGCGCTGGCGCTGCGCGCCCGTAAACGCGCCTTCCTCGTGGCCGAACAGTTCCGATTCGAAGATCGATTCGGGCAGGGCGCCGCAGTTGATCGCCACGAAAGGATGGTCGCGCCGCTCGCTGAAGTCGTGCAGGCAGCGCGCGATCAGTTCCTTGCCTGTGCCCGTTTCGCCGAGGATGATGATGTCGGCCGACTTCGGCGCCAGGGTCAGCACCAGCTGGCGTACCTTGGCCATGGCCGCGCTGCGGCCCACGATGCGCGCCTCGATGCCCACCCGCTGTTCGAGCTGGCGGCGCAAGTTCATGTTTTCCAGCACCAGGTGGCGTTTATCCAGGGCGCGGCGGCACACTTCCACCAGCAGATCGGCGGAAAACGGTTTTTCGATGAAATCGTAGGCGCCGCGGCGCATGGCGCCCACGGCCATCGACACGTCGCCATGGCCCGTGACGAGGATGACGGGCAGGCTGGCATCCTGCGCCACGGCGATATCGAGCAGTTTCAAGCCATCCATGCCGGGCAGCTTGATGTCGCTCAATAAAATGCCGGCAAATTCGGGCACCAGGTAGGGCAGCGCTTCCTCGGCCGTGGCGACGGCCGTCACTTGCAGGCCCGCCAGTTCCAGCGATTGCCGGGCGCCCTTGCGCACGACGGCGTCGTCTTCCACCAGCAGCACTTGCATGCCCTCAAAATTATTCTCGTGCATTCCCTATTCCTTCGTCTCTATCTTATTCTCCCCCGGGTCGCAGCTCAGGGTGATGGTAAATTGTGCGCCGCCCCTTCCTGCGCGCTGCGGTTGCGCACGGCCAGTGCGCTGCCGGCCGCGCGCAGTATGCCAGCGCTGATCGATAATCCCAAGCCCAGCCCGTGTTCCTTGGTGGTATAGAAGGGGTCGAAGATCTTGTCGAGCGAAGCGAGCGGGATGCCGGGGCCATTATCGGTGATATGCAGCACGGCAAGGCCGCCTTCGCGGCGTACCTGGAACCAGATCTGCACGGGTTCGCTTTCCGGCACGGCATCCATGGCGTTGGTGATCAGGTTGGTGAACACCTGCTCCAGGCCGATGGCGTTGCACAGCACGATGATGTCGTCCTCAAGCCAGCTTTCATGCAGGGTCAGCCGTTGCGAATGCTTGCGCGTGCGGATTTGCAGCATGGTTTGCGCAAACGCCTGGCGCACGCTGACGGGCTTGCGGGCATCGTCGCTGCGCCGCGCAAAGCCCTTCAGTTGCGAGGTGACGTAGCCGAGGCGCTTGACGAGGTCGGAAATGGTCGACAGGTTGTCGAGCGCGTCATCGATCTGGCCGCGTGCCAAAAAGACCTTGGCATTGTCGGAAAACGTCTGCAGGGCGGCCAGCGGCTGGTTCAGCTCGTGCGTGACGCCGGCCGCCATCTGGCCGATGGCGGCCAGCTTGCCGCTTTGCACCAGTTCCGCCTGGGCATAGCGCAAGGTTTGCTCGGCCCGCTCGCGCTCGGCCACTTCCGCCTGCAGGCGGCCGTTCGCGTGCACGAGGTCGGCCGTGCGCTGCTCGACCTTGATTTCCAGCTGTTCATAGGCACGGGCCAGCGTCTGTTGCGCATTGAGCTTGTCGGCGATGCGGCGCCGGCGCTGGCGCGCATACATCAGGGCCAGCAGCAGCAAGGCCCAGCCCAGCGCGGCGGCGATGGCCGCGTTGCGCGCCGCCTCATTCACCTGGTCGAGCTCGGCCAGCACGGTGATTTGCCATTGCAGCGGGCCCAGCACGCGGTTCACGGCCAGATAGTCCGCCTTGTCGGCACTGCCGGACAGGGCGGGGGAGTCGCCAGCCTGGGGACGTTCCAGGGTCATGACGCTGGCGCCGTCGGCGAACTGGCGCTGCACCTTGTGCGGCAGGATGGGCAGATTTTCTTGCAGGAACTGGCGCTGCTCGCTGATGTCTTTCTTGGCGGCCGGCGACAAAGGCGCCAGGGTCTTGAACTTGAAGGCGGGGGTGGTGGCCAGGATGATCACGCCATTCGCATCCTTGACCCAGATCTGTTCGCCCGCACCGGGCGTGCGCCACGATTGCTCGATCCAGTCCAGGTTGACCTTGGCGGCGACGATGCCGAGGATGCGCCCGTCGCGCTGCACGGGCTGCGAAATGAAATAGCCGGCCTCGAAGGTGGAAAAGCCGATGCCGTAGAAGCGGCCGATGCCGCCCGCGATGGCGTTCTTGAAATACGGGCGGAAGCCGTAGTTGACGCCCACATACGAGCTGCGGTCTTGCCAGTTGCTCGACGCCAGGGTCGTGCCTTTGTCGTCGAGCACGTAGACGGCAAAGGCGCCGGCGCGGCGGTTCATGTCGACCAGGTAGGCATTGATCTGCGTGACCTTGTCGGCGCTGGGCTGCTGCAGCAATTGCGCCACCGCATCGCTCTGGGCCACGGCCAGGGGCAGGAATTCGTATTTGTTCAGGGCGCCGCCGATGGACGCCGCATACAGTTCCGCGCGCGAATCTAGCGTGCGGTGCAATTCATCGAGCTGACGCTGCTTGACCCAGGCATACGAGGCCCACGTCAGCACGGCCAGCGAGCCCACGGCCAGCAGGGGGC
The DNA here is from genome assembly GCF_057919405.1 of Janthinobacterium sp. C22. Classification (NCBI taxonomy): domain Bacteria; kingdom Pseudomonadati; phylum Pseudomonadota; class Betaproteobacteria; order Burkholderiales; family Oxalobacteraceae; genus Janthinobacterium; species Janthinobacterium sp. C22. Next base: position 5,341,967 of record NZ_CP193659.1, on the reverse strand, counting down.
CGAATAGCCTTGGGGTCTGACCCGCCGGGTCAGACCCCAAATAAGTTTGCGGTCGCTTAATCAAGCTACCTCAATCGGCGGTGCTGGCCATCGTCTCGGCGTTATGGTGCCTTTGCTGCTCTTCCATCACCATCTCGCCCAGCATGCGCTTCAGGCGGTTGAACTCGGGGTCGCTCGGGTCGCGCGGGCGGGGCAGTTCGATGGCCACGTCGCGCTTGATGGTGCCGGGACGGTAGGTCATGACGATGGTGCGGTCGGCCAGGTAGATCGATTCCTCGATCGAGTGCGTCACAAACACGATGGTGGTGCCGAAGACTTTCCAGATTTTCAGCAACTCATCTTGCAGGTTGCGCCGCGTCAAGGCGTCCAGCGCGCCGAACGGTTCATCCATCAGCATGATAGGCGAATCGAGGGCCAGCACGCGAGCAATCGCCACGCGCTGGCGCATGCCGCCGGACAAGTCTTTCGGGTAGCGGGCACGGAATTCCGTCAAGCCCAGCATGCTCAGCAGCATGTCGACCCGTTCCGTGATCTCGGCCGGCGTCTTGCCGGCGATTTCCAGGCCGAAGGCGATATTGCTTTCGATGGTCATCCAGGGGAACAGCGCGTATTCCTCGAACACCATGCCGCGGTCGGGACCGGGCTCGGTGATCAGCTTGCCGCCGGCCAGGATCTGGCCCGAGGTCGGCTGCGAAAAGCCGGCGATGGCGTTGAGCAAGGTCGATTTGCCGCAGCCGGACGGTCCCAGCAGGCAGATGAACTCGCCGCTGGCGATTTCCAGGTTGATGTCTTTCAGGGCGATGACGTCCGCGCCGCCCGTGGTGAAGATTTTATTGACTGCATTGATATTGATCGTGGTCATGGCCGTTCCTCTCAGTGTTCCAGGCCGCGGTGCCACTGCAGCAAATGATTATTCAGGGCATTCATGGCCATGTCGATGGCCAGGCCGAACAGGCCGATGGTAAACATGCCGGCGATAATCTTGTCAGACCAAAAATACTCGCGCGCTTCCAGGATGCGGAAACCGAGGCCGCTATTCACGGCGATCATTTCCGCCACGATCACGACGATGAAGGCCGTGCCCATGCCGATGCGCGCGCCGGCCAGGATATACGGCGTGGCCGCCGGCAGGATGACGCGGCGGAACATGGTCATCTGGCTGGCGCCCAGGTTGCGTGCGGCGCGGATATAGATGCCGTCGACCTGGCGCACGCCGGCGATGGTATTCATCAGCACGGGGAAGAAGGAACCGATGCTGATCAGGAAGAAGGCGGGCGGGTTGCCCAGGCCGAACCACAGGATCGCCAGCGGAATGTAGGCGATCGGTGGAATCGGGCGCAGCACCTGCACCAGCGGGTCGAACAGTTTATAGATGGTCTTGTTGGTGCCCATCAGCAAGCCCAGCGGCAAGGCCAGGCCGGCGCCGATGGCGAAGCCGCCCAGCACGCGCGACAGGCTGGCCCAGGCGTCGTGCGGCAGTTCGCCGGAGAACATCCACACCAGGTAGTTGCCCGCTTCGGGCGTGTACGCTTGCATCGGCATCAGGTATTCATACCACTTCACCAGCACGGCCACGGGCGAGGGCAGGATTTGCGGGTTGATCCAGCCGAAGGTCGACATGGCTTGCCACAGCAGCAGCACGGCGACGGGCACGGCGGCGCCGTGCGCGAAGCGTTTCATCATTTGAATATTCATCGTGACACTTTCAGATTAGCGTGGTCGTGGTTAGCGTGGGACATAGGACTTCTTGGCTTTTTCCAGCAGATCCAGCTTGACCCAATCCTTGGCGGCAGGCGCCTTGGCCATGCGGCCCACGCCGAATTTCACCATGTAGTCGGTGGTCAGCTGCACGTGGCTTTGCGTGATGTCTTCCGTGAAGATGGCGTTGTCGATGGCGTCGCGGTAATCCTCGCTCGTGATCTGGTTCTTGAACATCGATTCGCGCACGTATTTTTCCGCCAGTTTCGGGTCGGCCAAGAACGCCCGCGTGGCGGCGACGAAGCAATCCATGAAGCGCTGGGCCACGGCCGGCTTTTCCTTGTACATCTTTTCCGTCATCACGAGCGCGCGCACGGGCTCGCCCAGCGGCGTGTCGTAGGGCTTGATGATGGCCGCGCCGTATTTCTTGTGGATGGCCTGCGTCGAGTACGGTTCGGACTGGCTCATGACGTCGATATCCTTGGTCAGCAGCGCCTGGTTCAGGTCAGGGTAGCCCATGTACAGGATCTGCACGTCCTTGCCCGGCTTGTCGGACCAGCTCAGCTTGGCCTTGGTCAATTCGGCAAACAGCAGGATTTCCTGCGGGCCGCCGCGCGTGACGCCGACTTTCTTGCCTTTCAGGCCAGCAATATCCTTGATGTTCAGGTCGGGACGCCCGACGATCTGCACGCCGCCCTTGGCGAAGCCGCCCACCAGGTACACGGGTAAGCCCGTGGCGCGGCCCGTGATGGCCGCTTCCAGCGCGCTGGCGGAGACGTCGATTTCGCCGGCGATCATGGCCGGCACGATGTCGAGGCCCTTGGCGAAGATGCGCTCTTCAATTTTCAGGTCGTATTTGGGCGCGATTTCCTTCATGTAGGCGACGGCGCCGTAATGGGCGAATTTCAGGTTGCCCAGGCGAACCAGATCGGCCGCATGGGCCGCCAGCGGGAATTGCGCGGCCAGTGCGACGGCCACGGCCAGTGCCTTGGTGTTCAGGACGGATGCGATGCGGAAGGTGCTTGCCATGCTGTTGTCTCCAAAAAAGGTAGATGGTTTTTATATTGGGTGAGGCTGCCGCTCTGGTGGCGGTTACAAAAATATAAAAGCATCTTCCGTGCCAGTGGAGCGCATTTTGGCGTTTATTGCAAGTGATTGTTTATAAAGGTTTAATTTGAATCTATTGAAAATGGGAAATGGCGAGATTCCGCCTTTCCGCACGGCGAGGGGAAAGGCTGTGCGGATTGCCGCATTTTGGCCGGTGGATGCGATGCGGGCTGGCGCCGCGTGGGGGCCGGCATGCGGGTGAACCTAAATGGCGCGGCCGACTCCAATCGTAAAAAACGCGTTGCAAACAGGCTGGCAACGCGTAACTCCCCCGTGGAGTAGGGGCGGCGCCGCGCGGGCGCCTGATCGGTCGGCTTTGGCGGGCCTTATTTCGGCGCCGTGGCGGGCGGCAGGGCCGGCGCGGTGGCCGGATCGGTCAGCGGCGCGGGCGGCGTGGTGCTGCCCGGGCCCGTTTCCGGCGTGGCTGGCGTCATGGGGGCGGGCAGTACCTGCGGGGCGGATGCGGGGTTGGGCGCCGTTTCAGGCAGCGGCGCCTCGGCCGGTTTTTTGCAGGCGGACAGGGTGACCAGGGCAGCGGCGGCCAGCAGAGTAGGCATGTTCATGATGGTTCCTTTGCAAAATATTAAGAATTGGCGCGATGCGGACGGCGGGCGCCGCGCGCGAAGCTTGAATTTATTGCAAGAATGCCGACGCTTCTGTTCGCTATTTCACTTTGTGCGCGTATGGGATACGGGGTTTTTCAGATGTCTTTTATAGATGCCGCGAGAGAAATAATTCAGCAGGGCAATATTTTTCACTTTCTTGCTTCTAATGTTCGTTAACGCACAGACCAGTGAGGAGCAGGATGGCATTCTGTGCCCAGACGCTCAGGATTCGTGGCGTTCTGGTATAAAAATTGCCAAGAACTTAACAATCCGGGCTACCGGCAATCGTTTAAAAGGAGTATTCAAATGCATGCAATGACTCAGTCTCACGTGAAGAGCGAATTAAAGGCAGCGCACCAGGAACTTCGTAGCCCCGAAAAAGGCTCGCAAATGGTCGAACGCGCAGCACCCATCCCCCGGAACGCATGAATCCCATTTCCATGGCACCGATCGAGCGCGTGCGTTCGACGTCGGCCACCCTGCGCCGCATCGAAAACATGCAAAAACTGATCGGCGAATTGTCGCTGCACGAGATGCTGGCCGACGAAATCGCCTGGTTCCTCAAGTTTTCGCCATCGGGCGCCCGCAAATACATCCGCGACCTGCGCGAAGCGGGCGTGATCGAACTGGCCCGCTACATCGAAGGCACCGCCACCTACCTGGGCAAGGCAGTGTACCAGCTGACGCCGGATCCTGAGCGCGTGCGCGCCTTCCTGGCCGCCATCGTCCAGCCGAAACGCGAAGGCGCGCCACCGCGCAAGGACCGTCCCGGCCTGCGCGAGCAAAGCATGGCAGGCAGCGGCCGCCACTTCCACATCCTGGCCGATGACACGCATTACGCCATCCGCGTCAACCGCGGTCCCGTGACGCGCGATCCGCTGGTGGCCGCCTTGTTCGGTGCGCCGCAGCAAAAATCGGCCGAGTAATTTCCGCGCCTGCGGGGCCGCCTGGCGGCTGGCAGGCGGAATGCTTGTTGTTTCGATTCTCAGATGCATGTCGAAAGCCGGGTGACAACCCGGCTTTTGGCGTTGGGGCAAGCCCTTTGAGCTTGGCGGATTGAAAAGATATTAATCAACCCCATGTGGGCTGGACTGCTGCCCGCAACGCGCGGGTTCACTTGAAGGAGCTTGTCCTTGTCTGCCTACGCCGCCCTGTTATCGTTCCCGCCATTGCGCTGCCTGAAACGGACTGCCGCATGAATCCGTTCCTGTGGATCGCCCTCGTCACGGCCGCCATCGTCTTTTCATTATGGTTCCCCCGCTGGCGCTTGAAGCGTGCCCTGTCCAGGCCCTTGCCGCCGGAAGGCCTGGCCGTGCTGGAAAAGAATATTCCCGTGTATCCGCGCATGCCGGCGCCGCTGCAGCAGCAGTTGCGCCGGCTCGTCGTGCAATTCCTGTATCAGAAGAAATTCGTCGGCTGCGGCGGCCTGGAGATCACGGACGAGATGCGCTACACCATCGCCGGTCAGGCGTGCTTGCTGCTGCTGAATCGCCAGACCCAGGTGTATCCGGAACTCGACACCATCCTCGTGTACCCCACGGAATTCATCGTCACGCGCAATGAAGTGGGGCCGGGCGGCGTGGTCACGCCATCGGCCAATGGTCTATTGGGCGAATCCTGGGGCGATGGCCGCGTGGTGCTGGCCTGGGACCACGTGCAGCGCGGTGCGGCCGACTGGACCGATGGCCACAACGTCGTGCTGCATGAATTCGCCCACCAGCTCGACAGCGAATCGGGCGCCGCGAATGGCGCGCCCTACCTGCCCAGCGTGTCGAGCTACCGCAGCTGGGCCACCGTGCTGTCGCGCGACTTCGACAACCTGCGCCACGACGCCATCTATCAGCAGCACAGCGTGATGGACCATTACGGCGCCACGAATCCCGCCGAATTCTTTGCCGTGGCGACGGAAACCTTCTTTGAAAAGCCGTACCAGATGGCCGAGCACCACGAAGAACTGTATGCGCAATTCTTGCAGTACTACAAGGTCGACCCGCGCGACTGGATGGCGCCGCCTGTGGAGCCCGAACACATGGCCTCGCCGTTTCCCAATTACGCGCCCCACTGGTAGGCGGGGCTTCAGCCCAGCAACCGCTGTTTCAGCGCGGGATAGCTGCTGCGCGAGACGGGGATGCCCGTGCTGGTTTGCGTGTCGAGCGCGTATCTGCCGCCCGCGGCGATCTGCAGCCGTTTGAAACCCAGGCTGTTGACGAGGTAGGAGCGGTGCACGCGCAGGAAATGGGGCGGCAGCAGGGCCATGAGCTTGTCGATCGGCAAGTCGTGAAAGCACTGTTCGCCGCTGCGCAGCACGATGTTGCTGTAGTGGCCATCGGCTTGCACGTGGTCGATCTCGGCCATGGCGATCCATTCCAGCGCCCCCGTTTCTTGACGGCCAGCGAGGCCGCTTGCGTATGCCGCCCCGTGTAGCGTTGCAGCGCCTTGTGCAGCCGTTCGCGGCTGAAGGGCTTGGCGACGAAATCGAGCACGCCGAATTCGAAGGCCGTGATCGAGCGCTCCGCGTGGGCCGAGACGATGATGGTCTGGAACGGGGCTTGTTGGGCCAGACGCAGCAGGTCATAGCCATCCCCGCCGTGCAGGTTCAAATCCAGCAGCAGCAAGTCGATCTTGTTCTGCGCCAGGGCGGCCAGCGCTTGCGGCACATTGTCATGCAGCACCAGCGCCGCCAGGCGCGTCCCGAAATGCGCGCGCACCTCGCGTTCCAGGCCTTGCGCGATCAGCGGTTCATCTTCCAGTATCAATACGTTCATGGGGCCGCCGGCAAGGTAAAGGTGAGGCGCCAGCCTGTCGGCGGCTGTTCGCTGGCATATTCACAGGCATAGCTGGCCGCATCGCCGAATACGGCATGCAGGCTGGAGCGGATGTACTGTTCGCCCACGCCGCTGCCCGCGTGCGGGCGTGCCTCGCCCTCGGGCATCCGCAGGGTGAGCACGTGCGTTTGCGCATCTTTTGCGATGCGCAGGATAAAGGCCGCGCCGTGGCGGTAGCGGTTATGGCTGAACGCATTTTCCAGCGCCGTCAGCAAGATGGCGGGCGGCACGGTGATGCCCGCCGCCTCCCCATCGAACTGCAAACGGCACGGCTGCTGCAGCCGCGTGCCCATGATGCTCAGGTAATTCTGGCACAGGGCCAGTTCCTGCGTCAGGGCGATGCTCGGTTGCTGGGCAAACTCATTGAGCATGCGCAACTCGGCTCCCAGCGCCTCGATGAAGGTTTCGGCCGCCTGCGGCGATTGGGCATTGAGTTCGCTGATCAGGCTGAGGGAATTCATCAGGAAATGCGGTTGCATGCTTTTGCGCAAGAGCTGGTTTTCCAGCTGCCGGGCGCGCGCCGCCTTGCTGCGTTCGCTCAACAGCTGCGCCAGCAATTGCGCGCACAGGGGCAGCAGCAGGAAGCACACGACGAGGGCGAAGCCGCCTTCGGCAAACTGGCTGCCCGTCAGCAGGAACAGGGCGCACGAGGCCAGCGCGATCAAGGTGCCGCCGCGGCTGCCCGGCAGGCGGCGCCACAGGGCGCCCAGGTTGAGCAGCAGACTCGCTGTCAGGCCCGTCAGAAACATCAGCCAGCACCGGGCGTCGAAATGCGCGGGTAGCGCGCCGGCCAGCGCAATGCACGCGAGCAACACCGCCGCCGCCAGCGGCCAACGGGGCAGGCGCCAGGCCGTATAAAAATACAGGGGCAGCAGGGCGGAAAACAGCCAGGTCAGGGCGCTGACGGCATACAGGCGCGGCAAGTGCCAGGGGTAGGCGTAGCCGGTAACGCTGCGCCAGAGTTCCGCCACCAGCAGCAGCGCCGCCACCAGGCACAGCGCGGCAAACATGGTCCAGTGCCGCTGCCGCTGGTACAGCGCCGTCAAGGCGAGGAAGAGCAGGGCGACGGCGCCCAGCGCGCCGGCCAGCAGCAGCGGCGGCAGCCGGTACCAGGCCAGCGCCGCGCGGTACTCTTGGCGGTCGACCAGGTACAGCGCATAGAATGGTGACACCAGGCGGGCCGGCGCCTGCTGCGTCGATAGCAGCAGGCGCAGGTGGTGCTTGCCTACGGTCAACTGTTGTGGCGTCAGGTGGATGGCGAAATCGATGTCGCCCGGCCTTTCATCGACAGCCTGGCGGGCCGGCAGGCCATTGCTGCCGATCAAGTTGCCATCGAGCCACAGCTCGCTGGAAGCCAGCGCCGACAGGACCAGCAGCTGCGTCGACGACGGCGTGGCGGCCAGGACCAGTTCGCGCTCGATGCACAGCAGCTGGCCCGGCCGGAGCAACTGCCGCAGTGTGGCGGCGGGCGCGGAGGGACTCGCGCCGCAGGTGCGCCAGCCTTCGTCCAGCCAGAGCGGATGCATGGCGCAGGCGAAAGAAGGCAAGGCCAGGCAGCACAGCAACAGGTAGCGGAAGAGGGAGGGCATGGCGGGCATTGTAGCTGTTCATTTGCCAACCCTTTGCAACATTTTCATGCTCCCCGGTGCCGTTCATGCAGTCCGCGTGCATTTCATGCATCGCCCGCCCATGGCGCTGTCATGATGCTTATCATGCATCAGTGCCGCGTGGTGGACGCGGCCTCACCATGGAAGCATGACTATGCAAAGCAGCAACTACTACGGTTTCGCCGGCGCGCTGGCGCTGTTCTGCGGCGTGGCGCAGGCCGCATCCGCTCCCGCATCTGTTCCCGCCCCTGCGCTGGCCGCGCGCCTGGCGGATTTCGACGGCTGGGTGGCCCGGCGCATGAGTGCGCAGCGCATCCCGGGCGTGACCGTCGGTTTCAGCCAGGGCGAGGTGGAATGGGTAAAAGGCTATGGCTATGCCGACCTGGAAAACCGCGTGCCGGCCACGGCTCGCTCCAGCTACCGGCTGGCGTCCGTCACCAAGCCCATGACGGCGGTGGCCGTGCTGCAGCTGGTCGAGCAGGGCAAGGTCGACCTCGATGCGCCCGTGCAAACCTATGTGCCGTATTTCCCCGTCAAACCGTTTACGGTCATGGTGCGCCAGTTGCTGGGCCACCTGGGCGGCATCGATGCCTACCGCAACAGCCAGGCGGAACAGCATTTCAAGGAGCACAAGGATACGCGCCAGTCCCTCGCCGTCTTCGAGCAGTTCGACCTGATCGCCGAACCGGGCACGCGCTTCCGCTACACGAGCTATGGCTACAACCTGCTGGGTGCCGTCATCGAGGGCGCCTCGGGCGAAAGCTATGGCGGCTACATGCGGCGCCATGTGTGGGGGCCGCTGGGCATGGACACCATCGTGATGGACGACCCGCACGCCCTGATCGCCCACCGCGTGCGCGGCTACCGGCTGGACGGCCAGGCCTTGAAAAACGCGGAATTCGTCGACATCAGCAGCCGCTTTTCCGCCGGCGGCACGCGTGCCAGCGTGCCCGACATGCTGGCCTTCGGCAGGGGCGTCCATGAAGGCAAGATCCTGTCGCCAGCCAGCGTGGCCGCCATGGTGCAGCCGATGGCCACGCGCGCGGGCCGCTTGACGCGCTACGGCATGGGCTGGGAAATCCTCCCCACGGGCGGGCGCTACGCCATCGCCCACAGCGGCCAGCAGCCGGAAACCGTCACCTATCTGTACAGCTTTCCCTCGCGCAAACTCACCCTTGCCGTTGCCGCCAATCTCGAGCGCGTCAATCCCGAGGCCTTCGTGCAGCGCCTGTTCGAGGTGGTCACGGGCGAGCCGTGGCAGCTGAACACGTATATCGCCGATGCGGACGCGCAGCGCGCTTACCAGGTGGCGCAAGGCCTGTTCGAGGAGGGCAGGGCCTACGCCGAGCGCACGGATCAAGCGTATGCGGATGCGGCCGCCACGCGGGCAGCCTTTGCGCAAATCAACCAACAAGCGCTGGCGCCGGACGCCACGGCCGCGCGCGCCTTCATCGAGGCGGCCCGCCATCCGGCCGGCGGAAGCGTCTTCCTGGCAGCAGGCGCCAGCATGGCCGAGGCGTTGCGCCGGTCGGGCGCCGACCTGGATACCTACTCGCGCGGCGGCGCGCTGGCGTTTGCGCGCGACTATATTCTGTTGTCGCAAGGCAAAGCGTCCGGCACCTTGCCCCGCTTCGATCCCGCCTTCGAGCAAGCCATCGTGGCCCTGGCCGCCAGCTGGGACCGCACGGCCGCCATCGCCTGGCCGGCCGCACCCGCCTCCGCGTCCATTCCTGCACTCGATAGCCAGCTGCGCGCGGCCTTCCACGGCCAGCGTGCGTATCCCGATTTCGTGCCCGAGCTGCTTGAACTGGCGCAAGCGTCGGCCGCGCGCGGCGAAGCGGAGGCGGCGCTGGCGGCCGGCCGCCTGGCCGTGGCACTGTATCCGCTCAGCGACGGCGCGCATGCGCTGCAGGGCTTGACCTTGCTGCGCGCCGGCAAGATGGAAGATGCCACGGCTGCCCTGCGCGTGTCGCTGGCCCGCGACCCGCTGGGCGCGGCCAGCCCGGCGGCGCTGAACCTGGAAGCGTACCGTTTGAAAGGCGGCGGCGCCGTGGCGCAAGGCATGGCCGTGCTGCAGGCGGCCGTCAGCCTGCATCCGCGCAACGCGAATCTGCACGATAGTCTGGCCGAGTTTTATGTGGAGCAAGGCTTGCGCCCGCAGGCCGTCGAGGCTTACCGCCAGGCATTGCAGCTCGATCCCCGCTATCCGGGCGCTGTGGGGGCCAAGGCGGCAATCATCCGCCTGGGCGGCGAGACCAAGGCGCTGGCGCCTTAGATGATTTGCTCATATGCAAGGGTGAAAAGATTCCTTTTTGGAAATAAGCGTGCCGCGGTCTAATGGCGGCATTCGTTATCCACCAGAGGAATCCCATGCAGACCCGCCTTCACTTCGCCGCGCTTCTTTTCACTTCCATCGCCTTCACGCAAGTGGCGCAAGCGGACCAGCTGGCCGCCATCAAGGCGAAGGGCGAGCTGGTCTGCGGTACCCTGGGCACGGATGAGCCGAACAGTTTCATCGACGCCAAGTCGCGCCAGCTGGTCGGTTATGAAGTGGACCTGTGCCGCGCCATCGCCCAGGGCCTGGGCGTCAAACCGGTGATCAAGCAGCTGGCCGTGGCCGCCCGCATTCCCGAATTGCAGCAGGGCCGCATCGATATCCTGACGGCATCCTTGACGCACAACAAGGAACGCGAAGCGCTCGTCGATTTCTCGCTGTCCACGTTTTACACGGGCCAGCGCGTGCTGGTCAAAAAGAGCAGCAACATCACGACGGTCGCGGGACTGGCCGGCAAGAAAGTGCTGACCGTCAAGGGCGGCACGCAGGAACCGAATATCCGCAAGGCCGTGCCCGGCGTGGACGTGGTGACGTTCGAGACGGCGGGTCAGGCTTATTTGGGCTTGCAGCAAGGTAAGGGCGTTGGCTATGTCGACGATGAAGTGTCCCTGCTGAACAATTACGCCAAGCTGGGCGCCGCGCAAAAGGATTACCTTGTGCTGCCGCAAAACATCAGCCAGGAAGTGTTTGCCTTCGGCATCCGCAAGGGCGAGACGGGCGTGAAAACGGCCGTCGACCAGGTGCTGCGGGGACTGGAAAAATCGGGCGAGGCGGAAAAACTGTTCTTCAAATGGTATGGCCCGACGAGTAATGTGAAATTTGAGAAACGTAATTTCAAGATCGAATCGGACAAGATCGACGCCTGAACCTTGCCTGACTCTCCCGCATGTTTGATCTGCACTTTTTGCTGTCCGGCGACTACCGCGACTGGCTCGTTTCCGGCTTGCTGCTGTCCCTGCAACTGATGGGCATTACCTTGCTCTTGTCTTTGCCGCTGGCCTGCGGCGTGGCCATGCTGCGGCTGGCCCCGTCGCGCCTGCTCAATGGCCTGGGCGCCGCGTATGTCGAGCTGATCCGCAACGTGCCCTTGCTGGCCCACTTCCTGTTCTGGTATTTCGGCGCGCCCGAATTGCTGCCCGATGTGTGGAAGGAGCGTTTGTATGCCGGCAATATCGAAGCCGTCAGCGCCGTCACGGCCCTGACTTTATATACGGCCGCCTACATGGCGGAAGACATCCGCAGCGGCATCCGCGCCATTCCCGCCCAGCAATTCGAGGCGGGCCGGGCGCTGGGCTTCAGCTTTCTCGCCACCATGCGCCTGTGCATCGTGCCACAGGCGCTGCGCCTGGCCGCACCACCGCTGCTGTCGCAAACCCTGACCCTGTGGCAAAACACCAGCATCGCCACCGTCATCGGCGTGGCCGAGCTGATGTACCAGACGCAGCGCGTGGAAGCGGCCTCGTTCCGCAGCGTCGAGACCTTCGTCTTCGCCAGCGCGGCCTACCTGGCCGTCTCCCTGCTGATCGCCGGCCTGGCGGCCTGGCTGCAAAGAAAGGTGGCCTGATGCTGGAACTCCTCCATGATTACTGGTTGTATTTCCTCGTCGGCCGCTATCCCGAGGGGCCGCTGGGCGGACTGGCGCTGACGGTCGTGCTGGCCAGCCTGGCGCTGGTGCTGAGCTTGCCGTTCGGTTTGCTGCTGGGGCTGGCGCGCCTGAGTCCCTGGCGGCTGCTGCGCTGGCCCGTCGCCGCACTGATCCACGTGGTGCGGGGCATCCCCTTGCTGCTGGTCATCTTCTGGGCGTATTTCTTCCTGCCCAGCATCACGGGACATGAAAGCGGGCAGTTCGGCACCATGCTGGCCGCCCTCGTCCTCTTCGACGGCATTTATCTGGCGGAAATCGTGCGGGCCGGCGTGCAAGCCGTGCCGCGCGGGCAGGTGGAGGCGGCCCGTTCGCTGGGTTTGAACTATCTGGACAGCATGCGCTCGGTGGTGCTGCCGCAGGCGCTGCGCCACATGCTGCCCTCGCTGGTCAACCAGTTCGTCTCGACCATCAAGGAAACCTCGCTCGGGTACATCATCGGCCTGGCCGAGGTGTCGTTCATCGCTTCGCAAGTGAACGGCCTCGTGCTGACCAAGCCCGTGCAAGTGTATTTCCTGTTGGGCATGACGTATTTTGTCTTGTGTTTCAGCCTGTCGCGCGCCGCCTTCTGGCTTGAGCGGCGCCAGGCGCGTTTCCTGAAAGCGGCAGCATGATTACCTTTGACAACGTCAACAAATATTATGGCGAGTATCACGCCTTGCGCGAGATCAATGAACACGTGGCCAAGGGCGAGGTGCTGGTCGTGTGCGGACCATCCGGCTCGGGCAAGTCGACCCTGATCCGCACCATCAACCGCCTGGAGCCGGTCGCCTCGGGCCGCATCACGGTGGCGGGCCAGGACATCCACGCGCCGGGGCTGGACGTGAATGCCTTGCGCTCGCATATCGGTTTTGTGTTCCAGCAATTCAACCTGTTTCCGCACTTGTCCGTGCTGGACAATTGCGCGCTGGCGCCGCAGCGCCTGCGCGGCCTCACCCGGCGCGAAGCGCACGAGCGGGCGCTGGCCCTGCTGGAGCGCGTGGGGCTGGCGCACAAGGCGCGCGCCATGCCGGCGGCCCTGTCGGGCGGGCAGCAGCAGCGGGTGGCCATCGCCCGCGCACTGGCCATGCAGCCGCCGCTGATGCTGTTCGACGAGCCGACCAGCGCGCTGGACCCGGAAATGGTGGGCGAGGTGCTGCAAGTGATGCGCGACCTGGCGCGTGAGGGCATGACGATGGTGTGCGTGACGCACGAGATGGGTTTCGCGCGCGAGGTGGCGGATCGCGTCTGGTTCATGGACCACGGGCAAGTGCTGGAGCGGGCCGCGCCCGGCGAATTCTTTGCGCGGCCGCAACATGCGCGTGCACAGCAATTTCTGGCCGATATCCGCAGCCCATATGGGGCACCGGCCTGAGGATGTGTGGGCTGTGTGCGCAAGCGAACGGTATCTTGGCGCCGTCCGGCGCACGCTATCGGGGTGGCGCACGGGGCGCCCGCAGCCGACCAGGAGGGCCTTATCATGTCACGCATCATTGCAGGTCATTTTCAGTTGCAGGAGCAGGTAGACGCCGCGCGCGCCGCGCTGAACCAGGCGGGCTTTCCCGATAGCCGCATCAGCGCCTTCTTTGTCAACCAGCCGGGCCAGCACGATCTGCACGCGCTCGGCGGCGACCGCGACATCTCGCCCGGCGCCAAGGAGACGCCCGAGGGCGTGGTGGAGGGGGTGGCCGTCGGGGCCGCCGTCGGCGCGGGCATCGGCGCGGCCACCACCCTGGCGACGGGGCCGCTGGGTCCGGTGGTGGGGGCGCTGGTGGGTGCCCACGTGGGCTCGCTCTACAGTTTCAATAAAATGAAGGAGGCGGGCGAGCCCGAGAAAAATGGCGAAAACCACCGCCAGCCACGCCATCCGGGCATGCTGATCGCCGTCGCGCTGGGCGGCCTCGACGAGCGCGAACGGGCGCTCGAGACACTGCACCGGCTGGGCGCCGAGCATATCGAGGAAGCGGAAGGCACGATCGCCAATGGCGACTGGCATGACTTCGATCCGCTCAGCATTCCCGTGCTGGTGGCGTGAATCGGCGCCTCTGTGGTGCCATATGCATAAATTCCGCGCTGCACGAAATTTAGGTATGATCCTTGTTAGTATTGCTAATGATTGGTAAACAATGCCGACAGGGATAGTTTCCGCGCGCCCGAAGTGACACTGGACCCAGGTGACTGCCCGTAGTACTTGCCTCGCATGCTAACGAGTATGGATAGGAGGGCGCGTCATGACACAGGCATGGTTCATTCTGACACGGGCCGATGGGCGCGACATCTGCGCGCCCTCGCCGGCACAGCTGGCCGATGCGCTGGCCGAGGTGTACCGCGGCGGCGCCGTCGCGCCGGACGGCAGCCCGGCCGCCGTCTTGTTGCGCTTCGGCTACGACGATGGCTTGATGTATCAGGTCGAAGTCGCTAGCGGAGGCGAAGTCACCTTCGAGGAATGGTCGGACCGCGATTGCGAAATCGCCCTGGCCAGCCCGCGCCACATGTCGGCCCTGCCGCAGGACGACGCGCTGCAGCTGTGGCAGTGGCTGGCGCAGCGCCAGGTGGCGAAGATCCGCAGCCTGCCCTGGCAGGGTAGCTAGCCCTGCCGTCTTGCCAAGAGCCTAGTGCGCCATCAGCACGGGGATGGTCATGCTCTGCAGAATCGTGCGCGTGACGCCGCCCAGGATGGTTTCGCGCAGGCGCGAATGGCCATACGCTCCCATCACCAGCAAGTCGGCCGACAGGTCGGCGGCCTGCGACAGCAGCGCTTCGCCGATATCGCCGCGCCGCACGCCGCCGCCATCGAGCAAATGCAGCCGCGCTTCCACGCCGTGGCGCGCCAGGTACTGCAGCAGTTCCGCGCCTGGCTGTTCGCCGTGTTCGGCCGCATGCACCTGGGCGTCGAAGATGGCCACATGCACATGTTCAGCCCGCTGCAGCAGGGGCAGGGCGGCGGTCACGGCGCGGCTCGCTTCCTTGCTGGCGTTCCAGGAAATGAGTACATTGCGCGCCGCTGCCGGCGGCGCCAGCAGGGGCAGCGGCGGCGCATACGGCACGATCAGCACGGGCCGGCCCGAATGCAGCAGCACATAGGCGGGAAAGTCGCGCATCACGGACGGCGATTTATCCTTGGCATTGTATTGGCTGATGACCACCAGGTCCGCATAGCGGGCCAGCAGGCTGATGCCGCCCGCCGCCTCGTCGTCGACGACGCGCTGTTCGAACGAGGCGACGCCGGCCGCGCGCACCTGCTGTTCGAAACCGTCGAGGGCGCGCGTGGCCCGCTCGCGCAGGAAGTTCAGATGCAAGCTCAGGTTCGGGTCCGCATCGAGGTCGGGCTGGTGCTGGTACAGCAGGCGCGACACGCCCGTCAGCGCCACGCCCGTCAGGTGGCCGCCGCACGCCTGAGCGATGCTGGCCGCCGCTGCGA
This sequence comes from Janthinobacterium sp. C22, assembly GCF_057919405.1. Lineage (NCBI taxonomy): Bacteria > Pseudomonadati > Pseudomonadota > Betaproteobacteria > Burkholderiales > Oxalobacteraceae > Janthinobacterium > Janthinobacterium sp. C22. Next base: position 5,326,748 of record NZ_CP193659.1, on the reverse strand, counting down.
TGCGGGCGGCGCGCCCGGCGCCGTCGTCGATGTGGAGCAATACGGTCTTGTACGTCATGGCCTGTCCTCTCGCTGTGGGTAGCGGCCATTCTGGCACAGTCCGGGGCGCCGGCCGCGCACGACTGCGGCCGGCGCTTGTCGCTTCAGCTCATGGCGATGATGATGATATCGGCGTCGCAGTTGCGATAGTGAATCACGATGACGATGATGCGCCGCAATTGCGCCGCCTTTTGCGCCACCTCCAGCATGGCGCGGCTGGCACGGTTCTTCATGGTCACCTGCACTTGCGAGGCGTCGCTGACGGGGATGCCCATGGCCTTCAGCGCCGCCTTCGGGTTGGCCATCAGGGCCAGCGCATGCTGTGGATCGAGCTCCGCCTGATGCACCGATTCCACGTCGCTCATGCCGGGATTGATGTCGTTGAACAAGTCCCTCAATGCTTCTGTGTCGTCCTGGATTTCCATCGCGTTCTCCTTTGGATCATGCCATCAGGCAAGGATTATCTGCCTTGCCCGCCGAGGTGCCATCACCTCTCCGATGAGTATGATTTTGATAATTTCTCGCATGTGGACACAGCGCAGACGAACGCGGCAATAAGCAGACCGGGCCTTTGATCTGGCGCAATGCCCGCTTCAAAAGCGCCACCTACACTTGATCCCACGCAGAACAACCATAACAAGCGGGGAGAGACAGCAATGAAGGAACAAAAGGTAGCGTTGGTGACGGGTGGCATGGGCGGCCTGGGCACGGCCTTGTGCCGCCGCCTGCATGCGGCGGGCTTTGCCGTCGTGGCGGCGCATACACCGGGCAACACGCGGGTGGAAAGCTGGCTCGACGAGCAGCAGGCGCAGCAGTATTATTTTCATCCGCTGGCGCTCGACGTGACGGATTTTGCTGCCTGCAGCGAAGCCGTCGGCAGGGTGCTGGCGCAATTCGGCCGCATCGACGTGCTGGTCAACAACGCGGGCATCACGCGCGACCAAAGCATGCGCAAGATGGAGTTGCCGCACTGGTCCGAGGTCATGCGCACCAATCTCGACAGCCTGTTCAACATGAGCAAGCAGGTGCTGGAACCCATGCTGGAACAGAAATGGGGCCGCATCATCAATATCTCGTCCGTCAATGGCCAGAAGGGCGCGTTTGGCCAGTGCAACTACGCGGCCGCCAAGGCCGGCGTGCATGGCTTCAGCAAGGCGCTGGCGCTGGAAGTGGCGCGCCACGGCATCACCGTCAACACGGTCTCGCCCGGCTACCTGCGCACGCAGATGGTGACGGCCGTGCCGGCCGATATCCTGGAAACGAAGATCCTGCCGCAGATTCCCCTGGGCCGCCTGGGCGAGCCGGACGAGGTGGCGGCCCTGGTGGCATACCTGGCGTCCGACGAGGCGGCATTCGTCACGGGCGCGAATATCGCCATCAATGGCGGACAGCACATGAGCTGATCCGGGGTGCCGCGGGACACTTGAAGCTGGGCAATGGCAGTAGAGGAGACCCGTCCACCCAGCCGGCGCATAGACGCTGGCGGAGGACGGCAGGCAGCATGGTAGTCACGCTGGAAAACAGGGGGCAGGGCAGCGATGCCTTGCCCTTTGTTGTTGTGCCGCCGTCATGCTGCCGTCATGGTAGCGGGCGGCGGGCTTTCTCCAGCCGCGTCTGGCAATCGATGCACAGCCGCGCTTCGGGGCGCGCGTTCAGCCGCGACAGGCCGATGGCTTCGCCGCAGTTGTCGCACAGCCCGTAGCTGCCGTCGGCAAACTTGGCCAGCGCGTGCTTGATGATGGCCAGCTGCGCCTGATTGTGCTCGGCCGCTTCGCTGACGAGGGCGTTCAAGGTGCGCACGCTGGCATTGTCGGCCGGCGAGGCTTCGACTTCATTGAGCAGCGAGGCGCGCGCATCGGCCTCGGCCGTTTCATTCTCGATCTGTTCCTGCAGCGCCAGCTTGCGTTGCTCCAGCACGCCCTGCAGGCGCTGTAGCTGGTCTTGCGGCAATCCATTCATGGCGGTCCCCGATAGGAGTCACTCCTCTATGGTAGTCCAGGATGGGCGCTTCTGCTTGCGCTACTGCCCGCGCCGCGTTTGACGCGGCGCAGGCAGGCGCGGGCCGATCTATGCTGGCTCTTTCAGGCAGTTGACCATCCAGGCCACGCCGAACTGGTCTTTCAGCATGCCGAAGCGCTTGGCCCAGAATGTTTCCTCCAGGGGCATCTGGATGTTGCCGTCACGCGCCAGCGCGTCGAAGACCCGCTCCGCCTCCTCCGGCGTATCGACGGTCAGGCAGATCGAGCTGCCGCTCATGCCCTTGGCGCCCTCGTCGCAGCCGCCGTCCGAGCCCATCAGCATGGTGGGACCCAGCTGCACGGAGCCGTGCATGATCTTGTCATACCAGTCTTCCTTGACTTGCTCCTGCATCGGCGTGCCGCGGTACGGCATCAGGCACAGGTCGGTGCCATGCAGGTGCTGGCGGTAGTATTCCAGCGCTTGCGCGCAGTTTCCATCGAATTGCAAATACGGTTCGATACGCATGTTGGTCTCCTCTGGCAATCGCCCCGCAGGCACGATTGCCAGGCGGGGACGTCCCAGTATAGGCGCTCGCCGGCCGATTTCAATCAGTCCGGCGCCATCTCTTGCAGCCGCTCACGCACCTTGCCCAGGGTGCTGAGGATGCGCTCGGGATTGCCGGCCAGCACGGCGCTGCCCAGGTGCAACAAGCTCGTCGCCAGGCTGATCCAGTGCCGCACGTCGTCGTTGCGGGCGATGCGCAGGCGCACCGTGTCGAGCAGGCCGCTGAGCTGGCGCTGCGCCGTTTCCAGGCCCATTACCGTATGCCCGGCCGCATCGGCATACAGCTGGTTGGCTTGCTGACGCAAGGCCACTTCCAGGGCGAAGACGGCTTGCGCCTGGCTGTGGCTGATGCCGTTGGCGCCCTGGCTGGCGCGCTTGCGGATGGCGCGCATGACGGCGCCGTGCAATGTGACGGCCGCCTGCGACAGGCTGTCGGCCAGTTGCTCGACGCGCATGGCGCTGCTGAGGGCCGCTTCGCGGCGTTCGCTGCCGCCGCTCCTGCCTACCGATCCGTCCATCTTGCCTCCGTGGTGGTGAGGGCGGCAGCCAGCTGCGCGTGGCCGCGCGCCAGTGCCGCCAGTTGCCGGCGCGCCAGGGTATGGCGCAGGCCTAGCAGCCGGTATTCTTCGGTTTTGCTTTGCTGCATGGTTTTCGCCAGCACGGCCAGCAGGCGCTGCCGCGGCGTGTCCGCATACGCGATTTCCACGTCGAGCAAGCCGAGCACGATGTCGCGCTCGTTGTCGCCGCTTTTGTCGTACAGCGCCAGCAAGCTGTCGAGCGCGGCCAGCAGCGCTTGCAGGGGCGCGTCGCCGTCGTGCAGCACTTGCGCCAGGTGCGCCTGCTGGCTGGCCGCCCCGCCCAGGCGCGACAGCTGCTGCAGCAACAGGGTGTAGGCGCTGACGTGGCGGTCGTCGATGCCGCTGCCGGGCCAGGCGCGGATGGCGGCGCCCGCGCCGGCCAGTTCCGCCTGCACGTCATACGCATCGGCATTCGCCAGCCGGCCCAGCGCCTGCAGGTACAGGCGCACGGCCTGCGCCAGGCGCGCGACGTCCGCCTGCGCGGCGCGGCGCTGCGCATCGAGCACGCGTTCGCGCGCGTCTTCGGCCGGCGACAGATACGGGCGGGCGCGCTGGTAGCTGTCCACGTGGCGCTGCGACAGTTCGCCGAAGGCGGTCAAGGCATCGGTGCCGGCGGCCAGGGCGCGCACTTGCGCCAGGTCGGTGCGCGGGTTGGCGCAGCCGCACAGCACGACGGCCAGGAAGAGGCTCAGGTACAGGTTGAGGCACAGGGCGCGGCGAAGGCGGGCAGGCAGGGCGGACACGTCACCTCTCGACAGGAAATACTGTATGGAAAGGTATTGTCGTGCCGGCCTGCGCTGCCCGCCTTGTGCGGGCGCAAGCGCGCTGCGATCAGGCGCCCATTGTGCCCGTCGTGGCCGTCAATTGCTCGCGCCAGCCCAGTCCGGCCAAGGTGTCGCTGGCGGGACGGTATTCGCAGCCGACCCAGCCCGCGTAGCCGACCTGGTCCAGCAGCTTGAACAGGTGGCGGTAGTTGATCTCGCCCGTGCCCGGTTCATGGCGGCCCGGCGTGTCGGCGATCTGGATGTGGCGGATCAGGGGCAGCAGGGCGCGGATGGTGTTGCTCAGCTCGCCCTCCATGCGCTGCATGTGATAAATGTCGTACTGCAGGAAGATATTGCCGCGCTGGCAGTCGGCGATGATGTCGGCCGCCTGCTGGCTATGGTTCAGAAAGTAACCGGGCATGTCGTAGCGGTTGATCGGCTCGATCAGCACGTTGATGCCGTGCGGACGGCAGGCGTCGGCCGCAAATTGCAGGTTGCCGATCAGGCTTTGCCGCGCCCGCTCCAGGCTCATGCCGGGCGGCACGATGCCGGACATGCAGTGCAGCTGTTTCGCCCCCAGCGCCAGCGCATAGTTGAGCGCCAGCTGCACGTTGCTGCGGAATTCCTCGCCCCGGCGCGGGTCGCAGGCGATGCCCCGCTCGCCGTGCTCCCAGTCGCCGGGCGGGAAGTTGAAGACGGCCAGCTGCAGATGGTGGCGTTCCAGCCGCATGGCGATCTGCCGCGCCTCGACGGCATAGGGAAACAAAAACTCGACGGCATCGAAGCCCGCTTCCCTGGCGGCGGCAAAGCGGTCCAGGAAGGGCAGTTCGGTAAACATCATGCTGAGATTGGCAGCGAAGTTCGGCATGGCGGCACGCAGGTGAGGAAGATGGATACTATCCTAGCCCAAATCGGCAAAAGGTGGCGTGCATGAAAAAACCGTTCCAGAAGCAAGTCCTGGAACGGTTTTGATTGCTGCGATACGCGCTTACAAGCGGGTATTAGCGGCCGCGGCCGCCGGAGCGGTGGGAGGCCGCCGAACGCGGCGCATTGCCGGAACGGTTGCCGCCGCCACCGCCGCCCGCTGGGCCGGCGCTGCGTGGCTTGGCGCCGCCGCCGCCCGTTTTCACGCGCACCACGGCGCCGGCTGGCGCGCGGCTGTTGTTGCGGTGGCCGCCGGTGCCGCTGCGCAGTTGCACAGGCTGGGCGCGGGCGTTCAGGTCCGGTTCGAAGCCGGGGATGACTTCGCGCGGCAGCGTTTGCTTGATCAGCTTTTCGATGTCTTTCAACATTTCGTGCTCATCCACGCAGACCAGCGACACGGCTTCGCCCTTGGCGCCGGCACGGCCCGTGCGGCCGATACGGTGCACATAGTCTTCCGGAATGTTCGGCAAGTCGTAGTTGACGACGTGCGGCAATTGGTCGATGTCGATACCGCGCGCGGCGATGTCGGTGGCGACCAGCACTTGCAGGGTGCCGTCCTTGAACTCCGACAGGGCGCGCGTGCGGGCCGACTGGCTCTTGTTGCCGTGGATGGCCAGGGCGCCGATGCCGTCCGCGGCCAGCTGCTCGACCAGTTTATTCGCGCCATGCTTGGTGCGCGTAAAGACCAGCACTTGCGTCCAGTTGTTCGACTTGATCAGGTAGGACAGCATCGGGTGCTTCTTGTCGCGGTCGACGGGATGGATCTTTTGCTTGATCACTTCCACGGTCGAATTGCGGCGCGCCACTTCGATCATGGCCGGCTTGTTCAGCAAGCCGTCGGCCAGGGCCTTGATCTCTTCCGAGAACGTGGCCGAGAACAGCAGGTTCTGGCGTTTCGGCGGCAGCACGGCCAGCACTTTCTTGATGTCGCGGATGAAACCCATGTCGAGCATGCGGTCGGCTTCGTCCAGGATCAGGATTTCCACCTTCGACAGGTCGACCGTGCCCTGGCCCATGTGGTCGAGCAAACGGCCCGGCGTGGCGACGAGGATGTCGACGCCATGCTTGAGCTGCTTGATTTGCGGGTTGATGCCGACGCCGCCGAAGATCACGGCCGAGTTCAGCTTGGTGTACTTGCTGTAGGCGCGCACGCTTTCCTCGACCTGGGCGGCGAGTTCGCGCGTCGGCGCCAGGATCAGGGCCCGGATCGGACGCGTCGAGGTGTTGCTGGTGATGGCCGCGCCATTCGCGTCGGTCGACAGGCGGTGCAGCACGGGCAGGGTGAAGCCGGCCGTCTTGCCGGTGCCGGTTTGTGCGCCGGCCAGCAAGTCGCCACCAGCGAGCACGGCGGGAATCGCCTGCGACTGGATGGGGGTCGGCACGGTGTAGCCGTGTTCGGTAACGGCACGTACGATAGCGTCGGACAATCCGAGGGAGGAAAAGGACATGGTAACTTTATTGTGAGATCGGCCTGTCGCCATCGTGGGGCGCCAGTCGCAGGCAATCAGATTAGGGGTCGAAAGACAGCGGCAAGGGGACTGGTCATATGTGCCGCACACGCGAAGTATAACAGCCTGGCAAAAACGCGCCTGTTTTGTTTCAGGTTTGCAATGTCGCAAGTAAAGAAAAGTGAGGCAATGGCGCGCTGCCCTGGCGTAATTCTGGGTAAAATTCCTGTCTGCACCCCTTGCGCGGGGGATGGCCGCGCTGCCGGGGTTCTTGTTCCTGGAGGAATACCATGCGCATTGCCGATCTTCGCATCGCCACCCGCCTGTACGGCGGTTTTGGCGCCATTGTCCTGCTGCTGGCCGTCCTGGTCGCTGTTGCCACTTTGAACTTCTCGAAACTGGCCGACGCCAACGCCATCAATACCCATACTTATCAGGTGCTCAGTGAAAATGATGCCATCCTGGAAAGTCTGATCAATATGGAAACGGGGCAGCGCGGCTACGTGATCACGGGCGCGGAGGCGTCGCTGGAACCATATGTGCTGGGCAAGGCGGCATTCCGCGCGCATCTGGACAAGGCGCGCGCCCTGACCAGCGACAATCCTGCCCAGCAGGAACGCCTGGCGAAACTCGATGCCGCTCAGCAAGCCTGGCTGGCCCGCGCGCTCGATCCCGTGATCGCCCTGCGGCGCGCCGTGGCGCAGGGCACGGCCGCCATCGAGCCCGTGCTGGCGCTGGAAAAAGAGGGCCGCGGCAAGCAGGGCATGGATGCCATGCGCGCGCTGCTCAAGGAGGTGGGCGAGGCGGAAACGGCGCTGCTGGCGCAGCGTTCGCAGGCGCTGGCCGGCCTGCAGCTGCAAACGCGCTGGGTCTTGCTCGGTGGCGGCCTGGTGGCCCTGGTGCTGGCCGGCCTGGTGGCGATGTGGCTGGCAAGAAATATCAGCGTACCCTTGCGCTCGGCCATCGACGTGGCCAGGCAGGTGGCGCAGGGCGACCTGACGGTGCGGGTGGCGGTGCGCTCGAAGGATGAGACAGGCGAGTTGATGCAGGCATTGAAGGAGATGGCGGCCAGCCTGCTGCACATCGTCACCGAAGTGCGGGGCGGCACGCAAGCCATCGCCACGGCCTCGCGCCAGATTGCCTCGGGCAATCTCGACCTGTCGTCGCGCACGGAACAGCAGGCCAGTTCGCTGGAAGAAACCGCTTCGTCGATGGAGGAACTGACCGGCACGGTACAGCAGAACGCGCAGAATGCCCGCGAAGCCAACGGCCTGGCGGCGTCGGCCTCTGCCGTGGCTGGCAAGGGCGGCGCCGTGGTGGCGCAAGTGGTCGACACCATGGGGTCGATCAATGCCTCCTCGCGCAAGATCGTCGACATCATCGGCGTCATCGACGGCATCGCCTTCCAGACGAATATCCTGGCCCTGAACGCGGCCGTGGAGGCGGCCCGGGCGGGCGAGCAGGGGCGCGGCTTTGCCGTCGTCGCCACCGAAGTGCGCAACCTGGCGCAACGATCAAGCCAGGCCGCCAGGGAAATCAAGGCCCTGATCAACGATTCGGTGACGCAGGTGGAGAGCGGCGCGCGCCTGGTCGACGAGGCGGGCAGTACCATGCACGAGATCGTCGACAGCGTGCACAAGGTCAGCAGCATCGTGGGGCAGATCGCGGCCGCCAGCGACGAGCAGCGGACCGGCATCGAACAGGTCAACCAGGCCATCAGCGAAATGGATCACGTGACCCAGCAAAACGCTTCACTGGTGGAAGAGGCGGCCGCGGCTGCCGAAGCCATGCAGGAGCAGGCGGCGCGGCTGGCCGATGCGGTGGCCGTGTTCAAGACGGCGCAGACGGACGCCATCGCGGCGCCGGCACCCCGGCCCGCCGTGCGCCGCCCCGTGCCGCTCAAGGTGGCGCGCGCTCCCGCCCGCCTCAGCGGCAAGCCCGTGGCGCGCCATGCGCCGCAAGTTCCGGCCGGCAAGCAGCGCCCCGGGGACGATGAGTGGGACGAGTTTTAATGGCGGCGTCCGAGTGCATGCGACAGCTGTCGCAAATAGCGCTTGCGTGCGTGTGACTGTTGTCGCATAATTGTGTCAATAGTCACTCAAAGGATACACCATGAGCACGCCCTCCGTCACCGAACTGTCTTTATTGAAAGCCTTGTGGAAAGACCACCCGCTGTCCGCGCGCGAATTGCATGCCCGCGTGGAAGAAGAGCTGGGCTGGTCGTTTTCCTCCACGCGCAAGACGCTCGAACGCATGCTGGACAAGGGCATGCTGCTGCAGCGCAGCGTGCACGGCGTGCTCGTGTATGAGTCCAACGTGGACAAGGTGGCCACCCTGGCTGCGTTTGCCCACGACTTTGGCCGGCGCGTGATGGAGATCGACAGCCCCTTGCCGGTCAGTATGTTTACGGGCAGCAAACTGGTGGACCAGCAGGAACTGGCGGCGCTGGAACAGCTGCTGCACGACTGGCCTGCGGACGCGAAGGAATAGGCCATGACCCTGTTCGCCCTGACCTTGTTGCAGGCGACGGCCGCCTGCCTGTGCGCCGGCTTGCTGCTGCAGTGCTTGCTGCACCTGGCGCAGGGGCGCTGGCCCGCGCTGGCGGCCCAGCGAAGCGCATGGCTGGTGGCCGCGCTGGTGCTGGCCGCCGTGTTCCTGCTGCCGCTGCTGCCGCAGGGCCAGCAGATCAGCGTGGTACCCGAGTTCAGCCTGTCCGCCGCCGCGCAGGCAGCGCCCGAGGCGGCTTTGCCGATGGCCGCACCCGCGCCACGCTCCGCGCCCATGCCTGCGCCGCTGGTGGCAGCGCCATCGGTGATGACCTGGCTGAGCATGCTGGCCACGCTCTGGCTGGGTGTGTATCCGCTGGGCCTGGCCGTGCTGGCGTGGCGCCGCTGGCGTAGCCGCGGCACGCTGCGGACCTTGCTCCAGGCGGCGCGGCCGCTGGCGCCGGCAGCCTTGGCCGCGCATGGCGCGTTTGCGCCGGAGCAACTGCGCCAGCTGCAAGCCCAGCGCACCGCCGTGCTGGAAATCGACGCGCCTATCTCGGCCATGCTGGTGGGCGTGTGGCGGCAACGTTTGCTGTTGCCCGCGCATTTGCGGCAATTCACGGCCGAGCAGCAGCAACTGGTCATCGAACACGAACTGACGCATGCGCGCCGCCGCGATCCCGTGCTCCAGCTGCTGGCCAGCGGCGTGCAACTGCTGTTGTGGTTCAACCCGGCAGCGCGCTGGCTGGCAGGCAAGCTGGCCTGGGCGCAGGAACTGGGCTGCGACCGCCATGTGCTGGCTGGACGTCCGCAGCAGCAGCGCCGGGAATATGCGGCCGCGCTGGTGCGCCAGCTGGGCCTGCAAACCCGTGCCCCTGCCGGCCTGGCGTTTGGCGGCCAGCCCGACAGCATGCTGGAGCGCGTAGCCCGCATGCGCGACAGCAGCGCCGTCAAGATGCACTGGTGCGCCCGGCTGGCCATGGGCCTGGCCCTGTGCGCGCTGGGTGCGGCCAGCGTGGCCTTGCAGCCGGCACTGGCCTTGCAGCCGGCACCGGCCATGCAGCCAGCAAGGGCCTGGACATCGGCCGCGTCCCTTGCCAGCCCGGCCCCGCTTTCGGCCGCGGCGCCTGTCCATGCGCCGTGGCGCAATCCGCTCGCCACCATGCGCGTCACGGGTTTCTTTGGCGTGGTGCGCCCCATCACGCAGAAGGGCTTGCGCGGGATTGACCTGGCGGCGCGGCGCGGCACGCCCGTGCAGGCAGTGGCCGATGGCATCGCCACGGTGACGCAGGACGACTGGCTGGGCAAGGCCGTGCACATCGCCCATGGCGGCGGACTGCAATCGGTGTACGTCCACCTCGACAGCGTCGCGCTGGAAGACGGCGCCATCGTCGAGGCCGGCCAGCGCATCGGCACGGTGGGCGACACGGGCCGCGCGACGGGGCCGCACCTGCACTTCCAGGTGCGCCAGGACGGCCGCGTGCAAGATCCGCAGCGCTGGCTGGCCGGCCTGGATGCCAACGCCAGCGAGCGGGCCCTGCGCATGCGCAAGGAGCAGTTCGGCCGCTGACGCCGTACGGTTTTTTGTCACCCAGGAACAACAAACGGGGGCGGACTCGGCAGGGTCTGCCCCGGCGTGAGGCTCTTGGTTTTCACTGAAATATCCTTTCTTTCGGGAATCCCCATGCGATTGAGTATCTTGTTGTGCAGCCTCGCGCTGCCGTTGACGGCGCACGTCCGTGCCGAAGACATTCTCCCTTCCGTGACGGTCCATGCGGGCAAGGCGGAGCAGCGCCGCAACGACACCGTCGCCGCCATCGTCGTCGGCCGCGATGAATTGATACGCCAGGGCGACCGCGTGCTGTCCGATGCCCTGAAGCGCCTGCCCGGCATTTCCATCGGCGGGCCGTCCGGCGCGGCTGCGGGCGCCGCTGGCGGGCAAATCCAGATGCGTGGCCTGGGCCAGGGCTATACCTTGATCATGCTCGATGGCGTGCCCGTGGCGCCCGGCTTTTCGCTCGACGCCCTGGACCCGGAACTGGTCGAGCGCGTGGAAATCATGCGCGCCGCCACGGCGGAATTTTCCACCCAGGCGATCGCCGGTTCCATCAACATCGTGCTGAAAAAATCGGGCGGGCGGCGCGAACGCACGTTCAAGCTGGGCGCGTCCGCCAGCCACGGCATGCCCGCCGGCAGCGCCACCGTGCAGTGGTCGGACAAGGATGGACGCCTGTCGTACGCGCTGGCCGGCACGCTCAGCCATACGGGACGCGAAGCGCTGCTCGACGAGTGGAACCGCGAATTCGATGGCGGCGGTGCGCCCACGGTGGTGCGCCACGTGCCGCTCACCGAGCGCGTGACGAGCGACGGCATCGAGCTGGCGCCCCGCGTGCAATGGGCGCTGGCGGGGAGGGCAGCCTGGCCTGGCAAAGCCTGGTCAACGTGCGCCGCCTGGCCAGCCGCCGCCACGCGCTGGAAACGGCTTACCTGGGCGGCACGACCGCCTATCCGGAGACCCAGGCGCATTTCAACCAGGACAGCAGCACCGTGCGCAGCGACCTGCACTGGCTGCGCAAGCTCGACCATGGCGCCAGTCTCGACGTGAAGCTGGGCGCCAGCGTCAACCACCGCGCCAATGATTATCAGTTCCTGGGCCGCGGCGCGGCGCCGGGACAGGGCATCACGCGCCTGGTCGATTCGGGCCTGGACGAGGTGGGCGTGCAGGCGAGCGGCACCTACCGCCGCGCGCTGGGCGAACACCACGCGCTGGCGGCGGGCTGGGATGCGGGGTACCGCCGGCGCACGGATTTTCGCCGCGAACGCCAGCTGGAGCCGGGCGGCCTTCCCGTGCTCAGCGACGAAGATTATGCGGCCACGGTGCGGCGCCTGGCCCTGTTCGCGCAGGATGAATGGGAACTTTCCGCGCATTGGTCGCTGTACCTGGGCTTGCGCTGGGAAACCTGGCGCACGGCCAGCGCCACGGGCGGCGGCGAGCCGGTCGACGTGCGCGCGCAGGTATGGAGCCCCTTGCTGCAAAGCCTGTGGAAGTCCGGCGGCAAGCAGCAGGTGCGCCTGGCCGTCACGCGCACCTACAAGGCGCCGCAGATTTTCGAGCTGATCCCGCGCCCGTACACGGTCGACAATGGCAACAGTCCCACGAATCCCGACACCCAGGGCAATCCGGCGCTGCGCCCGGAACTGGCGTGGGGCCTCGATGCCGCCTATGAATACTATCCGGGCGCGGGCGCCATGCTGGGCGCCAGCGCCTCGCTGCGGCGCATCAGCGACGTGATGCTGGAGCGCCTGTATCAGGACAACGGGCGCTGGGTGAGCACGCCCGTCAACCAGGGACATGCCGGCGTGCGCTCGATCGCGCTGGAAGCGAAGCTGCCCTTGACGGCGCTGTGGGCGGGCGCCCCCGCGCTGGACTTGCGGGCCAACGTGGCGCGCAACTGGTCGAGGCTCGATGCCGTGCCCGGCCCCGATAGCCGCCTCGACAGCCAGCTGCCGTGGAGCGCCAACGTGGGAGGGGACTACCAGCTGGCCCGCCTGCCCCTGAGCCTGGGCGCAGACCTGAGTTACCAGGCGGGCGGGCGCTCGCGCGAGTCCGGCCAGCTGCTGGCCTGGCAGGGCGGCAGGCGCGAACTCGATATGTACGCGTTGTGGAAAGTCAGCGACAGGCTGCGCCTGCGTCTGTCGGGCGCCAACCTGCTGGGGCAGGATTACCGCACGCGCAGCCTGTATGCGGATGGCGCGCGCAGCGTGCTGCGCACGCTCGATACGGGCAGCTACCGCAGCTGGCGGCTGATGCTGGAGGGGACCCTGTAGCCGGCCTAGTCGTCGATCTCGTCGACGGTGTAGCTGACGCCCTGCGCCTCGAGGTAGCCGCGCACGGCGTCCAGGCCGTGCCACGGGTCGGGGCGCAGGTGCTGGCATATATACAGACCGGCGTCCGTCAGCCTGGCGTCGGTGTCGGGCATGGCGCCGCTGGTCGCGCGCGGCGCCTGCGGCAGCGCCGCCAGCAGCTGTTCGAGGTGCTGGCGCTGGCGCGGCGCCAGGCTGGCCGCGATCCTGAATTCAAATCCCATGTTCTTCCCCTTGTGCGTCTGTCGGTGTGCTTATTTTATATCATCGAAAAAATTGCACATAGCTTGGCATTCTTTCCGTTTTTGTTTTCAAAGTATCTCGTCCATACTGCACAGCACTGGCCCGGCACACACAGCGTGACGCAAGGGCAGGAGCAGAAGCACCGCACAAGGACCTCTCTTTTTTCATATTCAATTATTTTCACTAAGGAAAACATCATGCCTATCGCCACCGCCCAAGCCGCCCACAAACTGCTGACTCCAAACGATCATACCCTGATCATGATCGACCACCAGTCGCAGATGGCGTTCGCCACCCGCTCGATCGACCTGGCCTTGCTGCGCAACAATGCGGCCCTGGTGGCCAAGGCGGCGGCGGAGTTCAAGGTGCCGGCGATTCTGACGACGGTGGCCGCCAAATCGTTCTCCGGCCCCATCTTTGACGAGATCCAGTCCGTCTTCCCCGAGCAGGCGCCGATCGACCGCACCAGTATGAACACCTGGGAAGACGCGCGCATCGCCGACAAGGTGAATGGCTACGGCAAGGGCAAGATCGTGCTGGCCGGCCTGTGGACCTCCGTCTGCATCGTGGGCCCTGCGCTGTCGGCGCTGGAGCAGGGTTTCGAGGTGTACGTGATCGCCGACGCCAGCGGCGACGTCTCCGACGAAGCGCATGCGATGGCCATGCAGCGCATGATACAGGCGGGCGCGCAGCCGATGACGTCCGTGCAATACCTGCTGGAACTGCAGCGCGACTGGGCCCGCGGCGAGACCTACAACGAGACGGTGGCGACGGCCGTGGCGCACGGCGGCGGCTATGGCCTGGGCTTGATCTACGCCAAATCCATGTTCAACGCCAGCGAAGGCCATTGATTTTTCACTGACTCCGGCTCCGCCGCCCGCCGGCGGGGCCGTGTTTTCACCTGATCCGGGAGTACCCATGCACGCAAACACGATCTTGCTCAATGGCCGTTTCCATACGGTCGACCGGACGCGGCCGCTGGCGTCCGCCGTCGCCATCGCCGATGGCAAATTCCTCGCCGTCGGCGACCTTGAAGACGTGATGCGCCATCGCGGCCCCGCCACGCAGCTGATCGACCTGGCCGGCCGCACCGTGATTCCCGGCCTGAACGACTCGCACCTGCACCTGATACGGGGCGGTTTGAACTACAACCTGGAATTGCGCTGGGAAGGCGTGCCCTCGCTGGCCGACGCCCTGCGCATGCTGAAGGAACAGGCGCTGCGCACGCCGCACCCGCAATGGGTGCGCGTGGTGGGCGGCTGGACGGAATTCCAGTTCGCGGAAAAGCGCATGCCGACGCTGGACGAAATCAACGCGGCCGCGCCCGACACGCCCGTCTTCATCCTGCACCTGTACGACCGCGCCCTGCTGAATCGCGCCGCCCTGCGCGCCGTCGGCTACGACAAGAACACGCCGAACCCGCCGGGCGGCGAAATCGTGCGCGATGCATCGGGCAACCCGACCGGCTTGCTGATCGCCCGGCCGAACGCCATGATCCTGTATGCGACCCTGGCGAAAGGCCCGAAGCTGCCGCTGGAATTGCAGGTCAATTCCACGCGCCAGTTCATGCGCGAACTCAACCGTCTCGGCATCACCAGCGCCATCGACGCGGGCGGCGGCTTCCAGAATTATCCCGAGGATTACGCCGTCGTCGACGAACTGGCGCAAAAGGAACAGCTGACGATCCGCATCGCCTACAACCTGTTCACGCAAAACAAGGGCGCGGAATTGCAGGACTTCCAGAAGTGGACTGGCATGATCAAGCCCGGCGACGGCACGGATTACTATCGCCACAACGGCGCCGGCGAAATGCTGGTGTTTTCCGCCGCCGACTTCGAGGATTTCCTCGAGCCGCGTCCCGAGCTGGCGGCCGGCATGGAAGACGAGCTGGAAAAGGTCGTGCGCCACCTGGTCGAGCAGCGCTGGCCGTTCCGCCTGCACGCCACCTATGACGAATCGATCGGCCGCATGCTCGACGTGTTTGAAAAGGTCAACCGCGACACGCCGTTCGGCGGCCTGCACTGGCTGTTCGACCACGCTGAAACCATCAGTCCGGAAAATATCGACCGCGTGAAGGCGCTGGGCGGCGGCCTGGCCATCCAGCACCGCATGGCTTTCCAGGGCGAATACTTTGTCGAGCGCTACGGCGCGCAGGCGGCCAAGGCTACGCCGCCCGTGCAGCGCATGCTGGACGCGGGCGTGCCCGTGGGCGGCGGCACGGATGCGACCAGGGTCGCCAGCTACAACCCATGGACGGCGCTGTACTGGCTCGTATCGGGGCGCACCGTGGGCGGCCTGGCCCTGACGGATGCGGCGGGCAGGCTCTCGCGCGACACGGCGCTGGAGCTGTGGACGGCGGGCAGCGCCTGGTTCTCGAGCGAGCAGGGCAAGAAGGGGCGCATCCGCGAAGGCATGCTGGCCGACCTTGCCGTGCTGTCGGCTGATTATTTCGCGGTGCCGGAAGAGGCGATCAAGTCCATCGAATCCGTGCTGACCATGGTGGGCGGCAAGGTCGTCTACGGCCAGGGGCCATTTTCCTCGCTGGCGCCGCCGGCGATCCCTGTGCTGCCCGAATGGTCGCCCGTGCGCACGGTGCCCGGCCATTACCGCCCCGTGGCCAGGCCGGCGCAGGCGCAAGCCATGCTGCCGCACCAGTGCGCGGGTGCCTGCGGCGTGCATGCGCATGCGCACGACCGGGCGCGCAAGTCGGCCGTGCCGGTTGCCGACTTTTCCGGCTTCTGGGGCACCCTGGGCTGCAGCTGCTTTGCCTTCTAGATGGCGGCCGGGCCTTATCTGGAAATGCGCAGGATGGCCGAAGCGAGCCGCGTGAAACATGGGCTCAGCTCGCTTTCGGTGGCCGCATAGCAGTACAGGCCCGCGGGTTCGGCCGGCTTGCGGCAAGCCGCCTTTGCATCGGTGGTGTTGGCCAGGCAGCGCAGTAAGTCTTCGCCCAGCTCGTTGTCCGGCCCTTCCTTGGTTTTCAGCGAGGCGCCCATGCCCAGGGTAAAGACGAAAATGCCTTCCTGGCGCGCTTTTGCCGCCATCGCTTCGACCAGGTTGCGCGAGGCGCGGTGCACATTCGTCCATTGCGCTTGCGCCGTTGCGGTGGAAGCGGTCACGACGCGGGGCGTATTGGTGACGATGGGAAACTCGCGCAGCGCCGCGTCATTATTCGCGTTATACCATGTGGGAAGCCCGGTGATCTGACTGGCGGCGCAATCGCCGTATTGGAGCGAGTCGCTCACTTTCATCCTGTACAGGCCCGCCAATGCCGGGTTTTGCAGTTTCGGAAAGGTGGCGAGGCCGCCTGCGTCCTTGCATTTGTTGTCCTTGTTGGGAAAGTACGCGGAAAACGCCGCCGGCGAGCCATCGGAAAAAAACACGATGACGCGCAGGCTGGAGCGGTTCAGTTGTTCGATATCGTTCAGCTGTTTGCGCGCCTGGAACATGCCGGCGGAAGAATTGGTGCCGCCGACAAACGTGAATTGATCGATCTTTCCATTTTTCATGGTCATGCTGCCGCGGTCGAAACCGCGCTCGACCTGCCTGATCGGGACATCGATCTGCGCTTCCGAAGCGAAGTGCAGCAAGCCGACCCGGTCGACCGTGGAATTGAATTTGTCCAGGAAGGACTTGCCCGCCGCCCGCACGGCGTCCGCATTGTTTTTCAGCGAACCGGACGTATCCATCACCAGCACCATGTCCAGGTCCTTGCGGATGGTTTGCGCGCTGGCGGCCACGTTCAGGGTCTTGAAGCCGAGTATGCCCATCAGCGAGACGGGCAGCGAGGCGGTGGCCGAGACGTCGATGGTGACGGTGCCTCTGTCGAACGTGACGTCGACGGGATTGAGGACCGGCGTCGAGAGCAGGAAGTTGTCCGGATAATTAATGTCGAAAAACTCCCTGGCCGACTGGCGCGCGCTGGCCCGCTGTTCCGCTTCCGAATTGCCCGCCGTGATGCCGCGCGCCGCCGCCAGGCTGGCCGAGTCGACGGCCGCATTGAGCTTGGCCTTGACGAAGTAGCCGAGGGCGGAATCGACGGCCAGGCCCACCGAGGCGATGAGGACGACGGCCGACAGCGCCACCATGATCAGCACTTGGCCGCCTTGCCGTGTGTGTGGAGTGCGCATCAGAATACCGTCATCGAAGTGAGATCGGGGCCCAGCACGGGCGTCGTGCTGTTGCCAAATTTCAAGGTGCCGAACAGCATGTCGAAATCGTAGAACGTTTCCACGGCGTAGATCAGTTCGCCATCGGCCAACTGGTTCTGCATCAATGCCACCGTGGGGGCATGCTCGTCCCTGGCGATGCCGGTGCACGTGCCGTCGCTCCAGCTGCCGCACTGCCACACCTGGCTGGCGGGCAGGTAGCCGCTGGCCCTGGCGCCGGCCTCCCAGCGGTATTGTTCCAGCACGATATTGCGCAAGCCGCTTTTCGCCGTGTAGCCCATGATCTTGGTGATGTAGATCATGCCGCGCCTCTTCATGTCCAGCGGCGGCGTGCTGGCGGCCAGCGCATTCATGATGGCCTGGCCCGAGCCGCCCAGGTCGGACGTGGAGCGCGAGGCCAGGTTGGCGCCTTCGCGGCTGATGTTGAGCAGGATGGTCTTGGCCTGGATGGCGCGCGACAGGTCGGCCAGCATGAACAGCAGCAGCGCCAGCAGCGGCAGCACGATGGCCAGTTCCACGGCGGCG
Source organism: Janthinobacterium sp. C22 (assembly GCF_057919405.1). NCBI lineage: Bacteria > Pseudomonadati > Pseudomonadota > Betaproteobacteria > Burkholderiales > Oxalobacteraceae > Janthinobacterium > Janthinobacterium sp. C22. The sequence goes on along the minus strand of NZ_CP193659.1, from coordinate 5,309,185 downwards.
ATGCCGCGCGCGGCGCGCGGCGCAGGAGGGCGGGCGCGCATCACAGGCCGCCAAAGCTTTCATTGCGCATGGTGGCGGCCACGACGAAATGCGCCTGCCCGTCGCGGAACAGGGCACGGATCATCGGCGTGGCAAACGCCCAGCGGCAATCGACGGAGATGACGACGATATCGCCGGCCTGGCCGAACATGGCGGCGCCGACCGCATCGCTGCCGTTGACGGAGATCACGGGGCTGACCTTGTCATACATGCCCATGGAACTGTCGCGTATTTTTTGCATCACGGCCTGGTAGCGCTGCTGGTTGGCGCTGTCGGGGTCGAGGTCCTTGGCCCCCGTGACGGCATAGCGCGCGCCTTCGCGCACCGCGTGCTGCATGGTCATATTGGCAAAATACGCCATGCTCAATTCGATGATGCCGATTATCAGCATGAGAAAGGCCGGTGTTATCAGGGCCAATTCCAGCAAGGTGGCGCCGCCCTGTGCGCCGGGCTTGCGGAATATGGGGGAGTCGGCCTGTTTTAAACGCATGGGAGTAATCCGGTTAAGTGCCGCGATGAAGAATGCCGGGTGGCTGGCATTGCGCCATTTGACTGGCGATTATTCTATATCGATTTTCAAGGGCATGGCCGCCATTTAAATTATTACAGGTCAAGATAATCGAAATTAACTGCCTTATTTCAAGTGTGCGGGTCCCGTCCCTACAGGGCCGGGAGTAATATGCGCGGGTATGAAAACAGGCCTGGTGTCAGGATTGTCCTGCGTGCAGGCAAGGACTTGTTGTGCAAGGTGAAGCAATAAACATGCTGCAATGTAAGCAACAGCAGCGGTGGCAGCAGCGATGGCGCGCCGGCGGCCCGCCCGCCCTGGCCGCGCTGACCATCCATCGGCACGCGCCCGGCGTGCGGCGCCCGCCGGCGTGGGTCACGCACCGCGTTTGCGCGTGCCGGCCCGGCGCCTCTTCCTTCGTGCCCCCATGACTTCCTCCCCTGCGCGCGGCTGCGGAGGCGCGCGCGGACGACGTAGGCAACCCGATTCGGATCAACAACATTCCCCGAAGGGAATGGGCTACACGTTAAGAGGTAAAGCATGTCAACAAAAAATGTCATACGCGTCATGCTGGTGTCGGACCACAAGACCTGGCTGTGGGGACTGGAGCAGCTGCTCGCCGGCGCCCAGCCGGCAATGCAGGTGGTGGCCAGCGCCACCGAGATCGACGGCGCGCTGCTGCTGGCCCGGACCCTGTGTCCCGACGTCATCGTGCTCGACGCCGATCTGGGCTGCGGCGACGCCTGCGCCATCGATTATCTGCCGCAGCTGCTCGGCAATGGCGTCTCGCGGGCATTGCTGTTTCGCGGCACGCAGGACCAGGCCGCATGCGGGCGCGCCGTGCGCAGCGGCGCGCGCGCGGTGGTGGGCAAGGAGACGCCCGTCAAGCAAATGGTCGACGCCATCGTCCGCCTGCATCAGGGCGAGTTGTGCCTGGATCCGGCGTTGCTCGACAGCATGCTGGGCGTGCTGAACAAGCCGGAAGCGGCGCCCGATCCGGAAGAACAGCGGATCGCCAGGCTGACGCTGAAGGAGCGCAAGATCGTCGCCATGATGGTGGAAGGAAATGGCGCGCTGAACCGTGCGATAGCCCAGCGCGCTTTTATCTCGGAGCAAACCTTGCGCAATCATCTGACATCGATCTACAGCAAGCTCGATGTCACCAACCGCCTGGAATTATATGTGTACGCCACCCGCAACCGGCTGGCCGAGCCCGTCCACGCGGAATGACAGTACATATGTCCTGATTATAGACAAAAAATTAAGATGGTTTGTACTGCGCATAAAATGACTTTTCTCTGATTCGATTTAATGTTTGTTTATATAAAATACACGCATCAGAAATTGGCAAATAAAAACAAGGTGAATGTTTTTATTTTCAGACTGTATTTTCAGTTTTTATCATGTTTAAAACTTGACCTGAAAGGGAATAATATGAATTGCATTAAAAACTTTATCGCCGAAGAAGATGGCGTGACCGCCATCGAATATGCGCTGATCGCCGCGCTGGTGGCGGCCGCACTGGTCACGGCCGTCGGCTATTTCACCACCGGCCTCGATGGCGCCTTCAAGGCCATCGGCACCAAGTTGACGGGCGCGGCGATCTAACACCCCTGCCCACCGCGCCGCACCCCGGCAGGCCGGTTGCCCATGCGCACCGGCCTGCCGGCTTCCCGCCCAACGATGCGCATGCCGTCATGCGCTCGGCTTGCATCAGGTACACGATGGACCCTCATTCTTTCTGGACGTTCAGCCCCGCCATAGTCTTGTGGGGGCTGCTGGCCGCCGCTGTCTGGCATGACGCGCGCCGCCGGCGCATTCCCAACCGCCTGGTATTTTCCGGCGCCTTGCTCGGCGTGCTGCTCAACAGCCTGGCGTTGCCCGGGCTGACGCCGGCCGGGCCGTGGCTGGCCTTGGGCGGCCTGGCCGTCGGCCTGGGCTTGCTGCTGCCCATGTATGCGCTGAAGGCGCTGGGCGCGGGCGACGTCAAGCTGATGGCGATGGTGGGCGCCTTTGTCGGTCCGCGCCCCGCCGTGTCTGTCGTGCTGTGCAGCCTGCTTGCTGGCGGCGTGCTGGCGCTGGCCGTCGCCCTGTGCCAGGGCACGCTGCGCCAGACGTTGGCCAATGCCCGCCAATTGCTGCTGCAAGGCTGGCTGCGCGCCGCGGCAGGCGAGGCGCCGCAGGTCGGCGCGCCCGCGCTGCCAAGCGGCAGCCTGCCGTACGCGATCGCCATTGCCGCCGGCACCGCCATCTGGCTGGCCCTGGCGGCTGGCGGGTTTGCATGATGTGCCCGTCCGGAAACCCAAGTTTTACCAAGAGGATAAATCATGAGAAATAGCCGCGTTGCGATCGTGCTGTTGCTGGCGTTGCTGATGGCGGGCGGCGCCGTGCTGGCGGCGGCGCGCTGGATGTCAGGGCAGGGCGCGCCGGCCAGCCAGACGGTGATGGTCGCGCTGGTCGATATCGGCGTGGGCGCGAAGGTGACGCCGGCCATGCTGCGCGGCATGGACTGGCCGGCGGGCGCCCTGCCGCCGGGGGCGTTTGGCGAGGCCGGCGCGCTGGACGGGCGCATCACGCGCAGTGCCGTCAGCAGGGGCGAGCCTGTACTGGAAAGCAAGCTCGCGCCGCCTGGCGCCACCGGTGGCCTGTCGGCCATCGTCGCTGCCGGCAAGCGCGCCATGACCGTGCGCGTCAACGACGTGGTGGGCGTGGCCGGCTTCGCGCTGCCGGGCAACTTCGTCGACATTCTCGTGCATACGCAGGATGACCGTGCCAGGCCCGCGGGCGGCGGGCCGCTGGCCATTTCAAAGATCGTGCTGGAACGCATCCTGGTGCTGGCCGTGGCGCAGGAGTCCGGCCGCGACGACAACAAGCCCAAGGTGGTCAATGCCGTGACCCTGGAGCTGACGCCGGAGCAGGTGGAAAAGCTGGACCTGGCGCGCAGCGTGGGCAGCCTGTCGCTGGTGCTGCGCAACCAGGTCGATCCGGCGCCCGCCGACACGGGCGGCGCCACCAAGGAGTCGCTGCTGGAATTGAAGGCGCCGGCGGCAGCGCCCGTGCGCGCGGCGCGGCGCCCGGCGGCCCCGGCACGCGCTGCCGCGCGCGACAGCGTCACCGTCATCAAGGGCATGGATACCAGCGTCCAGCAATTTTAAATCAGCAGGCAAGCAAGGATGATCGATGAACACATTTAGTAAGCACGCCCCGGGTGCGGGCATGCGCCTGGCCTTGACCCTGGCCTTGGGCGGCGCGGCGGCGGGCCTGGCCTGGCCCGGCGGCGCCGGCGCGGCGGCGCCTTCCCGGCAGGCCGTCATGACGCCCGTCGCGGCGCCGCCCATGTCGCTGGGCGCCGATATCGCCCGCCTGGGCGCGCCCGTGCGCATCGCCGTGGGCAAGTCCACCTTGCGCAGTCTGAGCCTGCCGGTGTCGCAGATCGCCGTCAACGATCCCCGCGTGGCCGGCGCCAGGATGCTGGGCTCGTCCAGCCAGCTGTTCGTCTGGGGCCTGGCCCCGGGCAGCACCAACCTGATCCTGTGGGACCGGCAGCAGCGCCCCGTGATCGTCGATATTGAAGTCGAGATCGATGTCGAGGGCTTGCAGGCGCAGCTGGCCTATGTCTTCCCCGGCGAACACGCCGTCAAGGCGGGCGCGGCCGGCGGCAGCATCGTGCTGTCGGGGCAGGTCAGCGACAGCGTCAAGGCCAGCCAGATCCTTGAGATGGCGCAAGCCTATGCCCAGCGCGGCGCGGGCGAAGCGGCGGCGCCGGCCGACGGTGCCGCCAGCACTGCCAATGCCGCCGCCGGCGTCAAGGTCATCAATATGCTGACGGTCGCGGCGCCGCAGCAGGTCATGCTGGAAGTGAAGATCGCCGAAGTGTCGAAGACCCTGGTCGACCAGCTGGGCGCGAGCGTGGGCATCAGCGGCACGCGCGGCAACTGGAGCTACGGCCTGCTGTCGAACCTGCTTAGCGGCCACCCCAGCCAGCTGGGCGCCGTCAACGGCAAGAATGGCAACGGTCTCACGCTCGATGCGCAAAAGCGCGACGGCCTGGTCAAGGTGCTGGCCGAACCGAACATCATGGCCATCAGTGGCCAGGAAGCCAGTTTCCTCGCGGGCGGCAAGATTTTCATTCCGGTCGCGCAAGACAGCACCACCAACAAGATCACGCTGGAGGAAAAGGAATTCGGCATTGCCGTCAAGTTCACGCCCACCGTGCTGGAAGGCGGACGCATCAACCTGAAGGTGGCGCCGGAAGTGTCGGAGCTGAACCGCGAAGGCATCGGCATCACCACCGGCGGGGGCGCCGCCGCCAACGCGGTGCTGCCGGCCTTTACCACGCGGCGCACCACCACGACGGTGCAGCTGTTCGACGGCCAGAGTTTTGCCGTCGGCGGTTTGATCAAGAACAATGTGACGACCAATATCAAGGCCTTGCCCTTCCTGGGCGAGATTCCCGTGCTGGGCGCGCTGTTCCGCAGCAGCGATTTCCAGACGGACCGCACGGAACTCGTCTTCATCATCACGCCGCACCTGGTCAAGCCGCTCGACAGTGAGATCGTGCTGCCGACCGATGCCTATGTGGCACCCAGCCGCGGCGAGTTCTTCTTGCAGGGAAAAATGGAAGGCGCCGCCGCGCCACGGCCGCGGCAGGAAGCGGCCACGCAGTCAGCGCCGGCCGGCCCGGACATTCAATAGGAGCCCATCATGCAGCATGCCGTTTTCCTTCCCCTACTGCTGGCCGCGCTGGCCGCCAGCGGCTGCGCCGCCACCCCGAACCTGGACCGCCAGTTCGGCCACAGCGTCGCGCAACTGCGCCAGCGCCAAGTGCTGTCGCCGCAGGCGGGCGCGAACCGCGACCCCGTGGCCGGCATGGACGGCAAGGCCGCCCAGGCCGCCTACGCGGCGTACCAGAAAAGCTTTGCCGCGCCCGCGCCGCAAGCGGCCGCCTTCACCATCGGCGTCGGGGCGCGCAAGTGAGCCTGGCACCGTCATCACAGAACCAGCAAGGCCTATCGTGAAAATCGCCATCAATTCCAGGGATGAAAAAACGCTGTCCGCGCTGGGCCAGCTGCTGCGCGGCCGCAACCGGCTCGACGAGATCAGCGCGGGCGGCGAAACGCTCGAACCGCTGCAGGCGGCGCCGTCGCCGCCCGACGTGCTGATCTTCGACCGCCCGTCGAACGACGGCGCCGACCTGGCCGCCATCGAGCGCCTCAGCAACCTGCATCCGCGCATGGCCTTCATCGTGCTGTGCCACCAGCAGCCGCCCGAATTCCTGTTGCAGGCCATGCGCGCGGGCGTGCGCGACGTGCTGCCGTTTCCCGCCGCGCCAGCCAGCCTGTATGCGGCGCTCGAACGCATCGAGGAAAAGCTGGAGCGGCGCGAGCATGGCCATGGCAAGGTGCTGGCCTTCATCTCGTGCAAGGGCGGCAGCGGCGCCACCTTCATCGCCAGCAACCTCGGTTATGCGCTGGCCGCCGGCGGCCAGCAGCGCGTGGCCCTGATCGACATGAACCTGCATTTTGGCGACGCCTCGCTGTTCGTCTCCGAGCACAAGCCGCTGGCCACGCTGTCGGACGTCACGCGCGACATCCACCGGCTCGATTCCTCGTTCCTGGGATCGAGCATGCTGCACATCCTGCCCAACTACAGCGTGCTGGCCGCGCCCGAGGACCCGGCCCACGCCAGCGAAGTGGCGCCCGAACACATCGACGCCATCATCCGGCAGGCCAGGCGCCAATACGATTTCATCGTGCTCGACGTGGGCCGCAACCTCGACGCCGTCAGCGTGCGCGCGCTGGACCACGCCGACATGATCTTTCCCGTGCTGCAGGCGACCTTGCCCTACATCCGCGACGGCAAGCGCCTGCTGGGCATGTTCCGCTCGCTCGAATACGCCAGTGACAAGGTGCATATCATCGTCAACCGCCACGACAAGGGCGGCGAGATCCGCCTGCGCGACCTGGAAGCGGCGTATGGCACGTCCGTCTACCGCACGGTGCCGAATCACTACGCCTCGGCGGCCGCCTCGGTCAACCAGGGCGTGCCGATTTTACAGCTCGACAAAGCCAGCCCGATCACCCGCTCGCTGCAGGAATTCGCCGCCAGCCTGGCCGGCGGCGCGGCCGGCACGGCGCGCCAGGGCTGGCTGGGCCGCGTCCTGCGGCGCGCCTGATTCACGCGCTTGATCCATATCATAGAACAGGAGCATTTCATGGCTGGTTCCCCCATCGCCGCCTTGTCCATCCGCGAACGGCTCGGCAGCGCCAAGATCGCCGCGCTCGCGCCGCAACGCATGGCGGCCATCGACAACCGCGGCTACCGCGACCTCAAGCTGCGCATCCATGGCCTGCTGCTCGAACGGGTCGACCTGGAAAGCATGCAGCGCCTGTCGCAGGAGCGCATCCGCGAAGAATTGCGCGCCCTGGTCGAGCGCTTGCTGGACGAGGAGGCGGTGGTCATCAACGAGGCCGAGCGCAGGAGCCTGACGCGCGACATCCAGCACGAGATGCTGGGCTTCGGCCCGCTGGAAACCCTGCTGTCGGACGCCGGCGTGTCGGACATCCTCGTCAACGGCCACCAGCAGGTCTATGTGGAGCGCGGCGGCCGGCTGGAGCTGACCGACGTCAGTTTCGACGATGACGCCCACCTGATGAAAATCATCGACAAGATCGTCTCGCGCGTGGGCCGGCGCATCGACGAATCGAGCCCCATGGTCGATGCGCGCCTGCCCGACGGTTCGCGCGTCAACGCCATCATCCCGCCGCTGGCCATCGACGGCCCCGTGATGTCGATCCGGCGCTTTTCCGTCGATCCGCTGCGCCTGGCCGACCTGGTCGCCTACCGCAGCATGACGGCGGAGATGGCCGAGGTGCTGCAGGGCCTGGGCAAGGCGAAGATGAACATCCTCATTTCCGGCGGCACGGGCAGCGGCAAGACCACCATGCTCAACGTGATTTCCGGCTTTATCGGCAATACCGAACGCATCGTCACGGTGGAAGACGCGGCCGAACTGCAATTACAGCAGCCGCACGTGGTGCGGCTGGAAACGCGGCCCGCGAATATCGAAGGCAAGGGCGAAGTGAGCCAGCGCGCGCTGGTGCGCAATGCGCTGCGCATGCGCCCCGACCGCATCATCCTGGGCGAGGTGCGCGGTGCCGAGGCGCTCGACATGCTGGGCGCCATGAACACGGGCCACGAAGGCTCGATGGCCACCATCCACGCCAACACGCCGCGCGACGCGCTGACGCGGCTGGAAAACATGATCAGCATGGCGGCGGCCAACCTGCCCAGCAAGGCTATCCGGCAGCAGATCAGCTCGGCCGTGTCGGTGGTGGTGCAAGTGTCGCGCCTGATCGACGGCAAGCGCAAGGTGACGTCGATCCAGGAAATCACGGGCATGGAAGGGGAGGTCATCACGATGCAGGAAATCTTCAGTTTCCGGCAGACGGGCGTGGCCGAGGGCGGCGCGGTGGTCGGGCATTTTTCGGCCAGCGGCATCCGCCCGCGCTTCCTCGAGCGCCTGAACAGCTTTGGCATCGGCGTGCCGGCCTCGCTGTTCGAACCCACGGCGGCGGGACGCTGACCCGCCATGCTTTCCTACCTTGTGTATCTGTTGATTTTCCTGGCCGTCCTGCTGCTCGTGGCTGGCGCCTGGCTGGCGTGGCAGGCGGCGCGGGGGCCGGGCGCGGCGCGCGTGGCGCGGCGCCTGCAAGCCATGTATACGGCCAGTGATGGCGAACAGGCGCTGTCGATCACCAAGCAGCGTCCGCTGAGCGTCCATCCCTTCCTGCAAGGCGTGCTGGAGGGATTGCCCGGCGCGCGGCGCATCGAGCAGCTATTGCTGCAGGCGGGCATGCGCTGGCTCGTGGCCGGTTTCCTCGGCTATTGCGTACTCGGCGCGGCGGTGGGTCTGCTGCTGGCCGGCGCGCTGCCCCTGCCCTGGTATGTGCGCCTGGGCCTGGGCGCGGGCGGCGCCATGCTGCCGTATCTGCTGGTGCGCCGCGCCAGGAGCCGGCGGCTGGTGCGCATCGAGCAGCAGTTGCCGGATGCGCTCGACCTGATGGGCCGCGCCATGCGCGCCGGCCATGCCTTTCCCACCGCCCTGAAAATGGTGGGCGAGGAGATGACGGGGCCGCTGGCCGAGGAATTTCGCGCCGTGTTCGACGAAGTCAGTTTCGGCGTCGCGATGGCCGATGCGCTGGGCAACCTGGCCGCGCGCGTGCCCAGCACGGACTTGCGCTATGTCGTCATCGCCGTGCTGATCCAGCGCGAAACGGGCGGCAACCTGACTGAATTGCTGGGCAGCATCAGCGCCATCATCCGCGACCGCCTGAAATTGCTGGGACAGGTGCGCGTACTGTCGGCCGAAGGGCGCATGTCGGCCTGGGTCCTGGGCCTGCTGCCGTTCGGCGCGGCGCTGATGATGCACGTGATGAATCCGCAGTTTATCGCCGTGCTGTACACGGATGGGGGCGGGCGCAAGATGGTCGGCGTGGCGCTGGGCTTGCTGATGGTTGGCGTGCTCTGCATCAGAAAAATTATCCATATCCGGGTGTGACATGAAAGAAAAAACACGATGAGCGGCATGAGCGTGGCGCAGCTGGCTTTGCTGGGCCTGCTGTTCCTGATCGTTTTCGCGCTGGCCTTGCTGGTGCTGCGCATGGTCGCCGGCAGCGCCGTGCAGGAGCGGCTGCAGGCGCTGGGCGACGCCGGCGCCGCTGGCGATAGCGGGCGCCATGCCAGGCGGCGCTGGCTGGCGCATGCCGTCAGCCTGACGCGCCCGCTGGCCAGGCTGTCGCTGCCCGACGAGGGCTGGGAAAGTTCGCCCATCCGCAGCCGCTTCGTCCATGCCGGCTGGCGCAGCCAGGCCGCGCCCGCGCTGTTTTACGCGGCCAAGACGGCCTTGTCCGTGGGCTTGCCGCTGCTGGCGTACTTCCTGCTGCGCCACGGCGGGCAGAATATGCTGTTGTGGCTGGTCGCGGCGGCGGCCCTCGGCTATTACCTGCCCAATCTCTGGCTGTCGCATTGCCTGAAACAGCGCCAGCGCGAAGTGTTCGAAACCTTTCCCGATGCGCTGGACCTGATGACGGTGTGCGTCGAAGCGGGGCTGGCCATGGATGCGGCGCTGGCGCGCGTGGCGCAGGAAATCGGCTTGAAAAGCGCGGTCCTGGCCGAAGAGCTGCAACTGGTGACGCTGGAACTGCGCGCCGGCAGCGCCAAGGACAAGGCCTTGCGCAACCTGGCCCTGCGCACCGGGGTGGAAGATGTGGACGCGCTGGTGACTCTGCTGATCCAGGCCGAGCGCTTCGGCACGAGCATCGCCGCGTCGCTACGTGTGCAGTCCGACCAGCTGCGCACCAAGCGGCGCCAGCGCGCCGAGGAAACGGCGGCCAGGATCGCCCTCAAGCTGCTGTTTCCGCTGATCTTTTTTATCTTCCCGTCGCTGATGGTGGTGCTGATGGGACCGGCGTTCCTGCAGATTTACCGCGTGCTGCTGCCGGCCATGCGGGGCGGCTGAGGGCTGGCCAGGGCAAAAAAGCTGCCGGAGTTTCCTCCGGCAGCTTTTCTACATCAGGGCGCGCCTGGCGATCAGGCGAATGGCGCCAGCAGGGTGATCATCTGGCCGAAGATCTTCGGGCTGGCGGCGATGACGTCGCCCTTGTACAGGTATTCGGATTCGCCGGAAAATTCACCGACGATGCCGCCCGATTCCGTGATCATCAGGGCGCCGGCGGCGATATCCCAAGGCTTCAAGCCTTTTTCGTAGAAGCCGTCCAGGCGGCCGCAAGCGACGTTGGCCAGGTCCAGCGCTGCCGAGCCGGCACTGCGCACGCCCTGGCTGCGTTCGGCCATGATCTGGTACATCTTCAGGTATTCGTCGAGCGCGCGCGGGCCGGCGCCGTGGCCGGTGCCCAGCATGGCGTTCGAGATGCGGTCGAGCTTGGTGACGCGGATGCGTTTTTCGTTCAGGTAGGCGCCGGCGCCCTTGGTGGCCGTAAACAGGTCGTTGCGGACCGGATCGTAGATGACGGCTTGCGTGACGACGCCGCGATGCGCGAGGGCGATCGAGATGCAGTATTGCGGGAAGCCGTGGATAAAGTTGGTGGTGCCATCGATCGGGTCGATGATCCACTGATATTCATTCTCGTCGTGCGAGTTGGCGGAAGCTCCCGATTCCTCGGCCAGGAACGCGTGGTCCGGGTAGGCCTTGGACAGCACCTCGATGATGGCTTGTTCGGCCGCCTGGTCGACGTCGGTGACGAAATCGTTATGTTGTTTTTCCGTGACGACGACGCGGTCGAGGTCAAAAGAGGCGCGATTGATGACGGCGGCGCCGCGGCGGGCGGCTTTGATCGCCGTGTTGAGCATTGGGTGCATGTGAGCTTCCGTTAAAAGCACGCGACCGCCCATGGCCGCCTTGCGGCGCCGGTACGATAGAGTGCAAGAATGAATTAAAGAGCGGAGCGGTGCCGAAGTGGTTAAAATCCCGGCCTGGCGTCAGCGTTTTGTGACTCCGTTTCCCGAAATTTCCTGTATCGATACCGCGCAATAGCGCTATTTTAAATGAATCTGCCCGAAATCAACACGTCTCTTTTCAAACGCCTGCGATTTATTCTTGTCGAAACTAGTCGCTCTGGCAACATTGGCGCCGTCGCGCGCGCCATGAAAACGATGGGTTTTTCCGATCTGGTGCTGGTCAATCCCCGCTTTCCCGACGCCTTGACGGATGCGGAAGCGGTGGCCTTCGCCAGCGGTGCGCAGGATATCCTGTCCGGCGCGCGCATCGTCGGCTCGATCGCCGAGGCGCTCGAAGGCTGCAATTACGCGGCGGCCGTATCGGCCCGGCTGCGCGAGTTCTCGCCGCCCGTCACGGCGCCGCGCGCCATCGCCGGCCAGCTGGCCGCCGGCACGGACCTGCACGCGGCCGTCATCTTCGGCAACGAGCGCTTCGGCTTGCCCAACGAGATCGTCGAGCAGTGCAATGTGCTGATCAACATTCCCGCCAATCCCGCGTATTCCTCGCTGAACCTGTCGCAGGCGGCGCAGGTCGTGGCCTATGAATGCCGCGTGGCGGCCCTCGATGCGTCGGACGAGGCCCGGGCGGCCAGCCCCGTCGGTTTCCATGGCGACGCGGCCAGCCTGGCGCAGGTCGACGGCATGTATGCGCACCTGGAACAGGCGCTGGTGGCCATCGATTTCCTCGACGCCGACAACCCGAAAAAGCTGATGCCCCGTTTAAAACGCCTGTTTTCGCGCACGGGGCTGGAGACGGAAGAAGTCAATATCCTGCGCGGCATCGCGCGGCATATCCTGGCGGTCGCCAAAAAAGGCCCATGATCGAGACGCGGCTGCTGCGCCAGTTCATCGCCGTCGCCGAGGAACTCAATTTCCGCCGCGCGGCCGAACGGCTGCACATGGCGCAGCCGCCCCTGTCGCAGGCGATCCTGCGCCTGGAAGACGCGCTGGGCTACCCCGTATTCGAGCGCACCAACCGCAAGGTCAGCCTGACGCCGGCGGGGGACGCTTTCCTGGCCACGGCGCGCCAGGTGCTGGCCAGCCTGGAAGAGGGCGTGGCCGCCACGCGCCGGGTGGCCCAAGGCATCGAGGGGCACTTGCGCCTCAGTTTCATCCACATCACGCCGTACGCTCACGTGCTGGACGCCTTGCGCGCCTTCCGCGCCGCCTCGCCCGCCGTGCAATTCACCTTGCGCGAAGCGTCGACGCAGCAGCAGGTCGAGTGGCTGGAACGGGGCGAGGTCGATATCGCCGTGCTGCGCGCGCCCGGGCGCGGCACGCCCGGCTTGCGCTTCGAGCGCCTGTCCGGCGAAGACATCGTGATCGCGCTGCCGTCGGACCACCGCTGCGCGGGCCAGGCGCGCGTGGACCTGCTTGACCTGGCCGGTGACGATTTCGTCGCCTCGCCGCGCGAGCTGGGCCAGGGTTTCCACGACCAGCTGGCCAGCCTGTGCCTGCATGCGGGTTTCGTGCCGCGCGTGGTGCAGCAGGCGCGCCGCTTGCAGACGGTGCTGGGGCTGGTGGCGGCAGGCTTCGGCGTGGCCCTGCTGCCGGCCAGCCTGGCGGCGTCCAGGCCTGCCGGCGTCGTCATGCTGCCGCTGGCAAGCAGCGCGCCCGAGGCCTTGCGCCAGCTCGACCTGTACATGGCGTGGGACCCGCGGCGCACGTCTGCCGTGCGCGAGCGGTTGCTGGCGCAATTGCGGCGGTCCGCTGCTCAATAAGACTTTAAGCGTCTCGTTTCAAGATAAATAAGATATTTTACAGATGATGGCCCAGGGGCCAGCATGGCGTTTTTGATTGTCGGGAATGCCATGTCCAACGTTTCGCCGTGCAGCCGCGCGCTGCCTCCTTCCATTTATTGGCTGTCCTTGTGCAGCTTTGCCTTCGGCTTGTCTGAATTCATCGCCGCCGGCCTGCTGTCGCCCATGGCGCGCGACTTGCACGCCAGCGTGGCGGCGGCCGGCGGCGCCATCGCCGCGTATGCGCTGGGGGCGGCCATCGGCGCGCCCGTGCTGACGGCCCTGCTGGCGCGCCGGCCCGTGCGCCAGGTGCTGGTGGCCACCATGCTCGTGCTGGCGGCCGGCAGCGTGGCCATGGCGGCCGCGCCGGCGCTGGGTGCGCTGCTGGGTGTGCGCTTTGCCGTCGGCCTCGCGCATGGCGTGTTCATGGCCGTCGCGTCGCATGCGGCCACCAGCCTGGTCGACCCGTCACGCGCGGGACGGGCGCTGTCCATCGTCTGGCTGGGCCTGACCCTGGCGCTGGCCGGCGGCGTGCCGCTGGGGACGTGGCTGGGCGCCGTCTCGTCGTGGCGCTGGGTATTTACGGCCATCGGCGTGCTGGCCCTGTGCGGCGGCGCAGGCTTGCGCTACGCCATGCCGGCCGCGCGCCGGCAGCTTGCTGCCACGTCGGCCCTGGCCAGCCTGCGCGCCATCCTGCAGCCGCCCCTGCTGCTGGCGGCCAGCGTGGCGGCGCTGGTCAGCGTGGCCACCTTCAGCTTTTTCACGTATGTCTCGCCGTTCCTGCTGCAGCTGGGCGGGCTCGATGCGGGCTGGCTCAGTGCCGCCATGCTGTGCTTTGGCGCGTGCGCCATCGGCGGCAACCTGCTGGGCGGCTGGTGCGCGGACCGCCCCCACGCCCTGCGCTGCACCATGCTTGCCCTGGCCGCGCTGGCGCTCAACCTGCTGGGGTTTTATGCGCTGCGCACGCATCCCCTGGCCATGCTGGCCCTGTGCGGTACCCTGGGCTTGCTGTTCTTTGCCCTCGTGACCCTGTCGACCATGCGGCTGCTGCGCCTGGCGCAGCAGCATTGCCCGGGCAGCGACGCGGTGGCGGCGGGCTTGAATATCGCCGCCTTCAATGCGGGCACGGCTGCCGGCGGGGCGCTGGGCGGTGTGCTGATCGTCGCCTTCGGCTTGTCCGGCATCGCCATCGGCGGGGCGCTGGCGGCGCTGCTGGCCATGCTGCTGCTGTGCTTCCAGTCGCGCAAACTAGACGGCCCGCTCTAGTTTTTGCGCGCGGCGCGGCGCTGCCTTTGGCGTACACTGGCCTGCAAAAGGCGGTACAAGACAAGGGGAGACATGGGAATGCGACGCAGATCGTTTTTGAAGCTGGGCGTGTTTGGGGCCTGTGCGCTGGCGGCCGGCGGCGCCGCCTACCGCCTGGTGCGCGGACCGGCGCCGCCGGGGCGCTTCGTGCTTGACGGCGGGGCGCGCGCGGCGCTGGCGGCCATCGTGCCGGCCATGCTGGGCAGCGCGCTGCCGCAGGAAGCCTCCGCGCGGGCCGCGGCGCTCGATGGCGCCATCGCCGGCGTGGACACGGCCATCCATGGCTTGCCCCTGGCGGCGCAGCAGGAAGTGCAGGACCTGTTCGGCTTGCTGGCGCTGGCGCCCGCGCGGCGCTTCGTCGCCGGCGTAAAAGGCGGCTGGCCCGGGGCCGACCCGGCCCAGGTGGCCGCCTTTCTGCAATCGTGGCGCACGCACCGCCTGGCCACCCTGCAGACGGCCTACCTGGCGCTGCACGACCTGATCCTCGGCGCCTGGTATGCCGATGCCGCCCAGTGGGCCGCCATCGGCTATCCGGGACCGCTGCCCGAATTGAGCGCATAAGGCATCCATGAGCACATCCCCCATTCCTGATCCCATCGCCGCCGGCGTCGCGGCGGGCTGGAACGTCATCGACGCCAGCACCCTGAGCACCGACCGCACCCTGGAGGCGGACGTCGTCGTCATCGGCAGCGGCGCCGGCGGCGGCGTGACGGCGGAAATCCTCGCGCTGGCCGGCTTGACCGTCCTGATCGTCGAAGAGGGCGGCTTGAAGTCCTCGCTGGACTTCAAGATGCGCGAAGCGGATGCCTATCCCGCGCTGTACCAGGAATCGGCCGCGCGCAAGACGCGCGACAAGGCGATCAATATCCTGCAGGGGCGCACGGTGGGCGGTTCGACCACCGTCAACTGGACCTCGAGTTTTCGCACGCCGCCCGGCACCCTCGATTACTGGCGCCGGCACTTTGGCTTGTCCGGCTATTCGGTGGACGCCATGGCGCCGTGGTTCGCCATGATGGAAAAACGCCTGCACGTGAGCGACTGGGCCGCGCCGCCCAATGAAAACAACGATTTATTGCGCCGTGGCGCCATGGTGCTGGGCATACCCACGGCCGCCATCCGGCGCAACGTGAACGGCTGCTGGAACCTCGGCTACTGCGGCATGGGTTGCCCGACGAATGCCAAGCAGTCGATGCTGGTGACGACGATTCCGTCGGCGCTGGCGCTGGGCGCCGGCCTGCTCGTGCATGCGCGCGCCGAGCGCTTTACCTTCAAGGGCGAGCGCGTCGACAGCCTGCAGGTGACGGCGCTGGACGCGGCCGGGCAGGCGCCCACGGGCGTGCGCCTGACGCTGCGCGCCAAACACTTTGTGCTGGCCGGCGGCGCCATCAATTCGCCGGCCCTGCTGCTGCGCTCGCAGGCGCCCGATCCGCACGGCTTGCTGGGCCGGCGCACCTTCTTGCATCCGACGGTGGTGTCGGCGGGCCTGTTCCCGCAGCGCGTCGACGCCTACGCGGGCGCGCCGCAGACGATTTATTCCGACCATTTCCTGCACACGGCGCCCATCGACGGCCCCATCGGTTACAAGCTCGAGGCGCCGCCTTTGCACCCGCTGCTGATGGCCACCACCATGGGCGGCTTCGGCGACGAGCACGCGCGCACCATGCGCGCATTCCCCCATGCGCATGCCTTGCTGGCCCTGCTGCGCGACGGCTTTCACCATGAGTCGGTCGGCGGCAGCGTCTCCATCGACAGCTTCGGCGCGCCCGTGCTCGACTATCCGCTCACGCCGTTCATCTGGGATGGCGTGCGGCGCGCGCTGCTGTCGATGGCGGAAATCCAGTTCGCCGCCGGCGCCAGGAGCGTGTATCCCGTGCACGAGATGGCCAGCCATTACACCAGCTGGACGCAGGCGAAGCAGGCCATCGGCGCTTTGCCGATGCAGGCGCTGCTGGCGCGCATGGTGTCGGCCCACGTGATGGGCGGCTGCGCCATGTCCGACGATGCGCGCCTGGGCGTGACGGGCGCCGACGGCCGCTACCACGGCGTGCGCAACCTGTCCGTGCACGACGGCTCGCTGTTTCCCACCTCGATCGGCGCCAATCCGCAACTGACGATCTATGCGCTGGCCGCGCGCCTGGCCAGCGGCCTGGCGCGGGAGCTGACGGGTAAACCCGCGCCCGTTCCCATGCCCGCCTCGGCCACGGCATGATCGCGCGCATCCTCAAGTGGCTGATGCTGCTGCAGGTGCTGGCCGTGCTGGGCTTTGCGTACCTGGCCATGCACGCGTGGGGCGTCGCCTCGCCCGCCATGGCCCTGCTGCTGGCGGGCGCCATGCTGCTGGCCGTGCGGGCGCTGATCGTGGCGCGCAACTTCTGGGAAAGCCGGCGTGCCGGCAGCCCCGTGCCGGCGCAATACCAGCTGGGCGCCGGGGGCGCCGCGCGCCTGTTTTTCGGCGAGCTGCGCGCCACCCTGTGGACGTCGTCGTGGGGCATGCTGCGTCCGCGCCTGTACGTGGCCGACACCGTCACCGGCCAGGGGCCGCCCGTGCTGCTGATCCACGGCTATGTGTGCAACCGCGGCTACTGGACAAAACTGAGCCGGCAGCTGGCGCGGGCCGGCATCGCGCACGACGGCGTCGACCTGGAACCGATAGGCGCCGACATCGAAGACTTCGTGCCGCAGGTCGAGCAAGCCATCGAGGCGCTGTGCGCGCGCACGGGCAGCGACCGCGTGATTCTCGTTGCCCACAGCATGGGCGGCCTGGTGGCGCGCGCCTGGCTGCGCCGCCATGGCGCGGCCCGCGTGGCGCGCATCATCACCATCGGCACGCCGCACCACGGCACGGCGCTGGCCGATCTGGCGGCGGGCGCGAATGCCCGCCAGATGAGCCGCGTCGATGGCGCGCCGGACGCCTGGCTGGCGCAGCTGGCCGCCAGCGAGACGCCGGCGCTGCGCGCACTGATCACGTCGATCTATTCGCATCACGACAATATCGTCGCGCCGCAAGCGTCCGCGCAGCTGCCCGGCGCGCGCAATCTGCCCTTCGGCGGCATCGGCCACGTGGCGCTGGCCAGCGATGCGCGCGTGCTGCGCCAGCTGCTGGCGGAAATCACTATCAAGGACGAAGTCGCGCAGCCCCCTTCGGCCTCCCATTTCGCCTGAGCCCTGTTGTGTTTTGTCTGCATGGCAAGACTGTCTCTTTTGACTCTGCTGTTGCTCTTGTTTAACAGAGCAAGGGACAGAAAATGCTGTTTTCCACTGGCGTACTGTATTAAGCTAATGCCGGAAGACAGGCGTGGAAATTTGTTCTTGAGGCCGCTTGCCCCGTTCCGCAGACATCCGGTGGCCACCTATTTCTCTGGATATATGGCAAGATGTTGTAGGATTGTTATGTTGGCCGCGCAAGCGGAAAGTTGAACGCAGGCAGAAAATGAGTCCATGCAGTTTTTATTGGGGGCGCTAATTGTCCGCACGTATACTGATTATCGAAGATAACGCCACCAATATGGAATTGATGGTGTACCTGCTGCGTGCCTTCGGGTACACGCCGCTGGCCGCCTACGACGGCGAAGAGGGCGTGCGCATGGCGCGCAGCGAATTGCCGGACTTGATCATCTGCGACGTGCATTTGCCCAAGCTCGATGGCTATGGCGTGGTGGCGGAACTGAAAAAGACCCGTTGCTGCGCAAGATCCCGGCCCTGGCCGTGACGGCGCTGGCCATGGTGGGCGACCGCGAACGCCTGCTCGAAGCCGGTTTCAACGGCTACATCGGCAAGCCGATCGAGCCCGACCTGTTCGTGGCGGAGCTGGAGTCTTTTACCCGGGGCGCCGTCGACGCCAGTTAAAAACGACATAGCCACCATCCTGATCGTCGATGATCATGTGCTGAACCGCGAATTCCTCACCGCGCTGCTGGGCTACGGCGGCCACCGCCTGCTGGAGGCGGCCAATGGCGCCGACGCGCTGGAGATCCTGCGCACCGAGCGGCCGGACCTGATCATCTCCGATATCCTCATGCCGAACATGGACGGCTACGAATTCGTCACGCGCGTGCATGCCGACCCGGCGCTGACCGACGTGCCCATCATCTTTTATACGGCCACCTATCGCGAGCAGGAGGCGATCCTGCTGGCGCAGGCGTGCGGCGTGCGCTGGGTGCTGCCCAAGCCGTCCGACCCGGAAGTCATCGTGCGCACCGTCAACGAGGCGCTGGGACTGATGCCGGCGGTGGTCCAGGTGCCGGCGGCGCCGGAGGCCGGCGGCGGTGCGGCCCTGCCCGCCACGGGCAAGCTGGCCGGCATCGAGCACCAGGTCAGCGGCTACCTCGACGAACTCGAATCGAGCAGCCAGCAGATTTCGCAGCTGGCCAGCCAGCGCGAGGGCCAGGCCGCCCTTCCCGAAGACCTGGGCGTCATGACGGAGCGCCTGTCGCGCTCGCTGTCTAGCCTGCAGGCGGTGAGCCTGCGCCTGACGGCCCTGATCGAGCTCGGCATCGAGCTGGGCGCCGAACGCGATCCGCGCGCCCTGATCGAGGCGGGCTGCAAGGTGGCGCAGAATATCTGCGTCTCCAAGTACGCCTGCATCGGCGTGCTGGAAGAGGGCGCCGAGAAGCTCAGCTATTTTTCCTCGTGCGGCGCCGAGAAAAACCTCGAGCGCATCGCCAGCGCGCCGCGCACGGGCATTTTGAACCGCTTGCTGGAGCAGCGCCAGCCCTACCGGGTCAATGGCTTGAAGGGCGATCCTGGCGCGCTGGGCTTGCCCGACACGCATCCGCCCGTGCATTCCTTCCTGGGCGTGGCCATCGCTTCGCGCGAGCGCAGCCACGGCTGGCTGTACCTGGTCGACAAGCTGGGGGCGAACGAGTTTTCCGAGGTCGACGAGCGCGTCGCCGCCACGGTGGCGGCGCAGATCGCCGTCGCCTACGACAACCTGCTGCTGTACGACGAGATCAAGCGCCACCACGAGCAGCTGACCCTGGACATGGCGGCGCGCATCCGCCTCGATGAAGACTTGCGCCGCTTCCGCCTGGCGATGGACGCCACGGCCGATGCGATTTTCCTCGTCGACCGCGCCGGCATGTGCTTCGTCGACGTCAACCAGACGGCTTGCCGCATGCTCGGTTTCGAGCGCGAGGATTTCCTGCGCGTGGGGCCGGGCCGCGCGCACGAGGGCGAAGCCCAGCTGGAAGAACTGTACAACAAGCTGCTGGCCGGCGACCAGGGCGGCCCGATGACGGAATTGCAGCTGCAGCGCAAGGACGGCTCGCCCCTGTCGGTGGAAGTGCAGCGGCGCACCCTGCGCTCTGGGCAGAGCTGGATCCTGGTGGCCGTGGCGCGCGATATCACCGAGCGCAAGGATGCCGAGCAGCGCCTGATGAAGCTGGCCCATTTCGATACCTTGACGGGCTTGCCGAACCGCGGCCAGTTCTACGCCTCGCTGACCCATTCGCTGGCCCAGGCGGCCGAGCACCAGTGGGCCGTGGCCGTGCTGTTCATGGACATCGACCGCTTCAAGAATATCAACGATACCCTGGGCCACACCATCGGCGACGACCTGCTGCGCCAGTTTTCCAGCCGCCTCGTCGATTGCCTGCGCGTGCGCGATACCATCGGCCGCTTTGGCGGCGATGAATTTGCCACCATCCTGCTGCTGCCCGAAGGCGCCCAGCATGCCGTGGGCGTGGTCGACAAGATCCGCGAGGCGATGCGCAAGCCCTTCGAGCTGCAGGGCCACGAGGTGACGGTGACGGTCAGCATCGGCATTTCCGTGTTCCCCGATGACGCGGCCGATGCGGATACCCTGATCCAATATGCCGACACGGCCATGTACCGCGCCAAGGAAGCGGGGCGCGACGCCTTCCGCTTCTTCACGGCGGAAATGAACGCGCAATCGATGGCGCGGCTGGACATGGAAAATGCCCTGCGGCGCGCCATCGACAACGAGGAATTCGTGCTGTTCTTCCAGCCCAAGGTGAATATCATCTCGGGGCGCATCAGCGGCGCCGAGGCGCTGATACGCTGGCGCCGTCCCGGCCACGGCATGGTCTCGCCGGCCCTGTTCATCCCCCTGCTGGAAGAAACGGGGCTCATCGTGCGCGTCGGTAACTGGGTGCTCGACGAGGCCTGCAAGAAGATCAGCGAGTGGGGCGCCAGCAGCATCGGCCCCGTGCACCTGTCGGTCAACGTGTCGGGCATCCAGTTCTTCGTCGGCGGTCTGGAAGAAGAGGTGCTCAAGGCCATCCGCAAGCACGATATCGCGCCCGACCTGCTGGAGCTGGAGCTGACGGAAAGCTCGCTGATGTCGAACGCCGAGGAAACCATCGCCGTGCTGCGCAACCTGAAGGCGCTGGGCATCCAGATTTCCATCGATGATTTCGGCACCGGCTATTCCAGCCTGGCCTACTTGAAGCGCTTCCCCATCGACAAGCTGAAGATCGACATCGCCTTCGTGCGCGAAGTGACCAGCAATCCGGACGACGCGGCCATCGTGCTGGCCATCATCAGCATGGCGCACAGCATGAAGCTGGAAGTGATCGCCGAAGGCGTGGAAAACGATGCGCAGCTGGCCTATCTGCGGCGCCACGGCTGCGACGAGATGCAGGGCTATTATTTCAGCCGCCCCGTGCCGCAGGAAGAATTCGAGCAGATGCTGATGAAAGGCAAGCAGCTGCAGGCGCCGCAGGATGATGGCGGCGACGAGCAGCAAACCTTGCTGATCGTCGACGACGACGTCTTCATGCTCGACGTGCTCAGCGACTTCCTGGCGCAGGACGGCTACCGCATCCTGACGGCGCAGACGGCCGCCGAGGGCTTCGATATCCTGGCGCGCCACAAGGTGCAGGTGATCCTGTGCGACCAGTGCATGCCGCTCATGAGCGGCACCGAGTTCATGGAGCGGGTCAAGCACCTGTGTCCCGACACCTTCCGCATCATGCTGTCCGCCTTTGCCGACCTGACGCCCATCATGGCGGCCATCAACCGCGGCGCCGTCGACCGCTTCTATACCAAGCCGTGGAAGGGCGCCGTGCTGCGCGAGAATATCCGCGAAGGCTTCCGCCTGCACAAGCTGCTGCATGGCCCCGTGAAAGCGGCGGCTTAGGCGCTGGCCGCGTGCAAGCGACCGGCCGCCGCGTGCGCTGGCGCACCTTGGGGCGCAGTTCGCTATCGAATTAGACTCCCGTCTCTAGTTTTGCTCACTAGAATAAAAATATCCATGAAGTGGCATGGCCTTTCACATGACGGGAGCTGGCGATGGTGAAGAAATTGAAGGAACTGGCGGAAGACACGGAATTGGCGAGCGCCGTGCGCTCGTCCGCGCAGCAGATCTGGCAGGCGGGCCTGGGCGCCTTCGCCAAGGCGCAGGAAGAGGGCGGACGCGTGTTTTCCCGGCTGGTGAAGGAGGGCACGGAATTCCAGAAGCGGGCCGAAGACAAGGTGGCCGATGTCAGCGGCAGCGTCGGCAAGCTGGCCGACGGCGTGGGCAAGCAGGCCAGCGGTTCCTGGGACAAGCTGGAACAGGTGTTTGAAGAGCGCGTGGCGCGGGCGCTGGCCACCATCGGCGTGCCCATGCAACACGATATCGCCGCGCTGCACGCGAGGATCGATGCCTTGAACGTGCAGGTGGCGGCGCTGTCGGCCAAGGCCGCGCCGGCGGCCAAGCCGAAGGCCGTGGCCAAGCCCGCCGTGAAGGCGGCGCCGAAAACAGCGCCGAAAACAGCCGTCGCCAAGGCCCCGGCCAAGCCCGCGAGCAAGCCGGTGAACAAACCCGCTGGCAAACTCGCCGCCAGGCCGGCGCCGAAGAAAAAGCGCCGGCCGCCTGAGCTGGCGCAGCATTCCTCCAGCCTGCTTGCGCAGGCTTTTTTTGTCTGCCTTATTCGCCGGCGCCATGGGGCGGAGTGTTTCATTACGGCTATCTTAGGTGGTATGCTTGAGGCAGAACACAGAGAGATTGCCCGCCATGCTACAAAAAGCACCACGCCGTACCCGCGAACGCATCCTGGAGTTGTCGCTGCGCCTGTTCAATGAGTTTGGTGAGCCGAATATCACGACGACCGTGATTGCGGAAGAGATGAACATTTCGCCGGGAAACCTGTATTACCACTTCCGTAACAAGGACGACATCGTCAACTCGATCTTCGTCCAGTTCGAGGCGGAAATCGAACGCATCCTCACCGTGCCCGACGGGCGCCGCTCGAATATCGAGGACGTCTGGCTGTACCTGCACCTGATGTTCGAACTGATCTGGCGCTACCGCTTTTTCTATCGCGACCTCAACGATTTGTTGTCGCGCAACCGCAAGCTGGAATTGCACTTCAAGCTGATCCTGGCCCACAAGATCAAGGTGGCCACGCAGCTGTGCGAAGATTTGCGCAGCGAACAGTCGCTCGAGGCGTCGGACATGGAAGTGGCTGCCATGGCGACGAATATGGTCGTCGTCGCCACCTACTGGCTGTCGTACGAGTACGTGCGCAACCCGCGCAAGTACAGCGAGCAGCAATCGATGTCCGATGCGCTGGCGCGCGGCTGCTACCAGGTGCTGTCCCTGATCGGGCCCTATTTGCGCAATGAAACGCATTTGCTGTTTCGCAAACTGTCGGAAGAGTATGTGACCAAACTCAAGAACGACTGACACGGCTGCTGGCGCCGCGTCGTCATTTACAGGAGAGAGATATGGCTTGGCAACAATTTCCCTATCCGGACGCTGCATATGTCTACACGCCGCAATCCCTGGAAGCGGCCTGGTCGCGCCTGCATGCGGGCGACGTGGAACCGTTTCCCACGCACCCGGCGCTGCTGCAGGCCTGGCTGGCCTTCCATGCGGGCGACTTCGAGCGTGCCGTGAAGCTGGGCCTGGCCGTCGGCGTGCCCGGCTATGCGGTCGCGCACAAGGCCACCTGCATCTATGCCACGCACCTGGAAGTGGACGACAGCCAGAAACTCGACATGTACGAAGAAGTGGCCGAGCGCTGCGAGCGCCAGCAGAGCGAGCAGCCGGACAATCCGGCCGGCTACTACTGGCATGCCTACAGCCTGGGCCGCTACGCGCTGGGCACGTCCGTCGTCAAGGCCCTGGCGCAGGGCATGGGGGCGCGCGTGCGCAACAGCCTGGACCGCACGATGACGGTGGCGCCCATGCATGCGGAAGCGCATATCGCGTTTGGGATTTATCATACGGAAATTATCGACAAGGTCGGCGCCATGATCGGCAGCCTGACCTACGGCGCCAACAAGGAAGACGGCTACCAGCACTTCAAGACGGCGCTGGCCCTGACGCCCCATTCGGCGCTGGCGCACAGCGAATATGCGCGCGCGTTGAATATGCTCGATGGAAAGAAAAAGCTGGCGGAAGCGCTGGCCCTGTATGAAAAGGCGGCCCAGTGCGTGGCACTGGACGCCAAGGAACGCCTCGAGGTCGAGGCGGCGATCGATGAATTGAAAGGCTAGGGATTACTGTGATCAAGGCTTTATGTGTGTACTGTGGCGCCAACGCGGGCGTCTCGCCGGACTATGCCGTGGCGGCGCGCGAACTGGCGCGCGTGCTGGTGGCGGAAAATATCTCGCTCGTGTATGGCGGCGGCAAGGTGGGTTTGATGGGCGTGATCGCCGATGAAGTACTGCGCCTGGGCGGCGAGGTGACGGGCGTGATTCCCACCCAGCTGGTGGAGCGCGAAGTGGGCCACATGGGCTTGACGCGCCAGTTCATCGTGAAGGATATGCATGAGCGCAAGGCGATGATGGCCAGCCTGTCCGATGCCTTCATCGCCATGCCCGGCGGCTATGGCACGCTGGAAGAGCTGTTCGAGATGCTCACGTGGGCCCAGCTGGGCTTGCACGCCAAGCCCATCGGCTTGCTCAATGTCGACCGTTTTTATGACGGCTTGATCGCCTTTGTGCAAAACGGCAAGGAGCAGGGCTTCATCCGCCCGCAGCACGCGGCGTTCCTGAATGCCGACGCCGATCCTGCAGCGCTGGTGCTGCGTCTGAAGGAGTGTGCGCCGTAATTCCGTTTTTGCCTGGCACCGCGATCCTTGCCGGCCAACTAGTTTTCCTGCCGCTTGAAGAAGGCCATGCGCACTGCATGGCTTTTTTATTTCCGCACGGGAAAACTGATCGGGCTTGGTGATTTAATTAATAAAAATATGGCAAAAAAATTACTATGTTGGCATGTTTTTTTGAAAATGAAGATGCTTTTCAGGCATGGGTGTGGTCTACTGGCAGGGTTCAAAAGTTAGGAATATCGGACACCGACGAGCGTTGTACAGACTCCCCAAAAAAGGTGCCGACCCGTTTCAAGTTGCCACAGCCACGCTACTTCATCATCTCGAAAGGATGCTATTTTGAAACCTATGACCCTCTTGCGAGCGACCGCTGTCGCCGCCATTCTCGCCGCCTCCGCTGGTGCCCAGGCACAGACCACCACGATCACCTTCGATCCGCTGGAGCAAGCCGGCTACTTTGCTTCCACCTTCAAATCCTATTCCGAAGGCGGCTACAATTTCGACAGCAGCTGGTTAGGCTTGCTGAGTTCGGCACACCAGGACAGTTTCGCCTATGCCGGCTCGGCCGGTCTCGGTGCGACGCCCCTGTCGACGACCACCCTGAGCCGTGCCGATGGCGCCGCATTCTCGCTGAGCTCGATCAGCCTGGCCGACTTCGTCAGCTTGCCCGGTTCCTTTGACGTGACCTTCGTCGGCCACCAGGTGGGCGGCGGCACGGTGACCCAGACCTTCACCCTCGGTGGCGGCCACACCTTCGCCGACTACACGTTCACGGGTTTCAGCAATCTGCTGTCGGCCACGTGGCGCGAAGGCGCCTTGCACACCTTCCAGGTCGATAATATCGCCGCCACTGTCAGCGCCGTGCCGGAACCGGCGACCTATGGCATGCTGCTGGGCGGGCTGGGCCTGCTGGGCTTCATGCTTCGCCGCAAGAACGCCGCCTGAGCCTGAACATGGCGCCGGCCATGCCGACGCATCAGGAAAAATGCCGCCCTGTGTATGCCGGGCGGCATTTTTACGTGGACGTCATGACCAGGACGTCATGACCAGGACTTCACGAACAGGATTTCACGACCAGGATTTCACGACCACAGGCGCTGGCCAGACAGGTCGAGCTGGGTCAGGTACAGGCGCACGTCGAATTCGTACTGGTGGTATTGCGGTTCCATATATGTGCACAGCTTGTAGAAGGCCTTGTCGTGCTGTTTTTCCTTGACGTGCGCCAGTTCGTGCACGGCGATCATGCGCAGGAATTCCAGCGGCACTTCCTTGAACATGGTGGCCACGCGGATTTCATGCTTGGCCTTGAGCTTGCCTCCCTGCACGCGCGAAATCGAGGTGTGCAGGCCCAGCGCATGCTGGATCACGTGGATCTTGCTGTCGAACGCCACTTTGTTGATGGGCTCGGCATTACGCAGGAATTCATTCTTCAAGTCCTGCACATACTGGTACAGCGATTTGTCGTTGCGCACGTCGTGCGCGTTCGGATAGCGTTTTAACAGGACCTCGCCCAGTTTGTCTTGGGCGATCAGTTGCTGCACTTGCGCTTGCGTTTGTTCGGAATAGGCGCTCAGGTATTTCAGGGATGGCTGCATGCGGGGAAGGGCGGGGCGGGGCGCGGCGGTGTCGGTAAGGCGAGAATGTACCATACCGCCGTGCCCGGCGCTGCGCCATCCCCTGCACGGGGCCGCCAAGCCCCGTGCCTTCCTGCGCCTTGTGCGTCAAGCCGCGCTGGGCCCTGCCTGCCCCGTCAGCCCTTGTCGTCCTCGTCCTTGCCGCCCTGCCGGCCGGTGCGGCCCTGCTCGCTGCCGCCGCTGCGCGCCGCCGTGCTGCTGCGGTTTTCATTGGCGCGCTGGGCCGATTGCCGGCTTTCGCCGCCTTTCCTGCCGATTTCCGCCATGTGTTCGCGGTTGCGGCTGACGGCTTCGCCGCCTTTCTGCCCGGCCCGGCGTGCTTCTTCCGAGTCGAATTCATGCGCCGTGCCCTTTTGATGGGCTGCCTGGCCGCCCTTGCTGGCAATTTCGCGTTGCTGTTCCTCATTCATGGCGGCGAAACCGCGCTTGCTCGTGCCTTTGGCGCTGCCCGATTCGCCGGCCTTCTGGCTGCTGCCAGCGCCTTTGCCCTGTTCATTACCTTGATTGCTAGCCATGTCGCTCTCCTTGCTGTCGAGTGGGGGTCAAGTGGTCTATGCAGGCGCTCAACGCGCCTGATCGGATTGCCTGTTGGTATCGTGGCTGCGGCCCGCGCCGTCGCGGTGGCCCGTGGCGTGCATTTTTTCGATCATTTCACGCTGGCGCTGCGTGGCTTTTTCCGTTTCCTCCGCCGTCTTGCGCACCACTTCGTCAGCGAAGGCCACGGCCGTGCGGCTCGTTTCGGGCAAGTGGTTCTCTGCCGTGCGGTTCATCTCGACATTGGCGTTGGCGACGAGATTGCCGAGCTGCTGCTGGTACTGGCGCAGCTTGTGGCTGCCGGGCTGCAACTGGCCGGCGGCCAGCGACATGAACTCACCCGTGTCGCGCGCGCCCAGCAGTTGCTGGCTGGCGTTGCTCCACTCGTGCAGCAAGTCTTGCGCCAGCCGCAGATGCAGCTCGCTCAATTGCTGCGCCGTATCGAACATCTTGCGCGATAATTCCGTGGCGAAATTGCACTGGGCCTCGAGATGGGACTTCAGGGCCGGGCTGAGACTGGGAAAAATACTGTTTGTGAACATGTTCTACCTCAATGAAAAGCGGATCCAGAAAACATCCGGTGCACCGGATGCGGCGTATGGTGAAACAAGCAAAGAGATAGACGCCGGATGGCGTGCCAGGTTCCACGCCAGGTACCGGTTTGGCGCGAGAATAAGGCCTGGCAGAAGGAAAAATGCGATGACTTTGCGCCAGATCAAATGAACGTCAATCCGCTTGGCGTCGCCGGCAGCCATGCTGCTTGTGCGGAAAATGCAGGTTTACAGGCCCGGCCGTGCGACAATAGCCGGCTCGCGGCAGCGCAGCCGATGGCCGGCGCGCGTGGCTGAGCCGAGCATAGCCCTAATTTTTTGCCTTATTCCGCGACCATGACGCATCCCGAATACATCCTGACCCTGTCCTGCCTGGACCAGCGCGGCATCGTGCACCGCGTCTCCGGCTTCCTGGCCGATCACGGCTGCAACATCCTCGATTCCGCCCAGTTCGGCGACCAGGAATCCCAGCTGTTCTTCATGCGCGTGCATTTCGCGCTGGAAGACGGCGCCGTCAGCGACGCCCAGTTGCGCAGCGACTTCGCCGCCTTGTCGCAAGTCATGCAGCTCAATGGCCAATTCCATGGCCAACTGCACGATGCGCGCGTCAAGCCGCGCGTCATGCTGATGGTGTCGAAGATCGGCCATTGCCTGAACGATTTGCTGTTCCGCTACAAGAGCGGCTTGCTGAACGTGGAAATTCCCGCCATCGTGTCGAACCACATGGAGTTCTACCAGCTGGCGGCCAGCTACAATATTCCCTTCCATCATCTGCCGCTGGCGGCCGGCGCGCCGGAAGCGGCCAAGCTGGCGCAGGAAGCGAAGATCATCGAGCTGATGGACACGCACAAGATCGACCTGGTGGTGCTGGCGCGTTACATGCAGATCCTGTCGCCCGGCCTGTGCCAGGCGCTTGACGGCCGCGCCATCAATATCCACCATTCCTTCCTGCCCAGCTTCAAGGGCGCCAAGCCGTATGCGCAGGCGCATCACCGCGGCGTCAAGCTGATCGGCGCGACGGCGCATTTCGTCACGGGCGACCTGGACGAAGGCCCGATCATCGAGCAGGACGTCGAGCGCGTCGACCATGCGATGGATGCGGAAACCCTGACGGCCATCGGCCGCGACGTCGAGTGCGTGGTGCTGGCGCGCGCCGTGAAATGGTTCGTCGAGCACCGCATCCTGAAAAATGGCGACAAGACGGTGGTTTTCCGCTGATACCGGCTTCATTATTCACTTTACCGAGACAGAAACACGATGGCCCTCAAAGCAACAATTTTCAAAGCCGATCTGCAGATCGCCGACATGGACCGCAATTACTACCAGGATCACGCGCTGACCCTGGCGCGCCACCCGTCCGAGACGGATGAGCGCATGATGGTGCGCCTGCTGGCGTTCGCCATCCACGCCGACGAGGCGCTGACCTTCACCAAGGGCCTGTTCGATACGGAAGAGCCCGACCTGTGGCAGAAGGATTTGACGGGCGCCATCCAGCTGTGGATCGAAGTGGGCCAGCCGGACGAAAAGCGCATCCTGAAGGCCTGCGGCCGTTCGGAGCAGGTCATCGTCTACAGCTATGGCGCAACCAGCCACATCTGGTGGAAGCAGATCGCGAACAAGCTGGAACGGGCGAAGAACTTGACCGTGATCAACCTGCCATCCGAGGCGGCGCAAGACATGAGCAAGCTGGCGCAGCGCACCATGCAGCTGCAATGCACGATCCAGGATGGCCAGATCTGGCTGACGGACAGCGTCAACACCGTGCTGATCGACCGCGAACCGGTCAAGCCGGCACGCTGATATAGTCTGTCTGAAATGCAAAAAGCCCGGATCGCTCCGGGCTTTTTGCATTGTGATTGATCAATTCGGCGCGCTGCCGAGGTGCTTGATGCTGCTCGACCGCTGCATGCTGCGGCTGATGCGCGGGTCGCCGTAGTAGCTGACTTCGCCCGAGCCGCCGATGCTGATGGTCAGCTCATCCTTGGCCCACACTTGCGCCTCCCCGAGCCGCCGATGCTTACCTGCACCGCGCGCGCGGCCAGGCGGCCCGCCTGGATATTGCCCGAGCCGCCGATCGAGGCCGTCAGCTGCTCCGTCTTGCCGCTGGCCTTGAAGCTGCCGCTGCCGCCGATGGCGATGGACACCTGGCGGCTGTCGAGATCGCGCGCGTTGATGGAGCCGGAGCCGCCCACGTCGAAGCGCAGATTGTCGGCGCGCAAGCCCGTTGCCGTGATGTTGCCCGAGCCGCCCACGCTGACGCGCTCCACCTGGCGCGCCTGGATGACGATGGTCAGGCTGCTCTGGCGGAAGCTGGCGTTGCGCTTGGCGGGGCGGATGCGCAGCGTGCCGTTTTCCACGGCCGTGTCGATCAGCGGCAGGATATTGTCGTCGGCTTCGATGGTGACGCTGTCCGTGTTGCCGATGCGCAGCTCGACCGTGCCCGGCACGTTCAGCGCCACGGCATGGAAACTGCCCACTTCGCGCGTCTGCTTTTGCAGCTTGCCGCTGCCCTGGATGCTGTTGCCGGCAATCCAGTCGAGCGGCGAGGCCAGCGCCGGCGCGGCCGGGATGGCCAGCGCGCAGGCGGCCAGCAGCAGGGCGGCCGCGGCGCTGGCGTGACGGCGGTGGAAAAGTGGCTGTGTCATTCTTGCTCCCTGTTTTGAATTGGACTGCGTGCATGGTATGCCAGCCGGCCGCGCCTGCGTAGCGCGCTGCGACAGACTGCGCCGGCAGCGGCATGGAATGCAGGAGGATGCGACAGGATGGCATGAGGTATGATGTCGGTGGGACATACGACGAGCGGCACGCGCCGCTCACACTACTGGAATTACATGCTGATCATCACCATCAAACAGGGCAAGGAAAAGAGCTTGCTGGGCCAATCGTGGATTTACGCGTCCGCGATTGAAAAAGTCGAAGGCAAGCCGCAGGAAAAAATGAAGCCCGGCTCGACGGCCATCGTGCAGAGTTCTTCGAAACAATTCATCGCCCGCGCCGCCTACAATTCGAAGTCGCAGATCCGCGCGCGCATCTGGAGCTTCAAGGAAGACGAACCGGTCGACCACGCGCTGATCAAGCGCAGGGTCAAGGCCGCCATCGAGAAAAAACTGCCCGCCATCAAGAAGGCGGGCGACAACCAGCTGCTGACGCTGATCAAGGGCGAGGACGAGGGCTTGCCCGGCCTGGTGGTGCAGCTGTTCGGCGGCGTGCCAGGTTACCTGATCTGCGAATTCAACGCCGGCGGCGTCGATGCGTGGAAAGTAGCCATCGTGCAATCGCTGATGGCGTCCACGGGCTGCGTCAACGTGTACGAGCGCTGCGACGACCTGATGCGCAAGGGCGAAGGCTTGCCGCTGATCGACGGCGCCCTGGCCGGCGAGGAGCCGCCCGATGAAGTCATGCTGACGGACAACGGCGTGCGCTATGCGCTGGACCTCAAGACTGGGCACAAGAGCAAGTTCCGTTGAGGATTGCTGCTTGCGATGAAAAAACCGGCGCTTGCCGGTTTTTTTACGAGCTCACCCGTTAAATGAGTGCCGGGGTCAGACCCGGCGGGTCTGACCCCGGATTTCCGCTGCGTTACTCGATTATTCCAGCGGCACGCTGCGGTATTTATTCACTTCCAGCGCAGAAACCGCCGGCGCATCGTTGCCCCACGACGCGCGCAGATACGTGACCACGGCCGCCACTTCCGTATCATCCATGACGGGACCGAACGGCGGCATGCCGTAGGGGCGCGGGTTGCCTTTTGTCCCGGGCGCGAAGCCGCCGTTCAGCACGAGGCGGATGGCGTTGACGGCCGACTGCGTCGTCAGCGCGCGGTTGCCGGCCAGCGGCGGGTAGCCGGGCGGCACGCCCTTGCCGTCGGCCTGGTGGCAGCTTGCGCATTGCGCCTCATACAGTTTTGCGCCCAGCGCCAGTTGCTGCCGGGCTTGCTCTGACGTGTCGCGCGGCGTCCGTGGTGCGGGCTGCGCCGGGCCGGGCAGGCTTTTCAGGTACACGGCCATCGCCTGCACGTCGGCACCGCTCATGTGCTGCAGGCTTTGCCGTACCACCTCGGCCATGGGACCGAAGACGGTGGCGCGCGGCGAGACGCCCGTTTGCAGCAATTCCACGATATGCGCCGTGTCCCAGTCGCCCAGGCCCGCTTCCGCGTCCGACGTCAGCGAGGGCGCATACCAGCCCAGCACGGGGATCAGGCCGCCCGACAGGCCGTCGTCGCTGCCGCCCAGGGTGGTGCGGCTGCTATGGCAGGCGCTGCAGTGGCCCAGGCCCTGCACCAGATAGGCGCCCCGGTTCCATTCCATGCTTTTGCCCGTCAGCGGCTGGTACACGCCAGGCTTGAAATACAAGGCGCGCCAGGCGGCCAGCGCGATCTGCTGGTTGTAGGGGAAGCGCAGCGCGTGCGGCGCGTTCGTCTGTTTGTGCGGCGGCACGCTCTGGAAATACGCATACAGGGCGTCGCTGTCTTCGCGCCGCACCTTGGTGTAGCTGGTGTAGGGAAAGGCCGGATACAGCAGGCGGCCGTCTTTCGACTTGCCGTTGTGGATGGCGCGCCAGAAATCGTCGGCCGTCCAGCTGCCGATGCCCGTTTCCTTGTCCGCCGTGATGTTGGGCGAGAGCACCTTGCCGAACGGCGTCTGCAAGGCCCGTCCGCCCGCGTACGGCACGCCGCCGCGCGTCGTGTGGCAGGCCATGCAGTCGCCCGCCTTGGCCAGGTAGGCGCCGCGCGCGACCAGCTGTTCCTGGCCCAGGGTGCTGGCAACGGCGGGCGGGCCCATGTCGTCGTCTGGCCACAGCAGGAATTTGGCGCTGGCGCCGGCGATCAGTACCAGGCCGGCAGCCGCGATCATCCATTTTTTCATGGCGCCACCTGCGCGCTGGAGCCGGGCACGCCGCCGCAATGCAGTGGCAAGGGCAGGGCGATGCCGCTGGCGGGGCGGGCGTCGGCGCTGGCCACCTGTGTGCCCAGCCAGGCGGAGACGGCGCCCACGTCCGCGTCGGACAGGCGCTGCGCCACGTGCGCCATGCAGTCGGGCGCGTGGGCGCGGCGGATGCCGTTCTTCCAGGCGCCCAGCTGGGCGTTGATATAGTCGCGCGGCAAGCCCAGCAAGCCGGGGATGGCGGGCGCCACGCCGGCCAGCTTCTCGCCATGGCAGGCGATGCAGGCGGGAATCTTCTTACTCGCATCGCCATGCAGCACCAGCTGCTTGCCGCGCGCCAGGGCCATCGTGCCGGCGCTGCTGGGCTGGGCTGGCGGCGGGGCCGGGTGCTGCGCCGCAAAATACTCGGCGATTTCGCGCAGGTAATCGTCGGGCAAGTGCTCGACCATGTAGTTCATCATCGGATACTGGCGCCGTCCCTCGCGAAAGTTCAGCAGCTGGTTGTACAGGTAGCCTGAAGGCTTGCCGGCGATGCGGGGAAAGAAGGCGTCGTGGCGTTCCTTCGGCGCATGGCAGGCCGTGCACGCCTTGATGCGCTGCTCCAGGCTGTCGTGGCTGGCGGAAACGGTGGCCGGCGCGGCCAGCGCCATGCCGGGCCAGGCGATAGCCAGGGCCAGCACCAGCACGGGAGGGGAATGCAGTAGCATGGAACGTTGCATGGGAAAATAACCTGTCTCGTCGGTCGATATGGCGTGCCGGTGTTGCTGCCCGGATGTTGTTACCCTAGCATATACCGGGTGCTGTCACTGTGACAGGATCAGTTGTGCAAAAAAACTACGGATCAGTTTGAGGAGCAGGGTTGAAACGATACGAGGAAATGGCGGAAGAAGTCGCCGCCATGATAGCCACGCAGCTGTTGCTGCCTGGGGATAAATTGCCGTCCGTGCGCCAGCAGCATGCGCGCAGGGGCGTGAGCCCGTCGACAGTGTTCCAGGCGTATTATTTGCTCGAAGCGCGCGGCATGATCGTCTCGCGCCCCCGCTCCGGCTATTACGTGGCGCCGCAGCGCGCCGCGCTGGCGCCCGAGCCGGACAGTTCCCACCCGCTCGACGCCAGCACCACCGTCGACGTCAGCGACCTCGTGTTCGAGGTGCTGGGCGCCGTCGGGGCACGCGATATCGTCCCGTTCGGCTCGGCCTTTCCCAGCCCGCATCTGTTTCCGATGGAAAGGCTGGCGCGGGCCGTCTCGGCCAGCATGCGCCGCCTCGACCCGTGGAGCACCGTCACGGATTTATCCCTGGGCAATGCGGAACTGCGCCGCCAGATCGCCCTGCGCTACCAGCTCGACGGCGTGCCCGTTTCCAGCGACGACATCGTCATCACGAATGGCGCGCTGGAAGCGCTGAACCTGTGCCTGCAAGCCGTCACGCGGCCCGGCGACACGGTGCTGATCGAGTCGCCCAGCTTCTATGCCTGCCTGCAGGCGTTGCAGCGGCTGGAACTCAAGGCCGTCGAGATCGCCACCAGCCCCCGTGACGGCGTCGACCTGGCGGCGCTGGAAGAGTTGCTGCAGCGCCACCAGCCCAAGGCATGCTGGCTGATGACGAGTTTCCAGAACCCGCTGGGCAGCCTGATGCCGCCGGAAAAGAAGCGCGCCCTGGTCGAACTGCTGGCGCGCCATGGCGTGCCGCTGATCGAGGATGATGTGTATGGCGAGCTGTATTTCGGCAAGCAGCGTCCTGGCCTGACGAAAAGCCACGACGGCGCGGGCCTCGTCATGCATTGCAGTTCGTTTTCGAAGACCCTGGCGCCCGGTTTCCGGCTGGGCTGGGCCGTGGCAGGCCGCTACGCGCGCCAGGTCGAGCGCCTGAAGCTGACGACGAGCCTGTCGGCGCCGATCCCGCTGCAGATGGCGCTGGCCGACTACCTGGCGCAGGGCGGCTACGACCGCCATTTGCGCCAACTGCGGCTGACCCTGGCGGCGCAGCAAAACACCATGCTGCAAGCGATTGCCGTGCATTTTCCGCCCGGCACGCGGGTCACGCGGCCGCAGGGCGGCTATTTCGTCTGGGTCGAGATGCCGGTGGGCATCGATGCGCTGGCCTTGCACCGCAGCGCGCTGGCGGCCGGCATCAGCATCGCGCCCGGCCCCATCTTTTCCGCCACGCGCGCGTTTCGCCACTGCATCCGCCTCAATTACGGCCACCCGTGGAGCCCGCAGCTGGAAGCGGCCATCGCCACCCTGGGGCGGCTGGCGCTGGCGGCGGCATGAAAAAAGTCCCTTGCGGCAGCAAGTGTTTCATTCCAAAAAGAAATATTACTGTTATATTGATGTATCTATAACTAATGATGGGAATGATAATGGATAACACGCAGCCGGAAGTGGGTCGTACGCAAGATACGACGATCGCCATCCTGTCCCATATTGGCGGCCTGTTCACCAGCTGGGTGGCGCCGCTGATCATTTACTTGATCAAGAAGGACGATGCGGACAAGTTCTCGGCCGAGAATGCCCGCGAAGCGCTCAATTTCCAGATCACCCTGATCCTCTGGTACATCGTCTGCTTCATCCTGACTTTCGTCATCATCGGCATTTTCATGTTCTGGCTGGTGGCGCTGGGCAATCTGGTGTTTTCCATCATTGCCGCAGTCAAGGCCAGCAATGGCGTCGTCTACCGCTATCCGCTGACCTGGCGTCCCGTCAAATAAGCTGGCGCCGGCCGCCGGGTTTTATCCCGGGCGGCCGGGCAGTATCAGGAATGATGCAAAGTCGGGCGCCACCGCGGTGGCGGTCCCCGTTTCGTGCGACCACAGCACGACCACCGGCTCACCGGCGGGTCCCGTTTGCGCATAATCAAAACAATAGTAATCGCCCGTGCCGAACTGGGCAAAGGGCAGCAGGGCGCTGGCATCGTCACCGTTCGCGCCCGTATTCTCCAGCCATTCCTGCCAGCTCGTGCGGTAATGGCGTTCTATCGATTCCCACGTCTTGCGCGCATTGGCCGCGTCGTAGACGGGAAAGATGCTCAAGGCGCCCAGCGCGCGGCCATTGTTGACCAATAACCATTGCGCGTAGGAGGCAGGCAGCGATCGCCCCAGCGCCTGTTCGGCGGCGGCGATCGCGTCAGGGGTGGTGCCGATGGACTTGTTCTTGCTCATCTTGCGGGAAGGCGTCCGGCTCAGGCGGCGACCGGCGGCGGGGCAGGCGGGGTGCCGGCGCGTGGGGGCTTTTGCGGTGCGACCTTGCCGCCGTCGGCGATCCAGCGGCGGTACACGCGCAGGGCCACTTGCGCATCGTCGGCCGCGTACAGGATCTGCTTTTCCGTCAGGCGCGAGGTGGCCCAGTTGGTGGTGGAGATCTTTTTCGATTTCTGCAGGTGCAGGCCGAAGAACTTGGCCACGGCCGTCTTCGCGCCCAGGTCGTTGCGCTGGCCGCCGCGCAGGGCGACGGACAGGTCGAGCACCTGGGCCGGCGCGATACCTAGCTTGTTGCGCAGGCGCTTGACGTCGTCGGACAGGCCAAAACCCACTTTCAGGGTGGTGGTCGATTCGAGGATGGCTTTCAGTTCGGCCAGGGCCGGCGCCGGCGTGCTGCCTACGGAACAGGTAGGCGATGTCGTCGGTGGCCAGCTGGATCAGATGGGGGCCCGTGGAAGACTCGCCCTTGACGAACGTCGGCTTCGATTCCGTATCGAAGCCGATGGCGTCCGCTGCCAGCAGGGCAGCCATGGCCGCTTTTGCCTCATCGCTGGTGCGTACCAGCCTGACGTGGTCGAGGGCAATGCCTTGATAGGGGGCAGTGGCGGTGCGGCAGCTGTGTCCATGAAACCGGATCAGCCTTTGCGCGAGAATTTCGCGGTCAGCTGATTCAGTTTTTCCAGGCGCAAGCGGTTCGCTTCTTCGGCGGCGGCCGCGTCGCGCTCGGCTTTCTTGCGCTCGGCTTCCTTCTTGAAGCGTTGCTGCAAGACTTGCGTGGCATGGTCGCGGTGCGTTTGCGTCACTTCCGCGCCGGCGGTGCCGTCGAGGTCGTAGCGGATCTTGGCTTTTTCCATCACGCGCAGGTAGCGCAGCGAACCCGTGTGGATGCCCAGCGCCGTGCGCATCAGCTTGCGGTCCAGGTCCGGCAGGCGTGCCAGGATCTGCTTGTCGATACCGATCGACAAGGGCAGGCAATCGCGGAATGGCGGGAATTGCTCCTGGAACTGCTTCAGCAGGGCGCGCGCGGTCAGGCCGGCAGGCGCCGGCGTGGTTGCCGCTGCGGCCGGTGCCGCCGCTGGGGCTGCATCGACTGGCGTGTCAGGAGTGGTGGCTTGCTGGTCTGGCGTGGAGCTGGTCATCGACATCATTGGTTGGGCTATAAAAGGGGAGCATAGCACGCGCCACAGGCAAGTGCATTGTCTTTTTTGGCAACTTGCGCTGTAACAAGCGGGTCCGCCCTACAGCGGACGCAGCGCGAAATGCGGGAAATGTGTATAATGTCGGCTTGCGCTGATGACTGGACCCCGTATTTGACGGTCTGGCTCAGGTGTGCAGGGGATAGGAGCAGTGCGGTGCAGGGCCATCATTATTGATATTTTTGATATCAGATATTTTGCTTATCAATTATCCAGATAACTGGCCTTCGTGCATAATCTTGCTCTCCGCTGTGTCTTCACTGAACAACAATAGATTCAAGCCCGTTCTGGTACGGGCTTTTTTCATTCCGCAATGTACATCGCTTATTTATCTGACCCGGCTTCGGCCCCGCCGCCGCTGGATGCGCGGGCTTTGAACGTCCCGATAGACAGGCGCCGCTGCCCTTGACGGCAGCCGCAACAATACGCTCCATCGAGTCCGGTTTCGCAGGCTTAGGTGGAATCATTCACTTCGCGCCGACACCATCTGGTCTCGCATTAAGAGATATCTCATGAAGAATACGCCAAAAACTTTAACGTTGTCCGCCAAGGCGCCACGCCCAGCCGCGGCACCACTTGCCGTACCCAAAACGACTTTATCTTACTTCATCGATAATGCGCAAGCGAATCCGGAAGCCACCGTCACGACGGCGCCGACCGTCGTCACCGTGGTGAAGAAAAGCCGTTCGCGCCTGGCCGCCGTGCCGCCGGCCGAGCCGGCTGCAGAAGCGCCAGCGGCGGCTGTCGAAGCCGTTGCCGACGTGGCCGAGGTGGCCGACGCCGCGCCGGTCAAGACGCCGAGCGTGAAGATCGCCCCCGGCGCCAAGGCCCCGGCCGTGCCGCGCAAGGTCAGCGAAAGCGCCGCCACGAACAAGGTGGTGACGGCAGCCCGTTCTAAGGTCGTGCGCGCCAAGCCTGAGGCGGCGCCCGTGACCATCATCACCGGCGCGCAAGTGGTCAGCAAGACCACGGACGCCGATGCCCTGGCCGCCATCGACACCTCGAATTACTTCTTGCCGACCGTCAAGGTACCAGGCCGCCGCGGCCGCAAGCCGAGCGAATTCACGCCGGAAAACGATGAAGTGGCAGCACTCAACGCCGTCGAGCGCGCCGAACTGAAGGCCGTGTCGAAAGCGCGCGACCGCAAGGCCAAGGGCGGCCTGGCGGACGCGCTGGGCGATCCGGAAGCCTCGGCAGCGGACCTGGAACGCCGCCGCAAGCAGATCACGGGCTTGATCAACATGGGCAAGGAACGCGGTTTCCTCACCTATGCCGAGATCAATGACCAATTGCCGGAAAACATCATCGATCCGGAAGCGATCGAGGGCATCATCGCCACCTTCAACGACATGGGTATCGCCGTCTACGAGCGCGCCCCTGACGCGGAAAGCCTGTTGTTGACCGACAACGTCGCCACCGTCACCAGCGACGATGAAGTGGAAGCGGCTGCCGCGACCGCCTTGTCGACGGTCGACTCCGACTTCGGCCGCACCACCGACCCCGTGCGCATGTACATGCGTGAAATGGGCGCCGTGGCGCTGCTGACGCGCGAAGGCGAGATCGAGATCGCCAAGCGCATCGAAGGCGGCCTGAAGGACATGATCCAGGCCATCTCCGCCTGCCCCACCACCATCGGCGAAATCGTCGCCCTGTCGCAGAAGATCGCGCGCGACGAGATCAAGGTCGATGAAGTGGTCGACGGCTTTGTTGATTTGAACGAAAGCAATGCCCCGGCACCAGCTGCCGCTCCGCCCCCGCCGCCGCCAGCGGTGACGACGAGGAAGAGGAAGAGGAAGCCGAGGAAGAAGACGGCGACGCCAATGGCGGCGCGGCCGGTTTCTCCAGCGAGCAATTGGCCCAGCTGAAAAAGAATGCGTTGGAGAAATTCAACGTCATCTCGACGCAGTACGACAAGATGCGCAAGGCGCCCGAGGGTTACAACTCGAAAGCCTACGTCAAGGCGCAGGAAGCCATTTCGCAGGAATTGCTGGGCATCCGCTTCACGGCCAAGGTCGTCGAAAAGCTGTGCGACACCCTGCGCGGCCAGATGGAAGAAGTGCGCCACATCGAGCGCGCCGTGCTGGAACTGTGCGTGAACAAATGCGGCATGCCGCGCGCCCACTTCATCAAGGTATTCCCGGGCAATGAATGCGACCTGGAATGGGTCGACCGCGAAGTCGACTGCAAGTATCCGTACAGCGCCATCCTCAGCCGCAACGTGCCTGCCGTCAAGGAACTGCAAAAGAAGATGATCGACCTGCAAGCGCGCGTGGCCCTGCCGCTGGCTGACTTGCGCAAGATCAACAAGCAGATGGCGGCCGGCGAAAAGCGCGCGCGTCACGCGAAACGCGAAATGACGGTCGCCAACTTGCGTCTGGTCATTTCGATCGCCAAGAAATACATCAACCGCGGTTTGCAATTCCTCGACCTGATCCAGGAAGGCAACATCGGCTTGCTGAAGGCGGTCGATAAATTCGAATACCGCCGCGGCTACAAGTTCTCGACCTACGCCACCTGGTGGATCCGCCAGGCGATCACGCGTTCGATCGCCGACATGGCCCGCACCATCCGCGTGCCGGTGCACATGATCGAAACGATCAACAAGATGAACCGCATCTCGCGCCAGATCATGCAGGAAACGGGCAGCGAGCCGGACCTGGCGACCTTGGCCGTCAAGATGGAAATGCCGGAAAACAAGGTGCGCGAAATCATGAAGATCGCCAAAGAGCCGATTTCCATGGAAACGCCGATGGGCGAAGATGGCGATTCGCAACTGGGCGACTTCATCGAAGACAACACGACGTTGGCGCCGCTGGACGCCGCGCTGCACGCATCGATGCGCAACGTGATCAAGGAAGTACTCGATTCCCTGACGCCGCGCGAAGCGAAGTGCTGCGCATGCGTTACGGCGTGGAAATGTCGAACGACCACACGCTGGAAGAAGTGGGCAAGCAGTTCGACGTGACGCGCGAGCGCATCCGCCAGATCGAAGCGAAAGCCATGAGCAAGCTGCGCCAGCCTTCGCGTTCGGACAAGCTGAAGACTTTCCTGACGCAGAACTAAGCGGTCAGCAGGCAATAAAAAAAGAGGCGCAAGCCTCTTTTTTCGTCCGTACCCGTATTGATTTACAGCAAATGCCGGCGCTGTCCCAGCAGGCCGGCGCGCAGGTGGCGCTGTGCGCGGTACAGGGCCGCGCCGCAGGCGGCGGCGATGACGCTCAGGAAGAGCCAGTCCAGCGGGTTGCGGCGTGGCGGTGCCGGCGACGCTTGCGACGGCACGGCGAAGGCCTGGAATTTATGCCCCGTGTAGATGGCGCCCACCACCAGGCCGGCGTCCGTGATCTTGTTGGTCAGGTACAGGCCGTCGTCGCGGCGGCGCACCGTCATCACGCCTTCCTTGTAGACAAAGGTCATCGGTTCAAAGCCGTTGATGTTGACGCTGCCGACGACGTGTCCGGCCGCGTTGACTGCCGTGGCGTAGCTGTCGCCCTGGCCGATCATGGCGCCCAGGTCGAGCATGCGCTTGCCGTCCCAGGCAAACGCGTGCCAGCGGCGCTTCTCCGTTTCCGAGGCGCCCACGATCAGGCCCGCGTCGTTGATGGCGGTGGCCGAGCTGATGCGTCCGCCGGGCAGGGTGCCGATTTCCTGCATGCCCGCGCCGGGCCGGTAGACGAAGGCGCGGCGGTAGCCATCGCCCCGCTGCGCCGTGCCCACCGCCACGCCATGGCTGTTCAGGCCGCTGGCATAGCTGCTGGCGCCGCCCAGGGTGCCCAGGTCTTGCAGGCTGTGGTCGGCTTTCGTCACAAAGGCGTGGAAATCGCCGCCGCTGGTATCGGCATAGCCGGCCACCTGGCCGTCGCGCGCGATGGCCGTGGCATAGCTGCTGTTGCCGCCCAGAGTGCCCAGGTCGCGCATGCCGCCCGCCGCGTCGTAGCGGAAGGCGTGCCAGGCGCCGGCGGCCGTCTGCGCCGACCCCACCACCACGCCATGCATATTGATGGCCTTGGTAAAACCTTCATCGCCGCCCAGGGTGCCCAGTTCGCGGAGGCGGCCATGCTGGTAGGTCACGGCGCGGCGCCGTCCTTCCTCTTCCATGATGATGCCGGCCACCAGCCCTGCCGGGTTCAGGTCGGACGCGATGCTGCCATTGCCATCCTTTTCTCCAAAGCCCCGTTCGGCATAAATGGTGGCGCTGGCGATGGGGGCGGCAGCCAGCAGGAGCAGGCCGAGCAGCAGGGCGGGGAAGCGGGCGGACCGTGGCGGCATGATAGTTTCCTCAAGGAAAAAACCTACTACACTTTTATTTATCAAAAATACATATTTAATTCGCTACTGTTTTTGGTAATTTTTGTGTTTTGGCATGGCCGGCATGGCGCGCCTGCCCGCGTGAGGCAGGTAGATGACCAGCGCCGTGCCCTGGCCCGCCTGGCTGTCGATGCGCAGTTCGCCGCCCAGCGCGTGGACACGTTCGCGTATGCTCTTCAGGCCGAAGGCGGCCCGCTTGCCGTCGTCGCCCGGCTGCATGCCGATGCCGTTGTCGCTGATGCGCAGCACGATGGAATCCGCATCTTGCTCCAGCGCCACTTCCACTTCGCTGGCCTGGGCATGGCGCACGATGTTCGACAGCGATTCCTGCAGCACGCGGAAGATGGCCGATGTCTGGCGCTGATCGAGGCCCAGGTCCGGCGCCTCGCTGTCGAGCGTGAGCCGGTAGCGGATGGCGCCGCGGCCTTCCATCTGGCGGATCAGCCATTCGGCGGCGGGGCCCAGTCCCAGCTCCAGGGTGCTGGGATGCAAGTCATTGATGATGGTGCGCACGGAGCGGATGGTGGCGTCGATGGTGTCGAGCACGCGCTGGGCGTGGCGGTGCAGGCGCGGGTGGGTCCTGGCCGTGCGCGCGTGCAGCAGCGACACATCGATGCGCAGCACCATCAGGTTCTGGCCCAGGTCGTCATGAATGTCGAGCGCGATGCGCCGGCGTTCCTCTTCCTTGATGGTTTGCTGGTGGTCGGTCAGTTCGCGCAGCTGGGCCAGGGTGCGCTCCAGGTTTTCCTCGTTGCGCTTGCTGTCGGTGATGTCGATGGCCATGGCGATGATCATCTGCGGCCGGCCTTCGGCGTCGAAGATGGGTTTCTTGTGCGTCTGCACCCGGCGATTTTCCTGCAACTGCGCATTCCATATCAGTTCTTCGCGTATCACCACCTTGCGGCTGGCAAACGCCTCCTGGTCCGCCGCGTGGAAGCCCACGCTCTGGTCGCTGGGAAAATGCTGCAGGTCGCGCCCCTCGGCGATGTCTTCCTGGCGCACGCCCCATTGCTGTTCGCAAGCCTGGTTCATCAGCAGGATGCGCGAATCGGCATCTTTCAGGAACAGCGACAGGGGCATCATGGAAATGATGTCCTGCAGCCGTTCTTCGCTGCGCGCCAGGGCCGCTTCCGTCTGCGCGCGCATGGCGATTTCCGCGGACAGCTGGAGATTGACGTCGAGCAGCTGGGCCGTGCGCAGGGCCACGCGGCTTTCCAGTTCCGCATGGGCGACGCTCAACGCGTGTTCGGCCCGCTTGTGTTCGGTGATGTCGCTGGCCAGCACGAGGGCGCCCGTCAGCGTGCCCTGCTGGTCGTACAGGCAGCGGCCGCTGATCATGGCCCAGCGTTCCGAGCCGTTGCTATGCTGGTAACGCAGTTCTCCCATGCAGCTATCCGTGGCCGTCTGGCGCAGCGGACACAGGCGCAGCAAGGTCGCCTCGTCGTGGAATTCCTCCATCGAATGGTTCAGCAGCCGCTCAGCGGGCACGCCCAGCATGTCGCACAGGCGCTGGTTGACGTGCAGGATGCGGCCGTGCGCATCCGTTTGCCACATGCCGTCCTGCGCCGCTTCGCTCAAGTGGCGGTAGCGCATGGCGCTGGCGTCGAGCTGCTTGCGCGTGCTGGCAAGGTGGGCGCGCAGCGCGCGCAGCAGCCACATGGCCGTGCCGGCGACGGCCGCCAGCAGCAGCGACAGCCAGATATGTTCCCAGAAGTCGAGTTCCTGCCAGGCCGCACCGGCCAGCCAGCCCAGCATGATCAGGGTGAGGGCGGCACATGCCGTACTCAAGGTTTCAATCGACCATTTGCTCATCCGCGTCCCTGGCGTCATGGTTGGCCGCTGCGGTGCGCACGGCGCCGGAGTGGGAAAAGTATCCGACGCTAGTGTAATACCAAATGTTGTTTTCTTGAGAATATTTTTCCATCAGGAAAGCAAAAGGGCCGGCCCTTGCGGTGCCGGCCCCTGCATGCCGATGCAGTGCGATGCTATCAGCCCGTGTTGCGCAGGCCGGCCGCCACGCCGTTGATCGACAGCTGGATGCCGCGGTGCACCCGTTCATCGACTTTACTGGCGCTGGACAGGGCGCGGTTGCGCTTGATCAATTCCACTTGCAAGTGGTTCAGCGGGTCGAGGTAGGCGAAGCGGTTCTGGATCGAACGGGCCAGCAGCGGATTGCCCGCCAGGCGCTCGGTGTTGCCGGTGATCAGCTCCAGGCAGCGCAGGGTGTTGCCATGCTCTTCCGTGATGCGCTTGTAGATGCGTTCGCGCAAATTCTGGTCCGCCACCAGTTCCGCATAGCGCGAGGCAATCGCCAGGTCCGTCTTGGCCAGCACCATGTCCATGTTCGACAGCAGGGTGGCAAAGAAGGGCCATCGGGCGTACATGGCGCGCAGGGTGGCGATCCTGTCATCCTTCGACGCTGGCTCGCCATCGTTGATCCAGGCTTCGATGGCGCTGCCGAAACCGAACCAGCCCGGCAGCAGCAAGCGGCACTGGCCCCAGGAAAAGCCCCAGGGAATGGCGCGCAAGTCCTCGATGCGCTGGTTGGCCTTGCGCGAGGCGGGGCGCGAACCGAGGTTCAGCTCGGCGATTTCCGCAATCGGCGTAGCCGAGAAGAAATACTCCGTGAAGCCCGGCGTTTCATACACGAGGTGGCGGTAGGCGCGATAGGCGCGGTCCGACAGCTGCGCCATCACGGCTTCGAACTGCGCCAGCTCGCTCGCATGGGCGGGGTTGGCGGCCTGCGGCGCCAGGCTCGCTTCCAGGGTGGCGGCGACCAGCAGTTCCAGGTTGCGCCGGCCGATTTCCGCATTGGAAAACTTCGAGGCGATGATCTCGCCCTGTTCCGTCAGGCGGATCTGGCCGTTGACGGTGCCCGGCGGCTGGGCCAGGATGGCTTCGTAGCTGGGCCCGCCGCCCCGGCCCACCGTGCCGCCGCGGCCATGGAACAGGCGCAGCTTGACGCCGGCCTTCTGGAAGTCGGACACCAGCGCCAGTTCCGCCTTGTACAGTTCCCAGTTCGACGTGAGAAAACCGCCATCCTTGTTCGAATCGGAGTAGCCGAGCATGACTTCCTGCAACTGTCCCTGCTTGGCGATCAATTGTTTGACCAAAGGCAAGGCCATGAGCTGGCTCATGATGCCGGCCGCGCGCTGCAGGTCGGGGATCGTCTCGAACAGGGGGATGACCATCAGCTCGCACGTGCTGTCGCCAGCTTGCCAGTCGGTGCGCAGCAAGCCTGTTTCCTTTTGCAGCAGCAACACTTCCAGCAGGTCGGACACGGTTTCCGTGTGCGAGATGATGTAGTTGCGGATGGCCCGCGCGCCGTAGCGCTGGCGGATGTCGCGCGCCGCGCGCAGGATCGCCAGCTCGGAGTCCGTTTCCGTGGCGTAGCTGATGTAGGGCGAGTACAGCAGGCGCGGCTGGGCCAGTTCGTTCAGCAGCAGCGCCTGCTTGTCTTCCTCGGACAGGGCCGCGTAATCGGCGGCCACGCCGCTTTTCGCGAACAGGTCGGCCAGCACGCGCTCGTGCACGTCCGAGGTCTGGCGCATGTCGAGCGACGCCAGGTGGAAGCCGAAGATGTCGGCCGCGCGCGCCAGGGTGGCCAGGCGCGGGCGCACGAGGGCCGCGCCATGGTGCGACTCGAGCGAGGCGACGATGGTGCGCAAGTGGGCGACAAAGGCGGCCGCGTCCGGATAGGGTGCCGCCGCGCCCACTTCCTTGCGCAGGATGTTGGTGGCGCCCAGGGCGCGGGCCGTGGCGGCCAGGCGCGCATAGATGCCGATCAGGGCGCGGCGGTACGGTTCGTCGCTGCGGTGCGGCGAGGCGTCCGGCGACTGGTCGGCCAGCGCCTGCAGTTCCGCGCTCACGCCCACCATCAGGGTCGAGACGGACAGTTCCGCGCCCAGCGCATGCACTTCGTCGAGGTAGAAATCGAGGATGGTGGTGGCGTGGCGCGCCAGCGCATGCTGCATGGTGCCCGCGTTGACGTTCGGGTTGCCGTCGCGGTCGCCGCCGATCCAGCTGCCCATCTGCACGTAGGCGGCGTTGATCGGTTCGATGGTGCCGTCGCCGTTCGGGTACTCGGCGGCGATATCGTCCTCGATGTCGTCATACAGGCCCGGCAGTTCGCGCAGGAAGGTGATGCGGTAATAGGACAGGGCGTTTTCGATTTCGTCGGCCACCGTCAGCTTCGAGTAGCGCAGCATGCGCGTCTGCCACAAGGTGGCCACGCGCGAGCGCAGCAGCTGCATGTTGGCATGCCGTTCCTTCGGCGTCTGCGGCAGGTCGCGCTCGGCCAGCAGGCGGGCGATGTCGTGCTCGGCGTCGAGGATGCTCTTGCGCTGCACTTCCGTCGGGTGGGCCGTCAGCACGGGGGCGATCAGGGCG
Organism: Janthinobacterium sp. C22; assembly: GCF_057919405.1. Lineage (NCBI taxonomy): Bacteria > Pseudomonadati > Pseudomonadota > Betaproteobacteria > Burkholderiales > Oxalobacteraceae > Janthinobacterium > Janthinobacterium sp. C22. Next base: position 5,264,389 of record NZ_CP193659.1, on the reverse strand, counting down.
TCCTGGAAAAAGGTATCGACGGTCTTGCGCGGCACGCCGGCGGCGCGCAGTTTTTTCAGCGCGAAGCTGACGCTGCCCTTTTGCGCGGGCGAGCCGGCCAGCAGGTGGGCGCGGCGGCGTCGGATGTGGTGCTGGTCTTCCGCGATGTTGGCCAGGTGCGAAAAGTAGGAAAAGGCGCGCACGACGGAAATCGTCTGTTCGCGGCTCAGTTCCTTGAGCATGGCGTCGAGTTCCAGCGCCGCGCCCGCGTCCGCTTCGCGGCGGAAGCGCACGGACGTCTGGCGTATGGTTTCCACCACGTTGAAGACGGCGTCGCCTTCCTGTTCGCGCAGCACGTCGCCCAGCAGGCGGCCCAGCAGGCGGATATCTTCTTTCAGCGGCGCGTCCTTGTCGGAGCCGGCCGCCGGGACTATTTCTGGTGCTACTGCGTCATTGAGCATAATAAAGAACCAAAGTAAGTGTAAAAGCAAGGGAATGTGGATCGCACCGGGCGTTTGGCCGCAGAGGGGAGGGGGCGCATGATAAAATTTGTGGTCTTCAACATGGACGCTAGCCTGACTTGGCCTTCTAGGCTAAGGGATAACGATTATAGCGACGCCGGGCGCCATTCCGATACAAATTGATATCGGACGGGCGAATTGGCAACGATAATGACAACGACAGCCACAGCGAAAGAACTTGTTTTGAAAGCATCCGAATTGACCCCGAACGAATTGACCCCGAAGATTCCCGCCCGCCTGGTGATCGCCACGCGCGAGAGCCGTCTTGCCATGTGGCAAGCTGAGCACGTGCGTGCGCGCCTGGCCGCCCTGTATCCGCAGTGTAGCGTTGAAATTCTCGGCATGACCACACGCGGCGACCAGATTCTGGACCGCGCCCTGTCCAAGGTAGGCGGCAAGGGCCTGTTCGTCAAGGAGCTGGAAGTGGCGATGGAAGAAGGTCGCGCCGACCTGGCCGTGCATTCGCTCAAAGACGTGCCGATGGAGTTGCCGGCAGGCTTTGCCCTGGCCGCCATCCTCGAGCGCGAAGACCCGCGCGACGCGTTCGTGTCGAACGATTACGCCAGCCTGGCCGAGCTGCCGCATGGCGCCGTCGTCGGCACCAGCAGCCTGCGCCGCCAGTCGCTGATCGCCGCGCGCTATCCGCACCTGACGATCTTGCCCCTGCGCGGCAACCTCGACACGCGCTTGGGCAAGCTGGACCGTGGCGACTACGCCGCCATCATCCTGGCCGCCGCCGGCCTGAAACGCCTGGGGCTTGAGGCGCGCATCCGCGCCGTGCTGGCGCCGGAAGACAGCCTGCCGGCCGCCGGCCAGGGCGCCATGGCGATCGAGGTGCGCGCCGGGCGCGCCGACGGCGTCGACATGACGGCCCTGCTGGCGCCGCTGAACCATGCTGATACGGCGCAAGCCGTCACGGCCGAGCGCAAGGTGTCGAAGATTTTCGGCGGCAGCTGCCAGATTCCGCTGGCCGCCTTCGCCACCGTCGAGGGCGAACGGATGCGCCTGCGCGCCATGGTCGCCACGCCGGACGGCGCGCGCATGGCCAGCGCCGAGCTCGAAGGTCCGGCCGCTGCGCCGGAACTGCTGGGCGAACAGGTGGCCGAATTGCTGCGCGGCCAGGACGCCGCCGGCATCCTGGCCTCGTGCGCCGTTACGCCAGACAACCATGAAGGCCTGGCGCCGCATGCCTGACACCGTGGTGATCACGCGGCCCGCGGCGCAAGCGGGGCCGCTGGCCGCCAGGATCGCGGCGCTGGGCTTGCCCGTGCAACTGTTGCCGCTGCTGGAAATCCACGCGCTCGATGGCGCAGATGAATGCGCGCAGCTGCGAGCCGTGCTGGCGCGCCTGGCGGAATATGACCTGGTGGCCTTCGTCTCGCCCAACGCCATCGATTGCGTCTTTGCGCACCTGCCCGCCTGGCCGCCAGGCGTGCCGCTGGCCGTGGTGGGCGAGGGCAGCCGCCTGGCCTTGGCGGCGCACGGCGTCACGGACGCGAATGCCGGCATCACGAGTCCGCTCGATACGGCGCGCAGCGATTCTGAACATCTGTTGCTGGCGCTGGACTTGCCGGCCCTGCGCGGCAAGCGCGTGCTGATCGTGCGCGGCGACGGCGGACGCGATTACCTGGCCGACGGCTTGCGCGCGGCAGGCGCCGAAGTCGAGTTCGTCACGGCCTACCGCCGCCAGGTGCCAAGACTGACGCCGGCCTTGCGGGCGACCCTGGAAAAGCTGTTGCAGCATAATAATGACTGGATCATCACCAGCTCGGAAGCGCTGCGCGGTTTGCTGGCGCTTCTTGAGGAATTGGATGCTGAAAAGACGGCTGTTGCAAAAATGCAACAGCAGCATCTGATCGTGCCGCACGCGCGCATTGCACAAACGGCGGCGGCCCTGGGTTTTGCCCGTGTCACCCTGACAGGATCAGGCGACGCAGGAGTGCTCGCCGCGTTACAATCACGACCATGAACGAAATGCCTACACTCTCCGAACCGAATGCAACGCCTGGCAGCGCCGTGAAGACGGCGCCGCAGGCGGCCGACCAACCTGCCGGCCGCGCGCCGACCCTGCTGGAACAGCTGCAAAAGCCGATGAGCATCGCCGTCATCGTGCTGGCCGTGCTGCTGGCGGCGCAAAGCTGGTCGACCAGCAAGCAGATCCGCAACCTGCGCGAAGAAGTGGCCAAGCGCCTGCAAAAGGGCGATGTCAGCAATGCCGAAACGGGTGTGCTGGCGCGCAACGTGCAAGAAGGCACGAAAGAGCTGCAAATCAAGGTGGGCGCGCTGGAAAACCGCCAGAGCGAAACGCAGAGCCAGCAGCTGGCGCTGGAACAACTGTATAACGACTTGTCGAAGAACCGCGACGAGTGGGCGCTGACGGAAATCGAGCAAGTGCTGTCGACGGCCAGCCAGCAGCTGCAGCTGGCCGGCAACGTGCCAGGTGCGCTGATCGCCCTGCAAAACGCGGACCGCAGCCTGTCGCGCTCCGACAAGCCGCAATTCATCACCATCCGCCGCGCCATCGGGCGCGACATGGAAAAACTCAAGGCCCTGCCCAGCGTCGATTCGACGGGCGTGGCCCTGCGCCTCGACGCCGTGATCGCCCAGATCGATTCTCTGCCGATGCTGTCCGACGAGACGCCGGCCTTGCCGGCCGCGCCGGAAAAACCGGGCAAGGCCAAGGCCGTGCGCGATGCCGCCGGCAAGCTGGTGGGGCCGCCGGCGCCGGAACCGCTGCTGCAAAAAGTGCGCGACGGCTTCAATACCTGGAGCGGCGACATGTGGGCCGACGTGCGCCAGCTGATCCGTATCCGCCGCGTCGACACGCCGGAAGCGCTGATGCTGTCGCCGACGCAGTCGTATTTCTTGCGCGAAAACGTCAAGCTGCGCCTGCTGAATGCCCGCATGGCCTTGTTGTCGCGCAATGAAACGGCTTTCCGCAACGACTTGATCGCCGCCCAGGATGCGCTGGCCAAGTATTTCGACACCCGCGCCAAGGGTACGCAGACGGCGCAAGCCCTGCTGCGCCAGGTGCAGGGCAGCAATCTGGCCATCGAAATGCCAACCTTGTCCGACAGCCTGGCGGCTGTGCGCAACTACAAAGCGAAGTCCTGAGCCCATGCGTCTATTTCTCTGGTTACTCGCCCTGATGGCCGCGGCGATCGGTATCGCCGTGACGGCCCGTTTCAACCCCGGCAACGTGGTGTTGTTCTATCCGCCTTACCGCATCGACTTGTCGCTGAACTTCTTCCTGCTGCTGCAGGTCGTGCTGTTCGTGCTGCTGTATCTGCTGGTGCGCGCCGTGCGCGCCACCGTGCGCATGCCGGCGCAAGTGGCGGCCTACCGCCAGCGCAAGCGCGAGCGCGATGGCAACAAGGGCTTGCGCGAAGCTTTGAAAGCCCTGTTCGAAGGCCGTTTCGGCCATGCGGAAAAGGCCGCCCTGCGCGCCGCCGAGCTGGATGAGAACGCCGGCCTGGCCGCGCTGATCGGCGCGCGCGCCGCGCACCGCATGCGCCAGTCCGAGCGCCGCGACAGCTGGCTGGCCCGCGTCGAAGGCGACGCCAGCCTGAAGACGGCGCGTTTGATGACGGTGACGGAATTGCTGGTCGACGACCACCAGCCGGAAGCGGCCCTGGCCGCCGTGCGCGAACTCAATGCCAGCGGCACGCGCCATATCCACGCGCTGCAATGGTCGCTGAAAGCCGAGCAGCAGGCGAAGAACTGGCCGGAAGTGCTGCGCCTCGTGCGTTCGCTCGACAAGCACCGCGCCCTGCATCCGGCCCTGTCGTCGCGCCTGCGCGAGCTGGCCTACGACCATTTGCTGTCCGACCCGTCGCACGATGCCGAATCGCTGATGCGCGTGTGGTCCACCGTGCCGAGCACGGACCGGGTCAAGCCGTATATCGCCTGCCGCGCCGCCACCGCGCTGAATGCGCGCGGCCTGCATGACGAAGCGCGCCTCGTGTGCGAAGAGTCGCTGGCGGCCGACTGGGACGAGCGCGTCGTGCGCGCCTACCGCGAAGCGGCGGCGCCCGCCGGCACGCCGGCCCTGCTGCTGCAGATCGAGCATTGCGAGCAATGGCTGAAACAGCGTCCGCTCGATGCGGAACTGGCGCTGACCCTGGGCACCCTGTGTCTCAAGCAAAAACTGTGGGGCAAGGCCCAGCGCCACCTGGAGCAGGCTTTGTCCGACGCGAACGAGCCGCAGATGGTGCGCGACGCCCACCTGAAGCTGGCACAGATGCACGATGCCTTGCAGCAGACGGAACAGGCCGCCGCCCATTACCGGCAGTGCGCACTGGCCACCATCCTGTAAGCTGTTGCTCCAGACGTAAAAAAGCCGTTCAGTGCAGACTGAACGGCTTTTTTATGCGCACACTCCATGGCGGAGTGCGTTGCTGATTACTTCTTCGGTACCGCCGTGCCTTCGGGCAAGGCATACGCGACCAGGGTATCGCTCATCTTCGTGCCCAGCGAACCGTGGCCGCCGGCCATGACGACGACGAACTGGCGTCCCGACTTGTTCGACACATAGCTCATCGGGGTGGCTTGGCCGCCGGCCGGCAAACGGGCTTTCCAGATGACTTTGCCGTTGCTGACGTCGTAGCCGCGGATGTAGTAGTCGAGCGTGCTGCTGAGGAAGGTCACGCCGCCGCCCGTGGTGACCATGCCGCCCAGGCTGGGCACGCCCAGTGGCAAGGGAATCGGCACGGGACCGCTGTCGCGCGTGGTGCCGTTCTTGTGCATCCACACTTTTTTCATGGTGCGCAGGTCGACGGCGGCCACATAGCCCCACGGCGGTGCCTGGCATGGGAAGCCCAGCGGCGACAAAAAGGCCTTGATTTCCACGGCGAACGGGACGCCCGTCTGTGGCTGCAAGCCCATTTCGCCGCCCGTGCCGCCCTTGGCGGTCGTTTCGGCGCGCGGCACGAGTTTTTCCAGGAAGCCCATGTAGTCAGGGTTGACGATCAGCAACTGGCGTACGGGGTCGATGGCCGCGCCACCCCATTCGAAGATGCCGAGCGGGCCCGGCGAGATGACGGCGCCCTTGCCGGCCGTTTGCGGCGTGAACGGGCCTTCATAGCGGCGTTCCTTGAAGATGATGCGGCAGGCGAGCTGGTCAAACGGCGTGGTGCCCCACATGTCCGCTTCGCTGATATTGCGTTCAGGCAAGAAGGTCAGGGCCGAGAACGGCTGCGTGGGCGACAGGGTGTCGCCGGCGGCAGGATTGCTCGTTGGCACGGGTTTTTCTGGCGCCGGCACGACCAGGCTGCCGTCGCGGCGGTCGATCACGTAGATGTCGCCCCGTTTCGTCGTGGCGACGACCGATGGGACTTTGCCTTTTGGCGTGTCGATGTCGACCAGCGAAGGCTGGCCGCCGATATCCATGTCCCAGATATCGTGGTGCACGGTCTGGTAGACCCAGCGCACTTTACCCGTCGCCAGGTCGAGCGCGACGATGGCGCTGTTGAATTTCTCGCCATTCTTGTTGCGGTTGCCGCCCCAGGTATCGGGGGTTTCATTGCCCATCGGAATGTAGACCATGCCCAGCTTTTCATCGATGCTGGCCACGCCCCACGAGTTGGGCGAGTTGTTGGTGTAGTTCTTGCCTTCCGGGAAGGGCTGCGTATCTTCCGGCGTGGCCGGGTCCCAGTTCCACATCAGCTTGCCGGTGACGGGATCGTAGCCGCGGATTACGCCCGACGGCTCTTCCGTCGAATGGTTGTCCGTCACGCTGGCGGCGATCACGGCCATTTTCTGCGAGACGGCCGGCGGCGAGGTGGGCATCAGGAAGCCGCGCTTGATCATGGCCATGTTTTTATACAGGTTGACGACACCGTTATTACCAAAGCTCTTGCACGATTCGCCCGTATCGGCATTCACGGCGATCATGGTGCCGTCCATGGTCGGCGCCAGGATGCGGCGCGGGCATTCCATGCCGGCCGCTTCGGGGGCCGGGTTGTTCTTGGCGCGGCCCGCGTTGACGTCCCAGTAGGCGACGCCGCGGCAGATCATGTGCTGGTAGCTGGCCGCGTCGCGGTTGATCTTCGGATCGTGGCGCCAGATTTCCTTGCCCGTGTCCGGGTTCAGCGCGATGACGATATTGTGCGGCGTGCACAGGTACAGCATGTCATTGACCTTCAGCGGCGTGACTTCATTGGCGATCTCGCCCGGATCGTTCGGCCCCTTGAAGTCGCCCGTGTGGTAGGTCCAGGCTTCTTTCAGGCCGGAAATATTGGCCGGCGTGATCTGCGCGGCCGGCGCGTAGCGGTCACCATAGCCGGAACGGCCATACGCGGACCAGTCATTGTGCTCGACGCCGGGCGCCAGGTCGCCGCTGGCGGTGGCGGCCATGTTTTCGGCAGGCACGTCGCCATGCAGGTCATGGTAGTCCTGGAACAGGGCGATGACGCCGGCGATGACGGTCAGGGCCACGGCGGCGGAAAGGGCCGTCTTGCCCAATTGCCCCTGTTTCTCCGCGGCGGGTGGCGCCAGGCGGCGGCTGACGAAGGGTAGCAGCAGCCAGACGGCGGCGGCAAACCAGATGTCCAGGCGCGGCAGCAATTGCCACCAGTCGAATTTCACTTCGATCACGGACCAGATGAGGGTGGCGAGCAGCAGCAGCGCCATGAACGGTTGCGCGCTGCGCTTGCCTTTGAAGACGAGCGCGCCTGCGATCAGCATGCCTATGCCGGCCAGCAGGTAGTACCAGGAGCCGCCGAGCGTGGCCAGCCAGATGCCGCCGCCCAGCAGGGCGAGGCCAAACAGAATGAAAATAACGCCGGTGACCTTTAATAGAGGCCCGGACCGGAAGGAGGGAATCATCATATTCCTTTTTGCAAGGATTTATCGGTGGCGCGTTGAAAGCGCCATATTGAATTCAGGGAAGGCGTCGATTGCAGAATATACAAAGTTTGGAATCACCAGAATGTGACAGTTTATCAGAATTGAAGATTGTCTTCCGGTCGCGCCATTTTTTGGCAAGGACGCCATTTGAATCAGATAAACTCTTCAAATAAGAGCAAATATTATGCTGGAAGAGCAGATTGCGGGGCTGGGTGGGCGTTTGGCGAAGCATGTTGAAACGCCCGCGTCATTATGTGCAGGCATCGCCGGATGCATGATAATGAAATTGTTGTTAGAAGTGGCTGCAATAAATGCAATGCCGATTATAATAACCATGTTTTCCGCATGGTGATATTGAAATGAAAATACGCAGATATTCCAGATATTAATTCAGGCGTGAGCGTAGTATTACTTACGTGTTTTTACTTATTATTTTTGGCCGCCTGTTTATTCTTTCTCTGGCAGGCTGCGGGGGCAGCGGCCCATGCATGCCACTGTTGCTGGCAGGACGCGCAAAACGCCGCCGGGCCGCTGCTGCATCGCACAAGCTGCCTGTACTTCGCTATAATTGCGCGGTTAAAACACCATCCGCTAATGAGGAACCCCATGAGTTTGAATAACGTCTCTTCCGGCCGCGACCTGCCGAACGATTTCAACGTCGTCATCGAAATCCCGATGAATGCCGATCCGATCAAGTACGAAGTCGACAAGGAAAGCGGCGCGATCTTCGTCGATCGCTTCATGGGTACCGCCATGCATTACCCGTGCAACTACGGCTACGTGCCGAACACCCTGTCGCCGGACGGCGACCCGGTCGACGTGCTGGTCATCACCCCGTTCCCGCTGATCCCGGGCGTGGTCGTGCGCTGCCGTCCTATCGGCGTGCTGAAAATGACCGACGAGTCGGGCGAAGACGCAAAAGTGCTGGCCGTGCCAGTCGACAAGGTCCTGTCGATCTACAGCCACTGGCAAAAGCCGGAAGACTTGAACGAACTGCGTTTGCGCCAGATCCAGCATTTCTTCGAGCACTACAAAGATCTGGAAAAAGGCAAATGGGTCAAGATCGACGGCTGGTATGGCCCTGAAGTGGCCAAGGAAGAAATCCTGGGCGGCGTCGCCGCCTACAAGGCAGATGCCGCAAAAGCATAAGAGCACCCAGTAAGAAAAACGCTCCCCGCCAGTCATGGCCGGGAGCGTTTTTTTATGCGCGAAACGGGCTGTGCTCGTTCAATTCATCGAGGTAGGCGTCGATGCCGCCCCGTTCCCGTTCGAGGAAGCGCTGCACGGCGTCCGCAAAGGCCGGGTGCGCCAGCCAGTGGGCGGAGCAGGTCTTTTGCGGCAGGAAGCCGCGCGCCATCTTGTGCTCGCCCTGGGCGCCTCCCTCGAAGGTGGCGATGCCGTTGGCGATGCAAAATTCCAGCGGCTGATAGTAAGCCGTCTCGAAATGCAGGCACGGTACGTGCTCGAGCGCGCCCCAGTAGCGTCCATACAGGGTGTCGGCCGTGTGGATCACCAGCGAGGCGGCGATGGCCCGGCCGTCGCGCTCGGCGATCACCAATAAAATGTTTTGCGGCATGCTGGCGGCTATGCGCTGGAAGAAGTCCCGGCTCAGATAGGGCGAGGAGCGGTGCTCGGCATAGGTATTGCTGTAGCAGCGGTGGAACAGCTTCCAGTCGGCGTCCGTGGCGTCCATGCCGCGCACCTGGCGCATGGTCACGCCCGCTTCCCGCACCTTGCGCCGCTCGGCGCGGATATTCTTGCGCTTCTTGTGTTCCAGGGTGGCGAGGAATTGCTCGAAATCCGTGTAGCCGGGATTGAGCCAGTGAAACTGCACGCCACTACGCATCAGGTAGCCGGCCTGCGCCAGCTGGCGCGCCTCGCTTTCCGGCGGGAACAGGATGTGGCAGGACGACACGTCGCTGGCCTGTTGCTGGGCTTGCAAAAAGGCCAGCAGGGCGGCGCGCGCTTCGCCATCGCGGGCCAGCAAACGCGTGCCGCTGACGGGCGTAAAGGGAATAGCGGACAGCAGTTTCGGGTAATATTCGAGGCCATGCTGCTGATAGGCATCGGCCCAGGCCCAGTCGAACACGTATTCGCCATACGAGTGCATCTTCAGGTACAGGGGCAGGGCGGCGGCCAGGGTCTCGCCTTGCCACAGCACCAGGTAATTCGGCTGCCAGCCCGTGTCCGCGCTGGCGCAGCCGGACTCGTGCAGCGCATGCAAAAAGGCGTAGGAAAGGAAGGGATTCGCATCCGCCTGGCGCGCCAGCAGTTCAGACCAGGTCGCTTCGCCAATTTCAGCCAGGGTAGTGACGATAGCCGTGCGATAATTCATTGTTGTAGTGTGCATTCATCACTCTCGGGGCGCCGCCGTCGGTCTGCGCGCCCCTGTCTTGTTTAATAGAACGAAATATCCATCATCATCATGACAGTCAAAGTCGCAATTGCTCAAATGAATAGTACGGTCGGCGATCTGGCCGGCAACCGTGCCAAGATCTTCGACCTTTCCCGCCGCGCGTTCGAGGCGGGCGCCGATATCGTGCTCACGCCGGAACTGTCGCTGGTCGGCTATCCACCCGAGGACTTATTGCTGCGCAATGCATTCTACGCAAAAACGCAGGAAGCGTTTGCGGGGCTGGCGGCCGACCTGGCGCAGTTCAAGGATTTGCATGTGGTGGTGGGCGTGCCGCTGCAGGACGAGAAGGGCGTGCGCCACAATGCCGCCTCCGTGCTGCTGAACGGTGAAGTGCTGGGCACCTACCGCAAGCACGATTTGCCGAACACCACCGTATTCGATGAAAAGCGCTACTTCACGTCGTCGGACCAGGCTTTCGTGTTCGGCGTGAAAGGCGTGCGTTTCGGCATCAATATCTGCGAAGACACGTGGTTCGAGCATGCGCCGATGCGCGCCCGCGCGGCCGGCGCGCAAGTGCTGCTGGTGCCGAACGGCTCGCCCTACCACATGAACAAGCAGCATCTGCGCTATGACACCATGCGCAGGAACGTCAGCGCGCAAGGCATGGCCCTCGTGTACGCCAACCTGGTCGGTGGCCAGGATGAACTGATTTTCGATGGCGACTCGTTTGTCATGGATGCGGCCGGCACGATCTGCGCCCAGCTGCGCCACTTCGAGGAAGACTTGCAACTGGTCGAGTTCGACGGCGCCACGCCCGTGCCGCAGCCGCTGGCCACGCCGCTGACGACGGAAGCGCAGGTGTACCAGGCGCTGGTGCTGGGCGTGCGCGACTATATCGGCAAGAACGGCTTCCCTGGCGTGCTGATCGGCATGTCGGGCGGTGTCGATTCCGCCCTGACCCTGGCGATTGCCGTCGATGCGCTGGGCGCCGACAAGGTGCGCGCCGTCATGATGCCATCGCAATTTACGGCCGATATCTCGTGGATCGATTCACGCGACATGGTAAAACGCCTTAATGTGCGCTACGATGAAATTCCGATCAAGCACACCTTCGATGCCTTCCGCGCCACCCTGGCTGACGAGTTCGCCGGACTGGCGGAAGACGCGACGGAAGAAAACATCCAGGCGCGCATCCGCGGCACCTTGCTGATGGCCCTGTCGAACAAGCATGGCAGTATCGTGCTGACGACGGGCAACAAGAGCGAGATGGCTGTCGGTTATTGCACCCTGTACGGCGACATGGCGGGCGGCTTTGCCGTGATCAAGGATATCGCCAAGACCCTTGTGTACCGGCTGTGCGCGTACCGCAACAGCGTGTCGGACGTGATACCCGAGCGCATCCTGACGCGCGGACCGTCGGCTGAATTGCGCGCCGACCAGCTGGACCAGGATTCCTTGCCGCCATACGACGTACTCGACGGCATCATGCAGCTGTACATGGAAGAAAACCGGCCGATCGCCGAGATTATCGAGGCTGGCTACCCGCCGGCCGACGTGGCGAAAATCACGCGCCTGATCAAGATCAATGAATACAAGCGGCGCCAGTCGCCGGTGGGCATTCGCGTCACGCACCGTGGCTTCGGCCGCGACTGGCGCTATCCCATTACGTCGAAGTTTTACGAATAACGTGGGGAACCCCGCCAAACCTACTGCGCAGCTCACTACCGGGCATCCGTTGCTCACCGTACTAAAGTACGGCTCCGCTACTCAACCCGGTATTGAACTTGCTCGCTACGGTTTTGCGGGGTCCCGTTAAGCCAGCTAATGAAGAACTGACGATTATCAATAAGGAGAAAGCCATGAAACAGATTACCGCCATCATCAAACCATTCAAGCTCGACGAAGTACGCGAGGCGCTGGCCGACGTGAACGTGACGGGCTTGACCGTGACGGAAGTGAAGGGCTTTGGCCGCCAGAAGGGTCATACCGAGTTGTACCGTGGCGCCGAGTACGTGGTCGACTTCTTGCCGAAAGTCAAAGTCGAAGTGGTGGTGGACGACAGCGTGTCGGAACTGGTGGTCGACGCCATCATCAAGGCGGCCCGCACGGGCAAGATTGGCGACGGCAAGATCTTTGTGCGCGACGTGGAGCAGGTCATCCGCATCCGCACGGGCGAGACGGGGCCGGACGCCGTCTAAGTTTTTGCTGGCGGCTACGGCAACAATGGTGTCGGATTACGGCTCTTCGAGCCTGATCCGACCTACGCCTGATGTACGTCGATACGCGTAGGTCGGCTTAGCGCGCCAGCGCGTAAGCCGACGCTGCTGAGCCACCCAAGCTGCCGGATTGCGCATCAGCGCCCCAGCCGCATGTCGAATTTCCAGCAGATCAGGCGCAGGATCGTGATGCCGCTGGCGCTGGTCCACAGCGCGAAGTCGTGCTCGGCGCCGAAGTGCATCTGCAATAAATAAGCCCAGCAGCCGAAGAACGCGCAGATTGCGTACGGTTTGCCGTCGCGAAACACCATCGGCACTTCGTTGCAGACGATGTCGCGCATCACGCCGCCAAAAATCCCCGTAATCACGCCCATCATCGACGCGATGAACAGCGGCATGCCGGCGCGCGTCGCTTCGGCCACGCCCGCGATGGCGAACATGCCCAGGCCGATGGCGTCGGCGATGACGATCAGGCGTTCCGAGACGATCTGGCGCAAATGCTGGATCAGGGGCGCGGCCGTCAGGGCCAGCACGAAGATCAGGATCGCGTATTCCTGGTGCGACACCCAGAACAATGGCCGCTTGTCGAGCAGGATGTCGCGCAAAGTCCCCCGCCAAACGCCGTGATGAAGGCCACGACGAACACGCCGACCAGGTCCATGCGCTTGCGGCGCGCTTCGATGAAGCCGGAAAACGCACCCACCAGGATGGCGATGACCTCAATGATCTTGATCAGCGAGCCAGGCGGCAATTGGGGTGGCATCATGGGTGGAGCGCGTGCACGAGACGCTAAGCAGGAAATAATTGTCACAGGTTAACATGACACGGCCCCGAATGGTGACAAACGGGGCCGTGCGCGTGGGCTAACTTGTTACTGAATTGTAATTTCTTGCTGCGGTGCTCAGCGGATGGGCTGCAGGGCGGAAGAAAGCAATACGACGAGCGCGCCATCGCCCCCTTCGGAGCGGCGCGCCTGGCAAAAGGCGATGACTTCATCCTTTTGCACGAGCCAGCTGTGCACCATCGATTTCAAGACCGGTTCCTGGCCTTTCGAGCCAAAACCCTTGCCGTGGATCACGCGCACGCAGCGCAGCTTGCGCCGCGTGGCCTGGTTCAGGAACGCGCCGATGCCGTCGCGCGCCTCGTCGCGGCGCAAGCCGTGCAAGTCCAGCTCATCCTGGATGGGCCAGTGGCCCTTGCGCATCTTTTTCACCACGTCCGGTCCCACGCCGGGGCGGGCGTAGTTCAGGGCCGGATCGTTTTCCAGGTAATGGTCGACTTCGAACAAGTCCGACAGCGACTCGCGCAGCACGGCAGCATCGTCCTCTTCCGGAGACAACTTGCGCGCCGGCTGTTGGGCCGCCATGGCGCCCGTCTTGGGCAGGCTGGGAACGTAGCGGTCCGACTCGGGCAGGCGCTTGACGCCGCCGATGCTGGCCTTGAAGAGATTGCTCTCCACGGCCTGCACCTTGACCTGTTTGACGCGCTCCGCTTCAGCCTGGGCGCGCGCATCGGCCTGCTCCTTGAGCTGCTTGCTGACCGCTTTCAGGTCGGCAAAGTCTTTCATCGACGCCATGCGACGCTTACTCCTGGCCTTCCAGGTAGCGCTGGGCGTCCAGTGCTGCCATGCAACCGGTGCCGGCGCTGGTGATGGCCTGGCGGTAGATATGGTCCTGCACGTCGCCGGCGGCAAACACGCCCGGTGCGCTGGTGGCGGTGGCCATGCCTTCCAGGCCCGTCTTGGTCTTGATGTAGCCGTTGTGCATGTCCAGCTGGCCTTCGAAGATACCCGTGTTCGGCTTGTGGCCGATGGCGATGAAGACGCCATGCACGGAGAGCGCTTCGACCTTGCCGTCGATGGTCGACTTGATGTTCAGACCCGTCACGCCGCCTTCGTTGCCCGTCACTTCGTCCAGAGTGTGGTTATATTTCAACACAATCTTGCCTTCGGCAACCTTGGCGTTGAGGCGGTCGATCAGGATGGCTTCGGCGCGGAACTTGTCGCGGCGGTGGATCAGCGTAACTTTATTGGCGATGTTCGACAGGTACAGCGCTTCTTCGACGGCCGTGTTGCCGCCGCCGACGACGGCCACTTCCTGGTTGCGGTAGAAGAAGCCATCGCAGGTGGCGCAGGCGGACACGCCCTTGCCCATGAATTCCGCTTCCGACGGCAAGCCCAGGTATTGTGCGGATGCGCCCGTGGCGATGATCAGCGTGTCGCACGTGTATTCGTGGCTGTCGCCCTTCAGGCGGATCGGCTTTTCATTGAGGAAGGTGGTGTGGATGTGGTCAAACACGATTTCCGTATTGAAACGCTCGGCATGCTGCAGCAAACGCTGCATCAGGTCCGGGCCTTGCACGCCCATCGGGTCGCCGGGCCAGTTTTCCACGTCGGTGGTGGTCATCAACTGGCCGCCTTGTTCCACGCCGGTGACCAGCATCGGGTTCAGGTTGGCGCGGGCGGCGTAGACGGCGGCGCTGTAGCCGGCTGGGCCGGAGCCGAGGATCAAAACGCGGGCGTGTTTGGTAGTGGTCATGGGAGGCTTCTCTATGAGTGGGGTCTATCCGAATTGGGGGCATACGCGCGAAGAACAAGGGCGCATTGCGCTTGCGCAATCAATCCTCGATTATAGACCAAGCCGCCTGCAGCGACGAATCGTGGGGCCGTCCGGGGCATATATGGCTTAGAATACTTCCTTATTATGGGAAATTCCCTTTCAGAAACATTTTTCACCTTGCAGCGCTTCCCAGAATGACTAAACCAGCCCAGGCCAATCAAAATAGCTACACCCGAAAACCGGTCGAACGCCGGCCCTTGCCCAACCGGCTGGTACGGCTGCTGTCCGAGGCGCGCTGGTTCGCGCTGGCCGCGTTTGCCCTGTATTTCGTGCTGATACTGGCCAGTTTCAACAAGCTCGACCCCGGCTGGTCGCATGCCACCAATGTCGACAAGGTGGCCAACCTGGGCGGCAAGCTCGGCGCGACCTTCTCCGATCTGCTGCTGTATATCTTCGGCTTTTCCGCCTGGTGGTGGTGTGTCTGGCTGCTGCGCACCGTGTGGAATGGCTATCGCCGCCTGAGTAAGCGCTTCCTGCTGGAAGAGGAAGAGGTGGAGCGCGAGCACCATGTCGAGATGCTGATCCGCATCGTCGGCTTCTCCATCATGCTGATCGGCAGCATGGGCCTTGAATACCTGCGCATGGCGAAGAGCCTGCACGTGCAGCTGCCGCGCGACCCGGGCGGCGTGCTGGGCCAGCTGGCGGGGCATTCGGCCCACGTGGCCTTCGGCTTCACCGGCGCTACTTTATTACTGCTGCTGCTGTTCGGCCTGGGATTTTCCCTGTTCTTCCACGTTTCTTGGCTGCAAGTAGCCGAACGCATCGGCGGCGCCATCGAAGACGTTTTCAACTGGTTCGTGCTGCGCTATCAGGACCGCGAAGACCGCCGCCAGGGCGAAGTGGCTGCCGTGCGCCGCGACGAAGTGGTGGTCATCGAACGGGCCAAGCACGTGGAAAAGCACGTGGCTGCGCCGCCCGTCAAGATCGAGCCGCAAGTGGTGACCGTGGTGAAATCCGAGCGCGTGGAAAAGGAGCGCCAGGCGCATTTGTTCGAGGGGCTCGGCGATGGCAAGCTGCCGCCGCTGTCCTTGCTCGACGAAGCGCCGCCCGTGGTGGAAACGGTATCCGTGGAAACCCTGGAATTCACGAGCCGCCTGATCGAAAAGAAATTATCGGACTTTGGCGTGGATGCCAAGGTAGTGGCCGCTTACCCCGGCCCTGTGGTGACGCGCTATGAAATCGAGCCGGCCACGGGCGTGAAGGGTAGCCAGATCGTGGGCCTGGCGCGCGACCTGGCCCGTTCGCTGTCGCTCACCTCGATCCGCGTGGTGGAAACCATTCCCGGCAAGAATTACATGGCCTTGGAATTGCCGAATACCAAGCGCCAGATCGTGCGCCTGACGGAAATCCTCGGCTCCAAGGTCTACAACGATGGCGTGTCCAGCCTGACGATTGCGCTGGGCAAGGATATCGCCGGCAAGCCCGTCGTGGCCGATCTCGCCAAGATGCCCCACTTGCTGGTGGCCGGCACCACCGGTTCCGGCAAGTCCGTCGGCATCAATGCGACGATTTTGTCGCTGCTGTACAAGTCCGACCCGCTCGACGTGCGGCTGATCCTGATCGATCCGAAGATGCTGGAAATGTCCGTCTACGAAGGCATCCCGCACTTGCTGGCGCCCGTGGTGACGGACATGCGCCAGGCGGGCCATGCACTGAACTGGGCCGTGAACGAGATGGAACGCCGCTACAAGCTGATGAGCAAGATGGGCGTGCGTAACCTGGCCGGCTACAACGCGAAGATTGCCGACGCGAAAAAGCGCGAAGAGCACATCCCGAATCCGTTCAGCCTGACGCCGGACTCGCCGGAACCGCTGGAAAAACTGCCGACCATCGTCATCATCATCGACGAGCTGGCCGATCTGATGATGGTGGTGGGTAAAAAGGTCGAGGAATTGATCGCGCGTATCGCGCAAAAGGCCCGCGCCGCCGGTCTGCACTTGATTCTGGCCACGCAGCGCCCATCTGTAGACGTGATCACGGGGCTGATCAAGGCGAACATTCCGACGCGTATCGCCTTCCAGGTCTCGTCGAAGATCGACTCGCGCACCATTCTCGACCAGATGGGCGCGGAAACGCTGCTGGGCATGGGCGACATGCTGTACATGCCGCCCGGCACCGGCTTGCCGATGCGCGTGCACGGCGCGTTTGTTTCCGATGAGGAAGTCCACCGCGTCGTCAGCCATTTGAAGCTGCAGGGCGAACCGAATTACATCGAGGGCATCCTCGAAGGCGGCACCCTGGAAGGCGACGGTGCCGAAGGCGGCGCGCCGGGCGAGGGCGGCGGCGAGGCCGATGCCCTGTACGACCAGGCGGTGGCGGTGGTGCTGAAAAACCGCCGCGCCTCGATTTCGCTGGTGCAGCGTCATTTGCGCATCGGCTACAACCGCGCGGCCCGTCTGCTCGAGCAGATGGAGCAGAGCGGGGTGGTATCAACCATGCAATCCAATGGCAACCGGGACATTCTGGTGCCGGCGGCGAGTAGCGAACAAGGGTAAAATAGTATGAAGAACACGACTTTCGCAGCAAAAATGATCATTGGCGCGGCCAGCGTCGCCTGCAGCCTGCTGTTCGCGGCCAGCGCCTCGGCCAGCGCGCTGGAGCAATTCAAGAGCTTTGCGGCCGGCACCAAGTCGGCCAAGGGCGAGTTCGTGCAGCGCCAGGTCAAGAAGGCCGATGCCAGCGGCAAGGCGAAAGTGTCGACGTCCGCCAGCGGCACCTTCGAGTTCGCCCGTCCGGGCAAGTTCATCTGGACCTATCTGAAACCGTACGAGCAGCTGCTGCAAGCGGACGGCGACAAGCTGTATATCTACGACAAGGATTTGAGCCAGGTGACGGTCAAGAAACTGGGCGACGCGCTCGGCTCCTCGCCAGCGGCCATCTTGTTCGGCAGCAACGACCTGGAAAAGAATTTCACCCTGGCCGAAGCGGGCACGCGCGATGGCCTGGAATGGCTGAAAGCGACGCCGAAAGCAAAGGACACGACCTTCGACGAAATCAGCATCGGCCTGCGCAACGGCGTGCCGGAAGCGATGGAGTTGCGCGACTCGTTCGGCCAGACGTCGGTGCTGGCGTTCAAGAATTTCCAGAAAAATCCGGCGCTGGCCGCGAACCATTTCAAATTCGTGATGCCAAAAGGCGCGGACGTCATTAATAACTGATTATTGACGTCTTGCTGTTGACCGGCCTCGCAGCGATGCGGGGCTTTTGCATTCTTACCCGGTACATATTATGGCGGATCTCTTTTCCACCGCACCGCGCCAGCCGCTGGCCGAAGCCTTGCGGCCTGCTACCCTCAACGAAGTCATTGGCCAGACGCATCTGCTGGGCGTGGGCAAGCCGCTGCGCCTGGCGTTCGAGGCGGGCAAGGCCCATTCGATGATCTTGTGGGGGCCGCCCGGCGTGGGCAAGACGACCTTGGCGCGCCTGATGGCGAACGCCTTCGACAGCGAATTCATCGCCCTGTCGGCCGTGTTCGCGGGCGTGAAAGATATCCGCGCAGCCATGGACCAGGCCCGCCACAGCCTGGACCAGTTCGGCAAACACACCTTGCTGTTCGTCGACGAGATCCACCGGTTTAATAAATCGCAGCAGGATGCCTTGCTGCCCTTCGTCGAGTCGGGTCTGGTGACGTTTATTGGCGCCACCACCGAAAACCCCAGCTTCGAAGTGAACTCGGCGCTGCTGTCGCGCGCGCAAGTGTATGTATTGAAATCGCTCAACGAAGACGAGATGAAGCAGCTGCTGGCCAAGGCGCAAAGCACGGCGCTGACGCACCTGAGCTTCGACGAGGCGGCGGCCGATACCCTGATCGGCTACGCGGACGGCGACGCGCGCCGCTTCCTCAATCTGCTGGAGCAGGCCGAGACGGCCGCCAGCTCGACGGGGACGACCAAGATCGACGCGGCTTTCGTCGACAATGCGCTGACACTCAATTCGCGCCGCTTCGACAAGGGCGGCGACAATTTCTATGACCAGATTTCCGCCCTGCACAAGTCCGTGCGCGGCTCGAACCCGGACGCGGCCCTGTACTGGTTTTGCCGCATGATCGACGGCGGCGCCGACCCGCGCTATTTGTCGCGGCGCATCGTGCGCATGGCCTGGGAAGACATCGGCCTGGCCGACCCCCGCGCCTTGACCATGGTCAATGATGCGGCGGAAACGTATGAGCGCCTCGGTTCGCCCGAAGGCGAGCTGGCGCTGGGCCAGGCCGTGATCTACCTGGCGATTGCCGCGAAAAGTAATGCGGGTTACAACGCATTCAATACGGCCATGGCCTTCGTCAAGAAGGATAAATCGAAGGAAGTGCCCGTGCACTTGCGCAATGCGCCGACGAAGCTGATGAAGGAACTCGGTTACGGCCACGCCTACCGCTACGCGCACGACGAGCCCGATGCCTATGCGGCTGGCGAAACGTATTTTCCGGACGGCATGGCGGAACCGGGCTGGTACCAGCCCGTGCCGCGCGGCCTGGAAAGTAAAATAGCCGACAAATTGGCGTGGCTGCGCGAGCTGGACAGAAAAGCAGGAAAACCGGCCGGCAAGGGCTGAGGCTACAAGCCCAGCAAGGTAAAACCGTCGTCCTGCGGTGCGTAGCCGACCAGCTGGCGCGTCGCGTCGATGGATAGCCGTTTATAACGGTTGTCCGACACTCCATGCACGACGTGGTAGCCGGGCGGCACGTCCGCCGCGATGCAGCAGGCCAGCAGCTGTACCACGTCGCGCTCGCTGATGAAGGCGGCGATGTCGCGCGCGCTGTGCTCTTGGCCTGGCACAAACCGGGCCACGTTGGCGATGCGCACGGCGATCGCCGTCATGCCATGCTGGTGCGCGAACGCGGAGGCCACGCCTTCACCGAAGGCCTTGCTGGCGCCATACATGTTCGCCGGGCGCGCCGGCATGGTTTCGTGCACTTGCACGTCCAGCGGATAGCCTTCGATGGCTTGCGCGCTGCTGGCAAACACCACTCTTTTCACTCCCTGAGCCTGCGCCGCGCGGAAGATGTTGTGCGTGCCGATGATGTTCGGCTGCAGCAATTGCGTATCGAAATCGGCGCTGGCGTGCGGCACGCCGGCCAGGTGCAGCACCACGTCGGTATCCATGCAGGCGGCCAGGCAGGCGGCGTAATTGCTGACGTCGAGCTGCATGGACGGGCAGGGCGCTTCCACCAGTCCATCCGTCCGCAGGTCGGCCAGGCGCAGGGAGAATTCCCCGTGCCGGCGCTTCCAGAAAGCGGTGCCGATGCTGCCGGCGGCGCCCGTGACGAGGACGTGCAATGGTTTGTGACTCATGTATTCCTAGTATTCAGTGTGTGAGGCAGTGCCAGGTTCAGCCAGCGCAGCAGGGCGGGGCGCGGGGCGGCCGCCCCGTGCACGCGGATGTGTCCGCTGCCGACGGCTTCGACCAGCACCAGGCCGTCATTCGGGATCGTGTAGCGTTCGCCGCTGCGCAGCACGCAATCCTCGAACTGGGCGTAGGCCGTGATCCAGGCCGTGCCGGACAGGCATTCGATGACCCTGGCGTGCGCTTTCTCCAGACGCAAGGGCCGTTCGCTGCGTAATTCGTGGTCGGTATGCATGGCATCGCTCCTGTTGTGCTGACAGGAACAGCTTAGGCCCTTGGCTTGAACCATGACAGATGCAGGAAAACGAAATTGTCATGCACACAGTGCGCTTCGTCGTACACTGTGCTTGTCAAAAAAACGGGCAACTGTATCTGTGCGTGCCGCGCGCGCCAGCCGCATACTGAAGGGATGAATATGAGCGCGCATTTGAATCTGTACGAGCACCTGGCCAACGAGCTGGGCGCCCTGATCGACGCGCGCGTGTTCGCGCCTGGAGACCGCTTGCCGTCGATCCGCCACCTGGCGCAGCAAAAACGCATTTCCGTCAGCACCGTGATGCAAGCCTTGCGCCTGATGGAAGACCGGGGGCAGGTCGATGCGCGGCCCCAGTCCGGCTATTTCGTGCGCCACCGCGCGCCGCGCCGGCCCTGCAGTGCCGACGCGCAGCATCTGAAGGAGCCGGCCTTTGTCGGCATCAACAACCTGTTGATGCGCGTGCTGAAGGAAAACGAGGCGCCCGCTATCGTGCAGCTGGGCACGGCGTGGCCGCCCGACGAGATATTGCCCATCAAGCGCATGCAGCGCACCATCAGCGCGGTGGCCCGGCGCGAGCCCGCCTTGTTGAGCAAGGTCAGCTGCTACGACGTCAGCGAAGGCAATTTTTGCGGCAGGTCGCGCGCCGCGCGCTGGACTGGGGCAAGCTGGACCCGCGCGAGATCGTCGTGACGAATTCCTGCACGGAAGCGATCAGCCTGTGCCTGCGCGCCGTCGCCAAACCGGGCGACACCATCGCCATCGAGTCGGCCACGTATTTCGTACTGCTGCAGATGATCGAAAGCCTGGGCATGAAGGCGCTGGAAATCCCCACCGACCCGAAGACGGGGCCGTCGCTCGACGCGCTGGAACTGGCCCTGCGCGCCGGCCTTGTGCAGGCTTGCCTGTTCGTGCCGAACGCGAATAATCCCCTGGGCTGCGTCATGCCGGAAGCGAACAAGAAGCGCTTGGCGGGCTTGCTGTCGGAATTCAATATTCCGCTGGTGGAAGACGATGTGTATGGCGACCTGTGCTTTGCGCCGCAGCGCCCGTGGCCCGTGAAGGCCTACGATACGAGCGGCAATGTGCTGCTGTGTTCCTCGTTTTCCAAGGCTATCACGCCCGCGTCGCGCGTCGGTTACGTGCTGGCCGGGCGCTACGCGCAGGAAGTGGCCCTGCTGAAAACCGTGTCGAGCGGCGCCACCAGCCATTTCTTCCAGGCCGTGCTGGCCGACTTTCTGGAAGGCAGCAGCTACGACCAGCAGCTGCGCAAGATGCGGCGCACCCTGGTGCAGCGCATCGCGCGCATGTCCGATGCCGTGGCGACCAGCTTTCCGGCGGACTGCATGCTGTCCGAGCCGCAGGGCGGTTTCGTGCTGTGGGTGCAGATGCCGCCGCAGGTCGATGCGCTGGCCCTGCATGGCCAGGCCATCGCCGGCGGCGTGGCCTACATGCCGGGCCAGCTGTTCTCGGCCTCGGGCAAGTTCGGCAATTATCTGCGCCTCAATTGCGGCAATGCGTGGACGCCGCGCATCGAGCAGGCCATCGGCCGGCTGGGCCGCCTGGTGCATGAGGCCTTGTAACTATTCTTTGCGTTTCAGTCCCCGTTTTTCACCGTTCGCTCCCTGTTTTTCGCCGCCGGTCGCAAGCCGGTGGCCTTGTTTGCCGCCGTTGGCTAAAGTAGCACCATACCAGCAGCAGTCAACGAAACAAACTAACCAGGAGTCACATCATGAACGTACTGAAAAACATGGAAATCACCTTTGTCGCCGCCGCCATTATCGCCATCGGCGCCAGCTTCGCCACCGCCGGCGCGAATACCTTGGAAGTGAGCGCCAGCAACACCGTGATCGCCCAGGCCGCCGACAGCAGCATGCCCGTCGTCACCGTCAGCGCCCGCCGCCTGACGGACGCTGAAAAAGCCGCTTTCATTTAAGTATCCGCCGTAAAGCGGGCGCGAGTGCCCGGTCAGGCTGCCATGACGATGGTTGACCTTGCGCAAAACTCATCGAAGTGAACAGGGTCTTGGTACAATGAGTGCTTTCGATACATCGGCACCGCCATCCACCCATGATAGATATCCAACTTCTCCGTAAAGACATCGCCAACGTCGCAGAACGCCTGGCGACGCGCAAATTCCAGCTCGACGTGGCAGGTTTTACCGCCCTCGAAGCCGAACGCAAGGCGATCCAGACGCGCACCGAGGAACTGCAGGGCAAGCGCAACGCGCTGTCCAAGCAAATCGGCATGTTGAAAGGCAAGGGGAAGACACCTCGGCCGTGATGGCGCAAGTGGCCGGCCTGGGCGATGAACTGAAAGCCGATGAAGCGGCCCTGACCCTGGTGCAAGCCAAGCTGAGCGACTTCATCATGGCCGTGCCGAACCTGCCGCACGAATCGGCACCGGTAGGCACGGATGAGTCGGGCAACGTGGAAGTGCGCAAGGTCGGCACGCCGCGCACGTTTGATTTCGAAGTCAAGGATCACGTCGACGTGGGCGCCCCGCTGGGCCTCGATTTCGAAGTGGCCACCAAGCTGACCGGTTCGCGCTTCTCCGTGATGAAGGGCGGCATCGCCCGTTTGCACCGTGCACTGGCGCAATTCATGCTCAACACGCACGTTGACGAGCACGGCTACACGGAATGCTATACGCCGTACATGGTCAACGCGGATTCGCTGCGCGGCACGGGCCAGCTGCCGAAATTCGAAGCCGATCTGTTCTCGGTGAAAAAAGGCGGCGTGGAAGGCGAGGGCGAGACCTTCTACCTGATCCCCACGTCGGAAGTGTCGCTGACCAACATCGCCCGCGATGAAATCCTGGCGCTCGATCAATTGCCCCTGAAAATGACGGCCCATACGCCATGCTTCCGTTCGGAAGCGGGCAGCTATGGCCGCGACACGCGCGGCATGATCCGCCAGCACCAGTTCGACAAAGTGGAAATGGTGCAAGTGGTGCACCCGGACACCTCGTACCAGGTGCTGGAAGAAATGGTCGGCCACGCGGAAACGATCTTGCAACGCCTGGGCCTGCCATACCGCGTGATGTCGCTGTGTACGGGCGACATGGGCTTTACGGCCAGCAAGACCTTCGACCTGGAAGTGTGGCTGCCGGCGCAGAACACCTACCGCGAAATCTCGTCCCTGTCGAACACGGAAGCCTTCCAGGCCCGCCGCATGCAGGCACGTTTCCGCAACGCCGCCGGCAAGCCGGAACTGGCCCACACCCTGAACGGCTCCGGCCTGGCAGTGGGCCGCACCCTGGTCGCGGTGCTGGAAAACTACCAGCAAGCGGACGGCAGCGTCGAAATCCCGCCAGTGCTGCGCCCGTACATGGGCGGCCTGACGCATCTGAAGGCGTAAAAAAGACCAGGCAGCTTGCTGCAATGGAAGGCTTAAAATAGTCCTTCCATTTTTTCAGGCGGCTGCTATAATCTTGCCTTCTCGCAGCAATGCGGGAAAAGACCGCAGTAAATGGAGAGGTGGCAGAGTGGTCGAATGTACTTGACTCGAAATCAAGCGTACGTTAAATCGTACCGTGGGTTCGAATCCCACCCTCTCCGCCAGAACAAATAGAAAAAGCTCCCGCAAGGGAGCTTTTTTATTTGTGGCGGCGAAGAGGAGTACGCCCCCTGCGGGGCGTACGCGTGGGATTCGAAGCCCCGCGCATATTTGCGCGGGGCTCTCCGAATCGCCCAATTGGTTTTTACGCGTGCGCCAAGGCGGCAGCTTCGAAGACGAGCGCGTACTCGCGCGAGACTCCCCGAATCGCCCAATTGTTTTTTCGGGTTGGCGTCCAGCATTGAGTTGCAAATCACCAATAAACCCCTACCCAACCCAACAACACCCATGCTAAAATAGCGCCTCGTTCAAACAGGCATGCCAGTTTGAACGAATAGACCGCAGTAAACGGAGAGGTGGCAGAGTGGTCGAATGTACTTGACTCGAAATCAAGCGTACGTTAAATCGTACCGTGGGTTCGAATCCCACCCTCTCCGCCAGAATACATAAGAGAAGCTCCCGCAAGGGAGCTTTTTTATTAGCGATGCCAAAAAGCCTGCGACACATCAAGGCCAGGTAGAAAAAACCGCCCAAAGCGCGCAGCGCAAGGCGTTTTTTCCTCCATTCAGGCCTTGAAATCCAGCGCCCCACTAACGTAACGCAAGCTAGTGCACCAGCCGCGCCACCGCAAACACGACGCCCGACATAGCAATTATCGTCCCCACGCACGACAGAATGACAGCCGACTTCGCCTCAGCCACATCGGACTTGGTCGCATAATTGGAACGCACCACCGCCACGTCCAGTTTCAAGCCGCTGACATCCGTCTTTAGAACGGCAACATCCGCTTTTACGTCTGCCATATCTTTTGCCAATGTGGTGACTTGCTCGTCCATGACCAAATCCTCCATGCTTTTCATTTCATGCTCCTCGCTTTTTTCACCGCTGTCAAACAGTGTCCCGAGAGTATCGTCCATAGCCTTGCTATTCCTCGCCAAGTGTTATGTCAGTGTTGTTGCGTGCTGCAAGTCGGCCATTCTCTCGCCAGCTTGGGTCCGAAGTTTGACGCTACCCCTCACCCTGCATTCCACCTTGACCCCGCTCAGCCTATGTTAATCTACCCCCTCCCATCCCGACCCCACCCATAAAAGCAATGAGCCGATTCTGGAGCAACATCGTCAGCGAGCTGACCCCCTACGTCCCCGGCGAGCAGCCGAAACTGCCCGACCTGGTGAAACTCAACACCAACGAAAACCCCTACGGCCCGTCGCCGCAGGTGCTGGCAGTATTGCGCGACGCGGCCAACGACAGCCTGCGCCTGTATCCCGATCCCACCGCCAGCGAACTGAAGCAAACCCTGGCCGCCTACCACGGACTCGACAGCGCGCAAGTGTTCGTCGGCAACGGTTCCGACGAAGTGCTGGCGCTGGCCTTCATGGCCTTGCTCAAGCACGATGCGCCGCTGCTGTTCCCGGACATCAGCTACAGTTTCTATCCCGTGTATTGCAAGCTGTACGGCATCGATTACCGTACCGTGCCGCTCGACGAGGCCATGCGCATCCGTCCTGAAGACTACCGGGGCCGTGCGGCGCCATCATCTTCCCGAATCCCAACGCGCCCACGGGCGTGGACTTGCCGCTGGCCGGCGTGGAAACCTTGCTGCGCGACCATCCCGACGCCGTGGTCGTGGTCGATGAAGCGTACGTGGATTTCGGCGGCGAGAGCGCCGTGGCCCTGATCGACAAGTATCCGAACTTGCTGGTGGTGCAGACGTTCTCGAAATCGCGTTCGCTGGCCGGCTTGCGCGTCGGCTGCGCCTTCGGCCATGCGGATTTGATCGAGGCGCTGGAACGGGTGAAGAACAGTTTCAACTCGTATCCGCTGGATAGGCTGGCCCTGGCCGGCGCCGTCGCTTCGCTGCATGATGAAGCGTATTTCCAGCAGACGCGCCAGGCCGTCATCGCCAGCCGCGAACAGCTGGCGGCGGACCTGGCGGCGCTGGGCTTCGAAGTGCTGCCGTCGGTGGCCAATTTCATCTTTGCCCGCCACCCGCAGCATGATGCGGCGCAACTGGCGGCCGGCTTGCGCGCCAAGTCGGTGATCGTGCGCCATTTCAACGCTCCGCGCATCAGCCAGTATTTGCGCATCAGCATCGGCAATCCGGCTGAGTGCGCGGCGTTGATGGCGGCATTGTGCGCAGTGCTGTGACGCCATGCTGACCTTCGTCCCTGCCAGCATCGCCGATGGCGAGGCGCTGGCCAGCCTGCGCGTGGCCGCCATGCGCGACAGCCTGGAGCGCATCGGCCGCTATGATCCGCAGCGGGCGCGCCAGCGTTTCCTGTCCACCTACGACCCCGATTGCACCTGGCAGTTGCGCCATGGCGGCGCGCTGGCCGGCTTCTATGTGTTGCGCCCGCAAGCGGATTATTTGCTGCTCGACCACCTCTACCTGGCGCCGGAATGCCAGCGGCAAGGCATGGGCGCGGCCGTGCTGGCGCGCGTGTTTGCCGAGGCCGATGCGGCCCGCAAGAGCGTGCGCGTGGGCGCCTTGCGCGGCAGCGAGGCGAACCGCTTCTATGTGCGTCACGGCTTCGTGGCGGACGGCGAGGAAGAGTTCGACCTGTATTATCGGCGCGCCCCCGCGCCTTGATGCTGCCGGCGGCGACTGTTTGTGCAACAATAATCGGATTCACACATCGACAGGACGGACAAAATGGCAAAAGTGGCATTCATCGGTTTGGGCGTCATGGGTTTCCCCATGGCAGGTCACCTGGCGGCGGGCGGGCACGACGTCACCGTGTACAACCGCAACCCGGCCCGCGCGGCCGCCTGGCTGGAGCAATACAAGGGCAGCAGCGCCGCCACGCCGGCCGCCGCCGCTGCGGGTGCCGAGTTCGTCTTCACCTGCATCGGCAACGATAACGATCTGTATCAAGTGATCCTGGAAGAGGGCGGCTTGCTGTCCGCCATGGCGCCGGGCAGCATCCTGATCGACCACACGACGGCGTCCGCCGAAGCGGCGCGCACCATCCACGCGGCGGCGAAAGAGCAGGGCGTGTTCTTCCTTGACGCGCCCGTGTCCGGCGGCCAGGCCGGTGCGGAAAACGGCAAGCTGACCGTGATGGTGGGCGGCGATGCGGAAGCGTATGCACGTGCCGAGCCCGTCATCGCCCTGTTCTCGCGCGCCGTCACCTACATGGGCGCTTCCGGTTCCGGCCAGCTCACGAAAATGGTCAACCAGATCTGCATCGCGGGCCTGGTGCAAGCCTTGAGCGAGGGCATCGCTTTTGCGGAAAACGCGGGCCTCGATGCGGCCTTGGTGGTGGACGTGATTTCCAAGGGCGCGGCGCAGTCGTGGCAGCTGGAAAACCGCGGCAAGACCATGATAGCGCGCAAGTTCGACTTCGGTTTCGCCGTCGACCTGATGCGCAAGGACCTGGGCATCTGCCTGGCCGAAGCCAAGCGCAACGGCAGCGACTTGCCCGTGACGACCTTGACGGACCAGTTCTATGGCGAAGTGCAGCAGGCGGGCGGCAACCGTTACGACACGTCCAGCCTGATCACCCGCTTGAACAAAAAGTAACTTTTTAACGCTTAAGTAAAGAGCGGCGCGTCCCTGCCAAGGGCCGCGCCGCTTGTCGTTTATGGTGCCGGCATCATTAAAATGTCGGTTTCCGGAACATCCGGTTTCGATTTTCATGGAAAAGCATGGACTTCGCTAGCTCATCGTGTATTATTAAAAAACGAGATGAAATGTCCCAATTTTTAAAACATTATGAGCGGACCCGCATGAAAACCAACTCCTCAGCGATAACACGCGTTGTCGACAAGAACATCCCCTATTTGTCTTCCGCCATCGCCATCTGGCGGCCCCGCGCCGTGCTGCGCAGCTGGCCCGGCGTGGCCATCGCGCTGGTGATCGCCCTGTCGGCCACCTTTATTTCCAGCAATTACGGCGGCCCCCAGCTGCTGTATGCGCTGTTTTTCGGCCTGGCTTTCCATTTCCTCGCGTCCGACCCCACCTGCAAGCCCGGCATCGAGTTTTGCAGCAAGGTGCTGCTGCGCACGGGCGTGGCCCTGCTGGGGGCGCGCATCACCTTCAACCAGATCGCCTCGGTCGGCGTGACGCCGTTGCTGATCGTCGTCGGCGGGCTGATCGCCACCCTGGGCTTCGGCTACCTGCTGGCCAAATGGCTGAAACGCCCCATCACGGAAGGCATTTTGTCGGGCGGCTCCGTGGCCATCTGCGGCGCCTCGGCCGCGCTGGCCATCTCGGCCGTGCTGCCGCAAACCAAGGAGAACGAAAAATTCACCCTGCTGACGGTGGTGGGCGTGACCTCGCTGTCCACCCTGGCGATGATCGTCTACCCGCTGCTGGTCAAGCTGCTGGGTTTTGACCCGACGGAGGCGGGCGTGTTCATCGGCGGCACGATTCATGACGTGGCGCAGGTGGTGGGCGCCGGCTATCTGGTCAGCAACCATACGGGCGATGTCGCCACCTTCGTGAAACTGACGCGCGTGGCGTGCCTCGTGCCCGTCGTGCTGGGCCTGTCGATCATGTTCAAGCGCAAGGACGGCAAGAGCGAAGTCGATGCGCCGCCGCTCGTGCCGTTCTTCCTGATCGGCTTTGTCTGGCTCGTCATCACCAACAGCCTGGGCCTGATTCCGCAGGAAGTGAATGGCTGGATCAACAATGCCTCGCGCGCCTGTCTCGTCATCGCCATTGCCGCCCTGGGCGTGAAAACCTCGTTCCAGTCGCTGGCCTCGCTGGGCTGGCGTCCCGTGATCATGCTGGTGATGGAGACGGTGTGGATCGCCGCCTTCGTCGCCATCGCCGTGCTGCTGACGCGCTGAGCGCTGGCCATTCGCCATGAAGATCCTCGTTCTCGGCGCCGGCGTGGTCGGCACGGCATCGGCCTGGTATTTGCGCCAGGCGGGCCACGACGTGCGCGTTCTCGAGCGCCAGGCGGGCGCGGCGCAGGAAACCAGTTTTGCCAACGGCGGACAGATTTCCGTCTCGCACGCGGAGCCGTGGGCGAATCCCGCCACCCTGCGCAAGGTCCTGAGCTGGCTGGGCAAGGACGACGCACCGCTGCTGCTCCGTCCCCGCCTCGATCCGCTGCAATGGCAGTGGACCTTGCATTACCTGCGCGAATGCCTGCCATCGCGGGTGGCGCGCAATATGCGCCAGATCGTCGCCCTGGCCGAGTACAGCCGCCAGAGCCTGCAAGCCTTGCGCCGCGAGACGGGCATCGCCTATGACCACCTCGAGCGGGGCATCCTGCATTTCTATACGGACCAGCAGGAGTTTGATAAATCGCAGGCGGGCGCCGCGCTCCTGCGCGAACTGGGCTGCCCGCGCAATACCGTCAGCGCCGACGAAGTGATCCGGCTGGAACCGGCCCTGGCGCATGCGCGCGGCCAGATCGTCGGCGGCGACTTCACGGCCAGCGACGAGTCGGGCGACGTGCACTTGTTTACCAAGGCGCTGGCCGCGCGCGCGGCGGTCACCGGCGTGGATTTCCAGTACGGCACGACGGTGACGCGGCTGCTGGCCGATGGCGCACGCATCACGGGCGTGGAATGCATCGATGCGCAAGGCCGCCACCGCATCGAGCATGCGGATGCCGTGGTGGTGGCCATGGGCAGTTTTTCCGCACCGCTGCTGCAGCCGCTGGGCATCCGCCTGATGTTGTATCCGGGTAAAGGTTATTCCGCCACGTATCCGATCATTGACCCCGTCAGCGCACCGAGCGTATCGCTGACGGATGACGGCCATAAGCTGGTGTTTTCGCGCCTGGGATCGCGCCTGCGCGTGGCCGGCACGTGCGAGCTGAACGGCTACACGCGCGAGCTGAACCCCGTGCGCTGCGCCGCCATCACGCGCCGCGTGCAGGCGCTGTTCCCCCACGCCTGCGATTACAGCGATCCCGTCTACTGGGCCGGCTTGCGCCCCCTGACGCCGTCGAACGTGCCGTATATCGGTACGACGCGCTACCGCCAGCTCTATCTCAACACGGGCCACGGTACCCTGGGCTGGACCATGGGCTGCGGCGCGGGCAGGGCGATCGCCGACCTCGTGTCGGGACGGCGGCCGGAAGTCGATTTTGCGTTTTGCGGCGAAGCCCCCGGCAAGAGGCCGCGTTGGTTCAACTTAGGAGAGCACCACGATGAGAGACGACGCCACCCCCGCCAGCCAACCGGCGGCCTGACCCTGGCCGGCACCACCTACCAGTCGCGCCTGCTGGTGGGCACCGGTAAATACAAGGATTTCGAGGAAACGCGCCTCGCCATCGAAGAGAGCGGCGCCGAAATCGTCACCGTCACCATCCGGCGCGTGAATATCGGCCAGGAAAAGGGCGAGCCGAACCTGCTCGACTTCATTCCGCCGTCGAAATACACGATCCTGCCCAACACGGGCGGCTGCTACAACGCGCGCGACGCCGTCTATACCTTGCAGCTGGCGCGCGAGCTGCTGGGCGGCCATCCGCTGTGCAAGCTGGAAGTGCTGGGCGATGAAAAGACCCTGTTCCCGAACATGCCGGAAACGTTAAAGGCGGCGGAACAGCTGGTGCGCGACGGCTTCCAGGTGATGGTGTATTGCAGCGACGACCCCATCCAGGCGCGCATGCTGGAAGACCTCGGCTGCATCGCCGTCATGCCGCTGGCGTCCCTGATCGGCTCGGGCATGGGCATACTCAATCCTTGGAACTTGTCGCTGATCATCGAGCAAGCCCGTGTGCCCGTGCTGGTCGATGCCGGTGTCGGCACGGCGTCGGACGCCGCCATCGCCATGGAACTCGGTTGCGACGGCATTTTGATGAATACCGCCATTGCGGCGGCGCGCGAGCCTATCCGCATGGCGCGCGCCATGAAACTGGCAGTGCAGGGCGGACGCGAGGCCTATCTGGCCGGACGCATGCCCCGGAGAGCGGGCGTCATGAGCGCTTCGCCCTCGTCGCCGATGGCCGGGCTGATCGCCTGAGCCGCCGCATTTGCCGCAGTTTGCAGCACCGTTGTTGATTCTGTTTGAAGCACCCATAAAAACCACAATACCTGGAGATGACATGAAACACACACTCGTAGCGGCAGCAATTTTCGCCACATTCTTCGCCGGCAGCGCCGGCGCCCAGTCGTCCGTCACCGTGTACGGCTTGCTCGACGCGGGCTTCACGTCCGAGCACGGCGGCGCGGACGGTTCCGTCACCAAGCTGGCCACCGGCGTGCAGTCGGGCAGCCGCATCGGCTTCAAGGGCACGGAAGACCTGGGCAATAACTTGAAAGCCAACTTCCTGCTGGAAAATGGCCTCGACGTGGACACGGGCGCCAACCGCCAGGGCGCCTTGTTCGGGCGCAAGGCCTACGTGGGCCTGTCCGGCGGCTTCGGCACCGTGAACCTGGGCTTGCAGCACAACCCGCTGTTCACCGCGCTGGACAATATCGACCCCTTCGAGACGGGCATGACGGGCGCCTCGATCAACCTGATGAGCGTGGCCAGCCTGCGCACGAAAAACTCCATCATGTACGAGACGCCGAAGGTGAAGGGCCTGTCGGCATCGATCATGTATGGCCTCGGTGAAAAGCCGGACAGCAATACCCTGGGCCGCACCATCGACTTTTCCATCGACTACGCCAACGGTCCGCTCGTGCTGACGCTGGCGCATGACAACCGCAAGGATACGCCGCTGAACACGGCGAAAGTCACCTTGTTGGGCGGCACTTACGACTTCGGTCCCGCCAAGCTGCACGCCGCGTATGAAACGGACAAGGACGATGCGGGCACGGATTTCCGCAACTACATGCTGGGCGCGTCGGCCCCCGTGGGCGCGGCGGGCAGCGTTATGGCCTCGTATATCCGCAAGGATGACCGCACGAATGCGCGCCGCGGCGGGCGCCAGCTGGCCATCGGCTACACCTATGCCTTGTCGAAGCGCACCAACCTGTACACCTCATACGGGCGCATCAGCAACGATGGCGGGGGCACCAACTTCGTCGGCGACGCATCGAGCGGCGGCAGCGTGCCCTTGCCTGGGCATAACTCGAGCGCCTTCACGGCCGGCATGCGCCTGAAGTTCTAAACGCGGCAGTGCAGGTGGCGATGGCGGCTTGTCTGTTGCGGATAAGCCGCCATTGTTGTTTCAGGAATGGGTCTAAGTCACGGATTCCGGATTCAGGAATGAAACAGTCCGATTTTTCATGAATTTTCATTGACAGCGCATTTCGCAACCGTTAAATTGAACACGTATTTCAAATATCGGAACAAAATATACCGATTTTTTATAAAACCGTAAGGAGACTGAGCCATGACCGATTTGTCCGACCAAAAAGCCGCCGCAGCCGCCGCAGTGCATCCACCCGCTCCTGTAGGCCCGCAAAAGATGACGCCGTCCGAAGCGTTCGTGGAAACCCTGGCCGCCAATGGCGTGACCGACATGTTCGGCATCATGGGCTCGGCCTTCATGGACCCGATGGATATCTTTGCCCCGGCCGGCATCCGCCTGATTCCCGTCGTGCACGAGCAGGGCGCCGGCCACATGGCTGACGGCTATGCCCGCGTCTCGGGCCGCCATGGCGTTGTCATCGGCCAGAACGGCCCCGGCATCAGCAATTGCGTCACGGCCATTGCCGCCGCCTACTGGGCGCACACCCCGGTCGTGATCATCACGCCGGAAACAGGCACGATGAGCATGGGCCTGGGCGGCTTCCAGGAAGCGAACCAGCTGCCGATGTTCGAGGAATTTACGAAATATCAAGGCCACGTGACCAATCCTGCCCGCATGGCGGAATTCACGGGCCGCTGCTTTGACCGCGCCATGTCGGAAATGGGGCCGACGCAACTGAACATCCCGCGCGACTATTTTTATGGCGAAATCAAGGCCGAGATTCCAAAACCGAACCGCCTGGACCGCGGCGCCGGCGGCGAGCAAAGCCTGAACGATGCGGCGGAGCTCCTGGCCAAGGCCAAGTTCCCCGTGATTATCTCGGGCGGCGGCGTCGTCATGGGCGAAGCGATCGACGAGTGCAAGGCCCTGGCCGAGCGCCTCGGCGCGCCCGTGGTGAACAGCTATCTGCATAACGACTCGTTTCCCGCCAGCCACCCGCTGTGGTGCGGTCCGCTCGGCTATCAAGGCTCGAAAGCGGCCATGAAACTGATCGCCCAGGCCGACGTCGTCGTCGCCCTCGGTTCGCGCCTGGGGCCGTTCGGCACCTTGCCGCAGCACGGCATGGATTACTGGCCGAAGAATGCCAAGATCATCCAGATCGACGCCGACAACAAGATGCTCGGTTTGGTGAAAAAGATTTCGGTCGGTATCTGCGGCGATGCCAAGGCGGCCGCGAAAGCCATCCTGTCCCGCCTCGATGGCAAGACGCTCGACTGCGATGCCACGCGCGACGCGCGCTATGCCACCGTGCAAGCGGAAAAGGCCGCATGGGAAGAGGAGTTGACCAACTGGACCCATGAAAAAGATGCGTACAGCCTGGACATGATCGAAGAGCAGAAGAAAGAGCCGGGCAACTACCTGCACCCGCGCCAGGTCTTGCGCGAGCTGGAAAAAGCCATGCCGGAAGACGTGATGGTGTCGACCGACATCGGCAACATCAATTCGGTGGCCAATAGTTACTTGCGCTTTGAAAAGCCGCGCAGCTTCTTTGCGGCAATGAGCTTTGGCAACTGCGGCTATGCCTTCCCGACCATCATCGGCGCGAAAGTGGCGGCTCCCCACCGTCCGGCCGTGTCGTATGCGGGCGACGGCGCCTGGGGCATGAGCCTGATGGAAACGATGACCTGCGTGCGCCACAACATTCCCGTGACGGCCGTGGTGTTCCACAACCGCCAGTGGGGCGCGGAGAAGAAGAACCAGGTCGATTTCTACAACCGCCGTTTCGTCGCCGGCGAGCTCGACAACCAGAGCTTCGCCGAGATCGCGCGGGCCATGGGCGCCGAAGGCATCACGGTCGACAAGCTGGAAGACGTGGGGCCGGCCCTGAAGAAGGCGATCGACATGCAGATGAATGAAGGCAAGACGACCATCATCGAAATCATGTGCACGCGCGAGCTGGGTGACCCGTTCCGCCGCGATGCGCTGAGCAAGCCGGTGCGTCATCTGGATAAGTATAAAGACTACGTTTGATGCGCTGAGGTTGTTGGATTACGCCTTTCAGGCTAATCCAACCTACCCAACCTACGCGACTGTGTAGGTCGGATTAGCCGGGCAAAGCCCGGCGTCATCCGACACCACCCGGGCAGTAGCCAGGCCCGGCGTCATCCGACGCCATCCCGACCGATCCTTGTATGACCCCGGCTTGCCGGGTTTTATGTGCCGGAACCATCTTTATGCTTCCATGGTTCCGGCACTTTTTTACCGAATTGGAGTACCCATGAAAGCCCTGCACCGCATCATCGAGCAAGCCCGCGCCGTGCCGAAAAACATCGTGTTGTGCGAGGGCGACGATGCGCGCGTGCTGCAGGCTGCCGCGCGTGCCGCTGCCGAAGGCCTGGCGCACATCACCCTCGTCGGCAAGCCGGCCGCCATCCTCGCCCTGGCGCAGGAGCACGGACTGGACCTGGACGCGGTGCGCCTGGTCGATCCGGCCACGTCCGACGAGTCGGAACACTATGCCCAGCAATTGTTTGTGCTGCGTCAAGCCAAGGGTATGACGGTGGAGCAGGCGCGCATCGCCGTGCAGGATCCGCTGTGCTACGCCAACCTGATGGTGCGCCTGGGCGACGCCGACGGCTGCGTGGCGGGGGCCGTGCACACGACGGCCGACGTGGTGCGCAGTGCCATCCAGATCATCGGCGTCGACCCGGCCTTCAAGCTCGTGTCGAGCTTTTTCCTGATGATGCTGTGCGAACCGTTTCACAGCCTGAAGGGCGGATTCATCTTTTCCGACTGCGCCCTCGTCGTTGACCCGAAGGCCGAGGAATTGGCCGACATCGCCATGGCCGCCGCCGACAGCGCGCAAGCCTTGCTGATGGAAGAACCGCGGGTCGCCATGCTGTCGTTTTCCACCAGCGGCAGCGCCCACCACGCGGCCGTTGACAAGGTGCATGCGGCCACGGACCGGGTCAAGGCCCAGCGTCCGCTGCTGGCCATCGATGGCGACGTGCAGCTGGACGCGGCCATCGTGGCCGAGATTTCCCAGAGAAAAGTCAAGGATTCCGTCGTCAACGGCCGCGCCAACGTGCTGGTGTTCCCGAACTTGGACGCGGGCAATATCGGCTACAAGCTGGCCGAACGCATGGGCGGCGCCGTCGCCATCGGCCCCTTGCTGCAAGGCTTGAACAAGCCGGCCAACGATCTGTCGCGCGGCTGCAGCGCCGACGACGTCTACAACGTCATTGCCGTGACGGCCGTGCAGGCCCAGGGTGGGCGCTGAGTTGTTCAGCCTGCCCGTGCTGGCGTTGCTGGGCGTGGTGGCGGCCGGCACGTATTTCCAGACCGTCACGGGCTTTGGCCTGGGCATGATCGTCATGGGCGTGGCCAGCGGCCTCGGCCTGGCGCCCGTGCCCGCGCTGGCGGCCCTCGTCAGTTTGTTGTCCCTGGCCAATTGCCTGGTGGCCTTGCCGGGCGCCTTGCACCACCTGGACTGGCGCGCCATCCGCGCCGCCAGCATCGGCTTGCTGCCGGCCATGGCGGCCGGCGTGTTGCTGTTGGGATATCTGGACCAGGCATATGCGCCCGTGCTGAAACTGTTGCTGGGCGCAGCCATCGTGTATGGCGGCGTCAGCATCCTGCTGCAGGCGCCGCCGGGACCGGGCGCGGCGGACAAGCGCAGCTTTTTCATCAGCGGCGTGTGCGGCGGCCTGTTCTCGGGTCTGTTTTCGCTGGCCGGCCCGCCGCTCGTGTACCAGTTTTATCGCCAGGAAATGAGTTTGACCACCATCCGCTACAGCCTGATCTTTTTGTTCGCCATCAGCGCGGGCGGGCGCTCGCTGATGGCGGGCAGCCAGGGCCAGCTCGACGCGAAAGTCTTGCTGCTGTGCGCGCTGGCCTTGCCCGTCGGCGTGCTGGCCACCATGGCAGGCAAGCGCTACCCGCCGCCGATCGCCCAGCGCGGCATGCGCCGCATCGCGTTTGCCGTGCTGACCGCCATCGGCCTCTCGCTGATGGCGGCGGCCGTGCCGCAGTTGCTCAGGCCTTGAACGTCAATAAAGGTTTCAAGCGCGCCACCGATTGCAGCAAGCCCGCTTCCTCCTGCGCGGCGATGACGGGACCGATCTTTTTATAGGCCATCGGCGCTTCCTCGACGCGGCGTTCCTCGCGCAGGGTCACGCACTGGAAGGTCATCTCGTCGCCGCCCACCGTGGGCCGGATGGCGCGCATGGCTTGCCTGCGGATGCTGCGCCCCGCGCCGTGCGAGCACGACCACAGCCAGTCGGGGTTGCCCATCCCCGTTGCCACATAGGAATAGTCGCCCATGGAGCCGGGGATCAGCGCCAGGTCGCCCTCGCGCGCCGGCGTGGCGCCCTTGCGGTGGATGTTCATGCCATGCTCGCGCAGGATGACGTTGTGCGGCACGTCCACCACCAGGCGCGATTGATCCTGCGCAAACACTTGCGACAGGCTGTCGCGCACCAGTTCGGCCAATACCATGCGGTTGACCCAGGCGTAGCGCGAGGCCACGCCCATGGCATCCATGTATTCGCCGGCCAGTTCGCCCGTCAAGCCGTACAGGCCAGACTGCGGGTGGCGCACGCCTTTCGGCCACGCCTCCCTGGCGCGGTCCATCCAGCGGCTGCCGACGAAAAAACCCACGTCGCGGCTGCCGCTGTGGATCATGACGACCACTTCGCCGGGCACCAGCCCGTGCCGGTACGCAGCGTGGCGGTCCATGACCGTATCGACCAGCTGGATTTCCACGAAATGGTTGCCCGATCCCGTCGTGCCCAGGCTGGGGTCGCGTATCACTTCGCGCGTGCCCACCAGCGCTTCGGGCGCATGGCGCAAGCCGCCGCCCAGTTCGCGCAGGGCGATGCAAGCGTCGAGCTCGCGCAACAAACGCTCCTTGTCGACGCGGGGCCACAGGCCGCACATGCCATCCTTGTGCAGGCTGTCGATGAACGCTTCCGGTCCCACGTCGAACAGGGCGGCAAACGCCTTCGAGCGCAGCGGCACGTTGCGGCCGTCTTCCAGCAACACGTGTTTGAGCTTGCTCAATAGCTGCGGCTTGCGCGCTTCGAACTGGGCCAGGGTCAGGCCCGTCGTGATCAGGCGCATGCCGCAGGCGATGTCCGTGCCGGGAATGGCGGGGATCACCATGTCGGGGCTGGTGGCGACGATGCTGCCGACGGGCGCGATGCTGCCAGGGTGGAAGTCGGGCGTGGCGCAGGCCTTGCACACATGGCCATCCTGGCCCGGCACGGCGACGGCGGCAAACTCCATCAGCTGGCGCACGGCTTTTTCCTCGAGGGGAAAGTTGTGGGGCAGCAGCACGGACGCCTGGGCGTGCGGATTGCTGAGTGTATAAATGCCGTCGGCATAGGCGACGGCGATGCCCTGGCGGCGCAGGGCTTTTTGTAATCTGGATATGGGAAACACGATTCTGCTCCGGAAATAACGAATGCACGGCCCTTTTGCAAGGGCCATGTTTGTTTTCCACGCAGCAGCGACAGGAAGTGCCGCCAGCTTAGCAAATTTTGCGGGGATTGCAAAGCGAGGGATGCGCACGATAGGATGAGCCACTTGCAAAATAATCAAACAGCCTTTATATTCGCGGTTCTTTCTCGAACCTCTTCCTTATTGGAGCCAAAAGTGCCTCGCTTCTTCGCCATCACCTGCTAACGCTGACGAAATGCTCTCTGCAGCATCGTTCGGCGCGTTGACGCCCCCGATTGCTGCGGCACTGTTTTTGCTCTTTCCGCACACGTATCCAGGACCACCGTCCTGATCGTCCACGCCCGAACACGTCGTCAGCACCCCTGACCCTGTATGGACACGCCCCGGTGAACGCGGCGTGGGACGCTATGTTTTTACAATCTTTGCCTTTATTTAAATACCCGCGCACGCCGCACCTGGAAGGCTCGCGCCTGCAGGACGGCGACGACGGTTCCGACCAGATGCCCCTGAAAAAGCTGGCCGGCCGAT
Source organism: Janthinobacterium sp. C22 (assembly GCF_057919405.1). NCBI lineage: Bacteria > Pseudomonadati > Pseudomonadota > Betaproteobacteria > Burkholderiales > Oxalobacteraceae > Janthinobacterium > Janthinobacterium sp. C22. The sequence goes on along the minus strand of NZ_CP193659.1, from coordinate 5,226,673 downwards.
ACGTCGTCATCGAGGAAAAAATCGATGGCGCCAACTCCGCCGTGTCGTTCAGCGATGCGGGCGAGGTGCTGCTGCAGTCGCGCGGCCACTACCTGGCGGGCGGCGGCAGCGAACGCCAGTTCAACCTGTTGAAACCGTGGGCCCATGCGCATGAGCACGCCTTGCTGCATATGCTTGAAGATCAATTTGTGCTGTTTGGCGAGTGGTCTTACAGCAAGCATTCCGTGTTTTACGACCGCCTGCCCCATTATTTCAACGAGTTCGACGTGTATTGCCGCCGCAGCCAGATGTTTTTGTCGACGGCGCGCCGCCGCGCCATGCTGGCCGGCTCGCCCGTGCTGTCGGTCCCCGTGCTGTATGCGGGCACCATGCCCGCGTCGCCGAAACAGCTGTGGCAGCTGCTGCGCCATTCGCTGGCCAAGTCCCTGCTGTGGCGCGACGCTTTCGAAGGCGTGGTGGCGCGCGAGCGCTTGCCGCTGGACCTGTGCTGGAAGCAGACGGACAAGTCCGACCACGCGGAAGGCCTGTACCTGAAAGTGGAAGACGACGCGCAAGTGCTGGCCCGCTACAAGCTGGTGCGGCATGACTTTACGCAAACCATCCTCGACAGCGGTTCGCACCACAGCACGCGGCCATTGATCCCGAACCTGCTGGCCGACGGCGTCGACCTGTACGCGCCGCAGCCGCTGGTGACGTGGGAAAGCCTGGGCTTGCATACTTGCCAGTCGCTCGACGAACTGGCAGCCTTCTCAAGGAGTATGAAATGATGAACTGGAAAACCCTGCAGCAACTGGTGCCCACAGCGGGCCAGTCGCCCGACTTCAGCGCCTGCCTGGCCGCTTTCCCGCAGCTGGAACTGGCGAAGACGACGCCGCAAAACCCCGTGTACCACGCGGAAGGCGATGTGTGGACGCATACCATGATGGCGGTGGAATCCTTGCTGGGCATGCTTGAATATCAGCAAGCGACGCGGGCGGAACAGGAAATCGTGTTCTTGGCCGCCTTGCTGCACGACGTGGCCAAGTGCAGCACGACGGTGATCGACCCCGTGACGGGCGCCATCGGCCAGCCCGGCCACTCGCGCAAGGGCGCGCTCGATGCGCGCATCGCCCTGTGGGACTACGACGTGCCGTTTGCCGCGCGCGAGGAAATCTGCCGCTTGATTAACGTGCACCAGGTGCCGTTCTTTGCGCTGGAACAATCGCGGCGCGGCGTGACGCCGGAATTTACCGTGCGCGAACTGTCGTGGCAAGTCGATATCCGCCTGCTGGCCATGCTGGCCGAGGCCGATATCCGCGGCCGCATCTGCCCGGACCCGCAGCGCATCCTCGACGCCATCGAGCTGTTCCGCGAACTGGCGCGCGAGGAAGGCTGCTATGGCCAGCGCAGGGTCTTCGTCGACGACCACACGCGCGTGAAGTACTTTCGCGGCGCCGAGGCGCATCCCGATTATTCCCTGTTCCAGGAGCCGGGTTCGCGCGTGATCGTCATGTCGGGCTTGCCCGCGTCCGGCAAGAATACCTGGGTGGACAAGCACCATCCGCGCCTGCCCGTCGTGTCGTTTGACGATGCGCGGACGGCCTTAGGCTTGAAGCATGGCAAGAACGAGGGGCAGGTGGGCGACTATGCGGAAGAGCGGGCGCGCGAACTGCTGCGCAAGCACGAACCGTTCGTGTGGAACGCCACGCATCTGTCCAAGCTGATGCGCGAGAAGACGCTCAACCTGCTGTACAAATACCATGCGCAGGTGGAGCTCGTGTACCTGGAACAGCCGCGCAAGGAATTACTCCGACGCAACGGCCAGCGCGACACCTCGCTCAGCAACAAGAAGCTGCAAGCGATGCTGTGGAACTGGGAAATCCCGCTGCCGATGGAAGCGCATGCCGTGCGTTACTGCGTCGAATGAGGCGCCAGCAACGGCGCGGCGCTCTCTTCGTCCCGCTGCATGATCGTTGCATGGGAAATCAAAATAACAATACTTATTTTTAAAATTGCAACAAACTGAGTATATTGTGAATCTTTCATTTATTACAATGAATTGTCTGGTTAGCTGAATGGCCGGGCTGTGGCGCGAGGGACCTCCCTCGCGCTTCCTGCGTGAATCACTGCGTGATCCACTCTTCCTCATTGAATGAACAGGAGTCATCGATGCAAAAATCTCTCATCGCACTGGCCGCAGCCGCCGTGCTAAGCCTTGGCGCTGCATCTTCCGCGCAGGCGGCCACCCAGACCATCAGCTTCAGCGCCGACCGCGCCCTGGGCGCCACCAATTGGTCAGATACCCTGGGGCTGGGCAAGTTCGACAGCAGCCTGGGCACCTTGACGTCGATCAAATTCCATCTGGAAGGGGGCGTGCAGGGCAGCGGCAGGGCGGAAAGCCTGGATGCGGGCGCTTCCGACGTGACCCTGAGCCTGGCCTCGCTGCTGACCTTGTACCGTCCCGACAATTCCACCCTGCTGGTGGCCAATCCGCTGTTCACGCAGACATTCGCCCTGAGCGCCTTTGATGGCAGCATCGATTTCGCGGGGACTTCGGGCGCGGACACGGGGCCCCGCTCGAGCACGGGGTCGAATAGCTACACGACCGCCAGCGCCAGCGACTTTGCCCTGTTTTCCTCGGCGGGCGGCGGTTTGATTTACCTGGGCTTGAATGCCATCGGTTCCTCGACGGGCAGCGGCGCGGGCAATTTGCTGACGCAGTTCCAGACGGCCGCTTCCGGCCGCGTGGCAGTGACGTATGAATACGTGAGCGCCGTGCCGGAACCGGAAACCTATGTGATGCTGCTGACGGGGCTGGCGCTGGCCGGCGTGATGATGCGGCGCCGCAAGCCCCGCGCCTGATCAGCGCCGGCTGCGCCCGGCAACCAGCTGGGCGATCTCGCTGAACAGTTCATTGTTCAGCGAGGCGGGCAGGGTGGTGGCCAGGCTGCGGCTGTAGTAAGCGCCCAGGTCCAGTCCCAGTCCCAGCCCGCAGATTTCCACGGCGCCCTGCGCTTCGCGGCGCGCCACCACCTGTTTCAGATGTTGCGCCAGGTAAAACTCGTCGTTGGCCAGATTCGTAGCTGTATCCATCGGGCAACCGTCTGATACGACGAGCAGGATGCGCCGCCGCTCCGGGCGTGCCAGCATGCGCTTGCACGCCCAATCCACGGCTTCGCCATCGACGCCTTCGCGGTACAGGTCCGCCTTCAGCAGGGCGGCGATGTCAGGCCGCGCGCGGCGCCAGTTCGTCTCGCCATCCTTGAAGACCATATGCACGAGTTCATTCAAGCGGCCCGGATGGGCGGGCGAACGGGCGCGCATCCAGTCGCGCTTGACGCGGCCCCCGTTCCAGGCGCCCGTCGTAAAGCCCAGCAATTCCGTCGTGATGCCGGCCTGATCCAGTGCGCGCAGCAATATGTCGAGCAGCACGGCCACGGATTCCGCATGCGTCTTCATGGAGCCGGAGCAATCGACGAGAAAGGTGACGAGGCAATCGGCCTGCGGCAGGAATTGTTCCTTGCGGAACAAGCGGCGCTCGGACGGCGAGCTGATCAGCTGTGCCAGGCGCCTGCCGTCGATATAGCCCTCTTCCTCGCCGAACGACCAGCCGTCGCGTTGGGGCACGGCCAGCAATTGCGTGAAGCGCCGCGCCAGGCGCGCCGTGTTGATGCCGAGGCTGGCGATGCGCGCATCCATGCGTTCGCGGTACTCGAGCAGCAGGGCGCGGCGCACGAGCTCGCCCGCCTTGTCTTCGCGGTCGTAGCTTGTGGAGTACGCCTTGTAGCCGCCATCGCCGTCGCTGAAGGCGCGGCTGTCGCCCAGCGGGGCGGCATCGGGAACATTGTCGTTATCGCTGTCGAAATCGAGCAGCAGCTTGAAGGCCGCCTGCGCCTTCGCGTCGCCCCCGTCGTCCTGGCTGCCGTCGCGCGCCGCCTGCGCCTCTTTCAGCATGGCGTCGACGGCATGGGCGATGGCCAGTGCGTGGCGGGCAAAGGCAAGCTGGTCGGCGCGGTGGCGGCGTAAGCCCGCCAGGTCGCCGCTCAGCTGCGAGGACAGGGACCAGCGCGTCGCCTCGATGAAATCTTCCGTCTTTTCCAGCACGGGCCTGGCCGTCAGGCGTGACCAGCACATCTGGAACACGGTGTACAAGAGCAAACCCGACGCGCCTTCGGCCAGGCCGGAATCGTAGAACGCGTGCGACCATGCAGTAAAGCGGTGGCGCAGGTTGGCGATGACGCCGGCATGCTGATCCGGCGCAAGCGTTTCCACTCTTAACTGTTCCAGCAGCTCGAAGACGAGCCGCGCCACGGGTTCGACCGGGCACAGCGACTTGTGCAGGGCCGCATCCGTGTGCAGCAGGCGCAGGGCCACGCTGTCGGCCGCGCCGCGCAGCGAGGGCAAATCCTGCAGCGCCGCATCGGGCTGCAGATGGGCGGCGTGGATGGGCAGGGGGCGGTGGCCGTCGTGCAGGCGCCGGCCCCGGTAGCGGATCGCCGCTAGGCCGCTCAGCGCCCGGATGGCGCCCGCGCACAACTCGTCCGTTTCCTGCTGCGCGCGCGTGTAGGGGGCAGGCGCCGTCGCTTCGGCGTTCATGGCGCCGTCGCCAGCAATTCCTCATTGAAACAGCGCTGGTAATACTCGGCCACCATGGGCCGCTCGGCCTCGTCGCATTTGTTGAGGAAGGAAAGGCGGAAGGCCAGGGCCGGGTCGCGGAAGATCTGGCAATTCTCCGCCCAGGTGATTACCGTGCGCGGCGACATCAGGCATGCCAGGTCACCCGCCGCATAGCCGTGGCGCGTGAGGCTGGCCACGGCCACCATGCGGCTTGCCAGCTGGCGGCCCGCCGCGTCATTCATGGCGGGGACACGCGCCAGCACGATGTCCGTTTCTTCGTCCTGCGGCAAATAGTTCAATGTGGCAACGATATTCCAGCGGTCGATCTGCGCGTGGTTGAGCACTTGCGTGCCGTGGTACATGCCGTTCAGGTTGCCCAGGCCCACCGTGTTCGAGGTGGCGAACAGGCGGAAATGGGGATGGGGCGTGATGACCCTGTTCTGGTCGAGCAAGGTAAACTTGCCATCGCGCTCGAGGATGCGCTGGATGACGAACATCACGTCGGGGCGGCCCGCGTCGTACTCGTCGAAGATCAGGGCCACGGGGCGTTGCAAGGACCAGGGCACGATGCCTTCCTCGAATTCCGTCACCTGCTGCTGTTCGCGCAGCACGATGGCATCCTTGCCGACCAGGTCCAGGCGGCTGATGTGGCCATCGAGGTTGACCCGCACGCAGGGCCAGTTCAGGCGCGCCGCCACCTGCTCGATATGCGTGGACTTGCCCGTGCCGTGCAAGCCTTGCACCATCACGCGGCGGTTGTGCGTGAAGCCGGCGAGTATCGCCAGGGTCACGTCCTTGTTGAAGCGGTAGGCGGGATCGATGTCGGGCACGTGCGGATCGCGTTCCGTGAAGACGGGCACGAGCAGGTCGCTGTCGATGTGGAACAGGCTGCGCACGGACTGCAAGGTTTGCGCTGCGGCGGCGGGGGGATGTTGGCGTGAATCTGGCACCTTGTTCTCCTGGTCAAGCCGCAGCATGGGTGCCGCAGCGGTTATGAATTACCTGTCTGCAATGCGTCGTCGTCCCCGCCCGTCGTCGGCATGGTTTCCGATTCGATGGCGGCCAGGGCTTGCGCGGCGCGTTGCAATGCTGGCAAGAAATGTAAAGCCTTGTCGTGCGTCAAACGGATGATGGGCGCCTGGATCGCCACGGCCAGGTTCGAGCGGCCGTTCGGGTTCGGCACCAGCACGGCCACGCACAGCAGGCCGGGCAGGAATTCCTCGTCGTCCAGCGCATAGCCGTTGCGGCGCACCAGTTCCAGTTCGCGTTCCAGCTTGGCGGGGTCCGTTTCCGTCTTGTCCGTAAAGCGCGTCAATTCCATGTGGCCCAGCAGGCGGCGCCGTTGCACGGGCGTCATCTGCGCCAGGAACAGCTTGCCGCTGGACGAGCAGTGGGCCGGCACCCGTGAACCGGGATGCAGGTAGAAGCGCAGCGGGGCCGCCGTTTCCACGCGGTCCAGGTACACCACTTCGCTGCCGCTGAAGGCCGTCAGGTTGCAGCTTTCGCCCACTTCCTCGACCAGCTGGCGCAAGACCATGCGGCGGGCGCCATGGAAGGTGTTGTTAATCAAGAGGTTAGACGCCAGGCGGCGCAGGCGCACACCCGTGCTGTAGTGGCGGCCGTCGCTTTCGCGCTGCAGCACGCCCACGCTTTCCAGCTGTTGCAGCATGCGGTGCAGTGTGGGTTTCGGCAGCCCCGTTTCTTCCACCAGCGCTTGCAGCGACAGCAGTTGGTCTTTTTCGGCAATCACTTCCAGCAAGGCAAACAAACGCATCGTGGGCGTGTCGCCTTCCAGTTTTTCCGGCTCAAGTTTTGGGGATGAAATCATGTCCATGGTGGCCTCGGTTGGGTATCTGAGTGTTACATCAGCTTATTTCATTTTCGAACTCAAATTGTACCGTTTCCTCGAAATTCTGTTTGACTTTTGATTGCCGAACGCTTAAATTGAATTGTATATCAAATTTCGGAACAAAATATACCGTTTTTTGATAAATAAATTGATAAATACGCTGCAGTTCATTACCACAGACCAGGAGACACCCATGAATGACATGACCGAGCAAAAAGCCGCCGCAGCCGCGATACCTGTAGGCCCGCAAAAGATGACGCCGTCCGAAGCGTTCGTGGAAACCCTGGCCGCCAATGGCGTGACCGACATGTTCGGCATCATGGGCTCGGCCTTCATGGACCCGATGGATATCTTTGCCCCGGCCGGCATCCGCCTGATTCCCGTCGTGCACGAGCAGGGCGCCGGCCACATGGCTGACGGCTATGCCCGCGTCTCGGGCCGCCATGGCGTTGTCATCGGCCAGAACGGCCCCGGCATCAGCAATTGCGTCACGGCCATTGCCGCCGCCTACTGGGCGCACACCCCGGTCGTGATCATCACGCCGGAAACGGGCACGATGAGCATGGGCCTGGGCGGCTTCCAGGAAGCGAACCAGCTGCCGATGTTCGAGGAATTTACGAAATATCAAGGCCACGTGACCAATCCTGCCCGCATGGCGGAATTCACGGGCCGCTGCTTTGACCGCGCCATGTCGGAAATGGGGCCGACGCAACTGAACATCCCGCGCGACTATTTTTATGGCGAAATCAAGGCCGAGATTCCAAAACCGAACCGCCTGGACCGCGGCGCCGGCGGCGAGCAAAGCCTCGATGATGCGGCGGAGCTCCTGGCCAAGGCCAAGTTCCCCGTGATTATCTCGGGCGGCGGCGTCGTCATGGGCGAAGCGATCGACGAGTGCAAGGCCCTGGCCGAGCGCCTCGGCGCGCCCGTGGTGAACAGCTATCTGCATAACGACTCGTTTCCCGCCAGCCACCCGCTGTGGTGCGGTCCGCTCGGCTATCAAGGCTCGAAAGCGGCGATGAAACTGATCGCCCAGGCCGACGTCGTCGTCGCCCTCGGTTCGCGCCTGGGACCGTTCGGCACCCTGCCGCAGCACGGCATGGATTACTGGCCGAAGAATGCCAAGATCATCCAGATCGACGCCGACAACAAGATGCTCGGTTTGGTGAAAAAGATTTCGGTGGGCATCTGCGGCGACGCCAAGGCGGCCGCCAAAGCCATCCTGTCCCGCCTGGACGGCAAGACGCTCGACTGCGATGCCACGCGCGACGCGCGCTACGCCACCGTGCAAGCGGAAAAGGCCGCATGGGAAGAGGAGCTGACCAACTGGACCCATGAAAAGGATGCCTACAGCCTGGATATGATCGAAGAGCAGAAGAAGGAGCCGGGCAACTATCTGCACCCGCGCCAGGTGCTGCGCGAGCTGGAAAAAGCCATGCCGGAAGACGTGATGGTATCGACCGACATCGGCAACATCAACTCGGTGGCCAACAGCTATCTGCGCTTCGAAAAGCCGCGCAGCTTCTTTGCGGCGATGAGCTTTGGCAACTGCGGCTATGCCTTCCCGACCATCATCGGCGCCAAGGTGGCCGCACCGCACCGTCCGGCCGTGTCGTATGCGGGCGACGGCGCCTGGGGCATGAGTTTGATGGAAACGATGACCTGCGTGCGCCACAACATTCCCGTGACGGCCGTGGTATTCCACAACCGCCAGTGGGGCGCGGAAAAGAAGAACCAGGTGGATTTCTACAACCGCCGCTTCGTCGCCGGCGAGCTCGACAACCAGAGCTTCGCCGAGATCGCGCGGGCCATGGGCGCCGAAGGCATCACGGTCGACAAGCTGGAGGACGTGGGGCCGGCCCTGAAGAAGGCGATCGACATGCAGATGAATGAAGGCAAGACGACCATCATCGAAATCATGTGCACGCGCGAGCTGGGCGACCCGTTCCGCCGCGATGCGCTGAGCAAGCCGGTGCGTCATCTGGATAAGTATAAAGACTACGTTTGATGCGCTGAGGTTGTTGGATTACGCCTTTCAGGCTAATCCAACCTACCCAACCTGCCCAACCTACGCGACTGTGTAGGTCGGATTAGCCGGGCGAAAGCCCGGCGTAATCCGACAAAGCGTTGTGACCAAATTCTCACAGATTGTCACGAAAACATCATAATTTCATTAAAGAATACAAGGCGTCCCGTTTTTTGGATTATTTGATTTGACAAGGCCATGCTTAAGGCTTAAATTCAATAAAAGACAAAAAACGGAACGTAGCGTATCAAAAACGATTTACGGAGACCACCATGAACCACCCTGTACCGCACACCGACGCCGTCACCATCGACTTCCTGCAAGCGTTCGGCGATGCCTGGAACCGCCACGATATCGAGGCCTTGATGGCCGCCATGGCCGACGACTGCGAATTCCACGCTGTGGCCGGTCCTGACTTGCTGGGCAAGAGTTTCATCGGCCGCGACGCCGTGCGCGCCGGTTTCGAGCTGGCCTGGCAAACCTTTCCCGACGCGGCCTGGCTGAACCCCGTGCATTTCGTCAGCGGCCAGCGCGGCGTGACGGAATCGACCTTTGCCGGCACCAAGGCGGACGGCACGCGCATCGAGGCGCGCATGGTCGACATCTTTACTTTCCGCGATGGCAAGATCGCCGTGAAGAACGCCTTCCGCAAGGATCGCCCACCCGTCGTCAAAGCTTAAGCCAGCACGTTCACCAGGAATGATCATGAACAAACCTGTCGACACCCCATCTGACGTACTGGGCAACAGCACCGCCGCCCGCACGGCCTACGATCCCGCCTACGATCCGCTGGTGGCCCAGCGGCCCGGCCACGGCAATGCCTACGCGCCCACCTACTGGATCGGCACGGCCGGCGAGCCGCCCGCCGACGACGGTCCCATCACGCATGACATCGACGTCGACGTGGCGATCATCGGCTCGGGTTTTACCGGTCTCTCCTGCGCCATCTTCCTGGCCCAGGAACACGGCATCAAGGCCACCGTGCTGGAAGCGAACCGGGTCAGCTGGGGCTGCAGCACGCGCAACGGCGGCCAGGCCCAGTGCACGACGGGCCGCCTGAAGCGCTCGCAGTGGATCGCGCGATACGGCATGGACACGGCCCTCAAGCTGCACACGGAAGTGTGCGACGCCATGGAAACCTTCAAGAAGATCACGGCCGACATCGATTGCGACCCGCAGCCGGGCGGCCACCTGTACATCGCCCACAAGGCGAAAGCCATGCCCGCGCTGGAAAAAGAAGCCAAGGTCATGCGCGACATCTTCAAGTACGACGCGCGCATCCTCGACGCCGACACCGTCAAGCGCGAGTATGTGGACGACAAGGAAGCGGCGGGCGCCCTGCATGAGCCGGAAGGCATCGGCATCCACGCGGGCAAGCTGGCCTTCGGCTACCTGCGCAAGGCGCGCGCGCTGGGCGCCAAAGTGCATCCATCGAGTCCCGTGATGGGTTGGGAGACGCGCAACGGCGTGCATTACCTGCAAACGCCGGGCGGCGTGGTGCGTGCCCGCTCCGTGGCCGTGGCCACGGGCGGCTACACCTCGCCCCACCTGCATGCGCAAGTGAAGAACCGGCTGCTGCCGATTTTGTCGAATTCCATCGTCACGCGCCCGTTGACCCCGGCGGAAATCGAGGCGTGCAATTTCCGCACCCACCAGGTGATCACGGATACGCGCATCCTGCGCCACTACTACCGCTTGATGCCGGACAACCGCGTGCAGATCGGCAGCCGCAGCGCCATCACGGGCGCCGACGCGCCGGACGACAGATATAAACAGTTTTTGATCAACGATCTGCACCGCAAGTTCCCCGCGCTGACCGGTATTCCCATCGATTACTCGTGGTGGGGCTGGGTCGACGTCAGCCACGACATGATGCCGCGCATCGTGCAACCGGACCCGAAGCAATCGATCTTCTATTCGCTCGGCTACGGCGGCAACGGCGTCATGTATTCGGCACAGGCGGGCCGGCGCATGGCCGAGCGCATCGCGGGCAAGGCCAGCGACACGGGCTTGCCGATCTTTAATTCGAAATTGCCGTATCCCAACATGATGGAACTGGTCGAGTCGCAGGCGTTCGCCCCGTTCCGCCGCCTGGGCCAGCGCTTCCTGTACCGCTGGTATCACTTGAAGGATGAAGTGTTTTAAATAGCAGCAGCCGTACTAAGCCGCCGTATGGTTGACAAAGAGCAACCAGCGGCGCCATCCGCAAGGATGAGATTGCCCGAACGTTCACACATAACAATAACTTGGAGTGAGACATGAACACAAATACGAGCAAAACGGTTTTTTCAACGATGCGCCGCGCCGTCCTCGGCACCCTGGTGCTGGGCGTGGCGGTCGCATCGAGCGGCACGGCCTTCGCGCAGGGCAAGGAAGTGACGATTGCCTATCAGGAAATCAACGGTCCCTTCCTAGTGGCGATCGCCAGCGGCGAGGTGGAAAAGACCACCGGCTACAAAATCAACTGGCGCAAGTTCGATTCGGGCGCCAAGGTGGCCACCGGCATGGCTTCCGGCGACGTGCAGATCGGCGTCATCGGTTCGAGCCCATTGACGGCGGCCGTCAGCCGCGGCGTCGACTTGCAGCTGTTCTGGATCATCGACGACATCAACGAAGCCGAAGCGATGGTGGCCCGCAATGGCGCCGGCATCAGCAAACCGACCGACTTGCGCGGCAAGAAGATCGCCGTGCCGTTTGTTTCCACCACACACTTCCACACCATGTTCGCGCTGGAAACGTGGGGCATCAAGCCCACGGAAGTGAAATTGCTCAACATGCAGCCGAACCAGATCGCCGCCGCCTGGGAGCGGGGCGATATCGACGCGGCCTTCGTGTGGGACCCGGCCTTGAGCAAACTCAAGCAAAACGGCAAGGTGCTCGTTACTTCCGGCGAACTGAGCAAGAAGGGCAAGGCCACGTTTGACGGCATGGCCGTCGAGCGCGCCTGGGGCGAGGCGAATGCCGATTTCATGGCCAAGTTCGTCAAGGTGATGGCCGCTGCCGACGCCGACTACCGTGCCAATCCGAAGGCGTGGACCATCGATTCCCCGCAAGTCAAAGCCAACGTCAAGCATTCGGGCGCGGCTGCCAAGGACGTGGCAGCTTCCGTGGCCCTGTACGCCTATCCATCGTTGCAGGAACAGGCTTCGCCGGCCTGGCTCGGTGGCGGCGCGAAGGGCGGCGTGGCGCAAGCCTTGCTGGCCACGGCGCAATTTTTGAAGGGCGAAGGCAAGATCGATACGCTGGCCCCTGACTACGCCAAATATGTGACACCCAAGTATGCACAGGCCGCCGGCCTGCTGAAGTAAACGTTGTGCGATGGCGCGCCTGCGGGCGCGCTGACTGAACAGAGTGCGTTGAACAGAACTGTGGGGACACGATGGAAAATCTGTACGTCAAGGATGTCAGCGTGATTTATCCGGGCAAGACGGCCGGTGAACGCGTACATGCCTTAAATAATATCAATCTCACCATCAATAGCGGCGACTTCGTCGTCGCGCTCGGTGCTTCCGGCTGCGGCAAGACAACCTTGCTGAGCCTGATGGCGGGCTTTATTGCCCCGTCCAAGGGGGAAATCATGCTCGGGGACAATAAGGTGGAAGGGCCTGGCGCCGACCGCGGCGTGGTGTTCCAGAAACATGCCTTGCTGCCGTGGCTGAACGTGATGGAAAATGTGGAATTCGGCCTGAAGCTGCAAGGCGTGCCGAAAGCCGTGCGGCGCGAACAGGCGGCCAAGAACCTGGCGCTCGTGGGCTTGAAGGACTTTCACGACAATATGATCTACCAGTTGTCCGGCGGCATGCAGCAAAGGGTGGGCATCGCCCGCGCGCTGACGTGCAATCCCGCCATGCTGCTGATGGATGAACCGATGGCGGCGCTCGATGCGCTGACGCGCGAAACCATCCAGGAGTTGCTGCTCGATATCTGGGCCAAGTCCAGCACCATGTTCTTCTTCATTACCCACAGCGTCGACGAGGCGCTGTTCCTGGCGAACCGGCTGATCGTCATGTCGCCCCGTCCGGGCCGCATCACGCACACGTATGAACTCGATTTCAACAAGCGCTTCCTCGAATGCCGCGATGCGCGCGCCGTGAAATCGAGCCCGGACTTCATCAAGATGCGCGAAACCGTGCTCAACATCATTTATGGCGACGAGCGCGCCGTCAATAAAGAGCTGGAGGTGTCCCATGCATAGCCCATCCGTCGTGGGATTTCCTCCCACTACCGCCAAGCGCGCCGGTTTCTTTGGCCGCCTGTTCGCTCCCCGCTGCGCCATGCCCGGCGAAGCGTTCGGCGCGCCGGGGCAGGGCAATTCCAGCCGCATCGCCACCGTCACCGTCATCGCCGTGCTCTTGCTGTGGTTTGGCGTGACGGCCAGCGGCCTCGTGAAACCGCTGTTCCTGCCGTCGCCGCAAGCTGTCTATGAAAAATTCATCATGGCGGCCACCACCGGTTTCGGCGGCGCCACCCTGTGGGAACACACGGTGGCCAGCCTGGTGCGCGTGTTTGGCGCATTCGGCCTGGCCTGTGTGCTGGCCATTCCCATCGGCGTGATGATGGGCGTGAACCGCGTGGCGCGCGGCATCTTCGATCCCTTGATCGAGTTCTACCGTCCGTTGCCGCCGCTCGCTTACTTGCCACTGGTCATCATCTGGTTCGGCATCGGCGAGTTTTCGAAGGTCTACCTGATCTTCCTGGCCATCTTCGCGCCGATGGCCATCGCGGCCCGCGCCGGCGTCAGCTCCGTGTCGCTGGAGCAAATCCACGCCGCGTACTCGATGGGCGCCACCCGTTTCCAGGTGATCGTGCACGTGATCCTGCGCGCGGCGATTCCGGAAATCCTCACCGGCATGCGCATCGGCATCGGCGTGGGCTGGACCACCCTGGTGGCGGGCGAGATGGTGGCGGCCACGCGCGGTCTCGGCTACATGGTGCTCAGCGCTTCCGAGTTCCTGGCCAGCGATGTGGTGATCATGGGCATCATCGTGATCGGCTTCTTCGCTTTCCTGTTTGATTTGATGATGCGCTACCTCGAACGTACCCTCGTGCCATGGAAGGGCAAGGTGTAAGACGTTCCCGGGAGTGGCGCTAATGCCACAAGTGTTGCCGCCGCTCCCATTTTTTAACCAGCAATAACTGAGCCATACCCCGTACGTATCCTCCAGCGCGCTTGCCCCTTGGGCGCCGCGCCGGGCCGCTGCATTTCCAGATTGACTTATGGCATGCAGCCAACCAGACTGATTTGATGATGTATCGATGCTGCTTGACGGTGTTGCCCAAATAAAACAAAGCCGCGCGGCAAGAACAGGCCGCAGCAGGCCAGGGCGCACCGAGCTTCAGATATTGACAACACATGACAATCGCCGTAGCGAGCGGCAGTGAGTTGTGGCTGAGAAGCGGAGCTGTGCGGATGCACAGTGAGCATCGGAGGCCGCAAATCGCGACGCGCAGTAGGCGTTGTCAGGTGTTTTAACAGGAGACAAACATGATTAGCGACAACCACAATAACACGGGCTTGCAGCACTCGCTGAAGCAACGCCACATGAGCATGATCGCCATCGGCGGCGTGATCGGCGCCGGCCTCTTTGTCGGCAGCGGCGTCATCGCCAAGGCCGCCGGCCCGGCCGCCATCCTATCCTTCCTGCTCACGGGCGGCCTGGTCGTCCTGATCATGCGCATGCTGGGCGAGCTGGCCTCGTCCCTGCCCGTGGTCGGCTCCTTTTACGAATATGCGCGCCTGGCCTTCGACGACAAGCCGAAGGTCTCGAAATTCCTCGGCTTCATGAGCGGCTGGATGTACTGGTATTTCTGGGTCGTCGTCGTCGCCCTGGAAGCCATCGCCGGCGCCAAGCTGGTCAACTTCTGGCTGCCCGACGTGCCTTCGTGGGCCATCAGCCTGGTCTTGCTCGTGTCGATGACGGTGCTCAACCTGTTCTCGGTGAAAGCCTTCGGCGAATTCGAATTCTGGTTTGCCTCGATCAAGGTGGTCGCCATCATCGTCTTCCTGTTCGTCGGCGCCCTGTTCATCACGGGCAGCTTGCCTAACAGCATCCCGACCCTGGGCTTTTTGACCAGCCATGGCGGCTTCATGCCGCACGGCTGGGGCCCCGTGCTCAGTGGCGCCGTCGCCGCCACGGCCTTTTATTCGGGCGCCGAAATCGTCACCATCGCCGCCGCCGAAACGTCGGACCCGGCCAAGGCCATCGCCCGCGCCACCAATTCCGTCGTCACGCGCGTGCTGATGTTCTATGTCGGTTCCATGTTTGTCGTCGTCTGCATCGTGCCCTGGGATTCGCCGGCCATCGCCACGCCTTTCGTCAGCGCCCTGACCGTCATGAACATCCCGTACGCGGCCCACATCATGAACGCCATCATTTTGACGGCCGTGCTGTCGGCCCTGAACTCCAGTCTGTACGCCTCGTCGCGCATGATCTTTGCGCTGACGCGCCGCGGTGACGCACCGACGGGCCTGGTCAAGCTGAGCAAGAATGGCGTGCCCATTCGCGCCATCCTGTTCAGCACCTTGTTCGCCTATTTCGCCATTGCCGTCTCGTATGTGTCGGCCGACCTCGTATTCCCCTTCATCGTCAATTCCTACGGCATCCTGATCCTGTTCGTCTACCTGCTGATCGCGATATCTCAATTGCGTTTGCGCCGCCGCCTGGAGCGCGAATGCCCGGAACGCATCAAGGTGCGCATGTGGCTGTTTCCCTACCTGACGTATTTCACCATCTTCGCCATGCTGGTGATCCTGGGCGCCATGAGCGTGTCGTCCGATACGGAGCAGCGCGTGTCGTTCTGGTTCGGCCTGTTGAGCGTGGTCATCATGAGCGTCATGTACTACATCAAGAAACTGGTCAACGATGACCGCAACGGCGGCGAAGCGGCCGACACCAAAGTGGAGCTCAAACATGTCTGATACAACCTTGTTGCCTGCAGGCCGGCGCCGCTTCCTGCGCACGACGGCCGCCCTGGGCGCCGCCGCCGTGGCGGGGCCTGGGTCAGCCTTGGCTGCCTCCGCTTCCCTTACTTTGCCGTTTGAAAATGGCGAGCGCGAACTGGTGGCCTTCCCGCAAAAGCGCCCGCTGATTTTACTGACCAGCCGTCCGCCCCAGCTGGAAACGCCGTTCAGCGTCTTCAATGAAGGCGCGATCACGCCCAACGACGCGTTTTTCGTGCGCTATCACTGGAGCGGCTTGCCGACCAGCATAGATGGCGGCAGCTACCGCCTGCGCATCGGCGGCCTCGTCAAGACGCCGCTGGAGCTGTCGCTGGCCGAACTCAAACAGCTGGCCGACCCCGTCGAGGTGGTGGCCGTGACCCAATGTTCGGGCAACAGCCGCGGCTTCTTCGCCCCGCGCGCCAACGGCGGGCAGCTGGGCAATGGCGCCATGGGCAATGCCCGCTGGACGGGCGTCCCCCTGAAAACCGTGCTGGAAAAGGCCGGCATCGGGGCCAGTGCCGTGCAGGTGGCCTTCGATGGCCTGGAAACGCCGCCCGTGGGCGACGGCCCCGACTTCCAGAAAGCCTTGTCCGTCGAGCACATCATGGCCGGCGACGTGATGCTGGCCTGGGCCATGAATGGCGAGGACATTCCTTTCCTGAACGGTTACCCGCTGCGCCTGATCGTGCCGGGCTACTATGGCACTTACTGGGTCAAGCACCTGAGCGACATCACCGTGCTCGACAAACCCTTCGACGGCTTCTGGATGAGCACGGGCTACCGCATTCCCGACAACGGCACCGGCTTCATCGAGCCGGGCGCCCCCGTGGGCAAGACGACGCCGATCAGCCGCCTCAACGTGCGCTCTTTTATTACCAGCGTGCAGGATGGCGCGCGGGTGAAGGCGGGGCGCGACCTGGCCTTGCGCGGCATCGCCTTCGATGGCGGGCAGGGCATCAGCGAGGTGACGGTGTCGGTGGACGGCGGCCAGACGTGGCAGGAAGCGAAGCTGGGCAAGGACCTGGGCCGCTTCTCGTTTCGCGAGTGGACCATGGTCATGAAGGCGCCGCGCAAGGGCAAGCACGTGCTGATGGTGCGCGCCGTCAACCGCATCGGCCAGAGCCAGCCGATGAAAGCCCTGTGGAATCCCATGGGTTATATGCGCAACGTGGTGGAAACCACGCGCATCGACGCAGTGTGAGGAGAACCAGATGCTGATCAGAACACTTGCTACCGCCGTGACGCTGGCGCTTGCCGGCAGCGCGGGCGCGCTGGAAATTCATTTGCCGCCGGAAACGGCCACCTACAAACCCAGCGAATTGCCCGGCTACCAGCTGGTGCAGCGCAACTGCATGACGTGTCACGCGGCCCAGTATGCATCGAGCCAGCCGCCCGCTTCGCCGCGCGCCTACTGGGAAGCGACCGTCAAGAAGATGAAGAAGCCGTTCGGCGCCCAGTTTGACGACGCGGACGTGCCGGCCATGGTCGACTACCTGGTGAAAACCTATGGCGCGGAGCGGGCGCCGCGGCGCCTGCCGTCGCAACGAAGCCCGCCGCAGCGGCTGTCCCGGCCGCCGGCGGCAAGGATGTGAAAACCCTGCTGGCGGCAAATGGCTGCATGGCTTGCCACGCCCTCGACCAGAAAGTCGTCGGCCCCGGCTTTGCGGAAGTGGCGGCCAGATACAAGGGCAAGGACAGCGTTGCCGCTGTGGCGGCCAACATCCGCAATGGCGGCGCCGGCAAATGGGGCCCCGTGCCCATGCCGCCATTCAGCCAGCTCAGTGTAGCCGATGCGGCGACCCTGGCGAAATACGTGCTGAACAGGTAACGCACTTCACCTTCTCTTCCTATCCGCAGCCAGCTTGCATGTCGGCCCTGTGCCCGACATGCAAGCTGGCTGTCCCGCCTGTTTTTTCAGTCATTTCCACTATCGATATTGATTCATTGGAAATTCATTTTTGCAAGAATGTTACATGCGCTGATGGTGCAAGAAATTGCGCCGCTGGAAGAGAAGCGGTGTATGCAAAATAGTAACATTGTTTTATCTTGCGACAATATCAATAATTCATCATTGAAACCAATATTTGGGCAGTGAAAAGTAGCATCTCGATAGTAAGAATCAGGGAAGTTTGTTGCGTGAAGACAACGAATTTCTGAGCGGAAAGATGCGTTTTCAGGTGATTTTACGGATTTTGCTGACGCACGTGTTTTGGCTGCACCAACAGAGTGAGTTACTCCCCCGGACAGGTATTTTCGCGTCTCATGACGCGCTAAAATGGAGCAATGTTGCCGTTGAGAATTTTATTTTTTAGTTGCCATTCTATTTAACATTGGTGGCAAAAGAATATTTTTCTTCAAGCTCTTGTATTCCCCGCCAGTGCAGCCGGAAACGGCGTGCCTGGCGCGGGCGCGCCGCCTGAAAGGATGACCTTGAATACCAAATTACTTCCATTGACCTTGCTGGCGCTGATCCAGACCGCCTGGGCCGTCGATCCGCCAAGTTCCGGTAGCCAATTGCAGCAGATACCCGCCGCGCCACAGTTGCCGAAAGCGCCGCCGGCCATCCGCGTGCAGCAGGGTAATGTGCCGGCCACCACGGTGGGCGATACCACGCGCATCACGGTACGGCGCCTGCAGATCACGGCGCCGCCCGTCTTTGCCGAGAGTGAACTGGTCGCCGCCACGGGTTTTGTCCCGGGCAGCGAGCTGACCCTGGGCGAACTGCGCGGGATGGCGTCAAAAATTGCCAGCTATTATCAGAACCGCGGTTATTTCCTTGCGCAAGCCTATCTGCCCGCGCAAGATATCCACGATGGCATCGTCGCCATCCACGTGCTGCCGGGCCAATATGGCCAGGTGCAGTTGCGCAATCAGAGCAATCTGTCCGACGGCCTGGCCGGCACGATACTGGCCGGCCTGGATGGGCAGGTGATCGCCACGCCGCCACTGGAGCGGCGCTTGCTGCTGCTGTCGGACTTGCCGGGCGTGCAGGTCAGCTCGACCCTGGCGCCGGGGGCGTCCCTGGGTGCGTCCGACCTGATCGTCGACGTGCAGCCTGGCGCGCGCTTCAACGGCAGCATCGACCTGGACAACCAGGGCAACCGCTACACGGGCCGCAACCGCATCGGCGCCACCCTGAACATCAATGAACTGGCCGGCATCGGCGACGTGGCCACCGTGCGCGCCTTTACCTCGGCTGACGGCTTGAACTACGGCCGCCTGGCCTATCAGGGACAGGCGGGCCTGTTGCGTCTGGGCGGCGCCTACACGTATATGGATTACAAGCTGGGCAAGGAATTTGCCGTGCTCGACGCTAAGGGAACGGCGAAGATCGCCAGCGCGTATGGCAGTTATCCGCTGATCCGCTCGCGCAGCAACAATCTGTATGCGCAAGTGAGCTACGACGACAAGAAATTCCAGGACAGGACGGAATCGACGGGCAGCGTCAACGACAAGACGGCCAAAGTGTGGATGCTGAACCTGAATGGCGACAGCAAGGACGGCTGGGGCGGCGGTGGCGTCAGCACCTATTCCGTCACGTACACCACGGGCAAGATCGATATCGAGACGCCGGTAGCCTTGCTGATCGACCAGCTGACGGTGAAAAGCAACGGCCACTTCAACAAGCTTGCCTTCAACGCGGCGCGCGTGCAAAGCCTGGGCGGCGAGACGAGCTTGTTCGGCATCATCAGCGGCCAGGCGGCGTCGAAAAACCTCGATGTTTCCGAAAAGATGGGTATCGGCGGCGTGGGCGGCGTGCGCGCCTATCCGGGCGGCGAGGCGTATGGCGACCAGGGTTACGTGCTGAACCTGGAGCTGCGCCAGAACGTGACGGCGTTCACGGCGTTTCCCGGCCAGCTGCAGGTGCTGGCCTTTGCCGATACGGGCACCGTCAAGCTGAACCGCGACGCCTGGAGTGCGGGCGAGAACCGCCGCACCCTCAGCGGCGCCGGCGTGGGCGTGACGTGGACGGGCGCCAATGCGCTCGTCCTGAAAGCGTATTACGCGCACAAGCTGGGCAATGCCAAGGCGACCTCGGCACCCGATGCGGCAGGCCGCTTCTGGCTGCAAGCGATCAAATATTTCTAAATTACTACATCAATAAAGACATCAGGACATTGCCATGAACCGCATCTACCGCTCCATCTGGAACCAGGCCACCGGCGCTTACGCCGCCGTTTCCGAAAACGTCAAATCCGCAGGCAAGCGCTCGATGCCCGGATGCAGCGGGGGCGGGGCGCATTTCGCCTTGAAGAGCATGGCGGCGGCGCTGATGCTCGGTTATGGCTCGCTGGCCCTGGCGGGGCCGGCGGGCGGCACGGTGGTGGCGGGCCAGGCAACGATCAACGGCGCGCCCGGCTCCACCGTCATCCAGCAGGGCAGCCAGAACGCCGTCATCAACTGGGCCAGTTTCAATATCGGCAAGGGCGAGTCGGTGCAGTTCCAGCAGCCCAACAGCAATGCGGTGGCCCTGAACCGCGTGCTGGGCGGCGACGGTACTACCATCCTGGGCAACTTGTCGGCCAACGGCAAGGTGTTCATCGTCAACCCGAACGGTGTGCTGTTCGGGCAGGGCGCGTCCGTGAACACGGCGGGCCTGGTGGCCTCCACCCTGGACATCTCGAATAGCGACTTCATGGCGGGCAAGTACCAGTTTTCCGGCAACGGCAGCGGCAAGGTCTTGAACCAGGGCAGCATCAGCGCGCCGGGCGGCTATGTGGCCTTGCTGGGCGCCAACGTCTCGAACGAAGGCACGATCCAGGCGCGCCTGGGCTCGGTAGCCCTGGCGGCGGGCCGCGCCATCACCCTGGACGTGGCCGGTGACGGTTTGCTGAACGTGGCGGTGGACCAGGGCGCCGTGGGCGCGCTGGTCAACAATGGCGGCATGATCCAGGCGGACGGCGGCAGCGTGGTGCTCACGGCGCAGGCGGCGGGCGACTTGCTGAAAACCGTGGTCAACAACACGGGCGTGATCGAGGCGCACACCATCGACACGCGCGGCGGCACGATCAAGTTGCTCGGTGACATGCAAAGCGGCACGGTGAACGCGGCCGGCACCCTGGACGCCAGCGCGCCCGCTGAAGGCAATGGCGGCTTCATCGACACCTCGGCCGCGCACGTGAAGATCGACGATGCGCTGAAGGTGACGACGGCGTCGGCCAAGGGCCTGTCCGGCACCTGGCTGATCGACCCGACCGACTTCAATATCGCCGTTTCCGGCGGCGACATGACGGGCGCTTTCCTCAGCAACTCCTTGAAGTCGGGCAATGTGCAGATCCAGAGCGTGTCCGGCGGCAGCGGCACGCAGGGCAACATCAACGTCAACGACAACGTCAACTGGACGGCCAACAAGCTGACCCTGACGGCACAGAACAATATCAATATCAACAAGGCCATGCGCGGCGCGGGCACGGCCAGCCTGGCGCTCGAATACGGACAGAGCGGGCTCGCCGCCGGTAACTTGTCCACGTACAACGTCAAGGCCGAAGTGGACTTGCCATCGGGGAATAACTTCAGCACCAAGCTGGGCAGCAATGGCAGCGTCGTCGTGTATCAGGTGATCAACAGCCTGGGCGCGTTCAACAGCACGACCGGCAGCGACGTGCAGGGCATGCAGGGCAATTTGTCCGGCAAGTATGTGCTGGGCAGCAATATCGATGCGCGCGGCACCTCCGGCTGGGATGGCGGCAAGGGCTTCGCGCCCATCGGCAGCGATGCGACGCCATTCACGGGCACGCTCGATGGCCTGGGCCATGAAATCGTGGGATTGACGATCAACCGCCCTGAAGTGCCTGTCGGGATGTTCGGCAATATCGGCGCCGCCGCTGCCGTGCGCAATCTGGGTTTTAGCGGCGTCAGCGTTGCCGGATCGGCCGCCAACTATAGCAGCACCTATGCGGGCATAGGCGCACTGGCTGCCGTCAACAGCGGCAAGATCGATAATGTGCGCAGCAGCGGCGGCGTCACCGGCTCAGGTTATGTCAATCTCGGTGGCCTCGTGGGCATTAACAATGGCACGATCAGCAACAGTGCCAGTGCAGGCACGGTGACGGCCGGCGGCTATGCGGCGGCGGGCGGCCTGGTGGGCACCAATGCCTTGGGCGCCTTTGTCAAGAACAGCTCCAGCGCCGCTACCGTCACCACGCCGCATTACATGGCGGCCGGCATGGTTGTGATTAACCGCGGCGCGATCAGCGACAGCTATGCCACCGGCACGGTCAATTCTGGCGGCAACTACGGCGGAGGCCTGGTCAGCGTGAATACGGGCAGTATCAGTAACAGTTACGCCACCGGGACGATGAATGCCTCGGGCAGTGCTGGCGGCCTGGTTGGCACGAGCGACAGCTCGGAGTCAAGCATCAGCAACAGTTATGCGACAGGCAAGGTCATCTCCACCGGCGGCTACGTCGGCGGCCTGGTGGGCCTGTTGCGCGGCACCTTGAGCAACAGCTATGCGACGGGCGACGTGCAGAACACCTCGCTGGCGGGCGGCATCGTCGGCTACAACGTGGGCGGCACCATCACGAATGTGTACACCACAGGCAAGGTGACGGGTGGCGGCGCCAGCGTGGGCGCCATCGTCGGCGAGCATAACGGCGGTAGCGTCAACCGCGCCTATTTTGACAGCACGATTAATTCCGGCCTGAATGGCATCGGCCAAAGCTTCAATGGCGCCACCTCGAATGCGCAAGGGCTGAGCACAGCGCAGATGCTGGTATCGAGTAATTATGTGGGCTTCAATTTCACGACCACGGGCGGCGCGACGGGCAACAACTGGGTCCTCGTCAGCGGCGATGGCGCGATCAATGGCGCAAGCGCCGGCACGCGCCCCATGCTGGCGTCGGAGTGGTCGAATACCATCAATTCCACGCACCAGCTGCAATTGATGGCGATGAACAAGGCTGCCAGCTACACGCTGGGCAGCAGTTTCAGCGCCGCCACGACGGCGGCCAATGGCAAGGATATCTGGGGCAGCACGGGCTTCATCCCCGTCGGCACGGCGGCTTCGGCCTTCACGGGCAGCCTGGATGGCACCGGCCATATCATTTCCAGTCTGAACATCGCCAAGGCGGGCGTGAGCGACGTGGGCCTGTTCGGCACCATCGGCAGCGGGGGCGTGGTGGCGAACGTGGGCTTGTCCGGCGGCAGCGTGGCGGGCGGCACCAATGTGGGCGCACTGGCCGGCAGCAATGCGGGCACGATCAGCGGCAGCTTTGCCACCAGCGGCGTGACGAGCACGTCCACCGGAGGCGGCCTGGTGGGCAGCAATACGGGCACGGTGGTGGACAGCTATGCCAGCGGCGCCGTGAACGGTACGAGCGCCGTCGGCGGCCTGGTGGGCAGCAATGGCGGCAGCGTCGCCAACAGCTACGCGAACGGCAGCGTGAGCGGTTCCAGCAATGTGGGCGGCCTGGTGGGCGCCGGTGCGGGCAGCGTCACGGGCAGCTACTGGGACACGGTGAGCAGCGGCCAGGCGGCCAGCGCGGGCGGCACGGGCATGACGACGGCGCTGCTGAAGAACCTGTCGAATTACACGGGCGCCGGCTGGGAACTGGCGCAGATGTGGGTGGTCTACGACGGCCAGAGCGCGCCTTTCCTGCGCTCGTTCATGAAGCAGGTCGCCGTGCGCGTTTCCTACGACAGCAAGGTGTATGACGGCGTGGCCTACGCTGGCGGCAGCAATAGCGTCACCTACTCGAACACGGTGGATGGCGCCAGCCTGCTCGGTACGGTCGCGTATGCGGGCAATGCCACAGGCGCCGTCAATGCGGGCACGTATGGCGTGTCGGCCAGCGGCCTGTATTCGTCGGGCGGCCAGGCCGGCTATGCGATCAGCTATATCGATGGCGGCCTGGTGATCACGCCCAAGGCCGTCACCCTCAGCGGTGCGGCGGTGGCCGGCAAGGTCTACGACGGCACCACCGTGGCCTCCATCACGGGCACCCTGAGCGGCGTGCTGGCCGGCGACGTGGCCAATGTGAGCTCGGCCGTGAGCGGCGCGTATGCCAGCAAGAATGCCGGCAATGGCATCGCCGTGACGGTCAACGCCACCCTGGGCGGCAGCGCCGGGGGCAACTATGCGCTCGTGCCGGTGAACGGCTTGACGGGCAATATCAGCAAGGCCACCATCAGCGGCGTCACCGGCATCGTGGCCAGTAACAAGGTGTATGACGGCAGCACCAGCGCCAGCCTGAACACGGCGGGCGCCACGTTTGCGGGCATGGTGGGCGGCGACAGCCTGAGCGTGTCGGCCGCCAGCGGCAGCTTTGCCGACAAGAATGCCGCGACCGGCAAGTCGGTCAGCATCAGCGGTATCGTGCTGGGCGGCACGGACGCGGGCAACTACAACCTGACCAGCAGCACGGCCAGCAGCACTGCCGATATCAGCAAGGCCACCATCACCGGCGTGGCGGGCATCGTGGCCGGCAACAGGGTGTACGACGGCAGCACCAGTGCCAGCCTGAACACGGCGGGGGCCACGTTTACGGGGATGGTCGGCGGCGACAGCCTGAGCGTGTCGGGCGCCAGCGGCAGCTTTGCCGACAAGAATGCGGGCAATGGCAAGACCGTTAACATCAGCGGCATTGTTTTGAGCGGCACGGATGCGGGCAACTACAACCTGAGCAGCAGCACCGGCACCGGCACGGGCAATATCAGCAAGGCTACCATCAGCGGCGTGGCCGGCATCGTGGCCGGCAACAAGGTATATGACGGCACCACCGCCGCCAGCCTGAATACGGCGGGGGCATCGTTTACGGGCATGGTGGGCGGTGACACCCTGAACGTTTCGGCCGCCAGCGGCAGCTTTGCCGACAAGAATGCGGGTACAGGCAAGACGGTCAGCATCAGCGACATCGTGCTGGGCGGCACGGATGCGGGCAACTATAACCTGAGCAGCAGCACGTCCGGCAGCACAGCCGATATCAGCGCCAAGGCGCTGACGCTGACGGGCTTGGGCGGCAACAATAAAGTCTACGACGGCACAGCCGGTGCGAACCTGACCGGCGGCACCTTGAATGGCCTGGTCAATGCGGAAACCCTGGGCTTTACCGTGCAGGGCGCCAGCTACAACGACAAGAACGCGGGAACCGGCAAGACCATCACAATCGGCGGCGTGACCTTGAGCGATGGCAGCGGCCTGGCCGGCAACTATACGCTGAGCGCGCCTGGCGGCCTGACGGGTGATATCGCGAAGGCAACGATTACGGGCATCACTGGCTTGAGCGCCGATGACAAGGTCTATAACGGCAACGTCAGCGCCAGCCTCAGTGCCAGCTTGGCCGTGATCAATGGCAAGATTGCCGGCGACGACGTGCAATTGTTTAGTGCGAATGGCGCCTTCACGGATAAGAACGTGGGGACCAACAAGGCCGTCAATATCAGCAATATCACCTTGTCCGGCAGCGATCTGGTCAATTATGACTTCCTCAACAATACGGCCAGCGCCACGGCCAGTATCACGCCCAAGGCCGTCACGCTCTCCGGTGTGACTGCGGGCAATAAAGTATACGATGGCACGGCGGCGGCAGTCTTGTCGGGTGGCACCTTGAGCGGCATGGTCGCGGGTGAAACGCTGAACTTCATCGGCGGTGTCGGCAGCTTCAGCGACAAGAACGCCGGCACGGGCAAGGTGGTCACGATCAGCGGCACGGCCTTGCAGGATGGCACAGGCCTGGCCAGCAACTACACTTTCACCAGTCCGGGCAACGTGACTGCCGACATCAGCAAGGCAAGCATCACCGGCGTGACCAACGTGGGCATCAACAACAAGACCTATGATGGTTCCGCCACAGCCACGCTGAATGGCACGGCGACCTTCACCGGCATCATCGGCGCCGACAGCCTGAGTGTCGCCGGTAATGGCTTGTTCAGCGACAAGAATGCGGGCACGGGCAAGACAGTGGCTGTCAGCGGCATCACCCTGGCTGGCGTGGATGCGGGCAACTACAATCTGCTCGGCACGACCTCCAGCGGCGTGGCCGACATCGCCAAGGCCAGCATCGGCAGCGTGTCGAACGTGGGCGTCAACAACAAGATTTATGATGGCTTGAGAACCGCCACCTTGAATGGCACGGCGACCTTCGATGGTATTGTTGGCAACGACAGCTTGAGTGTTGCAGGCTCTGGCTTGTTCAGCGACAAGAATGCGGGCACGGGCAAGGTGGTCTCGGTCAGCGGCCTCACGCTGGCTGGTGCGGATGCCGGTAACTACATTCTGGCTAGCAATGTATCCAGCGGCACGGCCGATATCACGCCGAAAGCCCTGACGGTGACGGGCCAGGTGGCGGGCAACAAGGTCTACGATGGCAATGCGGTGGCGCAACTGATCGGCGGCAGCCTGGCCGGCCTGGTGGGCGACGAGACCCTGGCCATCGGCGGCCAGACGGCGGCCTTCGGCGACAAGAACGTGGGCAATGCGAAAGCCGTGACGGTCAGCGGCACGACCTTGCTCGACGGCACTGGTTCGGCCAGCAACTACACGGTGGCCAATCCGACCGGCTTGACGGCCAGCATCACGCCGAAAGCCCTGACGGTGACGGGCCAGGTGGCGGGCAACAAGGTCTATGACGGCAATGCGGTGGCGCAACTGATCGGCGGCAGCCTGGCCGGCCTGGTGGGAGATGAAACCCTGGTTATTGCTGGCCAGACGGCGGTCTTCGGCGACAAGAACGCGGGCAATGTGAAAGCCGTGACGGTCAGCGGCACGACCTTGCTCGACGGCACTGGTTCGGCCAGCAACTACACGGTGGCCAATCCGACCGGCTTGACGGCCAGCATCACGCCGAAAGCCCTGACGGTGACGGGTCAGGTGGCGGGCAACAAGGTCTATGACGGCAATGCGGTGGCGCAACTGATCGGCGGCAGCCTGGCCGGCCTGGTGGGCGACGAGACCCTGGCCATCGGCGGCCAGACGGCGGCCTTCGGCGACAAGAACGTGGGCAATGCGAAAGCCGTGACGGTCAGCGGCACGACCTTGCTCGACGGCTCGGGTGCGGCCAGCAACTATACGGTGGCCAATCCGACCGGCTTGACGGCCAGCATCACGCCGAAAGCCCTGACGGTGACGGGCCAGGTGGCGGGCAACAAGGTCTACGACGGCAATGCGGTGGCGCAACTGACCGGCGGCAGCCTGGCCGGCCTGGTGGGCGACGAGACCCTGGCCATCGGCGGCCAGACGGCGGTCTTCAGCGACAAGAATGCGGGCAATGCGAAAGCCGTGACGGTCAGCGGCACCACCTTGCTCGACGGTTCGGGTTCGGCCAGCAACTACACGGTGGCCAATCCGACCGGCTTGACGGCCAGCATCACGCCGAAAGCCCTGACCGTGACGGGTCAGGTGGCGGGCAACAAGGTCTATGACGGCAATGCGGTGGCGCAACTGATCGGCGGCAGCCTGGCCGGCCTGGTGGGAGATGAAACCCTGGTTATTGCTGGCCAGACGGCGGTCTTCGGCGACAAGAACGCGGGCAATGCGAAAGCCGTGACGGTCAGCGGCACGACCTTGCTCGACGGTTCCGGTGCGGCCAGCAACTACACGGTGGCCAATCCGACCGGCTTGACGGCCAGCATCACGCCGAAAGCCCTGACCGTGACGGGTCAGGTGGCGGGCAACAAGGTCTATGACGGCAATGCGGTGGCGCAACTGACCGGCGGCAGCCTGGCCGGCCTGGTGGGTGATGAAACCCTGGCCATCGGCGGCCAGACGGCGGCCTTCAGCGACAAGAACGCGGGCAATGCGAAAGCCGTGACGGTCAGCGGCACGACCTTGCTCGACGGCTCGGGTTCGGCCAGCAACTACACGGTGGCCAATCCGACCGGCTTGACAGCCAGCATCACGCCGAAAGCCCTGACGGTGACGGGTCAGGTGGCGGGCAACAAGGTCTATGACGGCAATGCGGTGGCGCAACTGATCGGCGGCAGCCTGGCCGGCCTGGTGGGTGACGAAACCCTGGTTATTGCTGGCCAGACGGCGGTCTTCAGCGACAAGAACGTGGGCAATGCGAAAGCCGTGACGGTCAGCGGCACCACCTTGCTCGACGGTTCCGGTTCGGCCAGCAATTACACGGTGGCCAATCCGACCGGCTTGACGGCCAGCATCACGCCGAAAGCCCTGACGATGACGGGTCAGGTGGCGGGCAACAAGGTCTATGACGGCAATGCGGTGGCGCAACTGATCGGCGGCAGCCTGGCCGGCCTGGTGGGAGATGAAACCCTGGTTATTGCTGGCCAGACGGCGGTCTTCAGCGACAAGAATGCGGGCAATGCGAAAGCCGTGACGGTCAGCGGTACCACCTTGCTCGACGGCTCGGGTGCGGCCAGCAATTACACGGTGGCCAATCCGACCGGCTTGACGGCCAGCATCACGCCGAAAGCCCTGACGGTGACGGGTCAGGTGGCGGGCAACAAGGTCTATGACGGCAATGCGGTGGCGCAGTTGACCGGCGGCAGCCTGGCCGGCCTGGTGGGAGATGAAACCCTGGTTATTGCTGGCCAGACGGCGGCCTTCAGCGACAAGAACGCGGGCAATGCGAAAGCCGTGACGGTCAGCGGCACCACCTTGCTCGACGGCTCGGGTTCGGCCAGCAACTACACGGTGGCCAATCCGACCGGCTTGACGGCCAGCATCACGCCGGCGTCCATCAGCGCCATTGCCGGTATCGTGGCCGCGAACAAGGTGTACGACGGTGGCACGGCCGCCAGCCTGAACCTGGCTGGCGCCACCTTCAAGGGCCTGGTGGCTGGCGACGCCTTGAGCCTGGCTGGCGGCCCCGTGCTTGGCGCGTTCAGCGACAAGAACGCGGCAACGGGCAAGACCGTGACCATCAGCGGCCTGGGCCTGGCCGGTGCCGATGCGGGCAACTATGTGCTGGCCAGCAGCCAGGCCAGCACCACGGCCGATATCACGCCAGCGGCGCTGACGGTCAGCGCCAGCGGCGTCAACAAGGTGTATGACGCCACCACGAATGCCGTCGTCTCCTTGCGCGACAACCGTATCGGCAATGATCAGCTGAGTATTGCCAGCAACGGCGCCAGCTTCAGCGACAAGAATGCGGGCGTGGGCAAGACGGTGACGGTGGCCGGCATACGCCTGAGCGGCGCGGATGCGGGCAATTATGTGGTCAACAGCACCGCCAGCACGACGGCCACGATCTCGCAGGCGGCGCTGACGGTGAAAGTCGAGAATGCCGAAAAAGACCAGGGACGCGCCAATCCCGACTTCCGCGCCAGCTACAACGGCTTGCTCGCTGGCGATACGCTGGCCACGGAATTAAGCGGCAACCTGGCCTTCAGCACGCCGGTGACGACGGCTTCCGCGGCAGGCAATTATCTGGTATCGGCATCGGGTCAGACGTCGAACAACTACGCCTTGAGCTATGTGGATGGCGTGCTGAAAGTCAATCCGACGGAGGCGCTGCAAAGCGCGGTCGCAAGCGTGATTGCTGCCGTTGCCGTGGCGCCATCGCAGGGCAATATGGTGCAGGCGGACATGATCGTCAGTGGCGAAACGGCGCCAGGCAAGCCCGCCGCCGCGCAGGAGGCGCCGCGCGAGGGCGAGCAGGGCAGCGCAGGCAGCGCGCCGGCGGTGCAGTTGGCCGGCAATGTCGTCGGCAATGTCCTGCCAGGACTGCGCCTGAGCGTGGTCGATAGCGGCTTGCGCCTGCCGGCCGAAGCTGGCGGCAACACGCGCCAGGATAGCCAGTAAAGCCAGCGGCGTCACCGCATGGTGGCGCCGGAGATGCCGCTTCGTATTTCGAAGCGGCATTTTTACCGGCGCGTCGTTGACGCGCTCGTATAATGGCTGCACCATCCTTGATTTCCGTCAGAAGAGCAGCGCTGAACAGAAAGTACAATCGCATGACATCCAACTTCATCGGCGTGGCCGGCTTGCCACGCGCCGGTTCTACCTTGCTGTGCCAACTGCTGGCGCAGCATCCCGACTTGCATTGCGAAGGCAATAGTTCGCCCCTGTGCAACGCTTTGCTGGGCATGCGGCGCATGGTCAGCGACGACGCTTTTTTCCTGTCGCAGCTCGACAGCTCCTTCGATGCCAGCTATGACCATCTGAAAACGGCCATGCAGGGCTTCCTGCGCGGCTGGTACCGGGATTGCGGCAAGCAGGGCGTGGTGGACAAGAACCGCGCCTGGCTGCATTGCGTGGAAATGCTGCTGCAGCTGGCGCCGGAAGCGAAAATCATCGTCTGCGTGCGCGAACTGGGCCAGGTCTACGGCTCCATCGAAGCGCAGCACCAGCGCACCATCCTGCTCGATTTCGTCGACCATCTGGCCGATTTCGACCGCCTTGGCCGTGCCGACATGCTGTTTGCCAAGGACCGCACCATCGGTGCTCCCCTGAGTTCCCTGCATGCCGTGCTGGACTTGCCTGCCGAAGTGCAGCAGAAGCTGTATTTCGTGCGTTTCGAAGACTTGATGGCGCGGCCGGTGGAATGCATGTCGCACCTGTACAGCTGGCTGGGCCTGGCACCGTTCCAGATCGACCCGCACGATCTGGCCGTGGGCATCCAGGAAAGCGACAGCCATTACCGCATGAAGTACACGCACCGCCAGCAGGCGACGATCAGCGCGCCCAGGCCGCATGCGATACCGCCGCGCATCCAGGCGCAAATCGAAGATGCGTATGGCTGGTTTTATGACCTGTATTATCCGCAACACCAACGCGCGGCAACGCCATCGGCCTGAAAACACCTGCGGCAGTGCTGATACCACTTGCCGCGCCGATGCTGGCGCGGTATTGCCGGAGCCGGCCGCATATCTTTCCCTTTCATTCTTTGCCAACGGTGCCTTGGGCACCGGCGCTGATGCAACTGGTATTGTAAAAAACACCGTTGTATAAAACCACTTGACTACCAATTTTCGGCGACGCATTCTTGATGCAGAAAGCCGACGCTTCGCTGTGCTTTCTTTACGTACAACATAAAAAGCTACTTCGATAGTTTTCGTATAACGTTCAGGAGACATTGTGAAGACACGGCAAATTAGCCGGCTGGCCTCGCCTTTGATGGCTGGCCTGCTGGGCAGCGCGCTGCTCGCTTGCGGCGGCAATTCCACCACCGAACCCCCTCGACCCTGCTGGCCGCCACGGCCGCCAGCGATCAGTGCGCTGCCTGGAGCGCCGCCGCCGTCTACACGGCGGGCCAATGCGCCGTCTACGACGGCAAGGTGTACCGGGCCAAGTGGTGGGTGCAAGGCACGGCGCCGAACAACGACCAGTGGGGACCGTGGAGCCTCGATAGCAGCACTCCGACGCCGACGCCCACTCCGACGCCAACGCCAACTCCGACTCCCACGCCAGGCGTGCCCACCAAGGCCCAGGCCGAGGCGAACGAGGCGGCGCTGACGAACAACGATTTCTTCCGCAAGGTCAAGGCATCGATCCGCACCCTGGGAAATGCCGCCGTCGAGGCCGTCCAGCCTGGACTGGCCGGCAATCCGCTCAACGTCAAGCGGGTCGAACGCCTGCTGCCGGCGGCGAAGTGGGATTACTATTTTGCCGCGCGCGACGCCAGCTACACCTACCAGCGCTTCCTGCAAGCCGTGGCCAAGTTCCCCGCCGTGTGCGACGACTACGGCGACGGGCGCAACGCGGACGCCATCTGCCGCCATAGTCTGGCCACCATGTTCGCCCATTTCGGGCAAGAAACGGGCGACCATAACGCCAGCAGCCCGCTGCCGCAATGGCGCCAGGGCTTGAAATATTTGCGCGAACTGGGCTGCGATGAAACGGGTGCCGGCTGCGGCTACAACATCGAGTGCGCCGATCCCGTCTTCAACAAGGTATGGACGTGCGGTAAGAATGCCGACGGCAGCTTCAAGAAATACTTTGGCCGCGGCGCCAAGCAGCTGTCCTACAACTACAACTATGGTCCATTTTCGCAAGCCATGCATGATGGTGACCAATCCGTGCTGCTGAAAAATCCAGACCTCGTCGCCTCGACCTGGCTGAACCTGGCGTCGGCCACGTTCTTCTTTGTCTATCCGCAACCGCCGAAACCGTCGATGCTGCATGTGCTCGACGGCACTTGGGTGCCGAACGCGGCCGATACGACGGCCGGCGCGGGCAATAATTTCGCCACCACCATCATGATCATCAACGCCGAATGCGGGCAGGGCACGGAAAAGCAGGCCGCGCAAAACCGTATCGATTACTACAAGCAATTTGCCGCCGACATGGGCTGGGATTATTCCGGCGAACAATTGTCTTGCGCCAACATGCAACGCTTCACCCCGGCCAGTTCCGCTGCCTACAACATCTACTGGGAAAAGAACTGGAGCGCCGGTGGCGAGAACCAATGCCAGCTGGTCAGTTACCAAACCCCGTACAGCGCCTTGCTGGCCGGGAACTACGTGAAATGCGTGGAAGCCAACTGGAATGTGAAGTTGCAGTAGCAGTCAATGCAAGACAGCCGGCCAGGGATAACAGTTGACAAGAGCCCCTTCAGGGGCCTGCAACAGCTCTCGATGTACAACCATAACGGAGACCAATACCACATGAAATCGAATGCATTATTGATGGCCCTGCTCAGCGGCGTGCTCGTCGCTTGCGGCGGGGGCCAGGACGGCACGACCGCCACCCCGAACACCTTGCTTGCCGCCGTGGAGGCGTGCGCCGTCTGGGATGCCGCCACCGTCTACACGGGCGGCCAGTGCGTGACGTACCAGGGCGTCACCTACAAGGCCAAATGGTGGACGCAAGGCAATGTTCCCAGCGCCGCCGACCAGTGGGGCCCATGGGCCGTGACGGATACGCCGACACCAACGCCGACGCCGACGCCAACACCAACGCCAACGCCAACGCCAACGCCAACGCCGACACCGACACCGACACCAACGCCGACACCGACACCGACACCGACACCAACGCCGACACCGACACCGACACCCACGGCTTGCCGTCCGGACGGCCTGATTTCGGCCGTGCCGAATGTGCCGTATTGCAAGGTGTACGACGCGAATGGCCGCGAAGTGCTGAGCAATGGCTTGAACCGGCGCATCGTCGGCTATTTCGCCAGTTGGCGCACGGGCGTCGATGGCAGCCCGACGTATCTGGTGAATAACCTGCCGTGGGACAAGATCACCCACTTGAACTATGCGTTCGCCACCGTCGATCCGGTGACGTCGAAAATTGCCATCGGCAGCGGCGCCGCCAATCCGGACACGGGCCTGACGTGGCCAAACGTACCGGCGGCAGCCATGGACCCGTCCCTGCCGTACAAGGGCCATTTCAACTTGCTGGCGCAATACAAGAAGAAGTATCCGGGCGTGAAACTGATGATTTCCGTGGGCGGCTGGGCCGGCAGCGGCGGCTTCTACACCGCCACGACGAACGCGGACGGCAGCATCAACACGGCCGGCATCAACACCCTGGCCGACTCGATGGTGGCCTTCGTGCGCCAGTACAACTTCTTCGATGGCGTCGATGTCGATTACGAACATCCGACCACCAACAATGAAGCGGGCAATCCGAACGACTTCGCCGTGTCGAAACCGCGCCTGGCGGGCCTGATGACGAGCTACAACGTGCTGCTGAAGGTGCTGCGCCAGAAGCTCGACGAAGCGGCCGTGCAGGACAATAAATACTATCTGCTGACCATCGCCGGCTCCGCTTCGGGCTGGGTCTTGCGGGGCGAGGAAAACATGTCGGGATTGAAATATCTCGATTACGCCAGCCTGATGAGCTACGACTTGCACGGCGCATGGAACCAGTATGTGGGACCGAACGCGGCGCTGTTTGACGACGGCAACGATGGCGAATTGCGCGCCGGCAATGCCTATCAGTTCCAGAGCATCGGCTACCTGAACACGGACTGGGCTTACCGCTACTACCGGGGCGCCATGCAGGCGGGCCGCATCAATATCGGCGTGCCGTTCTACACGCGGGGCTGGAAGGATGTGACGGGCGGCACCAACGGCTTGTGGGGCACGACGCCGCTGATCAGTTCCACCGTCACCTGCGCCGGCACCAAGACGTGCGGCACGGGCGCCACCGGCATCGACAACGTGTGGTTCGACCTCGATACACAAGGCAAGCCGACGCCGGGCGGCGGCAACCCCATCTGGCACGCGCTGAACTTGCAGAACGGTATCGTGCCGAGCTACCTGGACGCGTATAAAGTCACGGACAAGGCGCTGGTAGGCAGCTATGTGCCGTACTACAGCAGCACCATGGTGGCGCCGTGGCTGTGGAATGCGACTAAAAAAGTATTCATTTCCACGGAAACCACGCAGTCGATCGCGGCCAAGGCCCAGTACATCGTCAATAACAATATCGGCGGCGTGATGATCTGGGAAATGGCGGGCGACTATGCCTGGGATGCCACGCGCAACGGCGGCAAGGGCGAGTATTTCATGGGCACCACCCTGACGGACGTGCTGTACCAGGCCTTCCGCACGGCTGGCGTGTACGGCAACAAGCGCGCCGAAATCGCCATGCCGGGCACGGCGGCCAACGTCAGCATCACCCTGGGCGGCTGGAAGCTGGGCGACAACAACTTCCCCATCAACCCGGTGATGACGGTGAAGAACAACACCACGTCGACCCTGCCGGGCGGCACCGTGGTGGAGTTCGACTATCCCGTCTCGGCGCCATCGGACATGAGCGACCAGTCCGGCTTCGGCTTGACGGTGATCAATGCCGGCTACACGGGGCCGAACAATATCGGCGGCTTCACGAAGAACTACAACCGGGCCCGCTTCGCGATTCCCGCCTGGCAATCGCTGGCGCCGGGCGGCTCCGTGGCGCTGACCCTGAACTACCGCCTGCCGATCTCGGGACCGGCCAACTACACGGTCACCGTGGGCGGCACCAAGTACGCCTTGACGCAGGAGTATCCGGAACTGCCGGTGGCCTTGCCGTAAGTTGAATCCGGCAGGGTAAACAGAAAAGGGCGGAACCGAGGTTCCGCCCTTTTTTCTTGGCTTTCTTTTGAAATAAAACGCCGGACAAAACCGTAGCGAGCGGCAGTGATGTGTGGCTAAGAAGCGCAACCGTGCTAGAGCACGGTGAGCATCGCAGGCCGCACAGCGCGCCGCGCAGTAGGTTTTGCTCGGTGTTTAGAACCAGGTTTCTACCTGGAAGCCGTACGACGTGCCGCTGGTATTGTTGTTATAGATCGGGCCGCCGTTGTTCGACGCATTGACCGAGGCGGTGGCCGCATCGTTCCATTTGCCGTAGGTAACAAAAGCGCGCAGCTCCGGACGCGACCACAGGCCAGGGCCGGCCGAGATCGTCGGCGCGATGGTCAGCTTGGTCAGGCGCTTGGCCGGCAGGCCGCCCGCTTGCGTCACGCGGTCCGTGCCCAGTTCGCCCACCAGCTTGAAGTTGTTGGTGAACGCGTACACGGGACGCACGCCGACCGAGGTCCAGGTCGAGGAACCGTTGGCGTTCGATTCGTCTTTTTGCCACAGGGCGACGAATTCCATGCCGAAATTGGCCATCGGCTGGATCGCCATGTCATTGAAGATGCGCGTGCGTTTCACGTCCGAACCGAAATTGGTGTCGCCCGAGGCGCCGAACTGCGCGCCCTTGCCCGTGCCAGGGCCGACGCCGTACTGCACGCCGAAGGTATTGCCGCCGCCAAACACTTTCGCCTGGCGGTGGAAGGCGGACAGCTGCCAGCCATTGTGCTTCTGGCCGAAAGCGTCATTGTCCTTGCCTTCGCCGATGATGTAGGTCGCGGCCAGGTCCAGCGTGCCGTTTTCATTGACGGGAATCTCGCCGTAGATGAAGTTCTGGCGCACGGCGGACTTGGTGCTGACGACGCCGGTCGGCGACACGGTGTTGATGTCGTTGTCCTTGAAGAAGGCGTACGAGAATTTGCCGGGGCCGGCAGGAATGCGGTCCAGGCCGGCGCCCGTGCCGTTCATATTGATGTACTGTAAGTCCAGCATGTGGATGTCGGGACGGTAGTAGAAGCGTTTGCCGATCCAGGCCGTGCCGCCGTTCAGGAAATCGAGTCCCTGCGCTTCGACATAGGCCTTGACGATGCCCAGCTTGTTGTCGCCGAAATCGGAGTTGGGCGCGTAGGCGTTGACCCAGATGGTGGCCAGGTAGTTCACGCCGCCGGACTGGGCGACAGACTTGGTGTATCCGAATTCCGTGTAGGCGTCGCACTCATTGCCCAGACGATATTTCATGGTATTGCCGCCCAGGCCGAAGCAGCCTTGCGAACCGCCGTCGCCCGAGGTATTGCTGCCGGCGCCGGCGCGCAGGTAGCCATGGAAGCCTTCGGAGTCGGATGGGTACATGGGGTCGGCCATGGCGGCAGCGCTGGCGATGGCCAGGAGCAGGGCAGGTAAAGTTTTCAATGCAGTGCGATTCATGCGGTCTCCAGAAGAATGTTGGTGGTAGCGGTGGCGCCCCGGAAGGCCGGTCACCGCACACGGTCTAATGCCGAAAACCAAGTCTAGCAGCGCTTTTTTAACCAGCCTGATACAAATCGAACAAGTACCGATACTTTCTTTCAAAGTGTTGTTTTTACTCGATATCGATACTCTGGCGCATAGAGGGGTTGCAAAAGAGTATCGAATTGCGGTTTTGGAGTATCAGAAAGTATCAAAGTCCGGTGCTACATTGTGGTCGTGGTGCTAAGTACCTGAGCATTGCCAACGACAAAAAACACTGGAGACACACAATGAAACGTTCCGCCATTGCCGCGCTGTGCGCCGGCGCGCTCTGCCTCAGCTCGTCCGCTTTTGCCGCAACCGACCTGGTCATCGCCACCGTCAACAACGGCCACATGATCGAAATGCAAAAGCTCGGCAAATTCTTCGAGCAAGCCAATCCCGACATCAAGCTCAAGTGGGTGACCCTGGAAGAGGGCGTCTTGCGCCAGCGCATGACCACCGATATCGCCACCAAGGGCGGCCAGTTCGACGTGATGACCATCGGCCTGTATGAAACGCCCATCTGGGGCAAGAAAAACTGGCTGATCCCCATCAAGCCAGACGCCAGATACGATATCGACGATCTGCTGCCCGCCATCCGCGAGGGACTGTCCGGCGACGGCAAGCTGTACGCCTCGCCGTTCTACGGCGAAAGCTCGATGATCATGTACCGCAGCGACCTGGTCAAAAAGGCGGGCGTGACGATCGAGGACCGTCCCAGCTGGAACCAGCTGCGCGACGTGGCGGCCAAGCTGCACGATCCGGCCAACGGCGTGTACGGCATCTGCCTGCGCGGCAAGCCGGGCTGGGGCGATAACATGGCCCTGATCACCACCATGGCCAATTCCTACGGCGGCCAGCTGTTCGACATGCAATGGAAGCCGCAATTTACCAGCAAGCCGTGGAAGGATGCAGTCACCATGTATGTCGACCTGATGAAGAAATACGGCCCGCCGGGCGCGGCCGCCAACAGCTTCAATGAAAACCTGGCGCTGTTCAACCAGGGCAAGTGCGGCATCTGGATCGACGCGACGATCGCCGCCTCCTTCATCACGGACCCCAAGCAAAGCAAGGTGGCCGACAAGGTGGCGTTCGCCCAGTCGCCCGTCGGCGTGACGGAGCGGGGCGCCAACTGGTTGTGGATCTGGTCGCTGGCGATTCCATCGAGCTCGAAGCGCCCGAACGAGGCGCAGCGCTTCATCAACTGGGCCACCTCGCCCGATTACGTGAAACTGGTTGCCAAGGAAACCAGCTGGGCCAACGTGCCGACGGGCACGCGCAAGTCGACGTATGCGAGCCCCGAGTTCCAGAAAGTGGCGAAATTTGCCGCCGCCGAAGGCAAGGCCCTGGCCACCACGCGCGCCGTGCAAAGCACCTTGCCGCCATCGCCATATGTAGGCGTGCAATTCGCATCGATTCCCGAATTCCAGGTGATCGGCGTGGCGGCAGGCCAGCAGATGGCGGCAGCGCTGCTGGGCAAGGTGACGGTGGAGCAGGCGCTGGAGTTGTCGCAGCAGACGGCGGAACGTGAGATGCGCAAGGGTGGGTACTACAAGTAAGACTTTTCTTGCCGTCTGGTTTATCAACAGGCGAAGAGATTGGCGGCTTAAAACTGGGGTCAGACCCGACGGGTCTGACCCCGGATTTCTGTTGATGATCATTCCCTCACGTCCCAAGAGTATCCTATGAAACGCATTATCCCCCGGACTTTGCTGACGCCGGCCGTGGTCGCCGTCTCCGTCATTTCCGTGATTCCGTTATTGATCACGCTGTATTACGCGTTCGTGCGTTATTCCATGCTCGATCCGAGCGGCCATCCTTTCCATGGTCTGGCCAATTTCCACTTTTTCTTTACCGATGCCTCGTTCCTGCCGGCCTTGCAGAACACGTTCACCTTGCTGTTTTCCGTCATGCTGATCACGGTGGTGCTGGGCACGGCGCTGGGCTTGCTGATCAATGAAGCGTTCCCGGGGCGCGCCGTCGTGCGCGTGCTGCTGATCTCGCCGTTCCTCGTCATGCCGGCCGTGAATGCCCTGATGTGGAAGAACATGCTGCTCAATCCGATCTACGGACTGTTTGCGCAGATCAGCCTCTTCTTTGGCGCCACGCCCGTCGACTGGCTGTCGGCCCATCCCCTGTTTTCCATCATCATGATGGTCTCCTGGCAATGGCTGCCGTTTGCCTGTCTGATCTTCATGACGGCGCTGCAATCGATGGACCGCGAACAGCTGGAAGCGGCGCGCATGGATGGCGCCACCTATCTGCAGCAGCTGCGCTACCTCTACATTCCCCACCTGGGCCGCGCCGTCTCGGTGGTGCTGATGATCGAGATGATCTTCCTGCTGTCGATTTTTGCGGAAATCTTTACCACCACGGGCGGCGGACCCGGCTTCGACACGACCACCATCACCTTCATGATCTATCAGCAGGCACTGCTGTCCTATGACGTGGGAGCGGCCTCGGCCGGCGCCCTGTTCGCCGTGCTCATCGCCAACATCGCCGCCTTCTTCCTGATGCGCGTCATCGGCAAGAATCTGTCGAAATAAGGAGACCTTGATGCATAGCAAACTCAATCTGTATGGCCGCACGGCCGCCGCCTGGCTGTGCGCGCTGCTGCTGTTCTTTCCCATCTTCTGGCTGGGCCTGATGGCCTTCAAGACGGAAGGACAAGCCATTTCCACGCCGCCGCTGCTGTTCTTCACGCCGACCCTGGACAGCTTCCGCGAAGTGCTGGCGCGCGACAATTACTTCGGCTACGCGTGGAACTCGCTGTTTACCAGCGTGGTATCGACGGCCATCGGCCTCTTGATCGCCATCCCGGCAGCGTATTCGATGGCCTTCTTTCCCACGGGCGGCACCATCGGCTTGCTGAAGTTCATGCTCAGCTCGCGCTACATGCCCGGCGTGGGCGCTTTGATGCCCATCTATATCTGCTACCAGTACTTCGGCCTGCTCGACACGCGCATCGGCCTGACCATCATGTTCATGCTGATGAACCTGCCCATCATGATCTGGCTGCTGTACACGAGCATGAAGGAGCTGCCGCGCGAAATCCTCGAGGCCTCGCGCATGGATGGCGCCACCGTGTGGGACGAGTTCCGCCACGTCGTGCTGCCCCTCTCCGTGGGCGGCATCGCTTCCACGGCGCTGGTCTGCATGGTGTGGTCGTGGAATGAATCGTTCTGGTCGCTGAACCTGGGCGCCTCGAACGCGGGCACC
The DNA here is from genome assembly GCF_057919405.1 of Janthinobacterium sp. C22. NCBI lineage: Bacteria > Pseudomonadati > Pseudomonadota > Betaproteobacteria > Burkholderiales > Oxalobacteraceae > Janthinobacterium > Janthinobacterium sp. C22. The sequence goes on along the minus strand of NZ_CP193659.1, from coordinate 5,187,637 downwards.
CTGGCCTGGCTCATCGCTTCGTATTCGAGCCCGGAAGGCCTGTTCTGGGCCAAATTGTCGGCCGCTTCCCTGATGGCCATCGCGCCCATCATGGCGCTGGGCTGGTTCTGCCAGAAGCAGTTAGTACAAGGCATGACTTTCGGCGCTGTTAAGTAAACACTATTGGATGACATCATGGCTTACCTTCAACTGAGCAATATCGAGAAATTCTTTGGCGAACATCGCGCCATCAAGGGCATCGACCTGGACATTCAACAGGGCGAATTCGTCGTCTTCGTGGGGCCGTCGGGTTGCGGCAAATCCACCTTGCTGCGCCTGATCGCGGGCCTGGAACCGATCGACGGCGGCAAGCTGTCGCTCGACGGGCGCGACATCACGAACCTGCCGTCGTCCAAGCGCGACCTGGCGATGGTGTTCCAGTCGTATGCGCTGTACCCGCACATGACGGTGTTCCAGAACATGTCGTTCGCCTTGAAGCTGGCCGGCGTCGATCCGGCCGTCATCCGCGAAAAGGTCGACAAGGCTGCCGCCATCCTCGACCTTGGGCGTTACCTGGAGCGCACGCCCAAGGAATTGTCGGGCGGCCAGCGCCAGCGCGTGGCCATCGGCCGCGCCATCGTGCGCGACCCGAAGGTGTTTTTGTTCGATGAACCGCTGTCGAACCTCGATGCGGCCCTGCGCGTGCAGACGCGCATCGAGATCGCCAAGCTGCACCGCGAGCTGGGCGCCACCACCATCTATGTGACGCACGACCAGGTCGAGGCGATGACCCTGGCCGACCGCGTGGTGGTGCTGCGCGACGGCCAGATCGAGCAGCATGGCTCGCCATTGGAATTGTATGACCGCCCGGCGAACCGCTTCGTTGCGCAATTTATCGGCACGCCCAGCATGAACGTGGTGCCGGCCGACGCTGCGCCGCAGCTGCTGGCGCAGGCGGGCAGCGCGGCGCAGGCCGACGGCTTTGTCGGCATCCGCCCCGAGCACGTGCACCTGGGCGCGGCGCAGCCGGGCAGCGTGCCCGTCACCGTCGACCTGGTGGAATCGCTGGGCGTGGAAACCCTGACCTATGTGCGCCTGCCGAACAATGTGCAGGTGGTGTCGCGCGGCGCGGAGCGCAGCAGCCTGCAGCCGGGCCAGCAGACGCACCTGACGTTCGAGCCAGGCTTCGTCCATTATTTCGACCGCGCCGGCAAGACCTATGCGGCGGCGAAAGGAGCGCTGTAATGGATGCCATCGCATTGAAGCAATCGAACCTGGCCAAGCTGCCGGCGGACGTGGCCTTGCCCGCGTATGCGCGCGGCGCGCTCGTGCCCGGCATCGTGCATATCGGCGTGGGCGGCTTCTTCCGCGCCCACCAGGCCGTGTACCTCGACGATTTGCTGGCCTTGCCCGGCAACGCGGAATGGGGATATTGCGGCGTGGGCTTGCTCGCGCATGACGCGGCCATGCGCGACGCCATGCGGGCGCAGGACGGTTTATATACGGTGGTCGAGCGCAGCGCGGCCGGCGACTCGGCGCGCATCATCGGCTGCATCGGCGAGTACCTGTATGCGCCCGACGAGCCGCAGGCCGTGCTGGAAAAGCTGGCCGATTCCGGCACGCGCATCGTCGCGCTGACCATCACGGAGGGCGGCTACTATGTGAACCAGGGCACGGGCGAGTTTGATGCGGATCATGCCGATATTGCGTACGAACTGGCGCATCCCGAGGCGCCGCGCTGCTCGTTCGGCTACCTGGCCGCCGCGCTGGCCGTGCGCCGCCAGAAGGGACTGGCGCCGTTTACCATCATGTCCTGCGATAACCTGCAAAACAATGGCGACGTGACGCGCAAGATGCTGCTGGCCTTTGTCGCGCTGCGCGACGCAGAGCTGGCGCGCTGGCTGGCCACGCATGGCAGCTTCCCCAACAGCATGGTCGACCGCATCACGCCGGCCACCACGGACGAACACCGGGCGCTGGTGCGCGACAGCTTCGGCATCGTCGACGCCTGGCCCGTCGTGTGCGAGCCGTTCCGCCAGTGGGTCATCGAGGACGAGTTCCCGCAGGGCCGCCCGGCCTGGGAAAAGGTGGGCGCGCAGATGACGCACGACGTGCTGCCGTATGAAAAGATGAAGCTGCGCCTATTGAATGCCAGCCACCAGGCCCTGTGCTACATCGGCATGCAGCTCGGTTACACGTTTGCGCACGAAGCGATGGAGGATGCCGGCATCCGCGCGCTCGTGCGGCGCATGATGGACGACGAGGTCACGCCCCTGCTCGATAGCGTGGAAGGCATTGATCTGGAGCGCTACAAGGCTACCCTGATCGAGCGCTTTTCGAATCCGGCCGTGCGCGACCAGCTGGCGCGCATCGGTACGGAAGGCTCGGCGCGCATCCCGAAATTCGTGCTGCCGTCCGTGCGCGAAGCGCTTGTGCAAGGCGGCGCCATCAAGCTGCTGGCGTTTACCGTGGCGTGCTGGTTCCGTTACCTGGAAGGCCACGACGAGCAGGGGCGTGAGATGCCCCTGAACGACCCGTACGCGGCGCGCCTGCGCGCGCTGGCGCTGCAGGGCGGGGCGGACGCCTCGGCGCTGCTGTCACTGCGCGAACTGTTCGGTGACCTCTGCGACACACAAGCGTTCACGCAGGCGGTGGGGCAGTCGCTGGCCAGCCTGTATGGGCTGGGCGCGCGCGCGGCGCTGGAACAGATCGTCGCCTGACGGGGAGGGCGCGCCATGCCACGCAAGGCCGGATATCCGCAGGTGGAGCAGGAACTGGAACAGCAGCGCGACGCCACGCCCGGCTTCGAGCCGAAAGGCAGTTTCGGCTTCATCCGCTACCTCGAGCACGGCTTTCCGAATGCGCTGGTGCGCTGGCATTACCACGACGAGTACGAGCTGCACCTGATCGTCGAGAGCAGCGGCAAGGTCTTTGTCGGCGACTATATCGGCCAGTTCGCGCCCGGCCACCTGGTGCTGACGGGGCCGCGCGTGCCGCACAACTGGGTCTCGCTCGACACGCCGGCCGAGGGCGTGGCCCTGCGCGACATGGTGATCCAGTTCGGCCATGCGCCGCTGGCGTCGATGGCGGCCGCCATTCCCGAATTGAAGGGAATCTTCCCGCTGCTGCAGCGCGCCCTGCATGGCGTGGAGTTCTTTGGCGTCAGCGAGCAGTCGCTGCGGCGCTTCCGGCGCATCCGCGACAGCAGCGGTCTGCCGCGCTTCATCGAATTTCTCACCTTGCTGGGCGAGCTGGCGCAGACCAGCGATTACCAGCTGCTGTCGACGGTGGCCATGCAGTCGAGCGACGATGACGTGGCCTTGGCGCGCATCAGCTCCGCCATCAACTTCATCGTGCACAATTACAGCAGCCAGTTCTCGCTGAAGCAGCTGGCCGAGCAGGTGGACATGCCCGAGCGGACGTTTTCCCGCTTCTTTCGCAGCGCCACGGGCAACAGCTTCACGGATTTCGTCAACCGCCTGCGCATCAACAAGGCGTGCCAGTTGCTGATGGAGACGGAGCGCTATGTCAGCAACATCTGCTACGAGGCGGGTTTTAACAATGTGGCCAATTTCAACCGGCGCTTCCTGGAATTGAAGGGCATGACGCCGAAGGAGTTTCGCCAGCAGGCGCTGGGCCGTTTTGGCGAGTGAAGCTTTTTGAGGTACATTCGATGGCACGGGCGGGGACAGCCTGGGAGAGACGAGCATGGAACACCTATGGCACAAGGACAGCGAGCGCAAGGCGCCCGAGCTGGAACGCGAAAGCTACGACGGCATCATCAATTACCTGGAACATGGCTATCCCAGCTCGCGCGTGCGCTGGCACTGCCATGAAGAGTATGAGCTGCACCTGATCGTCGCCACCAGCGGGCGCTTGTTCGTGGGCGACTATATCGGCGAATTCTCGCCCGGCCACCTGGTGCTGACGGGCCCGCGCCTGCCGCACAACTGGATATCGAACGTGATCCCGGACGGCGGCGTGGCCCTGCGCGACATGATCGTGCAGTTCGCCCATGCGCCGCTGGCGGGCGCCGCGCGCGTGATTCCCGAATTGCGCGAGCTGCTGCCCCTGCTCGAGCGCTCCAGCTATGGCGTGGAGTTTTTCGACATGGGCCATGAGGCCGAACAGCACCTGGCGCGCATCCGCGCCACGCATGGGGCCGAGCGCTTCGCAGAATTCGTGCAATTGATGAGCAAGCTGGCGCGCACGGCCAACTACCGCCTGCTGTCGAGCGCTTCGCTGCGTTCCTACGACGATGACGCCACCCTGGCCAAGGTCAATTCCGTCCTCAACTACATTACAGAGAATTACCGCGAGCCGATTTCGGCGGAAATGCTGGCCGAGCAGGTGGGCATGTCGCTGAGTAAATTCTCGCGCTTCTTCCGCAAGGCGACGGGCAACAGCTTCACCGATTTCGTCAGCCGGCTGCGCATCAACAAGGCGTGCCAGCTGCTGATGGACACCGACCAATACGTGTCGAACGTCTGCTACGACGTGGGTTTCCAGAACGTGGCCAACTTCAACCGCCGCTTCCTGCAGGTAAAGGGCGTCACGCCGAAGGAATTCCGGCGCCAGGCCGATGGCCGCTTCGGCGGCATCGGCGGCCCTGTTGCGGATACGCCACTGGCGTGACGGCTGTCATGGGCTTGTCACTTTGAGCAGTTACTCTCCACGGCTTCAATCCCATCTTAGCCGAGGAATGCATGAACACTGCTGTAACGTCGACCCCGAAACTGACCCTGCTGGCCATCGCCGCCGGCCTGGCCCTGGCCGCCTGCGGCGGCAGCGATAATCCGCCGGCGGAGCCTTCCAAGCCCGTGGCGCAGACGGGCGTGTTCCTCGACGGCGCGGTGGAAGGACTCGATTATGTGGCCGGCAGCGCGGCCAAGGCCAGCACCAACGCCAAGGGCGAATTCATGTGCAACCCGGGCGAGACGGTGGCCTTCAGCGTGGGCGGCCTGGCCCTCGGTTCGGCGCCATGCGGCGCCGTCGTCACGCCGCTGGCGCTGGCCGCCAGCACGAATGTGGCGGACGACAAGGTCGTCAACCGCCTGCTGGCGCTGCAACTGCTCGACGACGACAGCGATCCCTCGAACGGCATCAAGCTGACGGCCGAAGTGAAGGCCGCGCTGGCCGGCAAGACGCTGGACTTTGCCGCCGCGCCGGCCGTTTTCAACGCGGCCCTGGCCGCGCACCTGGCCAGCGTGGGCGGGAAATTCGCCGGCCGCACGGTCGATGCCGAGCGCCGCGCCCTCGTGCGCGAGCATTTCGAGGACACCCTCGCCTCGAAAGCGGGCGCGCCCGTCAACGAGGCGCTGACACAGGCCAATCCTGTGGGCGAAGTGAAAGTGACGGTGACGCGCTACCAGATCCAGGCGGCGGACAAATTCTACGTGCCGTACGAAGGCGCCAATGCCAAGATCAAGGGCGAATTCCCGAACGGCTTCCTGCCATCGTACGGTTCCGGCCTGGCCTACAAGGGCAAGAACGCGGCCGGCGACCTGGAATTCTATGGCTTGACGGACCGCGGCCCGAACGGCGACGGCCCGCTGGTGCCCGATCCTTCGGGCAAGGGCACCATCGGCAGCAAGATCTTCCCGTCGCCCAGTTTTACGCCTTCGTTCGGTGTGATCACCGTGGGCAAGAACGGCGCCGTGCTGGCATCGAGCATGCCGATCAAGGTGGCGGCCACCGTCAACAGCTCGGGTTTGCCCGTGCCCGTGGGCGCGGTCGGCAATTCGGCCGAGATTCCCGTCATGGATGCGATGAAGTTCGACGCGGCTGGCAAGGCCGTCTTCAATGCGGGCGGCCTCGATTCGGAAGCCATCGTCGTCGATGCCAAGCGCAATGCGTTGTGGGTGTCCGACGAATACGGTCCCTTCATCGTCAGGATCGATGCGGCCACCGGTATCATCCAGGCCAAGTACGAGCCGGGCAAGGGCTTGCCGGCGCTGTTCGCCAAGCGCCGCGCGAACCGCGGCATGGAAGGCATGACACTCGACACGAGCAACGACAAGTTGTACGCCTTCCTGCAAAGCCCTCTGTCCGACGGCACGGCACCATATTCTGTGACGAAGAAGAATGAACAGGTCGAGCGCTTTGCCCGCTTCACGCGCTGGATCGAATTCGACCCGGTGACGGGCACCAGCGGCAAGATGTATGCGTATCCGCTCAACGCGGCCGACTACCAGGATGGCCGCACGGGCAACGCCAAGCTGGGCGACATGGTGGCGCTGGGCGGCGGCAAGTTCCTCGTCATTGAGCAGGGAGCCGCGCCGTCGGGCAAGGTATTCAATAAACTGATGCTGGTCGAACTGAAGGGCGCCACCGATATCGCGTCCGCCGCCTACAACGCGACGACCTCCGACCTGGAGAAAAGCAGCATGGGCGGCGCCCCCGTCAATGGCGCCGACTGGGCCGCTGTCACGCCGTTGAAGAAAACTGTGCTGCTGGACTTGAACGCCATTGGCTGGGCGGCGGAAAAGGCCGAAGGCCTGACCCTGATCGACGACTCCACCATCGCGCTGGCCAACGACAATGACTTCGGCCTGAAAACCAAGGTGTATGACGCGAATGGCGTGGAAGTGGCGGACGCCGACGTGACCAAGTGCACGGTCGACGCCAACGGCGCCATCGTCACGAGCAGCGCGGCCGGCTGCAACGCGGCCAACACCATCCGCGTGGCGCGCGGCGACGACCGCGAGCGTCCAAGCCGCTTGTGGATCGTGAAGTTTGCCAAGGCGCTCAATACGTATTGATGTGATGCGCAGTGTCGGATTACGCGGCGCGCGCGCCGCTAATCCGACCTACAAAACAAAAAGCCGCGCGGTGCAGAGATGCACCGCGCGGCTTTTTGCGTAGGTCGGATTAAGCCGAAGGCTGTAATCCGACATGTATCCGCTTATTTTTTCGTGTAGGTATTCAACCAATCGAGCACCGTGTGATGCCACAGCAGCGAATTCGCAGGCTTCAGTACCCAGTGGTTTTCGTCCGGGAAGACCAGCAGCTTGCTCGGGATGCCGCGGCGTTGCAGCGCCGTGAAGGTACCCAGGCCTTGCGCGGTGGGGATGCGGAAGTCGAGGTCGCCCTGGACCACCAGCATCGGCGTCTTCCAGTTCTTCACGAAGTTGACCGGGTTGAATTGCTCGTACTTGGCCGGCGCGTCGTAATAGGTGCCGCCGTTTTCCCACTCGGTGAACCACAGTTCTTCCGTCGCGTAGGCCATGCCGCGGTTGTCGAACACGCCGTCGTGGTTGACCAGACATTTGAAGCCGTCCGGCCAGTTACCGGCGATCCAGTTCATCATGTAGCCGCCGTAGGACGCGCCCAGCGCGCAGCTGCGCTCGCGGTCCAGCCACGGGAATTTCTTGGTGGCCGCTTCCAGACCCTTCTGCAGGTCGAGCAGCGGCTTGCCGCCCCAGTCGCCGCTGATGGAGTCCGTGAACTTCTGGCCATAGCCGGTCGAGCCGTGGAAGTCGATGAAGACGGTGGCGTAGCCTGCGCCCGCATACACTTGCGGATTCCAGCGGTAGCTCCAGCTGTTGCCGAAGCTGCCCTGCGGGCCGCCGTGCACCAAAAAGGCGACCGGATATTTTTCGCCCGGCTTGGCGTTCCATGGCTTCATGACGTGGCCGTAGACGGTTTCGCCATCCGCGCCCGCGAACGAGAACTGCTCATATTCGCCAAAGCGCACGTCGGCCAGCGCGGCCGCATTCTGTTTCGTCAGCTGAACCATCGGTGCCGATTCGAACTTGGCGTCGAGCTTGCGCGTGTACAGTTGCGCGCCCGAGGCCAGGTTGGCTTGCGCCAGCACGATGGTATTGCCGCGCACGTCGAAGTCGCCCACGGCGCCCTTGCCCGTCAGCGCGTTGACCTTGCCGCTGGCCGCGTCGATGTGGAACAGACGGTGCTGGCCCACGTCATCGGCGGCGACGAGGAAGGCCTTGCCGTCCGGCGTCCAGCGGAAATCGGCCACGGAGCGGTCCCAGTCGTCGGCCAGGGTGCGCTTCTTGCCCGTGGCGACGTCCATCAGCACCAAATGAAAACGGTCCGCTTCGAAGCCCGGCTTGGTCATGGCGACGTAGGCGAGGGTGCGGCCGTCCGGCGAGTAGGTGGCTTTCGCATCCCAGGCCGGATTGTCGGCCGTGAGGTTGCGCGGCGCCTGGCCGCCGGCGGCCGGTATCGTGTAGACGTCGAAGTTGGTCGACCACGATTCCGTGCGGCCGGCCACGCGCACCGAGAAGGCCACCGTCTTGCCGTCCGGGCTGAAGTGGTATTCGCCGTTGTCGCCGAATGGCTTCGATGGCGCGTCGCCATCGAGGGTGCCGCTCAGGCTCACGGGCGCGGCGCTGACCTTGCCGGTCGCATCGATCGGCGCCGAATACAGCGCATTGCGGCGGCCGTCGGCCCAGGTATCCCAGTGGCGCACGAACATCTGCTCGTAGACCATGCCGCTGGCCTTGTTTTTCGCTTTTTCATCGAGGCGCTTCCTGGTGCAGGCGATGTCCGCGCAATCGAGGAAGACGCCCATGCTGAAGGCCAGGCGGTCGCCCTGCGGCGACAAGCGGTAGGTGTCGACGTCCAGCGCCAGGTCGGTGACCTTGGCCGCTTCGCCGCCGTTCAGGGGCAGCTGCCACACCTGCGAGGAACCGGAGCGGCCCGAGAGGAAGTAGATGGCGTCGCCGTTCGGCGACCATTGCGGGTCGCTGGCGCTGGCATCGCCGCGCGTGAGCTGGCGCGGCGCCGCGTTCGGCGCGCGCAGGTCGATCATCCACAGCTGCGTGTTGCCGCGGTTCTTGTCCAGGTTGGTGGTGCGCACCGTGTAGACGACGCGCGTGGCGTCCGGCGACAGCACGGGGCTGCCCACACGTTCCATGGCCACCATGTCTTCCACGGTGAAGCCGCGCGGCGCGGCCCGCGCCGGTTCTGCAGCGGCGGCGGTGGTGGCCATGGCGGCACTGAATGCTCCCAAGAGCAGCAGACGTAAACTCATTCAAACTCCCGATTCTGATGACGACGTTATCGATATGGTATTGACGTGGCCGGCTGTACCGCCGGCAGCCCGACATCATAGCAATAAAGACGCGCCCGCTGCGGGAGTTGACCGCCGGTTAGCCGGCCGGCGCTGCCAGTTGGTCGAGCGCCACGTGGCCCAGGAAACCGCCCCGGCTGGCGGCCGGCAAGCCCGCCTCGATGGCGTGGGCGAAGCGGATGCCGGGATCCTGTTCCAGCGCCGCCAGCACGCGCGCCACCTGCGGATAGTCGCTTAAGCGCGCCAGCTGCAGCGGTTCGGCCCAGCGCGCTGTGGCGGCCAGGTAGGCGTCGGCGATGTTCGGCGCCGCATCGGAAGCGAGCCAGGCGCGGCCGGCGAGCAGGCGTTCCAGGTGCGCCAGGCTTTTATTCACCTTCTCGACGGCCATTTCTCGCCAGACGGCCGCGCGCGCATCGTTTTCTGCCGCGCGGCTGGCCTGGAAGGCGGGCATGAAGGCCGCGTGAAAGGTCGTGTGCAAAAACGACAGCACGCTGTTCAGGCGGTCGTAGGCGGGCGTGCCTTGCGCAAAGCCCAGGCCGCTGGCCGGCGCGCGGGCGGAGATATGCAGCAGGATCGCCATGCTTTCCAGCAGCGGCGCGCCCGCGTGCGTGAGCAGGGCCGGCGTCTGGCCCAGGGGATTGATGGCGAGAAAGGCCGGATGCTGCTTGCTGGCCGGGTCGCGCGCTTCGACGCGGGCCAGGCGATACGGCAGGCCGCTCCATTCGAGGGCGGCGATGGCGGCAAACGAGCAGCCGAACGGCACGCTGTAGATCAGGGTGGTTTCCATGCTGGAGTTCCATTCAGGTGAGGGAAGGGCAGTCTAGCGGCATAAGTTACTATTTGGAAGAAGGCAGAATAATGTGGTATAGGTACATTTTTTATACCAGGTAGGGATCGCCATGAAGGACAATGTTTCCGGCTGCGCCGTGGAAGAAGCCATGCGCTTGCTGGGCGGGCGCTGGAGAGCGGTGCTGCTCAGCTATCTGATGGCGGGGCCGAAGCGCTTCAGCGAAATCCGCCGCGCCGTGCCGAATATCTCGCAGCGCATGCTGACCCTGGACTTGCGCGCGCTGGAAGCGGCGGGCTTGCTGACGCGCACGATCTATGCGGAAGTGCCCGTCAAGGTGGAATACCAACTGACGGACGAGGGCCAGCGCCTGCGCGAGCTGGTCGAGATGCTGCGCGCCATCGGCTTGCGCCTGCGCGGACAGGCGGACGGGGGCGGCGCCTTTCTCGCGCCCGATGCCGTGGATAGTTCTCTATAGAAACAGCTGTTTTTTATGCAAAGTGCTAGACTGCCGGCCTTTGACCACTACTTTTGACATCCATGCGCCTGACTACTCTCGCCCTGACCGCCGCCGCCCTGTTCGCCGCTTTGCCGGCCCAGGCCGCTACCATGCCCACGCTCGAACACATCCAGGCCGCCGTGCAGGCGGGCGTGGCCAAAACGCAAGCCAGGATGCAATCGTCGATACCGGTTCCCATTCCCGTCAAGGCCACCAGCCTGCAGGGTTGCCAGGATTCGCAGGAAGTGCCGGGCGAGGTGGTGTGTCTGGTCGGCATGAGCGCCGGCATGCGCGACGGTTTTATGGTCTTGCCGCTACGTAACGATAACGGCACCTGGGTCGGCGTCGAGCGCAAGGACGCCAAGTTCGCGGGACCGTCGCCGGCCGAGGCGCAAGCGATGATACGCGCCTGGGCCAAGGAAGAAGTGGCGCGCAATCCGGAGGCGGCCAAGGACGTGCAGATGCAGGAAGCGCAAAGCACCATGCAGGTCAAGGCCGTCAACGAGTGCGACGTCAAGCGCAAGACGGGTTACCTCGTGTGCGACACGGAATTGAGCGTGCCGAGCCGTCCGGAAGGCATCAAGACGGAACTGACCTTCATGCTGGAAAACGCCGGCTGGCGCTACGTGCCGCGCTAAGCTGCACTCCTCCTCCCATAGCGCCAGCCCCAGTTCGGGGCGCACGGCGCTGGTGTCTTTCCCTCCTGCACGTCAAGCCCGTGCGGCGGCCCATGCGGCCGCCGGCAGGCATATCGCATCCCTCATCCGTACAAGACATTCAGTCAAGTAAATCCAATATGTATTAATTGATATATTTGTTGATTTAATATTTTTCAACAACGAAAATGATAGAATTAGTGATTATCTTTATGATTGTTGTGATTTTTCCATATAAAACAATTTATTTGGTTTAATCGTTATTTTTTGGCGTATGATATTGATAATGCGCAAGTAAATGCTGCGATCTGAATGTCTGGAGAACCGCCGTGCTGAAAAAAATAACGAGTAGCGAACTCATGCTGGGAATGTATGTCGAACGTCTGGGCCGTTCCTGGCTCGATACCCCTTTCTGGACGCGTTCGTTCTTGCTGGAGTCGCCGGCTGACCTGGAGCGTATCCGCTCGGCACGCTTGTGCGAAGTGTGGATCGATACGGCGCGCGGGCAGGCGCCGCAAGGGGCGCCGCCCGTCGCGCCGCCTGCCGCGGCAGGCGCTCCCGCAGCCGCGCCGGCCGCCGTGCGCGCAAACAAATCCGGCGCCGTCGCCGAGGCGGACCCGCCCCGCTCGCGCGAGGAGGAGCTGGCGCGTGCCCGGCGCCTGATCGAACGCTCGCGCCAGGCCGTGCAGACGATGTTCGACGAGGTGCGCATGGGCAAGGCCTTGTCTGCGGAGCAAGCTTACGAACTGGTCGACGATATCGCCGCCTCGGTGCAGCGCGGCGGCGATGTACTGCTGGGCCTGGCGCGCCTGAAAACCGCCGACAATTACACATATATGCATTCGGTGGCCGTGTGCGCGCTGATGACGGCGCTGGCCAGGGAACTGGGCCTGGCGCCCGAACAGGTGCGCTCGGCCGGCCTGGCGGGCTTGCTGCACGATATCGGCAAGATGGCCGTGCCGTCCGCCATCCTCAACAAGCCGGGCAGCCTGAGCGAAGCGGAATTTTCCTCCGTGCGCGCCCATCCGGCCGCCGGCCACCGCATGTTGCAGGAAGTGGGCGAGATCGATCCGGTGGCGCTCGACGTGTGCCTGCACCACCATGAAAAACTCGATGGCAGCGGCTACCCCAAGGGGCTGCGCGGCGAGGAAATCAGCCTGTTTGCCCGCATGGGCGCCATCTGCGACGTGTACGACGCGATCACCTCGAACCGTCCGTACAAGCAGGGCTGGTGCCCGGCCGATTCGCTGCGCCGCATGGCAGGCTGGCGCGGCGGGCACCTGGACGCGCAACTGTTTGCCGCCTTCGTCAAATGCCTGGGCATCTATCCGCTGGGCACGCTCGTGCGGCTGCAGTCGGAGCGCCTGGCCGTGGTGGTGGGACTGGCGCCGGGCAAGCCGCTGACCCAGCCCACCGTGCGCGTGTTTTTCTCCATCCGCGCCGGCACCTGCATCGCGCCGACCGTCATGGACCTGGCCGCGCCGGGTTGCCAGGAGCGCATCGTTTCCACGGAAAGCGCAGCCCAGTGGCGCTTGCAGGACATCGACCGTTACTGGGCCGGCGAACCTGCCCTGGCATGACGGCTGGCACGGCCGTAATAAAGTGCAGTTTGTTAATAATAAAATATTAAAATAATGGTGCCAGTGCCAGGCCCGCTTTGCTGGCTGGCGACCGTTCCTTGTCCGCTTCCCCGTCACCGTACGGGCTACCACTGAGGATGTGACCATGCGACTCAATCTTCCCGTCAGCGATACCGAAGTCAACCTGAGCGATACCGAGACCATCGTCTCGACTACCGACTTGCAAGGCAATATCACGTATGCCAATCCGTATTTCATCGCCGTCAGCGGGTACAGCGCGGAAGAATTGATCGGCGCGCCGCAAAACATCCTCCGGCATCCGGACATGCCGGTCGAAGCGTTCGCCGATTTTTGGGCCACCATCCGCTCGGGGCGCTCGTGGAGCGGCATGGTGAAAAACCGCTGCAAGAACGGCGATTATTACTGGGTGCTGGCGAACGTGACGCCCGTGGTCGAGGACGGCGTGGCCGTCGGCTACATGTCCGTGCGCACCAAGCCCACGCGCCAGCAGGTGGCACAGGCGTCGGCCTTGTACGCGCGCATCAAGGCGGGACAGGCCGGCGGCATCGCCCTCAGCCAGGGCGCCGCCGTGCACACGGGCTGGCTGGCCAGGCTGGCGCGCCTGCGCGACCTGCCGCTGGGCAAGCGCATCGGCTGGAACCTGGGTTCGTTGTCCCTGTTGTTGCTGCTGCAACTGGCGTGGGATGCGGGCGTGCTGCCGGAGGCGGCCCACGGCTGGCTGACGGGCCTGTCCGTGCTGGCCCTCTGCTTGACCCTGTATTTCTGGCATGCCTTGCACAAGGTAGTGCTGCAGCCGCTGCAGCGGGCGCGCCAGGCGTGTGACGTGATGGCGGGCGGCGACCTGACGGGCGAGCTCGACACCACGCGGCGCGACGAGATGGGGCAGCTGTTGCGCTCCTTGCGCCAGTTGCGCGTGAACCTGCATTCCATCGTCGGCGACGTGCGCGGCAACTTCCTGCGCATCAGCATGGCCAGCCAGGAAATCGCCGCCGGCAATATGGACTTGTCGGGCCGCACGGAAGCACAGGCGTCGGCCCTGCAGCAGACGGCGTCGAGCATGGAGCAGCTGGCGGCCACGGTGCAGCAGAATAGCGGCAATGCCGTGCAGGCCAGCGACATGGCGGGCAAGGTGCACGGCCTGGCAGGGCGCGGCGGCGAGATCGTCGGCCAGATGGTGACGATGATGGCGGACATTGACGCCTCGTCGAAGAAGATCGGCGACATTACCGGCATTATCGAAGGCATCGCCTTCCAGACGAATATCCTGGCCCTGAACGCGGCCGTGGAAGCGGCGCGCGCGGGCGACCAGGGGCGCGGTTTTGCCGTCGTGGCGGGCGAAGTGCGCAGCCTGGCCCACCGCAGCGCGGCGGCCGCCACGGAAATCAAGCAATTGATCACGGCATCGCTGGAGCAGGTGCAGGCGGGCGCGAAGCTGGCGCGGCAGGCGGGCGCAAGCAGCGCCGAAATGCTGGGCGCCGTGCAGGGCGTGCACGGCATCATGGAAGAGATCGCCTCGGCCTCGCGCGAGCAAAGCCACGGCATCGGCCAGGTCAACATGGCCGTCACGCAAATGGATGAAGTGACGCAGCAGAACGCGGCGCTGGTGGAGGAGTCGGCGGCCGCCTCGGCATCGCTGCAAGACCAGACCTTGCAGCTGGAACAGGCGATGGCTCTGTTCAAGCTGGAACGGCGGCGCGGCGGCCAGGCTACGCCCCTGCGCGCACCCGAGCGCCGCCGTGCTACAGCAGGCGCTCTGACAGCGCCTTGAAGGCCACTTGCGGTACGAGAAAGGCGAACGGCTTCGATAGGGGCGGCAACTGCCCCAGCAAGCCGCAGTCGGCGCGCCAGGCCGTCAGCGCTTGCACTTGATCCACATCAACGGGCAAGTCGATTTCGCCGAAGACCAGCTTGCCGTTGCGCGGCACGTGCGCGATGGCCGCATCCTGGCAGGCGAGGAAGGCGACGGCGTCGCGCCAGTTGCCGAACAGTTGCTGCCAGTCGGCATCGAGGCCATGCGCCGCCGTGATGGCCGCCTGCACGTCCAGCGCCGGGGCGCTGCCGGTGCCGCCGGCAATGCTGCAGTGCGCCTGCGTGGCCGTGACGTCCAGCGTCATGCCGGCGGCCAGGTGGGTCGGCAGGATATCGCTGAACAGCCGCGTGCCCAGCGTATGCGGCAGGCTGGCCATGATGTTTTTCAGAAAGTACACGCAGGGCACGGCGGGTGCGCCCGGCGGCGTGTGGTCCAGATATAAACGCCAGTTGCTTTGCAGTGGCGATGGCAGCAGCTTGCGTAACGGACCGAACAGGGCGGGGCCGAAATGCCCGTGGCGGTAGGTCAGCACGGTGAATGGCGTCTTGCCGTCGCGCTGCCACAGGGCCACGCCCGGCGGCAATAATGTCTGCGCCGCAGCGGCGTCGACCAGCCAGCTCACGTAGACGACGTCGCGCACGTCGCTGTGCAGTTTCAGGAAGGGCAGGCGCGACATGACGGCCTGGCGCATGTTGGCGAAACGCGTGGAATTGGCGAGCGCGGCAAGCCGCCGCCCGAACCGGCCCGCGCGCGGGTGGCGGTAAGTGTTGTCTTGCAATTAGGAACTTTCTGGAAAGGCGCAGGAAGATTCATACGCTGACGCTGCAACGCCCGTCCACATCATCGCGAGCGGCAGCGATGTGTGGCCGAGACGCGCAGCTGTGCTGGAGCACAGCGAGCATCGCAGGCCGCACAGGGCGCCGCGCAGCCGATGTGGGCGGGCGTTACTATTATTGCATGTGCCAGCCGTGACTGACCACGATGGACTGGCCGCTCAGTGCCGTCGACGGGAAGGCCGCCAGGAACACGGCCGTTTGCGCCACGTCTTGCGTGGTGGTGAATTCGCCGTCGATGGTGTCTTTCAGCATGACTTTCTTGATCACGTCTTCTTCGCTGATGTTCAGCTGGGCCGCCTGCTCGGGGATCTGCTTGTCGACCAGCGGCGTGCGCACGAAGCCGGGGCAGATGACGTTGGCGCGGATGCCGTCCTTCGCGCCTTCCTTGGCCACCACCTTGGCCAGGCCCAGCAAGCCGTGCTTGGCCGCCACGTAGGCGCTCTTGAACGGCGAGCCTTCGTGCGAGTGCACGGAACCCATGTAGATGATGGCGCCGCCGCGGCCGCCTTGATCATTTCGCGCATGCAGGCGCGCGTGGTGAGGAAGGCGCCGTCCATGTGAATGGCCAGCATCTTTTTCCACTGCTCGAACGGGTAGTCGACGACGGGGCTGATGATCTGGATGCCCGCGTTGCTGATCAGGATATCGATGCCGCCGAAGTGGGCCACGGCGTCCGCCACGCCCTGGTCGACCTGCGCTTCGCTGGAGACATCCATGGCGACGGCAAACGCCTGACCACCCGACTGCTTGATTTCCTCGGCCGTCTTGCTGGCCGCTTCCAGGGCCAGGTCGGCGATGACGACCTTGGCGCCCTGTTTCGCGTATTCGACGGCCATTTCCTTGCCGATGCCGCTGGCGGCGCCGGTAATCAGTGCGACTTTGTCTTTGAGTTGCATATTAATCCTTTGCATTGCGGGTTGGAGTGATCGTGGAAAACCTGACTATGCCAGTATAGCCAGAAAACGGGCCACGCATGCCCCGCGCACACCTAAACGGCTTGCTGCCGGTCAAGCCGATCAAGCTGTCTGTCCAGCATCTCCTGCAGGCGCCAGGCGCCGGGATTGGTGCCCGACCAGGTGCGGAACGCGTGGTTGAACGCGCTTTGTTCCTGGTAGCCGAGCAGGAAGGCGATGTCGACCAGCGACAGGTCCGGCTCGCGCAGATAGTCGCGCGCCAGGCCGTAGCGGGCCTGGTCCAGCAGGGCCTGGAAGCTGGTGCCCGCGTCGGCCAGCTTGCGCTGCAGGGTGCGCGGCGTGACGGCCAGGGCGGCGGCAACGGTGGCCAGCCGCGCCGAACCGTGGCGCAAGCCTCCCACGATGGCCGCGTGCACCTGCGCGTCGATGGTGCCGCCAGTGCCTGTTTCAGCCTCGCGCTGCGCCAGCAATTGTTCCGCATGCCGGCACAGCACGGGATACAGGCTGACGTCGGCGTTCGGCACGGGCCAGTCCAGCAATTGCGTGTCGAAGGTGGCCGTGTTGGCGGGGGCGTTGAAGGCGGGCAGGCTGCCCAGCACGCGCACGTATTCGTCGCGGTGGGCCGCGTGGCGCAGCAAGTCGCCGCCGCCATCGTGGGTGAATGCCAGGCGGGCCGGCGGCAGCGGCATGCCGGCCAGCCAGTCGCCGCACACTTTGACACCGGCAAAGACGCTGTCGACCAGGTGCCGGCTGGCGCCCGGGTAGTTGCTGGCCCAGCGGTAATGCGCGATGGCGCCGTCGCGCTCCAGGGTCGAGCGGCCCAGGTCGTGCGCCAGCCGTTCGTAGCGGGCCGTCTGTTCCAGCGCCTGGCCCACGTTGCCGCAACTGAGCAAGATCAAGCCATAGGCGCTGTACGTGCCCATGCGCACGCGCTGGCCCACGTGCAGGCCGAAATGCGCATCGCCCGCCAGCTGCGCGCCCGCATCGAGCAGGCGCACGTAGTCGCGCGCGGCCAGGCCCAGGCCAGGCGCGGCCGCTTCCAGTCCGTGCGGCGCCACGCCGGCCGCCTGCGCCAGGGTGGCGCTATCGATACCGTGCGCGCTTGCCGCTTCCAGCAGCGGCAGCAGATAGGCGCCGGCGACCCGGCCGTCAGTGCTTGTCATGATGGAACAATGCGATTGTCATGAAAAACCAATACCCTTCGTCTGTGGCGGCATATGCTATTGATCTAGCAAGAAAATCAGGCAAACACAGTATAGCAAGCCGTCGTGGCGCGCAACTGGCCGCAACACAGGGGATGTTCATGCAACGCTGGAATGGCTGGGGAGACGACAGCATCACGTATGCGCTGGGCGAGGATGCGCTGGCTTTTTTGCGCGGGCGCCTGGGGCCGGGCAGTCCCATCGCGGACGCCAGCTTCGACGACGCCTGCGCGCAGGTGCCCGCGTCGCGCCTGGCGCCGCATCCGCTGATCGACACCCAGCCTGCCACGCGCGTGCGTCATGCGCTCGGTCAAAGCCTGCCCGACTGGTTTAAATTACGCCACGGCCGCATCGGCGCGGTGCCCGACGGCGTGGCCTTTCCCGACAGCGCGCTGCAGGTGCGCCAGCTGCTCGCGTATGCGCGCCAGGCGTGCGTGGCCGTGATACCCCACGGCGGCGGCACCAGCGTGGCCGGGCATTTGACGGTGGCGGCGGGACCCCGTCCCGTGCTGTCGCTCAGCCTGACCCGCCTGTGCGCGCTGGGCCACCTGGACCGCGAAGCGCAGCTGGCCACGTTCGGCGCGGGCGTGTATGGCCCCGACCTGGAAGCGCAGCTGCGCGCGCAGGGCTACACCCTGGGCCACTATCCGCAGTCGTTCGAATATTCGACCTTGGGCGGCTGGATCGCCACGCGCTCGTCGGGCCAGCAATCGTTGCGCTACGGCCGCATCGAGCAGCTGTTCGCGGGCGGCGAGATGGAAACGCCGTCCGGCACCCTGACGATTCCCACGTTTCCCGCCTCGGCGGCCGGCATCGACCTGCGCGAAATGGTGCTCGGCTCCGAAGGGCGGCTGGGCATCCTGACGCAGGCCACCGTGCGCGTCTCGCCGCTGCCGCCGTATGAGGCGTTCCACGCCGTGTTTTTGCGGACTGGGGCCAGGCGCAGGCGGCCGTGCGGGCGCTGGCCCAGTCGCGCCTGCCCCTGTGCATGCTGCGCCTGTCGAACGCGGTCGAAACGCAAACCATGCTGACCCTGGCCGGGCATAAAAAACTCGTGGGACTGCTGGAACGCTACCTGTCGCTGCGCGGCTGCGGCGAAGGCAAGTGCATGCTGATGCTGGGCGTCAGCGGCGACGAGAAACCGGCGCGCGCGGCCCTGCGCGGGGCGCTGGCGCTGGCGCGGCGGCACGGGGGCGTGCACGTGGGGCGCCACATGGGCGACAAGTGGAAGCAGGGGCGCTTTCGCAACGTCTACCTGCGCAACGGCGCGTGGGAACACGGCTACGTCATCGACACGGTGGAAACGGCCGTCGACTGGCCCCGCGTGGCGGCGATGATGGCGGCGCTGGAGCAGGCGGGCGTCAGCGCGCTGGCCGCGCACGGCGAGCAGGTGCACGCCTACACGCATTTGTCGCACGTGTATGCGCAGGGCGCGAGCGTCTACACCACGTATGTGTACCGGCTGGCGCCCACCTTTGAAGCCAACATGGCGCGCTGGCGCACCTTGAAGGACGCGGCCGGCGCCGCCATCGTCGCCAACGGCGGCACCATCAGCCACCAGCATGGCGTGGGCACGGACCACGCGCCGTGGCTGGCGGCGGAAAAGGGAGAGCTGGGCATCGCCGCCATGCGCGCGCTGCTGCGCCAGTTCGACCCGCAGGGCATGATGAACCCCGGCAAACTGCTGCCCGACGCCGGCGGTGCGTCATGAACAGGGAGGCGCTGCCGGGCGTCCTGGCGCGCGAGTGGGATGTGCTGATCGTCGGCGGCGGCATCACGGGCGCCGGCATCCTGCTGGAAGCGGCGCGGCGCGGCCTGGCGGCGCTGCTGGTGGAACAGCGCGATTTCGCCTGGGGCACGTCGAGCCGGTCATCAAAGCTGGTGCACGGCGGCTTGCGCTACCTGAAGCAGGGACAGTTCGCCATGACGCGCGAATCGGTGCATGAGCGGCAAGCCTTGCTGGCGGATGCGGCCGGGCTGGTCGAGCCGCAGGGCTTCGCCTTCGGCGACTACGCGGGCAGGAAGCCGGGGCGGCGCCAGTTCATGCTGGGCCTGGCCATCTACGATGCGATGGCGGGCAAGCGCGCGCGCCGCTATGTCGATGCGCCTGATTTTGCCATGCTGGCGCCGCACGTCCGGCGCGACGGGCTGCGGGGCGGCATGCTGTACCAGGACGCCAAGACGGACGATGCGCGCCTGGTGCTGCGCGTGCTGCAGGAGGCGCGGCGCCATGGCGGCGTGGCCGTCAACTACCTGGGCGTGGCATCGCTGCTGCGCGACGATGGCAAGGTCGCCGGCGCCACCTTGATCGATGCGCTCGATGGCACGGCATTCACCGCGCGCGCGCGACTGGTGATCAGCGCCACGGGCGCCTGGGCCGACGGCTTGCGGGGCCAGGTGGGAGCGCCGCCGAAATTGCGGCCCCTGCGCGGCAGCCATCTGTTGCTGCCGGCCTGGCGTTTGCCGCTGGCGCAAGCCGTCAGCCTGATGCACCCGCACGATGGCCGCCCCGTGTTTGCGTATCCGTGGGAGGGCGTGACCCTGGTCGGCACCACCGATGTCGACCACGCCGGCGGGCTGGAAAGCGAGCCGGCCATCACACGCGGCGAACTCGATTACCTGCTGGCGGCGCTGCGCTGGCAATTCCCGCAGCTGGCGCTGGGCGAAGACGATGTGCTGGCCACGTTTGCCGGCGTGCGCCCCGTCATCGGCAGCGGCCAGCTTGACCCGTCGAAGGAAGCGCGCGAACATGCGCTATGGCTGGAAAACGGCTTGCTGACGGTGGCGGGCGGCAAGCTGACGACGTTCCGCGTGATTGCCCTCGATGCCTTGCGCCGCGCCGCGCCGCTGCTGCCGGGCTGGCAGGCGGATTTGCGTCCCTTGCCGATTTTCGATGCGACGCCGCCCTTGTCAGGCAAGGCCCTGGCGCTCGACGGCGAGCAGCGTGTACGTCTGCTGGGCCGTCATGGCGCTGCCGCGCAGGCGCTGTGCGATGCGGCGCTGGACGGCGAATTCGAGCCGGTGCCCGGCACGCAGACCCTGTGGGCGCAGCTGCGCTGGGGCGCGCGCAGCGAGGACGTGCAGCACCTGGACGACTTGCTGCTGCGGCGCACGCGTCTCGGTTTGCAGCTGGCCGGCGGCGCGCTTGCTATCATGCCGCGCCTGCGCGCCATCTGCCAGCATGAACTGGGCTGGGACGATGCGCGCTGGGAGCAAGAGCAGCAGCGCTACCTGGCCTTGTGGCGCCGCCATTACAGCGTGCCGCAAGGCGAATGAAAAACCATAAAAATAAACAAGAGGAGAGCATCATCGACACCACCCTGTTTGGCCAGCCCCTGGCGCTGGGCGACGCCCGCATCACCTACGACAGCCTGTCGCCGCTGGACCTTCGCCAGCCCGTCGATACCCTCGTCGACGAGCTGGGCGAAGACCTGCTGCAAATCACGTGCGCGAATGGCGACATCGTCGACGTGGGCTGGTATCCGGCCTGGAGCGAGCAGGGACGCTTGCGCGTGGTGGCCGTGCGGGGGCAGGAATGGGAAGCGCCCGTCTTCAGCGCGCAGCCGGAAAAAGATCCGCAAGCGCTGCTGCAGGCGCTGCGCGCCGCGCTGGCCGCGCTGGCCGCATTGGCGGGCTGAGGCCATGGCGACCGAGTGCGGCGCCGGACCGTACATCCTTGCCATCGATAATGGCACGCAAAGCGTGCGCGCGCTGCTGTTCGACCGGGAAGGGACGCTGGCGGCCAAGGCGCAGGTTTTCCTCGAAGCGTATTACTCCGACCACCCCGGCTGGGCCGAGCACGACGCCGACGGTTACTGGCAAGCCGTGTGCGAAGCGTGCCAGCAGCTGTGGCGCGGCACGGACATTGCCAAATCCTCGGTGGCCGGCGTGGCCGTGACCACGCAGCGGGGCACGGTGGTCAACGTGGATGCATACGGCGCGCCGTTGCGGCCCGCCATCACCTGGCTGGACCAGCGCAGCACGCGCGATATTCCCCGCCTGGCGCCGTGGTGGCGCGCCCTGTTCCGCGCCACGCGCCTCGATGGCACGATCCGGTATTTCCGCCGCGAGGCCGAGATCAACTGGATCAGCGCGCACCAGCCCGACATCTGGCGCCGCACGCACAAATTCCTGCTGCTGTCGGGTTTTTGAACCACCGCCTCTGCGGAAAATACATCGATTCAACGGGCTCGCAAGTGGCCTACATCCCGTTCGACTACAAGCGCCATGCCTGGGCAGGGCGCTTCGACTGGAAGTGGCAGGCGCTGGCCATTCGCCGCTCGATGCTGCCGGAACTGGTGACGCCGGGCACGCGCATGGGCGCCATCACGGCATCGGCCGCCGCGGCGACGGGCATCCCGGAGGGCACGCCCCTGCTGGCGGCGGCGGCCGACAAGGCCTGCGAGGTGCTGGGCGCCGGTTGCGTCGAGCCGCACGTGGCGTGCCTGAGCTACGGCACCACGGCCACCATCAACACGACCAGCCGCAAGTACGTGGAAGTGACGCGCTTTATTCCGCCGTACCCGGCCGCCATGCCGGGCGCCTACAGCACGGAAGTGCAGATTTTCCGCGGCTACTGGATGGTCAACTGGTTCAAGGAGCAGTTCGGCGACCGCGAACGGGCGGCGGCGGCCGAAGACGGCATGGGCTTGTCCGCCGAAGCGTTGTTCGACCGCCTGGTCGACGCCGTGCCGCCCGGCTCCATGGGCCTGATGCTGCAGCCGTACTGGAGTCCAGGCATCAAGGTGCCTGGGCCGGAAGCGAAGGGCGCCATGATCGGCTTTGGCGACGTGCACACGCGCGCGCACATCTACCGCGCCATCCTCGAGGGCCTCGCGTATGCGCTGCGCGAAGGCAAGGAGCGCATCGAGCGGCGCAGCGGCATTGCCATCACGGAGCTGCGCATCGCCGGCGGCGGTTCGCAAAGCGACGCGGCCATGCAGCTGACGGCCGACATCTTCGGCTTGCCGGCCGCGCGCGCCCACGTGTATGAAAGCTCGGGCCTGGGCGCGGCCATCGCCGCCGCCGTGGGCCTGGGCTGGCATGCGGACTTTCCCGCCGCCGTGCACGCGATGACGCGCAAGGGCAAGGTCTTCCAGCCCCATCCCGAGCACCGCAAGATATACGAACAGCTGTACCGGCGCGTGTATCGCAAGATGTATGCGCGGCTGCAACCGCTGTACCGCGAGATCGCGGACATCACCGGTTATCCGGAATAGCTACTCATTAAATGCTATTGCGAATCATTCTCATTCATTATATGATGTGTTCCGCATTTCACTAAGGCAACTTGTCCCCGGTGACTGCAGTGCGCCGCCGGCCTTGCGCCGGCGGCGTGTCCGCGCGGGCAGGGTTCCGCCGCAACGCTTCCGTCAACGCCGCCGCTTGATCGTGCACCGCCTTCCTCTGCCCTGCGTTTTTTCATTCCACAAGCATGAAGCAGCAAACCCAGGCAAGGATAGCGATGAAGAGCAGCAAACAAGGATTGACCCCGCTGGCCGCCGCGCTGGCGCTGGCATTGGGCGGCGCGCACGGCCATGCGTGGACGGCGGCCATGGCCGACAAGGCCGAGAAGGCTGGCGCCGTGCAGATGCCCGCCATCAGCGTGTTTGGCGACGCCATCAGCGCCGGCACGGCCGGACGCTCGTACATCAACAGCGCCGACATCGAGCGCCAGCAGGCCGATAATGTCGCCTCGCTGCTCGATACCTTGCCCGGCGTGGACCTGGCCGGCACGGCCCGCCCCAGCGGCCAAAGCCTGAATATCTGGGGCTTCAATAAAGTGCAGGACGTGAAAGTCATCCTCGACGGCGTGCCCAAGGGCTTCGAGAAATACCGCCAGGGCTCCATCTTCATCGAGCCGGAACTGATCAAGCAGATCGAAGTGAACAAGGGCGCGCATACTAGCTTGTACGGCAATGGCGGCTTCGGCGGCGTCATCACGGTCGAGACCAAGGATGCGCAGGACTTGCTGGAAGGCGGCGAGAGCGTGGGCGCCATGCTCAAGTACTCGCGCCACTCGAACAATGGCGAAAACGACGCCACCGTGGCCGTCTACGGCCGCACGCAAGACGGCCGCTTCGATGCGATGGCCTTCACCACGCAGCGCAAGTCCGACGATTTGCGCAAACCCGACGGCAAGCCATTCCGCTTTTCCGCCATCGACGCGCCATCGAGCCTGGCCAAGCTGAATATCCGGCTGACGCCGGAGCAGCTGCTGACCCTGACGGCGATGAAGGGCGGCAGTTCGGGCTGGGGTCCGTTCGCCGCCATGGGCGAGGACGTGCCCACGCCGACCGAGGCGGAAATCAAAAAGTATGGACTGGAAGAGGCGTGGCAGCGCAAGGCCGTCTACCGCGACCAGGACGACGACACCTATTCCGTGAAGTGGCAGTACGCGCCGCAAGATAATCCATGGATCAAGCTGACGGCCAGCGCCGGCTATTCGCACACGGACCAGCATGACAAGCGCCTGCCGTCCGCTTCGCTCGGTTCCTACCTGGGCTCCCTCGGCAACGAGAGCTGGGCCTCGTACGTGGACCGCATCGCGGAGGTGCGCAACGAAAGCGTGTTTGCGACGGGCGCCGTGTCGCACGTGCTGCAAACGGGCCTGCAATGGCACAAGAATGTGCGCGACACCCTGATGTACTATCCGTCGTCGACGGCGCTGAAAGACCCCAGCTACAACTACGGCTACTTCCAGCCCTATTACATGCCGGCCGGGCGCCAGGAAACCACGGGCCTGTATCTGCAGGATGCGATGACGTATGGCGACCTGACGCTGACGGCGGCCTTGCGCCACGACCGGGTCGTCTCCGAGGGCGTGCCGAACAAGGCGTCGCGCTACAACAGCCAGCTGGCGGCGGCCGGCCACGACTTCAGCGAAAAGGCGCACGAAGACTGGTCGCCCCGCCTGGGCCTGTTCTGGAAGGCGTCCGGCACGCTGGCCTTGTTCGGCGACTTGAGCCGCACCTGGCGCGCGCCGACGATCGACGAGATGTATTCGAACGAATACTATGTGTCGTCCCGGCTCGGTTCATCGACGCCGGGCACTAGCCGCGACCTGGCCGTCGAGCGCGTGACGGCCGTGCGCACGGGCGTCATGCTGCACCGCCAGAACGTCTTCATGGAGCGCGACGACGTGCAGCTGCGCCTGACGGCGTACCGAAACAAGGTCAGCGACAATATCGGCCCGCGCCTGGGCATCCTGATCGAAGGCTATGTGCCGGGATCGGGCAAGGTGCCGCCCGCCCTGTCGTCCTACCGCAACCTGGCCGGTTTCCATACGCAGGGCGTGGAGGTGGAGTCCTACTACAATTCGCCGCGCCTGTTCGCCAGCGCCTCGCTGTCGAAGCAGCGCGGCACGCGCACGGGTTCCCAGCGCGACCCGTGGGGCCGGGACGAACCCGTATCGACCATCGCGCCCGATAAATTGATGGCGGGCCTGGGCTGGCGCATGCCCGACCTTGGCGCCAGCATGGGCTGGCAGGGCCGCTTCGTGGCGAAGCAGGAGCGCGTGCTGCCGGTGGGGAATGTCTACCGTCTGCCGCCGTCGAAAGGCTATGCGCTGCATACCTTGTTCGCGTCGTGGAATGGCAGGCAGGGCGTGTGGCGCGGCACGGAAGTGCGGCTGACGGTCGATAATGTCTTCAACCGCAATTACATGCCTTACCTGAGCGAGGCGGTCACCGGTGTGGGACGCAATGCGAAGTTGAGCGTGTCGAGGAAGTTTTGATTAATTTTAGGAATAGCGGGCCGGAGACGCGGGCCTGAGAAAATGCCGATGGCAGCGTTGCAGCTTCCTTGCCGTACATGCGTACTGTCTGCGTCGCTGCGCCTTGCCCTCGACATTTTTCAGGCCCGCTTGGCCCGGAGTGCCATTGCGTGGGGCGTGGGCCTACTCCCGGTTCGCGACATGTTTCGTTGAACTTCCCTGTTAACGCAGTACGATCGCCTTGACCGTTTCCCAGGCCGTGCTGCCCGAGTGCGTGGCGCGGACCTGGTTGCGGCCCGCTTCCTTGGCCACGTACAGGGCGCGGTCGGCGGCGACGAACAACGCTTCGCGGTCGTCCAGCTGGTGCGGGCGGATGGTCGCCACGCCGATGCTGACGGTGATCCACGGCGAGGTGCTGGAGCGCGGGTGCGGTAATTGCAGCGCTTCGATGCTGGCGCGGATGGCCTCGGCCAGGTGCAGGGCGCTGGCCGCGTCCGTGTCGGCAAACAGCAGGACGAATTCCTCGCCGCCGTAGCGGGCCGCCAGGTCGCCGGAGCGGCTGGCATGCGCATCGATGGCTTGCGCCACCTGCTGCAGGCAGCTGTCGCCGGCCGGGTGGCCCAGGCTGTCGTTGTACAGCTTGAAGTGGTCGACGTCGAGCACCACCAGCGACAGGGCGCCGCCGCCGCGCACGGCGCGCTGCCACTCTTTGTCCAGGAAGCTGTCGAAATGCCGGCGATTGGCGATCTGCGTCAGCGGGTCGAGATAGGCGGCGCGCTGCAGCGCGTCTTCCGACTGCTTGTGGTGCGTGATGTCGTGCAGCAGGCCGATATACAGGGGCTGGCGCAGATACATGGGCGTGAGGGTCAGATCCATGCTCAGCGCCGCGCCGTTGCGGTGGCGGATCGCCACTTCGCGCGTGCCGTGGTTGTGCGCCTTTTCCGGATTGGCCGCGTGCATGGCGAAGTAATCGAGGTATTCCTGCGTCACGAGGGGGCTGAGCAGCTCGCCGATGGAACGCCCAGCCAGTTCGTTTTCGCGGTAGCCCAGATACTGGTCGCAGGCCGGGTTGGTGTACTGGATGCGCCCGTCGGCCTCGATGATCAGCAAGCCCTCGGCCATGTTGTTGACGATGGTGCGCAGGCGCTCGGCCTGTTCCTGCTGGGTTTCATTGTTGCTGCGGATTTGCAGCTGGGCGCGCACGCGCGCGCGCACTTCGGCCATGCGCAGCGGCTTGCTGATGTAGTCGACGGCGCCGCAGTCGAAGCCGGCCACCACGTCTTCCGTTTCCGTCTTCGCGCTCATGAAGATGACGGGGATGCGCTGCGTCAGCGGGTGCTGCTTGAGGCGGCGGCACGTCTCGATGCCATCCATGTCCGGCATCATCACGTCGAGCAGGATCAGGTCGGGCTGGGCGCGCTGGGCGATCTCCAGCGCCCGTGCGCCGGACGTGGCGACATAGGTCTGATAACCCTGCTCGCTCATCAGCTTGCGCAGCAGCTCAAGGTTGGCCGGCGCATCGTCGACAATCAAAATCGCGGCTTCTTGCCGCTGGGAATGCCCCACACTGCCTGGACTCATTGCTACCGGCCTTCTCGGATGTACTCTGCGCTGCCAGCATTTGCTGCATTGTCGGTGATGCTGAGCGGATTCAAATCTGATACAGCGGTCAAATCATACCGCCTTGCTAATTTTTTGGGTGAAAAAATCGATGTTGCGCGAGGCGTGAAAATATTATTTTTATGATATTTTTAAAAATAAATACACGCAGTTGCTATCGTGAAAGCGTTTTTTAGGCGGAAAAGACGCGTGCCCGGTGGCGCTGGGGCAGCTGGGACACGCCCGCGGCCGCGGGGCGTGAAGAGGCGAGTTACATTTTTGCGGCGATCAGTTTGCCCAGGATGGCGATGCCTTCGCGGATGCGTTCCGGCGGCACCGTCACGAACGACAGGCGCAGGGTGTGCGTGTCCGGCGTGTTCGCGTAGAACGGCGCGCCCGGCACGAAGGCGACCTTGTTGGCGATGGCTTCGTCGAGCAGCTTCATCGCATCGATATGTTTCGGCAGGGTGACCCAGATGAACATGCCGCCTTCCGGCTTGGTCCAGGTGACGCCGGCCGGGAAGTGCTCTTCCAGCGCCGACAGCATGGCCTGGCACTGGTTGCCGTACAGGCTGCGGATGCTGGGGATATGCCGCTCCAGGAAGCCATCCTTGATCACTTCATGCACGACCATCTGCGTCAGCTGCGAGGTGTGCAGGTCGGCCGCCTGCTTGGCCAGTTCCAGGCGGCGCACCAGCGGCATCGGCGCCACCACGTAGCCGAGGCGGATGCCGGGCGTGAGCACTTTCGAGAACGAGCCCATGTAGATGACGCCGTCCGGATTCATGTTGATCATCTTCGGATACGGCTCGCCGCTGTAGCTCAGGGCGCCGTACGGATCATCCTCGATCAGCGGCAGGCCGTGGCGGGCGCAGGTCTCCACCAGTTCCACGCGGCGCGCCACGGACAGGCTGCGGCCCGTCGGGTTCTGGAAGTTCGGCAGCGCGTACAAGAGCCGCGCGCCATCGGCGACGGGGTTGATGGATGACGGCACCAGGCCTTCGTCATCGGTATCGACGGAAACGAATTCGGGACGGTAGACGGAAAACGCCTGCAGGGCGCCCAGGTAGCTGGGGGTTTCCACCAATACCTTGCTGCCTTCGTCGATCAGGACCTTGCCCAGCAAGTCCAGCGCCTGCTGCGAGCCGGACGTCATCAGTACCTGTTCCGGCAGGATGGTGCTGCCATTGCTGGAGAGCGAGTCGGCGATCCACTGGCGCAGCGGCAGGTAGCCGTCGGTGGGGCCGTATTGCAGGGCCACCTTGCCATTGTTCGACAGGACCTTGTCGAAGGCGGTTTTCATTTCTTCCACGGGGAAGGTGGCGGGCGAGGGCAGGCCGCCGGCAAACGAGATGATCTCGGGACGCTGCGTGATCTTCAGGATTTCGCGGATGAACGAGCTTTGCAGCTGTTCCGCGCGTTCGGCAAAGCGCCATTGGATCGGATTCGGATTTTCAATTTTCATACGAGTCTCACAGAAGATGCCGAGCTGCGCCGGCTGGATTTGTTGGCCCGCTTGTGGCGGTGCGTGCGCAAGCGGCGCCGGATAGGCGCCGCCATGGTGCTGCGGTATTGTACGGCTTGCACGCCGCCGTGCCCATCCGCACGCGCAACGGCGTTGCAAATGGGCGTCAAGGAACCTTACTTCAGCTTGCGTCCTATGGCCACGACGGCGATCACGGCGCCGGCAAACAGCAGGCTTTCGCCCGTCAATGGCTCGTGCAGCAGCACGGCCGCGCCCACCAGGGTGAGGAAGGGCTGCAGCAGCTGCGTCTGGCCCACGCGGGCCACGCCGCCCAGCGCCATGCCCCGGTACCAGAAGAAAAAGCCGATAAACATGGAAAACACGGAGATATACGCAAAGCCCAGCCAGGCGGCGCCGCTGGCCTGCGCCATCAGCGCGCGCTGCGGCCAGGCGTTCCACAGCACCACGGGCAAGACAAAAGGCACGGCCAGCAGCAGGGCCCAGGAAATCACGTGCTGGCCCGGCATCGCTTGCGCCAGGCGCCCGCCTTCCGCGTAGCCGAGGGCGCCGAGCAGCACGGCGGCGAACATCAGCCAGTCGGCCAGGTGGAAGCTGCCGCCGCCCTGGCGCAGCGCGAACGCCACCACCAGCGCAGTGCCGAGCAGGGCCATCAGCCAGAAGCCCGGGGACGGACGTTCCTTGCCGCGCATTACGGCAAACACGGCGGTCGCCAGCGGCAGGATGCCGACCAGCACGGCGCCGTGCGAGGCGGGCAGGCTGCGCATGGCGATCGACGTCAGCCAGGGAAAGCCCAGCACGCAGCCCAGCGACACGAGCGCCAGCGGCAGCCATTGTTCGCGGCGCGGCAGCGGCGCGCGCTGCTGCCATAGCCACAGACCGGCCAGGCCGGCGGCCACGAGGGCGCGGCCCAGGGCGACAAAGGTGGGATCGAGTTCGGCCACCGCCAGGCGCGTAAACGGCAGGGTCAGGCTGAAGAGGGCGACGGCGATGAGGCCCAGCAGCAGGCCCTTGCGGTCGGCGCCGAGGCGCAGGGGAGAAGTGGGGGAGGTGGTGGCGTGCGATGGCATGGCTGTCCTGGTACGGGTGGCATGGGTAAATAAAGCGGGGTGGATCAATCCGCCCCGTGCTGCTATCCTAGAGGTGAATAGCAATACAGTACAAATACACTTTCACGCATAATTTCACATACTGTCATGGTCATATGAGCAATACACCCGCCTTGCCGTCCCTGCCCTTGCTGTCGCGCGCCTCGGGCGAAACCCTGATCGACCAGATCGCGCGTTCGCTGGCGGCGCGCATCGACGACAAGCTGCTGCGCGGCGGCGCGCGCATGCCCTCGATCCGCCAGTGCGCCGCCAGCCTGGACGTGTCGTGCGCCACGGTGGTGGCCAGCTACGACAAGCTGGTGGCGCGCGGCTACCTGGAATCGCGGCGCGGCGCCGGCTTTTTCGTGCGCGAGCGCTCGCCGCTGAACACGCCGGCGCCGCCCGTCGGCGCGCAGGACGCGGCGGCGCAGCCGATGGACGTCGTCTGGCTGATCCGTAACATGTTCCGCCAGACGCCGGTCATCCCCGCGCCCGGCACCGGCATGCTGCCCGCCGAATGGCTCGATGGCGAGCTGGTGGCGCGTGCCTTGCGCGACGTCAGCCGCCAGCCGGGCAGCCTGCTGCTCGGGTACGGATCGCCGCAGGGCTTTCTGCCGCTGCGCCAGCAGTTGCAGCTGAAGCTGGCCGGCCTGGAAATCGCCTGTCCGCCCGAGCAGATCGTCACCACGGTGGGCGTGATGCAGGCGCTGGACCTGGTGGCGCGCGAGTTTGCCCGCCCCGGCGACACCATTTTCGTCGACGATCCCGCGTATTGGCTGATGTTCGGCGCCTTTGCCGCCATGGGCATGCACGTCATCGGCATCCCGCGCTTGCAGGACGGCCCCGATATCGCCGTGCTGGCCGAGCTGGCGGCGCTGCACCGCCCCAAGCTGTACGTGATCAATTCGGTGCTGCACAACCCCAGCTCGACGTCGCTGTCGGCCGCCAAGGCGTTCCAGGTGCTGCGCCTGGCCGAACAGCACGATTTCCTCATCGTCGAGGATGACATTTATTGCGACATGCACCCGGGCGGCGCGGTGCAGGCGGCCACCCGCCTGGCCGCGCTGGACCAGCTGCGCCGCGTGATTTACCTGGGCGGCTTTTCCAAGAGCCTGTCGGCCAACCTGCGCGTGGGCTTCATCGCCACCTCGCCGGAATGGGCGCAGCGGCTGGCCGACCGCAAGATGCTGGCCACGCTCACCACCAGCGACATCGGCGAGCGCGTGGTGTACAAAATCCTCTCGCAAGGGCTGTACCGCAAGCATGCGGAGCGCCTGCGCGCGCGGCTCGACAAGGTGCGCGAGGGCACGTACCGCCGCGCCGAGCGGGCCGGCCTGCGCTTCGATCCCGCGCCGGCCGGCATGTTCATCTGGGCCGATGCGGGCTGCGACACGAATGTGCTGGCCGAGAAGGCGCTGGCCGAAGGCCTGGTGCTGGGGCCGGGCAGCCTGTTCTCGCCGCGCCAGCTGCCGTCGACCCGCATGCGCCTGAACCTGGCCACCGTGCAGGACCAGCGCGTCTGGGACTTTTTCGGCCGCGCGCTGGGATAAGACACGGCGTGAAACGGGAGCCCTTGAAATCGCTTATATAATCCCCAACTTCATCAAATCCGTCCCATCCACAAGACTATGAGGTAAAAATGGCTGTCTCCGAAAAGCAAACCCTGGGTTTTCAGACCGAAGTGAAGCAAATGCTGCACCTGATGATCCATTCGCTGTACTCAAACAAGGAAATCTTCCTGCGCGAATTGATCTCGAACGCGTCCGACGCGGCCGACAAATTGCGCTTCGAAGCGATCGATAACGACGCCCTGTACGGCAACGATCACGAATTGAAGATCAAGGTCAGCTTCGACAAGGATGCGCGCACCATCACCATTTCCGACAACGGCATCGGCATGACCCGCGACGAGGCGATCTCGCACCTGGGCACCATCGCCAAGTCGGGCACCAAGGAATTCTTCGGCAAGCTGTCGGGCGACCAGCAGCAGGACGCGGCCCTGATCGGCCAGTTCGGCGTGGGCTTCTATTCGGGCTTCATCGTCGCCGACAAGATCACCGTCGAAACGCGCCGCGCCGGCGTGGACGCTTCCGAAGGCGTGCGCTGGGAGTCGGCCGGCGAAGGCGATTACAGCATCGAATCGATCGACAAGCCGTCGCGCGGCACGGACATCATCCTGCACCTGCGCGAAGGCGAGGACGAATTGCTGTCGAGCTGGAAGATCAAGTCCATCATCCGCAAATACTCGGACCATATCTCGCTGCCGATCGTGATGCGGAAGGAAGAATGGGACGACGAGAAAAAGAAACCGTCCTGAAAGACGACTTCGAAACCGTCAACCAGGCCAGCGCCCTGTGGGCCCGCAACAAGGCCGACATCACGCCGGAACAGTACGACGAATTCTACAAGCACGTGTCGCACGACTTCCAGTCGCCGCTGACGCACACGCACAACCGCGTGGAAGGCCGCAGCGAATACACGCAGCTGCTGTACATCCCGGCCAAGGCGCCGTTCGACATGTGGGACCGCAACAAGCGCGGCGGCATCAAGCTGTACGTCAAGCGCGTCTTCATCATGGACGATGCCGAGCAGCTGATGCCGACCTATCTGCGCTTCGTGCGCGGGGTGATCGATTCGGCCGATCTGCCGCTGAACGTATCGCGTGAAATCCTGCAGGAATCGCGCGACGTCAAGGTCATCCGCGAAGGCTCGACCAAACGCGTGCTGGGCATGCTGGAAGAACTGGCGAACGCGGACGAGCAGGACAAGAAGGACAAGTACGCCGTCTTCTGGAAGGAATTCGGCCAGGTGCTGAAGGAAGGCATCGGCGAAGACGCGGCCAACAAGGAGCGCCTGGCCAAGCTGCTGCGCTTTGCCTCGACGGCCAACGACAGCGACGGGCAAATCACTTCGTTCGCCGACTACGTGGCGCGCATGAAGGAAGGCCAGGACAAGATCTATTACGTCACGGCCGACAACTACGCCGCAGCGAAAAACAGCCCGCACCTGGAAATCTTCCGCAAGAAGGGCGTCGAAGTGCTGCTGCTGACGGACCGCGTCGATGAATGGATGCTGTCCTTCCTGCAGGATTTCGAAGGCAAGGAACTGGTCTCCGTCGCCAAGGGCGGCCTGGACCTGGGCGCGCTGGAAGACGAGGCGGAAAAGAAAGAGCACGAAGAAACGGAAACCTCGTACGCCGACCTGGTGGGCAAAATGAAGACCGTGCTGGCCGACAAGGCCAAGGACGTGCGCGTGACGTTCCGCCTGACCGATTCGCCAGCCTGCCTGGTGGCCGATGAAAACGAATTGTCGGGCAACCTGCTGCGCATGCTGAAGGCGGCGGGCCAGAGCGCGCCGGAATCGAAGCCGATCTTGGAAATCAACCCGAACCACCCGCTGGTGACGCGTCTGAAATACGAGGACGCGGAAGGCGGCAAGTTCGGCGACTGGGCCAACATCCTGTTCGACCAGGCCATGCTGGCCGAAGGCGGTTCGCTGGCCGACCCGGCCAGTTTCGTCAAACGCCTGAACGAGTTGCTGCTCAATACGGCGAAGTAATCGCTTAGCTGCAAACGTCATCAAGCCGGCCCTTTCTGCACGAAAGGGCCGGCTTTTTTTATGCTACAGTGCGCGATTATTTTATTTTATGGAAATAGCAATGGCGCATTGCCCGGCATGTGACAGTTCCAACATTCAACGCCTCTCCATGGTGCATGCCTCCGGCATTTCCGGCACCTCTACCCATATCTCGGGCAGGATCGATGGTGATTTCATCCACGGTCATGCGCATACGCGCAGCCAGACCTTGTTGTCGCGCCAGACCGCCGGGCCGACGATGCAGACCCACCAGAAGGTAGGGCTGATCGTGTTGGGCGTGATCATTTTTGTCATCGCCGCCGTCATCTTTTACCAGGCTGGCGCAAATGGCCTGTTCTGGATCTTCGTGGCAGGGGGTGTCGTCTCCGTCGCCTTGTCGCAAACGTCCTTCGTCGCCAATTGGGACAAGGAGGCCGCCGCCTTGCAGGATAAATATGCGCGTACCTTCATGTGCCATGCCTGCGGCCACCGCTTCATTCCTGTACTCAAGCAACCGTGAAAATCCGCCTGATGGCGGGCCTGGGCGCGCACGCGCTGGGCTGCCTGCTGTTTATTGTATTGAGCTGGCTGGGTTTTTACCTGTACACGCAGCTGTTCGGCAGCCTCGGCTCGCGCGGCGTGGCCGGCGGCCTGGCCCTGCTGCTGGTGTTTTATGTGTATGCGGGCACGAATCTGCTGCTGGCGCTGCTGCCGCCCGGCAGGGTGAAACCGCTGCTGTGCGCCGTGCTGGGCGCGGCCGTGCTGGCGTATCTGCTGCCCCAGCATCCACTGCGGGCCATCTACTTCAGCGTGCTGTCGGGCGGCTTGAGCTGGCTGGCCGTGCTGGCCAGCGCGCGCTTAAGCGGGTATTTGCGGGGCTGACAGGCTTGTAATAAAAGCGGCCACCGCATCGGCGGCCGCTTCCGGCGCCGCCTGCAGCAGCATGTGCGGCGCGGCGATGTCGACCAGTTGCGCGCCCGCTGCCTGCCGCAGTATCTGCACGGCGTTCGCCGGCGGCACCAGGCGGTCGTGGCGGCCACGCAGATACAGCACGGGCAGGCTGCCGCGCACAAACGCCTGCGTGGCGTCGGCATCGATCACGGCGCGCAGGCGCTGGCGCAGCACGCTGGGCGGCACTTGCGCCAGCGCCGCGGCCAGTTCGGCCTGCAACTCCGGCGTGGCGCATGGCGCGAGCAGCGCCTGGCGCAGGGCGAAGCCGGGCAGGGCGCCAAAGGGCACCAGGCCGAGCAGGTGGCGCAGCGGCGCCAGCATCGGGCGCGGATTGCGCACGAACGAACAGCACAGGACCAGGGCGCGCATGCCGGGCGGCGGATCGGCGCGCAAAGCAGTCCCCAGCGGACCCGAAAACGATTCGGCCAGCACGACGAA
This sequence comes from Janthinobacterium sp. C22, assembly GCF_057919405.1. Classification (NCBI taxonomy): domain Bacteria; kingdom Pseudomonadati; phylum Pseudomonadota; class Betaproteobacteria; order Burkholderiales; family Oxalobacteraceae; genus Janthinobacterium; species Janthinobacterium sp. C22. The sequence goes on along the minus strand of NZ_CP193659.1, from coordinate 5,153,470 downwards.
CGGCCGGCCCTGCGGCAAGCGCGCGCGCACGAACGCTTCCAGCGCCGCATAGTCCAACGGCGCGGCCGGGTAGGCGATGGCCTGGGTGTCGATGGCGGTTCGCGCACGCACGGCGGCGTCAAAGCGGTGGAACAGCCGTGCCGTGCCATCCATGCCGGGCAGGAGGACAAGCAGTGTCGGGGCAGGGGAGGGGATCGTCATCGCGGCCATCATACCAGCCCGCCGATGCGCGCGCCGTCCGCCTGCCGCACGGCATGGGCGCTGGCGCCATGCTAGAATCGCCGGCGCGCCATGCGTGGCCAGCGGCCGCTGGTGGCGGCCAAATCCCCCGACAGACAGAATCATGCATATCATCTTTTCGAATTACCGTACCCTGGGCGGCGCCTTGCTGGCAGCGGCCTGCGTCCTTTCCCAGCCCGCCCGCGCCACGGCGGCGCCCTCGGCGCCGGCCGGGAAAAGCCTGTCCGCCCTGCTGGCCCGCGGCCCCTTGCCGCGCCTGAGCGAAGATCCGCAAGTGCGCGCGGCCCTGTTCGATTTCTTCGGCTACGCGCGCGGCAGCTACACGGAGGACGATGAACTGCTGCTGGCGCAGGCGCTCGAGGCGATCAGCGAAAAGCGCGACGCCACGCGCACCGTGCTGGCCGATGGCCGCCAGTTGCTGGCGTCGATGAATGACCGCAAGCAGGGGCGCGAACGGGGCGCCATGCTGCTCGACAAGCGCGGCGTCATCATCGCCTTTGGCCTGGTCAACGGACATTGCCGCCTGGAGGGCCAGCCGCTGGCGAAAGTCTGCAATCCCGATCCGAATGCCGTGCTGACGGTATTCCACCGCAAGGGCATGCTGGTCGGGGATGCGGCGCCCTTGCTGGCCTGGGCCCGGCAATTGCCGCCCATGCTGGCGCTGATCGCGGGCGACAAGGAAGCGGGCGCCGATGGGCAGAAGATCGCCAGCGTCGAATACGTGCTGGCGCAGCCGGCCCTGCCGGGCTGGAACCGCGCCCAGCTGCCACCCGCCTATCCGCCGGCGCTGCTGCCGTTGCTGCTCGATAAATCGACGGTGCTGACGTCGGCCGGCGCCGGCGTGTTTGCCTATCCGCTCACGCTCAAGGGCAAGAAACAGACCAATGTGCTGGACCATGCCGAAGGCCGCCCGCCGCGCGACCTGGAAGTGGCGCTGCGCAGCTATGCCAGTTTCGACACGGTGGTCGAGCGCTACCGCCAGCTGGCCAAGGGCGCCAGGCTGCAGCGCAACGAGCGCACGGCCTACCTCGATGGCGACATGGGACAGGGCAGCTACCGCGTCTACATCCGCAACACGGGCGCGGATGGCGTGATGATCGATGTGGCGCTGTGGCAGCGCAGGCTGGCGGCCAGCCGCTGATTTTAGCGTTGCTGTCAGAGCTGTTGTCAGTAGTAGAGCGCCATGGCGTAACCGAGTTGCGTCAATTGCGCGCGGATTGCGTCGTCGCGCTTTTTTGCTCCCGTCGAAAAACTCAGCTGCTTTAATGCGGCCGGCATGGTCGCGGCCAGCAGCGCATCGATATCGAGCCGCGTCATGTGCACGGCCAGCGCCTGTAGCGCAGGCAAGCCCGCGAGGCCGCTCAGGTGCTCGATGGCCTTGCAATTGCGCAGAACCAGCCATGCCAGCGCCGGGTTGGCGCCCAGCCGTACTTCCTTCACCTGACTCTGGTCTTCCACCGACAGCCGCTCCAGTTGCGGAAAGCGGCCGATGTCGCCCAGGTCTTCCAGTCCGCGCACGCGCGCCACTTCAAGCTCCCGCAGCCGCGGCGCCGTGACGTGGGCGATCGATGTCCGCCCTCCCAGGATAAAGCACAGCCGCTCCAGCGCCGGCATGGCGCCGATGAAGTCCACGTCATCCTTGCTTTTGATCTGCGCCAGCGTTAACTTTGCCAGCGTTGGCACGGCGGTGATCGCCTCGATGTTTTTCGCGTGGCCGGCAGTATGCAGCTGCGTCAGCCGCTTCCAGTGCCGCAGCGGCGCCAGGTCGATATGCGCCCTGGCCGTTGGCTCCAGGCTCAGGGATTCCAGGCCGCGCAGGTTGTCCAGCGCCAGGATGTCGCCTTCGGCCAGGTGATGCACGCCCAGGCACAGGCGCTTCAAGTGGCTCAGGCCGCCCAGCTGCTCCAGGTGGATGGCGCGCATGTGGCAGTCGAGCGACAGGTTGACGGCATGCGGCAGCGCGCGCAGCACGCGGGCGTCGAAAGGCCGGGTGCTGGCGCCAAAGAAGCGGATCTCCAGCGCCGTTCCGCAAGTGGAGGCCAGCGCATCGAGGCTGGCCAGCAGCGGCGCCGGCAGGCGGTCCTGCGTGAATTGAATGACCACCTGTTCGCCCTGGTCTATGCACGCGCGGATGGCGGCGGCATCGATGTGGGCCGGTTGATGGATGCGTTCCTGCACGGGTGGCTGGTACATGGGCGGGTTCCGGAGGGGGAATGGAATGCTGCTTACGGGCGGGGCGTGTCGTAGCCATGCTCCGCCAGCTGCGCGGCGATGGCGTCGTCGCGTGTTTTCCTGCCGGTGCGCAGGCGCACGTGCGTCAGCGACGCGGGCAGATCCTGCAGCAGTGCGTCCACGTCGAGCAGGGTTTCCGACGCCGACAGCTGGCGCAGGGCGGGCAAGGCGGCGAGGCCGGGCAGGCTGTCGAGCGTCTTGCAGGTGTGCAGATTCAGGCGCTCGAGCACGGAATTGGGCCCCAGCGCGATCTGCCGCAGCTTGATCTGGTCTTCCACCCATAGCGCCTGCAACAGCGGGAAACGGCCGATATCGCCCAGCGTTTCCAGACCACGCACGCGTATCACTTCCAGTTTCCTCAATAGCGGCGCCTCGATGTGTGCAAGCGATGCGCGGCCGCCCAGCTGCAACAGCAGCTTGTCCAGGCGGCTCATCTCCGAGATGAAATCGAGCGCCACCTTGTTCTTGATGCGGTACAGCGACAGCTCGTGCAGCGCCGGCAGGCTGGCCAGGGTCTCGATGTGCTGGTGGTGGCCTTCGATGGTCAGGCAGGTCAGGTGCGCATACTGGCGCAGGGGCGCCAGGTCGATATTGTTCCTGGCCGACTCGCCCAGATGCAGGTGTTCGAGGGCGCGCAAATTGTCCAGTTGCAGGATGTCGCCTTGCGCCAGCTCGTACACGCCCAGGCTCAGGCGCTTCAGGTGCCGCAGTTCGCCCAGCGCTTCCAGGTGGATGGCTTGCCGGTGGCAATCGATGGACAGGCTGGCCACATGCGGCAGCGCGCGCAGGATGCGGGCATCGAACACCCTCGGGTCGTAGCCGTAGATGCGGATGGTCAGCGCCGTGCCGCAAGTGGCGGCCAGGGCGTCGAGGTCGGCCAGCAGCGGCGCCGGCTCGGCCAGGGTATTGAACTGCACCAGCACCTCTTGGCCGCCCGCGATGGCGGCGCGGATCGCCCCGGCATCGATGCGCTCGGGATTCTGGATGCGCTGCGGCTGTCTTGTTTGCGTCATCGTCACAGTCCTATCGGGTAGTCGACCTTCCTGGGGGGCAGCCTTCCGGCCCCGGGAACGTCTGCTTGCCCGTGTCGTCGTAGCGCTTGCCGCATTCGACGAGCATGCGCTTGCGGAAGGTGTAGATGCTGGCCACCTTGCCATTCGGGTGGTAGCAGATATTGTCGCCATCGCGGTCGGCCGAAGCGTAGCTGATCATGGTTTCGCCGTTCACCGTGCGCGTGCTGTGGCCGCTGCGCGGCTCCGTACATTTGAGCTGGCCGCTTTCGTAATACGCGTTGACGACGGAAGTGTCGGCGGCGCGGTCGACCAGCAGTTCATCCTTGCGCTTGCCGTTCGGGTAGTTCGAATAGCCTTCCTGGCGCTGGCCGTACTGGAAGGCGTAATAGTACTGCGGCTTGCCGTCCGGGTAGTACATGTGGTGGTACTCGCACACGTCGTCGCGCGTGCTGCCGTACTCCTTGAAGGTACAGCGGTGGATGTCGTTGAGCAGCTGGCCGTCCTCATAGTATTCGCGCAGGTGCGTGAGCAGGCGTCCCTGGTCGATGACGGCCAGGCGTTCCGGCTTGCCGTTCGGGTAGTAGCGCGCATCGAGGCCCTGCTTCTTGCCGTTGTCCCACAAGGTGTCGAGGCGCAGGATATTGCCGCTGTCGTCGAACGCCTGTTCCCGCCCATCGAGCTGGCCGTTGCGGTAGGTGGCCGTGTAGACCACGTATTCCTTGCCGGCCGGGCCCAGATAGCGCGTGCGGCTGCCATCGAGCACGCCCGCCTGGTAATGGTCGCGCTGGCGCAGCGCGCCTTGCGCATCCGTGTCCAGGGCCTCACCCTGTTTTTTGCCTTTCACAAAAGCGACGCTTTGCGTGGCCTTGTCCTTGAGCTTGAGCGTCCACGGGCCGTCGCGCAAACCGTCGATAAAGCTGCCGTCGCCGTCTTCCGTGATCCACGCGCCATGGCGCGCGCCGTTGACGTAGTTGCCGCGCGTACGCAGCTTGCCGCCCATGCGGCGTTCGTGCGGGCCGTTCAGCTGGCCATCCGCGTAGGTGTCGAAGCCCGTCACTTCCTCTTCATCGGCATAGTTGACGACCGTCCAGCGGCCTTCCCGCTTGCCGGCCCGGTACATGCCGCTCTCGCTCTGTTTGGGATAATTGAAGTACCACATGCCTTCTTGCAGTCCGTCGACGAAGTGCCCCTTTTCGCTGCCTTCGTGCATGCCCTCGCGCACCCACAGGCCCTGGCGCTTGCCTTTCGCGTACTGGCCCCGCTCGACCACCGAACCGTCGTCCCAGGCCAGGCTGTAGATGACGGACGGGCCGTCTTCGCTGCCCGTGAACTGTTTCGGCGCCGTTTCCCACGTCACTTGCCACAGGCGGTAATTGGGCAGGATGCCGGCGCCTGCATCGCTGTACAGCGTGTAGCTGGCGGTGAGAAAACGCTCGCCTTTTTTCAGGAAGGTTTTCTTGTAGGTGATGGCGTCCTTGCCGCCGGGCGCCACAGGCTTGCCTTCGTCGCTGTAGTAGCCGACGATGCTGCCTTGCGTATGGTCGATGGCGTCGAAGTCCGCATTGCCGCTCTTGCCGCGCGCGACGCTGTAGTCCATCGGCGCCAGTTTCGCCAGCGCGGCCTTGACCTGGCCCGCGTTGGGGGCGGCGCTTTGCGCCACGATGCGGTTCAGGGCCGGCTGCAAGCCGTCGAGGCGCCGGTACTTGCCGGAGCTGCGGTGGTAGCGGTAGGCGCGCAAGCCGTTCCTGTCGCCCTGGCGGAACAGCACCAGCATGGTTTGCACGCTGGTGTCCGATTCCTTGTCCAGCGACGCATAGAAGACGGAGCGGATGACGGCATTGCCGAACTGGTCGAGCAGGAAGGTCTTCGAAGCGCTGTTCGTGCACTCGCAGTAATAGCCGTTGACGCCGTCTTTTTCCTTGATGAAGGCGATGTCCAGGCCGCTGTCTTGCGAGGCGCTGATGGCGGGATGGGCGAGACTCTTGCCTTCGTAGAAGGGCGCGCCGTGGGCGAGGGCGGAGCAAAGCAGCAATGGCAGGAGAACTGGCAAGAGCGGACGTTTCATCGTAAGGCTGGCGCCGGGGCGCCGCAATGGAAAGGCAACGATTCTGCCTGCGTTCTTACTTGTGGGCAAATGCGCGCACGCGTATCGTGTGCGCGCCTGTGGTTCAGGGCTGGTGCGCGGCGCAGAAGTCCAGCAGCAGCTGTTCGCCGTCCGGCCAGGGCCCGTAGCCCGCATCGCCGTTGATATGGCCGGCGTCGCCGATCATGGTGAAATCGCTGCCCCAGGCGGCGGCAAACGCGCGCCCGCGCGAAGCTGACGTAGGGATCATCGCCGCTGGCCACCACCAGGCTGGGAAACGGCAAGGCTTGCAGCGGCATCGGTGCAAAGCCCGTCGTGCCGGCGGGGTAGGAGGGCGCTTCCACGTCGCTGGGGGCGACGAGGAAGGCGCCGGCGATCCTGTGCGGCGAGCCGCTGGCCGCCCAGTGGGCCACCAGCGTGCAGGCCAGGCTGTGCGCCGCCAGCACGGGCGCTCGCTCGCAGGCGGCGATGGCACGGTCGAGCTCCGCCACCCATTCGTCCTTGTCCGGCGTCTGCCATTCCCCGTGCTGCACGCGCGACCATTGCGGGTGGCGCGCCTCCCAATGGGTTTGCCAGTGCTGCGGCCCGGAATTCCACAGGCCGGCCAGGGTCAGGACGAGAGGCGACATCGATGCTCCTTAAGTTATAACTCCGTGCGCAGGGCGAACAACTCCGGGAACAATACCACGTCGAGCATCTTGCGCAAATAGCTGACGCCCGCCGTGCCGCCCGTGCCCGTCTTGAAGCCGATGATGCGCTCGACCGTCGTCACGTGGCGGAAGCGCCAGAAGCGGAAGGCCGTTTCCAGGTCGACCAGCTTTTCTGCCAGCTCGTACAGGGCCCAGTGTTTCGACGGGTCGCGGTAGACTTCCAGCCACGCCGCCTTGACGGAGGCGTCGGAGGCGGTCGGCAGGGTCCAGTCGGCGTCCAGGCGTTCGGGGGCGATGGGCAGGCCGCTGCGCGCCAGCAGCTTGATGGCTTCGTCGTAGACGGACGGCGCGCGCAGGGCGGCGTCGAGCACCTTGTAGGTGTCGGGAGCCGTCGTATGCACGTTGAGCAGGGCCGCGTTCTTGTTCCCCAAAATGAATTCGATCTCGCGGTACTGGAAGGACTGGAAGCCGGACGAGGCGCCCAGGTAGGGGCGGATGGCCGTGTATTCGGGCGGCGTCATGGTGGCCAGCACGTCCCACGCATGGACCAGCTGGTCCATGATGCGCGCCACGCGGGCCAGCATTTTAAACGCGGGCGCCAGGTCGCCGCTTTGCAGGTTGGCGCGCACGGCGTGCATTTCGTGCAGCATCAGCTTCATCCACAATTCGCTCGTCTGGTGCTGCACGATGAACAGCATCTCGTTGTGGTTGGGGGAGAGCGGATGCTGGGCCGTCAGGATGCGGTCCAGCGCCAGGTAGTTGCCGTAGCTCATCGATTCGCTGAAGTCCATCTGCGCGCCATGCCACTGCGCATCCTGGCCGCCGGCATGCATGGGGCAGCCGCTGGTGTTTTCCTTGTTCATATTCTTGTCGTCGCTCATGGGATGGGTCAGGTGACGGCATCGCGCTTGGCGGCGATGTCGTAGGCTAGTGTGTCGAGGATGTCGCGCAGGATTTCCACGGCATCCCACACCTCGGCAAAACTCGTGTACAGGGGCGTGAAGCCGAAGCGCATGATGGCCGGCTCGCGGTAGTCGCCGATCACGCCGCGCGCGATCAGCGCCTGCATCACGGCATAACCGTGCGGGTGCGTGAAGCTGACCTGGCTGCCGCGCCGCGCATGCTCGCGCGGCGTGACGAGGCCCAGCGGATGGCTGGCGCAGCGCTGTTCCACCAGCGCGATGAACAGATCCGTCAGGGCCAGCGACTTGCGGCGGATGGCTTCCATGCTGGTTTGCGCAAAGATATCGAGGCCGCATTCGACCAGGGCCAGCGAGACGATCGGCTGCGTGCCGCACAGAGCGCGGGCGATGCCGTCGGCAGGCGCGAAGCCCGGGTCCATGGCGAACGGCGTGGCGTGTCCCCACCAGCCGGACAGCGGCTGGCGGAAGCGCGCCTGGTGTTTTGCCGGCACCCAGATGAAGGCGGGCGAGCCGGGGCCGCCGTTCAGGTATTTATAGGTGCAGCCGACGGCCAGGTCGGCGCCGGCGCCGTTCAGGTCCAGCGGCACGGCGCCGGCCGAATGGGCCAGGTCCCACAGCGCCAGCGCGCCCTGCGCGTGGCAATGGCTGCTGATGGCGGCCATGTCGTGCTGGTAGCCGGTGCGGTAGTTCACGTGCGTGAGCATGGCGACGGCGCAATCGGCATCGATGGCTTGCGCCAGTTCGTCCGGGCTGTCGACCAGGCGCAGCTGGTAGCCCCGGTCGAGCCAGGCGGCCAGGCCTTGTGCCATGTACAGGTCGGTGGGGAAGTTGCTGCGTTCGCTGACGATGACGCGCCGCGCGGCCTGCGCGGGATCGCCGGCCTGCATCTGCAGGGCGGCGGCCAGCGCCTTGAACAGGTTGACGGAGGTGGTGTCGGTGATCACCACTTCGCCCGTGCCGGCGCCCAGCAGCGGCGCCAGGCGGTCGCCCAGGCGCTTGGGCAGGTCGAACCAGCCGGCCGTATTCCAGCTGCGGATCAGGTCCGTGCCCCATTCGGCCGTGATGACGTGCTGGGCGCGGGCCAGCGCCGCTTTCGGCCGCGCGCCCAGGGAATTGCCGTCGAGGTAAATCACGCCTTGCGGCAAATCGAATTGCTGGCGCAGGGGCGTCAGGGGATCGTCGAGGTCGCGCGCGCTGCAGTCATGTCGAGAAATCATGGTGGCTTTCATGTTGATACTTGTCTCAATGGCACGATATTGCTTGAAGCTTAAAGTATTGTGCGGAAGCAGGCAGTGTAGCAAATCCACGCCGGAAAGCGGAATTTCCAGCCTGGCTGCAGCGCGAAAAGTGCCTGGCTGCGGGGCGTCAACGAAAAAAATCACGATTTTTAAAAATATTTTCAAATCGCCCTAAAGTTTTGCCAGGCGCCGCCGTCAACGATTACATGAACGGTGTCAAACCGGCCGAAAAAGAATGCGGGTTTTTGAAATATTTTTCAAAAAAGCCCTAAAGTTCCTGCCAAGGCAGCCGTTATCTAGGTAGACAGGCTTGATTCTGATCAAGTTGTTGTAAAAAAGTGATATTTTTTACAGGCCAAAAGTCGGGTAAATCCGTCGCAGAGCCAAGCACCCACATCCGCGCCGTTACTGGCGTGCGACCATGATCGAGCAGTGTTTGTCAGACAAACACCTACGGTCCCATCCGCCATTCCCCGACCAAAAATACAGCGCTGCGCCTCTGTTGCGTTTAATGTTGCTCCTGCAGAATGTATCTCACTGGCAACAAACAATGCTGGCTGAATTCAACGGATTGAGGAGATGGAAATGACTGCTAACGACATGATGGCTGAGATTCGCGACGCTAACCTGAGCTACCTGATGCTGGCGCAGCAAATGATTCGTGCGGACAAGGTAACGGCCATCTTCCGTTTGGGCATTGCCGCCGACATCGCCGAATTGATCGAAGGCATGAGCAATGCGCAGATCCTGAAGCTCGCTGGCGGCAACATGATGCTGGCCCGCTTCCGCTTCGACGACAGCGCCATCCTGGGCATGCTGACGAACTACAATAAAGACCGCTCGCTGGCCCAGTCGCACGCTGCCATCCTGATGGCCGGCCAGGGCGTCGAAGAAATCGCTTAAGGTTCCCATCAAAACGTCCATGGCTGCGTTGCATTGCCTCGCCGTACATTCGTACTGTCTTCGGCAACGCGCCTTGCCCTGAACTTTTTGCCGGCAATCTTTTAGTCAGTATCAGTTAGTCAGTATCAGTCAGTCGCGGAGCACACAGCATGGCCAAGAAAAGTGTCGTATCGGAAGCGCAGGAAATCCAGTTGGCCATCGAATTGATACAGCTGGGCGCACGCCTGCAACTGCTGGAGACGGAAGTCTCGCTGTCGCGCGAACGCCTGCTGAATCTGTACAAGGAATTGAAGGGCGTCTCGCCGCCCAAGGGCATGCTGCCGTTTTCCACCGACTGGTTCCTCACCTGGCAACCGAATATCCATTCCTCGCTGTTCATCAACATCCACAAATTCCTCATCGACCACGCGGGCGCCACCGGCATCGAAGCCGTGATGAAGGCGTATAAGCTGTATCTGGAGCAGATGCCGCCCGAAGCGGGCGAAGAACCGCTGCTGTCGCTGACGCGGGCCTGGACCCTGGTGCGCTTTTTCAGCAGCAAGATGCTGGACATGGCGCCCTGCGGCAAGTGCGGCGGCAAGTTTGTCGTCAACTGCCTCGACCTGAACGCCGATTATGTGTGCGGCCTGTGCCACATGCCTTCGCGCGCCGGCAAGACCAAGAAGGCGCGCGATGAGGCGGCCGCTGTCGCGCCGCCCGGCGTCGTCGCCTGATCCTGCTTCAAGAATAGCCTCAGTGAAAACCGGAGCGGTCGCCAGACCGGACTCCGGTTTTTTCATGGTGCTTTCGCTTACACTGGCGTTTTCCTCCGATGGCTGTCCCATGCTGCAACAAATCCTGCGCGCACCCGCGCTCAAGGCGATCCTGATCCAGGCGCTGGCCTTTCCCTTGATGTTGCTATCGGTATATGGCCTGGCGCGCGCCGGCGCGACCATGCCGCTGCCGGCCGTGGCGCTGGTGCAGGGCGTGCTGGCGGCGCTTCTTACCTGGCGCGCGGGTCTGGCGCGCTGGTGGTGCGCCATCGGCCTGCTGTTTGCGCCCGCCTTGCTGGGCGCCAGCCTGCTCGATTTGCCTCCGGGCGTATTCCTGGCGGCGTTCGTTTTCCTGTTGAGCCTGTACTGGTCCACATTCCGTACGCAAGTGCCGTTTTATCCGTCGGGGCCGAAGGTGTGGCAGGCGGTGGCCGAGCTGATCGCGGACCGGCCCGGCGTGCGGCTGGTCGATATCGGCAGCGGCCTGGGCGGCCTGGTGCTGGACCTGGCGCGGCGCCGGCCCGACGGGCAGTTTTCCGGCATCGAACTGGCGCCGCTGCCGTGGCTGGCCAGCCGCTTGCGCGCGCGGCTGGCGGGTAGCCGCGCGCGCTTCCTGCGCGGCGACTACGAAGGACTCGACTTCGGCCGCTACGATGCCGTGTTTGCCTACCTGTCGCCGGCGGCGATGGCGGCCCTGTGGATCAAGGCGGAAAGGGAGATGTTGCCCGGTAGCATGCTTATTAGTTACGAATTCCGGATCGCCGCGCGCGAGCCCGATAAGACCATCGCCGCCACAGAGGGTGGCCCTTTGCTTTACATATGGTGCTTTTAAGCAATTGTCTGCGTTATTTGCTTGCCCGGAGGGCAATCTCACGTTATTGTAGTTCCACACGGCATTTTCTCGGAATTGCATTGAAAAGCAGCACATTTCAATTAACTTCCGGTTACTTTTTTGCCGCTGTCCTTGCCGGCGGCGCAGCCGCCAGAAGACGGAAACAGGTTTGAACATGCCGGGCGCACAGCCTCGGCCATTATTGGGAGTCAGGGCACTTGTTAGTCATAATCGGATACATCATCGTCTGCGCCTCGGTCTTTGGCGGCTTCGCAATGGCCGGCGGCCATCTGGCGGCGCTGTTCCAGCCGCTGGAGTTGCTGATGATCGGCGGCGCCGCCCTGGGCGCCTTCCTTGTTGGTAACAATAACAAGGCCATCAAGGCGACGATCGCCGCCTTGCCCAGCCTGTTCAAGGGCTCGCGCTATACCAAAGAGCTGTACATGGAACTGATGTCGCTGTTGTTCGAAGTGCTCAGCAAGGTGCGCAAGGAAGGCTTGATGTCGATCGAAGGCGATATCGACAAGCCGGAAGAGAGCCCGCTGTTTTCCAAATACCCGGCCGTGCTGGCCGACCATCACATCGTCGAATTCATGACCGATTACCTGCGCCTGATGGTGTCGGGCAATATGGATGCGTTCCAGATCGAAAACCTGATGGACAACGAAATCGAGACGCACCATCATGAAGGCGCCGTGCCGGCCCACGTGATCGCCAAGGTGGGCGACGGCTTGCCCGCGTTCGGTATCGTCGCCGCCGTGATGGGCGTGGTGCACACGATGGAATCGGTGGGCATACCGCCGGCCGAGCTGGGCATGCTGATCGCGCACGCGCTGGTCGGCACCTTCCTCGGCATCTTGCTGGCCTATGGTTTCGTCGGCCCGCTGGCCAGCCTGCTGGAGCAGAAGCTGGAAGAGTCGAGCAAGATGTTCCAGTGCGTGAAAGTGACCCTGCTGGCCAGCCTGAACGGCTATGCGCCGGCGCTGGCCGTGGAGTTCGGCCGCAAGGTGCTGTTCTCGACCGAGCGCCCGACGTTCAATGAGCTGGAAGACCACATCAAGAAATCGAAAACGAAGTAAGCAGTGAATATACGCCTGGACACCATGAGTCATTTGCAGCACACGGAAGGGGGACGCCATGGCCGATGAAGGCATGCGCCCGATTATCGTCAAGCGTATCAAGAAGACGGCTGGCGGGCACCATGGCGGGGCGTGGAAAATCGCCTACGCCGACTTTGTCACGGCCATGATGGCCTTCTTCCTGCTGATGTGGCTGCTCGGCTCCACCTCGAAGGGCGACTTGAACGGCATTTCCGAATTCTTCAAGACACCGTTGAAAGTGGCCATGGCGGGCGGCTCCGGCAGCGGCGAAAGCAATTCCGTGATCCAGGGCGGCGGCCAGGACCTGTCGCGTCAGGATGGGCAGGTCCGCAAGGCGCAGGAAGAGCAGCAGCGCAAATCGTTCGACCTCAATTCCGCCAAGGCCGCGCTCGAGCGCGAGGAAGGCAAGCGCCTGCAGGCGCTCAAGGCGCGCATCGAAGCGACCATCGACGCCAACCCCCTGCTGAAAAAATACAAGAACCAGTTGCTGCTCGATATCACCAGCGAAGGCTTGCGCATCCAGATCGTCGACGAGCAGAACCGTCCGATGTTTGCGCTCGCCAATGCGAACCTGCAACCGTACACCAAGGAAATCCTGCACGCCATCGGCTCCGTGCTCAATGAAGTGCCGAACCGCATCGGCCTGTCCGGGCATACGGATTCGACGCCCTACATGAGCGATGCCGGCTACAGCAACTGGGAATTGTCGGCCGACCGCGCGAATGCGTCGCGGCGCGAACTGGTGATCGGCGGCATGAAGGAAGAAAAGGTCTTGCGCGTGGTGGGCCTGGGTTCGGCCGCGCACCTGGACAAGCTCGATCCCTTCAATCCGATCAACCGGCGCATCAGCATCATCGTCATGAACAAGCGCACGGAAGAAAATGTCCTGCGCGATGGCGCGGCGATCGAATTGCCGGTGACCGATGCCGCTTCCGCCGCTGTCGCTTCCGGGCTGGCGGCCGGCGCGCCGCCCGCGGCGGCGCCAGTCCCCGCCCCGGCAGCGGCGAAAAAATAACACGCAAGGCTGTCGACGCGTGGTGTATTGAAACAATGAGACCTTTATGACAAGAAAGAAAATACTTGGCTCGCATGTAAAGCGCCTGCTGTCTGGCGTGTCGGACCATGGCCGCAAGCACTTGACGGAGGTGGAAACCGACCTGGTGCAGACCGGCATCTTGCTGGAAGAGGCGATCGAGAAGCTGTCCTTCAATTTCATGGCGATACACGCAGCCGTCGCTGCGCAGCAAGACACGATCGCCTTGCTGCTCGACGGCGGTATTCCTGCCGAGCAGCAGCGGGAAAAACTGCTGGCCTTGCAGGATGAGGTGGGGGGCTATGTGAATGCCGCCATCACCAGCCTGCAGTTCCAGGACATGACCAGCCAGCTGATCGAGCGCACCTTGAAGCGCGTGACGGGCTTGCGCGAGTTCCTCGGGACCCTGGGCGAGCATGGCGCGGAGATGTTGCCGGAGAGCGACAATGAAGAAATTGTCGCCTTGCTGGGGCGGGTCAGCATGGCGCTGGCGATTCAAAGCCTGGAGTTGCGCAGCGTGCTGCGCAAGGCTGTCAGTCAACAGCATTTGGAAAGCGGCGACATCGAGCTGTTCTAGCATGCCAGTGCGGAGCGCTTGTGGTTGCATGGATTGATTAATCAAATACTCGGGCAGGATGCCCGGAATAAGTGGGAGCAAAGATGGCCAAAACGATACTTGCAGTGGACGATTCCAGCTCATTGCGCCAGATGGTGGCGTTCAGCCTGAAAGCCGCCGGTTACCAGGTGGTGGAGGCCGTCGACGGTCAGGATGGACTGGAAAAAGCCAAGCTGCAAACCGTGGACCTGGTATTGACGGACCAGAACATGCCGCGCATGGATGGCCTGGAGCTGATCAAGCTGCTGCGCGAACTGCCGACCTACCAGAAGGTACCCATCCTGATGCTGACGACGGAGTCGTCGGACGAGATGAAATCGAAGGGACGTGCCGCCGGCGCCAATGGCTGGCTGGTCAAGCCGTTCGATCCGCAACGCCTGATCGAAGTGGTCAAGAAGGTGATCGGCTGATGCCAGCCGCGCAGCACAACGATGCAATTGACGGAGTCACCCTATGACCATCGATATTAGCCAGTTTTTTCAGGTCTTTTTCGATGAGGCCGAAGAACTGCTGGCTGAAAAAGAACGGCTGCTGCTGGCCGTTGATATTGCGGCGCCCGACGCCGAAGATCTGAATGCCATTTTCCGCACCGCCCACTCGATCAAGGGCGGCGCATCGACGTTCGGCCTCTCCGACATGAGCGAGGTGACGCACATCCTCGAGTCGCTGCTCGACCGCATCCGCCAGGGCCAGATGGCCCTGACGGCGGAACACGTCGACGCCTTCTTGGCGGCCAAGGATATCCTCAAGATGCAGCTCGACGGCCATCGTCTGGGCAGCGCCGTCGACCAGGATGCCGTGGCCAACGTGCGCATGATGCTGCAGTCGTTCTCGCAGGACGTGCCGGTGGCCGCGCTCACGCCCGTCGCACCGGCCTTCCATACGGCGGAAAAGGCCGCCGTCAGCCATGCCGGCGGCCATCGCATCCGCCTGGAGCTGCCGGCCATGGAGCCGCGCGAAGTCGATGCGCTGGCGGCCGAACTGGGCTTGCTGGGCGACGTCGCCGTATCCAGCCTGCCCGACGCGCGCAAGGTGCTGGAAGTGACGACGCATGAAAGCCTGGACGATATCCTGGCCATCTGCTCGTTCGTGCTCAATCCCGACGACATGGTGATCACGCAGGCGCCGCCGCTGGCGCCGGGCGAAGCCGATGCGGCCCGCGCGGCGCAGGAAAAGGCCCAGGGCTACGGTTTCTTCGACCCGCTGCCAGGCGCGCCTGCAGCACAGGGCGCGACGGACCCCGGCTACGGCTTCTTCCAGCCGATCGAGGATATCCGCGCCGCCGCCGGCGTGCAGAGCGACGCCGAACAGGGCTACGGTTTCTTCCAGCCGCTCGAACAGATCCGCGCCGACGCCGCCAAGGCGGGCAACGCCAGCGCCGCCGTCGCGCCGGCCGTGGCGAGCGCCGTGGCCGAAGCGGAGCAGGAAAAGAAACCGGCCAAGAAAGAGGGCGACAAGGCCGGCGCCGAATCGTCGTCGATCCGCGTCTCGATCGAGAAAGTCGACCAGCTGATCAACCTGGTGGGCGAGCTGGTGATCACGCAGGCGATGATCGAGCAGCGCGCCAGCGCGCTCGACCCGATGCTGCATGAAAAACTGCTCGACAGCGTCAGCCACCTGACGCGCAATACGCGCGACTTGCAGGAAGCGGTGATGTCGATCCGCATGATGCCGATGGATTTCGTCTTTTCGCGCTTCCCGCGCATGGTGCGCGACCTGGCCACCAAGTTGGGCAAGAAGGTCGATTTCATCACGAATGGCGCCGCCACGGAACTGGACAAGGGTCTCATCGAGCGCATCGTCGATCCGCTCACGCACCTGGTGCGCAACAGCATCGACCATGGCGTGGAAATGCCGGCCGCCCGCGTGGCAGCCGGCAAGACCGAGGCGGGACGTCTGTTCCTCTCGGCCAGCCACCAGGGCGGCAACATCATCATCGAAGTGTCCGATGACGGCGCGGGACTGAACCGCGAGCGCATCCTGGCCAAGGCCGCGCAGCAGGGCCTGGACGTGTCAGAGTCGATGAGCGACGCCGAAGTGTGGCAGCTGATTTTCGCGCCCGGCTTTTCCACCGCCGAAGCCGTCACCGACGTGTCGGGCCGCGGCGTGGGCATGGATGTCGTCAAGCGCAATATCAGCGCCATGGGCGGCGTCGTCGACATCCGTTCGGCCAAGGGTTTCGGCACGACGATTTCCATTTCGCTGCCGCTGACCCTGGCCATCCTGGACGGCATGTCGATCCGCGTCGGCGACGAAGTGTATATTTTACCGCTGGGTTTTGTCATCGAATCCCTGCAGCCGGCCGTTGAGGACATCAAGGACATCAGCGGCAAGGGGCAGGTGGTGAAAGTGCGCGGCGAATATCTGCCCTTGATCCCGCTGTACCAGATGTTCGACATCGCGCCGCGCTTTACCAGTCCCTCGGAAGGCATCTGCGTGATCCTCGAGACGGAAGGGCGCAAGGCGGCCCTGTTTGTCGACGACCTGGTGGGGCAGCAGCAGGTCGTGGTGAAAAACCTCGAATCGAATTACCGCAAGGTGGTGGGCATTTCCGGCGCCACCATCCTGGGCGATGGCGGCGTGTCGCTGATTCTCGATGTCGCCGCCCTGATCCGTTCCTCTCGCCAGCTGGCCGACGAGTCCATTTTTTCGTAATACCGATAGATAAAGATAGGAAAACGCACCATGTCAGATACTCAACAAACATCCGGAAGCAATGCGGGCGACGGCAAGGACATCGCCGGCCGTGAATTCCTGGCCTTCACCCTGGGCTCCGAAGAGTACGGCATCGATATCCTGAAGGTCCAGGAGATCCGTGGTTACGAAGCGGTCACCCGCATCGCCAACGCGCCTGAATTCATCAAGGGCGTGATCAACCTGCGCGGCATCATCATCCCCGTGGTCGACATGCGCATCAAGTTCAACCTGGGCACGCCCGTGTACGACCAGTTCACGGTGGTGATCATCCTGAACATCGGCGGCCGCATCGTCGGCATGGTGGTCGACAGCGTTTCCGACGTCACCACCCTGACGCCGGAGCAGGTCAAGCCGGCGCCGGAAATGGGCACCGCCTTCTCGACCGACTACATGATCGGCCTGGGCACCATCGACGAGCGCATGCTGATCCTGGTCGACATCGACAAGCTGATGTCGAGCAGCGAGATGGGCCTGATCGACAAGCTGGCGGCGTAAGCGGCAGCAAGCAGGCAGCAAGGCGGCGCCCGGTGCGCCGCCGTATGGCCACGCAAAGAATCACTACAGATATGCATGTACCAGCGCGAGCAGTCGCTAGAGGCGCGCCGGCAGGCTGCAAGGTCCGACAGAGACCCGGCCATAACACGGCGCCGTCCGGTTGAACGGGCGCCGTTCACATAAATATTGGAGACTGTAATGAGTTTGCGCGATTTCAAGATAGGCACCCGGCTGGGGATAGGTTTTGGCAGCATCCTCGCCATCCTGGTGGTGGTGATCGTTTCGGCGAATGCCCTGAATTACCGTAACAAGGCCCAGTTGCTCTCGGGCCTGGAGCTGGCAAGCGAAAAGAATACGCAGGCGTCGCTGATGAAAAGCGCGATGCTGGAAACCGGCATCGCCATGCGCAATATCGGCCTGCAGGGCGATGTGGGCCTGATGCAGGTGGAAGAGGGCAAAGTGCGCGAGCAGCGCAAGCTGTACGACGGCGCGCGCGGCAAGCTGGCCACCTTGGGCCTGTCCGATGGCGAGAAGGC
This sequence comes from Janthinobacterium sp. C22, assembly GCF_057919405.1. Taxonomy (NCBI): domain Bacteria; kingdom Pseudomonadati; phylum Pseudomonadota; class Betaproteobacteria; order Burkholderiales; family Oxalobacteraceae; genus Janthinobacterium; species Janthinobacterium sp. C22. The sequence continues at coordinate 5,136,127 of NZ_CP193659.1, read as the reverse complement.
GCTGCTGGCCAACATCGCCAAGGCCGACGGCGAAGTCGATGCCGCATTCAAGGAGGCGATGGGGCAGGTGCTGGCGTTTAACAGCGAGGGCGCGGCGAAGGTGATCGCCACCCGCATCGACCCCTTGAACAAGGCGACCCTGGCCGATATCAACAAGCTGCTCGACTTGCAGCATGTGGCGCAGCAAAGCTTCATGGGCGATTCGCTGGCGGCCGATGCGCGCCTGATGACGGTACTGTTCATCCTGGGCGGGGCGGCGGTGGCGATCGGCGCCTGGTGCGCCATCTTCATCACGCGCTCGATCACGGTGCCGCTGTCGGGCGCCCTGGCCGTGGCGCAGAAAGTGGCTGCCGGCGAGCTGACCTCGCGCGTGGTGGTCGAGGGCAAGGATGAAACGAGCGCCCTGCAGCAGGCATTGAAGGACATGAACGCGAGCCTGGTGCAGACGGTCAGCGACGTGCGCACGGGAACCGACACCATCACCGTGGCGTCGCGCGAGATCGCCAGCGGCAATGCGGACCTGTCGGCGCGCACGGAAACGCAGGCCAGTTCGCTCGAAGAGACGGCATCGTCGATGGAAGAGCTGACGTCGACCGTGAAGCAGAATGCGGATAACGCGCGCCAGGCCAACCAGCTGGCCGTGTCGGCGTCGTCGGTGGCGGAGCAGGGCGGCAAGGTGGTGGCGCAAGTGGTCGACACGATGGGTTCCATCAAGGACAGTTCGCGCAAGATCGTCGATATCATCGGCGTCATCGACGGCATTGCGTTCCAGACGAATATCCTGGCGCTGAATGCGGCCGTCGAAGCGGCGCGCGCGGGCGAACAGGGACGCGGTTTTGCGGTGGTGGCGTCGGAGGTGCGCAATCTGGCCCAACGATCGGCCGGCGCGGCGAAGGAAATCAAGGGCCTGATCGGCGACTCGGTCGACAAGGTCGATGCCGGCAGCCGCCTGGTGGACGAAGCGGGACAGACCATGGGCCTGATCGTCACGTCGATCCGGCAGGTGGCCGACATCATGGGCGAGATCACGGCGGCGACGCAGGAACAGAGCCATGGCATCGAGGAAGTGAACCAGGCCATCGCGCAGATGGACCAGATGACGCAGCAAAATGCGGCGCTGGTCGAGGAAGCGGCGGCGGCGGCCGAAAGCATGCAGGACCAGGCGCAGAAACTGGCCGACGCCGTCAGCATCTTCAAGCTGGACGGCGAGAGCGCGGCGCAGGCGGCCATGCCCGCGCCCGCGCCAGTAGTCAAAGCGGCGGCACGGCCGGCGCCTGCAGTGGCGGCAACTACACGGCGGTTGGCAAAGACGGCGCAAGCCGGCACACCACCGCCGGCGAAAAAGCTGGCGGCGGCCGGCGGCGACGATTGGGAAGAGTTCTGACGCCGACCCGGTCCCGCTAGTTATACTTGCAAAGGCATTGGTCAGAGTAGTCATAGAGAGGTAAAAACAAAATGCCGCAAACTAAAACGGATTCGGTCAAGGAATTTGATTTCACTGGCAAGGACTTCGAACGGGTCCGCGCCATGATTTACAAGCGGGCCGGCATCGCGCTGGCCGACAGCAAGCAGGAGATGGTGTACAGCCGCCTGGCCAGGCGCCTGCGCGCGACGGGCATCTCCTCGTTCGTCCGCTACCTGGACGACCTGGAGGCGGGCCGCATGGGCGACGAATGGGAAGCGTTCACGAATGCGCTGACGACCAACCTGACGTCGTTCTTCCGCGAGGCGCATCACTTCCCGCTGCTGGCCGAGCATGTGAAAAAACTGAGCGGGCCGATCACCATCTGGTGTTCGGCCAGTTCCACCGGCGAAGAGCCGTATTCGATCGCCATGACGGTGTGCGAGGCGTTCAATACGCTCACGCCGCCGGTCACCATCATCGCCACGGACATCGACACGAACGTGCTGGCCACGGCCGCCAATGGCGTCTACAACCTGGACCGGCTCGACAAGATGCCGGCCGACCGCGCGCGGCGTTTCTTCTTGCGCGGCAAGGGCGACCGCGAAGGGCAGGTGCGGGTGCGCCCGGAACTGCGCCAGATGATCACCTTCAAGCCGCTCAACCTGCTGGCCGACGGCTGGCCGTTGACGGGCCAGTTCGACGTCATCTTTTGCCGTAACGTGATGATTTATTTTGACAAGGCGACGCAGCGCAAGATCCTGTCGCGCTTTGTGCCCTTGATGAAGCCCGATGCCCTGCTGTTCGCGGGCCATTCGGAGAATTTTCTGTACGTGTCGGATTCATTGAAGCTGCGCGGTAAAACAGTCTATGAGCTCGATCAGCCTCGGGGCGCCGCGCCCAAGGCATCGTCGCATCGTACATGAGAGTGAGATATGAGCCTGGAATCCAAAGAGCAATTCGCCACTAACGTCTATTACGACAGGACGTTCAATTGTGACGCCGCCAAGATCTTGCCTGGTGAGTATTACTTTACCAACAAGGACATGCTGATCGTCACCGTGCTCGGCTCCTGCGTCTCGGCCTGCATCCGCGACCGTGTCACGGGCCTGGGCGGCATGAACCATTTCATGCTGCCCGACGGCGGCAGCGATCCGAACAGCCCGATTTCCGCGTCGATGCGCTATGGCACCTATGCCATGGAAATCCTGATCAACGATTTGCTGAAGGCCGGCGCGCGGCGCGAGAACATGGAAGCGAAAGTGTTCGGCGGCGGCGCCGTGCTGCGCGGCTTCACGGCGATCAACGTGGGCGAGCGCAATGCGGCCTTCGTCATCAATTACCTGAAGGCGGAAAAGATGCGCGTGGTGGCCGAAGACCTCAACGACATCCACCCGCGCAAGGTGTATTTCTTCCCCGCAGCGGCAAGGTGCTGGTGAAAAAGCTGATGCAGACGCACAACGATACGCTGGTGCGCCGCGAACTCGATTACGCCAGCCGCCTCAAGGTCGCGCCGGTGGGCGGCGAGGTCGAACTGTTCTAGTGACAGCGGACCAAACCTGCTGCGCGTCGCGCTGTGCGGCTTGCGCCGGTTTTGTCCGTTTACTAATTTAATAAAGAATAAGGGCCGCAAGGCCTGGAAGGATATTTATGAAGATCAAGGTATTGATCGTGGATGACTCGGCGCTGATCCGCAGCGTCATGACGGAAATCGTGAACAGCCAGCCCGACATGGAAGTGGTGGGGGCGGCGCCCGATCCGCTGGTGGCGCGCGAGATGATCAAGCAGACCAACCCCGACGTGCTGACCCTCGATGTCGAGATGCCGAAGATGGATGGCCTGGACTTCCTGGAAAAGCTGATGCGCTTGCGCCCGATGCCGGTGCTGATGGTGTCGTCGCTGACCGAGCGCGGTTCGGAAATCACCATGCGCGCGCTGGAACTGGGTGCCGTCGATTTCGTCACCAAGCCGAAGATTTCCATCCAGAGCGGCATGCGCGAGTACACGGACATGATCGCCGACAAGATCCGCGCCGCCTCGAAGGCGCGCATCCGCGCGCGCACCCTGCCGTCGGCCGGCGACAAGGCGGCCGCGCCGCTGCCTGCGCTGCGCAGCCCGTTGACGTCGAGCGAGAAGCTGATCATCGTGGGCGCCTCGACGGGCGGCACGGAAGCGATCCGCGAATTCCTCATGCAGATGCCGTCCGATTGCCCCGGCATCCTGATCACGCAGCACATGCCGGAAGGCTTTACGCGCTCGTTTGCGCGCCGCCTCGATTCGCTGTGCAAGATCTCGGTGCAGGAAGCGGCGGGCGGCGAACGCGTGCTGCCCGGCCACGCCTATATCGCACCCGGCCATTCGCACCTGACACTGACGCGCAGCGGCGCCAACTACATGACCAAGATCGACCAGGGCGAACCGGTGAACCGCCACCGCCCGTCCGTCGATGTGCTGTTCCGTTCGGCCGCGCAATCGGCCGGGAAAAATGCCGTCGGCGTGATCCTTACCGGCATGGGCAAGGACGGCGCACAAGGCATGTTGGAGATGAAGGCCGCAGGAGCGTATAATTTTGCGCAGGATGAAGCCAGTTGCGTGGTGTTCGGCATGCCGCGCGAGGCGATCGCCGTCGGCGCTACGCATGAGGTCGGCGCTCTGACGGCGCTGCCTGGCATGGTGCTGGGACACCTGGCGGCGCACGGCATGCGTGCTTTGCGCGTGTAAGCCACGTTTTATATGATCTGAGGCAAGTTTGTTCGCCTAAAAGCAACGAAAATGCTATCCTACAACTTGCTGCCGTAGTGTCGACCATAATGTCGGCATTCATGTCGATATTATTAACAAACCGCTACAGAAACAACGGAGTTATTCATGGCTGATCCAAAGATGAAATTTTTAGTCGTTGACGATTTTTCGACGATGCGCCGCATTGTCCGGAATCTGTTGAAGGAACTGGGTTATGCCAACGTCGATGAGGCGGAAGACGGCGTGATGGGCCTGGCCAAGCTGCGCGCGGAATCGTTCGATTTCGTCGTCTCGGACTGGAACATGCCGAACATGGATGGCCTGACGATGCTGCAGCATATCCGCGCCGATCCCGCACTGGCCAAGCTGCCCGTGCTGATGGTGACCGCCGAAGCGAAAAAGAAAACATCATCGCCGCCGCGCAAGCCGGCGCCAGCGGTTATGTCGTCAAGCCGTTCACGGCCGCGACCCTCGATGAAAAGCTGAACAAGATTTTCGAGAAGCTGGAAAAGGCCGGCGCCTGATCACGGTTTGATTTGCTTCAAGAAAAACGCTGCCGGTGCGAACTGGCGGCGTTTTTTTATCTCTTTTTCGTAAACGGCCTTCCTGGCGCTTCGCCGCCACCGCGGCATCAGTGTCGACGGAAATATCGTGCCCGGGTTGGGCGAGGTCCGCATGCGGATTGCAAGCCGCCCGTTGAACGAAGGCAGCTTGGGCAGTCCTCCGAGATGATGCCGCTACCCGGCGGCGTGATGCGATCATCGATCAAATCAGCACTGCGCTCAAGACATCCCTGCGCGGATGCCGCCCCTGGCTGCCGATGCCGGATTTTTTTACATTCCCGCCGCACTGGTCCGTTGAGCCAAATAAATACATTGAAAAATCAACCACTTGCGGCGAATGGCACAGGCTTTGCATAGTTCGGCCTGGCGCACCAGCCCAGCAGATCGTTGGACTTGGCGCTACTTCGATGCCCTGCAGCCCGTCCGGAGGATTTATGCCCCGCAATTTCCCCATCCAAGCCATCCTGTTTTCATGGACGCGGCAGATCCTGCGCGCCTTCATCTTGCTGTGGTGGCTGAGCGCGGCATCGCTCGCCTGCGCGGACGAGCCGCCACTGCAGATCAAAGTGATGCCGCTGGGTGATTCGCTGACGGCCGGCTATCCCTTGAGGCCGGAGCGCAGCTACCGGCTGAAGCTGCTCACCGACCTGCTGGCGGCCGGCAAGAAAATCGACTACGTCGGCGGCGGTCATGACCCCGTCGACCCGCCCAACTACCTTGCCCATCAAGGCGCCGTGGGCGCCACGGTCGCCGATATCACCGGCGCGGCAGCATGGAACACCTTCCAGCCGGCCATCATCCTGCTGATGGCCGGCACCAACGATTTCAGGCAAATCGACATCCGCTCCGGTTTCGGCCCCTGGGCCTGGTCGCCTTGGCCAGCGAGCTTGCCACGCTGATCCAGAAAATCAACAAGGACTATCAGGACCGCGGAGAGAAAGTGGAGATCTTTGTCTCGTCCATCCCGCCGATGGGCTATCCCCTCGACGGCACCGGGCCAAAGGTAACGCATACCCTGCTCGATTACCTGAAATCACAAGGACTCTCGTTTGAAATAGTCGGCGGCCAAAGCGGCGCGGTCGATCAGGCGAAGTTCACCAGCGCGGTGAACGCCTTCCTGAACCGCAAGAAATTAAATCCTGATCTGGGCAGTATCTTCCGCGCGGCAGATGCTGACGGCGATGCCGTCCTGGCGGAGAGCGAGTACGAGGTTGCGCTCCGCTTGCTGGGCGAATTCATTCTGAACAAATACATTGGCGACTACAACAACAATGTCCGCACGCTGGCAACGGAGCGTAACAATACCCATTTTGTGGACACCGGCGCGCAACTGACGCTGGCGGACTTCACGGACGGCACCCATCCGGCCACCCAGCAGGGCTACGACAAGCTGGCGCCCGCCTGGTTCGCCTCCCTGCAGGCATTTTTCGCCAGCAATACGCATTACTGGATCAATGGCAGCGGTTTCTGGGAAGAAGGCAATAACTGGTCCGACACTCCGGACGGGACGGGCGGCACCGTCCAGCCGACGGGCGGGACAGTGTATCTGCTGCAGCATGACGATATTGACCGGACCGTGACGCGCGACAGCGCCGCGGCGCCGGCCCAGCTGCTCGACCTCAGGATCGATGCCAGCGGCAGCGGCAACATGACGCTACGCGCGCAGGCGGACCTGGAAGCCATGCTGACCGCCGTCGGAATAGCCGGCAAAGGCCGGCTGGAACAGACCGAAGGAACCATGATCACGCCGACCCTGGTGCTCGGCGCAACGGCGGGCAGTTCAGGCGTCTACGTGCTCGACGGCGTGGACGCCACGCTCAGGTCCGAGGTGGAGGATATCGGCTTTAACGGCAGCGGCAGCTTTACACAGGACAATGGCAGCAACGAGGTGCTGCGCCGCCTGACCCTGGGCTACGGCGCCGGCGGTGTCGGCAGCTACACCTTGAACCAGGGCATCCTGTCCAGCAACGAAGAATGGGTGGGCATCGATGGCACTGGCGTGTTCATCCAGAATGGCGGCACCCACCAGATCGAAGCCAAGGGTCCGATTCTCAGCGGCTTCGAGGGCACGCTGTCGATCGGCGGCGGGCATAGCGCCTACACGCTGGCGCGCGGCGCCCTGAGCGCGCTGTTTATCTACAACAACGGCACCTTCGACTACACCGGCGGCACACTCCAAGCCCAGTTCGTCAATAACGGCGTGTTGCGGCTACGGGGCATACGCCAGATCAAGGGCGACCTGTTTTTGCCGTTTAACGGGCAGATCCAGCTGCCGGACGCCTTTGCCAGCAGCAACCCGACGCGGCTCGAGGTCGCGGCCGGCGCGGAGCTGGAGGGCGAGATCTATGTGACGCTGGCCCCCGGCGTCACGCTCCGGCCGGGCGACAGCACCGAAATCCTGCGCGCGGGCGGTGGCATCTCACCCGTGCCGGGCGTGCTGCGCCTGCCCTTGCTTCCAGGCAAACTCATCTTGCGCGGAGAGTTAGTCGAGCAAAACCATGCGCTGCGCATCACGGTCGGCGAGGTCAACTGTGCCGACGTGGCGCAGGTCCGCCTCAGACTGGGACAGCGGGGCCCCCGCTTGAATGGCGACGTCAACAACGATGGCGTGGTCGATGTGCGGGACCTGGCCTTGATCGCGCGCAAGCTGCCGGCAGGCACCACTTGCCCGTTTTGATTCAAATCCAACCCGAACCTGAAGAGGAGCACAACATGGCCACCCGACTGACATCGATTTGCCTCTGGGCCCTGGGCGCCTTGCTGGCCTGTAGCCTCCAGGCCCGTGCCGCCCCGATCATCAACATCGTGCCCGAGTCCTTGTTCTTGCCGCAGGACCAAAGCTTTGGCGTCAATATTGTGATCCATGACGCCACCGACCTGTTCGCCTTTCAGTTCGACCTGTCGTTCGATCCCAGGCTGCTATCGGCCACCAGCGTCGCCGAAGGCGGCCTGCTGCCCGGCGGCGGTCCCACCATCTTCTTTCCCGGCACAATCGACAATGTGGCGGGACGAATCTCGTTCACGCTGGGCACGCTGACCGACAGCTTGCCCGGCGTGAACGGCAGCGGCGCCCTGGCGGGCATCGTGTTCCGCTCGCGTAACACCAGCGGCATCGCTGCGCTCAGCCTGTCGGACATCATCCTGCTCGATGCGAACCTGTCCGACATCGCCTTCAATGCGCCGTTGCCCGCGCAGATCGCGGTGGTGCCGGAGCCGGGCACGCTGGCGCTGCTGGCGCCCATGCTGCTGGGCATGGCCTGGCTGCTGAGGCGCCGCTATCCATGCCTGTCGCCACAGGAATAATGCGCGCCGCCGCATTCATGCGCAACACTGCGCGGGTGGCTAGCGGGGCTTCTGCCGGAGACACCACGGCGTCGGCGATTCCCCTGGCGCCAGAAAATGGCACCCAACGGCGCTGGCGACCCCATGCTCGATTGCCACCAGGCCGGCGGAGATGGCGTCACTGCCGTCGCTGCCGATCATCGGCATCGATGCGGAGTGATCCGTGGAAAACTGGCGTCCGAATTCAAAATCTAGTGCGGTGAGCATCGCAGACGGCAACGCGCGACGCACAGCATGCATGGCTGGTGCTATACCAGGCCGCCGTTCGCGCGCAGGGTCTGGCCGTTGATCCAGCGGCCATCGGGGCCGCACAGGAAGGCTACGGCGGCGGCGATGTCGTCCGGCGTGCCCAGGCGTTCCAGCGGCGCCATCTTGCTCATGCGTTCTATCGTTTCTTCCGTCTTGCCGTTCAAGAACAGGGCCGTGGCCGTGGGGCCGGGGGCGACGGCGTTGACGGTAATGTTCTTGCCGCGCAATTCCTTGGCGAAGATATTCGTCATCGTCTCGATGGCCGCCTTGGTGGCGCCGTAGACGGCATAGCCGGGCAGGGCCAGGCCGGTCACGCTGGTCGAGAAGTTGAGCACGCTGCCGCCGTGGCGCAAGCGCGTCGCCGCCTGGCGCATGGTGTTGAAGCTGCCCTTGACGTTGATGGCGAACAGGCTGTCGAAGGTGGCGTCGTCCGTATCGGCCAGGGTGGGCAGCGCGGGCGGCATGATGCCGGCGTTGTTGACCAGCACGTCGATGCCGCCATAGGCAGCCTCGGCCGCATCGAACAGCGCTTGCACCTCGCCCGCATCGGCCACGTTGGCCTTGACGGCGATGGCGGCGCCGCCTTCGGCCGCGATGGCCGCCACCAGCGCATCCGCCGCCTCCCTGCCGCTGGCGTAATTGACGACGACCTGCATGCCGTCGCGCGCCAGGCGGTGGGCGATGGCCGCGCCGATGCCGCGCGAGGCGCCCGTGACGATGGCGACCCTGGCGGGGATGGTTGCTGTATTCATGGTGCTCTCCTGTCGTGGTGGCGGCCCGCATGGGCCAGTGCAGCCATTGTGATCTATATCGATTCATGGATAAAGATGGTGATATGGATTTCAATGTGCAAATTCCATTAACAATCATTGCTGGCCTGGCTGGTATGGACCGGCATGGTCGCGCCGGCTGCAAGAAATTGCGCAAGAGAATGAAATATTTCCTAAAGTTAACTTTACACGTCAAATAATTTGGCCCATGATCGCTGCAGTATTCCCCCTTTGTCCCCGACCCCGACAAGAAGGAGCGCAACATGCGCCGAGCACCCGTATTGTTTTTCGCCCTGAGCGCGGCCTTGCTGGCAGCTTGCGGCGTGAGCCTTGAACAAACCGCTGTCGTGCCTGTCGCGCTTGTCGAGAGGCAGGAGCCGGCCGCGCCGTTGCCTGCCGAAGGCGATGGCCGGCATGCTTATCTGCACCGCGTGGGGGGCCGCGATTATGTCAGCCTGAGCCAGCATGGTCCCGAGGGCGGCTTGCCGATACGCACGGGAACGCAGCGCCATGCGCACGCCATCCGCCTGCTGGCAGCCGATCCGGCCCAGGTCCGGGCCATCCTGCGCAGCCTGAGGCTGCCTGCGAATCAGCGCAAGCTGTGGGCGGGAGAGGAAATCGTGCTCGATGCGGCCAGCTATGACATGTTGCAAGCGGCACGCGGCAGTAACAAACCGCTGTTTGCCGAGCTCAAGCTGGTAGGGATGGAGAAGTAATAAAAGAAACGGGGCCGAACGGCCCCGCTGTGACTGCGCTTAAATTTCCAGGTTGTCGATCAAACGTGTCTGCCCCAGCTTGGCGGCGGCCAGCACCACCAGCGGTTCGCCCGCGGCCAGTTCGGCGGCATTCGGCGCTTGCAGGTTGGCGCGCTTGCGCACGGCGATGTAGTCCGATTTCCAGCCGCGGCTGTTCAACAGTTGCATGCTGGCTTGTTCCAGTTCGCCCACGGCCAGGTTGCCCTTGCGCACTTCCTCGGCGACGAAATTGAGGCCCTTGAACAGTTCCGGCGCTTCCGCCCGTTCGCTTTCCGACAAGTACATATTGCGCGAGGACAAAGCCAGGCCATCGTCTGCCCGGTAGGTTTCTGCGGCGATGATTTCCGTCGGCAGCGCGAACTGGCGCGCCATGTTGCGGATGATCATCAGTTGCTGGTAATCTTTCTTGCCGAACACGGCCACGCGCGGACCCACGCACGAGAACAGCTTGGTGACGACCGTGCACACGCCTTCGAAGAAGCCGGGGCGGAATTCGCCTTCCAGGGTATTGCCCAGGTCATCGGGCGGGCGCACGCGGTATTCCTGCGGCTCCGGGTACAGTTCCTTTTCCGTCGGCGCGAACAGCACGTACACGCCTTCCTTTTCCAGCTTGGCGATGTCGGCCGCCATGGTGCGCGGATATTTCTCGAAGTCTTCGTTCGGCCCGAATTGCAGGCGGTTCACGAAGATCGAGGCGACGACGGGGTCGCCATGCTTGCGCGCCAGGCGCATCAGCGACAGATGGCCTTCGTGCAGGTTGCCCATGGTGGGGACGAACGCCGTGCGCAGCTGTCCGCTGAGCTGGTCGCGCAATTCTTCAATGTCGGAAATAATTTTCATGGATTGCTTTCGCTAAAACCCCGTTGTACGGTGGTCAGTGACAAAGGGAAGGGATCAGGCGGGCGAATAGGCCAGCCGGACGTAGATGGGGGCAAACGGTTCTGCCTGCGTGATTTCGATCAGGGTTTCCTTGGCCAGTTCCAGCAAGGCCACGAAGTTGACCACCACCACGGGCACGCCGCCGGCAATGTCGAACAGCTCGCTGAACTCGACGAAGCGCGACGACTGCAAGTGGCGCAAAATGCTCGACATGTGCTCGCGCACGGACAGTTCCTGGCGGCTGATGCGGTGATGCTGGGTCAGCTTGGCGCGTTTCAGCACGTCGAGCCATGCCTGCTGCAAGTCCACCGGTTCCACGTCGGGCCAGGTGGGCGTCAGGCTTTGCTCGATGAAAATCTGCGTGCGCACGAAATCGCGCTCGAACTGGGGAATGGCGTTCAGGTCGTAGGCGGCCAGCTTGATCTGCTCGTACTCGAGCAGGCGGCGCACCAGTTCAGCGCGTGGGTCGCCGCCATCTTCCTCGACGTCGCTCTTGCGCGATGGCAAGAGCATGCGCGACTTGATCTCGATCAACATCGCCGCCATCAGCAGGTACTCGGCGGCCAGTTCCAGGTTGCGCACGCGGATCTGGTCCACGTATTTCAGATATTGCAGGGTCACCTGCGCCATCGGAATGTCGAGAATGTTGAAGTTTTGCTTGCGGATCAGGTAGAGCAGCAAGTCGAGCGGGCCTTCGAAGGCTTCGAGGAAGATTTCCAGCGCGTCCGGCGGAATGTACAGATCCGTCGGCATGCGCAGCATGGGCTCGCCATATAGGCGGGCGATGCCCAGCGGGTCGGCGGCGGGCGCCGCGTCCGTTACCTCGGCTGCAGATGCTGCAGGGTCGCCGCTGCCGTCGCCATCGGCGACAGGTTCGGGCGACTCGATGACTGCGCCGGCACCGGAAGCGTCGGCTTCCGGGGTGACTGCAGACTCTTCAGGCAACATCGTGCCGGTTCCAGGTCTTAGTTCTTGTTCTGGTAAACGTAAGCCTGTTGCTTGACGGCCGACGCCAGCTGGCGTTCCTGCTCATCGATGCTGACGGCCGGCTTGTCCCACAGCAGGGCGCGGCCCGCTTGCTGGCCCGCTTCCATGCCAGGATTCTTGGCCTTCAGTTCGGCGATGAACAAGGTGTGGTCGGATACGTAGTTGTTGTGTTTTGCAGGCAGTTTCATATTCTCTTCTGAGTGTCTTATGGGTAAGGTCAGCCGGCCGTATTTTACCGCGCCGTGCCGCTTGGCGGGTTGTTGTATCGGCAAGTCCGGGGCGAAATTGCTAAAAATCAATAACGCAGCAGGCGCCGCATCACCATCGGCGCCGGTTCGGCGGGGTTGGCGTGCGAATATTCCAGTTCTTCGGCCAGCTCGAATTCGAAGGCCGCATAAAAATCGATCAGCTTGCGCTGGTCGCGCCGTACGGCCAGGCGCAATTCCTCGGCCTGGCACGACAGGCCGTGATGAATGATGGCTTCGAGCAAATGCTGCGAGACGTGGCTGCCCCGGTAGGCGGGCAGCACGCCCATGCGTGAAATCTTCCAGATGGCGGGATCGCTGTCGAGCGGCATCCAGCGCAGCGAGCCGGCTGGAATGTCGTCGATCAGCAACAGAAAACCGCCGCCGTGGCGCAATTGCGCTTCCACCTGCTGCGCCGTCTCGTGGTGCCCGCTGGACGAGGCCGCCACCTTGCCGGCCCACGCGGCGCGGGTCAGCTCGGCCATCAGTTGTGCATCGGCATTTGTTGCTTCGCGCACCACGATATTCATCATCGGTCCTTGTGCGGGCTTAGCGGATGCGCATGCCAGGTTCTGCGCCTGGCCACGGGTTCAGGATGTAGATGCCCGGATTGGCCTTCTCGTCGGCGGCGGAGGCGGCCATGACCATGCCTTCCGAAATGCCGAACTTCATCTTGCGCGGCGCCAGATTGGCCACCAGCACCGTCAGCTTGCCGACCAGTTCTTCCGGCTGGTAGGCCGAGCGGATGCCCGAGAACACATTGCGCAAGCGGCCTTCGCCCGCATCCAGGGTCAGGCGCAGCAGCTTGTCGGAACCGTCCACCAGTTCGCAATTGACGATTTTCGCGATGCGCAGGTCGACCTTGAGGAAGTCGTCGATCTTGATTTCGGGCGCCAGTTCCTCGATGGCGGCAGCGGCGGCAGCAGGGGCCGTGGCGTCGTTCGCGGCGTCGCCAGCCGGTGCGGCGATGGCGGCGGCTGCTTGCGGCGCGTCAAACAGCGCTTCGATCATCTTCGCATCCATGCGCGTCATCAAGTGGCTGTAGGCGCCGATGGTACGGCCCAGCATGCTGTTCGAGACGGCGTCGCCGAACACTTGCGTATCGGCCCAGGTGAACTCGGCGTCATTGAGGAACGATGCCACGTTCTTCGCCACGCCCGGCAGCACCGGCGACAGCAGAATCGTCAGCTGGCGGAACAGGATCAGCGCCGTCGTGCACACGTCGTGCAGGTCAAACGTCTTGTCCGCATCCTTGGCCAGAATCCATGGTTTGTTTTCATCGACATACTGGTTGGTGATGTCGGCGATTTCCATGATCTCGCGCAAGGCCTTGCCGAATTCGCGGTTCTCGAAGTGCGCGGCGATGCTGGCCTGGCGCTCGACGATGACGCCGTTGACGTCCACCGTCAGCGCGCGGTTGATCCAGCTTTGTGCGCCTTCCGACAGCGTGGATGCCAGCTTGCCGTCGAAACGCTTGGCGATGAAGCCGGCGCAGCGGCTGGCGATGTTCACGTACTTGCCGATCAGGTCGCTGTTCACGCGGGCAACAAAATCTTCGCCGTTGAAATCCAGGTCTTCCACTTTCGAGTTCAGCTTGAAGGCGATGTAGTAGCGCAGCCATTCCGGGTTCATGCCCAGGTCCAGGTAGCGCAGCGGCGAAATGCCGGTGCCGCGCGACTTCGACATTTTTTCGTTGTTGACCGTCAGGAAACCGTGCACATTGACTTTCAGTTTGTCGATCACCGGGTGATCGGCGAACTTCAGCATGGCAGGCCAGAACAGCAGGTGGAAGGAAACGATGTCCTTGCCGATGAAATGGATCTGTTCCGTCGTCGGGTCGTTCAGGAAGGCGTCGAAATCGATGCCTTTCTTGTCGCAATAGTTTTTCAGGCTGGCCAGGTAGCCGACGGGCGCGTCCATCCACACATAGAAGAACTTGCCCGGCGCATCGGGAATCGGGATGCCGAAGTAGGGCGCGTCGCGCGAGATGTCCCAGTCGGCCAGCTTTTCGCCCGCCTCGCCCAGCCACTCGCTGACCTTGTTGACCATTTCCGGCTGCAAGCGGCCTGGCGTGTTCAGCCAATCCTTGAGGAATTCGAAGCAGCGCGGGTCGGACAGCTTGAAGAAATACTGTTCCGACGGCTTCATCACGGGCGTCGCGTTGGTGAAGACCGAGAACGGGTTGACCAGGTCGGTCGGCTGGTAAGCCGCGCCGCACACTTCGCAATTGTCGCCGTACTGGTTCTTGGCGCCGCATTTCGGGCATTCGCCCTTGATGTTGCGGTCGGCCAGGAACATGCCCTTGACCGGGTCGAAGAAGCGGTCGACGGTTTTCGTGACGATCAGGCCCGTATCGCGCAGCTTGCGGTAGATCGATTGCGACAGATCAACGTTCTCCGGCGAATCGGTCGAATACCAGTTGTCGAAGGCGATGTGGAAGCCATCGAGGTACTGGGCGCGGCCGGCCGCGATGTTGGCGACGAATTGCTGCGGCGTGATGCCTTCCTTTTCGGCGGCGATCATGATGGGCGTGCCATGCGTATCGTCGGCGCCCACAAAGTGCACTTCACGGCCGGCTGCGCCATCGCGTTGCATTCGCTGGAACCGGACCCAGATATCGGCCTGGATGTATTCCATGATGTGGCCAATGTGAAAAGCGGCGTTTGCGTAAGGCAGGGCAGTGGTGACGAACAGCTTGCGAGTCATGATTGATGCACTTTTGGGATGGATAATAGGACATTTTAACAGCGGAAAGGCAATATGAGCAGATGCAGCGCCGGCAAGTGATGCTTTTGCCGCCATCGCACCACGCAAATTTGCGCTAGACTGCGCGTATTGCACATATGTAGTACACACGGAGATTTACATGAGCATCACAGTAGAAGACGTCAAGGCCGCGCTGGCCCAGGTTATTGATCCAAATACACATAAAGATTTCGTTTCCAGTAAAACCGTCAAGAATCTGAAGGTCGATGGCAGCGACATTTCGCTCGACATCGAACTGGGCTATCCCGCCAAGAGCCAGATCGACCTGATCCGCAAGTCCGTGCTGGCCGCCCTGCGCGTGCTGCCGGGCGTGGGCAACGTCAGCGTGGGCGTGTCGTCGAAGATCATTTCGCACACGGTGCAGCGCGGCTTGAAGCCGATGAGCAACGTGAAAAACATCATCGCCGTCGCTTCCGGCAAGGGCGGCGTTGGCAAATCGACCACGGCCGTCAACCTGGCCCTGGCCCTGGCCGCCGAAGGCGCCACCGTCGGCATGCTGGACGCCGATATCTATGGCCCGTCGCAGCCGATGATGCTGGGCATCAGCGGCCAGCCGAAGACGCTGGACGGCAAGAGCATGGAGCCGATGGAAAACCACGGCCTGCAAGTGTCGTCGATCGGCTTCATGATCGATCCGGACGAGCCGATGGTGTGGCGCGGCCCGATGGTCACGCAAGCCTTGCAGCAGTTGCTGGACCAGACCAACTGGCGCGACCTCGATTACCTGATCGTCGACATGCCGCCAGGCACCGGCGACATCCAGCTGACCCTGTCGCAGAAAGTACCCGTCACGGGCGCCGTGATCGTCACCACGCCGCAGGACATCGCGCTGCTGGACGCGCGCAAGGGTCTCAAAATGTTCGAGAAGGTCGGCATTCCGATCCTCGGCGTGGTGGAAAACATGAGCACGCACATCTGCTCGAACTGCGGCCATGCGGAAGAAATCTTCGGTGCCGGCGGCGGCGCGAAGATGTGCGCGGACTTCGGCGTGGAATTCCTCGGCGCCTTGCCGCTGACCATGGCGATTCGCCAGCAGACGGACTCGGGCACGCCCACCGTCGTGGCCGAGCCGGAAGGCCCCGTCGCCGTGATCTACAAGCAGATCGCCCGCACCATCGCCATTAAAGTGGCGGAAAAGGCGAAGGATATGACAAGTAAATTCCCGTCGATCGTGATCAAGAACGACTGATGGTTGGGTGGCCTTGCAAACCTGCTGCGCAGCTCACTTTCGGGTCGGCGTTACTCACCGTACTAAAGTACGGTTGCGTTACTCAACCCGACATTGAGCTTGCTCGCTACGGTTTTCAAGGCCACCAGTGGCACCATTGGCTTAACTCGTCCCCGGCGCCATGACCGCCAGGAATATGGTTTCATGCAGTCCGTGTTGTTATTAAACAAGAGGAGACATCATGCAATTGACCACCGTATTCCTGCGTCGTAGTATCGCCGTGATCGCCGGCAGCCTGCTGGCCGCCAGCGCCTTTGCCCAATCCGTCTCGTTCGTCGAGCCGGTTGACGGCGCCACCGTCAGCAGCCCGTTCAAGGTCAAGTTTGCGATCCAAGGCATGGACGTCAAGCCGGCCGGCGACATGACGGCCAAGACGGGCCACCATCATCTGCTCATCAATTCGGGGCCGATGAAGGCGGGCGAGATGATACCCATGGATGACAAGCATTTGCATTTTGGCAAAGGTCAAACGGAAACGGACGTCACCTTGCCGCCAGGCCAGTACACCCTCACCATGCAGTTCGCCAATGGCGCGCACCAGTCGTATGGACCGGAGTTGAGCAAAAGCATCAAGGTGACGGTTAAGTAAGTCAGATATATTGTCTGTTGCGGCATAGGCCGGGTTCCAGCGATGGAGCCCGGCCTTTTTCTAGTTATTGCTTTTTGTCATCATTGCGTCATATAGTCGGCGTATGCTGCCCGGTGGCCTAACTTTTGATGAGTGGATATGACGAAACATTTCTCCCTTTCCCGGCAAGTGGCGCAGGCGCTGCTGGTGGTCGCTGGCGTGGCGGCGTGCCAGGCGCATGCGGCCAAGATTGCACCGGCCACTGCGGCGCAACCGAAGCTGGTAGTCGTGCTGGTGGTCGACGGTTTGCCGCAGGAACAGGTGACGCGCTACCGCGACCAGTTCGGCCAGGGCGGCTTCCGGCGCCTGCTGGAGCAGGGCGCGTGGTTCAGCGATGCGCACCAGGCGCATGGCATCACGGTCACCGCCATCGGCCACTCGGCCGTGCTGTCGGGCGCCTACCCGTACCAGCATGGCGTGATCGGCAATAACTGGATCGATCCCGTTACGAAAAAGTCCGTGTACTGCACCGAGGACGGTAATTTCCATTACATTGGCGAAGCAACGCAGCCGGACGACGGCACGGCGCCGACGAAGCTGCGCGTGAGCACCCTGGGCGACGAGCTGCGCTATGCCACGGGCGACCAGGCCAAGGTCGTCACCGTGTCGGGCAAGGACCGGGGCGCCATCCTGCTGGCCGGGAAAACGGGCACGGCCTATATGTACATGGAAAAGACGGGCAATTTCGCCAGCAGCACCTATTACATGCAGCAGCATCCGCAATGGGTGCAGCGCTACCAGGCGGCCAAACCGCAGGACCGTTATTATGGCAAGAGCTGGACGCCGCTGCTGGCCGATGCTGCCTATGCGCGCGACGCCCGTGATGATCTGGTGGCGGCCAAGCCGGGCACGCGCAATACCTTCCCGTTCGCCTATTACAGCGACAGCGGCAAGCTCGATGGCGAGTACTACAGCCGTTTGAAGTCCGGTCCCTTCCTCGATGAGCTGACCCTGGAATTCGCCCGCGCCGCCATCGATGGCGAGAATCTGGGCCGCAATCCGGCCGGCGTGCCCGACATCCTGGGCGTGAGCCTGTCCGCGCACGATTATGTGAACCATGCCTACGGCCCGGAAAGCAAGATGTCGCACGACCACCTGCAGCGCCTGGACCGCATGCTGGCCGGCTTCTTTAGCGACCTGGATAAAAAAGTCGGCATGGATAACGTGCTGGTGGTGCTGACGGCCGACCATGGCTTTGCCAACGTGCCGGAATTTGCCGAAACGCGCGGCTTTTCCGCCAAACGCATCGATGGCGCCAAGCTGGTCGATGCCTTGAGCCGGCACCTGGCGACGAGCCTGGGCATCGATAAACTGGTGACGACGTCGTCGCTGCCGAATATCTACCTCGACTACGCGCTGGCGGAAAAGAGCGGCATCCAGCGCGCCGCCCTGGAAGACGCGGCGGCCCGCTTCCTGCTGCAGCAGGACGGCCTGGCGCAAGTCTACACGCGCACGCAGATGGAAGCAGGCGCCGTGGTCACCCGCATGGATACCCTGATGCGCCGCGCCTGGAACCGCCAGCTGTCGGGCGACCTGATGGTCGTCACAAAGCCGGCCTGGTACTTTGGCAAGGGCAGCGGCGGCACCTCGCACGGCACGCCGTACACGTATGACACCAACGTGCCGCTGATGGTGTTCGGCCCCCGCTGGATCAAGCCGGGCGCCTATGGCCAGTACGCGGAAGTGGTCGACATCGCGCCTACGCTGGCCCACCTGCTGCGCATACGCCAGCCGTCCGCGTCGGAAGGGCGAATCTTGACGGAAGCGGTGCGGTAAAGGGCGGTGCTGCGCGCTTGTCGGCTTACGCGCTTTGCGCTAACCCGACCTACGATGACCTTGTAGGTCGGATTAGCGGGGCGCAGCCACGCGTCATCCGACAACATCGTCGGCAAAACCGATTACAGCAACCAATCGATCGGCAGCACCGACAGAATCGCCACCCCCATGCGCTTCCACACGCTGGTGCCCGGTTCCGTGTCGTAGCGCGTGGCGGCCCCGTTGGCGTCGCGGGCGAGCCAGTACAGCTGGCCGTCGTCGCCAAGCAGCACCTGGTAGGCGCGCCGCGGGATGCTGGTGCGCATGGCTTGCCCCAGCTGGCTGGCCAGCGCGGGGCTGTCGATGACGAGGCCCATTTCCGTGTTCAATTCGATCGAGCGCGGGTCGAAATTGAACGAGCCGACAAAGATGCGCCGGTCGTCGACGGCAAAGGTCTTCGCATGCAGGCTCGATGCGGAACTGCCGAAGCGGCCCGGCTGCTCGCGCGCGTCGCCAGCTTCCCACGAGCGGCGCGACTCGTACAGCAGCACGCCCGCTTCCAGCAGCGGTTTCCTCCACTTTGCATAGCCCGCATGCACGGCCGCCACGTCGGTCGCTTCCAGCGCATTCGTCAGGATGCGCACGCCCACGCCTTTTTTCGCCAGGTCGGCAAAGGCCTGGGTGCCGGCCTTGCCGGGCACGAAATACGGCGACACCAGGTCCACTTCCTTTTCCGGCACGCCCAGCAGGTTTTGCAGGTTTTCCGCCACGCCCGTGCCTGGCCGGGCCTTGTCCAGCACTTTTGCCGGGTCGTCGCTGACCATGCGCGTCCTTGCCCATTCGAAGGGCAGGGTGCGTTCCATCATCTGCTTGACGAAGGGCGAGGTGCGCAGCGCCTGCACGTATTCCTCGGCGGCCCTGGTGTCGTCGATGCGGTCCGCCTCGGCGGCGATGGTGGCCGCGTCGCCGTCGACAGGACTGGTCAGCAGCAGGCTGGCCGGGTAAGCCGAGGCGCTGTTCCAGTAGCGGTCGAAATCCTGCGAGACCTCGCCGACGACGGGGCCGACGGCCAGCACGTCCAGGTCGGCGAACAGCACCTCGCCGGCCGCGCCAAAATATTCATCGCCCACATTGCGTCCGCCAACGATGGTGGCCTGGTTGTCGGCCGTGAACGATTTATTGTGCATGCGCCGGTTCAGGCGCGAAAAATCCATGGCAAAGGCCAGCGCGCGGGGAGAGCGGGGCAGGAAGGGGTTGAACAGGCGGATTTCCAGGTTCCGCTGCTTGCCCAGCATGGCCAGGGTCTGGTCCAGGCCCGCCGTATTGTTATCGTCGAGCAGCAGGCGCACGCGCACGCCACGTTCCGCCGCCTGGCGCAGGGCGTCGAACAGCAAGGTGCCCGTGATGTCCTTGTGCCAGATGTAGTACTGCACGTCCAGGCTGCGCTGGGCGGCGGCGGCCAGCAGGGCGCGCGCGGCAAAGGCGTCGCGGCCGTCGACCAGCGGATAGATGCCGGACACGCCGGGATGCTGCGCCACCATGGGCGCGATGGCCGTGGCCAATTGGGTGTGCTGTGTGTCTGCGATGACGGTGGAGGGGCTGCGGCCGTCCAGCGAGGGCAGTGTAGTGCAGCCGGCGAGGACGGCGGACAGCAGCAGGGGCGGCAGCAGCCGGGTGGCGCTGCGGAAGGGAAGTGCTTGGGCGGGCATGGCGGGCTTTCATCGAGTTGCCCCGATGTTAGCAGATGCGCATGCCCGCACGCGGGCGAGGATTTACAGTTGTTCCAGCGCGATCAGCTCGGCCACCGTCTGGCGGCGGCGGATCAGGCGGGATTGCGCCCCATCGACCAGGTATTCGGCTGCATGCGGGCGGCTGTTGTAGTTCGACGACATCGAGGCGCCATACGCGCCCGCGCCTTCGAAGACGACGTAGTCGCCCACCTGCGCTGCAGGTAGCAGGCGGGTTTCCACCACGCCGCCGTCGCGCTGGGTGAAGACGTCGCCCGATTCGCACAGGGGGCCGCCGACGACGGTGGCGTGCTGTTCATCGAGAGCGCGGCCGTCGTGCGCGATCACCGACATTTCATGGTAGCTGCCGTACATGGCGGGACGCATCAGTTCATTGAAGCCCGTATCGAGCAAGGTGAAATGGTTGCCGCCCATTTGCTTGGTGGCGCGCACTTCGGCCACCAGCAGGCCCGCGTCGGCCACGAGGAAGCGGCCCGGTTCGATTTCCAGGTGCACGGGATGGCCCAGGTGCGCCTCGATCTGCTTGCGCGCCGCATCCCACAGCTGGAAGTAGTGGTCCGTGTCGACGGGCTGCTCGCCTTCGCGGTAGGGCACGGACAGGCCGCCGCCCGTGGAAATGGCTTCCAGGTCATGGCCCATGTTCTTGACCAGGTCGACCATGGTGCCGCAGACGGTTTCCAGGTGGCTGTAGTCGACGCCGGAGCCGATGTGCATGTGCAGGCCCACCAGGTGCAGGCCATGCGCGCGGATGACGGCCAGCGCTTCCGGCAGCTCTTCATGCCAGATTCCGTGCTTGCTGTTTTCGCCGCCCGTATTCGTCTTGTTGCTGTGGCCATGACCATAGCCGGGATTGATGCGCAGCCAGACGCGGTGGCCGGGCGACACGGGGCCCAGCTGGCGCAGCATGTCGACGGAGCCGCAATTGACTTCGATCTTCGCTGCCGCCACGCGCGCCAGGGTGGCGCGGTCGAACAGGTCGCAGGTGAACACCACGCCGGCGGCGCCATTCGTTTGCGCCGGCGTAAAGCCTGCCTGCAGCGCACGCTCGATCTCGCCCAGCGAGACGGCGTCCACGTGCACGCCCGCTTCGCGCATCAGGGTGAGCAAATGGATGTTCGAGTTGGCCTTTTGCGCGAAGCGCACGGTGTCGAACTGCGCCAGCTGCGCGATGCGTGCGCGGATGGTGGCCGCGTCATACACCCACAGGGGCGTGCCGTGTTCCTGGGCGAGTTGGGCGAGGGTGGCGTCTGGCACTGGTTTCATGGTGGTGGTCTTTGTCGTGTGATGGGTGGTGTCGGAGGTGGCGTCGGATTACGCGGGCTTTGCCCGCTAATCCGACCTGCGATGCTGGCCATGATGCGGCTTTTCTGTGTAAACATAAAATATCCATTTAAGGCGACCTTATTCATTTATGATATGCGCATGACCATCTCATTGCGCCATATCGAGGTTTTCCGCGCCATCATGACGACGGGCAGCGTGACGGCCGCCGCCGCCATGCTGCACACCTCGCAGCCCACCGTCAGCCGCGAGCTGGCGCGCCTCGAGCATTTGACGGGCCTGACCCTGTTCGAGCGCGAACGGGGGCGGCTGCGCCCCACGGCCCAGGCGCTGCAGCTGTTCGAAGAAGTACAGCGCGCGTATTTCGGCCTGGAGCGCATCGTCAGCACGGCGACTGCCCTGCGCCAGTTCGACCAGGGGCAGCTGTCGATCGCCTGCCTGCCCGTGTTTTCCCAATCCCTGCTGCCGCAGGCCTGCAAGCGCTTCGTCGCCGACTTTCCCAAGGTGAGCATCAGCATCACGCCGCAGGAATCGCCGCTGCTGGAAGAGTGGCTGTCGGCGCAGCGCCACGATATCGGCTTGACGGAAGTGGGCAATGCGCCGCCGGGCACCGCGCTTGACACCCTGATGTCCGTCGATGAAGTGTGCGTACTGCCCGATGGCCATGCGCTGGCCGGCAAGGCCGTGCTGCAGCCGGCCGATTTCGCGGGCCAGCCTTTCATCAGCCTGGCCACCGTCGACCCCTACCGCCAGCAGATCGACGCCATCTTCGCGCAGGCCGGCGTGGAGCGGCGCATGGCGCTCGACACGCACAGCGCCGCTTCCGTGTGCGCCATGGTGCGCGAAGGCGTGGGGCTGGCCATCGTCAATCCGCTCACGGCCCTCGATTATGCGGGGCAGGGCTTGCAGATCCGCCGCTTTGCCGTGTCCCTGCCGTTCACGGTGAATCTCGTGAAGCCTTTGCACCGGCCCCTGTCGCAGCTGGTGGCCCTGTTCGAGCAGGCGCTGCATGCGCAGGCGGACGAGGTGAAAAGGCGCTTGCTGCAGCTGTGACGGCGCTTGTGGAGCGGCGGCGGTCAACAGAGTAAAATGGCGTTTTACTTATTCAAGCCTGATTACTTCGATGACCACAAACGCTACTCCCGTCCGTACCCGTTTCGCTCCCAGCCCGACCGGCTATCTGCACCTGGGCGGCGCCCGCACCGCTTTATACAGCTGGGCGTATGCCCGCCACTTCGGCGGCACCTTCGTGCTGCGCATCGAAGACACGGACGTGGAGCGTTCCACGCCGGAAGCCGTGCAAGCCATCATCGAAGGCATGAAGTGGCTGGGCCTGGACCACGACGAAGGCCCGTTCTACCAGATGGCCCGCATGGACCGCTACCGCGAAGTGGTGGCGCAGATGCTGGCCGAAGGTACGGCGTACCACTGCTACTCGTCGCCGGAAGAAGTCGAAGCGATGCGCGAGCGCATGCGCGCCGCCGGCGAAAAGCCACGCTACGACGGCACCTGGCGCCCGGAACCGGGCAAGACCCTGCCGGCCGTGCCGGCGGACCGCAAGCCCGTCGTGCGCTTCAAGAATCCGCTCGATGGCGACGTGACGTGGGACGACGTGGTCAAGGGCACGATCACGATCTCTAACCGCGAACTGGACGACCTGGTGATCGCCCGCCCGGACGGCACGCCAACCTATAACTTCTGCGTGGCCGTCGATGACTGGGACATGCAGATCAGCCACGTGCTGCGTGGCGATGACCACGTCAACAACACCCCGCGCCAGATCAACATCCTGCGCGCCATCGGTGCACCGCTGCCACTGTACGGCCACCTGCCGATGATTTTGGGTTCGGACGGCCAGAAGATGTCGAAGCGCCGCGATGCCGTCAGCGTGATGGATTATCCGGCGCAGGGCTTCCTGCCTGAATCGATGCTGAACTACCTGGCGCGCCTGGGCTGGAGCCATGGCGACGATGAAGTCTTCTCGGTGGAACAGTTCTGCGCGTGGTTCAACCTCGAGCACCTGACCAAGTCGGCCGCGCAGTTCGATCTGGAAAAGCTCAAGTGGCTCAATAACCAGTACATCAAGCAGGCCGACAATACCCGTCTGGCCGACCTGGCGCGCCCGCAGATGCTGGAAGCTGGCGCCGTCTTCGAAGGCGCGCCGGACCTGGCGCTGGTGCTGGGCATGATGAAAGAGCGCGCCAACACGGTCAATGAGCTGGCTGCCGCTTCGATGCTGTTCTTCCGCGAGCCGCAGCCGGAAGCGGAACTGGCGGCGCAGCACATCACGGACGCGATCAAGCCCGTGCTGGCGCAGTTTGCCGAGCGCATCGCCACGGTGGAGTGGAGCAAGGAAGCCGTGGCCGCCATGATCAAGGAAGTGCTGGCCGCCAACACCATCAAGATGCCGCTGCTGGCCATGCCCTTGCGCCTGATCCTGACGGGCCAGCTGCAGACGCCGGCCATCGATCAGGTGGTGGTGATCTTCGGCCGTGACACCGTGCTGGCGCGCCTGGCAAAGTGGCTGTAATCGCCGCGCTGAATTGAGCGCGTAAACGCAGTGCGGAAACCGCCCCTATGAAAAGTTGCTCATAGACGAAAAAGGGTATTTGCAGAGTGAAACTTCTTTGCTATACTCTTGTTTCTGCACCAACGGGGGTATAGCTCAGCTGGGAGAGCGCTTGCATGGCATGCAAGAGGTCAGCGGTTCGATCCCGCTTACCTCCACCAGCAGCAATGATGTTGCTTGTTGAAGTGGTGCAGATGTTGTTTGGAAGTTCCGCGGTCCCCATCGTCTAGAGGCCTAGGACATCACCCTTTCACGGTGAGTACAGGGGTTCGAATCCCCTTGGGGACGCCAGGTAGTTGTGGTATAGTAGTGGCAGTTGTTTGTACTGATTGTTGTAAGTTCAGGCCGGTAAAAAACGGGTTCTGGATGGAAAGCAAGTAGTGGAACAAAGTCGCCAAGTGCGGCTTTTATTATTTCTGCGCCCGGGGGTATAGCTCAGCTGGGAGAGCGCTTGCATGGCATGCAAGAGGTCAGCGGTTCGATCCCGCTTACCTCCACCAACAGCGCAGAAGTAAAGCGGCAAATTGTAGAAGCAAAAATGCAGTACCGAGGTCCCCATCGTCTAGAGGCCTAGGACATCACCCTTTCACGGTGAGTACAGGGGTTCGAATCCCCTTGGGGACGCCAGTTCAGTCTGGTGTTGTAGTCGTAAAGAAGTAGCAGTGTTTCTGCGCCCGGGGGTATAGCTCAGCTGGGAGAGCGCTTGCATGGCATGCAAGAGGTCAGCGGTTCGATCCCGCTTACCTCCACCAACAGCGCAGAAATCACGTGATAATCAAAGTCGCCTCGGGCGGCTTTTTTTATTTCCGCGGCACTTCCCGCCATACCCCTCGGGGGATATGGCCAAGCTGTTAGCGCGCTTGCATGGCATGCAGGCGGTCAGGGTTGACTCCCGCTGACCTCCACCAACAGCGCAGAAGCAGGCAGTGAATAAATCAAAGTCGCCTCGGGCGGCTTTTTTTATTTCCGCGACACTTCCCGCCATACCCCTCGGGGGAATATGGCTAAGCTGTTAGCGCGCTTGCATGGCATGCAGGCGGTCAGGGTTGACTCCCGCTGACCTCCACCAACAGCGCAGAAGCAGGCAGTGAATAAATCAAAGTCGCCTCGGGCGGCTTTTTTTATTTGCATTAGCAATTTCTTCGCTCGGGAAATATATCTAAGTGGCGTAGGTCGGATTAGCGCAGCGTAATCCGACAGCGCCGTCGGCCTGCATCAACTCCACGTGCATGCCAGGTCGCATATGCGGCTTTTTTGCGCCGGCTAAAATTGCAATGACGCAGTATTTCCATATCCTGCGAGGATCTTCCGCCACATAGGAGGATCCCCGCAAATAAGATGGAAAATAAAACTCCCGGCAGTTGATTTCGTGAATCGCCCCATGCTATACTTCGCGCACGCTTTTTTGAGGGGCTAAGCAAAGCCTTCAACGAAGAGTCCGCTGAGAGTAAAGCCAGCACAGGTCCCCATCGTCTAGAGGCCTAGGACATCACCCTTTCACGGTGAGTACAGGGGTTCGAATCCCCTTGGGGACGCCAGGATTTAGTTGTAAAGCAAGAGTGCAGTGCTGAACGGGCCTGACAAGTCAGGCTTTTTTTGTTCCTGCCATATTGCTGCAGTACCGGGTCAGGATGCGAAATAATGCATTCAGGACAGATTTCTGTCCCCATCGTCTAGAGGCCTAGGACATCACCCTTTCACGGTGAGTACAGGGGTTCGAATCCCCTTGGGGACGCCAGATTCGCAAGCAGTCAGCAAGTAAAGTAACAGGTCGGGATGCAAAGCAGCGCATCCAGGACAGATTTTCTGTCCCCATCGTCTAGAGGCCTAGGACATCACCCTTTCACGGTGAGTACAGGGGTTCGAATCCCCTTGGGGACGCCAGACCGGCTGAATCAGCCAACAAAAAAGCCGCCTGGTAACAGCGCGGCTTTTTTGTTATTGGCCGCCATGCCCACGTTTTTCTCTTCCCGTCGACTATGCCACTACCTACCGATCGCGCACCATCCCTGGCCATCTTCTGCAAAGTCGTCGACAACTACGGCGATATCGGCATTTGCTGGCGCTTGGCGCGGCAGTTGAGCGGCGAGCACGGCGTCGCCGTCACCCTGTGGGTCGATGATTTATCCAGTTTCCGGCGCATCTGCCCCGCCATTGACGTGGCGGCCGAGGCGCAGCAGGCATCCGGCGTCACGGTCCGCCACTGGCGCGGCCAGGATGGCGTGTTTTTGCCCGCCGACGTCGCCGATATCGTCATCGAGTTTTTTGCCTGCGATATTCCGCCCGGCTATATCGCCGCCATGGCGCAATGCACGCCGCAGCCCGTGTGGCTGAACCTGGAAGGCTTGACGGCGGAAGAGTGGGTCGAGGGTTGCCATGCGCTGACGTCGCCGCGCCACGGCATGATCAAGCATTTCTTCTTTCCCGGTTTTACCGATAAAACGGGCGGCCTGCTGCGCGAAGCGGCGCTGGATGAGAAAAGGCTGGCGTTCCAGGCCGATGCGGGCGCCATGGCGGCATTCCTCGGGCAATTCGGCGTGACGGATGCGGAAATGCGCGCCGTGAAAGTATCGCTGTTCTGCTATCCGTCCGCGCCCGTCGCCGAACTGTTCGCGGCTTGGCAGGCGGGTGAGCAAGCTGTGGTATGCCTGGCGCCGGAAGGCGTCGCGTTCGATGCCGTTCAGGCGTTTATCGGCGACGATGCGGCGGTGGCCGGTGCGGCGCGCACGCGCGGCGCGCTCACCGTGCGCGTGCTGCCTTTCGTGCCGCAGGACGATTACGACCGCCTGCTGTGGGCTTGCGACGTCAATTTCGTGCGCGGCGAGGATTCCTTCGTGCGTGCGCAATGGGCGGGCCAGCCGTTTCTCTGGCATATCTATCTGCAGGATGAAAACTTGCATCACGTGAAATTGCGCGCCTTCCTGCGGTGCTATGCTGTCGATGCGGACGGCCCCATCGACAGCCTGATGCAGGCGGCGCTGGCCTGGAATGGCGCCAGCGCGGACGCCTTGCCGTGGGCGCGGCTGTGGCCCGCATTGCAGGCCGATCTGCCGCGCATCCGGGCGCGCGCGCAGGCCTGGCAGCGGCAGATGCAGGCGCATGGCGATCTGGCAAGTAACTTGCTGGCGTTCGCCGGCGCGACGAGATAGGCGCTTGCCAAAAATTAAGGTAAAATGCCCGGTTATTTCTAACGTATTTTTAACCGATCAAACGCAAGCTTGCGGCGCTGATGGCGCACAGGCGGCAGATGGTCTTCATGCAACCCACTTTTTACGTACATTCCTATGAAACCCGCAAAAGAAATTCGTGTTGGCAATATCATCATGGTCGACAGCAAGCCAATGATCGTGTTGCGTTCTGATGTCAACGGTTCGAGCCGCACGGGCTTCACCTACAAATGGAAGATGAAAAATCTTCTGACGAACACCCCGATGGAAAACGTGTTCCGCGGCGACGACAAGTTCGACGTTGTTGTTCTGGATAAAAAGCCAGTGACGTATTCGTACTTCGCCGACCCGCTGTTCGTCTTCATGGACACCGAGTACAACCAGTACGAAATCGAAGAAGAAAACCTGGGCGAAGCGCTGAACTACCTGAAAGATGGCATGGAATGCGAAGCCATTTTCTACGACGGCAAGGCTATCTCCGTTGAACTGCCTACGACCATCGCCCGTCAAGTGGTGTACTCGGAGCCTGCGGTCAAGGGCAACACGTCGGGCAACGTCCTGAAAGAAGCCAAGATCGAAAACGCCATCGACGCACACCGCCACACCGTACAAGTGCCGCTGTTCGTGGCACAGGACGACGTGATCGAAATCGACACCCGTACCAACGAATACAAGCGTGTCGTACGCAACTGATACGCCCCAGTGCTTGACCATCAAGAAACGCTGCCTTCGGGCGGCGTTTTTTTGCTTGAAAAATAATTCCTTTCAACAACAATTGTGTTGCTAGGACTGCTATGCTATGGCTAGCACATTATTGCGGTAGAAACATTGAAGTTTCCTGGAGATAGCATGCAGCGCAGTCAGATGTTACGCAGTGGCGCGTCCCGGGGCGTGGCGCGCCCCGTATTGGCCCGTGCCACGGCGCCCGCCAGCCCCATGGCCCATCTGCTCGATGCGGGCGTCTTGCCGCAACAGCAGATGATGCAGGCAGGCAAACTCAGTTCGCATGCGCTGACGTCGCAGTACCTGAGGCGCATCCGTTCCCTGTGCAGCACGGGCGCGCGCGCCTATCCCGGCATTGAAATCAATCCCGATGCCTTGAAAATTGCCCTGGAAATGGACCGCGAACGGCAAGTGCACAAGGTGCGCGGCCCCTTGCACGGCATCCCCATCGTCTTGCGCGACAATATCGCCACGGGCGACCGCATGAAGACGCGCACGCAAGCACCCCTGGCCACGCATGCCAGCTGCGATTCCTTTGTGGCGGCGCGCTTGCGCGCGGCCGGCGCCGTCATCATCGGCAAAAGCAATTTGCGCCAGTGGGCCGCCGTCAGCGTGCCGCATGCCAGTGCCAGCTGGGCCGGGCTCACCATCCTGGCCGTCGACAGCGCGGCGGACGGCTCCATCGTCGCGCCTGCTTCAAACTGTTGCCTGGTCGCCATCAAGCCCACCGGCAGGACCGCTGGCGGGCAGGGCGGCGAGCCAGCCACGGCTGGACCGATGGCGCCCAGCGTGCGCGAGGCTGCCTGGCTGCTCGCCGCCCTGACGGGCGAGCGCCTGGCCGATGGCTTGACGCTCGACCTTGCCGGCTTGCACGGGCGTCGCATCGGCGTGGCGCGCCACCTGTTCGGCCTGTGTGCGGGGACCGATGCCGTGATCGGGCAGGCGCTGCTGGTGTTGCGCGCACTGGGCGCGGAACTGGTCGAGACGCCGCCCGCGCCCGGGCCTGGCGGCATCGAAGCGCTGCTGCGTTCGCATACGCTCGATGCGCTCGTGGGCCCCACCTGCCATGGCGTATCGCCGCAGTCCGACTTGCCGCATATCACGGTGCCTGCCGGCATGGTTGGGGGCTTACCGGTCGGCTTGTCCTTCATCGGCCCTGCCCACGGCGACATGCCGCTCATTGCGATGGCGTATGCCTACGAGCAGGCGACTTTGCACCGGCACACGCCCGCACTGCCATCGAGCATCGCCCTGGCGCTGCGTTGACCATGATTTTTTCTTTCGTTTTCTTTTGATAATCTATGCTTGCAATCTTGCTGCTGACTGCGGCCGCGGCCGCCAACCCGACTCCTTTTGATGCCGCGCAACTGTCCGGCAGCTGGTCCGACAGCGTGAACACGAGCAGTGTGTGCGAAGAAGCGCGGCACTTTACGCGCATGCAGTTGTCTGACGATCATCAGCGGCTGGCGATCTTCAACGACCGCACGTGGAAAAGCAAGCTGGGCGAAACCAACCGCTTTGCCGCGACGGTCGTGGCGGAAACGGAGCGCAGCCTGACTTTGCGCTATGACAATGAAACGCGCGTCAACGACGCTGGCAAGCTGGTGGAATGGCAATTGATCATCGTCGCGCCGGGCGTGTACCGCTGGCGCGAGACGGGCTGGCCGGAAGGCAAGGTCAACGGGGTCGTCGGCATCCGCTGTTCTCCCTGAGGCGCGCGCACCGGCATGCCATTCTGCTATGCTGCCTCCATTACTGAATGCTGTTAGGAGATTGCATGTCCGCACGTTTGCTGTTTCCCCTGTTCCTGGGCGCCGCCGTGGCGCTGGCCGCCGTGCCGGCGCAAGCGCGTACGCCCAAACTGTCGCTGATCGAGCAGGCGCAAAGCTGCGATGGCGGCCATACCTGCCCGTATTTCCCCGACGTCTACAAGGCGGACTACGCCTTTCGCAAGGCGTTCAACGTGGGGCTGAAAAAGGCTGGCCTGAAGCGCCAGCGCTGGGTGCCCGATGGCGTGGCCAGTCCGCTCAAGCCGGTCGAGATCGACGGCAAGGCACGCCTGCTGAGCAGCGTCTGCGAACCGCACAATTGCGGCCACCGCTACTCCATTTTGTACGACCCGGTCGCGCGCAGCATGACGGGCGTGTACATGGGCAGCGATGCCAAGGGCGGCTTGCGCACCGTGTATTTCGGCGAGCCCAGCATCGCCGAAGCCGACTTGCTGTACAAGAACTGATGCACGCGCCATTACACATTTCCAGCGAGCGCGGCGAACTGGACGTGCCCATGATCCACCGCTACCTGAGCGAGCAGTCGTACTGGAAGCGTGGCGTGGCGATCGAAACGGTGCGCAAGGGGATTGCCAACGCGCTGTGTTTCGGCGGCTATGCGGATGGCCAGCAAGTGGCGTTCGCCAGGGTCATCACCGACTACACGGATTTTGCCTACCTGCGCGACGTGTTTGTATTGCCGCCATACCAGGGACGCGGCTATGGCAAGCAACTGGTGGCCGCCGTGCTCGGCGATGAGCGCTTGCGCGCGGTCACCTGGATGCTGGGGACCGATGATGCGCATGGCCTGTATGCGGGCTTTGGCTTTGCGCCATTGGAGGCGCCACAAAAATACATGCGCCGCCCTGCGGCATAAAATTATCAAAACAACCTTTTGGTGTCAAGAGAACTATTAACATTATTGTACGCAATAATGTTGCATTGATAATGACGTCGTGTCATTATGCGCGCTCTGCAGCGTGCAGTGCATTGCTGGTGCTGTGCTTTGCCGTCGCCTCCGGGCGGGGGCAAAGGTGGTGAGCGGTCCGATTGGTCGTCCCTGGCACGTTTTCTCGTCACTTTAA
Organism: Janthinobacterium sp. C22; assembly: GCF_057919405.1. Lineage (NCBI taxonomy): Bacteria > Pseudomonadati > Pseudomonadota > Betaproteobacteria > Burkholderiales > Oxalobacteraceae > Janthinobacterium > Janthinobacterium sp. C22. Next base: position 5,105,474 of record NZ_CP193659.1, on the reverse strand, counting down.
AGGAATACATCATGAAACAATATGGCGCCGAGTTCCTCGGCACGTTCTGGCTGGTACTGGGTGGTTGCGGCAGCGCCGTGCTGGCCGCCGCCTTTCCCGGCCTCGGTATCGGCTTTGCCGGCGTAGCCCTGGCGTTTGGCCTGACGGTGCTGACCATGGCTTACGCCATCGGCCACATCTCGGGCTGCCACCTGAATCCGGCCGTCTCGATCGGCCTGTGGGCGGGCGGCCGCTTTCCTGCCAGTCAACTGTTGCCGTACATCATCGCGCAGGTACTGGGCGCCATCGTGGCCGGCGGCGTGCTGTACGTGATCGCCAGCGGCCAGGCCGGTTTCGATGTCAGCAAGGGCTTTGCCTCGAACGGCTTCGGTGCCCATTCGCCGGGCGGCTATTCGATGCTGTCGGCGCTGGTCATTGAAATCGTGCTGACGATGTTCTTCCTGATCGTCATCCTGGGCGCCACCGACAGGCGCGCACCGGCCGGCTTCGCCCCGCTGCCGATCGGTCTGGCACTGACCCTGATCCATCTGATCAGCATCCCCGTGACGAATACCTCGGTCAACCCGGCCCGCAGCACGGGCGTGGCCCTGTACGTGGGCGACTGGGCCACCAGCCAGCTGTGGCTGTTCTGGCTGGCACCGATCATCGGCGCCTTGCTGGGCGCGCTGGCCTACCGCCTGATTGCCGGCGAAAAAGAGTAGGTCGGCTTGGCCCGCAGGGCCTAAGCCGACACTGCCGGCAACGCAGTTTGTCGGCTTACGCGCGGCGTTGCCACGCTAAGCCGACCTACGCGGCGCCCGTCATTGGCGCATTGCCCGGTGCGCAGGCATCGTCGTAGGTCGGCTTGGCCCGCAGGGCGTAAGCCGACAATGCCAACAGTGTAGCTTGTCGGCTTACGCGCGGCTGCGCCACGCTAAGCCGACCTACGCGGCGCGCCACTCGCTCAGGTAATGCTGCGGCGTACGGCCCAGGATGCGGCGGAACATGGCGCTGAAGGCGCTGGGGCTGGCATAGCCCAGCGCATAGGCGATGGCCGCCACGCCTTCGCCCCGGTCCAGGCGGCAGAATGCTTCGGCCAGGTGGACTTGCTGCAGCCATTGGCGGTAGTGCAAGCCCGTTTCCTTTGGGAATAAGCGGATCAGGGTGCGCGCGCTGGCGCCCGCATCCTGGGCCCATTCCTCGATGCTGCGCCGGCTGCCGGGCGCGTCCATGATGGCCGAGCAGACGGCCACCAGGCGGCGGTCGCGGGGCCAGGGGATGGCGAGGGGCACGGTGTCGGCCGCCGCCAGTTCCGACAGGATCAAATGGGCCAGCCAGTCGCCGCGCCCCGCCAGCGCATATTCGATCGGTTCGGCCAGCAAGGCCAGGATCAGCTCGCGCAGCAGCCGGCTCACTTCCAGCACCTTGCAATCGGCGCCATACGGGGCCGCCACCTGCGCATCGATGTACACGGTGCGCATGCTCAATTCGCTCAAGATATGGACTTCGTGCACGACGCCCACGGGAATCAGCAGGGCGCGCCGGGGCGGCAATATCCACACGCCATGTTCGGTGGAAACGCGCATCACGCCTTGCGTCGCATACAGCAGCTGCGCCCGCACGTGGCTGTGCGGCGCCGTATAGTCGCCCGCCGCATATTGCCTGGACATGGCCGTCACGGGGCGCGGCACGTGCTGGTAATCGTGCGAGCTCGTGCTGCGGCTGAACGGCACGCCATCGGGGTGGGTCTGGACGGGTGGGTGGGTGTACATGTCGGTCGTTGGCTTGTCGCCTGATTGTCACTTAGTTGTCACTTGAGCGACGATTATTGGAAGTTATCAGTTCAGTGACCATACTATACTGGCTTCTTTGCCGGGCCGCCCGCCGTGCCCGATTATTGCGGATGATACATGCACACAACCACAACTGCCCCGGCATTGGCCAAGTCCGTGCCGGCGGCTCCCTCGCTTCATAGTTCCCAACAACAATCCGGTCTGGCCATGCACATCCTGGGCGCCGTCGCCTTCGTGCACTTGCTCAATGACTTGATCCAGGCATTATTGCCGTCGATTTATCCGATGCTGAAAGCCGAGTTTTCACTCAGTTTTACCCAGGTCGGCCTCATAACCCTGACGTTCCAGTGCACGGCATCGTTGCTGCAGCCCTGGATCGGCTTGTACACGGACCGCCGTCCGCTGCCCTTCCTGCTGCCGGTCGGCATGTGCTTTACCCTGGCCGGCGTGCTGATGCTGTCCGTCGTCACCACCTTCCCGACCTTGCTGCTCGCCGCCGGTCTGATCGGCGTCGGCTCCTCGACCTTCCACCCGGAAGCGTCGCGCGTGGCGCGCATGGCCTCGGGCGGGCGCTACGGCTTTGCCCAGTCTCTGTTCCAGGTGGGCGGCAACGTGGGTTCCGCCCTGGGGCCGCTGCTGGCGGCCGCCGTCATCGTGAACCGGGGCCATGGCAATGTCGCCTGGTTCAGCCTGCTGGCCGTGCTGGCCATCGGCGTGCTGTACAAGGTCAGCCGGTGGTACAGCGGCCACCTGGCCAGCTTCAAGCCGAAGGCGGGCGGCCATGGCCCGAACCTGTCGCGCAACAAGGTGATGGGCGCGCTGGGCGTGCTGGCGCTGCTGGTGTTTTCCAAATACATCTACATGGCCAGCCTGTCGAGCTACTACACGTTTTACCTGATCGACAAATTCCACCTGTCGCTCGGCGATGCCCAGCTCTACCTGTTCCTGTTCCTCGCCGCCGTGGCGGCCGGCACCTTTATGGGCGGCCCCATCGGCGACCGCATCGGCCGCAAGCGCGTGATCTGGATTTCCATCCTGGGCGCCGCGCCGTTTACCCTGCTGCTGCCATATGTCGACCTGTTCTGGACGGCCGTCTTGACGGTGATCATCGGCTTCGTGATTTCTTCCGCTTTTTCCGCCATCGTCGTCTTTGCGCAGGAGCTGGTGCCGGGCAAGGTGGGCATGATCGCGGGCATCTTCTTCGGCCTGATGTTCGGCGTCTCCGGCATCGCGGCCGCCGCCATGGGCCACCTGGCTGATATCTCCGGCATCGCCTATGTGTATAAAATCTGCTCCTACCTGCCGCTGCTGGGCATCCTGACGGTGCTGCTGCCGCATATCGAGCAGGCGAAAAAATAAGCGGGTGACGCGGGAGGGCTTGACGGCCCGCCCGCGTACATGCGATATTCGTCCCATGATCACTTTCATCCTCCCTCCAGTTTCTGCATCCGGCGCCGCCGCTGCGCTGTGTACGTGTACCTGGCTTCGTGAGGATGCGGCCCGGTGCCGTTAAACTTTTTACTCCTCATTCCGATGGCCACAGCGTTGAAAAACCTGTGGCCATTTTCTTTTTCCGCAGCGTTAATGAAAGTCCCGCATGACACTTCATCTGTACGATACCTACGCGCGCAGCCTGCGCCCGTTCGAACCCCTTGCCGCCGGCCACGCGGGCCTGTACGCCTGCGGCCCCACCGTCTACGATTATGCGCACATCGGCAACCTGCGTACCTACCTGTTCGTCGACGGCTTGCGCCGCGCGCTCGCATTCAACGGCTTGCAGGTGCGCCACGTGATGAACATCACGGACGTGGGCCATTTGACGTCGGACGCGGACAGCGGCGATGACAAGATCGAGGCGCGCAGCCGGCGCAGCGGCGAGTCGGCCTGGGACATCGCCGCCGCATTCACGCGCGCGTTTGAAGATGATCTGCGCCAGCTCAATATCCTGCCGCCCACCGTCTGGTGCCGCGCCACCGACCACATCGCGGAACAGATCGCCTTCATCCTCGACCTGGAAGCGAAAGGCTATACCTACCGCACGGACGACGGCATCTATTTCGACACGACGCGCCAGGACGGCTACGGCAAGCTGGCGCGCCTGAAGCGCGACGGCCTGCAGGCGGGAAAACGCGTGGACCTGGGCGAGAAGCGCGATATCTGCGACTTCGCGCTGTGGAAGTTCAGCGGCGTGCCGGGACAGCGGCAGATGGAATGGGACAGTCCGTGGGGCCTGGGCTTCCCCGGCTGGCACATCGAATGCTCGGCCATGGCGGAAAAGCACCTGGGGACGTATTTCGACATCCATTGCGGCGGCGAAGACCATGTGGCCGTCCACCACAGCAACGAGATCGCGCAGACGGAAGCGCGCCACGGCACGCGCCTGGCCAACTTCTGGCTGCACGGCGCCTTCCTCAAGACCCAGGATGCGAAGATGTCGAAATCCTCGGGCGACTTCCTGCGCCTGCAAAGCCTGGCGGAGCAGGGCGTCGATCCGCTGGCTTACCGCTACCTGTGCCTGGGCGCCCACTACCGCAGCAGCCTCAATTTTACGGATGAAGCCCTGCGCGCCGCCAGCAGCGGCCTGGCGCGCCTGCGCGTGGCCGTGCATGGCCTGGGGGATGCAGGCGGCGAGGCCGATCCCGCATGGCTGGCGCGTTTTAGGGCCTGCATCAACGATGACCTGAATTATCCGCGCGCGCTGGCCGTGACCTGGGAGCTGCTGAAAAGCGCGCTGCCGGAGGCCGTCAAAAAGGCTACCATGGCCCGCTTCGATGCGGCGCTGGGGCTCGATCTGCTGGCCTGGCGGCCGGCGCAGGTGGAAGTGCCGCAGCCGGTGCTGGCGTGGCTGGCGGAACGGGCCAATGTGCGCGCGCAGCGCCAGTGGGCCGAGGCGGACCGCTTGCGCGAACTGGCGCGCGCGGCCGGCTACGACATCGACGATACGCCGCAGGGCCAGCAGGCGCGCGCTTTGTGACACCCTGTGAGCGTGTGGCCGTATCTGCGGCGGCCATGCATAATGGCCGCATGATAAACGCAGGAGATGCCGTGAAGCGTGGTGTGCTGTTGTTGAGTTGCTGTCTTGCCTTTTCGTCCGTGCAGGCGGCCAGCGAGTGTCCGGGCTTTCCCGTGCTGGCCACGTCCGGCGAAGCGCTGCTGGCGCAAGTGCGCGCGCTGCCGCCCGTCGGTGTCGACCGCGAACGGCAGGCGTGCGCGCCGGCGACCATCATCGACTTCGCCTACAGCGGCGGCACCTTGTGCCGCTTTGGCGGCGACGAGGGGACGGTCGATGCCGCGACGGCCGCCGTCACGCGCCTGGCCGATGGCGGGGAACTGGTCGAATACCTGTATCTGTTCCCGTATGCGCCGGCGACGCATGCGCGCCTGCTGGCGCTGCTGGCCGCGCGTTTTGATCAAGTCGACAAGGCGGCCTGGCCGGCCTTCCTGCAGGGTGCCACGCAGGGCAAGGAAACGACGGCCCTGTTCACCCATGGCGGCTACTATATTTCGCTGGGCAAGCCCACGGACGGCGACCCCGCCGCATGGTATTCGAACGTGATCTTTGAAAAGGTGGATAAACCTGCGCTGGGCGTGCGCAAGGTGTGCCGGGAGGGGCGCGATGGCTGAAGCGGACGCCTTTCCGGCGGCCTTGGCCGGCACTGTGGTGGAGCTGCTGTCCGTGCTGGGCAGCAGCCGGGCACACCCGCCATTTGCCGTGCGCCAGGATGGCGAGGCCTTGCTGATCCCGACGCGCACCTACTACGACCGCGAGCGGCTGCTGGCTTGTACGCGGCTGCCCGGCGACGCGGGCGTGCTCGCCCTGTGCCTGGGCACGCGCCACCATGACGGCCATCTGCGCGAAGCGTGTGCAAGGCAGTTGCTGCTGCAGGAGCGGACGTGGACGGTGCCCTTCGTCGTGCACCTGTGCGGCGAATACGTGCTGGAGATTATCGAGGCAATTGGCGCGGCGCTGCCGGCCTGGAATACGGAAGCGCTGGCGCGCTACCTGCGGGAGAACCCAGCGTATGTGGACACGCTGGAGCGGCGCAGCATCAGCTACTGGAGCTGCTATTACCGCCGGGAGTATCCCGTGTGGGAAAACTATCCTGGACGCAGGACCATGGCGGCCCTGCGTACCTTGCAAGGCCTTAGGCCTCGATAAAGCGCATCTTGAAGCTGCGGCCCTTGATGTTGCCGAAGTCGCGGCCCAGGGTATTGCCCGCGTTCAGGCGCTTGAACGCCGCCTCGGCCACCTTGCGGTCGAGCGCCACGTAGGTCATGAACTCGAACACGTTGATCTTGCCCACCTGTTCCTTCGTCAGGCCCGCATCGCCCGTCAGCGCGCCCAGCAAATCGCCCGGACGCAGCTTGTCCTTCTTGCCGCCCATGATGCACAGGGTGACCATCGGCGCCGGCAGCGCCTCCATCCCATCGTCTTCCGCCAGCTCCTTCAGGTCGTGCCATTCGGCGGCGCTGTTCTGGTACTGCTCGATCAGCTTGACCCATTTTTTCTCGTTCGGCGCGCACAGCGACAGGGCCAGGCCCTTCTTGCTGCCGCGGCCCGTGCGGCCGATGCGGTGGATATGCACTTCCGTGTCTTTCGAGACGTCGACGTTGATCACGGCGCCCAGGTCGGAAATATCGAGGCCGCGCGCGGCGACGTCGGTGGCCACCAGCACGGAGCAGCTGCGGTTGGCGAACAGCACGAGGATTTCATCGCGCTCGCGCTGTTCCAGCTCGCCGTACAGGGCCAGCGCGGAAAAGCCTTGCTGGCGCAGTTCCTCGGCCAGTTCGCGGCAATGCACCTTGGTGTTGCAGAAGGCCAAGGTCGATTCCGGCTTGAAGTGTTTTAACAGCTTGCCGACGGCGCTGTTGCGCTCGTCGAAGCCGATCTCATAGAAGCGCTGCTCGATCTTGTCGTTGTCGTGCTGCGCCTCGACCGTCACTTCCAGCGGATTGACGAGGAACGACGCCGTGGCGCGGCGGATGTCTTCCGGATACGTGGCCGAGAACAGCAGGGTCTGGCGGCGTGCCGGGCAGGCGCTGACGATGCCGGCGATTTCCTCGTAAAAGCCCATGTCCGTCATGCGGTCCGCTTCATCGAGCACCAGCGTCTGCACGTGGTTCAGGTTGATGGTGCCGCGGCCCAGGTGGTCGCGCAAACGGCCCGGCGTGCCGACGACGATGTGGGCGCCGTGTTCCAGCGAGGCGATCTGCGGGCGCATCGGCGCGCCGCCCGTCAGGGTCAGGATCTTGATGTTGCCGGCCGCGCGCGCCAGGCGGCGCAGCTCATTGGCCACCTGGTCGGCCAGTTCGCGCGTGGGGCACAGCACCAGGCCTTGCACGGCAAACCAGGCCGGATTGAGCTTGTGCAGGATACCGATGCCGAAGGCGGCCGTCTTGCCGCTGCCCGTTTTCGCTTGCGCGATCAGGTCGCGGCCATCGAGCACGGCCGGCAGGCTTTGCGCCTGGATGGTGGTCATCTCGTGGTAGCCGAGCGAATCCAGGTTGGCCAAAAAGGCGGGCGTCAGCGGCAGGCTGGCAAAAGAATTGGTGGTGTCAGTGGTGGTGTTCATAGGGGCGGAGCCGGTAAAAAGCGGGTGGATGGGCACAGTCTACAGGCGTTTACGCCCTTGTGCGGATGGTGGTGTGGCCACCGGCGGCAAACGGCCGCCGGCGTTGTTACTCAGTCTGCTACTAATTGTCGGGCGCCCAGATGGGCAAGCCGGTGAGATCGAGGCCGGCGTCGCGCGTCCATACGGGCAAGCCCGTGGCATCGGTCGGCTCCAGCAATTCGAGCTGCACCTGCTTCAAGGCCACCTTGCGCGCGCGCGCGGCGCTGCGGTTCTGGCGCCGGCTCTGGCGCCTCGAGCGCTGGCGGCGGACCGAAACCGGGCAAGTCGATGGTGGCGTTGTCTTTTTTATCTCTCATTTGATAACCTCTGTCCCTGGCCTGCGAAGGCCAGGGGCGGGCAGCATGCCGTCCGCCTATGTCCATACGCTTTCACTTCATCCACAAAACAAAAGCCCGGCTACAGGAGTCGGGCTCATTGTGAATATCATCGGCAGGAAAAGCACACCTGCGGATTTAAGTGCGGCACGCAGTGTATCACAGGCGTGCCGCATTGTGGGAGGCTTAGCGGAAGCTCAGGGCGCCCGTCAGGTCGCCCGGCGGCAGCGCGCCGCGTGACGCGAAGGCGTCGTTGCGCACTTTCAGGCCTTCGAGCAGCGGCAGGTCGTGCAGGCGCGTGATCAGGCGCAGGATCGACGTCGTGTCGTAGAAACTGTGGTCGACGGCGCCTTTCTTTGCGTACGGCGAGACGACGATGGCGGGAATGCGCGTGCCCGGGCCCCAGCGGTCGCCCTTCGGCGGCGCCACGTGGTCCCACCAGCCGCCGTTCTCGTCGAACGTGATCACCACGATCATGTCCTTCCACTGCGGCGATTCCTTCAGATGCTGGATGACGTTGGCCACGTGCTGGTCGCCCGACTCGATGTCCGAATAGCCCGCGTGCAGGTTCAGATTGCCCTGCGGCTTGTAGAAGGTCACGGCCGGCAGCTTGCCCGCCACGGCGGCGGCGAGGAATTTGTTCGAGATCGGGCTGTCGCCCGTGCCGCCGTCGCGCAGGTGTTCGGCGCGCGCCGCCGTGCCGGGCGCGAACTGCTTGAAGTAGTTCAGCGGCTGGTGGTGGAACTGGAAGTTCGGCTTGCTGCCGCCGCCTTTGTGGTCGAGCGCCGCTTGCCAGCCGCCGCCATACCATGCCCAGCTGACGCCCTTGCGCGACAGCAGGTCGCCGATGGTGTCGTAGGTTTGCGGCGGCAGCGTATTCGCGTCGGCCGGGTCGGCGTGCAGCGGGTCGCCGTCGAAGGCGGGGCGGATGTAGCTCGGTTGATACGGCGGCGCCATGGTGTTGACGGCATAGCCGTCCGGCGTGAGGGCGCCGTCGTTCACGTATTTCGGCTTGCCGTCCAGCGCGGAGGCGGGACAGTCGGGCGAGATGGCCAGGCGCACGCCTTGCGGGCCGTCCGACAGCACGGCGATCTTTTTCTTCGCCGCCGTCTCGGCCGCGTTGAAGTATTCGTTGGCGCGGCCTGTGACGAGGAACTGGTGGTTCATGTAGGAGCCGCCGAAGGCCGCCATGAAGAAGTTGTCGCACAGGGTGTACTGCTCGGCGATCTGCCACAGGTTCAGGTTTTTCGACGTTTCGCCGTAGTGGCCCATCACCAGGCCGCCGCTGTCGGCCCACGCGGCAAAGCCGTCGTTCTTGCCGCCGTTGATCTGCATCTGGTTGTTATAGAAGCGGTGCACGAGGTCGCGCGTGATGATGCTCTCGGGCAGGGGCTTGCCGGCCGCGTCGCTCAGTTTGTAGGGCGCGTTGGGCAGGCCGGAAATCTGGTCTTCCTTGATCAGGTAATCGATGCCGCCGATATTTTGCTGGTTCGGCACCAGGCCGCCCCAGATCTTCGGCAGGGTAGCCAGCGGCTTGCCGTCGCGGTCCAGCTGCTGCGCCTGTTCCGCCGTGACGGCGGACAGGGGGCGCTGGTGCCGGGGAAGTTGGCGAACAGGTTGTTGAAGCTGCGGTTTTCCAGGTAGATCACGACCACGTTCTTGACGTGCGCCTTGAGTTTCGCGTCGAGCGAACCCTTGGCGATGGTCTTCCTGGCTGGCGCGGCGTCGGCCAGCGCCGGCAGGCTGGCGGCCAGGCCGACTGCGGAAGCGGCCTGGAAAATGCGCCGGCGCGAGGGATTGGCGGGTTGGTCGGCCGGATCGGCTGGCAGGGCGGGGGCGAGGTCCTTCACACATTCTCCTTGGGTGTCTCTATGGGCACGGGCGTTGGCGGCAATGGCCGGCAACGCCCGTGAAGCGGGAAAATTGTATCACCGGCCCTGCGGCCCTGTGAAATATTCGGCTTTGTCCTGGTCCTGGCGCTAGAACTGGTAGCGCACGCTCAAGGCCACCTTGCGCGCCGGACCATGCATGCCCGAGTACCACCAGTCCGACACGGAAGCCGTGTACTGCTTGTCGAACAGGTTGGCCACGTTCACGGTGGCAGAGAGCTTGTCGTTGACGTCGTAGCGCGCCATCAGGCTGGCCACCGAGTACGCCTTCTGTTCCCAGTGCAGGGTACTGTTGATCTGCCACGCGTCGATGTCGGAATACACGCGGCTTTGCCAGTTCACGCCGCCGCCCACCGTCAGGCGATGCAGCTCGCCGGGCAACCGGTAAGTGGTCCACAGTTTCATCAGGTGGCGCGGGAAGGTCGTCAGGATCGCCTTGCCGGTATTGTTTTCCGTCTGGCTGTAGGACCACGCAGCCGAGATGTTCCAGTCCGGCGTCAGCGCGCCCGTCGCTTCCAGATCCACGCCCTGGGTCCTGGCGCCCTTGATGGCGCGGTTGGCGGGATTGTTCGTGCCAGGGACGGTGTAGCCGGGGTCCGATTCGGCCAGGTTGCTCTGGCGGATCTGGTACAGCGCGGCGGCCGTGTTCAGGCGGCCATCGAGCCAGCCGCTCTTGACGCCCGCTTCAAAGGTCTTGCCCTCGCGCGGCGCCAGCAGCTTGCCGTAGCGGTCTTGCTGGGCTTGCGGCTGGTAGATGGTGGAATAACTGGCGTAGGCGCTGTGCGTGCCGTCGATGTCGAACACCAGGCCGCCATACGGTGTGAAGACACGGCTTTCCGCGGCTGGCGACGCGCTGTAAAACGGCACGGTAGGCGCGTCCGAGATGTAGTTCTCGCTGTAGCGCAGCACCTTGGCGCCGGCGATCAGTTTCAGGCGCTCGGACAGGTTGAGGCGCGTGGCGGCATACGCGCTGGCCTGGCGGCGCGTGCTGTCGTAGGTGACGTAGGTAGCGCCAAACGCGGGCGTTGCCAGGCGATTCCAGCGGTACAGGTTGACGTCGCTGCCCTGGATGCTCCAGTCGAAGCGGCCGTCCGTCTTGCTCTGGAATTCGCTGTAGTCCATGCCCAGCACCAGCTCGTGCTGGCGGCCGAAGGCGCTGAACGGCCCGCGCACGTTGACGTCCACGCTGTTGACCTGGAGCTGGTAATCGCGGTAGTCGGCGCTCAGGCCCAGGCCATCGCCCGTGGCCTGGTCGGGGAAGCTTCCGCTCACGTTCATGTAGACGGCGCGCTCCTCCTGCGACGACTGCACGCGGTTGGCCGAGATTTTCAGCTTCCAGTCGTTTGTCAGCGCGTGTTCCAGGGTGACGAAAAGGTCGGTCGAATTGGTGCCGAAGCGATTCGACCTGGCGGCCGGGCTGAAAGAGCGGGGCAGGTCCGTCATGGTGCCATTGCTGTAGAACAGGGGGAAGCCCAGGTAGGAGAGGGAACCGTCCGAGCGCTTGCGCTGGTGCGTCACGCCGGCCGTCAGTTTCGTGTCGTTTGACAAGTCCGCCTCGAGCACACCGTAGACCACTTTCTTGTCGCGGCTGTAGCCGTCGATGATGCTGTCGCCTTCCTCGTACACGGTCACCAGGCGGCCGCGCACCGTGCGCGCCTCGTTCAGCGGACCCGAGATGTCGGCCATGGCGCGCCGTTCATCGTAGGAGCCCAGCTCGCCCTCGACGGCGGCCTGGAACTGCGCCGTCGGCTTCTTGCGCACCATGTTGATGGCGCCCGAAGCGTCGCCCGCGCCCGTCATCAGGCCCGAGGCGCCGCGCAGCACTTCGATGCGGTCGTACAGCGCCATGTCGGCCAGGCTTTGCGACGGTATCGCATTGAGGCCGAGGTTTTCCGAATGCGTGCTGACGCCGTCGAGCTGGTAATTGGTGATCGAATAGCCGCGCGAAGTAAAGCCCGTGCGCTCGCTGCCCAGCGAAAACAGGGTGACGCCCGGCGTTTGCGCCATCACTTGCGCGATGGTGCTCAAGCCCTGGTCCTGCATGCGCTGCTGCGTGATGACGCTGACCGACTGCGGCGTTTCCCTGATCGACAGGCCCAGCGGCGTGGCCGTGGCGATCGGCAGGGCGGAGACATATGCGCCCGAGCCTTCGGTGGCGTCCTGCTGCGCCTTGACCGATACTTCCGGCATCATCGACAGCGCTTCGCCACCCGCTGCGGCGTCGGCCGCGCGCAGCACGTAGCTACCATTGGCGCTGCGCTCGGCCTTCAGGCCCGTGCCGCGCAGCACGCCGTTCAGGGCGGCCAGCACGTCGTGGCGTCCCGTGAGCCCCGTGGACGTCTTGCCGCGCGTCTGGTCCGGCGTGAAGCTGAGGATGACCCTGGACTGGCTGGCGACCTGGCGCAGCGCCGCCGCCAAGTCGCCAGCCGGCACCTGGAAGTCGAGGCTGGCCGCTGGCGCTGCCGCGACTTCCTGCGCCAGGGCTGGCGCGGGGATATTCAGCAGCAGGGCCGAACCGATGAAGATGCATTGGATGGCATGCGCCATGCGCTTGATGCGTGGCCGGGACCGGGAAGACATAACTTGGGACATGGTTACCTTGTGGTGTAGTCGTCAAAAAGAACGTTGCCTACACAGGTCACGCGAGAATCGAAAACGGGTACCTTTTTTTGCGCTGGCGTGAAAATACATGTTCAGCGCTGCTGGCGCGCCTCCACCTGCACCCAGTAGCGCGTGCGCAGGCGCACGTCCACCGGCAGGGAATCGGGCAGCGACAGCAGCACGGCGTCCAGGTCGGCCAGCGGGAAGACGCCGGAAATGCGCAGGCCGGCCACCGCGTCTTCGCAGCCCAGCCAGCCGTGACGGTAGCGGCTCAATTCATGCAGGAAGTCGCGCAGCGGCATGGCGTCGGCCAGCAGCAAGCCCTGGCGCCAGGCCCAGATGTCGGGCGAGACGACGTGCGCGGGCACGGTGCTGCGCGCCGTCATGCCGCCGCCCTGGCCCGCCTGGATCACGAGGCTGGCATGGCCATGGCGCGGCATCAGCCGCACGGCGCCTTCCTCGACGGCGACCTGGGTGCTGCCCTCGTCCTGGCGCACCGAGTAGCGCGTGCCCAGCGCCTGCGCGTGGCCGTGCGCGGTTTCGACGAGGAAGGGGCGGTAAGGCCGGCCCGTTTCGCGGGCGGTGGCGATGAAGGCTTCGCCCCGCACCAGTTGCAGCATCCGCTGCGTGTCCGTGTAGCGGATGTTGACGGCGCTGCCGCTGTTCAGATGCAGGCGGCTGCCGTCCGCCAGGGTCAGCTCGCGGCGTTCGCCCACGCCGGTGGACAGGTCGGCCAGCGCGGCGCGGGCCATGTCGGGCGCATATTCCGAGCGCGCGCCGAACCAGCCGGTGATGCCGATGGCGGAGATCCACGCCAGCAGCCGCAGGCTGCCGCGCCGCGAGACGGAACGCGAGAGGGGACTTTGCAGCAGCGCCTGGCGGCTGGCTGGCCCATCGAGTGCGCGCAAGCCGCCGCTGACGCTTTCGATGTGTTTCCATGCCCGTTCATGATCGGGGTGCGCCTGGCGCCACTGCTGCCAGGCCGTTTTTTCCGCCGGCGTCGTTTCGCCGCTCATCAGGGTGGTCAGCCATTCGGCCGCCTGCATGGCGACGGCCAGGTCGATGGGCTGGCCCTGGGCGTAGACGGTGGCGGCGCGCATGTCAGGGCGCGGCAAAATCGGGCACGGCAAAAAAGCACAGCAGGTTGGCCTTGCTCAGGTATTTTTTGACGGAATGCGTGGTGGTGCCCAGTTCGGCGGCGATCTCGGCGTAGGTCATGCCGTCCAGGTGGGCCAGCAGGAAGGCGGCCCTGGCCTTGGCGGACAGCTGGTCCAGCGCGCGGTCGACCAGTTGCAGCGATTCGAGCAGCATGGACATCGCTTCCGGCGATGGCGCACAGGCTTGCGGCTGGTGCAGCAGGGCGTCGAGGTAGGCCCGTTCGAGTTCTTCGCGCCGGCAGTGGTTGGCCAGCAGGCGCTTGGCGATGGTGGCCAGGAAAGGCCGCGGCTGCGCAATCCCGGCACTGCTGCGCGCGACGAAGATCTTCAGGAAGGTATCCTGCGCCAGGTCGCCCGCCAGCCCCGCATCGTGTAGGCGGCGCTTCAGCCAGTGCAGCAGCCACGAATGGTGCTCGGCGTACAGGGCCTGGAAATCGGACGGCGGGGAAGGGGCGGACGGCATGCGCACAGGATGGGATAGGGTATCTTAATCTAAATGAGAATTGTTCTCATGATAGCGCAGCGGCGCACGCCAGGCAATCGGGAAAACGCGGCGTTGCTGAAATGCGACTGCGCCCCTGGCCGCCTGCGGCAAGGGATTTGCGCCCGCGCACGGCAGATGTAAAAGTTTCCTTGACGCAAGCTTTCATGTGAGAAAATGCGGGCTGTCGATGTGGCGCGGAGCGAAAAATGATGTGGATGGTTGGCGGTGCCCTGGTTCTTTTGGTCGCCAGATTTTTATGGTTGGCCTTTTTTCATCGGGTCAACGCGATGTCGCGCCAGGCGGAATTGATGAACTGGCTCGACATCGGCCGCGTGTCGAATGCCGATGGCGGCAAGGATATTTTGTTGGCGAGAAACGAGCGCGGCGCCAGGATCGACTGGCGCACGGGCGAGGTCTGGCTGATGAACCCGAAGGTAGAGGAGCCGTTTGCCGACTTCCTCGCCGTCGAACGCTGGCTGACCTTGCGCGACATGCCGGCGGCGGACAAGCCGGCGCCAGCCGCTCCCGCTCCCGCGCCAGCGGAGCCGGAACCGGCGCCGGATGCGGGCCCCGTGCGCGATACCTTGCCGGCCTTCCAGCAAAAAGTCGATGCCTGCCTGGCCAAGGCGGAAGGCGGCCAGGAATTGCTGGAAACCAAGCAGGCGTTCGAGGCGGGCAGCGAGCCCTATCTCGAGGCGTCGACGGAATTGAGCAAGACGGCGCTGGAGCTGGAAGTGTCGCCCGCCATGGTGGCCACGTTTCATATCAGCGCCTTTGCCGCCCTGGCCGAAACGGCGGGCGCCGACAAGCTGGAACGGGTGGCGGCCAGCCTGCATGCGGCAGCCAGGCAGATCAGGGCCAGCGTCACCGCGTAACAGCATGGGCCCGGCCCGGAATGAAAAAAACCGCTGACTCCCTTGCAGGCATCAGCGGTTTTTTATGTATTGGTTGCGGGGACAGGATTTGAACCTGTGACCTTCGGGTTATGAGCCCGACGAGCTGCCAGACTGCTCCACCCCGCAGGCGAATTATAACCGAGTTTGCTGCATTGCGAAAGAGCGGATGGAAATGAAGGATATTTGGCTTGCAGGATGGCCCTTGAGATACTGCGCCGCAATGGAAAAAGCCGCTGATTCTCTTGCAAGAATCAGCGGCTTTCCGGTATCTGGTTGCGGGGACAGGATTTGAACCTGTGACCTTCGGGTTATGAGCCCGACGAGCTGCCAGACTGCTCCACCCCGCAGGCGAATTATAGCGGGGTTTGCTGCAATGCGCAATGGCTGACTGGATTACGCCGCCGCCAGGCGCCACAGCGAGGTGATTTCCTGCGAGCGGGCCGCGTGCAGGCTGTCCGTGGCGTCCTGCGCGCGCGGGTGCGTGGGTTTCACGTCCAGGCGGTCGACGACCTTCAAGCCAGCCTGCGCTATCCATTCGAGCAATTGCGCGCGCGGGCGCAGGCCCAGGTGCTCGGCCAGGTCCGACAGGATCAGCCAGCCTTCGCCATTGGCTTCCAGGTGGTCGGCCAGGCCGGAAAGGAAGCCGCGCAGCATGCGGCTGTCCGGATCGTAGACGGCGTATTCGATCGGCGAGCTTGGGCGGGCCGGCAGCCATGGCGGATTACACACGACGAGCGGGGCGCGGCCGGCGGGGAACAGGTCGGCCTGCACCACCTCGACCTTGTCGGTCAAGTCGAGGCGGGCCAGGTTTTCGCGCGCACAGGACAGGGCGCGCGGGTCCTGGTCGGTGGCGACGATGCGGGCGACGCCGCGCTGCGCCAGCACGGCGGCCAGCACGCCCGTGCCGGTGCCGATGTCGAAGGCCAGACTGGCGCGCGCGGGCAGCGGCGCTTCCGCCACCAGGCCCACGTATTCGCCACGGATCGGGGCGAACACGCCGTAGTGCGGGTGGATGCGCTGGCCCAGGGCCGGCAGTTCCACGCCCGTGCGGCGCCATTCGTGCGCGCCGATCAGGCCCAGCAGTTCGCGCAGCGAAGCGACGAACGCTTCCTCGCCACGGCCATACGCTTCATTGCAAGCCAGTTTCACGTCCGGCGCGCGGCGCAGCGGGATCGTGTAATCGGCATCGAACGGCAGCAGCAGCATGGCCAGGGTGCGGGCGCGCTGCGACTGCGCCTGGCGGTGCAGATGGAACGCTTCCGTGGCCGATGGTTCGGGTTTCGCCAGCTTGGCGGCCTTGGCCTTCTTGCTCGGCTTGTCGTTCTTGTGGTCGGCGCGCCGCGCCAGCGCCTGCAGCAACTGGCGCGCGTTCTGGAAGTCGCCGCGCCACAGCATGGCCGTGCCTTCGCAGGCCAGGCGGTAAGCCTGGTCGGCCGTCGTGCGGTCGTCGGCGATGACGACGCGCTTGGGCGGCGGCATGCCGCTTTCCGAGCGCCAGCGGGCCGAATGCTCGGCGCCGTTTTCGCTCCAGTGGATCTGCGGATGAACGGTAGGGGAAGAAGTGTCGGACATGGATTTCAATCGATAGAAGTGGGCGCGCGGCATGGTCGCCTGCGCAGGCCGTCTTCCATTATACGTCGCTGGCCGTGCCGTCAGCTGTGTCCGTGCCATAGGCGAGTGCCAGCGCGCGGGCGCGCGCCTGGTCTTCCGGCGTCGTTTCCACGGCTTTCCTGTCGTCTTTGGCGGTCTCGGTGGCATGGTCCGGCTGCACCAGCTTGAGCAAACGCAAGCTCAGGCTGCCTGCCAGGTCGCCATCCTTGCCGCTGGCGCTGGCGCCATCGGACGTGCCCTGATAGAGATTGCTTTGCAATTGCTGGCCCAGCAGCTTGAACAGGTCGTGCAGATTGCCGCCGAAGTGCGTGGCGGGCAACTCCTTGGCGGGCAGGGCGCCGTCATCGGATGATGTGGCTTCCCGCGTTTCACCTTGCGTTTGCTCAAGCACGCCCGCGCTGATGTTCGATTGATATTGCACTTCCACTTCGAAGTCGAAGGTCTGGCCGTCGGCCGTGGTGATCTTGCCCTTGCCGATGAAATGGGCGTTTTCATCGAGGCTGAAGGCGGCCGCGCGGCTGCTGGCGCCTGCGCCCGAGACGCTGACGCCAGCACTGCTGAAGCTGGCACCGGCCTGCAAATCGACGGCATCGAAGGCGACGGTGGCGCCGTCGCCGAACAGCTGGCGCGTCATGTTGTTCAGGAAATCCTGCGCCACGTCGACGGTGGCGTTGCCCAGCGCATCGGTCCGTTGCGACAGCCCCTTGGCCGACAGGTCCAGGCCATTCTTCGACAGGGCTACCACATCTTGCGCCGTGCGCTGCATCAGGGGCGAAGCGGCCAGGCCGGTGGCGCTGCCGCCCGAGCGGGACGGCCGCTGTCCATCCAGCGTAGTCGAGGCGGGTTGACGGCTGGCAAGGGCGGGAAGCTGGGACATGGTCGGTTCAAATGGGGAGGATATGCGAATTAACGGCAATATCTTCCCATTCTTTAACCATTAGTGGTGGTGCGACCAGCTACCGTCTGCCGACTCCAGGTAAGACTTGACGGCATCGGCCTGGCCCGTGGCGTGGCGCTTGAGTTCGCCGCATGCGCAAATGCCCTGATACGGCTGGATATGCGAGCAGGCGGAGACTTTTTGCAGGTAGACCTGCATGGATTTGTGACATTTGACGCACTTGAAGGTGAGGCTGCGGGCGGCTTTCATGGGTTTCCTTGAACTGTTGCGGGGCGTAGGCGGTACCTGCGCGAAGGCGGCGATTTTAACGCACTCCGGCCATCGTTACACGTTGTTGCATCTGCGCCACGCGCAGGTCAACTGAATCCGTGCCGTGACGTTGAACGTATATAGGAGGTCGTCTGACCGCCATTGAAGAGGTAGCACCATGGACAAGCATGACAAGGAAAAGCCTGTACAGCCCGCCAAGGAGCTGGTCAGGAAGTGGCTGAAAGCGGAGCTGGAACAGCGCCGGCCCCCGCCCGACCCCGAGCAGATCCGCCGCGAACTGGGCTGGGATATGCTCAGGCTGTGCCGGGAGCCGGCCAGCCGCTAGCGACCTAGCGCACCGTCACCACGCTCTTGCCGCCTGAACCGGGCTGGACCAGGATCTTGGTGGCGATGCGCTCCGTCATTTCCTGCACGTGCGAGATGACGCCCACCTTGCGGCCCATCGCTTGCAAGCCGTCGAGCGCATCCATGGCCACGCGCAGGGTTTCCGTGTCCAGGCTGCCGAAGCCCTCGTCGATGAACAGCGACTCCACGCGCACCCGGTTCGAGGACAGCGAGGCCAGGCCCAGCGCCAGGGCCAGCGAGACGAGGAACGATTCGCCGCCCGACAGCGAATGCACGGAGCGCAGCTCGCCGCCCATGTCCTGGTCGCGCACCATCAGGCCGAGCGACGGATTGTTCGGGTTGTCGATGCGTTCGAGCTGATAGCGGCGCGCCAGGTGGTTCAGGTGCGCGTTGGCATAGCCGAGCAGCACTTCCAGGGTGAATTGCTGCGCGTAGTTGCGGAATTTCTTGCCGTCGGCCGAGCCGATCAGTTCATTCAGGCTGGCCCAGCGCCGCTCGATGATGGCTTGCGCCTCGATCTGCGCCAGCATCGCTTGCGCGCCGTGGCGCCGCGCGTCGTCCTGGGCGATCGCCAGGCGCAGCCGGGTCGCTTCCTGGTTGGCCGCCTGGCGTTCCAGCAGCAGCGCGTCGAGCGCGGCCTGCAGCGCCGCCGCGTCCGTTTCCAGGGATTCCGGCGGCTGCTGCACATGCGCTGCCAGCTGCTGCCGGCGTTCTGCCAGCACGGAGACGGCTGCCGTGTGGCGGTCGGCGATCGCTTGCAGGGCGTCGCGTTCGGCGCGCATGGCTTCCGGCGCGATGGCCAGGCGCGCGCGCAAGGCGTCCATGTCGGCGGGCGCATGGGCAGGGTGGGTATCCTGGAACTGGCGCAGCCAGTCGTGCATGGCGGCGCTGGCGCCGTGTTCCTGTTCACGCAGGGCGGCCAGCCGCTGCGACAGCTGCGCGCACGCTTCTTCCAGACGCGTGCGCTGCTGGCTGGCCGATTGCGCCGCCGTTTGCTGCCGCGCCAGCAGCTCCTGGCTGCCGCGACGGCGTCTGCCAGCGCGCGCTCGACCTCGGCCACGCTCTGGCCTTGCCATAGCGCGTGGCGTTCCGCCTGCATTGCCGAGCGCTGCTTGTCGGCGGCGGCAAAGACGGCGTGGGCTTCCTGCGCCGCTTGCTGCGCCTTGGCGGCGGCCAGCAGCGCCGCTTCCAGCTGCGCGGCCAGGGTCGCCAGCGCGTGGCCGCGGTGGTCCTGGTCCGCCTGCTGTTTCAGCCATTGCCGGCTGTCCGTGTCTCGCGCCGCGCGGAAGGCGGCCGGACCGGCGCGCCAGCTGTCTTTCCAGTCCTCGGCGCCGTCGGCGTCGGCGAACGCGGCATCGAGCTGCGCCAGCAAGGCGTCGAGCGCGGCGCGCGCCGTCTCGCCCTTGTCGGCGTTGCCCGCTTGCTGCGCCTGCAGCTGCGCCAGCCGCGCTTGCGCATCGGCGACGCTGCTTGTGCAGCGCGCGTGCTCGCTGGACGCCAGTTCATGCGCCGCCTGCGCCTGCTCGCGCCGCGCGCCGGCCTGGCGCAGCGCCGTTTCCTGCTGCGCCAGCGCCTGCAAACCGGCCGCATTGGCCGCCAGTTGCCGCGCGAACCAGTCCGCGCGCTGGTTTTCGGGCGGCA
The DNA here is from genome assembly GCF_057919405.1 of Janthinobacterium sp. C22. Classification (NCBI taxonomy): domain Bacteria; kingdom Pseudomonadati; phylum Pseudomonadota; class Betaproteobacteria; order Burkholderiales; family Oxalobacteraceae; genus Janthinobacterium; species Janthinobacterium sp. C22. Next base: position 5,085,963 of record NZ_CP193659.1, on the reverse strand, counting down.
GCTGCAGGGTATCGGCATGCGGCTGCCACTGTGCGAGCAAGCTGTCGATAGCGGGTGGCAGGGCCGCCAGTTCGGCATCCGTCTGCGCCTGTTCGCGCGCCGTCGCGGCCAGCGCCGCCTTATGCGTGGCCAGCCGCTCCAGATTGCCGCGCGCCTGCGTGCGGCAGGCCAGCACCTCATCCTGCAAGCTGGCCAGCATCGCCTGCAAGGCGTGGTCGGCGTGGCTGTACGGGTGTTCCAGCGCGCCGCAGACGGGGCAGGGCTGCTCGTCCTGCAAGGTGGCCCGCAGCTGCTCGACGCTGGCCGCGCATGCCGCTTCGGCGCCTTTCAAGGATTTTTCCGCCTGCGCCAGGCGCGCTTCCAGCAGCGGCGTTTGCGCCGCTTCCGCCGCCAACGCCGTACTTTCCGTTTGCGCGGCCTGCGCCAGCTGGGCCGCCCTGGCTTGCCAGTGCGCCAGCGCCTGCTGCTGGCGCGCCAGTTCGCTCCAGGTCTTTTCCGCGCTGGTCAACGTGCGCGCGTGCGTCTCCAGCTGGCCGCGCTGTTCCAGCAGCCCCTGGCCATCGATGGCTTGCACGGCCGCTTGCGCCTCGCGCCTTTCCGCATCGCGCACGGCCAGGGCGGCAGCGGCGCTGGCCAGCGCCGCTTGCGCCGTCTGCGTGGCGTCCGAGGCCTGGCGCAGCTGCTGTCTTGACTCGGCCATGCTGGCGTCGGCCGCATCGGCTTGCGCGGCCGCTTGCCCGGCCTGGGCAAACAATTGATCCCACAATTGCCACGATTGCGCCAGTGCCTGCCACTGCTGATGCGATGCCAGCCATTGGCGGCCCGCTTCCTGTTCCGCCTGTGCGGCATGCTGGCGCTGATGCAGGTCGTGCAGCGCGGCGCGCGCCGCCTCGTCGGTCTGGTCGGCGGCCAGGGCGCCATCCTGCGCCTGGCGATGCGCGGGCATGTGCGCCGCAATGCCCGCGTCGAGCGCCTTGGCTTGGTCGAGCAGGGGCGCCGCATCGCGCTGCGCCGCTTCCCTGGCAAGCAAGGCCGCTGCCGCCTGCTGCACGGCCTGCGCCAGCTGCGCTTCGCCGGCCACGGCCTGCGCCGCCTGCGCGCGCGACGCTTCCAGCGCGGCGCCCGTGCCGGCGATGTCGTTGGCCAGGCGCGCCACGTCGTCGATCAGGGGCCGCGCCGGCTGCAGCAATTCCCATTGCGCCAGCGCGGTCTGGCGCTCCTGCGCGGCGGCCCGCTCGGCATCCGCACCGTCCAGCGCCTCTTGCGCGGCCGCCGCCTGGCTTTGCAGCTTGTGCGTCTCCTGGTGCCAGCGCTGCTGCAGTTCCAGCACGGCCTTGCGCAAGTCGATGGTGTGCAGGGCCGCTTCGGCGACCTCACCCAGCGTTGCCGTTTCAGCACGCTCTTCCGGCGACAGCGGCCGCTGGTCGGCCAGTTTTTCGCCCAGCCGTTCGAGGACCTGCTTTTCCTTTTTCGCCCGCTCGAAGGCGCGCATGGAAATGTCCGTATAGATGCTGCTGCCCGTCAGGGTTTCCAGCAATTCTCCCCGTTCATTGTCTTCCGTCTTGAGGAAGGTGGAAAACTCGTTTTGCGCCAGCAGCACGGCGCGCGTAAACTGGTCGAACGACAGGCCGATGCGTTTTTCGATTTCGTCCTTGACTTCCGTCTTGGTGCCGCCGAGGGGCTGCAGCGCGGGCAGCTGGTGCAAGCTCATGGCGGTGGCCTGTAGCGCCCCTTCGGCCTTGGTGCGCGAGCGGCGCACGCTCCAGCGCGCGCGGTAGTGACCGCCGTCGTTGCCGACGAAGTCCACCTGCGCGTAGCCGTCCGGCGTGCCGCGGCGCAGCAGGGTGCGCGTATCCTGCGCGTTGACGGTTTCCTTGCCCACGTCGGGCAGGGCGCTGCCCCGGCCCAATACCTTCAGCAGGCGCGGCGTGGCGTCGTACAGGGCCAGGCACAGGGCGTCGAGCAGGGTGCTCTTGCCCGCGCCCGTGGGGCCGCTGATGGCGAACAGGCCGGAGGACGCCAGCGGCTCCTGCTGGAAGTCGACTTCAAATTCGCCGGCCAGCGAAGCCAGGTTCTTGCCGCTGATTTTGAGGATTTTCATGCTGGTCTTTATGCTGGTGCAGTCGCCGCGCTGGTGCGCTTACAGATCTTTTTTCGCCCTGGCTTCTTCGGCCGCGCGCTTTTCATCGGACGCCATCTTGATGGCGGCCTCGCGCCTGGCTTCAAGCCCGGCATCGACCAGCGTCAATTTGGTGGTGTAGAACAGGGCTCTCGCGGACCATAATTTATTGATCATCTGCGTGTCAGACGGAAAGATGGAATGTATGCGCAATATCTGATCGGCATGGTACACAATGCAGTTTTCATCGGAGATTCTCAAGTTGTCGAGCGCGGGGAGGCGGCGGAACGCAAGGTTGCAGCTGAAAGTGACGGGATGGCCTTCCTCCTTGCTGTATCTCTCTTCCAGTTCGCTTTTGAGCGGGTAGAGGTCCGACCCTTCCAGCAAGACAGTGATGGCGGTAATGGTACCGTCAGCCAGCTGCTCGGTCGTGACGACGCGCGGTTTACCGAAATAGCTCCATTTACCCAGATAGCCATCCGCCACCGATTTACCCGCCTTGATGCCGGTGCTCAGGTCCTTGAGCATGATGGGTTTCGACAGTTGCGACGCTGCTGTCTTTTCGGCCGGCCTCGGGGGCGGGTACTCGGCGCTTGGGCCGCAACCGGCAAGCGATATGAGCAACGAAACGCCCAGCAGTGGGAAATGACGGATTTTCTTCATAAAGCCTTTCAAGTGGTACCGTGGGAGAATGGATGGTTGGCGCAATGCCCCTGGACGTCAGGCGCCAGGCAGCAGCAGTTCGGCCAGGGCCGACAGTTGTTCGGGCGGCGCGGGCCGGCCGTATTTTTGCAGGTACAGGCGGCGGAAGATGTCGTCGGGCTGCAGCTGGCCCAGCTGGTCGAGCGTCATGTTCTCGGGCGCGCTGCCGCGCGCGGCGCTCGACGTTTCGATCTTCGCCAGGCGCACGGGTTTGCCGTCCAGCGCCGTTTCGATGCGCGTGCGCAGGCCCGGTTCGGGCGCGTCGAGGCGCACGCGCACTTCCAGGAACGGTTGCGCCTCGGTGGGAGCGTCCGGCACGTCGAGGGCCGCCAGCTGTTCCAGCACTTCGGCGATGGGCGCCGGGGCGGCGGGCACGCGCAGCAGGGGCACGGCGCGCGGCACGGCGATGGCGCGTACTTCGCGTAACTGCTCGCCGTCGATATCGAGGCACAGCACCTGGTGGCGGTAGTTCACTTCCGCAAACGACAGCGGTATCGGGCTGCCGCAATAGCGGATGTGCTCCTGGCCGCCCACGGCCTGCGCCTTGTGCAGATGGCCCAGCGCCGCATACGCGATGGACGTATCGAAAATCCCCGAGGGCAGCATTTCCGTGCCGCCGATGACGATGCGGCGCTCGGAGTCGTTCGACATTTCGCCGCCCACCATGTGGCAATGGCCCATGGCAAGGATGGCTTGCCCGGGCCGGCGGCGCGCCAGCGCCAGGTCCGCCAATTGGCGGTACAGCAGGGCGATGCCGCCCAGGTAGGCGTCCTGGGTGTCGCCGGCCGGCAGTTTCGGCACGTCGCCGGGGCGCAAAAAGGGCACGGCCAGGCACCAGGCCCGCACCTGGCCATCGGCGCCCGTCAAGGGCAGCAGCAGGCGTTCCAGGTCGATATTGCCCGCTGCATCGCGCAGCAGATGGCCGATCACGTGCGTGCCGTGCGCGGCCAGCAGGGGGCTGGCGCCTCCAGCCGTCCCGCCGAATCGTGGTTGCCGGCGACGACGACCAGTTGCAGCGCGGGCAGGCGCGCGCGCGCCTGCTGCAGGAAGACATACAGCTGCTTTTGCGACGCGGCGGAAGGGTTGGCATTGTCGAACACGTCGCCCGCCACCAGCAGCACGTCGACCTGCTCCATCACGAGCGTGTCGAGCAGCCAGTCGAGGAAGCGCTGGTGTTCGTAACCCCTTTCAAAATTGTGCAGGGTCTGGCCCAGATGCCAGTCGGAAGTGTGCAGCAGGCGCATGGTGGGGCAAGGGTAGGGGAAACAGGCGCCAATATAGCTGAAATGAGGCAGGTACTGGAGAATTGAACGAATTTCGAAGAGTGTTTTCGATTTTTATCGATACATCCAGAGTGCCTGAAAAACGTTCAGGGCAAGGCGTAGTGCCGTAGGCAGTACGAATAGTACGGCAAGGCACTGCAACGCAGCCATGGACGTTTTCTCAGGTGCTCAAGTCGTCAGCACGCCGGCGCGATACGTGTTGCGCCCATCCTGCTTGGCCTGGTACAGCAGCACGTCGGCCCGCTGCAGCAGCACGGCAGGGGAAATGTCTTCGTCGCGGTAGAAGGCCAGGCCGATGCTGGCGGAAATGCGCACGGTGATGCCGTCGAGTTCGAACGGCTGCCGCATGGCGGCGACGATTTTTTCCGCCAGCACGGCCGCGTCGTCGGGCCGGGCGATCTGTTCCATGATGATGGTGAATTCGTCGCCGCCCAGGCGGGCGACGATGTCGGTGGCGCGCATGGTTTGCGTCAGGCGCTGGGCGAAGGCGCGCAGCAGGGCGTCGCCCGTGCCGTGGCCGTGCGTGTCGTTGACGGGCTTGAAGCGGTCGATATCCATGTACATGACGGCCATCAGGTGCTGTTGCTGGCGGCTCGCGTGCATGGCGTCGCTGAGTTTCTGCTGGAAGCCGGCGCGGTTTGACAAGCCCGTCAGCGCATCGACCTGGGCCAGCTTCAGCAGCCGCTGTTTCTCGCGCTTTTGCACGGTGATATCCTGGCGCATCACGTGAAAACCCACCACCTGCAGCCTGTCTTCGCCGATCTGCGGGATGTAGATCACTTCCATGCAGCGCTCGATGCCCTCCTTGTCGTCTTCTTCCTCGAAGCTCAAGGTTTCGCCGGCCAGCACTCTTTCGATATACGGCGCCACCGTGCGGTAGCGCGCTTCGCCCACCGTGTCGCGCACGCTCTTGCCCAGCGCCTGGCGGCCCGTCAGGCCGAATTCGCGTTCATACGCGATGTTCAGGAAGCGGTAGACCTGGTCGGCGTCGATGTAGGCGATCATGGCCGGCAAGGTGTCGGCGATGGTGCGCAGGCGCGCCTCGCTTTCCAGCAGCGCCACTTCCGATTCGCGCAAGGTGGTGATGTCGTCCAGGCTGCCCACGTAGCCTTCGATGCTGCCGTCGATGAGGATGGGGGCAATTTTGACGGAGACCCAGACCAGCCTGCCGTCGCGCTGCAGGCAGCGCAGGGTGGACTGGAACGGTGCGTGGCTGCGCGTGAGCTGTTCCAGCGCCACGTGCATCAGCGGATAGTCGTCCGGGTGCAGGGCGCTGGTCCAGCCGGCGCCCAGTGCGGCGGCGCGCGGCAGGCCCGTGATGGCTTCGAAGGTGCGGTTGACGTAGGTGCAGCGGCGCTGACGGTCCAGGCGCACCAGCCCGAGCGGCGAGGCGTCGTTGACGGCGGCCAGCTCGGCCTGTTTCTGGCGCAGTTCCAGTTCCTGCTGGCGGCGCTGCGAGATATCCTCGGCGATGCACAGGATATGCTCGACCTGCTGGCGCTCGTCGAACACGGGCACGGAAACTGCGCGCAGGTAGCGCAGGCTGCCATCCGCCAGGCGCAGCGGCTTTTCCGTGTGGTCGATGACGCCCCGCTCGGCCAGGATGGCGCGGTCGTCCTCGGCGTCGTGCAGGCCGAAGTCGGGCGGGAAGGCGGCGCAGTCGGTCTTGCCGATGACGTCGGCGGCCAGGTGGCCCGTGATGTCCTCGGCCGCCTTGTTCCACACTTCCATCCGGCCGAAGTTTTCCGGGCGCGCGCTTTTCACGTACACCAGCACGGGCAAATGGTCGATCAGCGACTGCAGGAAGCTGCGGTTGTCCTGCAGCGCCAGTTCGTCGTGCTTGCGCGCGCTGATGTCGCGCGAGGTGACGGCCACGCCGTCGGCGATCGGCACCACCTGGTGGCGCAGCCAGCGCGTGCCGCCCGAGGCCAGGGTCAGTTCGAATTCATCCTCCAGCGGCTGGCCCGTTTCCATCACCAGCACGAAGCGCTTGAAAAAGCGCTCGCCGCGCAGCAGCGGCACGCGCGGCAGCACGCGCTGGCCCAGCAGTTCGGAGCGCGGCTTGCCCAGCATATCGGCGGCCCGCTCGTTGATGTCGGCGAAGATGAAGTCTTCCACCGGCTTGCCCGGCGCGGGGCGCCAGGCTTTGAGCAGCAGCACGGCATCGAGGCTGGCCTGGTGCGCCGCGCGCAGCAGCGCCTGCGTTTCCTTGGCCTGGCGGATGCTGCGGCGCAGGCGCGCGCTCTGGCGCATCAGCAGGGCCGTAAAGCCGGCGATGAGCACGCTGGCGGCGAGCAGCGCGCCGACATACGCCAGGCGGCGGTGTTCGAAGCGGGCCAGGGCGGTGGCGCGGCTCACGCCCACCACGGCCAGCAGCGGGTAGCGGGACAGTTCGTGGTAGCTGTAGATGCGCGCCGTCGCATCGACGGGCGGCTCGATCAGCAATTCCTCGGGGGCGTGCTGCGGCGGGCCCGGCATGCGGAAGTCGATGCGGTCGCTGAGGATCAATTGTTCGCCGATGCGCCCCACCGTCAGGCCGCTGTCGCGCGCCACCAGCATCAGCGCGCCATGCTCGTCGAGGTTCAGACGGTCGTAATCGTCGACAAAATACGTGGGGTCGACGTGGATGATGATGGCGCCCGCAAAGCGGCCCTGGCCATCGTTCAGGCGGCGCGCCAGGCGGATGGTCCAGTGCTTGCTGCCCGCGTCGAGCATGGGCGTGTCGACCAGGGCCGTGTCGGACGCATTCGCGGCCAGCGCCCTGAAAAATGCCTGCCTGGCCAGGTTTTCCGGCAGATACGCGTTGGCGCTGTCGATCACGTCGCCGCGCGCGTCGACGAGGGCGATCGGCAGTTCCAGCTTCGACGGCAGCACGCTGTCGAGCAAGCCCTGGCGGCGCGTGAATTCATTCAGGCGCAGGGTGCCGTCCGTTTCCTCGTATTTGAGCTTGAACAATTGCGTGGCGTGATCGGTCTGGCGCAAGGTGAAACTGGTGTGGTCGGCCAGGGTGCGCGCCAGCGACTGGCTGACGGCCACGGCGTCGCGCACGGCGCTGGCCCGCTCCTGGCCCACCTGGTACAAGACGGCCGCCCACAGCGCCAGCAGCAAGATGAGCGCGGACAGGGGTACCAGGCTGAGACGGTACAGGCGGCGGGCAAGGCGTTGCAGGGGTCTTGTTATCGCTATCACGGGCGCTTGCAGGCTAGGGTCATGGAAAGGTGAAGGGCGGCGTGGCGCGCATCATAGCCGAAATATGCTGACCTGCGCGCTGCCTGCTGCCCTAGCGTCTGTTCGTGGTCTGTCGCTGGCCTTATTTTGCGTTAAATCAAGTACCTGTGGCGCTGCGCACGCTAAAAAAGCACGCCGGGGGCGGCACGGGCATGGCGAGTGGCAGAAAAAGTACAATTGCGCCCCCATCCTCATTAAAATGGACGCTTCTTCCTCCCATATCGAAAGTTGTCATGCAGAGTAAAAAGCCCGACGCGGCAAGACTGGACAAGATCGTGGCCGAAGCGCGCCGCGCCGCCGACCAGCGCGAGAGCGGCTACCGCGAGCGCTCGCTGAAGATGTATCCGTGGGTCTGCGGCCGCTGCATGCGCGAATTTACGCGTGCCAACGTGCAGCAGCTGACGGTGCACCACCGCGACCATAACCACGACAACAATCCGCCCGATGGCAGCAACTGGGAACTGCTGTGCCTGTATTGCCACGACAATGAGCACTCGCGCTACCTGGAAGCGGACCGTGGCGCCGGCCTGCTGTCGGCCGAGGTGGCGCCCGCCACGCACAATCCGTTTGCCGCGCTGGCCGGCCTGATCAAGAAGAAGGACTGAGCGCACCGCGCCGCCTCCCCATGCGCATCCTGCTGACCGAAGACGACCCGCAGCTGGGCCGCGCCACGCAGATCGGCCTGGAACAGGGCGGCTACGCCGTCGACTGGGTCACGAGCGCCGAACACGCGCACACGGCCGTGCGCCTGCACGACTACGGCTGCATCCTGCTCGACCTGGGCTTGCCGGGGCAGGACGGCATGCAGGCGCTGGGCCTGCTGCGCGATAACGGCTACAGCGGCGCCGTGCTGGTCGTCACGGCGCGCGACCAGGTGGGCGAGCGCATCGCCGGCCTGGACGCGGGCGCCGACGACTTCATCGTCAAACCGTTCGACCTCGACGAACTGGCCGCGCGCATCCGCAGCGCCTGCCGCCGCGCTGCGGGCCGCCTGCGCGAGCACCTCGTGCACGGCGACCTGGCGCTCGATATCGCGGACCGTCAGGTGACGCAAGGGGGCGTGCCCGTGACGTTGACGGTGAAGGAATTCCGCATCCTGCAGCTGCTGCTGGAACATGGCGGCCGGGTGCTGAGCCGGGAGCAGCTGGAAAAGAACCTGTACAGCTGGGGTGATGAAGTGGAAAGCAATGCCGTGCAAGTGCACATCCACCACCTGCGCAAGAAGCTGGGGCGGGACTTGATACGCACCGTGCATGCGGTCGGCTATTGCATCGACAAGCCCAAAGCGGCCTGACGAAAAAAGGCGGCCGGGAGGCCGCCCCTTGATCAGAAATCGACGGTGGCCGACAGCCACAGACGGCGGCCGTCCAGGCTGTTGACGTAGCGGTTGGCGTAGGTCAATGCCTGGCCTGATCCCGTGCGGTAGGGCTGGTAGTCGATGAAGTCCTTGTTGAGCAGGTTGTACACGGCCGCGTTCAGGGTCACGCGCTTGCTCAGCTGGTAGCTGGTTCCCAGGTGCAGCATGGTGTAACCCTTGTAGTCGCCCAGCGCGGCCTTGGCGGCGCGCGTGGCGGCCGAGGTGCCCGGATCGCGGAAGCGCTCGCTGCGGTATTCGGCGCGCAGCCAGCCGTTCCATGCGCGCGAGATATCCCACGACAGGCGCGCGTTGACGGCGTGTTTGGGCGTGTCGCTCAGGGGCTTGCCCGCATTGCTGCCGCTCTTCTGCTCGCTTTCCGTGTACGTGTAGTTGGCGCTGGCCGACAAGGTCTTGCCCAGCGGGAAGCGCGTGTTCAGCTCGACGCCGCGCGTGACGGCCTCGTCCACGTTGACGGACTGGCCAAACGCATCGACGTTGGGCCAGTTGCCGAAGCTGACGCAGCCGGGACGGTTCGGCGATGGACGGTAGCTGCAGTTGACGAGGCCCGTGCCCGTCGTGATCTTGTCCTTGAATGCGTTGTTGAACAGAGAGCCGCTGGCGGTCCAGCCGGCCAGATTGTCGAAGTACGCGCCGATTTCTGTCGTCGTGCTCGTTTCCGGCTTCAGGTCCGGGCTGCCGACGAGCGGGATCGTGCCCTGGCCGCCGAAACCGTTGATGCCTGGCGACAGCTGCTCCACGCGCGGCGTCTTGTAGCCCTTGCTGACGCCACCCTTGACGGTCCAGCTCGGCGTCGCGTTCCATACGGCATACGCGCGGGGGCTGGTCTGGCCGCCGAAGATGCTGTGGTCGTCATAGCGGGCGCCGAAGGTCAGGGCGAGATGCTCCAGCACTTGCCATTCGTCTTCCGCGAACAGGGCTTTTTGCGTGAACTCGAATTTGCTCGGCGCCACGCCATCCGTCATGTCCGCCTTCCACCATTGCGCGCCGACGGTGGCCATGTGCTTGCCCAAAGGCATGACCAGCTTGGTGTCGAACACCTGGCTTTCCACTTCCAGGGTGCGCGCGCTGCCGGCGACGGCGCCCGGCGTGCCCGGCGGAATCGTGCGGCCCAGGGTTTCCGTCTTGTTCACCATGTAGCTGCTGTCGAGCGTGCCGAAGCCGAAGCGGCCCGTGTGCGACAGGGTCCACTGGTCGCGCTGGTATTTCTGTTCCGGGCCGTAGCCGCCCTGCAAGCCCACGGTGCCCAGCTGCTGTTTCGAGTTGTCGTAGGTCTGGCGGCCCGCGTCCGCGTCGAGGATGACGGTGTGGTGGCGGTTCGGCGTGAAGGCCAGGCGCGCGCCGAAGTTGTCGATGTCCGCGCGCACGGGATTGGCGCCCATGTTTGGCGTGACTTGCGCACCGGCCACGTTGCTGTAGCGGATAGCGGCCGCGTCGCGGCGCTGCTTGCTGCCGCGCAGGGACAGGCCCAGCAGGTCGGTGGCGATGGGGCCGCTCAGGTAGAAGCGGCCGCTTTTCACGTCGCCGAAGTCCGATTCCTGCTGCGCCGTGTAGTCGGCCGAGACGGAACCCATCCACTGCTTGCCCACCTTGCGCGTGATGATGTTGATCACGCCGCCCATGGCGTCCGAGCCGTACAGGGTCGACATGGGGCCGCGGATGATCTCGATGCGTTCGATGGCCGCCAGCGGCGGCATGAAGCTCGTCTGCGTGCCGCCGAAGCCGTTCGGCGTGACGTTGCCGGCCGCGTTCTGGCGGCGTCCGTCGATCAGCACCAGCGTGTAGTCGCTGGGCATGCCGCGGATGCTGATGTTCATGCCGCCCGTCTTGTCGCCCGCCGCGCCCACGTCGATGCCTTCCACGCTTTCCAGCGCCTGCGTCAGGTTGCCGAAGCGTTCCTTCGACAGTTCCTCGCGCGTGAGCACGGTGATCGACGCGGGCGCCTGCTTGATATCCTGTTCGAACCCGGAGGCGGAGACCACTACTTCCGGCATGCTGGCCGGCGTGCCCGTCTGGGCGTGAGCCGGCAGGCAGGACAGGGCGGCCAGAGCCAGGGCCAGTGTGGTGGGGCGCGGCAGGCGCGCGCGGCGGGGGCTGTTGGACATGCAAACTCCTGAAGGGTGAATGAATAATTGCGCTGTATTGGCAAGGGAATGGGAATCATGAAGGCAATAAGAATCATTTACAATTGCGGCCATGGCTACCCAGAAAATATTTCGCTCCGGATCTTGCGCAGAAGTTCTTAAGAGATTCTTAACGGCCGGCGGCGGCGTCACAAGATGGTCGCTGCAGCGCACCCTGCTGGCCGTGCTGCTGAGCCTGACCCTGGCCCTGTGGGTGGGCAGCGCGGCCATCGTGTACGTGGAAGCGCGCCGCGAAAGCCAGGAATTGTTCGACCAGTCGCTGACCGAGACGGGGCATTTGCTGCTGTCGCTGGTGGAAAAGGACGTGCGCGAACACGGCTTGACGGGGCCCATCGACCTGCCCCTGCGCGGCCAGCACAATCCCCACCAGTATTTGCTGTTCAAGGTGCGCGACGCGCGGCAGCGCGTCTTGTACCGCAATGACGCGGCGTCCGACATCGCCCTGTCGCGCAGTGCGCCCGATGGTCTGTCGTGGACCACGATAGGCGGCCAGCGCTGGCGTCTGTTCTCGCTGTGGGACACGCAGCGCACTTTGCAACTGCTGGTGGCCGAGCCGACCAGTCACCGCGACGACATCAGCCGCGGCTTCTTTTACCGCATCGCGCTGTTCGGCCTGCTGCTGGTGGCGCTGGCCACCCTCGCCATCTGGTGGAGCATCCACCGCGTGTTTCGCGTGCTGCAGGCGTCGGCCGATGAAGTGTCGGCGCGCACGCCCGATGAACTGGCCGACGTCAGGCTGGCGGGCGCACCGGACGAACTGCATCCGCTGCTGCTGGAAATTAACCGCCTGTTCGGCAGGGTGCGGCACAGCCGCGACAATGAGCAGCGCTTCACGGCCGATGCGGCGCACGAACTGCGCACGCCGCTGGCCGCCATCAAGACGAATCTGCAAGTACTGCAGCGGGCCCGCAGCGCGGACGAGCGCGAGGAATTCATCGCCGCCCTGGGCGCCAGCGTGGAGCGCGCCACGCGCCTCGTCAACCAGCTGCTGGCGCTGGCGCAGCTCGATCCGCAGGCGCAAGGCCAGGTGGCGCTGGCGCCGGGCGACCTGGCGCACCTGCTGGCGCAGCAGGCGGCCCAGTGGCAGGCGCTGGCCGCGCCGTACAGGCTGTCGCTGAGCGTGAGCATGGCGCCGGCGCCGTGCGCGCTGCATGCGGACAGCCTGCAGATGCTGCTGCGTAACCTGGTCGAGAATGCGCTGCGCTACACGCCGTCGCCGGGCGCCGTCGAGATCAGCTGCGGCGTGGAAGCGGGGCGCAGCTACCTGCGCGTGGCCGATACGGGGCCGGGCATCGCCGAAGAACTGCATGAGCGCGCGTTCGAGCGTTTTGTGCGCCTGGTGCAGGTGGAAAGTGCGACGCAGCTGCCCGGCAGCGGGCTGGGGCTGTCCATCGTGCGGCGCATCGCCGAGCGGCATGGCGCGGCCATCGTGCTGGGCGCCGGCCTGCAGGGCAGGGGGCTGGCCGTGACGCTGGTATTTCCCGCCGCGTAGCGTGGCTGCCGGCTGCGCGATCCGATAGCGATAAAACGCACAAGGCGCGTCCGGAATGCGGTATCTTTCTGTTATGCACAGCCCACACCAACCCATTCCTCCCGACCTCCCCCGCTATCGCTGGCCGCCGCGCGCGCCTTGCACCTGGCCGCGCAGGGCTTGCTGCAGGCGCGGCGTAAAAAAGCCGTGAAGGCCGACGTGCTGGCCGCCATCCGCCAGATGGGCGTGCTGCAGATCGACACCATCCACGTGGTGGCGCGCAGCCCCTACCTGGTGCTGTGGAGCCGGCTGGGCGACTATCCGCAGCCGTGGCTGGAGCAATTGCTGGCCGAGGGCGCGCTGTTCGAATACTGGGCCCATGAAGCCTGCTTCGTGCCCATCGAAGACTATGGCTTGTACCGTCACCGCATGCTCGACCCCGCCGCCATGGGCTGGAAGTATTCGGTGAAATGGATGGCCGAGCAGGGCGACGCCGTCGCGTCGGTACTCGAGCACATCCGCGCCAACGGCGCCGCGCGCTCGGCCGACTTCGAACGCACGGATGGCCAGGCGGGCGGCTGGTGGAGCTGGAAGCCGGAAAAGCGTTCGCTCGAAGTGCTGTTTACGTCGGGCGTGCTGATGATCGCCAGGCGGCATCAGTTCCAGCGCTATTACGACCTCGCCGAACGCATTTTGCCGGGCTGGCACGACGGCTTGCTGCCGCCCGAGGACCAGGTGCGCCGCCGTTTGCTGCTGGCCAGCGTGAAGGCGCTGGGTCTGGCGCGGGCCGGCTGGATCAGCGACTATTTCCGCACCAGACAGTCGCGCGCCAGCCTGGCGCACGATCTGCAGGCGCTGGTCGACGAGGGCGCGCTGCTGCGCTGCGCGGTGGCCGGCTGGGAGGATGACGTCTACGTGCATGCCGAGCATGGGGAGTTGCTGCGCGCGGCGGCGGCCGGCAAGCTGGCGCCCACCTTGACGACGATCCTGTCGCCGTTCGACCCCGTCGTCTGGGACCGTCGCCGCGCGCTGGAACTGTTCGGTTTCGACTACCGGCTCGAGTGCTACACGCCGGCCGAGAAGCGCCGCTATGGCTATTTCACGCTGCCTATCCTGCGCCGCGGCGCGCTGGTTGGACGCCTGGACGCCAAGGCGCACCGCGCGCAGGGGCGCTTCGAGATCAAGTCGCTGGCGCTGGAAGACGGCGTGCGCCTCAGCCCCCGCCTGGTGCAGGACGTGGCCGGCGCCGTGCGGCGCCTGGCGCTCTGGCATGCCTGTCCGCAGATTGACATCGCGCAGGCGCAGCCGGCAGCCTTCGGCGCGCAGCTGGCCGAGGCCCTGCGGGATGGCGGCCAAGGGGAAAGGCGGGCCGCATGATGCTGCCGCCGGCTCCGCCCGAACTGCTCGACGCCGACGGCCAGCCCCGTTTCGGCCGCTACACGGGGCAATTGGACGCCTTCGACTGGGCCGCGCTGGCGCCGCCGCACGCGCGCGGCGCCCTCTGGCGGTTGTTCCACCACAAGCGCTGGCATTACGTGGCCCTGTCGACGCCGGCCGTGTTCTGCGGCGTGGCCATCGTCGACCTGGGCTGGACCAGCACGGCGTTCGCGTATGCCTTCGACCGCCACAAGGGCAAGATCGTGGCGAGCTTTTCGCAGGATGGCGTCCCCGGCCTGTGCGCCACGGTGGCGCCGCATGCGGGCGCCTCCAGCCGTTTCCGCTTCCTCTCGCAAGCGATCTCCATCGAGGCGCAGCCGCAGCAGCGCTACCGTTTGCGGCTCGCGTGCGGCCACTTCGGCATCGACGCGGAATGCGGCCCGCCCGTGGCGCCCACCCTGCTGGCCGTGGGACCCGTGGGCGAGGGCGGCAGCGTGCATGCGACGCAAAAATCGGGCGGCCTGCCCTTGTGGGGCAGCGTGCGCTGCGGCGCCGTCGGCTACAGCCTCGATGACGGCGTGGCCAGCTTCGATTATTCGAACGGCTTGCTGGCGCGCGAGACGGAATGGCGCTGGGCCTCCGCGCACAGCCTGGATCTGGGTTTCAACCTGCAGGCCGGCTATTTCGGCGCGCATGAAAACGCGCTGTGGCTCGATGGCCAGCTGTATCCGCTGGGCCGCGCGCATTTCGACTTCAATCCCGACAACCCGCTGGCGCCGTGGCACGTATGGACGGACGACGATCTGCTGGACCTGCACTTCAAGCCGGAAGGAGCGCGGCGCGAGGACAAGAACCTGTGGATCGCCGCCAGCCGCTACATCCAGCCCATCGGCACCTTCAGCGGCTGGGTGCGCACCAGCGCGGACTCGCCCAAGCGCATCGTGGCGCAGCTGGCGGGCGTGACGGAAAGCCACCGCTCGCGCTGGTAGGCGCGAGCGGGTTTTTCGTGAAACGCTACGCAAAGTCAAATTTTTTGGCAACGCATCCGATACACTGGGGCGTAGTCGCTTCGGCAATCCCGCTCCGGCAATCCATGAGGCCAGAACATGAGTATCCGTAATCTCGACAAGCTGTTCAAGCCGGCCTCGGTGGCCCTGATCGGCGCCACGGCGCGCGAACGCAAGCTGGGCGCCATCGCCCTGTACAACCTGCTGGGCGGGGGATATCAAGGCGACATCTGGCCCGTCAACCCCAAGTACGACGAGCTGATGGGCCTGAAATGCTACCGCAAGCTGGCGCACCTGCCCAAGGCGCCCGACCTGGCCATCATCTGCACGCCGCCCGCCACCATCACGGCGCTGATCCGCGAACTGGGCGCGCTGGGCACGCGCGCCGCCATCGTCATGACGTCGGGCCTCGATCCCGTGCGCGAGCAGTCGCTGCGCCTGGCCATGCTGAAGGCGGCCAAGCCGCATTTGCTGCGCATCCTCGGCCCCAACAGCATGGGGCTGCTGGTGCCCAAACTGGGCTTGAACGCCAGCTTCGCCCACGTCGGTGCGACGAGCGGCAAGATCGCCTTCGTGTCGCAGTCGGGCGCGCTGGTGTCGGGCGTGCTCGATTGGGCCAATGCACACGGCATGGGCTTTTCCAAGTTCATTTCGCTGGGCGCCAGCTACGATATCGATTTCGGCGACCTGCTCGACTACCTGGCCGGCGACGTCGACACGGCTGCCATCCTGCTGTACATGGAAGACATCCAGGCGGCGCGAAAATTCATGTCGGCGGCGCGGGCGGCCGCGCGCAGCAAGCCCGTCATCGTGCTGAAAGCGGGGCGCGAGGCGGAAGGCGCGGCCATGGCGGCCTGGCATACGGGCGCGCTGGCCGGTTCCGACGCCGTGTACGACGCGGCCATCCGCCGCGCCGGCATGCTGCGCGTGTATTCGGCCGAAGAACTGTTCGACGCCGTGGAAACGCTCACGCACATCCGCGCGCAGCGCGGCGAGCGCCTGGCGATCCTGTGCAACGGCGGCGGCCTGGGCGTGATGGCCACCGATGCGCTGGTGGGCAGCGGCGGCAAGCTGGCCGAACTGTCGCCGGACACCGTGATCGCGCTGGAAAAGGCGCTGCCGCGGGGCTGGTCGCACGACAACCCCGTCGGCTTGCCCGGCGACGCGGCCGTGCAGCGCTATGCCGACGCCATCAAGCCCCTGCTCGACGAGCCGCAGGCGGACGCCTTGCTGCTGCTGCACGCGCCCACGGCCATGGTCTCTTCGATCGACATCGCCGAAGCCGTCACGCCGCTGATCAAGGCCACCTCGCGCACGGTGCTGTCGTGCCTGTTGGGCGGCACCACCGTGGCGCCCGCGCGCCAGGTCTTCAATCGCGCCGGCATTCCCACCTACGACACGCCGGAAAAAGCCGTGCATGGCTTCATGCAGATCGTGCAGTACCGGCGCAACCAGGAAACCCTGATGCAGGTGCCGGCGCAGCTGCCGATGTCGGCCACGCCGCGCCGCGCGCGCGTGCGCGAAATCGTTGCCGCCGCGCTGGCGGCCGGCCAGACGGTGCTCGGCGAATGCCGCTCGAAGGAGATACTGGCCGCCTACGGCATTCCCGTCGCCACCACGCGCATGGCGGCCGACGTGGAAGAGGCGCTGGCCGTGGCGGCGGACATCGGCTATCCCGTCGCGCTGAAGATCCATTCGCCCGACATCGCCCACAAATCCGACGTGGGCGGCGTGGCGCTCGACCTGGACACGCCCGATATCCTGCGCACGGCCGCCGCCGCCATGCTCAAGCGTGTGCGCCGCATGCGGCCCGATGCGCTGATCGACGGTTTTACGGTGCAGCAGATGGCGCGCCGGCCGCAATCACATGAACTGATCGTCGGCGTCACGACGGACGCCGCCTTCGGCCCCGTGATCCTGGTGGGGCAGGGCGGCATCGCCGTGGAAGTGACGGCCGACCATGCGATCGGCCTGCCGCCGCTGAACATGGTGCTGGCGCGCGACATGCTGGCGCGCACGCGCGTGTCGAAGCTGCTGGCCGGCTACCGCAGCCAGCCGCCGGCCGACATCGACGCCATCTGCTACACGCTGATCCAGGTGGCCGAACTGGTGGCCGACATCGGCGAGCTGGCCGAACTCGACATCAATCCGCTGGTGGCCGACGCGGACGGCGTGATCGCGCTCGACGCGCGCATCCGCCTGCAGCCGGGCCAGCAGCGCGACCGCCTGGCCATCCGCCCGTATCCGCAGGAACTGGAAGAGCAGGTGACGTGGATGGATCAATCGATCCTGCTGCGCCCCATCCGCCCCGAGGATGCGCCGCAGCACATGGATCTGTTCCACGCGCTGGACCCGGACGACGTGCGCCTGCGCTTTTACCTCCATGCGCGAGCTGCCCGTGTCGCAGCTGGCGCGCCTGACGCAGATCGATTACGACCGCGCCATGGCCTTCATCGCCACGCACACGGGGCCGGACGGCAAGCCGGAAACCCTGGGCGTGGTGCGCGCCGTGGCCGACCCGGACAATATCCACGCCGATTTCGCCATCGCCGTGCGCTCGGCCCTGAAGGGCAAGGGCCTGGGCCACATCCTGTTCGAAAAGCTGGTCGACTATTTCCGCAGCCGGGGCACGGAAGCGCTGGTGGGCGAGGCGATGGCGCGCAACAAGGGCATGCAGCGGCTGGTGAAAAGCTTTGGCGGCGAAGTCACGCCATCGGAAGAGCCCGGCGTCGTCAACCTGCATATCGGCCTGCGCGCGCCGTAAAAGAAAGCGCGGCTGGCCCGCTGCGGGTTTGTGCAGGATCAAACCCATCCCTGTCGGTAGTCTTTACACTTTCACTTCCAGGATCAGACATCCAGCGCGTTTTCGGGAGTGAGTGCATGCTTACGGCAACATACATATTGGTTTCCCTGTCGGTGGAACAGGCCAGCATCCGCATCAGCCTGCTGGCCTTTCAGAAGTATATGCATGTGCAGTTGCGCCAGCAGAGCAGGCTCAGCCTGGCGCAGCTGCAGTACGCGGGCGACTGGCTGAACCGGCTGTACCAGGGCGGCTACTGGCGCAAGGTGGAAATGTATCTGGTGCCCGCCATCCGCCAGGCCGCGCCGCATGCGGACGGCTTGCTCGACGAAATCAATGGCTTGAACCACGTGGCGCTGGAAAGCATCAATATGGTGCAGCAGGGCGCGGGCGCCGCCATCGACCATTCCGAATTGCAGGCCGGGCAGCTGTGTGCGGCCATCGACGCCTTTTGCGCGGCCTTGCTGCAGCGTCTGGAAAAAGAAGAGCGCGAACTGTTCGCGCTGGCGCGCAAGGTCATCGTGGGCGAAGCGTGGTTTGCCATCGCCTACCAGTTCCTCGCCTACGATGCGCGCGCGCAGGAGGCGCGCCGCGGCAAGGCGCAGGTGCTGCCCTTTGTCTTGCCGGCGCCTTTGCCGACATCCTTGCCGACGCCGGGCGCGCCTGCCACCGACGGGGAAAACGCCGAGGCCGGCGGCGCAGCGGCGCAGCGCGCACCGTCACCGCCGCTGCGCGCGCAGGCTTGAACGGGTAGCGAGCGCACACCCCGGCAGGCCCGCCTGTGCCAGGGTGGTTTTATTGCCGGGCACATGGCGCCGTCATAGGGAAAAGATTCATTTTAGTCATTTGATAACTTGTTCAGCCCTGTCCGATGCAATACCCCGGGCTTTGTTATGATGGTGGTTTTGATCCACGCGAAACCCGTCATGTTCGAATTTCTCTTCAAGCGTTCTGCCAGCAAGACTGCCGTCCCCGATCCTGTCGTGGCAGAACAGGCCGCCGCCTCGGCGCAGAGCGCATCGCGCCGCGCCGAACAGGTTGCGCGTGCCCATGCCGTGGCGGGCGACGAAGCCGCCGCCTGTGAATTCATCCTGTCCAGCGAATTTGCCGATGCCCGCCTGATCGCGGCCGAACACGTCCATAGCTTGCCCCTGCTGGAAAAAGTCCACCACGCCATGCGCAATACGGACCGCCGCGTTGCCAAGCTGATGCAGGGCCGCATCGACCTGATCCGTCATCAGGCCGCCGAGACGCAACGCGCGCAGGCCAGCATCGAGACGGCCCAGCGCCTGTTGAGCGATGAAAAGCTGAGCCCGAACCAGGTAGCCGAGCTGGACCGCCAATGGCAAGTCATCAAGGCCACGCCCGAACTGGAGAGCGCCTTTGCCGCCGCGCGCGCCGCGCTGGCCGCCCGCCTGGAAGCGCAGGTGGTGCTGCAGCGCGCCGTAATCGATGCCGTGGGTGCCATGCGCGCGCTGGCCAGCAATGGCCAGTCCGCCAGCGACTTGGCGCAGGCGCTGGCCCGCCTGGACGCGGAACATGCGCAGCATGCGCAATCGCCCGAGCGCGCTTCCTTGCCGAAACACCTGGAGAGCGATTTCATCCAGGCGCGCGAACAGGCGCAGTCCGCCTTGCAGGCGCTGCAGCAGCACCAGGCCGTGTTTGACGCGCGCCAGGCTGCGCTGGCCGAATGGCAGGCACAGGACGCCGCCACCCTGGACGCCGATGTGTTGAAACGCACGTGGCAAGCCTTGCCGCGCCTGCCAGAATCGAGTTTGTCCGACAGCCTGCAGCAGCAATTTGCGGCCCTGCTGGCCAGTGCCCCAGCGCCTGTCGTTCCTGCTGCAGATGTGGATGCGCCAGCGCATGCGGAACCGGCGCCGCGCAAGCCGCGCCAGGAACACGCGCCCGTGTCGAAGGAAGCGACGGAGCAGTTCTTCAAGACCCTCGATGCCATGGAAGCGGCCTTGCAGGAAGGCTTGCTGCACGTGGCGTCCGAGCATGACAAGACCTTGCGCGATAGCAAGCATGGCCGCTTGACGCCGGCCCAGTCCGACCGCCTGGCCCATGTGCGCGCGCAATTCAAGCAATTGGCCGACTGGGCGCGCTGGGGCGGCAACGTGTCGCGCGAGGAACTGGTCAAGGCGGGCGAAGAATTGCCGGCGCAGCAATTGCCAATGGCCGAGCTGGCCAAGAAAGTGGGCAGCCTGCGCGAGCGCTGGAAGTCGCTCGACACCTTGTCCGGCCCCGCGCCGAAGTCCCTGTGGGAGCGTTTCGACGCCGCCTGCAGCGTGGCGTACGCGCCGGCGGCCCAGCATTTCAAGCAACTGGCCGAAGAGCGCCACGGCAATGCGGCCAAGGCCCAGGAACTGATCGCGGAAACGGCGGCCCTGGCGGCCGAAGAGAGTACCGACTGGAAACATGTCGCTTCCGCCTCGCAGCGCTTGCGCCAGGCGTGGACGCGCCTGGGCACCATTGACCGCAAGGAAAAGAAACGCCTGGATACGGAATTCGGCGCCGCGCTGGACGCCCTGTCGAAGCCGCTCGATACGCAGCGCCAGATCGAGACGGCGCGCCGCGAGCAATTGATCGTCGAAGTGGGCCTGCTCAAGCCATCGGAGCGCAACACGGTCGACATGCTGAAAGCCTTGCAGGATAAATGGCAGGAGCTGGCGAAGGCCCTGCCGCTGGAACGCCGCGCGGAACAGGCGCTGTGGCAGCGTTTCCGCGCCGCCTGCGACGATATCTTCGCCAAGCGCAAGGAAACGGCCCACGCGGCCGACCACGAGCGCCGCGAACACCTGCATGCGCGCGAAGCGCTGTGCGCCGCGCTGGAAACGGCCGTCGTGCCCGAGGGCGACGACAAGGCCCGTACGGCCTTCATCAACCACTTGCTGCGCGACACGCGCGCCGCCTGGAACGTCACCGGCCCCGTGCCGCGCGCCAGCGAAGCGAAGATCGAACAGCGCTACCAGGCGGCTGTTGCTGGCGTGCAAGCGCAGGCGGACGCCATCGCCGAACGCGCCGGCGCGGCCCAGGCCAACGCCTTGCGCGACAAGCTGCGCCTGGTGCAGGCGCTGGAAGCCGCACTGGCCGATGGCGGTGCCGGCGCCGACGCGCAAGCCTGGTCCGAGCGCTGGAGCGCCTTGCCGCCGCTGGACGCCCAGTACGAACGCAGCCTGCAGCAGCGCTTTGCCGCCGCCCAGGCCGCGCTGGGCGAGGGCGCTGCCGCCTACGTGCGGCAGTTGCAGGCCAACCAGGAGCGCTTGCTCGCTGAAGTGTTGCGCCTGGAAATCGTCGCCGGCGTCGACAGCGGCGCCGAATTTGCCCGCGACCGTCTGAAGATGCAGGTGGAAGTGCTGCAATCGTCGCTCAAATCGGGCCAGAAGCCGCTTACGCAAGTGTCGCAGCTGATGCAGCTGTGCGCGATTGCTGCCGCCACCGATGCGCGCACGGCCAGCCGCATCGAAACCCTGCTGCGCCGCATCGGAGGCCATGCGAAATGAACACTTCCGTCCGCATCCAGCACGCCGATTTTGACTTGAGTCAAGAAATCGCACAATTGCGTGCAGGCAACCCCAAGGTGGGCGCCGTCGTCGGCTTCGTCGGCACGGTGCGCGACATGAACGAAGGGCTGGACGTGGCCGCGATGGAGCTCGAGCACTATCCGGGCATGACGGAAAAGTCCATTGTAGCCATCATCGAGCAGGCGCGGGAGCGCTGGCCCTGTCCGGCGCGGTGGTGATCCACCGCGTGGGGCCCTTGCTGCCGCAGGAGCAGATCGTGCTGGTGGCAGTCTCGTCCGCGCACCGGGGCGAGGCGTTCGCCGCCTGCGAATTCATCATCGATTACCTGAAGACGGAAGCGCCGTTCTGGAAGAAGGAAGACACGCCCGAAGGGGCGCGCTGGGTCGATGCGCGCGACAGCGACGAGACGGCCCTGGACAAGTGGGCCGTAAAAGCAAGCGCCATTTGAAGCGAACGCGACCCGCACCGTAGCATTTGCCAAAATGCATCAGTTTTCTGCTTTGTGTATGCTTGAAAAGCACTGCCTCACCCCAATTTGGTTAACAACTAATTAACCGGGAGCGCTTTTCATGCGACAAGATAAACTGACTACCAAGCTACAAGAAGCCCTGGCCGATGCGCAAAGCTTGGCCGTGGGCAACGACAACCCCTATATCGAACCAGTCCACCTGCTGACGGCCCTGTTGAACCAGGACGACGGCGGCGCCCGCTCGCTGTTGCAGCGGGCCGGCGTCAACGTGGGCGGCCTGTCCAAGGCCCTGGGCGCTTCGATCGAACGCTTGCCGAAGGTCTCCGGCACGGGCGGCGACGTGCAGGTGAGCCGCGAATTCGTGGCCCTGCTGAACCTGGCCGACAAGGAATCGCAAAAGGCGGGCGACCAGTTCGTGTCCAGCGAAATGGTCTTGCTGGCCATGACGGACGATAAGTCCGACTGCGGCAAGCTGGCACGCGAAAACGGCCTGACCCGCAAGGCGCTGGAAGCGGCCATCGACGCCGTACGCGGCGGCAACAAGGTCGACTCGCAGGAAGCCGAAGGCCAGCGCGAAGCCTTGAAAAAATACACCTTGGACCTGACGGAGCGGGCGCGCAAGGGCAAGCTCGACCCTGTGATCGGCCGCGACGATGAAATCCGCCGCACCATCCAGATCCTGCAGCGCCGCAGCAAGAACAACCCCGTGCTGATCGGCGAGCCGGGCGTGGGCAAGACGGCCATCGTCGAAGGACTGGCGCAGCGCATCGTCAATGGCGAAGTGCCCGAGTCCCTGAAAGGCAAGCGCGTGCTGGCGCTGGACATGGCCGCCCTGGTTGCCGGTGCCAAGTTCCGCGGCGAGTTCGAAGAGCGCCTGAAGTCCGTGCTGAAGGAACTGGCCATGGATGAAGGGCAAACCATCGTCTTCATCGACGAGATGCACACCATGGTGGGCGCGGGCAAGGCCGACGGCGCGATGGACGCGGGCAATATGCTGAAACCGGCGCTGGCGCGCGGCGAGCTGCACTGCGTGGGCGCGACCACGCTCGACGAGTACCGCAAGTACATCGAGAAGGATGCCGCGCTGGAACGCCGCTTCCAGAAAGTGCTCGTCGACGAACCGACCGTGGAAGCGACCATCGCCATCCTGCGCGGCTTGCAGGATAAGTATGCGCTGCATCACAAGGTGGAAATCACGGACGCGGCCATCATCGCGGCCGCCGAGTTGTCGCACCGCTACATCACGGACCGTTTCCTGCCCGACAAGGCGATCGACCTGATCGACGAGGCAGCGGCGAAGATCAAGATCGAGATCGATTCGAAGCCGGAAGTGATGGACAAGCTGGAACGCCGGTTGATCCAGCTCAAGATCGAGCGCGAAGCCGTCAAGAAGGAAAAGGACGAAGCGTCGTTGCGCCGCCTGGGCCTGATCGAGGAAGAAATCGTCAAGCTGCAGCGCGAATACAATGACTTCGAGGAAATCCTGAAGGCGGAAAAAGCCGTGGTGCAGGGCAGCACGCACATCAAGGAAGAGATCGAGCAAGTCAAGCTGCAGATGGAGCAGGCCACGCGCGAAAGCAACTGGCAGAAAGTGTCGGAATTGCAATACGGCAAGCTGCCGCAGCTGGAAGCCCAGCTCAAGCAGGCCGACAGCGGCATGCCCAAGCTCGATCCCGACCAGCCGAAGCTGCTGCGCACGGAAGTGGGCGCCGAGGAAATCGCCGAAGTGGTGTCGCGCGCGACGGGCATTCCCGTGTCGCGCATGATGCAGGGCGAACGCGACAAGCTGCTGCACATCGAAGAAAAGCTGCATGAGCGCGTCGTGGGCCAGGATGAAGCGATCACGGCCGTGGCCGACGCCATCCGCCGCTCGCGCGCCGGCTTGTCGGACCCGAACCGTCCCTATGGTTCCTTCATGTTCCTGGGACCGACGGGCGTGGGCAAAACCGAGCTGAGCAAGGCGCTGGCGACCTTCCTGTTCGATACGGAAGAATCGATGATCCGCATCGACATGAGCGAGTTCATGGAGAAGCATTCCGTGGCCCGTCTGATCGGCGCGCCACCGGGCTACGTGGGCTACGACGAGGGCGGCTACCTGACGGAAGCCGTGCGCCGCAAGCCGTACAGCGTGATACTGCTCGATGAAGTGGAAAAGGCGCATGCCGACGTCTTCAACGTGCTGCTGCAAGTGCTCGACGACGGACGCATGACGGACGGCCAGGGCCGCACGGTGGACTTCAAGAATACCGTCATCATCATGACCTCGAACCTGGGTTCGCACAAGATCCAGGCGATGGAAAGCGATGATCCCGGTGTCGTGAAGCTGGCCGTGATGGCCGAGGTACGCTCGCACTTCCGTCCCGAGTTCGTCAACCGCATCGACGAAATCGTCGTGTTCCACGGCCTCGACGAGAAAAACATCGGCGCGATCGCGAAGATCCAGCTGAAGATTCTCGAAGAACGCCTGGAACGCATGGACATGCAGCTGAGCCTGACGGACGCGGCCCTGCAGCAAATCGCCGAAGCGGGCTACGACCCGGTGTATGGCGCCCGTCCGTTGAAGCGGGCGATCCAGCAGCAGATCGAAAATCCGCTGTCGAAGCTGATCCTGGAAGGCCGCTTCGGCCCGAAAGACGAGATCCGCATCGACGCCCAGAACGGCAACCTGGTGTTTACGGGTGCGCAGGTGGGGCTGGACAAGGTGTAATGCTGGCTGGTCAGTCCCTGCGGGATTGGAAGCTACCCCATTGGGGCAGCTTCCCCCATCGGGTCTGACCCCAGTTTTACGGCATTTGCAGTGAGAAAGATTTGCGACGATTTGCGACGTCTAACAAAACCGTAGCGAGCGGCAGTGATTTGTGGCAGAGAAGCGCAACCGTACTCTAGTACGGTGAGCATCGCAGGCCGCAAAGCGCGACGCTTAGCAGGTTTTGTTAGACGTCCTCAGGCAGGGCGCGATCGGGCTAGACCTGATCGCGCCCTTCTTGCTATCATCGTCACTATTTTCTGACTAATTCCGGAGGCGGTACGATGGCAAACACATGGCGAGCAGGACGGCGCATTGGACTGGGACTGACCTTGGCGGCGGCCATGCTGGCATTGTCTGCCCAAGCTCAGGCGCAGGAAGAGAAGGTCCTGAACATCTATAACTGGTCGGACTATATCGGCGACGATACGATCAAGAATTTTGAGAAGGAAACGGGCATCAAGGTGCGCTACGACGTTTTCGACAATAACGAAATCCTCAATGCGAAACTGGTGGCGGGCAAGTCCGGCTACGACATCGTCGTGCCGACGGCCCAGTGGGCGCGGCTGCAGATCGATGCGGGCCTGCTGCGCAAGCTCGACAAGAGCAAGCTGACGAACCTGGGCAACCTGGACCCGAACCTGCAGGCGAAGCTGTCGAAGATCGACCCGAACAACGATTACCTGGTCGACTGGCTGTGGGGCTACACGACGGTGGGCATCAACGTCAACAAGGTCAAGGCCGCGCTGGGCGGCATGCCCATGCCTGACAACGCCTGGGATTTGATCTTCGACCCGAAATACGCGGCCAAGCTGAAATCGTGCGGCGTGTCCTTCCTCGATTCGCCGTCGGAAGTGCTGCCGGCCGCCCTGCAATATCTGGGCAAGCCCGCCTACTCGAAAACGGCCGCCGACTACCAGGAAGCGGGCAAGGTGCTGCAGGCGATCCGCCCCTACGTAACGCTGTTCAGCTCGTCCGGCTACATCAATGACATGGCCAACGGCTCCGTCTGCGTGGCGCTGGGCTGGTCGGGCGACATCAATATCGCGCGCCAGCGCGCCATCGACGCGAAGAACGGCAACGTGATCCAGGTGCTGGTGCCGAAGACGGCCGCCCTGATGTTCGACACCATGGCCATTCCCGCCGACGCGCCGCACCCGAACAATGCGCACCTGTTCATCAACTACATCCTGCGTCCGCAAGTGCATGCCAGCCTGAGCAACAAGGTGTTCTACGCGAATCCTAACCTGGCCAGCATCAAGTATGTACGCAAGGACATCGGCGAGAACAAGGCCATCTTCCTGCCGGACGCGGACAAGCAGCGCATGGCCGCGCCGGAAGCGACCACGGCCGATATCCGCCGCCTGATGACGCGCATCTATACGAAGTTCAAAACGGGAGTTTGAGGCTGGAGCGTAAATACAAGGATGGCGCGAGGGACGGGCCTGTAGGCCGTCGCTGGCGCCATGCGATATTGCCGAGGTGAACACTACTCGTGGTAGCGGTCCATCAGCTTATGGTGACTGCCGCGCATTTCTTCGACCAGTTCAAAGGCGACGAAGCCGATGATGGCGGCGAAGATGGCGATGAAGAGAAAAACGAGGAAGGTTAACATGGTCTTTCAGCCGCCGTTGGACGGCTGTCCGCTGGGTTGCTCAATGTGCCGGAGCAGCGCTCCAGCACGTAGTTGATGCAATTAAACTCTAGCAGATCGGCAGCGCTTTACAAGGCTGCTGAGTTGCAATTCCTGCCAGTATTTGTCCCAGCGCACTTTTTGCGCATTTTCTGCTTCAGTCCCCCTATTTCACCACCCTCATTTCACCACCAAGTCATGCGCCATCACGGCCTTCAAATAGACACTGACGGGGTCGCCAGGCTCGCGCTGGGAGAACCTGTCCATCCTGCGCTGGCCTTGCGCATTTCCCTGTTTTACTATTTCACCACCAAGTCATGCGCCATCACGGCCTTCAGATAGACACTGACGGGGTCGCCAGGCTCGCGCTGGGAGAACCTGTCCATCCTGCGCTGGCCTTGCGCATTTCCCTGTTTTACTATTTCACCACCAAGTCATGCGCCATCACGGCCTTCAAATAGACACTGACGGGGTCGCCGGGCTCGCGCTGGGAGAACCTGTCCATCCTGCGCTGGCCTTGCGCATTTCCCTGTTTTACTATTTCACCACCAAGTCATGCGCCATCACGGCCTTCAGATAGACACTGACGGGGTCGCCTGGCTCGCGCTGCGAGAACCACCACGCGCTGGCCTTGCGCATTTCCCATTCCTGCTCTTCGCCCGTCAGCAGCAGGGCCGCCGCCTGGCCCAGGGTGGGCTGGTGGCCGACGATGAGCACGGTTTCCTTGCCGCCTGGCCAGTTGGCCGCCTTCAGGATGTCTTCCGCCTCGGCACCCGGCGCCAGTTCCGGCATCAGCTTGAACTTGCGCCCCAGCGCTTCCGCCGTTTGCAGGGTGCGCAGGGCGGGGCTGACGAGGATGCGGCAATTTTCCGGTAATTGCGAGGCCAGCCATTCCCCCATGCGGCGCGCCTGTTTCTGGCCTTTGACGGTCAGGGCGCGTTCGAGGTCGGGGACGCCCGGCTCGGCTTCTGCGTGTCGCCACAAGATGAGATCCATGCTGTACTCCTGTGTATAGAGTTGCCTATTCGCCGACCTCCGCGCCCGGCGTGCCCAGTGTGTGCATCAAATATTGCTGGGCGCTGAACGGCGTCTGTTTGCCGCGCGGCTTGCGGCGCGCGTAGTGGCCCGTCGGCTCCAGTTCCCATGCATTGGTATTATCCTTCAAATACGGATTCAGGCCCTCGGCGATCACGCGCCGTTTCAGCGCCCGGTCCAGCACGGGGAAGGCCACTTCCACCCTGCGGAACAGGTTGCGGCTCATCCAGTCGGCGCTGGCCAGGTAGACATCGTGCGCCAGGTCGTTGCGGAAGTAGTAAATGCGGCTGTGCTCGAGGAAGCGGCCGATCACGGACCGTACCTTGATGTTTTCCGACAAGCCCGGCACGCCCGGCTTCAGGGTGCAGGCGCCGCGCACGATCAGGTCGATCTTCACGCCATCGGTCGAGGCCGCATACAGGGCGCGGATCACGGATTCGTCGACCAGCGCATTGACTTTCACGATGATGCGTCCGCGCCGGCCCGAACGGGCGATCTTCGCCTCGTTGCGGATGGCCTTGATGATCTCGCTTTGCAGGCCGAACGGCGCCAGCCACAAGTGGTTCAGGTTGTGCGGCTTGGTCAGGCTGGTGAGATGAATGAACACCTCATTGACTTCCACGGCCAGGTCCTGGTTCGCCGTCAGCAAGCCGAAATCCGTGTACAGCTTGGTGGTCGTGGGGTGATAGTTGCCGGTGCCTAAGTGGGCATAGAAGCGCAGCGCGCCTTCTTCGCGGCGGATGACGAGGGCCACCTTGGCGTGGGTTTTCAGGCCCACCACGCCGTACACGACCTGTGCGCCCGCCTGTTCCAGCTTGTCGGCCCAGTTGATATTGGCTTCCTCGTCGAAACGCGCCATCAATTCCACGATGACCGTCACTTCCTTGCCCATCTTCGCCGCCGTGATCAAGGATTCCATCAGGTCCGAGTTCATGCCCGTGCGGTAGATCGTCTGCTTGATGGCGACGACGGACGGGTCGTAGGCGGCGCTGCGGATGAAGTCGATCACCGTCTGGAACGACTGGTAGGGGTGGTGCAGCAGGATGTCGTGCTTGTTGAGCGCGGCAAAGATGTCGTTGCCGATGGCTTTATGGGCCAGGCCCGGGAAGAACGGCGGGAAGCGCAGCTCGGGCTGCTTGACGTGGTCGATCATTTCCGACAGGCGCACCAGGTTCACGGGGCCGTTGACGCGGTAGAGCCGGCTTTGATCCAGATTGAACTGGTCGAGCAGGAACTGCGACAATTCCGGCGGGCAATTGCGCGCCACTTCCAGGCGCACGGAGGTGCCGAACTGGCGCCCCACGAGTTCGCCTTTTAACGCCTGGCGCAGATTCTTGACTTCATCCTCATCGACCCACAGGTCGCTGTCGCGCGTGACGCGAAATTGCGAATAGGCAATCACTTCGCGCCCGGCGAACAAATCCGAGATATGCGCATGGATCACGGACGACAATAAACAGAAGGACACGCCATCGCCGGAAATGTCGTCCGGCAGCTTGATGACGCGCGGCAAGACACGGGGCGCCTTGACGATGGCGATCGCCGTGCCGCGCCCGAACGCATCCTTGCCGCTCAGCGAGACGATGAAATTGAGGCTTTTATTCACCACTTGCGGGAACGGGTGGGCCGGGTCCAGGCCGATAGGGGTCAGCAGGGGGCGCACTTCGCGGTCGAAATACTGCTTGACCCAGGCGCGCTGCGCATCGTTGCGGTCGTTGTCGCGCAGCAAGTGCACGCCCGCCTCGCGCAGGGCCGGCAAGACTTCGCTATTTAATATCTCGTACTGGCGTTCCACCAGCGCATGGCATTCCTTGCCGATGCGCTCCAGGTTGGCCGCCAGGGCGGGGTGGCCGGCCAGCGAACCGCCGATGCTGCCGGCCGCCAGCAGGCTGGCCACGCGCACTTCGAAGAACTCATCCATGTTGCTGCTGACGATGCACAGGTAGCGCAGGCGCTCGAGCAGCGGAATGTTCGGGTCTTCCGCCTGGGCCATCACGCGCCGGTTGAAAGTCAGTTGCGACAGTTCGCGGTCAAGCAGGATGCCCGATTTGGTCACTTCCATGTGCAGTTCAGGTTTCATATTCTTTTGTCTTTGCAGATAGTTAATTCTAGCCGTATTTCATCCGTATTTCATCGCATATGACGCGTTGTGAGTGTAATCATGAAATATGACGTAAGCGTGACATAAGCTGTCATAAAGCGTCGCCCGTCCTGTCATTTTTTGTGCCAAAAAGGGCGATTCCCCGGGCGTAGCCAATTATTTCAGGATTTTTTACCCATGTCATAAAGCTGTCATATTCGCTTGCTAGACTGCGCAGCATTCAACCGGGACTTTGAGCCCTAACAACCCTGAGGACTTGATATGCAAATGAAGCAAATGTTCAAATTTATCGTCGTGGGTGCTTCGGCAGCGATGGCATTTTCTTCCGCTTCCGTCATGGCGGCAGATATGACAGGTGCTGGTGCAACCTTCCCGTACCCGATCTACGCCAAATGGGCTGAGACGTACAAAGCCAACACGGGCAACGGCCTGAACTATCAGTCCGTCGGTTCCGGCGCCGGCATCAAGCAAATCAAGGCCAAGACTGTTGAATTCGGCGCTTCTGACATGCCTTTGAAGGCGGAAGAGCTGGAAGAAGCGGGCCTGATGCAGTTCCCGGCCATCATGGGCGGCGTGGTCACCATCGTCAACCTGGATGGCGTGACCCCAGGCCAGCTGAAGATGACGGGCAAGGTCGTGGGCGACATCTACCTGGGCAAGATCACCAAGTGGAGCGCGCCTGAAATCGCCGCCTTGAACAGTGGCGTCAAGCTGCCGGACACGGAAATCACCGTAGTGCACCGCGCCGACGGTTCGGGCACGTCCTTCCTGTTCACCGACTTCCTGTCGAAAACCAATCCGGAATTCAAATCGAAGATCGGCGCCGGTTCGGCTGTGAAATGGGCCGTCGGCGTGGGCGGCAAGGGTAACGAAGGCGTCGCCGCCAACGTACAGCGTATCAAGGGTTCGATCGGCTACGTCGAGTGGGCTTACGCCAAGAAGAACAAGATGTCGCACACCCAGCTGCAAAACAAGGACGGCAACTTCCTGCAGCCTGACGACGAAAACTTCAAGGCAGCAGCCGCTTCGGCACCCTGGACGCAAACCCCAGGCTTCGGCGTGGTCCTGACCGACCAGGCTGGCAAGAACAGCTGGCCTATCACCGGCGTGTCGTTCATCCTGATGCACAAAGTCCAGGCTGACGCAGCCAAGGCCAAGGAAGTCCTGAAATTCTTCGACTGGGCCTACAAGAACGGCGGCCCTGCCGCTGTCGAACTGGACTACGTGCCGATGCCGGCATCGGTCGTGAAACTGGTGCAGGAATCGTGGAAAGCCAACCTGAAAGATGCATCGGGCAAGTCGATCTACTAATCGCATAGCCTGAGTCATTCATCCTTGCCCCGCCGGCAGTATGGCGGGGCAGGGAGTTAGCCAGGACCGCCCGCAAGCCCTTGCAGACGGTCCTGGCTAAAAGAATAAAAGTAGCTGAAAGAATAAAAGCAACGACGCCTGACAAAACCGTAGCGAGCGGAAGGGAGTTGCGGTCGAGAAGCGCAACTGTACGAAGGTACAGTGAGCATCGCAGGCCGTAAATCCCGACGCGCAGTAGGTTTTGACAGGCGTATTAAAACAGTAGTACCGGCAGTACCACCCACATCTGGCACAATATGAGCGCACAATCTACCTCCTCCACGATCCCCATGCCAGGCGGCACCATGACCGATTCCATCAGTCACGCGCAAATGCTTTCCACCATGCGCAAGCAGCGCTTTCAGGATTTCATGTTCCACAAGGTGACGATGCTGTTCGCCCTGTCGGTGCTGATCGTCCTGGTGGGCATCATCATTTCGCTGATCATGGAATCGATACCGGCCTTCAAGACCTTCGGCCTGCATTTCATCGTGTCCGCGGAATGGGATCCCGTCAATGACCAGTACGGCGCCCTGATCCCCATCATCGGCACCCTGGTGACGTCCGTCATCGCCTTGCTGATCGCCTTTCCCGTCAGCTTCGGCATCGCCTTGTTCCTCACGGAAATCTGCCCGGCCTGGCTGCGCCGCCCGCTGGGCACGGCCGTCGAACTGCTGGCCGGCGTGCCATCGATCATCTACGGCATCTGGGGCCTGTTCGTCTTCGCGCCCCTGTTCGCCGACCACGTCCAGCCTATCCTGAAAGCCACGCTGGGCAACGTGCCCGTCATCGGCCAGCTGTTCAGCGGCCCCATGATGGGCATCGGCTTGCTGACGGCCGGCCTGGTGCTGGCCATCATGATCATCCCCTTCATCGCTTCCGTGATGCGCGACGTGTTCGAAATCGTCCCTGCCGTGCTGAAGGAATCCGCATACGGCCTCGGCTGCACGCGCTGGGAAGTGGTGCGCAAGATCGTCTTGCCATACACCAAGACCGGCGTCGTCGGCGGCGTCATGCTGGGTCTGGGCCGCGCGCTGGGCGAGACCATGGCCGTCACCTTCGTCATCGGCAACGCGAATAAACTGTCGTGGTCGCTGTTTGCCGCCGGTAACAGCATCACCTCGCTGCTGGCGAACGAATTCGGCGAAGCGCAATCGGCGCTGCACGTATCGTCGCTGTTCTCGCTGGCCCTGATCCTGTTTGTCATCACCTTTATCGTCTTATCCGCCGCCAAGCTGATGCTGGCTGGCATGTCCCGCAAGGAAGGCACGAAATGAGCCAGCTCAGCCAAGTTAGCACCCACGACGTTCCGGCCAAGCCGGCCATGAACCCCGTCTACCGCAAGCGCCTGCTGATGCACCGCGTCGGCATCGCCCTGTCGGTGGCCGCCATGGCCCTGGGCCTGGCCGTGCTCGTGTGGATTTTGTTCACCCTGGTGATCAAGGGTTTCGGCGCGCTGTCCGTCGATCTGTTCACGCAAACGACGCCGGCTCCCGGCAGCGAAGGCGGCGGCCTGATCAATGCCATCGTCGGCAGCGCCCTGATGGTGGGCCTGGCGACCGTCGTCAGCACCCCGATCGGCATCCTGGCCGGCATCTACCTGGCTGAATACGGCGAAGAAAACAAGCTGGCGCAAGTGACGCGTTTTGTGACGGACATCATGTTGTCGGCGCCATCGATCGTCATCGGCCTGTTCGTGTATGCGCTGTATGTGGCCCACGTGAAACACTTCTCCGGTTACGCCGGTGCCATCGCCCTGTCCCTGATCGCCGTGCCCGTGGTGGTGCGCACGACGGACAATATGTTGCGCCTGGTGCCGAACAGCCTGCTGGAAGCCGCGTTTGCCCTCGGCGCGCCGCGCTGGAAGGTCGCCACCCTGGTGCGCTTGCGCGCCGTGAAAGCGGGCGTCATCACCGGCGTGCTGCTGGCCCTGGCCCGCATCGCTGGCGAAACGGCGCCGCTGCTGTTCACTGCCCTGAATAACCAGTTCCAAAGCTTCAACATGAATGCGCCGATGGCCAACTTGCCGTCCGTCATCGCATCGTTTGCGATGAGCCCGTACGACAACTGGCGCTCGCTGGCCTGGGGCGGCGCATTGCTGATCACCTTCAGCGTGCTGGCCCTGAATATCCTGTCGCGCACCGTGTTCAGCCAAAAAGTCCCTAATTAAACAGATACCGAGCGAAGCGAACCCATATGAATACGCAAATGAATCCAGCCCAAGACCTGGCACCAAAGAAAAAACCATCGAGATTTCGGGCCTGAACTTTTTTACGGCAAAACGCAAAGCTTGCATAACGTCAACCTGGACATCCACGAGAAGAAGGTTACCGCCTTCATCGGCCCGTCCGGTTGCGGCAAATCGACCCTGCTGCGCACCCTGAACCGCATGTACGACCTGTATCCGGGCCAGCGCGCGGAAGGCTCCATCCTGTACCGCGGCCGCAACGTGCTCGACGCCGACCAGGACGTCAACATGCTGCGCGCCAAGGTCGGCATGGTGTTCCAGAAGCCCACGCCGTTCCCCATGTCCGTGTACGACAACATCGCCTTCGGCGTGCGCCTGTATGAAGACCTGTCGAAGGGCGAGATGGACGAGCGCGTCGAGTGGGCCCTGAAGAAGGCCGCGCTGTGGGGCGAAGTCAAGGACAAGCTGACCAAGAGCGGCCTGTCGCTGTCGGGCGGCCAGCAGCAGCGCCTGTGCATTGCGCGCGGCGTGGCCGTGAAACCGGACGTGCTGCTGCTCGATGAACCGACCTCGGCGCTGGACCCGATCTCGACCTCGAAGGTGGAAGAGCTGATCAGCGAACTGAAACAGGATTACACGATCGCCATCGTGACGCACAATATGCAGCAGGCGGCGCGCTGCTCCGACTACACGGCGTATATGTACCTGGGCGAACTGGTGGAATTTGGCGAAACGGACCAGATCTTCATGAATCCGGCCCGCAAGGAAACGCAGGATTACATCACGGGCCGCTTCGGCTGATCCGCCCGGAATAACGATATACAAGACAACTGAATACGGAGAGACGGCATGATAGGCGAACATTCATCCAAGCAATACGACAACGAACTCGAAGCGATCCGCTCGAAAGTGCTCCTGATGGGCGGCATCGTTGAAACCCAGTTCCTCGACGCGATGACGTGCTTTCGCATCGGCAACCCCGAGCGCGCCGACCGCGTGATGCGCGAAGACGACGTCGTCAACCAGCTGGAAGTGTCGCTGGACGACGCCTGCAGCCATCTGATCGTGCGCCGCCAGCCGGCCGCCAACGACTTGCGCACCATCATGGCCACCATCAAGGTGATTACCGACCTCGAGCGCGTAGGCGACGAGGCGACCAAGATCGCCCGCGTGGCGAAGAATCTGCACAAGCGGGGCAACGCCGTCGTCAACCATTACGAGATGGTGCGCGGCATCGCCAACACGGCCACGGACATGCTGCACGACGCGCTGGACGCCTTCGCGCGCAACGATGGCAAGCAGGCCTTACAATTAATTGCACAAGATGCCATCATCGACCATGAGTTTCGGTCTATCATGCGCAACCTGATTACCTTTATGATGGAAGACCCGCGCACGATTTCGGCGGCGCTCGATACCCTGTGGGTGGCCAAGGCCATCGAACGGATCGGCGACCATGCGAAAAACATCGCCGAATACGTGATCTACGTGGTTGAAGGCAAGGACATCCGCCACACCAAGGTGGCTGCTCCCGCCATTTCCGAGGAGCTCCCTGAGTAAGCTTTATGGCATCTGATAAAACCACGGTATTGATTGTTGAAGATGAGCCGGCCATCGTTGAACTGGTGACCTATTCGCTGCGCGAATCCGGCTGGAATTGCTGTTCCGTACAAAACGTCGCTGATGCCTGGGAATTCATCCAGCACCGCACGCCGCATCTGATCCTGCTGGACTGGATGCTGCCGGACCAGACGGGCTTGCGCCTGCTGTCGCGCATCCGCGCCGACCGCAATTTCGCCGCCATTCCCGTCATCATGCTCACCGCCAAGAGCATGGAAGAAGACAAGCTGGCCGGCCTGAACAGCGGGGCCGACGATTACGTCACCAAGCCGTTCTCGCCGCGCGAGCTGCTGGCCCGCGCCAAGGCCTTGTTGCGGCGCAAGAGTCCGGAACACGCGCAGGCGCCCATGCGCGCCGGCAACGTGGCCCTGGACCCCGTCAGCTGCACGGTGATGATGGATGAACAGAAGATCGATATCGGCCATGCCGAATACAAGCTGCTGAAATTCCTGCTGGCCCATCCGGAGCGCGTGTTTTCGCGCAGCCAGCTGCTCGACAAGGTGTGGGGCGACCATGTGGTGATCGAGGAACGCACGGTCGATGTCCACGTATTGCGCTTGCGCAAAGCCTTGAAGGAGGCGGAAAGCCTGATCAAGACGGTGCGCAGCGTCGGCTACATGTTGTCTGAAAAGTAAAGCCTCACTCTATGAATCCGAAATTGCTGTTCTGGGTACCGGCCGCCTTGCGCATGGTGCTGGCGCTGCTGGGCGTGGCCGTCGTCTGGTATCTGTTTGGCGCCACGTATGCGCTGGGCATCGCCTTCGTGCTGATGGCCATGATGGTGTTCGTGCAGCTGTCGTATCTGTTCCAGCTGAGTAACTGGCTGGACAATCCGCAAAGCGCCAAGCTGCCCGACGGCTGGGGCGCCTGGACCAGCATCTTCGCGCGCCTGTACCGCATGCGCCGCGACGACGAGAAAAACCAGGCCGAGCTGACGGAATGGCTGGCGCGATTCCGCCAGGCCATGCATCTGTTGCCCGACGGCGTCGTCATCATGGACGACGTGCTCTTCCTTGAATGGTGCAATCCTGCCGCTGAGAAACACCTGGGCCTCACGCACGAGCGCGACAAGGGCATGCGCGTGACCAACCTGATCCGCAGCCCCGAGTTCATGGATTACATCATCCTGGGCCGCTACGACCAGCCGCTGACGATCACTTTCCGCAACCGCAAGCTGATCGTGCAGATCATCCCGTTCGAGAACCGCCGCCAGATCCTCGTCACGCACGACGTGACGGAGACGGAACGCATCGAAATGATGCGCCGCGACTTCATCGCCAACGCCTCGCACGAATTGCGCACGCCGCTGACGGTCATCGTGGGCTTCCCGGAAATCGCTTCCGCCGAGCTGGACCTGGACGCCGCCACGCGCGCCGCCCACCTCAAGCTGATGACGGAGCAGGGCCACCGCATGCAGCATCTGATCGAGGACATGCTGACCCTGTCGCGCCTGGAATCGGTCGATTATCCGCTGCGCCCCGAACCCGTGGACATCAAAAAGCTCATGCAGCAAGTCTTGCGCGACGCCAAGGGCTTGTCGGCCGGCAAGCATGACGTGACCATGGAATGCGATGGCCCCGACGTGCTGGGCAGCTACGATGAACTGTACAGCGCCTTCGGCAACCTGGCCTCGAACGCCGTGCGCTACACGCCGGCCGGCGGCACCATCACCCTGCGCTGGCAGGATGGCCCGGCCGGACCGCAATTCATCGCGCAAGACACGGGCATCGGCATCAGCCAGGAGCATATTTCGCGCCTGACGGAACGTTTCTACCGCGTCGACAAGAGCCGCTCGCGCGAAACGCAAGGCACGGGCCTGGGCCTGGCCATCGTCAAGCACGTGCTGCTGCGCCACGGCGGCACCCTGGCCATCCAGTCGGTGGCCGACAAGGGCAGCAGCTTTATCGTCAGCATGCCCAAATCCGTCGTCACGCCGCTGCAGGGCGAGTTGCTGGTCAAGTAGGCGGGGGAGGGGGCCTCCCTGTTTCCTGTGCGACTAGTGCAAGGTTGGCATAAGTCGTTACAATCTGGCTATGACTTTAATCAACGCCTCTTTTCGCCACGCCGGCGCGCAGCAACTGGCCCAGTCGCTGCTGGCCGCGCGCCAGGACACCCTTTCCCTGTTCGACTGTTACGTCACTGCCGGCCTGGACGTGGTGGCGGGCCTGCCCCGTCATCCGCGCCTCAATCCGCCTTTATGGCAACTGGCGCAGATCGCCTGGTTTGCCGAGTGGTTCATCCTGCGCGAAGCGGCGTCCAGCCATCCGGCCGACGCCATTTATAATTCCCTGCTGACGCGCGGCGACGACTTGTTCGACGCCAATATGGTCGAGCACCGCGCGCGCTGGACGCTGGAATTGCCCAGCCCCGGCGCCGTCAAAACGTATTGCCATGAAGTGCTTGACCGCGTGCTCGATAAGCTCTCGCGCGAAGCCAATGTCGACAGCGCCCTGGCGCCGTACCGGCTGGCCCTGGCGCATGAAGACTTGTGTGGCGAGGAAATGCTGGCCGGTCTGCAATGGCTGGGTCTGGAAGCACCGGAATCCCTGGCCGCCAGCCCGGCCTTGCCGCCCGGGGCGAGGCAGATCGCTTTTCCTGGCGGTACCATTGCACTGGGCTCGCCGCGCGGTGCCGGTTTTGCCTTCGACAATGAATCGCCGCCCCATAGCTGCTACGTGGCGCCGTTTTCCATCGATGCCTGCGCCGTATCCAACGCCCAGTTTGCCGATTTTGTCGCCGATGGCGGCTATCAGAACCGCCAGTTCTGGAGCGCGGCCGGCAGCGCCTGGCTGATGCGGCAGGAGCGCTCGTCGCCTTTGTACTGGCTGCGCGAAGCGACGCAGTGGCGCACCATGCGCTTCGGCCAGCGCACGACCTTGCCGCCGAACGAAGCCGTGCGCCACATCAATCTGTATGAAGCGCAGGCGTATTGCGCCTGGGCGGGGCGCCGCCTGGCGACCGAGGCGGAATGGGAGTATGCTGCGCTGTCCGGCCACCCGCGCTTTCACTGGGGCCAGGTATGGGAGTGGACGGCGACGCCGTTCGAGCCGTATCCGGGCTTTGCGGTGGATGCCTGGCGCGAGTATTCGGCGCCGTATTTCATGCAGCACCAGGTCTTGCGCGGGGCCTCGTTCGCCACGCCGCAGCGCCTGCATTCGGCCCGCATGCGCGCCTTCCATGCACCCGAACGGGGCGACATCTTTGCCGGCCTGCGCACCTGCGCCTGGTAGCGCGCCGAGAACAGACACCATTTCAGGATACCCTTGAGTACAGATAACGCCCCGCAGTTCATTCCCAAACGCATCACGCCCACGCCCGAGCAGGTCGCCATCCAGACGGCGCAAAAGAAGGTCGTCCTGATCGACGCCAATGCCGGCGCGGCCAAGACGACGACCCTGGCCCTGCGCCTGGCCGAAGCCTTGCACCGGGGCCGCGCGCCCGAACGCATGCTGGCCCTCGTCTTCACGGAAGCGGCGCGCGTGGCCCTGCGCCAGCGCCTGCTGGAAGTGGGCGTGCCGCTGGGCGTCGTCAAGCGCCTGACCATCGACACCTTCGACGCCTTTGCCGCCAAGGTGCTGTCGCAGCTGGAAAACATGCAGGTGGCGTTCATGCGCAGCGATGAAGAGCTGCGCCCCGTGGCCTGGGAAGCGCTGGAAGTGGTTTCCGAGAAATACGCTCACCGCTACCCGCTGGAAATCAATACGACCAACGGGGCCATTGCCGAATTCCTGAAACTGCAATTGCGCACCAAGGCGCGCCTGGATTTCCAGAATCCTGACTTCGAGAGCAATTCCCTGGACGACAACCTGGAAATGCTGGGCATGTCGCGCACGCACTATCTGTGGCTGCGCGAATACGAAGGCTTGCGCGGCGCCGACACGGGCGATATCCAGTTCCGCGCCCCATTCGACGCCACCTACGATCTCGTGCGCATGCTCGACGGCGACGAGCCGCTGCGCCAGCAATTGCCGGCCTTCCAGATCATCGTGGCCGATGAATTGCACGACTTGAACGAGGCGTCGTTCCGCCTGCTGACCATGCTGATACGCCGCGGCAACGCGTTTTTCTGCGGCGCCGGCGACAAGGATCAAGTGATCTACACGTGGTCGGGCGCCGACCACCGCTTCCTGCGCCAGCGCTTCGAGCAGGAATTCCCCGCCTTGCAGCGCCTGCCGCTGACGGCATCCTACCGCTACGGCCCGCAGCTGGCGCAGGCCGTGGGCGTGCTGAAGAACAAGCCCAGCGTGTCGGCCCTGTCGCGCGCCACGCAGATCGAGCTGCTCGAATATGACCATGCGCAGCCGCAGGCGTGCAGCGCCCAGCTGATCGCCGCGCTCGAACACGCGCATGCGGGCACGACTGCCATCTTGCTGCGCGACCGCGACCAGGCCATCCGCGTGGAAACGGCGCTGTTTCAGAGCGGCATTGCGTATGGCCTGGTGGACATGAACAGCTATCTGCTGAGCCTGGAAGTGCTGATGCTGCGCGGCATGGTCGCCATCGCCCGCAAGGATTTGCACGCGATCAAGAGCGGCCCGCGCCGCGGCGAAATCCTCGAAGCCCTGGTGGCCTTCGCGGAAATCCCGTTTACGCGCACGGAATTGCAGCAAGCCAAGGCCGACGTGGCCAATTATCCCGACTTGCTGGAAGGCTTCTTGACGAACCAGCTGGCCAAGTCGCAGAACCAGGACAAGGCGGCGCTGACCCTGGCCGCCGTCGACTACCTGCGCGCGCTGCCTCCCGACGCCTTGGCCGGCGACGCGCTGCAGCACATCTTTGGCCTGATGCAGCTGGAACAGACGGCGCGCCGCATCTATGTCGATCCGGCCCAGGCGCGGGTCGTCGCCCGTTCCCTGCATGGCTTTATCGACGTATGCCGCGAAGCGGGCGTGGCGCTGGGCGGCTTTGCCGGCTGGCTGGGCGAGATGGAAGAGGCCGTGACGGTCTCGACCGGCAAGGCCAAACTCGTCATCGCCTGCATCGACCAGATCAAGGGCCTCGAGTACAACCACGTGATTTTGCCCTACCTGGCCGTCGACGAATTCCCGCGCAGCAAGACGGATCCGCTGGAAGAGGAAAACCGCTTCTATGTCGCCGCCACGCGCGCGCGCGACAGGCTCACCTTGCTGACGCCAGAAGATCCCGCCTACCGGAGCCGCTACATCGCCGCCCTGCAGCTCAAGCAGAAGATTGTTGCGCCAAAGTCATAGATCTTTTGCTGTGCGGCCGCTTTTTTCGAAAGATGAAAGCGCGCATACTTTGTTGCTGTGATTGATTGCAATCTGAACCAACAAAGGAGTAATGATGCGAGTATTCTTGACAGGCGCGGCAGGTTTCATCGGCAGTTCCATCGCGGCGGGCCTCGTGCGCGCCGGCCATCAGGTGACGGGCCTCGTGCGCAAGCCGGAGCAGGTGGCCGAGCTGGCCGCCATCGGCGTACAAGGCATCGTCGGCACCTTGAACGACCGCGAGCTGATCATCGAACAGGCGAGGGCGGCGGACGCCGTCATCAATGCGGCCAGCAGCGACCATCGGGGCGCCGTCGAAGCCATCATTGAGGCGCTGGCCGGCACGAACAAGGTGTTTTTGCACACCAGCGGCTCGTCCATCGTGGGCGACGCCTCGGGCGGCGAGGGCACGGAACAGATCTATTACGAAGACAGGCTGCCGGCGCCGACGGCCGACAAGGCGGCACGGGTCGCCATCGATGAGCTGGTGCTGGCCAGCGCAGGCCAGGGCGTACGCGCCAGCGTGCTGTGCAACACTTTGATCTATGGCCACGGCGCCTTGCCGCGCGACAGCGTGCAATTGCCCCGTTTGCTCAAGCAGGCGCGCAGGAGCGGCATCGTGCGCCACGTGGGGCCGGGCCGCAACATCTGGTCGAACGTGCATATCGACGACGTCGTCAGCCTGTACCTGCTGGCGCTGGAAAAATCGCCCGCCGGCACGTTTTACTTTGTCGAGTCGGGCGAGGCGGCCTTCCGCGACATGACGGCCGCCATCGCCCAGGCGCTGGACCTGGGACCCGCGCAGGACTGGCCGCTGCCGGAAGCCATTGCGGAATGGGGCTACGAGATGGCCTCGTACGGTCTCGGTTCCAACAGCCGCGTGCGCGGCGAGCGGTCGCGCAATCTGCTGGGCTGGCAGCCGCAGGGACCGTCCGTGCTGGCATGGATCGGGAACGACATGCTGCAGCCGCCGCACGCCACGGCTGCTTGATGCAGCTCAGCAAAACGGCATCTGTGTGCGCTAGCGAACGGTGCTTTTGCCCGATCGGGAGTATGATGGCTTTGCTTGGTTGAGACGCACTGCCGTGAAGTTGGCGGCATGTTCGATCTTCCAGCAGGTCAGCCGGTCGCCTCAAGGATCGGCACCAGATTTCCGCCGCGGGCGCGCTTGCGCCATGCGGCTGCGCACTGCAACTCCAGGTCGCGGTGTGAACTGCGAACCCCTTCAAGGCCGGCGTTAGCCGGTCTTTTTGCCTGTCGCTCCCTCCGCCGCGCCATTCACCGCCACCTGTCCGCCATTCGCCGAAGCGCAGT
Organism: Janthinobacterium sp. C22; assembly: GCF_057919405.1. Lineage (NCBI taxonomy): Bacteria > Pseudomonadati > Pseudomonadota > Betaproteobacteria > Burkholderiales > Oxalobacteraceae > Janthinobacterium > Janthinobacterium sp. C22. Next base: position 5,045,246 of record NZ_CP193659.1, on the reverse strand, counting down.
TTTCGCGGGCCTGAAATCCGCGTATCTTGACGATCAATTCACTTCAAGGGGCGACCGTGAAACCTGAACCCGCTTATTACCGCCGTACCCAGCTGCTGTGGGGCGTGCTGCTGATCGCCGTCGGCGCCGTCATCCTGCTGGACCGGCTCGATGTGATCTATCTCCATGACTACTATGCACTATGGCATTATTGGCCCCTGATACTGGTCGTCTTCGGCCTCAACAAGCTGGTTGCGCCCGTGTCCGCCAAGCAGGTATTGAGCGGCCTGTGGCTGATCTTCTTCGCCGCGTGGTGGTATGTGTCGTATGAAGAACTGTGGAACTTAAGTTTCTACAATAGCTGGCCAGCCTTGCTGATCGCCTGGGGCGTGGGCCTCGTGCTGGAACCGCTGCTGAACAAACATTTTATTGCCTACCGGGAGTCCGAGCATGAAAAATAGACCGCCGCTGCATTCGCCATCGCAGATCGTGCTGGGCGTCATTGTCATCGGCCTGGGGCTGCTGTTCCTGCTCGATAACCTGGGCTTCATCAATGTGCGCTACACCTTCCGCTTCTGGCCCACCATCCTCATCATTTTCGGCTTGCTGAAAATATCGCAAAGCCATACCCGCTCCGGCTACATTCTCGGCGGCGTGATGGTCTTGCTGGGCTTGAGCTGGACCTTGAAAGCCATGGGCTTGTTCTATATCAACTGGAGCATGCTGTGGCCGCTGCTCATCATCGCCGCCGGCGTGGCCGTCGTGTCGAAATCCTTGCCCGGCGCACAGCAGCGGCAGCGCCGCCGGCATTTTGCCGCGCCGCCCGGCGGCACCGCTGCGCCAGACGCCTTCGGCCAGCCCAGGAATGGCGCCGTGTCGCTGGACAAGGACGCCGCCGAGGCCACTGCGGCGCCCGGCGCCAGCGGGCAGGCGGACGACGACAGCATCATCGAAGTGACGGCCATCCTGGGCGGCTACGTGCGGCGCGTGTCGTCGCAGCGCTTCAGGGGCGGCGATATCAACGTCATCATGGCGGGCTGCGAAATCGACTTGCGCCAGGCATCGATCGAAGGCGAAGCCGTGCTCAACGTGTTCGCCCTGTGCGGCGGCGTCACCATCAAGATTCCGCCCGACTGGAGCGTGGTGCTGCAGGGCACGCCGATCCTCGGCGGCTTCGAGGAAAAGACCATCGTGCCGCCGAACCAGAACAAGCGCCTGTACGTGACGGGTTACGCCATCATGGGCGGCCTGGAAATCCGCAACTAGGCGCGCATGTCCGGACCCTTGTCGAAGCGGCGCGGCGCCGTGGTGGTGTTCCTGGTGTGCGTCGCGCTGGGCCTGGCCCTGGCCGCCATCCTGGCCAGGGCGGCCCACGCGCCGTGGATTAATGCCGTCCTGCTGGTGGTGCCCGCCACGCTCGTGTATGCGATCGGCTCGGGTTTTTCCGCGTTTTACCTGTGCCGCGCCTACCCCTTGCATGCCCGCCATCCGCTCGCCATCGCCGGCGTGATGGGCGTGGCGGCCCTGTTCGCGGGCTTGTTGTGGGCGACCCTGCTGCAGTTTCTGAACAGCGTCAGCCTGTTGCTGGAGCAGCACTGGCTGGGCGTGGACCTGACGCAATCGCTGCTGGCCCTGTTCTTCGGCCTGGGCGCGCTGCTGTATTGCCTGGCCGCCGCCGTGCATTACCTGCTGCTCGAATTCGTGCGCGCCAGCATGGCCGAGCAGCGGGGCCTGGAAGCGCAGCTGATGGCGCAGGAAGCGCAACTGCGCATGCTGCGCACGCAGATCGATCCGCATTTCCTGTTCAACAGCTTGAACTCCATCAGCGCCCTGACGTCTATCGATGCGGCGGGCGCGCGCCAGATGACGGTGCAGCTGGCCAGTTTCTTCGCCAGAGCCTGAGCCTGGAAGCGCACAAGCACATTACGCTGGAACAGGAACTGGTGCTGATCCGCCACTTTCTCGCCATCGAGCAAGTGCGTTTCGGCGCGCGCCTGCAAGTGACGGAAAGCATCGACACCGCCGCGCTGGCGTGTCTGTTGCCACCCATGCTGATACAGCCGCTGGTGGAGAATGCCGTCAAGCATGGTATCTGCGGCTTGACGGAGGGCGGACTGATCGCCATCGAGGTCCGGCGCGCGGGCAGCCTGCTGCAGATCGCCGTGCGCAACCCCGTCGATGCGGATCAGGGGCCGGCGCGCGGCAATGGCGTGGGCCTGGAAAATGTGCGCCAGCGCCTGGCCGGCGCGTATGGTCACGAGGCAAGCATGCACTGGGGCCGGCGCGACGGCCATTTCGAAGTGATGATTTCCATGCCGGCGCAGACCGGCGACACGGAGGAAGCATGATGCAGGCAAGAATGCGCGTGGCCATCGTCGATGATGAATTACTGGCGCGCAGCGTGTTGCGCGAATACCTGGCGCGCCACGACGATATCGACATCGTGGCCGAATGCGCCAACGGCTTCGACGCCGTCAAGGCGATCGCGGAACTGGAACCGGAACTGGTGTTTCTCGACATCCAGATGCCGCGCCTGGACGGCTTCGAAGTGGCCGAGCTGATCGGCGCGAAGACCAGGCTGATCTTTGTCACGGCCTACGACCAGTACGCCTTGAAGGCGTTCGAATGCCATGCCCTCGATTACCTGCTGAAGCCGTTCAGCGAACAGCGCTTCGAGCAGGCGCTGGCCCATGCGCGCGCCAACCGCAGCACGCCAGCAGCTGTGCAAACGCTGGCGCGCGAGGCGGCCACGCGCGCCGCGCCCCTGGACCGCGTGCTGATCCGCGATGGCGCCAAGGTCCATGTCATCGCCAGCGCGCGCATCGATTACATCGAGGCGCAGGACGATTACATCAGTATCCGTTCCGAGGGCAAGTCCTACCTGAAAAGCCAGACCTTGGCGGAACTGGAAACCCAGCTCGACCCCGCCAAGTTCCTGCGCGTGCACCGCTCGTATCTGCTCAATATCGACGGCATCCGCCGCATCGAGGCGGCCACCAGGGACAGCCACGTGGCCATCCTGCGCGACGACACGAGGATACCCGTGAGCAAGGCGGGCTACCAGAAGCTCAAACTACTGGTTGGCTAGCTGCACATCCCACCACGTGGGCAAGAGCTGCCGTATTTCCGGGCGTGAAAAGCGGTCGTCGATCAGGTACACGACGCCCTTGTCCGACTGCGTGCGGATCACGCGGCCGGCCGCCTGCACCACCTTTTGCATGCCCGGATACAGATACGTGTAGTCGTAGCCGGCGCCGAAGATGTCGCCCATGCGCTGGCGGATCTGCTCGTTGACGGGATTGATCTGCGGCAAACCCAGGGTGGCGATGAAGGCGCCGATCAGGCGCGCGCCGGGCAAGTCGATGCCTTCGCCGAAGGCGCCGCCGAGCACGGCAAAGCCGATGCCGCGTGTTTCCAGGCCGAAACGGCCAAGGAATTGCGCGCGGGCAGTATCGTCCATGCGGCGCGGCTGCTGCCAGATGGGCACGTCCGGGTAATGCTGGGCAAACAGGGTGGCCGTCTTTTCCATGTAGTCGAAGCTGCTGAAGAAGGCCAGGTAATTGCCCGGCGTTTCCGCGTATTGTTTCGCCATCAATTGCGCGATGGGCAGCAGCGAGGCGGCGCGGTGCTGGTAGCGCGTGGAAATGGTATCGGCCACGCGCACGGACAGCTGTTCCGCCTGGAATGGCGATTCCACGTCGACCCAGGCCGTGTCGGCCGGCATGCCGAGGGTATCGCTGTAGTAATTCCACGGGCTCAGGGTGGCCGAAAACAGGGCCGTGCTGTGGCTGGCCGCGAAGCGCTCTTTCAAAAAGGGGCCGGCACGATGTTGCGGATGCAGACGGTGGAACCCGTCTCCGTCTTGCTGACGTCGAACAGCGAGTGCTCGCCGAAACTCTCCGCCAGACGGTTGATCAGCAGCACGTCGAAATAGAAGCGCTGCAAGTCCTCGTCCAGCGCGGTAGCGTGCTCGGCCATGTAATCGCCGATGGCCGTGGCCACGCCTTGCAGCGCGCCAAAGAATTTGTCGGGCAAGGCCGCATGCACGTGGTAGTCGCCATCCTGCTCCTTGAACAGGGCCGTCCACTGGCGTGAGAGGCGGTCCAGCGGCTTTTTCAAGCCTTCGGGCGCGAACTTGCGCAGCATTTTGAGGTCGATCTGCGCCAGTTCGGCCGAATACATGCTGCGCGCGCGCGACACCATATTGTGCGCTTCATCGACCAGCACATTGACTTTCCAGTCGTGGGCCAGGGTCATGCCGTACAGCATGGCGCTGAGGTCGAAATAATAATTGTAGTCGCCGATGACGACGTCGCTCCAGCGCGCCAGCTCCATGCCCAGGTAGTAGGGGCAGATACCCTGCTGCAAGGCGATGGCGCGCACGGCTTCCTTGTCCAATATCAAACCGCTGGCCAGCGCCACTTCGCGCGCCAGCGGCAAGCGGTCGTAAAAACCCTTGGCCAGCGGACACGATTCGCCATGGCATGCCTTGTCGGGATGCTCGCAGGCACTGGTCTTGGCACTCAGTTCCAGCACGCGCAAGGGCAGCAGCGGCGCGCTCTCCTTGAGGATGGCGCAGGCGTCGAGCGCCATCTGCCGGCCCGGCACCTTGGCGGCCAGGAAAAACAGTTTATCGAGGCCATGCGCGGCCGTCGCTTTCAACATGGGAAACAGGCTGCCCACCGTCTTGCCGATACCGGTCGGCGCCTGCGCCAGCAAACCGCAGCCGCGGCTGCTGGCCTTGTACATGGCTTCGGCCAGCTGGCGCTGTCCCGGGCGGAAGTCCGCGTGGGGAAATGCCATGCTGGTGAGCTGCGCGTCGCGGCTGGCCCGGTGCGCCATTTCCTGCTCGGCCCAGTCGAGGAACAGCGCGCAATGCTGCTCGAAGAACAGGCGCAGCGCCTCGGCCGTGCATTCCTCGTGCATGACCGTTTCCTTCTGGCTGGCGATGTCGAAATACACGAGCGCCACGCGCAGCATGGGCAGGTTCAGCTGCTGGCACAGCAAGTGGCCATAGATGCGCGCCTGCGCCCAGTGCAGCTGGCGGTGGTTGGCGGGCATCGTGTCCAGTTCGCCCCGGTAGGTCTTGATTTCTTCCAGCTGCCGGCGCGCGGGGTCGTAGCCATCGGCGCGGCCCCGCACGTGCAGGGGGCCGAAGTCGCCGCACAGGCTGATTTCGCGCTGGTAATCGTCGTCGCGCCGGCCCGTGACGGTGGCGTGGCCGGCCATGCCTTCCTGCGCCGTGGGCGAGGGCGTGAAACGCAGGTCCAGGTCGCCTACCTTGGCCGTGAATTCGCACAGGGCGCGCACGGCGATCGTGTATTTCATGCACCCTCCCATTGCAGATAGCACACGCTGACGGGCATGGCGTGCTGGGTGCAATAGGCGATCCAGCGCAGCTGGTTGTCTTGCAGGCGGTCGCCCGGACCCTTGACCTCGATCATGCGGTAGCGCCGTTCCGCCGGCCAGAACTGGATCAGATCAGGCAAGCCGCTGCGGTTGCTTTTTATATCGAGCAAGATGCGTTCGAACGCCTTCTTCAGGTGCGCGGCTGGCATGCAGGCCAGCGCCAGGTCCAGCAAGCCGTCGTCGAGCACTTCCCAGCTGACAAACGGTGAGGCGATGCCGTGCTTGGCGGCATGCGTGGCGCGGATGGCGGCGTGGTAGCCGCCGTCGTCCAGCAGCGCCAGGCAGGCGGCGAAGTCCGTGCTGCGGCGCAGGTAAAAATCGGCGCTGTGCAAGTCGGCAGGGCCACGGTGGAACGGGTGGAAGAAGGCGCCCGGCATGGCCTTGAAGATGGCGGGCCAGCACAGCAGGCCGAACAGCGAGTTGATCAGGGTATTTTCCACGTAGTACACGGGGGCCTCGTCCTGCATCAGGTGCTGCCGCACCACGCCTTCGACATAGCATGCTTCGCTAGGATACGGCAGCAGCAGGTCGATGCGTTCCACGGGCGCGGGGGCGCTGGCCGCCTGCTTCGCATGGCCCAGCTTGCGCCGCAAGCGGGGGCCATGCGCAACAGCAATTGCTGTTCCGCCTCGCTTTCCGGCGCGGCCAGGGCGATCGTCAGCCGCTCGTACGCCGCTTGCGGCTGTTCGTCTTTTTCCAGCACGCGGATGGCGCGGCCCCGCGCGCCCGGATAGCGGCAATCGGCATAGGCGCGGTAGGCGGCGGGCCAGTCCTGGCATTTCTCCAGATGCTGGGCGATCTGGAAGCGCAGCTTGTCGCGCCGGCTGGCCAGCCAGGTATTATCCTCGGGCAATGGCAGCGCCGCCAGTTCCTGCAGCACCTCGTCCGCCGGCGCGCTGTCGTTGTAGCGTTCGCGGCACTGGTGCAGCACTTCATAGTGCTCGATATCCTGGCGCGTGCGAAAGCCGCGCGACTCGGGCGAGAATTCCACTTTTTCATATTGATACACACCGAGGTCGGACAGCACGAATTCCGACCAGTCCTGGTGATAATTGCCAAAGTAAATCAGGCGCAGGCGGTCGCACAGGGGCTGCAGGCCGATGCGGTACAGCACGTCGCCGGAGGCCGGATGCCAGACGGAGAACGGTCTGTTTTCCCCATGCTGCCCGCGCAAGGCCTCCAGCTGCTCGGCCTTGCGCGCCGCCTTCAGGGACGGGGCGAGATCGAAAGCCTGGGCGATTTCCGCTTTCAACAGTTGCTCGAACAGTTCTTCGAGCGCAATGACGGGATCGGCTTCCACCCATGCCAGGGCCAGCAAGGGCAGGGCGGCGGCGCGCGTGTCGCCGATTTCCGGGTAATTGAGCTTGCTGGCGCGAAATAGACAGCCCTTGCGCATGACGAGGCGCACGAACAGGGCGCGCGACGGCTGCGGCAGTGCGCCGAAGTCGGCAATGAATTGCGTTTCCTCAAGACTCAGCAGATCGGCGTAACGCGCGCCGATCCAGTTCAGCACGTCCTGGAAATTATCCAGATAGTACAGGGGATTTTCCAGGACTCTCAGCATGGGGATGGGAATAGGGCAAGTTGCAAGGTGACGGGTTTTACTGTGTTTATATACAGTTTAAACCCTCATCCGCCGCTTGCCCAGCGATTTTATGTTCAGTCAGCCGTGCTGTAGGCAAAACCGCTGTCGAACTTTTCGTAGGGAATGAATTCCTTGCGCAGGCTGGCCAGTTCGATATCGGTCAGCAAGCCCCGGTGCGCTTCCTTGCGTCCTTTCGGCAGCGCCACCTCGTAATCGAGGATGTCCCTGGCCAGCAAGGTTTGCAGCACGTCGGCTTGGGGCACCGTCAGGTAGCGCGCATGCGTGACCAGGGTGTTGGCCAGTTGCTCCCTGAATTCGTCGTCGCTGACCTCGTTGTAGGTATCCTGGTCCGCCATGCTGTTTAATAACATGTGAAACAGGAAGTCCTGCAGGTTTTTCGCCAGGTATTGCGCTTCATTCTGGTCGTGCCACAGCAGCACGACGGGCATCTCGCCATCGTGCTGGCCTGAAGCGAAAAAACAGTAGTGGTCGCCCGCGCCCGTTTGCGCGAACGGGATGAAGCGGTACGCGGGATCGATTTGCCGGTAATCGTCCGCGTCCAGCAAGGTTTCCGCTGCTTCGGCAACGGCCTTGATATTGAGCAATTCGAAATCGTCGGCATGCAGCAGCAGGGTGGGTTTATCCTTTAATGTGGGATAGACCAGCTTGTACCAGTCGGGACCATATTCGCCCACGGCCAGCATGCCGTCGCGCTCCAGTTGCCGGTACAGCGCGGGATAGGTGAAGCCGTGTTGCTGTTCAATTTCTGCCAGTGTCATGTTTGCCCTATTCAACGTGATTCATGTGGGCATGATAGCCGAGGCGATGTCTGGCACGCTTTACGGCTGCAATGATGTGCATAATTAATAAACATTTTAGTTTACTTATCTGGCATGACCACGTAGTCTTGCCAGACACTATCCGTCGAGCCCGCATGAAAAACTTCATCCTGATTTCCGCCGCCTGCCTGCTGGCGCTGCTGTCGACCATCGGCGCCTCGCTGCCATATCCGATCCTGCCGCCTCTTTTTGCGGCCGAGGCGCCGAACGCCTTCAACAATTTCCTCGGCTTGCCGTCGAAATTACTGTTCGGCCTGGCGCTGACGATCAATCCGCTGGGCTTGCTGATCGGCTCGGCCCTGCTGGGCCCCTTGTCGGACCGCTACGGCCGCCGTCCCTTGCTGATGCGCACGGCAGTGGGCGCCGCCATCGGCCACGCCATCACGGCCTGGGCGCTGGTGATCCAGTCCTACCCGCTGTTCATCGTCGCCCGTTTCATCACGGGTTTGCTGGAGGGCAACGGCGCCGTGGCGCGCGCCATGCTGGCCGACCAGCTGACGGGACCGCTGCGCCTGCGCGCCATGTCGTGGTTGAACGGCGCGTTCTACCTGGGCTGGCTGGTGGGGCCGATCTTGGCGGGCGCGACCCTGCATTGGGGCGTGACGGTGCCGTTCTGGATCGCCGCCGCCGCGCTGATGCTCGTCGCCGTGCTGGTGGCCGTGGGCTTGCCGCGCGAAACGCCGTCGCTATTGACGACGTCGTGGTGGCAAGTGGCGCGCGACCGCCATTCGCTGAACCTGCTGCGCCATGAGGAGCTGCGCACCCTGTTCATCGTGCAGCTGGCGTTCACCTGCGGCGTGGCCAGTTTCTATGAGTTCTACCCGCTGTGGCTGGTCGAGACGGCCAATTACCATGCGCAGGCGATTGCTTGGGTGAATGTGGGTCTGTGCGGCACGATGACGATTACGTCGCTGCTGGCGGGCGGTCCCAGCCGGCATGCGCCGCTGCTGCGCGCCAGCTGGTATGCCTGCGGCGTGGCCTTGGCCGTCGGGATTTTGGCGCTGGGCAACATATGGGTGGGCATCGCCGCCATCGTGCTGTTCGGCATCCCGAATGCGCTGTACAACACGGTGATACAGGGCTGGTGCGCCGAGCGCTTCAGCGTGCACGGGCAGGGCGCCGTGATGGGCTTGCTGGCCACCACCTTTTGCATCGCCAATATCGTCGTGGCACTCAGCGGCTCCGTGCTGACTCTGATCGACACGCGCCTGATCCTCGTCGCGGGCGCCTGTTCCGCCGCCTGGGCCGCGTGGCGCATGGCGGCCTGGCGCCGCCAGCTGGCAGGTAGTGTTGACGCGAAAGCCGTGGCATGAATGCGAGCACGTCCGGGCAAACCCTGTTCCTGCTGAAGATGCGGGGGCCGCAGACGGCGCAGCAGCTGGCGGCCTTGCTCGATATCACCTCAATGGGCGCGCGGCGCCAGCTGGAAGCGGCGCTGGACAAGGGCCTGGTGGCGTTCGAGGACGTGGCCGACAAGGTGGGACGCCCGTCGCGGTGCTGGCAACTGACGCCGGCGGGCCACGCGCGTTTTCCCGACCGCCATGCCGACCTGACCCTGGAATTGATCGCGCAAGTGAAAACCCTGTTCGGCGATGAGGGCCTGGACAAGTTGATCGGCGCGCGCGAACGCGGCAGCGAAGCGGCCTATGGCAAGCTGGTCGATCCTCGGCTTGATTTGGCGCAAAGGGTGGATAGCCTGGCCCGCGCGCGTGATGGCGAGGGCTACATGGCCCATGCGGAACCGCAGGACGATGGCAGTGTCTTGCTGGTGGAAAACCATTGCCCGATCTGCGCGGCGGCCACGGCATGCCAGAATTTCTGCCGCTCGGAGCTGGCCATCTTTCAGCGGGTATTGGGGGACGATTGCACGGTGGAGCGCAGCGAGTATCTGCTGCAGGGGGAGGCGCTGCGTGTACCGGATCGTGCCGGTGGGGTGAATCCCGGCAAAGGCCGGGGGCGTACCCTGCAGGGTACGACCCCGGGACCTGCTCCTGGGGCTTGTTACTTTTTAGCAGCCTTCGGCTTGGCGGCAGGCGCCGCCTTTTCAGCCGTAGCCTGCGCGCCGGCCGTGGCTTTTTCCGTGGCCTGCGCCACTTGCGCGCTGGCCTTGGCGATCTGCTCTTCCACGGTCTTCACGGCCTGTTTCGTGGCCTTGGTCACTTGTTCGTAGCCGAGGAAGGCGTTGTCGATGGCGGCCTTGACGATGGCCACGGCGTTTTCCGAGCCAGGCGGCACGTTCTTCGTGACGTCGTAGATCAGGGCGCTCAGATTGCTTTTCGCTTCGGCCACGTGGGCTTCGGCGGCCGTGGTGAATTCCGTGTGGATTTCCTTGATGATGTCGTCGAGTTGCTGTTTATACGCTTTTGCACCTGCCACGCCCGGTTGCAGCTGGGCAGCGGCGGCGGCCATGGCGGCCTTCGGATCCTTGGCCTGGCTGATTTCCTTGCCGGCGGCAAGGCCATCCTCGATGCCGGACTTGGCGGTGGCCATGTTCAACGCCAGCACCTGTTCCACGCCTTGCACGGCCTTGGAAGTGAGGGTGTTGAAGGTCATCAGCTGGAATTCAAACAGGGCCTTGGTGGCCGATGCGAATTGTTCGGGATTCGTAAACATGTGGTCTCCTCGGTTTGAATAGATACGTTCTTATCGTTCCATACTCTTTCGACGCCGCAATGCCATCGCTTGATCTCAAGCCGGTGCCCCGTGTGGTCATGGCCCCATTATTTAACAAGCGCCGGTTTTTCGCAACGGCTATCTTTGTACGGTCCCGAGGCCAGTTCCCAGCCAAATCCCAGGGTGGACTGGGCGCACGACAGGGTGCCGTCGATCTTGCTGCGCCATTTGTACCAGGGGCGGGTCCGGCCGTTGCGCAGGCGCAAACTGCCAGCAGGGCCGTGGCGATCAGGTATTTCATAAGTGCTCCGAAAGAATAGCCTGCCGGCATTGTAGCGTGCCTGCAGCTCAGGGCGCGGGCGATTGCGGCGCCACGGCGGGCAGCTGCAGGGTGAAGGTGGTGCCGCTGGCGTCACCGGTGCTGCTGGTGGCGTCGATATGGCCGCCCAGCACGCCCGTGACGATGTTGTGCGCCACATGCAGGCCCAGGCCCGAGCCGCCCGAACCGAGCTTGGTGGTGAAGAAGGGGTCGTAGACATGCACGAGGTCGTCGGCGGCGATGCCCACGCCCGTGTCGGCGATGGACAGGGTGATCGTCTGCCCGTCGTCGCTGCCGCGCGCCGTGATGGCGATGCTGCCGCCGCTGCGGCCTTCGAAGGCATGGCGCAGGCAGTTTTCCAGCAGGTTGCTCAGCACCTGGCCCAGCGGACCGGGATAGCTGTCCATGGCCAGACCGTCCGGCACGTCCTGCGTCAGGCTCAGGCCGGCGGCCTTGAGCGGCGTGGACAGGGGCAGCATCAGCTCGGCCACGAACTGGCGCAGCAGGAAGTGGCGGCGCTGCGAGCTGGCGCGGTCGACGGCGATCTGCTTGAAGCTCGAAACGAGGTCGGCGGCGCGCTGCAGGTTGCGCAGCATGATGGCGTCGGCCTCGCTGGCCTGGGTCAGGTAGGCGCCCAGTTCGGAGCGGCGCAGGCCATCGAGGAAACTGGCCTGGATTTCGCGCGTGCGTTCGGCCATCGTGGTGGCCACCACCAGGCCGTTGCCGATCGGCGTATTGAGTTCATGCGCGATGCCGGCCACCAGCGCGCCGAGCGCGGCCAGCTTGTCGCGGCGCACCAGTTCTTCTTGCGTGATGGACAGGTTTTCCAGCGCGGCAGCCAGTTCGCGGTTCGCCTGTTCTGATTGTTCCTTGGCCTGCGTCAGGGCCGCCGTGCGTTCGGCCACCAGTTCTTCCAGGTGGGCGCGATGGCGCTGCAGCTCGCGTTCGTGGCGCATGCGGCCAATCGCGATGCCGGCCAGGTCGGTGGCCGTGTCGATCAATTCCAGGTCGCGCGCATCGGGCTGGCGCACGTCGCGGTAGTACATGGCGAAGGAGCCGAGCACGGCGCCATCCTGGCCGAAGATGGGGCGCGACCAGCACGCGCGCAAGCCGAACGGCGCGGCCAGCTCGCGGTAGGGCGCCCACAGCGGGTCCTGCATGATGTCGCTGACCACCACCGGTTCGCGCAGGAACATGGCCGTGCCGCAGGAACCCACGCCGGGGCCGATGGCCACGCCTTCGAGCAGGGCCATGTACTCGGGCGGCAGGCTGGGGCCGGCCGCGCTGTGCATGTGGACGCCGTCGTCGTCGAGCAGCATGATGGAGCACAGCACGCCGCGCGACTGGCCTTCGATCAAGAGCAGCAGCTGGTTCAGCGTGGGGACCAGGGGCGCGCCCTTGGCGACCATTTCCAGCAGGGCGCTCTGGCCCGAGCGCATCGCTTCGGCGAGGTTGCGTTCGGTCAAGTCGATGATGCGCGCATGCACGAGCTGGCGGCCCGGCACGGACAGGCGCATCAGGCGGATTTCGCAGGCGATCGGGTGGCTGTCGCGGTGGCAGCAGCTGGCGCGGAAGACGACGATCTTGCCTTGCAGGGTATCGCGGATCTTTTCTTCCAGCAGTTGCGGCGAGGCGCGGCCATCGCTCTGATGTGTGGGGAACAGCGGCTCCATGCCGCCTTGCAGCAGTGCGGCCAGCGGCATGCCGAACAGTTCTTCGGCCAGGTGGTTGGCGTCGATCAGCAGCTTGTTGTCGATATCGAACAGCAGCACGGCGTCGGGCGAACCGGCCAGGATCGAGTGGTAATTGACTTCCAGCGTTTGCGGATGCACGGGGCGCGGCGGCGTGGCGGGCGTGGCGAAGGGACGGGCGGCGGGCGCCTCGGCCTTGTGCAGTGCCAGTTCCATGAGAATTTTTTCCGCCACATCGCGTGCATTGAAGGGCATCTTGATGTAGTCGGAAGCCCCGGCGCCCACGCTGCGGCCCTGTTCCTCGGCGCTGGGGGTGGCCGACATCAGCAGCAGGGGCACGCTGTGGCGTCCGCCCGCATTGCGCAGGCGCATGCAGGTAGCGCCGATATTCGTGCCCGCCAGGGCCGCGTCGAGCAGGATCAGGTCCGTGCCGCCGGCCGCCAGTTCCACGCCTTCGTCGATATCGCCCGCCAGTCCCGTGCCCAGGTTATGCCGGTCCAGCACATACAGCAGTTCGCGCACTTCGTTCGGCGAATTGCTGACCAGTAGCACATTGGCCCGGTCGGTGATGGAAGAAATCAACTGGTTCATGGTGTCGCGCCCTTACGCGGTTCATGGGCCTAGTATTACATCAAGGCAAGTAGGAGTAAACGATAATTCTTGATGATCAAAAGCAATCTGTTCACGCCGCATTTTGCGCTGCCGGCGCCGCGTCCAGGGCCGCGCGCGCCTGTTCGATGCGCGGGTAATTGTCCTCGATCCAGTCGACCAGCACGGCCAGGCGTTCGGCCGCTTCGCGTCCCAGCGGCGTGAGGCTGTATTCCACCTTGGGCGGGATCACCAGGTAGGCCTGGCGCAGCACGAAGCCGTCGCCCGCCAGCGCTTCCAGGGTTTGCGCCAGCATTTTTTCGCTGACGCCGCCCACTTCGCGGCGCAGTTCGCTGAAGCGCCGGGTGCCGCTCAGCAGCAGTACCAGCACCAGCACGGCCCAGCGGCTGGTCAGGTGGCTGAGCACGGCGCGCGACGGGCAGGCGGCCGCCAGCAGCTGCGCGCCCTGGTTCTGGCGGGCGAGGGCGGCGCGCAGGCTGGCGCCGGGAGTGTCTGTGGACATGATAGTTGGCCTTCAATGTGAGGTAATTCATACTTACCAAAAGGTACGTACTTACAATAAGTAAGTAATAGTCCTATTATAGGGTTTTACGACCCACCCTCCAAGGAGAAATCATGATCGTCATTACCGGCGCCACAGGCAATCTGGGCCAGCACGTCATCGCCAATCTGCTCAAATCCGTCCCCGCAGCCAATATCATCGCCGCCGTGCGCAACCCGGCCAAGGCCGCCGACCTGGCCGCCAAGGGCGTGCAAGTGCGCCAGGCCGATTACAACGATGGCGCCAGCCTCGATGCGGCATTCAAGGGTGCAACGAAAATCCTGCTGATCTCGTCGAGCGAAGTGGGCCAGCGCGCGCAGCAGCACCAGAACGTCATCGATGCGGCCAAGCGCGCCGGCGTGTCCCTGCTGGCCTATACCAGCGTCTTGCGCGCCGATACGTCGCCGCTGGGTCTGGCTGCCGAGCACGTGATCACGGAAGCGTCCATCCGCGCGTCCGGCCTGCCGTACACTTTCCTGCGCAACGGCTGGTATCTGGAAAACCATACGGAACACCTGGCGCCCGTGCTCGAGCATGGCGTCGTGCTGGGCGCGGCGCAAAACGGCCGCTTCTCGTCCGCCGCGCGCGCGGATTATGCCGCCGCCGCTGCCGCCGTGCTGGTCTCGGCCCAGCCGCAAGCCATCTATGAACTCGCTGGCGACCACGGCTTTACCCTGGCCGAGTATGCGGCCGAGGTGGCGCGCCAGTCGGGCAAGGCGATCGTCTATAAAGATTTGCCGCAGGCGGACTTCAAGGCGGCGCTGGTGGGCGTGGGCGTGCCGGAAGGCTTTGCGGACCTGCTGGCCGATTCCGATGCGGGCGCGGCCAAGGGTGGCCTGGAAGACAACGGCAGGCAATTGAGCGCGCTGATAGGCCGTCCGACGACGGCGCTGGCCGAAGCGGTGAAGGCGGCGCTGGGCAAATAAGGGGAGGGTGCCGCAGGTTGGGGAAACCGCGCGGCATTCTGAAATGAAAAAAGCCGCAAACTTGTGAAAGTTTGCGGCTTTTCTGCGAATTAGGTAATGGTGCCCACGAAGGGACTCGAACCCCTACACCCGAAGGCACATGGACCTGAACCATGCGCGTCTACCAATTCCGCCACGTGGGCACTGATGCTGCTTGTTGCTTACTGCTGTATCTCACTACTGTACTGCGGATTACAACGAAAACGACTCGTTGCTGGTGGTGCCCACGAAGGGACTCGAACCCCTACACCCGAAGGCACATGGACCTGAACCATGCGCGTCTACCAATTCCGCCACGTGGGCATTGTGCTGCTTTTGCTGCTCGTTGCTACTATCTGCTACTTTACTGCGGATCACAACAATCGACAACTTGTTGCTGGTGGTGCCCACGAAGGGACTCGAACCCCTACACCCGAAGGCACATGGACCTGAACCATGCGCGTCTACCAATTCCGCCACGTGGGCATTGTTACTGCTTGCTGCTTGTCGCTGCATGTTCTGCAGCGAGGACAAAATCATAAGGGCTGGCGCGCATTCGGTCAATCAACATTTTGCACTTTTCTTCAAGAAACATGTTTTTTTGCTTGAAAAGGGCTGCTCCCTATGAAAAAGGCGTGAATTTGCCTCTTTTTTCAGCGTTTCTTGCATGTTCCTGTCTGTCGGCAGGCCGTGCTGCTCGACTGCGGCAGTGCGACCGGTAAAGTTATGTTGGCGGGAGAGGGGGGGTGTCTGGCGCGGAAATGAAAAAAGCCGCAAACTCGTGAAAGTTTGCGGCTCTTTTGCGAATTAGGTAATGGTGCCCACGAAGGGACTCGAACCCCTACACCCGAAGGCACATGGACCTGAACCATGCGCGTCTACCAATTCCGCCACGTGGGCACTGATGCTGCTCTATTACTTGTTGCTTGCTACTTTTACTGCTCGAGTACTTGTTGCAAAATAACTTTACAGCAATTCTGCTATTATAGCGACTTGAAGAGTTTTGCGCCAGATGAGCTTTCGCTCCATACTGCACATCAACCCTGTACCGCTTTCCTGCAACTGCATTCCCGTGAAGGTTTGTCGCTGCAAGAGACCGAGATTATAGAGCAATATTTGCCGAAGTCAAATGCATTGCGCAGCTTTTCTCCTTTTTTTCATCGGCGGGGCACTTGTTCGGTTTCCGCTACGCTGTCCGTTAGGCAAACCAAGGCGTCCTCCGGTACACTACCGGACATCACCGTGTCAATATTGACGGTGATGTCATCGGTCTTTGTCTTCCGTTTGATCACTGTCAATAACAACTATAGAAATACTTTTGAGCCAAAATACCCACACCATCCCCAGCCGGGAGGACATTCTCGGCATATTCCGCAGCGTCAACGCGCCTCTCGACCCGCAGTCTCTCGGGAAAACGCTGCAAGTGCATGCCGATTCCATGGATGTCCTGGTCCGTCGCCTGAAGGCGATGGAGCGCGACGGCCAGCTCAAGTCTGACGCCAGCGGTGTTTTCAGCCTGGCCGACCAGAGCGCGCTCGTCGCCGGTCGCGTCATGAGCCACCGCGACGGCTTCGGCTTTGTCATTCCCGACGACGCCAGCGCCGACCTGTTCCTGCCCGAGAAAGAAATGCAGAAAGTACTGCATGGCGACAAGGTCATGGCCCGCATCGTCGGTACGGACCGCCGCGGCCGCCCGGAAGGCACGATCGTCGAAGTCACGCAGCGCGCCAACACCCACGTCATCGGCCGTTTGATCCAGGAAAACGGCACCTGGGTGGTGGCGCCGGAAGACCAGCGCATCGGCCAGGACATTCTCGTCACCGGTTCGGTGGGCAAGGCGAAGGCCGGCCAGATCGTCAGCGTCGAGCTGACCGAGCAACCCATGCGCTTCAAGCAGCCGGTCGGCAAGATCGTTGAAGTACTCGGTGCCCTGGATGATCCCGGCATGGAAATTGAAATTGCCGTGCGTAAATTCAACGTGCCGCACATCTTTTCCGCCGCCGCCCTCAAGCAAGCTGAAAAACTGCCGTTCGAAGTGCGCGCCGCCGACCTGAAAGACCGTGTCGACCTGCGCGATGTGCCGCTCGTTACCATCGACGGCGAGGACGCGCGCGATTTTGACGATGCCGTGTATTGCGAACCCGTCAAGATCGGCCGCGCCAACTGCTTCCGCCTGATCGTGGCGATTGCCGACGTCAGCCATTACGTGAAGCCGAACGACGCGCTCGATATCGACGCGTTAGAGCGCAGCACGTCCGTCTACTTCCCGCGCCGCGTGATCCCGATGCTGCCGGAAAAACTGTCGAACGGCCTGTGCTCGCTGAACCCGGCCGTCGACCGTTTGACCCTCGTCTGCGACGCCGTCGTCAGCGACAAGGGCGAGCTGAAGGCCTACCAGTTCTACCCGGCCGTGATCCACTCTGCCGCGCGCCTCACGTATGACGAAGTCGCTGCCGTGCTGGGCAACACCAAGGGTCCCGAAGCGGCACGCCGCGCGGACATCCTGCCGCACCTGCAAAACCTGGAAGCCGTCTACCGCGCCTTGCTGAAAGCGCGCACGGAGCGGGGCGCCATCGATTTCGAGACGACGGAAACCTATATCGTCTGCAATAGCGCGGGCAAGATCGAAAAGATCATCCCCCGCACGCGCAACGAAGCGCACAAGATCATCGAAGAGTGCATGCTGGCGGCCAACGTCTGCGCCGCCGATTTGTTGCTGCGTAACAAGCATCCGGGCACCTACCGCATCCACGCCAGCCCGACCAAGGAAAAGCTCACGCAAGTGCGCACCTTCCTCAAGCAGGTCGGCCTGAACCTGACGGGCGGCGACACGCCGTCGGCATCCGATTACCAGACCCTGATGCAGCAGATCAAGCAGCGTCCCGACGCGGCCCTGCTGCAAACGATGCTGCTGCGCTCGATGCAGCAAGCCGTCTACAGCCCGGACAATATCGGCCACTTCGGCCTGGCGTACGAGGCGTATGCCCACTTCACCAGCCCGATCCGCCGCTATCCCGACTTGCTGACGCACCGCGCCATCAAGGCCATTCTGCAAGGCAAGAAATACGAGCCAAAGCTGTCCGATAAAGTCGTGCTGAATACCAACGTGTCGAACGCCACGCGCAAGCAGCAGGCCAAGGACAAGGCCGACGGCAAGCCGAAGAAGACTGATTTGACCATCTGGGACGCGCTGGGCGTGCACTGCTCGGCCAACGAACGCCGCGCCGACGAAGCGTCGCGCGACGTCGAAGCCTGGCTGAAGTGCTACTTCATGCAGGACAAGCTGGGCGAAGAGTTCACCGGCACCATCACCGGCGTGACCACCTTCGGCGTGTTCGTGCAACTCGACACCCTGTTCGTCGAAGGCCTGGTGCACGTCACCGAGCTCGGTACCGACTACTTCCAGTACGACGATGCGCGCCATGAGCTGCGCGGCGAACGCACGGGCAAGCGCTATCAATTGACGGACCGTCTGACGGTGCAAGTGGCGCGTGTCGACCTGGAAACGCGCAAGATCGACTTGCGCCTGGTCACCGATGCGGAACTGGCGGGCGAAGAAGCGCCGGCCAAGCCGAACGGCGGCGGCAAGCGCAAGGGCGAAAAGAAATCCATGGTCAAGCCCGGTCCCGCGACCGAGCAGCGCCATGAAATCAAGGCCAGCGTCAGCAACGGCGGCAAATCCGGCAATGGTTCCGGCGGCCGTTCCAACGGTGCCAAGCCCGCAGCCAAGGCCGCCCTGAAGGAAGCCCCCAAGGCAGCCGCGCCCAAGCGCAGCAAGAAACCAGCCGCGGCACCTGCCGCGGCGGCACCACGAGCAGCAAAAACTGTATCTGCATCAAAAACAAGCAAGAAGAAACGATAAACAATGAAGAATAAAATGATTTTCGGCTTCCACGCCGTCACCTCGCGTCTGCGTCATGAAGCGTCGTCCGTGGAAGAAATTTTCGTCGATGCCAGCCGCGTCGACGGCCGCATGAAGGACATGATCGCCGCCGCGAAAGCGGCCAACGTGCGCGTCATGCCCGTCGATTCGTCGCGTCTCGACAAGATCGTCGGCACGCGCCGCCACCAGGGCGTGATCGCGTTTGCGTCGCAGCTGTCGCTGGCGCGCAACCTCGACGAGCTGCTGGACGCCATCGACGGCCCGCCGCTGCTGTTGATTCTCGACGGTATCACCGACCCGCACAACCTGGGCG
Source organism: Janthinobacterium sp. C22 (assembly GCF_057919405.1). Taxonomy (NCBI): domain Bacteria; kingdom Pseudomonadati; phylum Pseudomonadota; class Betaproteobacteria; order Burkholderiales; family Oxalobacteraceae; genus Janthinobacterium; species Janthinobacterium sp. C22. The sequence continues at coordinate 5,026,521 of NZ_CP193659.1, read as the reverse complement.
CTTGCCTGCGCGTGGCCGACGGCGTCGGCGCACATGCCGTCATCGTGCCGAAGGACCGCGCCGTGGGCCTGAACGCCACGGCCGCCAAGGTCGCCAGCGGCGCCGCCGAAACCGTCCCGTACATCACCGTGACGAACCTGGCGCGCACCATGCGCGAACTCAAGGATCGCGGCATCTGGCTGATCGGCACGTCGGACGACGGCGAAAAAGGCCTGTACGAAGCCGATTTCACGGGCCCGACGGCCCTCGTCATGGGTTCCGAAGGCGAAGGCATGCGCCGTTTGACGCGCGACACCTGCGATATCCTCGTCAGCATCCCGATGTTCGGCTCCGTCGAGAGCCTGAACGTATCGGTCGCCTCCGGTGTGTGCCTCTACGAAGCCCGCCGCCAGCGTATCGCGAAAGAAGGCTAAAAAACGTCCAGGGCGGCGTTGCATTGCCTCGCCGTACTTGCGTACTGTCTTCGGCAATGCGCCTTGCCCTGAACGTTTTGTAGCGCTTCTTTGATCAACCGCCGCCCTTGAGGCGGCGGTTGTTTATCTGCCTCTCCGGCAGCACGCCGCCGAATACGCTACCATTTGCATTCCACCTTATCCATTTTCATTATGTTCCACCACCTGCGCGAAGACATCAACAGCATCATTGAACGTGACCCGGCCGCCCGCAATGGCTGGGAGGTGCTGACCTGTTATCCGGGCCTGCACGCCATCGTCATGCACGGCTGGGCGCACTGGTGCTGGACGCGGCACATGAAATGGGTGGGGCGCTTCATTTCGTATATCGCCCGCATCATCACGGGCATCGAGATCCATCCCGGCGCCGTCATCGGCCGGCGCGTCTTCATCGACCATGGCTTCGGCGTGGTGATCGGCGAGACGGCCGTCGTCGGCGACGATTGCACCATCTACCAGGGCGTCACCTTGGGCGGCACCTCGCTGCACAGCGGCAGCAAACGCCATCCGACGCTGGAGCGCGGCGTCATCGTCGGCGCCGGCGCGCAGGTGCTGGGCAGTTTTACCGTGGGCGAGTACGCCAAGGTCGGTTCGAACGCCGTGCTGCTCAAACCCGTGCCGTCCGGCGCGACGGCTGTGGGCAACCCCGCGCACATCGTGCAAAAGGATGTCAGCGCCTTGCGCGAAGGCAGCACGGCGCATTTGTTCGCCGCGTATGGCGTCACGCCCAACGGCGACGATCCGCTGTCGAAAGCCCTGCAAGGCCTGATCACGCATGCCGTGGCGCAGGAACAGCGCATCGAAACCATCCTCGCCACCCTGAAGGCGGCGGGCATCTGCTGCCAGGGTGTGCCCGAGTGTGATAAATTCGATTCCGAGCAAATGAACAAGCTGGTTGATTAAGGATACAGGCATGAATACTGATGTGACGGCAGGCGAAAAAAGCAATGACAATCCGAATCTGCTCGACCCGTTCGAGATCCGCGTGCTGGCCGTGCTGGCCGAAAAGGAAGCGCTGACGCCGGACAGCTATCCGCTGTCGCTCAACGCTTTGACGAACGGCTGCAATCAATTGTCCAGCCGCGATCCTGTCATGGCCCTGTCCGAGGAAACCGTCTACGACGTCCTGCAGCGTTTGATGCAGCGCAAATTCGTCAACGGCATCACGCAGGCGGGCGCGCGGGTCGCCAAGTATGAACACCGCATGCGCATCAAGTGGTCGCTGGAACAGGATAAACTGGCCATCCTGACGATCTTGATGCTGCGCGGCTTGCAGACGGCGGGCGAAATCCGCAGCCGCAGTGGCCGCGTGCATGAATTCAAGTCCGTGGCGGAAGTGGAATCCGGTCTGCAGTTCCTGATCGACAAATACCCGCCGCTGGTGGCCAAGCTGGCCGTCGCCCCCGGCGCCAAGGAGCCGCGCTATGGCCACTTGCTGGGCGGCGAGGAAGCGCTGGCGCAGATCGAGACTGCGGCCGGTTTCGCCGGCGCCGTCAGCGCGCCGCAGCAGGGCAGCAGGGTGGCCCAGCTGGAACAGGAAGTGCTGCAATTGCGCAGCGACTTCGATGGCCTGGCGGCGCAGTTCGAGGCGTTCCGCAAGCAGTTCGAATAAGCGGTCTTCACGCATGAGTTTTTCCTTCCTGTGCCGCGCCTGCGGCGAGACCCACACGGGCATGCCCAGCTTCGGCGCCGATGCGCCGTGGCTGTACGAGCAGATGGCGCCCGCCGAGCGCGAAACGCGCTGCCAGCTCGACAGCGACGCCTGCATCGTCGACGAAGAACACTGCTTCGTGCGCGCCACCATCGACATCCCCGTGCATGGCTCGGCTGACCCATTCAGCTGGGGCGTGTGGGTGTCGCTGAGCAGCGAGAGCTTCGATGCGTGGGATGCCTGTTTCAATGACGCCAGGCGCGCGCACATCGGCCCCTTCTTCGGCTGGCTCAGCACGCAGCTGCCCGTGTATCCGGCAACCCTCAACCTGAAAACCCGCGTGCACCTGCGCGACGACGGCATGCGCCCGTACCTCGAGCTGGAGCCGACCGGCCATCCGCTGGCGGTGGACCAGCGCGACGGCATCACGGCCGAGCGGGTGGCCGAGCTGTATGCGCGGCTCGTGCATGGCGCGTGACAGGGGCCGCGCCCTGTCGGTCCGGCCCCGTTTCCGGTATCATTCGGCATGAAAAATATTTCCTTCCAACCGTTTATCATTGGTGTCGCTGGCGGAAGCGGCAGTGGCAAGTCCACCGTATCACAGCAGGTGCTGGCGTCGTTCGGCGCCGACATGGTCTCGGTCGTGATGCAGGACGACTACTATTGCGACCAAACCCATCTTTCCCCTGAAGTCCGCCGTCAGCAGAACTACGACCATCCGCAGGCTTTCGAGTGGCCATTGCTGGTGCAGCACATCCAGGCCTTGCGCAATGGCGAGGCGATCGAGATGCCGGAGTATGACTTCACGCTGCACAACCGCTCCAGCAGGACGATTCCCGTCAAGCCGGCGCCGGTGATCGTGATCGAAGGCCTGTTTGCCTTGTATGACGAAGACCTGCGCGACATGATGTCGCTGAAGATCTTTGTCGACACCGCCTCCGACGTGCGCTTCATCCGCCGCATGCAACGCGATATCACGGAACGCGGCCGTTCCGTGGAAAGCGTCATCGAGCAGTACCTGGAAACGGTACGCCCCATGCACAAGCAATTCATCGAACCCACCAAGCGCAATGCCGATGTGATTTTGCCGCATGGCGCCAACGGTCCCGCGGTCGACATGATCACGGCCAAGGTGGCCAGCGTCATCGGCCGTCTGAAGCCGGCCGGCTGAAATTGGCCAGTTGGGGTAGCCCGCTGCCTCAGCGCTCCCCCATCGACTCCGAAAACGTCTTGGTGATCGGTTTCGTCAGGTAGCGCAGCACCGTCTTGCGGCCCGTGTTGATTTCCACGGTGGCCGTCATGCCGGGCTGGATCAGGATCGGCTCGCCATTCTTGCCCATCAGATTGCGCCCGCTGGTCTTGATCTGCACGCGGTAGTAGGGCTGCTCGTTGCCCTTGTTGTCTTCACTTAAGGTATCGGCGCTGATGTAGCTGACGGTGCCGCGCAGACGGCCGTAGATGCCGTAGTCGTAGGCATCGAGTTTCACGGCCGTCGGCAGGCCCGGCTTGATGAAGGCGATGTCGGCCGGTTTCACTTTCGCCTCGATGATCAGGTCATCGTCCGTCGGCACGATCTGCAGGATTTCCTCGCCCGGCTTGGCCACGCCGCCCAGGGTGGTGAGCCGGACGTTGCGCACGATGCCGTCGGTGGGTGCGTAGATGTCCGTCGAACCCAGCTGCTCCTTGCGTTGCGTCACCGTCTGCAGCACGCCGGCCAGGTCTTCCTGGGCTTTCACCAGGTCCGTCTGGCTGTCTTGCAGGTATTTGTTGCGCCGGTTGGTGATCTGCGCCTGGATGTCGACCACCTGCCGCCGCAGCTTCAGCACCTCGGCGCGGCTGACATCTCCCGTTTCCAGCAGCGGCAGATTCATTTCCAGCTCTTCCTTGATCAGCTTCATGGCGCTGTCCAGCGAGCCCACTTCCGCCTGCACGGCGCCCTGGCGCTTGCTGAACAGGGCCAGCTGGTTGGCGCGAAATTCCGGAAACGCCTGCAGTTCGGGCGGGAACTTCGGCGCGCCGCCAAACACCTCGGCTTGCAGGCGCGCCACGGCCGCCTTCAGGCCGGCCGCCTTGGCCGTGCTTTCCAGGTAGCTCGTCTCGGCCCGCGTGCGGTCGAAACGGGCCAGCAGTTCGCCCTTTTTCACGATGCTGCCTTCGTGCACGCGCAGCTCGGCCAGCACGCCGCCGTCGGCCACCTGGATGATCTGGTTGCGCGAGCTGGCGATCACCTGGCCGTTGGCGCGCGTGACCTGGTCCAGCTCCGCCCACGACGCCCAGGCGATGACGCCCGCCAGCGCCGCCGTGCAGCTCCAGATCAGCACCCGCCCCCGCTTTGCTTCTTCCTTCGTTTCGACCTTGGCCAGTTTCATGCGACGGCTCCTTGCGGTGCGGGCGCGGCCACCGGCGCCGTTGCGGGACTGGGTACGGCCTGCGGCTTGCCCGACAGCTTGGCCAGGACAACGTCGCGCGGGCCGTCCAGCAGCACCCGTCCCGCCTGCAGCACCACCAGGCGCTCGAGCAGGGGCAGCAGGGCGTTCTTGTGCGTGGTGGCGACCATGGTCACGCCTTCGGCGGCCAGTTCGCCCAAGAGTCCCACGATGCGCGCTTCCGTCTTCGCATCCATGGCGCCCGTCGGCTCGTCGAGCAGCCAGACGCGGGGCTTGGCCAGCAGCAGGCGCGTGACGGCGATCAATTGCCGCTGGCCGCCCGAGACGCCCCGTCCGCCCTCGGTAATGGCCAGCGCCAGTCCCCGCGGCTGGCCCAGTATCAGCTCGATCAGGCCCGTGCGCCTGGCCGCCGCCAGGATCGCTTCCTCGCCCGGGTCGGCCAGCCCCAATAGCAGGTTGTCGCGCAGGGTGCCGCTGAACAGCCGCGTTTCCTGCGGCAGGTAGCCGACCATTTCGCGCACCACGGCCGGTGCCAGCAGGGCCATGTCGACGTCGCCCAGGTACACCTTGCCTTCGGCCGGCTGGTACAGGCCCGAGGCCAGTTTCAGCAGGGTGCTCTTGCCCGAGCCGATGGCGCCCACCAGGCCGAGCCGTTCGCCGGGGCGGATGGCCAGGCTTTCCACTTCCAGCGCCACCTTTTGCGCGCCGCCGTACGTAAAGCGGATGCGTTCGAAGCGCAGTCCCGTATCGAGGCTGCGCGGCGTCAGCGCGAACTGCGCGTTGTCGGCCTCGTTGGGCAGGCTGATGACCTGTTCCAGGCCGTCGATCGAGGCGCGCGCATGCGCCCACTGCACCATCACGGCGGGCAGCTGCACGATGGGCATCAGGGCGCGGTTGCTGATGATGGTGCAGGCCATCAGCGCGCCCATGGTCATCTGGTTCTCGGCCACGAACCATGCGCCCATGGAGATCAGCGCCACGTTGGTCAGCTGCTGGAAGGCGGCCGTGATGTTTTGCGACAGGGCCGCATAGTCGCGGATATTCTGCTCCGCGTGGCTGCTCTCGGCCACCAGTCCGGCCCAGCGCGCCTGCATCATCCATTCGGCGCTGCTGCCCTTGAGCGTTTCCACGCCGTCGACGGCTTCCACCAGCAGGCCCGCCTTGCGGTTGCTGGCGTTGAGGTTCTTGCGCGTGTGGTTCTCGATGGCGCGCTGGAACATCAGGCCGCACACCAGGGCCAGCGGCAGCGCCACCAGCGGCACCACCACCAGCCAGCCGCCGATGATGGTGATCATGGCGAGGAAAATCAGCGCGAAGGGCACGTCCGTGAGCACGAACAGGGAGGTCGACGTGAGCACGCCGCGCACCATTTCAAAGCCTTTGACCTGTGCCGCCAGGGTGCCGACGGAGGCGGGGCGCGCCTCCATGCGGATGCCCAGCATGCGCTGGAAAAACCACTCGGACAGCTCATGGTCGACGTCATTGCACGCGTGGTCGACGATGCGGCTGCGTACCTGCTTGAGGATGAATTCCAGGCCGATCGACAGGGCCACGCCCACCACCAGCACCCACAGGGTGCTGAAGCTCTGGTTCGGAATCACGCGGTCGTACACCTGCATGGAAAACAGCGAGGTGGCCATGGTCAGCAGGGTCACCAGCGCGGTGGCCAGCACGGCGTCGACAAACACGCTTTTCTTCAGCCACAGGGCGTTGCGCACGAGGCCCAGGGCGCCGGGGCGGGCGCCGCTTTTTCGCTGCGGCGCGGCAGGCCCACGCAAGCCAGGCCGGCCAGCGATTCCAGCTGCAAGGCGCGCCCGTCGATGCCTTCGCCGCGCCAGGCGCCGTCGGCGCCGCGCGACTGCAGCAAGCCCCAGCCCGTGCTGGCGCTGTAGACGGCGAACGGCAGCTCGCCCGGCGTCGGCTCGTGCAGCGGGCGCGCCGCGCCATCCAGCCCGGCCGCCTGCCAGATGGCGGTCAGTACCGTGGCGGGTGCGCCGCTGTCGTCGACGTCGTCGAGCTGGCGCTGCAGGTCGGCCAGCCGCGCGGCCGCCACGTGCTGGCCCGTCAGGCGGGCGGCCCGTTCGATGAGTGTCAGCAAGCCATGTTTGATGGAGGTATCCACGCTGTCTCCTGTGTGCATCATGTCGGTGTCAATTCGCGCGCGCCATGCCTGCCGGCGCCGTGCGCCCGGCCAGGGTGCCCGTTTGCGCGGCCAGGCGCAGGCTGGCGGCAATCGCCTGCGCGCGCGTGTCTTCCAGCGAAAACCTCGCCTGGGTCGCTTCGCGCACGGCGTTGAGCACGTCGTTCCAGCTCTTGCGGCCGATCACGTACTGGCGCGCATACGATTCGAATACCTGCGTCGAGGTGGTGCTGGCCTCGCCCGCGTTGTCCAGACGCTGGCGGCTCGCCTCGGCCTCGTTCCAGTCCAGCGTGAAGCGCTCGCGCACGTCGCGCTCGGCCGCATCGTGCGCGGCGCGCGCGCCTTCGCGCCGGGCCACGGCGGCGTCCACCCCGGCCTTGGCCGACAGGCCGGCGCCCGGCTGCGCCTGCAGCACCAGCATGGCGCGCGTGCGGTTGTCGGCATTCACGCCGCCGGTGGGCTTTTCCATACGCAGCACCAGCTTCGGCATGTAGGCCGAGCGCTGCAGGGTGATCTCGGAATCGGCTGCCTGCGCCTCGAAATCGAGGCGGTGCAGGGTGGGGGAATAGTCGATGGCCTGGCGCATGACCCGTTCCAGGCTGGCGTCGGGCAGCGGTTCGCCCACGCCGATGCCCGCGCCGGTGACCAGGCGCACCGGTTTGCCGGCCAGTTGCGACAGCTGCGCCAGCGCGTTTTCCTGCGCCTGGCGCGCGTTCGATACGTCGTTGGCCGCCTGGTAGGCGCGCGATTCGGCCAGGCGCTGGTCCGTTTGCGAACTGACCGACTGCGCCACGCGGCGCTTGATCATGTCCAGCAGGCGCTGGTGCTCGGCCAGGCCCTCTTCAGCCGAGCGCATGCGCGCCGTCTGGCGCAGCGCCTCGGTGTAGGCGGCGATCACGCGCAGCGAAAGGGCCAGGCGCTCTTCCTCGATGGCCGCGCCGGCCGCGTCGACCCGGCTGCCGGCGGCATCGATGCCGGCGTCGATGCGCCCGCCGCTCCACAGGGGCTGCTCGATGCGCACCACGCCGCCCGTTTCCCGCGAACCCGTGGGGACTTCTGCCGACAGGCTGGGGAAGCGCTGCCACTGGGCGCCATCGAGGTCGGCGCGCGCGGCCGCCTGCGCCGAGCGCTTGCCCTGGACGGCGGGATGGCTTTGCAGCGCCTGCTGCAAGACCTGGTCGAAACTCCAGGCCGTGGCGCCCTGGGCATGGGCGAAGGACGCGATGGATGCCATGGCCATGGCCGCCAGCAAGGCCGCGCCACGTGGCAGTACAAACAATGCTGGGAAACCGCGTAATCTCATCCCGTATTTTTCCGGCCCAAGGCCTGATGCATTTCAAGGTATGGGCGGGAGCGCGCTGCCGCACGCTCCCGCTGCCTTGCCAGGCGCGGCGCCTGGCGTGGGACGGTGTCAGACCAGGAAGTTGGCCGCCGTCAGCTGCGTGATGTTCACGCCGCTGAGCAGCACCAGCGCCGTGTCGATGGCGTTGGCGTTGCTCAGGTCACTCGAGTGATACACCGTCACGGCGCCGCTGTTTTGCGCATCGGCGATGACGATGTAGCCCTGTCCCGACAAGACGCTGTCGTCGGCCGCGATGGCGCTGGCCGCCGCGCCGATCGACACGGACGTGCCGTCGAAGATGAACAGGTTGTTGTTGCTGAAGTCCGTGCCCACGTTGACGCCCACGGCCACCGATGCCGTCAGGTGGGCGATGGCCGACATGTCGATCACGTCGCCGCCGGCGGCCGGCAGGCCCGTGCTGAAGTCGGCCACCGTCAGCGGATTGTGCAGGGCGTTCTGGCTCAGCACGAACAGCTGGCTCGCGTCCGTCAGGTCGGCCTGCGCCTGGGCCGCCGCCGCCGCCGCGGCATCGGCGTTCGCCGCCACCGTCAGCGAACTGGCGTCCGTCAGGTCCGCCTGCGCCTGCGCTTGCAGGGCGGCTGCCGCTGCCGCATCGGCTGCCAGGTGCAGGGCGTTGGCGTCCGTCAGGTCGGCCGTCTGCGTTGCCGCCAGCGCCGCCGCCGCTGCCGCATCGGCGGCCTGCGTGAGGGCCACGGCATCGGTCTGGTCGGCCAGCGCTTGCGCGGCGGCGGCGTTGGCCGCATCCGCATTCGCCACGACGGCCAGGGCGCTGGCGTCCGTTTGCGCGGCGAGGGCGTTCGCTTGTACCAGGGCGATGTCGGCCGCCTGCGCGTCGGCTTGGGCCTGGGCCGCCGCCGCGTCGTCCGCATACGCGGCGTTCGCATTGGCATGCGCCTGGGCCGCCGCTGCTGCCGCGCTGGCGGCGGCTGCATCGTCCGCCTGCGCCGCTTGCAAGGCCAGCAGGGAAGCGGCTGCCTGCGCCTGCGCCAGTGGCGCCGCGGCATCGGCGGCATGGGCGGCCAGCGCGGCTGCCGCCGCATTGTTGGCGTTCAGGGTGGCTGCGGCAGCCGCCGCATCGTCGGCCTGAGCCTGCTGCGTCAGGGCCAGCGAGGCGGCGGCCTGGGCGGCAGCTGCCGCGGCCGCGTCGTCGTCGTTCTGCGCCGCGGTGGCCGCTGCCAGTGCGCTGGCTGCCGTTGCCGCCGTGCTGACGGCCAGGGCGTCGGCGGCGATGGCGGCCATGTGCGCGGCGGTGGCGGCGGCGGCATTGGCCGCTGCCTGATTGGCGGCCGTGTCGTCGGCCTGCGCCGCCTGTGCGGCGAGCAGCGCCGCTGCCGCTGCTGCGGCGCTGGCGGTTGCCGTGGCGTCGGCCGCTGCGGCGGCCGTGGCTGCCGCTTGCGCGAGCGCCGCGGTGGCGGCGGCATCGGCCGCCGCCTGGTCGTCGGCGACGGCGGCGTTGTGCGCGGCCTGGGCGTTGGCCGCGTTGGCCGCTGCCAGCGCGGCTGCCGCGTCATCGGCTTGCGCTGCCTGCGTGGCCGCCAGGGTAATGGCTGCCGCGACGGCCGCTGCCGCTGCCGCAGCATCGGCGTCATGCGCGTTTTGCGCCGCCAGCTGGGCGGCTGCCGCCGCGGCGGCGGTGGCGGCGACGTCGGCGTCGGCGGCCAGGGCCGCGTCGAGCGCCAGCTGCGCATTGGCGGCGGCTATGGCGGCCGCTGCCGCCGTGGCGTCATCCGCCTGGGCATTGAGGGTGGCGGCCATGGAAATGGCCGCCTGCGCCGCCGCAGCTACCGCGGCGGCATCGGCGTTTTGCGCCGCGACGGCCGCCGTATGCGCGGCAGCCGCATTGGCTGCCGCGGTGGCGGCTGCCGCATCGTCGGCCTGGGCCGCCGCCAGTGCCGCGTGGGCGGCTGCCGCATTGGCATTGGCCTGGGCCGCGGCATCGGCCGCACCCTGGGCGGAGAGAAGGAGGTTCAGTTTCAGCGTCCTGTCATTGTCCGCATCCGTGGCGTTGACATCGGCCGTCACGGCGGCGTTCAGGTTGGCGATGGCCGCGTTCAGCGCGGCATGGGCATCGAGGGCTGCCGTGTCGGCCAGTTGCGCGGCCAGGGTAGCCGCCGCCGAGAGGGCCGCCGTATGCGCGGCATTGGCGGCGGCATCGTCGGCGGCCAGCGCCGCGCTGGCGGCTGCCAGTGCGTTGTTGGCCGTCGTGGCAAGGGCCGCCAGGGCGCCATCGGCCAGCAAGGCCGCATCGGAAAGGAGCTGGGCCGCCGCCGCTGCTGCCGCCGTGCTTGCCGCCGTGGCGTCGTCGGCCAGGGCGGCATTGGTGGCAGCGAGCGAGGCGCTGGCAGTCAGTATCGCCGCGTTGAGCGTCGTCGTGGCGGCATTCAGGGCCGCTTGCGCGTTGCCGGCCGCCGTCGCTGCGGCGCTGGCGGCGTTGTCGTCTGCCAGGGCCTGGTTCAACGCGGCCAGCGCGCTCGCTGCCGTTGCCGCGGTCGTGCCGACGGCCAGGTCGGCCGCCTGCGCCGCCTGCGTGGCTGCCAGCGAGATGGACGCCGTGAGGGCGGCGGCAGCGGCGGCGATATCGTCCGCTTGCGCATGCTGCGTGGCGGCGGCCGAGATGGCGGCCACGGCGGCGGCGGCGGCGGCAGCCGTGTCGGCGGCGGTGGCGGCAACCGCGGCGGCCGTCGCATTGGTGGAGTTCAGCACGGCCGCGGCGGCGGCCGCATCGTCGGCCAGGGCCGCATTCAGCGATGCGAGCGCGTTGGCGGCGATGGTGGCGGCGCTGGCGGCGGCATTGTCGGCCAGTTGCGCCGCTTGCGCCGCCGCTTGCGAGGCGTTGGCGACGGTGGCCGCCGTGGCGGCTGCCAGATCGTCGGCGACGGCGGCGGCAGTGGCGGCGCTCGCCGTCACGGCGGCAGCGGCCGTGGCCGCCGCGTTCGCGTCCGCCTGCAAAGCCGCATTCAGGGCCGCCAGGGCATTGGCTGCCGTCGCTGCCGTCGCGGCGGCGGCGGTATCGGCCGCTTGCGCAGCCTGGGCCGCTGCCAGCGAGGTGGCGGCCACGCCGGCGGCGGTGGCCGCGAGCGTGTCGTCCAGCGCCGCCGCGGTGGCTGCCGCCTGGGAAGTCAGGGCCAGCGTGGCGGCGGCGGTGGCGGCATTGTCGGCCGCGAGCGCATTGTTGAGGGCGGTCAGCGATGCTGCGGCCGTCGCTGCCGTCGATGCGGCAGCCGCATCATCGGCCTGCGCCGATTGCGCGACGGCCAGCGACAAGGCGGCCGTGGTGGCGGCCGTGGTGGCGGCCAGCGCGGCCACCAGGTCGAGCGGATGCGCGGCCGAATAGGCGGCCAGGGCGGCGGCATTCGCGGCGTCGTTGTTGGCGATGGTGGTGAGCGCGGCGGCGTCCGTCAGGGCGGCCTTGGTGGCGGCCACGGTGGCGGCCGTCACGTCGAGCGTGTGGGCCGTGCCCAGCAGGACGGCGTCGGTGAGGCCGGCGACGGTGGCGGCGGCCGTGGCGGCCGTGGCATTGACGGTCGCGACCAGGCCCAGGGCGACGGCGTCCGTCAGGTTGGCCGTGGTTTGCGCCGCGGTGGCGGCGGCCGCGTCGACGGTTGCCGTCAGTCCGAGGGCGACGGCGTCGGTCAGCGCGGCGGTGGCGGCCGCCGTGTTGGCGGCGGCCGTGGCGGCCGTCGAAACGGTGCCCAGTGCAACCGCATCGGTCAGGTTGGCCACGGCGGCAGCGGCGCTGGCGGCCGTGTTGGCGGCCGTCGACACGAGGCCCAGCGCCACGGCGTCGGTGAGGTTGGCCGTCGTTTGCGCCGTGGCGGCCAGCGCCGCGTCGGCCGTGGCGGCCAGGCCCAAGGCCGTGGCGTCCGTCAGCGCGGCGGTGGCGGCAGCCGTATTGGCGGCGGTGGTGGCCGCTGCGGAGAGCGTGCCCAGGGCTGCCGCATCGGTCAGGTTGGCCACATTCGTCGCCGTATTGGCGGCGGCGGCGGCGGCCGTGGCGAGCAGGCCCAGGGCAGTGGCATCGGTCAGGTCGGCCGTTGCCTGCAAGGCGGCGGCGGCGGTCGCGTCGGCCGTGGAAATGAGTCCCAGCGCCGTGGCGTCCGTCAATGCCGCCAGGCTGGCGGCGGAGGTGGCGGCCAGCGCATCGGCGTTCGAAATGAGGCTCAGTGCGATGGCATCCGTCTGGCCAGCGGTCGTGACGGCCGCGGCTGCGGCCGCATCGGCGGCCGACGAGACGAGGCCCAGGGCCACGGCGTCAGTTTGGTTGGCAACAAATTGTGCCGTGGCCAGCGCGCTTTGCGCCAGCGTATTGGCGGCCGTCAAGGTGGTGACCGCCGTCTGGGCGGCAAGTTCGGCGGCGGCATCGGCCGTGGAAATGATGCCCAGGGCGCCGGCGTCGGTCAGCGCCGCCGTCGCGGCGGCGGCAGCGGCGGCGGCCTGTGCCGCGGCAGCTGCGCTGACGGCCGAGATATCGATTCCGCCCAGCAGGGCGGCCGTTTCCGCCGCCGAGACGGCAGCGGCCGCCGTGGCGATGAGCGCATCGGCGTCGGTCAGGCCGGCCGTCGCTTGCAGACCGGCCGCCACCACCGCATCGGCGGCGGAGATGCCGGCAAGGATGGTGACATCCGTCAGGCCGGCGGTGATATCGGCATTGTCGGCATCGAGCTGCAAGGCATTGACGGTGGCCGTCAGGTCGATCACGCTGGTCTGGCCGGCCGTCACGTTGGCGGCCAGGGCGGCGAGGTTGGCCAGATTGAAGGCATTCAGGGCGACGTTGACGTCCAGCAGGCTGGCTTGGGCATTGGCGGCGGCCGCATCGGCATCGGCCTGGTCGGCCGCTTGCTGCAAGGCCACCACATCGGTCTGGTCGGCCACTGTCTGGGCATTGGCGGCATCGCTGGCGGCGGCCGCGTCGGCAGCGGCGAGGGCGGCCGCATCCGTCTGGTTGGCCGTCGTTTGCGCGGCCAGCGCGGCGGCCGCATCGGCGTCGGAAATCACTTGCAGGGCGGCGGCGTCCGTCAATGCCGCTTGTGCGGCTGCGGCGGCGGACGTGCTGGCGGCCGCATCGGCCGTGATTTGCAGCGCGGCAGCGTCGCTCAGGCTGGCGGTGACGACGGCATTCGCCGCCGCAGTGGCGGCGAGGGCTGCTGCGGCGTCAAGCGCGGCGGCATCGGTGCTGGCGGCCAGGGCGGCGGCCGCGGCCGCGGCAGCGTCGGCATCGGAAATCAGGGCCAGCGCGGCCGCGTCGGTCAGGTCGGCCTGTGCCTGTACCGCATCCGCCGCCAGGGTGGCGGCGTCGGCGATCAGGCCCAGGGTGGGCGCGTCCGTCATGTTCGCTTGCGTCTGTGCATTGGCGGCGTTCGTTGCGGCGGCATCGGCGGCGGCCTGCAGGGCGACGGCGTCGGTGGCGTTGGCGATCGAGGCGTCCCAGGCGGCAACGCCGGCGGCGGCGTCCGCTGCCATGCTCAAGGCGACGGCGTCGGTGAGTCCCGCTTGCGTGCTGGCGGCCGCTGCCGTATTCGCGGCGGCGGTGGCGGCGATTCCCAGTGCCGCAGCGTCGCTGGCATTGGCGTCCGCCGCCGCATTCGCTGCCGCGGTGGCGGCCGCGTTCGAGGCTGCGGCCAGGGCGGCGGCATCGGTGGCGGCGGCCAGGCTGGCCGCCGCGGCGGCGTTGGCGGCATCCGCATCGGAGATCACTGCCAGGGCGGCGGCATCGGTCAGGCTGGCCTGGATGCCGGCCGCGACGGCGGCATTGGCGGCGGCGGTTGCCGCCAGGTCCAGCGCGGCGGCGTCCGTGGCATCGGCCAGCGCCGTGGCGGCCGCGGCAGCGGCGGCATCATTGGCCGAGATGACGGCCAGCGCCGCCGCATCGGTCAGTGCTGCCTGGGTGTTGGCGGCGTTGGCGACGACGTCGGCCGCATCGGCGATGGCTTGCAATGCCGGGGCGTTGGTCTGGTCCGCTTGCGTCTGCGCCGCATCGGCGGCGGCGTGCGCGGCGGCGGCGTTGGCGGCGGCCGTGGCGGCAGCCGCATCGTCATTTTGCGCCGAGGTGGCGGCGGCCTGCGACACGGCGGCAGCGGCAGCGGCGGCAGCAGCCGCGCTGTCGTCATTCGTGGCGGCGGTAGCGGCCGCTTGTGCGCCGGGCACGGCGGCCGCCGTGCTGGCCGCCAGCGCATCGTCGCTGGTGGCGCTATTGGCAGCGAGCAAGGCTGCTGCCGCGGCGGCGGCGGCTTGCGCCGCCAGCTGGTCGGCCAGGGTGGCCGCGTTTGCCGCGGCCAGCGATGCGGCTGCCGTGGCAGCCGCGGCGGCGGCGGCGGCGTCATCGGCTAGGGCATTGGCGGCGGCGGCCGCCGCGGCGGCGGCGGCCAGCACGGCGGCGTCGGTCACGACGGTAGTGCTGGACTGATTTCCCGTGCCACCCTGTCCGCCGGTCGAGCCGCCCGTGCCGCCCGTGCCCCCGGTACCGCCGGTACCCGTTCCTCCCGTGCCGGAACCGCCGGCTGCGGCGCCGCCGCCGCCGCCACCGCCTGCCGCGGCGGCAACGAGGCCAAGGCCGCCGAGCGCGCCCAGCACGCCAAGTCCGCTCAGGCCACCCGCAGCGCCCGCACCCGCGCCGGCGCCAGCGCCGGCCGATGCCCCGGCGACATCCACGACACTGCCGCTGGGGATGCCGGCGGCGCCCGCGCCTGTGCCCGCAGCGCCTGCGGCACCGCCGTTGTTGTCGCTTTGCGGCGTGCCGAGATCGGCGCCAGCCTGACCTGCGGCCGCGCCGCTGCCGCCTGCGGCCAGGGCCGCCGCTGCCACGGCCGCGGCCGTGCCCAGGGCGGCGGCATTGCCGTTCTCGGCGCTGCCCGTGACTTCCACGACATTTTCAGGCGGCATGGTCGCGCTGGCATCGGCCCCCTTGAGCAGTTCATCTTCGTCATATTGCTTGCGCTCGCCGGTTTTCGGGTCGACGGCTTTCTTTGCGGGCGTCGCGATCTTGGCGCCAGCGCCTTCGGCATTGACGGGAACTTGTGCTGGATTTGGGGTGGTGGCCATTTGAAAGTCTCCGGAAAAGGTTATGTGTTCGTTCAATTTTCTAAAATAATAAAAAATTAATAATCTGGTTCGTTTCCTTGCTTGCTCCGGCGAGGCTTGGGCCGTGGTCGAACTCTGGTGTTTCCGATGTTGATAGTGGCAAGTAAAACATAGTTGGGAAAAAAACGCTGGGGCAAAATAGCGCTACTTCAACAATATTAAAAATATCATTTTCATATTTGTTTTATGTATCGCCGTTTTGTTATGGTTGGCTGCGCCGGCAAACGGCTTGTCCGGCCGGATGCTTTGGCAGGCTGCCGCCTTTTTGCGAGGCATGCACTGTCTCCCACTCTGAGCATAGTTTCAATTTTGAAACTTCCAATTTCATTTTGATCATTTTCCATAACGCTATTCTGTCCATCGTTACGCAAGATAATTCTCACGGATTGTCACGGAATGGCTTTTTTGGACTGAATTTTCCGCCGTGCGCCCGTATTTCCGCGCCTTTTATCCAAAAAACCATCTTGCTATCGAATTGCTAGTTGTTGTTTTTTGGCTGGCGATTATCAAATGTGATTGGTAATAAAATACGATAGAAATAATTATTTGTAATTTTCATATCGGACCAATACTATCGAATAAATAGTCGCGATGTGGCGGGTGGGGTTTTTCATAATAACTATCGGTAAGGTAGTTATTATTTCAGGGGCTTGAAAGGACTAAAAATGGAAAACGCCCCGGCGGGGCGTTTTTTTATGGGGCAGGGATATTGCGCTGTCAGCCTTCCTCGCGCCAGCGGCGCAGGCGGATGGCGGCGTAAATCAGCGCCGCGCCGGCCGCCGCACCGAACCAGGCGGCTGGCAAGGCCAGGCTGGACCAGGAATTGCTGAACACGTCGATGCGCGTCGTGTGCGATCCCCCTCTGCCAGCGCGTGCATGTGCGGCAGCAGTTCCGGCTCGAACAGATACCAGCTGCCGGGGAGGGTGCCCAGCAGGGCGCGTCCGATGACGTTCATCTGTATCCAGTCGATGCCGCTTTCCGTCTGCGTCAGCTTGCCGGCCCAGACGGCCAGGATGAGCAGCAGCAGCGGCACGCCGACGGCCCACAGGAAGACTTTCGACTTGGCCCAGCTCGACACCATCAGCAGCCAGCCTACCGTCGGCAAGGCCCACAGGCAATACACGGGCAGCAAGCCGAACACGCGCAGCGGTCCCAGGTACAGGCCGGGGGTGGCGAGCAGTTCGGCAAACACGTGGATGCCGTTGGCCGCCAGCACGCCGCTCAGGATCAGGATCAGAAGCAGCGAAGTCAGGCTGGCGGCGGCGGCCACGATCAGCGGCGCGACCAGCAGGGCGATGGCCGCTTTCGACAGCACCGTCTGCGCATCCGAGATGGGCAGCGATTTCCAGAACAGCACGCTGCGGTCGCGGCGGTCGTCATGCAGGGCGCTCAGGCAATAGAAAAACACGAGAAAGCCCAGTGCCAGGAACAGCGGCGCGGCCGCGTACGTGTAGTTGTTGGCGACGGCGTCGATGATTTCCGTGCGGCGCGGGCCGAAGGTGCGGGTGTTGAAGACGGTGCTCCAGGACACTTCCTCGCCGTTGACGATGAGCGCCGTGCGCATCTTGGTCTTGGCGATGGTGCCGATCGTCATCAGGGCGCCCAGCACGGTCATGACGATGCCGATCAGGGCGGGCGTCCACACCAGCATGCCCTTGTGTTCCCACAGTTCGCGCCGGATCAGCCATTGCATCTTGTTGGCAGGGGAAATATTCATTGGTACGATCCTTTCATGGTCGCGACAAACAGGTCAGCCAGGCTGGGCGTGCGGACTTCGCCCAGGGCCGCCAGCTGGGTGCGGGCGACGCCGTCGAACAGCATCACCGACTTGCCGAACACGATGCGTTCGCTGATCGGCTGCAGGGCGCGCGCCGGATTGACGTGCTGCGGTCCCACCATCACCTCGATATAGCGCTCGCCCACGTCTTCCATGCTCGATGCCAGCACGATCTTGCCGTCGCGAATGAACATCAGGTCGCTGAGGATGTGTTCCACTTCCTCGATCTGGTGCGTGGTGATGACGATGGTCTTGTTTTCATCGAAATAGTCTTCCAGCAAGTTCTGGTAGAACTGCTTGCGGTACAGAATGTCCAGGCCCAGGGTCGGCTCGTCGAGCACCAGCAGCTTGGCGTCGATGGCCATCACCAGCGCCAGGTGCAGCTGCACCACCATGCCTTTCGACATGGCCTTGACCTTCATCTTCGGCGCCAGCTTGGTGTGCGCCAGGTAGCGCTCGGCCTTGCTGCGGTCGAAACGTGGATGCACGCCAGCAATGAAATCGATGGCGTCGGCCACGCGCAGCCAGCCCGGCAGGATGGCCACGTCGGCGATGAAGCACACGTCGTCCATCAGCGCGTCGCGCTGCACGCGGGGATCGCGTCCCAGCACCGACAGCTCGCCTTCGAAACCCGTCAGGCCCAGGATGGCTTTCAGGGTGGTGGTCTTGCCGGAGCCGTTAGGCCCGATCAAGCCGACGATGCGCCCCGGCGCGATATCGAAACTGATGCCGTCGATGGCGACCTGTTTGCCATACTGCTTGCGCAGGCCGCGTGCGCTGATGACGCTGTCCTTGTTCAATGCATTCATGCGCTCTCTCCGTGTGCGCCACTGTCGCGGCTCGCCTGCAGTAGTTGTTCGAGGTTCAGGCCCAGTTGCGTGATGCGTTCAAGCATCGCCGGCCATTCTTCGCGCATGAAGCGCTCGCGTTCACTGGCCAGCAATTTGTCGCGGGCGCCTTCCAAGACATACATACCGAGTCCTCTGCGTTTTTCCACCAGGGCATCGTCGACCAGTTCCTGATAGGCACGCGAGACCGTGATGGGATTCAATTGGTAGTCGGCCGCCACCTGGCGCACCGAGGGCAGGGCGTCGCCGGACTGCAGCACGCCATCGAGCATCATGCCCACCACCCTGGCCTTGAGCTGGCGGTAGATGGGGCTATTGTCGTTCCATTCCGTGCTCATGGGATGCGCTCCCACAAGGGCGGGGCGGTGCGGCGCGTGAAAAATGCGGTAGGCATCGGAGCTCCGTGGTTTATTGAGTTGGTGTTGTAGTTAACTATAACACTAAGTCTCAAAAATCAACACGTATTTTCAGGCCAGCCGTGCATGCAGGTCCAGCGCATTGAACAGGGCGGCGCCGGCCGCCGTGTTGTCGAAGATGCACCAGCTGCCCGCCTGCGCTGATGCGCGCAAGTCGGCGGCCAGCGCCGCCAGATAGTCGGCCGGATAGTCCGAATAGTAGATTGTCGGGCTGCCGTGCAGACGCAGGTAGGCGATACCCGTGGTCGGCACATGCGGCCCCGGCTGGCCGGCGGGCGGATCGGCGCGCACGCGGGTGATGCGCAGCATCGTTAACAGCTCGGTCGCGTTCGCCGCGAACCAGCTGGGGTGGCGCGCTTCGCAAGCGAGCATGCCGTCGAAGCGCTGGCGCAGCGCATGGAAAAATGCGGTGGCCACATCCGCCTCGAAACGCAGGCTGGGCGGCAGTTGCACCAGCACGCAAGCCAGTTTATTCCCCAGTTGCATGACTTCTCCCGCAAAGCGGTCCAGTTCGGCCTCGCCATCGCGCAAGCGCCGTTCGTGCGTGATGCTTCGCGGTAATTTCACGCTGAAGCGGAAATGCTCGGGCACGCTGGCGGCCCAGCGCGCGTAGGTTGACGGCTGGTGCGAGCGGTAGAACGAGCTGTTGATTTCCACGCAATCCAGCACCTGGGCATAGCGCTGCAGGTGGCTGCCATCGAGGGGAAGGTGGCTGGCGGCGGCGCTGGAGATGCTCCAGCCGGCCGTGCCGATATAAACAGTGTGCATGGCGCCATTACAGCAAGGCCAGGCGGGCGCGGCTATCGGACAAACGCCCGTGCGGCGGTCGGCGCAAGCCTAGTCGATGATGTCGCCGCTGAGATCGTGGCGCGTGATGTTGCCGCGCGCATCGATGGCGATCCAGCCGCCGCGCTGCGGTTCCACGTCGCATTCCCAGTCGGGCAGGACATAGCGCAAGGTTTCGTCAACTTTATGCACGGCAGGGCGGTGCGTATGGCCGTGGATCATGACGGTGCTGGCGTGTTCGGCAAATACTTGCGCGACAGCATCGGGCGTGACATCCATGATGTCCATGGATTTTTCGCCATTGTGCTCGCGGCTGCTTTGGCGCAAACCGTCGATGATGGCCTTGCGCTGCGCCAGCGGCATGGACAGGAACTGTTTTTGCCAGGCGGGCTGGCGCACCATGGCGCGAAACTCCATGTAGCTGACGTCTTTCGTGCACTCGGCGTCGCCATGCAGCAAGACGATGCGCCGGCCGGCAATCGTGGCCACGTGCGGTTCGCTGAGCAGGGTGGCGCCGGCGGCGGCGGCGAAGCCGGAGCCGACAAGAAAGTCGCGGTTGCCGGCGATCCAGTAGACGTGCACGCCAGCATCGCTGACGGCGCGGATGGCGGCCGTCATGCGCGCATTGAACGGGTCTTCCAGGTCATCGTCGCCGGCCCAGTATTCGAACAGGTCGCCTAATAGATACAGTGCTTGCGCGTATTGCGCATGGTGTTCCAGGAAAGAAAGAAACGCCGCGCTGGTGCGCGGGTGCGAGCTCTGCAGATGCAGGTCGGAAATAAAGAGTGCGGCAGGCATTGTCATCGTTCAACGCTCCCAAAAAGTGATGTAGCTGGAGAGGCGCCAACGCGGCAATGCCTGTGATTCATGATGCCGTAGCCGAATTAAACTGCTTCGACTTTTTCGATGATGACGTCCGTCACTGGCACATCGGCGAACATGCCGGCGCGCGAGGTTTTCACGGCGCGGATGGCGTCGACGACTTCCTTGCCGTCGGTGACTTTACCGAACACGGCGTAGCCCCAGCCGTCCTGGCCAGGGTAGTCGAGGAAGCTGTTGTTCTTGATGTTGATGAAGAACTGGGCCGATGCCGAATGCGGATCCGACGTGCGGGCCATGGCCAGGGTGTAGGTATCGTTTTTCAGGCCGTTCTTGGCTTCGTTTTCCACGGTGGTGTCGGCAGGCTTCTGTTTCATGCCTGGCTCGAAACCGCCGCCCTGGATCATGAAGCCGTCGATGACGCGGTGGAAAATCGTGTTGTCGTAGTGACCGGCTTTCATGTAAGCCAGGAAGTTGGCGACCGTTTTCGGCGCTTTTTCGGCGTCCAGTTCAGCGGTGATCTTGCCCAGATTGGTGGTGATGATGACGGAGGTCATGATGATCCTTAATAAATTGGATGAATAATTGATTCAGCGGCGCCAGCCAGGCCGGCGCCGCAAAAACGCTATTTTACAGTTTTGCGGGCGCTGTCTTGAGTAAAGTCGCCGATTCGATCACCACGGGGGTGACGGGCACGTTCTGGTGCGGTCCCTTGTCGGCAACGGGCACGGCCTTGATCTTGTCGACCACGTCCATGCCGCTGACGACTTTGCCGAACACCGTGTAGCCGAAGCCGTCGCGGCCAGGGTAGTCGAGCGCGCCATTGTCGTTGACGTTGATGAAGAATTGCGCGGTGGCCGAATGCGGATCGCCCGTGCGCGCCATGGCGATGCTGTAGGTGACGTTTTGCAAGCCGTTTTGCGCTTCATTCCTGATCGGCGCCTTGGTGGCTTTCTGCTTCATGTTCTTGTCGAAGCCGCCGCCCTGTATCATGAAGCCGTCGATGACACGGTGAAACACGGTACCCTTGTAATAACCGCTTTTGACGTACTGCAAGAAATTGGCCACGCTTTTCGGCGCTTTTTCCTGATCCAGTTCCAGCACGATCTCGCCCATGCTGGTTTTCAGGGCCACGTGGGGCGTGGGGTCGAGGGCGGTCGCCGGAGCGGCCGCCACGACGGCGCTGCCCAGCGTCAGGCCGGCAAACAGGGTGCAAAAGCGGGCCAGGAAAGACAGGCGTTTCGATTTGGTTTCTTGCATGAAGGCGTCCTTGATCGTTATTTTTCTTTAAACTTGCTTTAATTGTAAATAAATGAAAATTCGGTTGAACATCGTAAAAACCTGATTCATATCGGGCCAGTATGGTTTTTATCAATGTTATACTTGACCGCTAACGCCCCAATTCTAACAAACAAGAACAACAATATAGCGGGTCGACCAGTTTTCGGCGCACACGGCAGTTCTGTGGCGCGGCACCCCCGGTGTCCGCGCCTGTCTGTCGTTTTGCCAGGCTGGCGGCCGCTTCACTTGCAAAGTACGATGAGCAATCTAAAGATTTACAACACCCTGGCTCGCGAGAAGCAGGTATTCGTCCCGATGGAAGCGGGCAAGGTACGCATGTACGTGTGCGGCATGACCATCTACGATTATTGCCATATCGGCCATGCGCGCATGATGATGGCGTTCGACGTCATCTACCGCTGGCTGAAAGCATCCGGTTTCGACGTCACCTATGTGCGCAACATTACGGACATCGACGACAAGATCATCCGCCGCGCCGTGGAAAACGGCGAAACGATTTCCCAGCTGACGACGCGTTTCACCCAGTACATGGATGAAGACACGGCCGCGCTGGGCATTTTGACGCCCGACCATACGCCGCGCGCCACCGAATACGTGCCGCAGATGCTGCGCCTGATCGAGCAGCTGGAAGCGAAGGATCTGGCTTACCAGGGCGCGGACGGCGACGTCAATTACGCCGTGCGCAATTTTCCCCACTACGGCAAGCTGTCGGGCAAGTCGCTCGACGACCTGCGCGCGGGCGAGCGCGTCGACGTGAACACGGGCAAGCGCGATCCGCTCGACTTCGTGCTGTGGAAGTCGTCGAAGGAGTCGGAGCCGGAAGAAGTCAAATGGGACTCGAAATGGGGCAAGGGCCGCCCGGGCTGGCATATCGAGTGCTCGGCCATGTCGTGCGCCTTGCTCGGCGAACAGTTCGACATTCACGGCGGCGGCGCGGACCTGCAATTTCCGCACCACGAAAACGAGATCGCCCAATCCGAAGGCGCATTCGGCCACACCAGCGTCAATTACTGGATCCATAATGGCTTCGTACGCCTGGACAATGAAAAAATGTCCAAGTCGCTCGGCAACTTCTTCACCATCCGCGAAGTGCTGCAAAAGTTCGATGCCGAAGTGATCCGCTTCTTCATCCTGCGCGCGCACTACCGCAGTCCGCTGAATTACTCGGACGTGCACCTCGATGATGCGCGTTTGTCGCTGACGCGTTTGTACACGGCGCTGGCCGACGTGGCGGTGGAAGAGGGTGCCATCGACTGGAGCGAAACGCATGCCGTGCGCGTGCGCGAAGCGATGGACGACGATTTCAATACGCCGCTGGCCGTGGCTGCCCTGTTCGACCTGGCGACGGAAGTCAACAAGAGCAAGTCGCCGGCCCTGGCGCGTCAATTGAAGAGCCTGGCGGGCGTGTTCGGCTTGCTGGAACGCACGCCGCAGCAATTCCTGCAAGCGACCGTGGGCGCCGCCGGCGGCGTCGATGAGACGGCCGGCATCGAAGCGGCGATCGCGGCACGCAGCGCGGCGAAGAAGGCGCGCGATTTTGCCCAGTCCGACAAGATCCGCGCCGAATTGTTGGCTGCAGGCATCATTCTTGAAGACAAGCCTGACGGCTCGACCAACTGGCGCCGCGCATGATGGCGACGTCCAGGGAAAACGGGGAAGCGCCCATGGCGACGGACTTGGCGCAAGTGATCCAGGTGCCGCACTACTGGGAAGAGGCGAAGATCGAGCTGATGAAGCGCGACCGCATCATGAAAAAGCTCATCCCGCAATTTGGCGACCTGCACCTGGTCGGCCATAGCGACCCGTTTACCACCCTGGCCCGTTCGCTGGTGGGGCAGCAGATCACGCCCAAGGCGGCTGATGCCGCCTGGAAAAAGCTGCTGCTGGCTTGCCCGAAATGCACGCCTTCGCAAGTATTGAAGGCGGGCGCCGAGCAATTGTCCGCCTGCGGTTTGTCCAAACGCAAGACCGAATACATCCTCGACCTGGCCGACCATTTCAAGGCCAAGCGCGTGCACGCGAGCCAGTGGGACCAGATGGATGACGAAGCCGTCATCGCCGAACTGGTGCAGATCCGCGGCATCGGCCGCTGGACAGCCGAGATGTTTCTGATATTTAATCTGCTCCGGCCGAATGTCTTGCCGCTCGACGACCCTGGTCTGATCCAGGGTATCAGCGTCAATTACTTCTCCGGCGAACCCGTTTCCCGCAGCGATGCGCGCGAAGTTTCCGCCAATTGGGAACCGTGGCGCACCGTGGCAACCTGGTATTTGTGGCGCAGTCTCGACCCTGCAGCCGCCCCTGCCGCACCCGATGCAGCCCCCGGCGCACCAGCCGGTACGGTAAAATAAACATAGATGACGCCGCGCGCCCTGGCGCCGTGGCCGGTAAAACCTGGAGGTACAATGACTAAAACGACTTTCCTCAATTTTGAACAGCCGATCGCGGAACTCGATTCCAAGATCGAAGAGTTGCGCTTCGTGCAAGACGATTCGGCCGTCGACATCTCGGAAGAGATCGACCGCCTGGCCAAGAAGAGCCAGCAGCTGACCAAGGATATCTACGCCAAGCTGACCCCTTGGCAAGTGGCGCAGATCGCGCGCCACCCGCAACGCCCCTACACCATGGATTACGTGAATGAAATCTTTACCGATTTCCACGAATTGCATGGCGACCGCAGCTACGCGGACGATCTGTCCGTCGTCGGCGGCCTGGCCCGCTTCAACGGCCAGCCATGCATGGTCATCGGCCACCAGAAGGGCCGCGACACGAAAGAGCGCGCCATGCGCAATTTCGGCATGCCGAAGCCGGAAGGCTACCGCAAGGCCATGCGCCTGATGAAGGTGGCGGAAAAGTTCAACCTGCCCATCTTCACCTTCGTCGACACGCCGGGCGCCTTCCCCGGCATCGACGCGGAAGAGCGCGGCCAGTCGGAAGCCATCGGCCACAACCTGTACGTGATGGCCGAATTGAAAGTGCCGCTGATCGCCACCATTATCGGTGAAGGCGGTTCCGGCGGCGCGCTGGCCATCGCCGTGGGCGACGCCGTGCTGATGCTGCAATACTCGACGTATGCCGTGATCTCGCCGGAAGGCTGCGCCTCGATCCTGTGGAAGAGCGCCGAGCGCGCCTCCGACGCGGCCGAAGCGCTGGGCTTGACGGCGCACCGCCTGAAAGCCATGGGCCTGATCGACAAGATCATCAACGAACCGCTGGGCGGCGCCCACCGCGATCCGAAGCAGATGGCGACCTTGCTCAAGCGCGCACTGGCCGACACCCTGCGCCAGTTCCAGGGCATGAAAACCAAGGACTTGCTGGCCGCGCGCCACGAAAAACTGCTGAGCTACGGCAAGTTCAAGGAAACCACGCCGAGCGAGTAAAGCAGCGCAAGTCGGCGCAAGTCGACGTGGTCGGCGTAGGTCGGCTTAGCGCAGCGTAAGCCGACAAGACGTAAGCCGACAAGACAGTAAAACACCAGGGACAGTCCGCTAAACGACACCATCCGTTTAGCAGCCTGTCCCTCTTTGCATTCCCGGAGTCCGAATGAAAAAGCAACAAACCGCCACCGTGCCCGACATCTTCGCCCGCGCGCTGGACGCCTGCGCACCTGCACCCGGCGGCACCGTCGGCATCGCCCTCAGCGGCGGCCTCGATTCCGCGGCCCTGCTGCACCTGGCGCATGCCTGGGCGCAAGGGCACGGTGTGGTCCTGCATGCGTTCCACGTGCACCATGGCCTCAGCCCGAATGCGGATGCCTGGCTGGCCCACTGCGAGCAATTGTGCGCCGGCATGGGTATCGCCTTCGAGGCGCGCAAGGTCACGCTGGAAAAGAATGCGAAGACGGGCACGGAAGAGGCGGCCCGCAAGCGCCGTTATGCGGCCCTGGGCGAGCTGAGCGCCGCGCACGGCGTGCGCCTGCTGCTGACGGCCCACCACCAGGATGACCAGGCTGAAACGGTGCTGCTGCAATTGCTGCGCGGCTCCGGCACGGCGGGCCTGTCCGGCATGGATGGTGCCAACAGCGCGCCCGAGCTGCTGGGCAATCCTGACCTGGTGATGGCGCGCCCGCTGCTGCCTGTGTCGCGCAGGCAACTGGAGGCGTACGTGGCGCGCCATGCGATCGCGCACATCCACGACGAGTCGAACGACGATCCCCGCTTCGCCCGCAATGCCTTGCGGCACCAGGTGATGCCCGTGCTGGCACAGGCGTTTCCCGGTTTCCAGGAACGCTTCGCCCGCAGCGCCCAGCACGCGCAATCGGCGCAGCGCCTGCTCACGGAACTGGCGACGCAGGATCTGGCGGCGTGCCTCGACGGCGACTGTATCGAGCTGGCGAAATTGCGCTTGCTGAGCACGGACCGCTGCTACAACCTGCTGCGCCACTGGTTCGGCACGCGCGGCTTGCGCATGCCGTCGACGGCATGGCTGGCGGAAATGCTGGCGCAACTGTTGGAGGCGCGGCCCGATGCGCAATTGCTGGTCACGCATCCCGAATGCCACGTGCGGCGCCACCGCGACCGGCTGTACCTGACGCCCAAGCTGAATGACCTTGCCGGCATGCGCGAGCGTGACGACGCGGGCATCCCCGGGCTGGAAAAAGCCGGCCAGCAATTTGTCTGGCAGGGCGAGGCGAGCCTGGCCTTTCCCGCGTATGGCGGCGTGCTGCATTTCGATGCGGTGGAAGAGGGCGGGCAGGGTATCGATATTGCCTGGCTGCAAGCACAGACCTTGACCATCGACTTCCGCCAGGGCGGCGAGCGCCTGAAGCTGGCCTTGAACCGTCCCACCAAGAGCTTGAAATACCATTACCAGGCGTTCGACGTGCCCGCCTGGGAGCGCGAACGCCTGCCCCTTGTCTGTGCGGCGCAACAATTGCTGTACGCGGCCGGTATCGGTCTCGATTGCCATTGTCTGAGTCTGCTGGACCGTCCTCGCGTGGCCTTGCGCTGGGTCTCCTGCTGAGCGCAGGGGCAGCCGCCACGGCCACTCCCGGGGTGGTCGCCAGGTGGCCGCTCAAGCCGGCTGGACTGCATGGATTGGTTATTTCCATATGCGCAATCGGTATGAGCTAATGCGCTTTTTAGCTTGTTATTTTGCATTGCGGCATGTAGAGTAAAGCCCTCCTTTTTTATTCTTCTTGAGCGGAAACTTCACTCTTATGGCTTTAATCGTCCACAAATATGGCGGTACGTCGATGGGCTCGACTGACCGTATCAAGAATGTCGCCAAGCGCGTTGCCAAGTGGCACGACGCCGGGCATCAAATCGTGGTGGTGCCATCCGCCATGTCGGGCGAAACCAACCGCCTGATTGGACTGGCCAAGGAAATCATGGATCAACCCGATCCCCGTGAACTTGACATGATCGCCTCGACAGGCGAACAGGTGTCCGTCGGCCTATTGTCGATGGCACTGCTGGCGATCGGCAAACAAGCCGTATCCTATGCTGGCTGGCAAGTCGCGATCAAGACCGATTCCGCCTTTACCAAGGCACGCATCCAGTCGATCGATGACGAAAAAGTCAAACGCGACCTCGATGCGGGCAAGATTGTCATCATTACCGGTTTCCAGGGCGTCGACGAACACGACAACATCGCGACCCTGGGCCGCGGCGGTTCCGATACCTCGGCCGTGGCGATTGCCGCCGCCATGAAGGCGGCCGAGTGCCTGATCTTCACGGACGTCGACGGCGTCTACACGACCGATCCGCGCGTGGTCTCCGAGGCGCGCCGCCTGAAGACCATCACCTTTGAAGAAATGCTGGAACTGGCTTCGCTGGGTTCCAAAGTGCTGCAGACGCGTTCGGTGGAGTTCGCCGGCAACTACCGCGTCCCCACGCGCGTGCTGTCGTCGCTGACCGACCCGATGTTGCCGCTGGAAATAGAAGCCAATTCAGGCACCCTGATTTCGTTTGAGGAAGATACAAACATGGAACAAGCAGTCATCTCCGGCATCGCCTTCAACCGCGATGAAGCCAAAATCACCGTGCTCGGCGTGCCCGACCGTCCAGGCGTGGCGTACCACATCCTGGGACCGGTGGCGGACGCGAATATCGAAGTCGACATGATCATACAGAATCAGTCGGTCGACGGTAAAACGGACTTCACCTTCACCGTCTCGCGCGGCGAATACACGCGCGCGCTGGCCGTGCTGGAAGCGAACCGCGAAGCGCTGGGCGCGGCCAGCATCACGGGCGACGCGAAAGTGTCGAAACTGTCCGTCGTCGGCGTGGGCATGCGCAGCCACGTGGGCGTCGCATCGCAGATGTTCCGTACCTTGTCGGAAGAGGGCATCAATATCATGATGATCTCCACTTCCGAGATCAAGATCTCCGTGCTGATCGATGAAAAGTACATGGAACTGGCCGTGCGCGCGCTGCATAAAGCGTTCGAGCTGGAAAAAGCGTAAATATCCAAAAATATTGCCCCACGCCCTTGACCAAAGGGGGGCAATCGATATTATGACGTTCGTCGCTGCAGCGCAGTTAGCTACAGAGACATAGTTGAGTAATCAGCTAGGAGACGTGGCCGAGTGGCCGAAGGCACATCCCTGCTAAGGATGCATACGGCTTATACCTGTATCGTGGGTTCGAATCCCACCGTCTCCGCCAGAATCAAATAAAAAAGCCTCCCCTGCGGGAGGCTTTTTTATTTGTCTGGACGGAACGGTGGGATTCGAAGACGGAGCGCCCTGAAGGGCGCGCAGGCTCTCCGAATCGCCCATCTGCCGCGCTGCGCGCGGTCCCGTTGGCCGCGCAGCGGCCAACGCCGTCCCCTCATCTCAGGCAGTAGCGGCCAGCGCATGCGCCGGCCTTTGCGGGCGCCTGCATCAACCTCTGCTCAGAAAGAGATTCTTTTTCACCGCATTCAGCCCAATCCCCTTAAAAAGTTGCATAATCCGCAAATGCCGCGCAGAAATTCATACTGGCCAGCGCGGTCTATGCCGGCGGCATTGGCGGCATGGCCCGGACAACCGAGGGGATACGCACATGCAGCTGCTTCGCCAAGTCAAACTGTCGCGCCGGCTGGCCTTGTTGGTCGCCATCTTTTCGCTGGGCATGATCGTGTATGGCGGCTGGTCGCTGCGCGTGCTGCACGAATTGAAGGTCAACGGCCCTGTGTATCACCGCATCGTGCAGGGCAAGGACCTGGTGGCCGACGTGCTGCCGCCGCCCGAATACATCCTCGAATCCTACCTGGTCGCCTTCCAGTTGATGGCGTCCGAAGACAGGGGCGCGCAAGACAAACTGGTCGAGCGCCTGAAGGCCTTGAAAGCCGAGTACGATACGCGCCACCAGTTCTGGCGTACCCAGGATATCGACCGCGATATCGCCGAGACCTTGCTGACGCAGGCGCACGCTCCAGCCGTGGCATTCTACGAGACGGCATTCACGCGCTTCATCCCCGCGCTGCGGGGGCAGGACAAGGCGGGCGTCGCCACTGCCATGGCGGCGATGGCCGCCAGCTACGACAGCCATCTGGCGGCCATCAACCGCGTGGTCGACATGACCAGCAAGCGTTCGGCCGCGTTCGAGACCGAGTCGGCCGATAGCGCGCGCTCGGCGACCGCGCTGCTGGCGGGCTTGCTGCTGGCATCGCTGGGCGTCAGCATCGCCGGCGCCGTGCTGATCAGCCGCAGCATTAGCGGTCCCTTGCAGGAGGCGCTGCGGGCCGCGCAGAGGGTGGCGGCCGGCGACCTGACCAATCGCGTCGACAAGCGCTATTCCGACGAACCCGGTCAATTGCTGCAGGCCCTCGAGGCGATGAATGGCAGCCTGTCGCGCACCGTGGGCCAGGTGCGCAGCAGCACGGAAAGCATCACCGTTGCTTCGCGCGAAATCGCGGCCGGCAATTTCCACCTGTCGTCGCGCACGGAGGCGCAAGCCAGTTCGCTGGAAGAAACGGCTTCCGCGATGAAGGAGCTGACCAGCACGGTAAAGCAGAATGCCGACCATGCCAGGCAGGCGAATCAGCTGGTGGTGTCGGCGTCGGAATTTGCCGTGCAGGGCGGACAGGTGGTCGGGCGCGTGGTCGATACGATGGGCGCCATCAATGCCAGCTCGCGCAAGATCGTCGATATCGTCGACGTGATCGACAGCATCGCTTTCCAGACGAATATCCTGGCCCTGAATGCGGCCGTGGAGGCGGCCAGGGCGGGCGAGCAGGGACGCGGCTTCGCCGTCGTCGCCAGCGAAGTGCGCAGCCTGGCGCAGCGTTCGGCCAGCGCCGCGCGCGAAATCAAGGCCATGATCGGCGACTCGGTCGAGCGCGTCGACGCGGGCAGCAAGCTGGTGGACGAGGCGGGCGCCACGATGGACAAGATCGTGACGTCCGTCAAGCAGGTGGTTGACCTGATGAGCGAGATCGCCGCCGCCAGCCAGGAGCAGAGCCTGGGCATCGAACAGGTCAACCAGGCCATCACGCAGATGGATGAAGTCACGCAGCAGAACGCCGCCCTGGTCGAGGAAGCGGCGGCCGCCGCCGGCAGCCTGGAAGAGCAGGCAGCCAGCCTGGTGCGGGAAGTGGGGGTGTTCAAGCTCGACAGCCAGGCGCTTGCCTTGGCGGCGCGCGCCTGCTGACCGTGAACAAGGGCGAGATCAAGGGGAACTGTGCGGGGCAGTCATTGCTGGCCGATCCGGCACGGCAGTTGTTCATCGATATCGCGTGGCCGAACACGCTGGACATCTATCGCGGTGCCACCGGCTTGCGGCAGGCGCGGCCAGCGCATACCCCTGCTGCGGGCATGTGCATAACCAAATAGTAATGATTCTCATTTATAATGCAGGTCTATGGGGTAGCGATGGGCTGGCGCCATGGCGCCGCGGGCGGTAAAGGAGGGCATGATGGGCAGTATGCATGGCAACGAGGATTTGATCGCGCATGAGCATCGCGTGCTGATGGGCGAGTATGGCCGCGCGCAGGCGCGCTGCAGTGCGCAGCTGGCGGCGCAGGCGGCCCGCATCGCGCAGCTGGAGTCGGAATTGATGCGCGCGCGGGCGCAGGTCGTGATCCGCGATACCCAGCTGGTGCTGGCGCGCGACGCACTGGCCGAACTGGCGGCCAGCGTGCCGGGCTTGCCGACGCGTGCCCGGCTGGCCCGCAAGGTCGAGTGGCTCAGCGAGCGCGTGCAGGACCTGATGCGCGAGTTGCTGCGCCTGCAGTGGCTGCCCGCGCCTTCCGTCGTGTCCGTGCCAGCCTTGCAGGCCGACGTGCGCGAAAAAGCCGTGCTCTACGTGGGCAGCTCTTCAAAGCTGGAGCCGGGCCAGGACGCGGCCGGCGCCAACGTGGCGCAGCGAGCCATCGAGCAGGCCGGCGGTCGCTTCCTTCATCACCCGGGCGGCGATGACGGCGCCGACGATGCGGCCGCGCTGGAAGCGGGTCTGGTGGCGGCCGACCTGGTGATTTGCCAGACGGGCTGCGTCAGCCATGACGCCTACTGGCGCGTGCATGACCACTGCAAGCGCACGGGCAAGCAATGCGTGCTGGTGGACCGGCCGCAAGCCATGCATTTCGTGCGCAAGGAGGCGCTGTCCGCTTTTTGATGCCGGATTAACGCCTGTCTAATCCGCATGGGCCACAATGGCCGTCCCTTCGACGTTATAGAAAGCGCCCATGCTGTCCCTGCAAATCGGCCCCCTGGCTTTGCCCACGGGCCTGGTCCTGTTGTTCGTTTCCCTGTGCGTCGCCTACGGCGCGGCGTGGTGGCTGCGGAAGTACCGCCAGTTACCGGACGCCGGCCCCCTCGTTTCCGACATGCTGATCGCCGGCCTGCTGGCGGCGCGGCTGGCGTTCGTGCTGCGCTGGCACGAACAGTATTGGACCGCGCCGTGGTCCATCATCAATATCCGCGATGGCGGCTTCCTGGCGCCGGCCGGCGTCGCCGCCGCGCTGGCCATCGCCGCATGGCGCTGCAGGGGCCCGCCATGGCGGCCATGCGCCGTGCGCTGGCCGTCAGCGTGGCGTCCGGCGCACTGGCCTGGGCCGTGTTGAGCGCAGGGATATCCCTCGCCTACGACAAGCCGACGGCTCTGCCGGCCGTGGCGTTGCGGGCGGTCGATGGCACGCCCACCAGCCTGGCGGCGCTGGCCGGCGGCAAGCCCATGGTGGTCAACCTGTGGGCCAGCTGGTGCCCGCCATGCCGGCGCGAGATGCCCGTGCTGGCCGCCGCGCAGCAGGCGCGCGCCGATATCGTCTTCGTCTACGCGAACCAGCGCGAGGATGCGGCTGCCGCCAGCGCTTTCCTGGACGGGAGCGGCGTGACCCTGCGCAATGTGGTGCTCGACAGCGAAGCGGCGCTGGGCAAGGCGGCCGGTTCCTCGGCCCTGCCCACCACGCTGTTCTACGACGCGCAAGGGCGGCTGGCCGATACCCACCTGGGCGAATTGTCCGATGCCTCGCTGGCCAGCAAGCTGCGGAAGATCGCGCCCGCTCCCTGAAATGGCCTGATGGCCGAAGTGATCGAAGAACACTTGCGCGAGCCCGTGGCCAGTCCCGATATCTCCGGCGAGGAGCGGGCCAGGGGCGCCGACGACATCGCGGGCATCCTGCGCACCTACCTCAAATAAGGAGATCGCCATGAAAACGCCATCCTGCAACGAAGACCTCTCCGCCTGGCAGCACGAGCACGTTTTTGACGGCAGCAATGGCAAGGCCGCGCGCCGCGCGCGCATCGTCATGTGGATCACGCTGGCCACCATGGCGCTGAAAATCGCCGCCGGCTGGTGGTACAACTCCATGGCCCTGCTGGCCGATGGCTGGCATATGAGTTCGCACGCGCCATCCTTGCGCTGGCCGGCGCGTGGGTTTACGGCTGGAGCTGGCTCGACCCCGTGATGGGCATCGCGGGCGCCGTGCTGGCCGCGCTGTGGGCGAAAAAGCTGATGCAGGAGACGGGCAAGGTCTTGCTGGACCGCGAGATGGACCACCCCGTGGCGGATGAAATCCGCGAGGCGGTGGAAGTGGAAAGCGCCGGCGACACGCCGCGCATCGTCGACCTGCATGTGCGGCGAGTCGGCAAGCAGCTGTATTCGTGCGCCTTGTCCGTCGTCAGCCGCGATGCCGCCTTGACGGCCGCCCAGCTGCGCGCGCGCATCGGCATCCACGAGGAAATCGTCCACAGCACCATCGAGCTTATTCGCCGGACTTGATAATGATGGGGAAAAAAGCCCGCTGATACGGGGCGTAGGCCGTATAATGTCGGCTTTTACAGCACGCGCTGTTCACCAGACAGAGAAGAAAATGAGCACATTACCACCATGCCCGCAATGCCAATCCGAATTCACGTACGAAGACGGCAGCCAGTTGATCTGCCCTGAATGCGCGCATGAATGGTCGGCCACGGCTGGCGAAGCCGTGGAAGAAGGCGCGAAGGTGTACCGCGATGCGGCCGGCAATATCCTGCAGGACGGCGACACGGTCAGCGTCATCAAGGACTTGAAGCTGAAGGGCGGCGGCGGTGTCGTCAAGATGGGCACCAAGGTCAAGAACATCCGCCTGGTCGACAGCGACCACGATATCGACTGCAAGATCGACGGCTTCGGTTCCATGAGCCTGAAAACGGAATTCGTGAAAAAAGTCTAAGCTTTTTATTCCCATCCGCGGCGCGCCTCGCATTCCTGCCGGCGCGCTGTTTTTTATTCAGAATCCATGCAAATCGATCATCTCCGCCAGCGCCTGCGCGCCTTGGGCGCCAAGCCCCTGCACGAACAGCGCGTGCTGCGCGACTGGATACAGGGGCAGCCGCACGATCAGGGCCGGCGCCGCGCCGAAGATTTTTTGCCGCTGCCCGTGCGCGAGGCCTTGCCTGCGCTGGACGCCGAATTGCAGGGCATGCTGAAACTGCTCAGCACCCATCCGGGCGCCGACGGTTCCGCGCGCCTGCTGGTGGGGCTGCATGACGGCCAGACGGTGGAAAGCGTGCTGCTGCCGCGCGACGGCCTGTGCGTCTCCAGCCAGGTGGGCTGCGCCGTCGGTTGCCAGTTCTGCATGACGGGCCGCGACGGCTTGATCCGCCAGGTGACGAGCGGGGAGATCGTCGCGCAGGTGGTGCTGGCGCGCACCCTGCGCCCCGTGAAAAAAGTCGTCTTCATGGGCATGGGCGAGCCGGCGCATAACCTGAACAATGTGATGGAAGCCATCGAACTGCTGGGCACCGAGGGCAATATCGGCCACAAGAACCTCGTGTTTTCCACCGTGGGCGATCCGCGCGCCTTCGAGCGCCTGCCGCAAGGTCGCGTCAAGCCGGCGCTGGCCTTGTCGCTGCACACGACGAAGCCGGCGCTGCGCGAACAGCTGCTGCCGCGCGCGCCCAAATTATCCCCGCGCGAACTGGTGGACTTCGGCGAGTCGTACGCGCGCCTGACCGGCTACCCGGTGCAGTACCAGTGGACCCTGATGGAGGGAGTCAACGATGGCGAGGACGAGATGGACGGCATCGTGGCGCTCTTGCAGGGCAAGTATGCGGTGCTCAACATGATCCCGTATAACACCATCGATGACTTGCCGTTCAGACGCCCCAGCTGGGACAAGGCGCGCGCCATCGCCGCCGCCCTGCACGCGCGCGGCGTGCTGACCAAATTGCGCGATTCGGCCGGTCAGGACGTGGAGGGGGCTGCGGGCAGTTGCGGGCGCGCGAAGCGAAGGGCAAGGTCATTCCCATCCGTGCCAGCGTGACGGCGTAGGTCGGATTAGCGGAGCGTAATCCGACATTCGCCCATACGCCAACAATGATGTCGGATTACGCGGTGCCCGCTAATTCGACCTACTCGCCCTGCACTCCACCCAGCAAATCGTTTTCATTCAGGATCGCAAACGCGATCTCGGGATGTGCGGCCAGGCAGCGGCGCACGGCGGCGGGAATGGCGGCGCGCGTCTTGCGGCACAGGCCGGGCCGCTCCAGCAGGCGGATATGGAAGCCGCGCACGGTGCGCACTTCGCCGCTGCCGGGCGCGATCTGCAATTCCACGCCCAGGTTGCTTTTCAACAGCAGCTGCAGCTTCTGCAGCTGTGCATACGTGGCAATGCCCTCGATGTGCGCCAGCAGGCGCTTTTCTTCCGTCAGGTTCAGGCGCAGGATGGACAGGTCCGCCTGCGGATCGTCGAGCAGGCGCTCGCGCTCGCAGTCGCATAGCTGCGGCGGGCACTCCTTGCGGATTTCAAAGTCGACGATGCGCATGCTGGTGTTCCAGTGACGTTCGAATGGCGAACCGGGATCAATCAAGTATCGTCCGCCGCCTCGTGCCTGTCAATCAGCGCGGGCTGACGATCAGGCGCCAGCGTATCGGCCCCTGTTCGCTGCTGTGCTGGTGGTGGTTTTGCGGCGGCATGACGTGGCCTTCCGTCGACACGATCTCGTGCGCGCAGCCGTCGCAGCGGTAGATGCCGGAATACGGCACGGCTTCGCCGGGCGAGGTCAGTTCATCGAAGCGCGGGTGCATGGAACGGGCCACGTAGCTGGGGTTCTTGTAGTCGGCCATGGCTTCCTCGGGGAGTGGATAATAGCCCATTTTGGCACACAATCGCGTGCGGCCTTGACCGCGTGTCTTGGCGTGCGCGCCGCCCTGTGTTGTAATGTTGATCATCCCGACTCAGTACGCAAGGCCATGAGAACCCGCATCAAGATCTGCTGCATCGCTTCCATCGACGAAGCGCAACTGGCCATTGCCGCCGGCGCCGACGCGCTGGGCCTGGTGGCCGCCATGCCGTCCGGTCCCGGCCCGATTCCCGACGCGCGCATCGCGCAGATCGCCGCCTGGACGCCGCCGCCCGTGGCCACCTTCCTGCTGACGTCCGAGACGACGGCGCAAGCCATCGCCGAACACGTGCGCGCCACGCAGCCGTCCACCGTGCAGATCGTCGGCCATATCGACCCCGGCGAAGTGGCGCAGCTGGCGCGCCTGCTGCCGCACGTGCGGCGCGTGCAGGTGATCCACGTGGAAGGGCCGCAGGCGCTGGACCTGATTCCCGCCTACGCGCCCCATGTCCACGCCTTTTTGCTCGACTCGGGCCGCCCCGGCGCGGCGGTGCCGGAGCTGGGTGGCACGGGCCGCACGCACGACTGGTCCGTCAGTGCGCGCTTCGTGCGCGCCAGCCCCCGTCCCGTCTTCCTCGCCGGTGGCCTCGATGCGAATAACGTGATGGAGGCGCTGCGCCAAGTGCGCCCCTACGGCATCGACCTGTGCTCGCGCGTGCGCACGGACGGCCAGCTCGACGTCATGAAGCTGGCCTTGCTGATGGCGGCCGTGCGCGACGCGGATGCGGCGCTGTATGCGGAAGGCTAATCCACGGACGTTACTGCGTTCATCTCGCGCACGAATGCTTCCGTAAATGCGGCCACCATGCCGCCGGCCGCGCGCGGCGAGATCAGGCCGACGACGGAATGCGATTCCTCGTCCGGCAGCGCGATGAAACGCACGCCGGGCGGCGCCACCAGGCGCATGCTGTCGGGGACGATGGCGATGCCCATATTGGCTTCGATCAGGTTCAGCTGCGAGGTCTTGCGCGACAGGGCGCGCGCCGCCTTCGGGAAGAATCCCTGCGCCAGGCACAGGCCCGCCACCAGGTAGCTGAGGCCTCCCCGGTCCTTGTGCGGGATCGAGACGAACGCCTCGTCGCGCAGGGCGGCGATCGTCGTGCGCTCCAGAGCAGCCAGCGGCGAGGCCGACGACACGGCCACCACCAGCCTTTCCGTAAACAGTTCGTGCACGACGATATTGGCATGCTTGCGCAGGGTGGGCAGGCGCACGAGTCCCAGGTCGGCGCGGCCTTCCTCGATATCAAACGCCTGGTTTTCCGACGAGCCCTTTGAAACATCGAGCGAGACGCCGGGGAACTGCGCCAGCAGCCGGTTCAGCACGGCGCCGATGGCGGGCGTGAGGGTGACGGAACTCGAATGCAGCAGGCGGATGATGCCTTGCGCCCCTTGTCCCACGTGGCGTGTCTGGCGCACGGTTTCGTCGATGTCGTCGAGGATGCGCCTGGCCCGCTCATAAAAGACCTGTCCCGCGGGCGTCAGCTCGATATGGCGCGCGTCGCGCGTGAGCAGCAGGGCCTGCACCTCGCCCTCGAGCTCCTTGATCTGCCGGCTCAGGGCCGACTGCGCGATATATAACTTTTCCGCCGCGCGCGAGTAGCTGCCCGCATCGACGACTTCGACAAAATAGCGGAACTGTCTGATGGAAATCAATCGTATGCCTTTTCGAGATCGGTGACTGCCTGATTTGATATTAGCCTTGCCCCGGCGTTCAGGCTACAGTGCATTGGTCCGCTGTCACTGCAAAGGAAAGACCATGCTGGAATTGCTCGGGGTGTTGGGAGTACTTATCAGTATTATCGTAAAACTGATTTTCGTCCAGATCGGCGGCGCGGCCGAGGGCAAGGAGGACTAATATGCCAGCGTCGCCACATACGGTGCCGGTAACGCCAGCGTTTTCAGGCGGCAGGCCGGTGCGGCCCCATTCCACTCCGCCAGCGGCAGCCCCGCGCACTTGAGCGCCGCCTCGCGCGCCGTCCACGCCTGCGCCAGGCGCAGCGAGCGCTGCTCGGCGGGGCAGTCGGCCAGCTCAGCTGCCACCTGCGGCCCCAGGTAATCGCGCGCCAGATGGAACCAGTCGGCAATGTCCTGCACCCGCATCACGTCGATGCCGACGGGACCATGCAGGCCGATGGCGGCCAGCGACAGTCCCTCGTCATGGCTGAACGACAGGCTGGCCATGCGGCCGGTCAGCAGCAAACGGGGAGGGGCGCCCGGCGTCGACTCCACCGAAATCGCCTCAATGTCCACGTTTCGCCATTGCGCCGCCGCCTCGCGCACGGCCTGGCGCAGGCGCGCGCGCGCTTCGATGCGTGACGGCGGCGGCACGATGCCGATCGCCAGCACGCCGTCTCTTGACAAGAGCACCGTAAAATCCATCAGCTGCAATCAGCTACGCAGCTACGCAGCTACGCAGCTACGCAGCGGCGCCGCCGGGCAGCCCGCCCAGTTGCTGCCGGCGGGGATGTGCTCGCCCTTCATCACCAGGGTCAACGGTCCCAGGCGCGCATTGTCGCCCACCTTGGCGCTGTACAGCACGGAGCTGCGCGGGCCCATGTAGACGCGCTGGCCGATTTCCACGTGGTCGATCTTCATCACGCGGTCTTCGAACAGATGCGTCTGCGGACAGGTCAGCGCATTCAATTCGCTGTAGTCGCCGATGTGCACGCAGTCGAATTCCGTGATGTCCGTCGTATCCATGTAGACGCCGCGGCCGATCTTGCAGCCGAACAGGCGGAAGGCCAGCGGCAGCCACGGCGTGCCGCGCAGGTAGCGCATGAAGTTGGGCACGGCGATGCCTTCATACAGGTTGGTCACGCCTTCCGAGATCCACACGAACGGCGTCCACATGGGCGCCGCGTGCTTGCGGTAGCGTCCCAGCAGCAGCCACTTGAACAGCACGACGACCAAAAAATTGCCGATGCCGTAGGCCAGGCCGGCAATGGCCAGGTCGCCCACCACTTCGCCCCAGCGCCCGGCGCCCGCGATCGGCATCACGTCCAGCACCAGGGTATAGCCGACGGCGATCACCACGGCGTGCGGCGCGACGATGCGGAACGCTTCGATCAGGCTGCGGCCCAGGCGGCGCAGCAACGATGGCTTGAAGGTCAAGTGCTCGGCAAAGCCGCTGACCTGTTCGCGCGCGGGCAAATGCATCGGGGGAGAGCCCAGCCACGTGTCGCCGCTGTGCATCTGTTCATTGCGCGGCGCGTGCGTGTGCACGCCGATCAGCACGTGTTCGGGCAGGGTGGTGCCGTCCGGGATATAGCTGCCGTTGCCGACAAAGCTGCGGTGCGAGACGACGGTGGGGCGCATGGTCATCCAGCCGCCGTCGATCTGCTCGTCGCCCAGCATGACGGCGTCGGCGATGAAGGTGTCGTCGCCCAGGGTCAGCATGTCGGGCACCACGCCCAGGGCAGTGGAAATCTCCGCGCCCTTGCCCACCTTGGCGCCCAGCAGGCGGTACCAGTACGGCGCGTACACGGTGGCGTAGATGCCGTGCAGGACGTTCAGGCTCGATTCCTGGATATGGCTGACCAGCCACTTGGCGCAATACAGATTGCTGTGCACGGGCGAGCTGCCCGGTTTCAAGCGGGGCAGCGCGCCCCAGCGGATGGCGGCCGACAGCAGGGCCGTGAGCACGATCAGCACGGCGCTGGCGGGGAAGGCCAGCAGGAAGTAGCGGGCCAGCTGGGTTGTCACGTCGCGCCCCTGCAGCCATGGCATCATTTCGCGCTCGTCGAACCAGTCGATCAGCACGAAGCTGGGGAAGACGGGCATGAAGAACAGCACGGCGATGAGGACCATGCCGAAGCAGAAGAACACGGTCTCGCCCGTCAGGCGCAGGCGCGAGACGGCGGGGCGCGGCGGCCGGCTGGCTGCGTCAAACGCGCCA
This sequence comes from Janthinobacterium sp. C22, assembly GCF_057919405.1. Lineage (NCBI taxonomy): Bacteria > Pseudomonadati > Pseudomonadota > Betaproteobacteria > Burkholderiales > Oxalobacteraceae > Janthinobacterium > Janthinobacterium sp. C22. The sequence goes on along the minus strand of NZ_CP193659.1, from coordinate 4,988,079 downwards.
ATGTCGCGCGCGGGCGAACCCGTGTACACACGTCCGTCGGGCACCGCCGCGCCATCGGCCAGCGCCGATTGTCCCTCGAGGTGACCGAAGGCGCCCACTTGCGTATTGCCTTCCAGGATAGCGTAAGAGCTGATGCAGGCATCGTCGCCGATGCGGATCCGGCCCAGCAGCAAGCGGCCCCGTTCCACGCGGGCGTTTTCAAAGTTGACGGCATTGCCCACGCTGACGTTGTCGCCGATGGACAGCAGGTCGGGCGCGCGCAGGGTCATCGAGCCGATGACCACTTCCTTGCCCACTTTCGCGCCCAGCGCGCGCAGCCACCAGCTGTTCAGGGACGAGCCGCTGAGCAGATACGCGGGCGCCGATTCGACCAGACGGTCGGCCAGCCACCAGCGGTAATACGTGACGCCCCACAGGGGATAGCTGCCCGGCTTCAGCCGCCCGGCGATCAGCCACTTGCCGGCAATCGCAATGGCAAATTCGGCCAGGGTGGCGAGCAAGAACACGCCGATCGAGGCGGCGATGGCGCGCGGCACGGTGTCGCCCGTGTCGCCCGTGAAGAAGTGGTAGGTGAAGAAGGGCGCCATCCACTGCGCCATGCGCAGGGTGACGAGGCCCGGCACGGCCGCCGCCTGCGCCGCGCCGCAGATCCAGCGCTTCCAGGCCGACGGCGGCGTCCAATCCGCTTCCGGCGTGGCCAGCGCGGGCGCCTCGTTCAGCACGGCGGCGATCTTGCCGATCTGCCGGTTCTGGTAAATGTCGCGCACCGTCATGTGGGCGTAGGCCGGATCGGCGCGCAGGCTCGACGCCAGGCGCGCGGCCAGGAAGGAGTGGCCGCCGAGATCGCTGAAGAAGTCCTGCTGGCGCAGGATGGGCTGGCCGGGGAACAGCTTGGCCAGCGCCGCGAACAGGGCCGCCTCGGCCGGCGTTTCCGGCGCGTCCGATTCACCCGCTTCACCAGCCGGCGGCGCGGACAATGGCATGGCTTTCAAGGCTTTCCGGTCGATCTTGCCGGACGTCAGGCGCGGCATCAGCGGCAGCAGTTCGAAGCGGCCCGGCACCATGTAGGGCGGCAAATGCAGGTTCAGGGCCGCGCGCAGGGTTTTCGCCGCCAGGGCGTCGTCGGGCGCCTCGTCGCTGCCGACGATGTAGGCCACCAGCTGGTCGATGCCGTCATCCTTGCGCAGCAGGACGGCCACCGTGCCCACGCCGGACTGCTGCGCCAGCACGGCTTCGATCTCGCCCAGCTCCACGCGGAAGCCGCGTATCTTGACCTGGTCGTCGGCGCGGCCCAGGCACAGCACCTGGCCATCCGGGTCGATGCGGGCCAGGTCTCCCGTGCGGTACAGGCGCGCGTCATCGTCGCTGCTCGCCCAGGGATTGGGCAGGAATTTTTCCACCGTCAGGTCGGGCCGGCCCAGGTAGCCCTCGGCCAGGCCGGGGCCGATGATGCACAATTCTCCCGTTTCGCCGCGCGGCAGCAAAGTCAGGGGGCGGTTTTCGCCCGGCTCGGCCACCTGCAGCACCAGCAAACCGTAGTTGGGCAGTGGCGTGCCGATGGTGACGGGGACGCCGGGCCGCAGGCGCGCCAGGCTGCATGAGACGGTCGCTTCCGTCGGACCGTAGGTATTGAACATGGCGCGGCCCGGGCGCGACCAGCGCTCGACGAGGGACTCGGGGCACATCTCGCCGCCCAGGTTGATCAGGCGCAGGCTCGGTACTTCCTCGGCGAACAGGGCCAGCAGGGTCGGCACGGCGTGGAGGACGGTGACCTTGTTCTCGGCCAGCGCGCGCGGCAAGGCTTCCGGGTCCCCCGAGATTTCCTTGGGCCCCAGCCACAGGGTCGCGCCCACCAGGTAGGCGATCCAGATTTCCTCGAACGACATGTCGAAGGCGACGGAAAAGCCCTGGTAGACGGTGTCGCCTTGCGCCACTTCCAGCACGGCGTTTTCGCTGCGCAGGAAGTGGCAGATGCTGCGCTGATTGATCAATATGCCCTTGGGTTTGCCCGTGGAGCCGGACGTGTAGATCACGTATGCCGGGTGTTCGGGCAAGACTGTGCCGCGCGCGGGCAGCAGTTCGCCCGGCGCGGCGGGGGCCAGCAGGCTTTCCGCCGTCCATACGGGACGCTGGACGCCGGCCGGCTCCAGGCGCGGCGCGAACTGCGCGCAGCTGACGACGCCGGCACCGTTGGCGTCATCGAGGCACACCTGCAGGCGCTCGACGGGCGTGTCTTCATCGACGGGCAGCCAGGCGGCGCCCGCCTTGGCGATGGCCGCCTGCATCAGCAGCAAAGGGGCGCCGCGCGGCAGCCATAGTCCCACGATGTCGCCGGGCTTGACGCCGGCCGCCACCAGGCGCGATGCCGCCAGGCCCGCTTGCGCATCGAGTTCCGCATAGGTGATGCGGCGCGCGCCATCGATCAGGGCGATGTGCTGCGGGCAGCGGCGCGCCGTCGCTTCCAGCAGGTCGGCCAGCACTTCCTCGCGCAGCAGATCCGGTCGCGGCGGGCCGTACAGGATGTCGGCGTGGGTGGAAGTGGTGCCTGGACTGACTGCGTTGAAATCGTTCATGGATGACGCTTATCTGTAATGCGGAATGAAGAATCTGATGGGCCGCGCATGGCGCGCGGCGCAGTTGATACATTACAGTACGCGAGACATTTCAGCGTTGCAGAACGGGGAATTTTGTAGAGTTTTCAGCCATTATGTGGCGGCTGGATCAACTGCCATGATTACGGAATGTAAATCGCGGAAACATGGCGCCGATTTGCGCCAAAGTAGCCGCCGCCGGATAGCCGTGCAGGGAGCGGCCGGACAGCGCCGCGTCCGCGCAGCCTTCGGCGCGGAACTGCTGCAGCACGTAGTTGTCGACGCCTTTCGCGGCCAGGGCGGCGGCCAGGGCCAGCAGCTGTGCGTCCGGCAGCAGGTCCGGGTGGGTGGTGGTGCGGCATTCGTAGGCGACGCCGCTGGCGAGGATGGCGTCGAGGCAGGCGCGCGCCGGGTCGCCGCTGCCGGCCACGCGGGTCACATGGCGATAGTCGGCAAACGGCGCCTTGATGTCGAAGCCGACCCAGTCGACCAGGGGCAGCACTTCCTGCAGGCGCTGCGGATAGATGCAGGCCGTGTGCAGACCGATGCCGAAACCCAGCGCTTGGACGTCCTGCATGGCGCGCCCCAGCGCCGGGTCCATGCACGCCTCGCCGCCGCTGAAGACGACGGCGTCGACCAGGCCCACGCGGCGGCGCAGCCAGGTCAGGACGTCCTGCCACGGCATGGCGCCTGCCGGCGTGCGCGCCTGCAAGTGCGGATTGTGGCAATAGCCGCAACGCCAGGGGCAGCCCTGCACGAAGACCACGGCGGCCAGCTTGCCCGGGTAGTCGGTGGCGGAAAAGGGCGTCAGGCCGCCCACTTTCAACTCAGCCATGGCAGGCGGGCTGGCCAAGCCGGGCGCTCGCTTCCGTAAAGTACTGGCGCTCGTGGAATTCGCCCTGCTTGCCGATGTTGAACGAGGCGACGGGGCGGTGGTAGCCCATCACGCGGGTCCAGATTTCGCAGCGCTGGCGTTCGGTGTCGAGCAGGGTGATGGCGGGAGTGAAGTCGGGACGTGCGTTCATGGCGTTTCCTCAAGTGATGGAGCAGGGTGGGCCTGCTTGCGGGCGATCAGCTCCGCGTCGCAGGTGGGGCAGAATTCATGTTTGCCGGCCAGATAGCCGTGGCGCGGGCAGATGGAAAACGTGGGCGTGACGGTGATGTAGGGCAGCGAGAAGCGGCTCAGGGCGCGTTTCACCAGCTCGCGGCAGGCATTCGCGTCCGACAGCGCTTCCGTCATGTACAGGTGCAGCACCGTGCCGCCCGTGTACTTGCGCTGCAGCGCATCCTGCAATTCGAGCGCCTCGAACGGGTCGTCCGTGTGGCCGACGGGCAGCTGCGACGAATTTGTATAGTATGGATTGTCGACGGTGCCCGCCTGCAGGATGGCGGGATAGCGCTTGCGGTCTTCGCGGGCAAAGCGGTACGTCGTGCCTTCGGCCGGCGTCGCTTCCAGGTTGTACATATGGCCCGTCTCTTCCTGGAAGGCCACCATGCGGGCGCGCACGTGGTCGAGCAGGCGGATCGCCAGCGCATGGCCCTCGGGACTCGTGATGTCCCAGGCGTCGCCGCTGAAATTGCGGATCATCTCGTTGATGCCGTTCACGCCCAGGGTGGAAAAGTGGTTGCGCAGGGTACCCAAGTAGCGCTTCGTATACGGGAACAGGCCCTGCTGCATCAGTTCCTCGATGGTGCGGCGCTTGATTTCCAGGCTGGTCTTGCCCAGTTCCAGCAGGCGGTCCAGGTCCGCCATCAACGCCGCTTCGTCGCCGCGCCACAGGTGGCCCAGGCGCGCGCAGTTGATCGTCACCACGCCCAGGGAGCCCGTCTGCTCGGCGGAACCGAACAGGCCATTGCCCCTTTTCAGCAGTTCGCGCAAGTCCAGCTGCAATCGGCAGCACATGGAGCGGATCATGTTCGGCTTGAGTTCCGAATTGATGAAATTCTGGAAGTAGGGCAGGCCGTAGCGGGCCGTCATCTCGAACAGGCGTTCCGCGTTTTCGCTATGCCAGTCGAAATCCTCGGTGATGTTGTAGGTGGGGATGGGGAAGGTGAAGACGCGGCCCTTGGCGTCGCCCGCCATCATGATCTCGATATAGGCGCGGTTGATCATGTCCATCTCCGCCTGCAGCTCGCCATAGCTGAAGTCCATCTCCTGGCCGGCGATGACGGGAATCTGATCGCGCAGGTCGTCCGGGCAGACCCAGTCGAAGGTGAGGTTGGTGAACGGCGTCTGCGTGCCCCAGCGCGATGGCACGTTGAGGTTGAAGATCAGCTCCTGCATGTACTGGCGCACGTCTTCGTAGCGCAGGCTGTCCTGGCGGATGTAGGGCGCCATATAGGTGTCGAAGGAGCTGAACGCCTGCGCGCCGGCCCATTCGTTCTGCAGGGTGCCGAGGAAATTGACGATCTGGCCGATGGCGCTCGACATGTGCTTGGGCGGACCCGATTCGATCTTGCCCGGCACGCCATTCAAGCCTTCGTGCAGCAGGGTGCGCAGCGACCAGCCGGCGCAATAGCCGGCCAGCATGTCGAGGTCGTGGATGTGCAGCGCCGCTTCGCGGTGCGCCGCGCCCACTTCCGGCGGATACACCTGGTCCAGCCAGTAGTTGGCGATGACCTTGCCCGACACGTTGAGTATCAGGCCGCCCAGCGAGTAACCCTGGTTGGCGTTGGCGTTGACACGCCAGTCGCGCCGGTCCAGGTATTCATTGATGGACGCGGCGACATCGACCTGGCCGCGCATGGATGGAACTGCATTTGTCGTCATGAAACCTCCAATAAACACAACATGCGGTGTTTTTATGGAGATTAATCACTAAATATAGTGACGTCAAAGGGCGCGTGCAGTTGCGTGGCGAATCCTTGATGCAGGTGAAAAAAGCATCCCCCGTTTACTTTTTCGCGCGTCCCTGGTGCAGGATGAAGCAGCTCAGGCCAAAATGCGCGGCGGCGCAGGCGGCGATGCTGATGCTGGAGGCGGGCAGCACGTGCGCCCAGATTTCCAGCGGCGAGAAGGTGCTCCAGCTGGCGACGCGGATATCGAACGTGACGTAGTTCGCCAGCAGCCAGTACAAGGCCAGCAAGCCCGTGCTGATGGCGGCCTGGCGCACCACGGGCATGGCGCGGCGGGCGAAGACGGCTTGCAGGAACAGCAGCAGCACGCCGGGATACGCGCCCAGTATCTCGGGCGACAGGATGGAGAGCTTTTCTTCGACATAGCCTTCCGTGGGCGCGGCCCACTGCACCTGCAGCACGGTGAGGAACAGGGTGAGCAGGAAGATCAGCAGCGGTTTGCGGGGCATGGCGGGCAATCGGACAGGGAGAAAAGGGGGCATTTTACAGCCAGGTCAAGCAAGTTGAACGCGCGCCAGCCATGCATGCATTCCTTCACCTGCGTCAAGGACTGGGCGGTATGGGCGGGGCTATAGTCTGCACCCTGAGCCGATACAGGACTGTGAACACCATGATGCTTGAATCAACCACCGCCACCCGCGTGGCCGGACCGCTGGAACTGGTCTGCCCCGCCGGCAGCCTGCCCGCCTTGAAAGCGGCCGTCGACAATGGCGCCGACACCGTCTACCTGGGCTTTCGCGACGCCACCAATGCGCGCAATTTCGCCGGCCTCAATTTCGACGAGAAGGCCATCGCCGAGGGCGTGCGCTACGCCCACCAATATGGACGCAAGGTGCTGCTGGCGCTGAACACCTATCCGCAGCCGCACAACTGGGCCGTGTGGCGCAGCGCCATCGACCGCGCCGCGCAGGCCGGCATCGACGCCATGATCGTGGCCGATCCGGGCTTGATGGCGTATGCAAGCGAGCACCACCCGCAGCTGCGCCTGCACCTGTCCGTGCAGGGCTCGGCCACCAACTACGAAGCCATCAATTTTTACCATGAACACTTCGGCATCGCCCGCGCCGTGCTGCCCCGCGTGCTGTCGATGGCGCAGGTCGAGCAATTGATCGCCAAGACGGAAGTCGAGATCGAGGTCTTCGGCTTCGGCAGCCTGTGCGTGATGGTCGAGGGACGCTGCGCGCTGTCCTCGTATGCGACGGGCGAGGCACCGAACACGCACGGCGTGTGTTCGCCGGCGAAATCCGTGCGCTGGCTGGAAACGCCGAACGGCCTCGAATCGCGCCTGAACGGCGTGCTGATCGACCGCTATGCGCCGGGCGAAAACGCCAGCTATCCGACCCTGTGCAAGGGGCGTTTCGAAGTCAACGACGAAGAGTATTACGCCATCGAGGAGCCGGCCAGCCTGAACACGCTGGCGCTGCTGCCGCAGCTGATCGCCATGGGCGTGCGCGCCGTGAAGATCGAAGGACGCCAGCGCAGCCCCGCGTATGTGGCGCAGGTGACGCGCGTGTGGCGCGAAGCGATCGACGCCTGCCGCGAAGGCAATGCGCGCTACGCCGTCAAGCCGGGCTGGATGGCGGCCATGGACAAGCTGGCCGAGGGCCAGCAGCACACCTTGGGCGCGTATCACCGCTCCTGGAAATAGCAAAACCTACTGCGCGTCCCGGGGCGCGGCCTGCGATGCTCACCGTGCTGGAGCACGGCTGCGCTTCTCGGCCCCGCCGCGAGCCGCTCGCTACGGTTTTGTAACTTAAAAATATTGGAAAAGGCATGCTAAAACTCTCTTTGGGTCCCTTGCTGTACTACTGGCCGCGCGCCACCGTCTTCGAGTTTTACCAGCAGATCGCCGGTACCGCCGTCGATATCGTGTATCTGGGCGAAACCGTCTGCTCGCGCCGGCATGAGCTGCGCCTGGCCGACTGGCTCGATATCGCCGACATGCTGGCCGCCGCCGGCAAGGAAGTGGTGCTGTCGACGCAGGCGCTGATCGAGGCGGGCGCGGAACTGGCGACCCTGCGCCGCATCACGGGCAATGGCCGCTACGGCGTCGAAGCGAACGACATGGGCGCCGTGCACTGCATGGAAAAGGGCGCGTCCTTCGTCGCCGGCCCCCATTTGAACCTGTTCAATGGCCCCAGTCTGCAGCTGCTGGCGCGCATGGGCGCGCGGCGCTGGGTGATGCCGCTGGAAATGGGGCAGACGGCGCTGGCCGAGATGCAGCGCCAGAAACCGGAAGGGCTGGAGACGGAAGTGTTTGCCTATGGCCGCATGCCGCTGGCGTTTTCCGCGCGCTGCTTCACGGCGCGCAACCGCAACCTGCCGAAGGACGATTGCGGCTACAGCTGCCTGGAAGAGCCGGACGGCCTGCTGCTGCGCACGCGCGATGAAGTGCCCTTCCTCGTGTTGAACGGCACGCAGACGCAGTCGGCGCTCGTCTACAACCTGGTGCGCGAACTCGACGCCATGCGCGACATGGGCGTGGATGTGGCGCGTATCAGCCCTCAGGCGATGAACACTGAAAAAGTCATCGCCATCTTCGACCGCGCCCGCCGAGGGCAGGTCAGCGGCATCGGCGCCCAGGCCCAGCTGGCGGCTTGCCAGCCGGCCGGCGCCTGCGACGGCTACTGGCACGGCCAGCCCGGCATGGAACAGCACGCCGCCCATTGAACGCATCGAAAGGAAGAACATGCAAGATCAACTGGAAAGATTGCCCGTCCCGGTCCCGGTCCCGGCCAAACCCGGCATGAGCAAACCCGCCGTGTCGTACCGGCTGCCCGAACCGCTGGCCGAACTGCTGTCCAAGCTGCCGCCATATCCCGCCTCGTGGCTGTTCGTGCAGGGCTTGAACCGCCTGCTGGCGCCGCAATTGCCTGACGACGTGCGGCGCAGCCTGGAGGGGCGCAGCCTGCGTTTGCGGCTGCTGGACGCCGGTATTGCCTTCGATTTCGAGTGGCAGGGCACGGTGTTCGTGGCCGAGCGCTATGCCGACGTGCCCGATCTGTGCATCGCCGCCAGCGTGCATGACTTGATGCTGCTGGCGCGGCGCCAGGAAGATCCGGACACCCTGTTCTTCAGCCGCCGCCTGAGCCTGGAAGGCGATACGGAGCTGGGCTTGCTGTTCAAGAATACGCTCGACGCCATCGAATTGCCGCCGTTCGACCTGCAGGCGCTGGGACCGCGCCGCGTGCTGGCGCATTTGCGCGACCGGGGCGCGCGGGAAGGCTGAGCGGGGAGCTGGCGGCGGCAGGCGTTCAGTGGCGGCAGTGGCCGCAGGCGCCGCTGCACGAGGCCAGCTGTTCTTCATCCGTCGCCTCGCCCATGAAGCCGGCGCCGTTGACGGCGGCCAGCAAGCGTTCCTGCGTGGCCAGGCGTTCGTCGAATTGCACCGTGGCGCCGTGGCGCGCCAGCGAGACGCAGACGGTGGCCACGCCCGTGACCGCTTCAAGCGCGCCCGTCAACCTGTCGGCGCAGCCTTCGTGATCCATTCCAATAATATTCAAGCGCGCTGTCTGCATGGGTTCCTCTTGTTTTTCAGATAAAAAAACAGCGTAGGCGAGGGGCGCGCATGCCGTCCAGAGCAGCACGCAAGATTTATTTTGTATTTGCGGTTTTATTGATCTGGATTAATTCGCACCGCTTCATTCCGGCCTGAACTGCTGTTGTTTTATACACAGTTTCCATAATCCAGTCGACAAGCGTACCCTGCTGCGCGATACTGTCATTCTGATAAGAACGCTGATGAAAGCGCTGGAAAGGAGGGGCCATGCGGCGCCGCCCCTGCTCATGCTTGCCGGCCTGTGGCCGTTGGGCGCTGCCGCCGCCGGCACATCGCCGCCGCTGCCGCTCGTGTATCCGCGCCACCAGGCGCTCGATGATCCGCAGCAAGGTTATGTGACGGCCTTGCTGCAACAGGCGCTGTCGCGGTCGGGCCAGGCGTATGCCTTGCGCCGCTCCGCACTGCGCATGGTGCAGACGCGCGCCATGCAGGAAATCGCCATGGCGTCGGGCAGCGTCGACGTCGTCTGGGCCATGACGAGCCGCGCGCGCGAAACGCAATTGCTGCCGGTGCGCATCCCCATCGACCGCGGCCTGATCGGCTGGCGCGTGGCCCTGATCCACGCGCGCCAGCCGCAGTTGCTGCGGGGCGTGCGCAGCATCGCCGCCCTGGCGCGGCTGTCGGCCGGCCAGATGCGCGACTGGCCCGACTCCGTCATCCTGCAGGCGAACGGCTTGCGCCTCGATACCTCGAGCACCTACGAAGGCCTGTTCCAGCAACTGGCGGCGGGACGCATCGATTACTTTCCCCGCTCCGTGATCGAAGCCCAAAGCGAGCTGGCCAGCCATGCGCAATTGCCGCTGGCGCTAGACACCCACCTGGTCATCCGCTACCCGGCCGCGCTGTACTTTTTTGTCGGCAAGCACCGGCCGGAACTGGCGCGCCACATCGAGACCGGGCTGGAAACCATGCTGGCCGATGGCAGCTTCGCGCAGCTGTTCCAGCGCCATTTCGGCCGCCTGGCGGAGGCTTTGCAACTGTCCCATCGGTACGTGCTGGAGCTCGTCAATCCGGACCTGCCGGAGGAGACGCCGCTGGCGCGCAAGGCACTTTGGTATCGACCAAAACATTACTAATAGTTTTATTGATCAGTGTCAAACAGCCGCTCCAATCGTGCGCAGGATGTTTGAGGAAACGCAAAGCGAGTTCAACAGAACACCTGTTGACACTTATAAAATTTTCGCCGAACATCATTCTACTTTGCAACACTTTGCAACACTTTCCCAGCGATAGCCGCCATGGCGGCTGTCGTGCGGGACCCGTGCGCCCGTTCAACGGCAAGCCGCCGCCAGCCACCGAACGCCCAGTTCCCTTGTAACCATCCGTTATCTTTTCGAAGGTTTGCCCATGCTCGAGTCGATCACGTCGGTATTGCACCAGGTGCCGGAATTGGCCCTGTTCCTGGCGCTGGCGCTGGGCTACGCGGTAGGGCAGATACGCTTCGGCCCGATCCAGCTCGGCGGCGTGTGCGGCACCCTGATCGCCGCGCTGCTGATCGGCCAGCTGGGCATCACGCTGGATGCCAGCGTGAAGAACGTTTTCTTCATGCTGTTCATCTTTGCCCTCGGCTACGCGGGCGGTCCCCAGTTCTTTGCCAACCTGAATGCCAAGGGCTTGCGCCTGGGAATACTGTGCCTGATCGAAGTGGTGGTGGTGCTGGCACTGGTGCTGCTGGCCACGCGGTTCCTGAGCCTGGACCAGGGCACGGCGGCCGGCATGATGGCGGGCGCGGCGACGGAATCGGCCGTCGTCGGCACGGCCACGGACGCGATCTCCAAGCTGGCCTTGCCGGCGGCCCGCATCGCCGAGCTGCAAGCCAACGTGGTCACCGCGTATTCCATCACGTACATCTTCGGCCTGATCGCCATCGTCATCGTCACCAGCCAGATCTTTCCGCTGTTGTTGCGCGTCAACCTGCGCGAGGAGGCGGATAAATTATGGCAAAAGATGGGCGGCGCGCAAACCGATGGCGATGGGGTGCAGGCGACGCCGGAAATGGTGGGCCGCGCCTACCGCATCAGCCGCGGCGCGGGACGCCGTCTCGATGCCTTGCAGCATATTTTTGCGGGCCGCGCCAGCATCACGCGCGTGCGCCGGCACGGCAAGGTATTGCCTTTGGAGCCAGCACTGCGCCTGCGCAATAACGACGAAGTGCTGGTGATCGGCCACCGTCCCGCGCTGGTGGCGGCCGAAGCCATCCTGGGCGAGGAATTCGCCGACACGACGGGCTTGAACATGGCCGTCTCCGCCGTCGAAGTGGTGCTGCAGCAAGCTGCGCTGGTCGGCCAGCCCTTGCGCCAGCTGGCCTTGCCCACCGGCGTGCACGTGGCGGCCGTCGTCCGCGGCGAGCACAGCATGCCGCCGCTGCCCGACCTTGCCCTGCAGCGCGACGACGTGCTGCGTCTGTACGGCACGACGGAAGGACGCGAACTGAACACGGCCTTGGCCGCCATCGGCAAGCGCGTGCCCACGGGCGAGCGCAGCAATATCGTCTACGCCAGCATCGGCATCGTGCTGGGCGTGTACATCGGCGGCTTTAGCGCCAGGCTGGGCGGCATCCCGTTTTCGCTGGGCACGGGCGGCGGCGCCTTGCTGACGGGCCTCGTGTTCGGCTGGTACCAGGCGCGAAAACCTGGCATGCCGGGCATCCACCCCAGCGCGCTCGACATGATGAAGGATATCGGCCTGGCCACCTTCATCGCCTGCGTGGGCCTGGCGTCGGGACCGCAGGCGATCGACCTGATCCGCCAGTACGGCCTGTCGCTGCCCTTGATGGGCGTCTTGATCGCCGTCATCCCCGCCTCGCTGTCGTTGCTGGTGGGCCACTTTTTCCTCAAGCTGGAAGCGCCCGTGCTGCTGGGCGCCATCGCCGGCCAGCAGTGCAGCACGCCAGCCTTGTCGGCCGTGCAGAACGCGGCCGGCAATTCCACGCCCTTGCTGGGCTACACGATCACGTATGCGATCTCGAACGTGGTGCTGCCTCTGCTGGGGCCGCTCATCGTGGCCCTGGCCGGCTCCGTCCACGCATGAGCAGCCGGCAAGGGCACAGGCAGTAAAGAATTCCTTCAACACGAAAGGCGGTCCGCATGGAATGGTTGCATGAGTTATTCAAGAAGTCGCCCGAAATTGCCTTGTTTCTCTCCCTGGCAGTGGGTTACTACATCGGCAAGATCAAGTTCGGCTCGTTTCAGCTGGGCGGGGTCGCCGGTTCGCTCCTGGTGGCGGTCCTCGTCAGCCAGGTGGGCGTGGCCATCGATCCCGGCGTCAAGTCGGTGCTGTTCGCGCTGTTCATTTACGCGGTCGGCTATGAAAGCGGGCCGCAATTCTTCAATTCGCTGGGCCGCCAGTCCGTGCGCGAAATCATCCTGGCCGTCGTGCTGGCCGTGACGGCGCTGCTGACCGTGGTCATCCTGGCCAAGGTGTTCGGCCTGGACAAGGGCCTGGCGGCCGGCGTGGCGGCGGGCGGCTTGACGCAGTCGGCCATCATCGGCACGGCGGGCGATGCGATCACCAAGCTGGGCCTGGCGGCCGACGAGGTGGCGCGCCTGCAGGGCAACGTGGCCGTCGGCTATGCCGTCACCTATGTGTTCGGCTCGTTCGGCGCCATCATCGTCTGCGTCAACATCTTGCCGAAACTCATGGGTCGCACCATCCGCGAAGATGCGATCAAGGCGGAAACGGCGTTGCAGGCGGGCGTGCAGGTGCTGGGGCCGGGCCAGACGCCGGCCGCGCCCGACTTGATCGGCCGCATCTATGCCGTGGGGCCGGGCGCCGGCCGTACGGTGGCGGAAATCGAAAGCGCCAATCCGAACACGGCGATTACCATCGAGCGCGTGAAGCGCAACAGCCAGATCATCGACGTCAGCCCGGACCTGGTGCTGGCGGCCGACGATATCGTGCTGCTGGTGGGCCGCCGCGAAGCCATGCTCAGCGTCTCTTCCCAGCTGGGCAAGGAATTGCACGCCGTGGAAGGCATGGAACTGGTGATGCAGCGCCGCGACATGGTGCTGACCAACAAGGCTTACCACAACAAGACGGTGGGCGAAATCCGCAGCGCGACGGCGCCGGGCGTGCGTCACGGCATCTTTGTCGTGCAGCTGAGCCGCATGGGCAAGATCCTGCCCATGCAATCGGAAACCGTGGTGCAGACGGGCGACGTGGTGACCATCTATGGCGCCGAGCAGGACGTCAAGCGGGTGGCGGCCGAAGTGGGCTACATGATCGTGCCGAGCGCCAAGACGGACTTCGTCTACATGGGCGCCGGCCTCGTCGTCGGCCTGCTGGTCGGCTTGCTGGTGGCGCGCATCGGTTCGATTCCGCTGACACTGGGCAGCGGCGGCGGCGTGCTGCTGTCGGGCCTCGTGTTCGGCTGGTTCCGCGCCAAGCGCCAGACCTTCGGCTACATGCCCAGCGGCGCCGTGCAAATCCTCAAGGATCTGGGCCTGGCCGGCTTCGTTGCCGTCGTCGGCCTCACGTCTGGCCTGCAAGCCGTGCAAACCGTGCGCGAACACGGCCTGACCCTGTTCGGCGTGGGCGTGGTGGTGACCATTCTGCCGATGATACTGACCATGCTGATCGGCCGTTACATCTTGCGCTATGACAACGTTGCCGTGTTTGCCGGCGCCTTGTCCGGCTCGCGCAGCGCCAATCCCGCGTTCGGCGAAGTGCTGAACGCGGCGCAAAACTCGATTCCCACCGTACCGTTTGCCATCACGTATGCCTTGGCCAACGTTTTCCTGACCTTGCTGGGGCCGCTGATTGTGGCCTTCGTCTGAGTCTGCATGTATGTGCAAGAACCATTGCAAGAACCCTCGAAATGATCAGTCTGATAAGGAGTAGCAAAAATGGATTTCAGTAACCCAAGCAAACTCGCCCTGTTGAGCCCATTCGAATTGAAGGATGCGCTGATCCAGACGGCCAAGCAAAGCAACCGCCTGATGCTCAATGCGGGCCGTGGCAACCCGAATTTCCTGGCCACCACGCCGCGCCACGGTTTCTTCCAGTTCGGCCAGTTCGCCATGACGGAAGCGGAGCGCTCGTATGTGTACATGGACGACGTGGGCGGCTTTCCCACGCGCGAGGGCATCGAGGCGCGCTTTGAAATCTTCGTGCGCCAGCATGCTGATACACCGGGCGTGCATTTCATCGAGGCGGCCGTATCGTATGTGCGCGACCAGCTGGGCCTGAGCGCGGGCGATTTCATCTATGAGATGTGCGAAGCCATCCTCGGCTGCAACTATCCCGTGCCGGACCGCATGCTGCGCCTGTCCGAGAAAATCGTCGGCCAGTATATTCACCGCGAAATGATCGGCGAGCACCCGTTCGTCGGCAACTTCGACATGTACGCGGTCGAAGGCGGCACGGCGGCCATGACCTATCTGTTCGCCAGCCTGAAGTCGAACCACATCATCCAGGAAGGCGACACCATCGCCCTGGGCATGCCGATCTTCACGCCCTACATCGAGATTCCCCAGCTCAACGATTACAAGCTGAACACCGTGCACATCGATGCGCCGCAATCGAACAACTGGCAATTTACCAAGAAGGAGCTGGACAAGCTGCTGGACCCGAAAGTGAAAGCTTTCTTCCTCGTCAACCCCAGCAATCCGCCTTCCGTCAAGATCGATAACGAGACGCTGGAATACATCGCCAAGATCATCAAGAAGCGTCCGGACCTGATCATTCTGACCGATGACGTGTACGGCACCTTCGCCGACAACTTCGTCTCGCTGTTCGCCATTTGCCCGTTCAACACCATCCTCGTGTATTCGTTCTCGAAATACTTCGGCGCGACGGGATGGCGCATGGGCGTGGTGGCCACGCATGAAAACAATGTGCTCGACGACAAGATCGCCAAGTTGCCGGAAACCATCAAGAAACAGCTCGATGCCCGTTATCACTCCATCACGACGGAGCCGCGCCAGCTGAAATTCATCGACCGCCTGGTGGCCGACAGCCGCACCGTGGCGCTGAACCACACGGCCGGCCTGTCCACGCCCGTGCAGGCGCAGATGACCCTGTTCTCGCTGTTCTCGCTGATGGATGAAGAGCAAAAGTACAAGCAGTCGATGAAGCGCATCGTGCTGCGCCGCAAGGAAGCGCTGTACCGCGAACTGGGCTTGCCGATGGTGCACGACGCCAATTCGGTGCGCTATTACCATCTGCTGGACATGGAATCGCTGGCCGCGCAGATGCACGGCGTGGAGTTTTCGCAGTGGCTGCTGAAAAAACTGAAACCGAACGAAGCGCTGTTCCGCCTGGCCGAGGAAACGGGCGTCATCCTGTTGCCGGGCCGCGGCTTCGGTACTACGCATCCGTCCGGCCGCGTCTCGCTGGCCAACCTGAACGAATACGACTACGCGAATATCGGCCGCGCCATCCGCGGCATGGCGTCCGAGTTCTTCGCCGTGTTTGAAAAGGAAAAGGAGAAGGGCGGCAAGAAGGCGAAGAAGTAAGCCGCCTAGTTTGAGCAAGACGGGCGCCCCGCATGAGGCGCCCGTTTTTGTCTGTCAGCTTGCGTAACCAATAGTGCAGGCTGGAATGGACATCCGTGGATATAATTGCTATTGTGAAAGTATAAACATGGCAACCCCGTGCTTTCCCCTCATTCATTGACTGGACGCTACATGGGCAGATTGCAAGGACACTTATCATTATTGCTGGCGAGCGCGCTGGGCGCGGCCATGCCCGCCCTGGCGGAACCTCTTACATTTAATGAAGCGCTGCAGCAAGCGGCCAAGGCTTCGGGCGCCGTGCAGGGCGCGGCCCTCGACGTGCGCGCGAAAACCCTCAAGGCCGAGGCGCTGTCGAATATCGATGGTCCCTCCGTGGACCTGACGGCGTTTCGCGGCCGCCTGTCGACGGACTTGAATATCGATACGAGCGGCTTGTCCGGCGTGGTGGGCGGCATCGAGTCCGTGCTGCCGTCGATTCCCGGCTTACCCAAGCCACAGATTCCCAACTCCCTGAGCCGCGAAGTGGTGACGGACCTGACCTCGTTCGGCTTGCTGGGCATGTGGCCCATCTACACGGGCGGGCGCCTGGACGCCGTCAAGGGCCTCGCTTCGAGCCTGACCCTGGCCGCGCAGGCGGAGCGCACGGAAGCGGAAGAACAGCTGGCCACCCTGGTGGCGCAGCGCTATTTTCAATTATTGCTGGCCAAGCGCGTGGTGGCTGTGCGGGCCGAAGTGACGGCCGGCGTGACGCAGCACCAGCGCGATGCGGCCAGGCTGGAAAAGGGCGGCCTGATTTCGCGCGCGGAACGCCTGCGTGCCGACGTGGCCCTGGACAGCGCCCGCAGCGACGAGGCGCAGGCGCGCAGCGACGAGGAAATCGCCCAGGTGGCGCTCGACCGTTTACTCGCCGTCAATACGCAAGTGCGGCCCAGCACGCCGTTGTTCGTCAACAGCTTGCCGGTGGGGACCTTGCAATCGTTCATCAGCACGGGCATGCGCGAAAATGCGAACTGGAAAAAGATCGACAGCAAGCGCGTGCAGGCCGAGCAAGCCTTGAAGCTGCACGGCAAGGAATATGCGCCCACCGTCTTTGCCATCGGTAACTACAACCTGAATCGCGGTAACGAAAAACTCGTGCGCTCGAACTGGGCCATCGGCCTCGTCGTGGCTGTGCCGCTGGTGCACCGCATCAACACGGGCAAGATGATCGCCGCCGCCAAGCTGGACCAGGAGCGCGTGGAAGTGGTGGCGCGCCAGGCCGAGCGCGACATTCCCACTCTGATCGAAAAGAATTGGCGCGCGCTGGAAAACGCCCGCATCCAGTACCTGTCCACGGCGTCGTCGGTGGAGTTGGCGCGCGAAAATATCCGTTTGCAAACGGTCGCCTTCCAGCAAGGGCAAGTGACGTCGCTGGAAGTGGTCGACGCGCGCCTGAACCTGGCCAAGGTCGAGACCCAGCGCGCGCAGACGGCGTATAACTATGTGATGGGGCTGGCGCAATTGCTGGAAGCGACGGGCGAGACGCAGCGCCTGGGCAGCCTGGCCGCCGCGGCCGATATTCAATTACCTGTGGACAAATAATAATGAGCACATCCAAAAAACCATTGGCCATAGTCGCCGCCGTCATCGTCCTGGCTTTCGTGGGCTGGGGCTTGTACCAGGCGTTCCAGCCGCAGCGCCTGCCTTTGCAGGGGCAGATGGATGCGCAGGAAGTCAATGTGTCGTCGAAAGTGCCGGGCAGGGTGGGCGAACTGTACGTCAAGCTGGGCCAGACGGTGCCGAAAGGCGAGTTGCTGTTCCAGCTGACGAGTCCGGAAGTGGATGCCAAGGTTGCGCAAGCGACGGCCGCCACGCAGGCAGCCGATGCCGTGGCGCAAAAGGCGCAAGCCGGTGCGCGTCCCGAAGAAATCGCCGCCGCCAAAGCCAACTGGGAGCGGGCGCAAACGGGCGCCACCATCGCCAAGACCACGTACACCCGCGTCAACAATATGTACGAGCAAGGCGTGATTGCCCAGCAGAAACGCGACGAGGCGCAGGCGCAATGGCGCGCCGCCGACCAGCTGGCGCAAGCGGCCCGCGCGCAATATGACATGGCGCAAAAAGGCGCCCGTCCGGAAGACAAGACGGCCGCCGCCGCCCAGGCGCGCCAGGTGGGCGCCGTGCTGACGGAAGCGCAGGTCGCCCTGGCGGAAACGAAGATCGCCGCGCCCGTGGCGGGGCAGGTCAGCAAGATACAGATACAGCCGGGCGAACTGGCGCCGCAAGGTTTCCCCGTGATTACTCTGGTGAACCTCGACGACGCCTGGGCCGTGCTGCAGGTGCGCGAAGATGAAATGGCCGCGTTTGCCATGGGCAGCACGCATACGGCCAATGTGCCGGCGCTGAAACAGCAAGTGAGCTTCAAGGTCAGCTCAGTCGCCGTGCTGCCCGATTTCGCCACGTGGCGCGCGGCGCGCCCGGGCGGCACGGATTTGCGCACGTTTGAAATCCGGCTGCGTCCCGCCATCAAGGTCGAGGGCTTGCGTCCTGGCATGTCGGTCGTGTTTCCCCCGCTCTGATACGCGATGAACGAAGCGGATAAGGGGCCGGATTCAGCGCTGGCGCGCGAGTGGCGGCGCTTGCGCGGCGATGTCTGGGACTTCGGCATGCTCAGCTGGATTCCGGTGGTGCTGTGCGGCATGCTGTGGCTGGTGTTTTCCGCCGGCATCGCACGCGACTTGCCCATCGTCGTCATCGATAACGACAACTCCACCTTGTCGCGCCAGCTCACGCGCTGGCTCGACGCGTCGCCCGGCATCGCCGTGGCGGCGAAAGTGGCGTCCAGCGACGAAGCCCTGCACCGGCTGCGCGAGCGCACGGCGTACGGCTACCTGCTGATTCCGAACGATTTCGAACAGAAACTGCTGGGCGGCCGGCAAGCCACCGTGCAATGGCTGTACAACGCGCAGTTTTCCTCGCACGCGGGCGCCTTGCTGCGCGACGTGCGCACGGTCAGCACGACCTTGTCGGCCGGCATCGAGATGACGGCGCGCGTCAAGAAGGGTATGTCGGGCGTGCAGGCGGCGGCCCAGTTCGAACCGATACGCACGACACTGAACAGTTTATATAACGAGAACATCAGCTATGAAGCGTTTCTGACCCTGGCCCTGATGCCGGCCATGCTGCAGATTTTCATCGTCGTCGCCGTCGTCACGTCCATCGGACGCGAGTTGCGCGACGGCACGGTGCCCCAATGGCTGGCCTCGGCCAACGGCAGCTGGCTGCGCGCCGTGGGAGTCAAGCTGCTGTTTCCCGTGATCGCCTACTGCGCGCTGGCGCTGCTGTACTTGCTGTTCTTCAGCCTGGCGCGGGACTGGGCCGTGGCGGGCAGCTTGCCGGCCTTGCTGCTGAGCATGCTGCTGCTGGTGCTCGCGTATTGCGGCCTGGCGACCTTGCTGATCGCCGCCACCCTGTCCCTGCGCCTGGCCCTGTCGGGCGCGGCATTTATTACCGCGCCGGCCTTCGCGTTCGCGGGCCAGGCCTTTCCCCTGATGGCCATGCCGGCGCCCGCGCGCGCCTGGGCGGAAGCCTTGCCGCTCACGCATTATCTGCAATTGCAAACGAAATACTGGCTGGCCGGCGCACCGTGGCGTTATGGCGTGCAGGAAATGCTGATCTTGGCCGGCTTTGCCATCGGCTGCGGCGCCGTGGGCGTATTCCTGCTGGCGCGCCGCGCGCATGCACCGGCCGCCTGGGGGCGCGCATGATCTGGCTGGCTTTTATCGCCACCTGGCGCGCCATGCTGACGGACAAGGGCGCGCTGACCTTGCTGTTTATCGGCGGCATCATCTATTCCTTCTTCTATCCGCTGCCATACTCGACGGAAATCGTCCAGCGCGTGCCCGTGGCCGTCGTCGACCAGGACCGCAGCGCCATGTCGCGCCAGCTCACGCGCTTCGCCATGGCCCATCCCTCATTGCAAGTCGTGGCCGTCACGCCGGACTTGCCCGTCGCGCAGGATTTATTGTGGCGCGACCAGGTCATGGGCGTGCTGATCCTTCCCGAAGGTTTGCAGACGGACGTGCTGGCCGGCCGCGCCGCGCATGCGCAGGTGGCGGGCAATGGCTTGTATTTGATGCTGAACAAGGTGGCCCTGAACGGCCTGGCGGAAGTGGTGGGCACGGTGTCGGCCGGCATCGAGCTCAAGCGCCTGGGCGCAGGCACGCCGTCGACCGTGCAGGCCAACCAGCAGCGCTCGCCCATTGTGTTTGACGCCGTGCCCCTGTTTAACGTCAAGGAAGGCTATGGCGCCTATGTCGTGCCCGGCGTGGCGACGCTCATTGTGCAGCAGACCTTGCTGATCGGCATGACCATGCTGTTCGGTACCTGGTATCAGCGCAAGAGCTTCCCGCTGGCAGGCAAGCGCACGGCGGGCGGCTATGCGGGCATGCTGCTGGCGTTCGCCTGCGTGGCCTTCTTGAACTGCTGCTATTTCTTCGGCTTTGTCTTCTGGTTCCAGGATTACCCCCGTGGCGGCAACTTTGGCGGCATGCTCTTGCTGCTGGTGTTGTTTTCCCTGGCGGAAGCGGCCTTCGGCATGCTGCTGGGCATGCTGTTCCGCACGCGCGAACGGGGTACGCAGCTGATGATCGCCACCTCGATGCCCGTGCTGTTCCTCGCGGGCCTGACCTGGCCCGTGTCGTCCATGCCCGTCGTGCTGCAATGGCTGCGCTGGCTGCTGCCATCGACGGCCGGCATCCAGGGCTTTGTCGCGCTCAACCAGATGGGTGCCTCGCTGTATGAAATCCGCCATGAAGTGGCGGGCTTGCTGGCCTTGCTGCTGGCCTGCGTGGCGCTGGGCTGGTGGCGCTGGCGCAAGCTGGAGGAAACGGTTGTCGATTTGAACAAGGCCGAAGGCACTTGATATGTAATAATTTCATTTCCACATTAAATAACAACGCCTGACAAAACCGTAGCGAGCGGAAGGAAGTTGTGGTCGAGAAGCGCAACTGTACGAAGGTACAGTGAGCATCGCAGGCCGCAAATTACGACGCGCAGTAGGTTTTGACAGGCGTTAACCAAAATGTCTGCATTCAATTTGTTCCAGCGCCTGTCCCAAGCCCCCACCAAGCCCAAGGCCGCGCCCGCCGCGCGCCAGTTCGACGTGGCGGATCTGTACCAGGGACCCATCGCGCTGGGTGCAGAAGGCGAGGCGCAAGCACGGCCTTTCGATGAAAAGCTGCGCCAGGCGTATTTCTGGATCGTCAACCACGCCATCATCAGCCCCCACTACGACATCGAGTACAACGACGGCCCGTCGCAGACGTATTCCGTGGGCGACAGCCGCCGCACATTGAATTTGCCGTCGGCGCAAAGCTATTCGAGTTTTATTTTGCTGCCCCTGCTGACGTTCGCCACGCGCCGCAAATGCCTGTTCGTGGGCGGGCCGGGGCGGGGCAAGACGGCCAGCGCGCTGCTGATGGGCGTGCTGGCCGGCTCGACGGTGAAAGAGGTGAAACGCGCGATGCAGCATGGCCACCCGCAGATGACGGTGGCCGACTTGCTGGGTAATCCCTTGCCTGCCGACCTGGTCAACGCGCAAAGCATGGACGATATCCGCATCGCCTGGCGCGCCTGGCTGGGCATGCGCGTGAAGATCGTCGATGAATACAACCGCATCCCCACGCGCACGCAAAGCGCGCTGCTCACCGTGATGGGCGACAATTACGCGGAAGTGCTGAACCATATCTACGAATGCCCGGAAGCGGCCTGGTACCTGACGGCCAACGACGACCAGGGCGGCGGCACCTATCAGGTGATCGAGGCGCTGCGCGACCGGGTCGACGTGACGGTGCAGGCGCTGGCCTTCAATCCCCGCTTCCTGAACGAATTGCTGCTGCGCGTGGAAGAAAACGTGCGTCCCGAAGAGCTGGTGCCGCCCGATATCATCTTCACGGAAGGGGAGGTAGACCAGATCGGTGTAGCGATCCGCCAGGTGGGCATACCGGACGCCGTGCGCCGCCGCCTGGAATTTTTTGCCAGCCAGTTCGAGCTGTTCGAGACGGCCGGCGGCCAGTTCGAATACATGACCAAGGACACGGCCCGTTTGGCCGGCGCCGACCGGGGCGCCGCGCAGGCGGCCGACAATGGGCGCGACCGTTTGAAGGATCTCGGTTGCCAGACCTTGAACGGCATCTCCGTGCGCACCCTGATGGCGCTTATGATCTACGCCAAGGCCATGGCGTATTTTCGCGGCAATGGCGAGGTGGAGCTGGAAGACTTGCGCCAGGTGCTGCCCTTCGTCCTGCATAACAAGCTGCAGCCGGACCCGGACGCGCCGTTTTTCGCGCTGCCGGAAAACGCCGCCTACCGCAGCGACAGGCTGGGCTGGCTGCGCCGCCTGTTCGACCTGTCCAACGATGAATTCAACCGCCTGGACCTGGACCGCGACGATCCCGTGGGCGTGCTGTCGGCCGAATTCGACCTGGGCCTCGATGGCGTCAGCGAGCGCGAGACTCTGGCGCGCCTGAACCGCATCGAAAAGCTGATCGGCGAACGCACGAAGGGGCGCAAGCTGTACGGCCCCCTGTACGACGACCTGCTCAAGCTCAAATACCTGCATCAGCGCTATACCAACTACCGCAGCTGGCTGCGTTCGCAATGAGCGTGCTGCACTGTCAAGGCTTCCTGGAAGCGCTGGCTCTACTGAATAGTGAAGCCAGCGACCTGTGCGCGAGCTACGAATTGTCACGCCTGCCCGACGCGCCGGACCTTGCCACGGCGCTGGGCCTGCGCGTGGAAGACCATGCCTTGCACGTCATCGCACCCGCACGCGACTTGCCGGCCCCCTTATGGCACATCAAGCTGGCGCCGTGCGGGCGCGCGCAGCTGGAGCAGGTGTGCCAGCGCTGGTTTTTCTCGTCCCGGCACATGCAGGCGGCGCCGCCGGGACGCTTTCGCGCCCAGCCGGTGGCAAGGTTCCTGGAGTTGCTCGATGAGGCGCTGGGCGGTTTTTCCCCGTACGCCGTGAGGATGACGCCGCCCGCCGGTTTCTGGTACGCGATCCACTGGGACGAGATCGCGTTCGAGCGCGCTGGCGAGCGTTATTTGCTGCACTTTTCGCACAGCGACTGAGGGGCAACGATGATCTCTCCCGCCTTTGCCTCGGTACTTGCCAGCGGCCGCGCCCAGTTCAATGCGCGCGCGGCGGAAGCGCGCCGGCGCTTTCCCTCGCTCGACATGGCCGCCTTCGGCGTCTTCTTGCACGACGGCGTCGATCCGCTGGTGGTCGCCGTGGCCGCCGCCGCGCCCGAGCGCGCGGGCGGCGTGACCCTGGCCGCCTACGACATGGCCCTGGAACTGGTGGGCCATGGGCTGGCCGGTCCGGCCGCGAAAAATCCCTTCCTCAATACCGTCTGGCGCGAGCTGGCGCCATCGTTTGCGCCGCTGCTGGCCACTGCCCCGGTCGACGTGCTGGGCATGCTCAGCAACGCCGCCATCCACATCGCCTCCGTGGCGGGCGCGCGGCCCGCGCAGTGGCAGCGCGAGCTGGCCGCGCTGGCGGCGCAGATCACCACGCTGGCGCAGCTGCGCGCCGTGGGCCAGGTGCTGGCCTGGCGCGCGGGCGTCGCGCATTTCCGCCAGGGCGCGCTGGCCGCCGCCGATACCTTGCCGCCCGCCTTGGCGCTGGCTGCCTTTGGCGAACCCGGCGCGCAATGGCCGCAGGTGCATGCGCAGCTGATGGAGTATCCGTGGCGCGGCAATGCGGAGGGCCGCGAGTTCGGCAGCTTCACAGGCCTCGGTGGCGACTTCGGCACGCCGCCGCAGGTGCGCGCTGCGGCAGACGGATTTGTCGTGCGCAGCGCCGAGCGCCATTACCTGCTGGTGGCCGACGCCTATGGCGCCGTGCTGCACAGCGCCACGGCGCAGGAGTTCGAGCAGGCGCAAACCGGCACGCCATCGGCCGTGCGCCTCGACGGGACGATCCTGCAGATCGGCGCGCGCCGCATCGAACTCGATGTACCGGCCGGCGACATCGCCATCGCCGCCAATGCGCACACTATCGCCATCACGTCGCCGTGGACGCACGCCATCCGCCTGCTGCCGCTCGCATGAAGAAGGATGCCGACACCGCGCTGATCGACGCCTGGCGCGCCGCCTGGCCCGAGGCCCTGGCCGTGTGGAGCAAGTTCACGCGCCTGCGCGACCCCAGCCTGTGCGCCAGCCGCGTCGAGGCCAGCAAGCAGGGACTGTCCGGCAGCTTCGCCATGATCCGCCTGCTGGACCAGAGCGTGGTGGTGGACTTGCCGCTGGTGACGGAGCTGGGGCTGGACGGCTACGCGCTGGAAATCCTCGCGCATGAAATCGGCCACCATATCCTCGCGCCGGGCAGCGCCGGCGACCAGTTCCGTTTGCTGGCGCGCATGCGCCGCGCCTTGCCCACCCTGGAGCAGCACGCGCCCATGGTGGCCAATCTGTACACGGACCTGTTCATCAACGACCGCCTGCAGCGCCAGGCGAATCTGCGCATGGCCGACATCTACCGCAAGCTGCAGCAGGGGCGCACGGCGCAAGCTGACGCCAAGAGCGGCGGCGTGTGGACCCTTTACATGCGCATCTATGAAAACCTGTGGCAGCTGGAAAAGGGAGAGCTGGGCGGCGCAGGGGCTGAGAACCAGGCGGATGAGCGCCTGGACACGGATGCCTGGCTGGGCGCGCGCCTGATACGCGTGTATGCGAACGACTGGATGGTGGCGGCGGGGCGCTTCGCCACCTTGCTGCTGCCCTATCTGGTCGACGATACGGACGCTCTGAGCCCGAGCCGCTATCTGCAGGACACGCGCGACGCGGCCCGTGGCTGCCAGACGTATGGCGCGCAGCAGATCGAGGATGACGAGGAGGGCGGCGCCATCCACCCGGTGCACGACAAGCGCATTTCCGGCCTCGATGGCGAGGAGCCTCAAGGCGAGGCGCCGGCCAGGCAGGGCGGCGGCCAGCTGCGCGAACCGTTCGAGCTGGGCGACATTTTAAAAGCCTCGGGCATCGATCTGAGCGACCATGAAATCGCCATCCGCTACTACCGCGAGCGGGCCTTACCGCACCTGGTGGCGTTTCCCAGCCGCCCCGCGCCCGAGTCGCAGGAGCCGCAGATGGAGGGGCTGGAAGCGTGGGAGATCGGCGATCCACTGGAAGACATCGACTGGCTGCAGTCCGTGATGCAGTCGCCGCGCCCAGTGCCGGGCGTGACCACCGTGCGCCGCGTGTACGGCCGCGAACCGGCGCGCGCCATCGACGCCGTGCCCGTCGACCTGGACATGTACGTGGACAGTTCCGGCTCCATGCCGAACCCGCAGGCGCACACCTCGTTTTTGACACTGGCCGGCGCCGTCATCGCCCTGTCCGCCCTGCGCGCCGGCGCGAAAGTGCAGGTGACCCTGTGGAGCGGCAAGAACCAGGTGATGCAGACGCCCGGTTTCGTGCGCGATGAAGACCTGATCCTGGGCGTGCTGACGGAATTCTTTGGCGGCGGTACCTGTTTCCCCATCCACCGCCTGCGCCAGACCTATGCGGCCAGGCGCGAACGGCCCGCGCACATCCTGATGATTTCCGACGACGGCATCACCACCATGTTCGACAAGGATGAACTGGGCAACAGCGGCTGGGATATCTCGGCGAAAGCGCTGGCCCGGGGCGGCGCGGGCGGCACCATGGCCCTGAACCTGGCGCGCGACTGGGATGGCACGGCGGCCAACAAGTGGCTGCAGCAGACCTATGACGATTTAAAACGTGCGCGCCGCGAGCAGGGCTGGGATATCCATGCCGTCGAGCGCTACGAGGACTTGCTGGACTTTGCGCGGGCGTTCAGCCGGCGCCACTATAGACAACAATGACATGCATACTCCCGGTCCCCACCTCGAAATATTAACCCACCGCCTGGCCGACACGCCCGTCGAATTCCTCGGCGAACCGCGTATCGCCGGCGTCGCCAATGCGCAGGCCGTGGCGGTGGCCGCGCTGGTCAACGATATCCTGCTGCTGCATGGCGCGCGCGCGCCGGCAGCGTCACTGCAGGGTTTTGTCGGCGCGCAGGTCAAGGCGGACCGCAACCGGCTGGCGCTGGCCATGATCGTCTGCTGGCTGCTGGCCGACGAGTGGTTCATCGCACAGCGGTTGCCGCAGCATGATCTGCTGCAGGTGCTGGGCGAGGCGGCGCGCGAACTGGCCGCCAGTACGCCGGCCCACCAGTTCACGCAAGACCCGGAGCGGCGCGAGGAACTGGCGCGCATCGTGCTGGCACGCCTGGGCTTTCGGCCCCGCGACGAAAGCGTGGCGCAGGCCACGGACCGATTGTCCGCCATCAGCGGCACGGAGCGCCGCCGCCTGCTCGAAGCGAGCCGCCTGGCCGAGCAGCGCGCGCGAGAGATCCGCGAGGCGCTGGCGAAGAAGGCGGCCGAGGAGTCGGCCGACAAGTGGTCGCGCGAATGACGCTCGCTGGCAAACCTGACGTCAACCTGCCCGGCGGCGTGTGGGAATCGGACCGCGACTATTGTCCCACCCTGACGCCGGCGGGCGCGCGCATGCTGGACAAACTGCGCAGCCATCCTTGCGCGCCCCGGTACCGCAACCGCAGCGGCAATAAGCTGCAGGCCGGGGAAGTGGCGGCATTGCGCGCTTACGAGCAGGAAGTCATGCAGGCGGCGATCGGCTGGAGCGCCGCCGCGCCGCCGACCTGGCTGGCGGAGTTTCTCAGGACGACCTACGCCACTGTGCCGTATTACCGTGCCTGCGGCTCGCCCCCGCGCGCCTTGCGGACGTGGCACCCGTCAGCCGCGCCGAGCTGGCGCACGATATCGCCGCCTTCGTGCCCGACGAGGCGGACCTGGCGCGCATGATCAATTTCCAGACGACGGGCACCACGGGCCATCCGCTGCTGATCGCCTCGCATCCGCTGGTGGCGGGGTGCTACCTGGCCTTCCACAAGCGCGCGCTGCATCGCTTCGGCGTGACCCTGCGCCATGGCGCGGGCCAGGTGGGCGTGATGCTGCTGGGGCACCAGCGCCGCTGCTTCACCTATGTCTCCGTCACGCCGACGATGAACGAATCGGGCCTGGCGAAGATCAACCTGCACCCGGATGACTGGCGCCAGCCTGAAGACCGCGCGCGCTACCTCGATGCCATGGCGCCCGAGCTGATCGCGGGCGACCCCATCTCGTTCGCCGAGCTGCTGACCTTGTCCATGACGCACAAGCCGGCCGCGCTGCTGTCCGTCTCGATGATGCTGTTGCCCGGCATGCGCGCGCGCCTGGAAGCGGCGTTCGGCTGCCCCGTGCTCGACATCTATTCGCTCAACGAGGTGGGGCCGGTGGCCGTGTACGACGAGCGGGCGGGCGGCCACGTGCTGCTGCAGCACCGGCTGTACGTGGAAATCCTCGACGCGGATGGCCGTCCCGTGCCAGATGGCGCGCGGGGCGAGATCACCGTGACGGGCGGTTTCAATTTTTGCCTGCCCCTCGTGCGCTACCGCACGGGCGACTACGCCTCGCTGGCGCATGGCCCCGATGGCCCCGTGCTGGTGGGGCTGGCGGGACGCAGCCCCCTGCGCTACAGGACGGTCAACGGCGCATGGATCAACAATATCGACATCACGCATGCCTTGAAACCGCTGGCCATCGCCTTGTTCGGCGTGCATCAGCATGGCGACGGTGCCGTCGCGCTGCGCCTGACGCCGGGCGCCATGCCGCAGGCTGACCGTGCGCGCGCCTTGATGGCGCCCTTTTTCGGCGCCATCACGGTCGAGACCTTGCTGGCGGAAGACAAGATCATTCAATACACCTCGGATTTGCGGGAAGCGGCAGCATGAACCTTTATAAGCGCGGCCTCGTGGTCGGCAAATTCTGCCCGCTGCACCTGGGCCACGAGTTGTTGATCAACCGTGCGCAAGACGCTTGCGAAGAGCTGCTGGTGGTCAGCTACACCAAGCCGGAATTTCCCGGCCTGGAACCGGCGCGCCGGGAAAGGTGGCTGCGCGCGCAATTCCCGCAGGCGCACCTCGTCGTGCTCGACGATGCGCGCCTGGCCGCCCTGTGCGCGGCGCGCGGCATGCCGGCGCGCGCGCTGCCGCACAACGACGCCGATGGCGACGAACATCGCCATTTCATGGGCTGGCTGTGCTGGACGGTGCTGGACTTGCCCGTCGATGCCGTCTTCACCAGCGAAGAGTATGGTCCCGGCTTCGCGCAGGTGCTGGAACGGCATTATGCAGCTGGCGCGGTGGCGCACGTGAGCGTGGACCAGGCGAGGAGTCTGGTACCCGTGTCCGGCACCCTCGTGCGGCAAGACCCGCAGGCGCACGGCGCCTTCCTGTCGTCCATTGTGCGCGCCGATTTCGTCACGCGCGTGTGCGTGCTGGGCGGCGAATCGAGCGGCAAGACGACCCTGGCGCAAGCGCTGGCGCGGCATTTCGAGACGGCCTGGGTGGCCGAATATGGCCGAGAGTTATGGGAAAGCCAGGATGGCGTGCTGGCCTATGATGATTTGCTGAAGATCGGCCGGGAACAGCTGCGCCGCGAAGCGCAGGCGCTGTTGGCTGCGCGGCGCTGGCTGTTTTGCGACACGTCGCCCATGACCACGTATTTTTACTGTGTCGAGATGTTCGGCAGGGCCGAGCAGGAACTGGCCCGGCTGGCCGAACACCGCTACGACCTGGTGCTGCTGTGCGCCCCCGACTTTCCCTTCATCCAGGACGGCACCCGCCGCGACGAGGATTTTCGCGCGCGCCAGCATGCGTGGTACCAGGCCGAACTGGCGCGGCGGGGGATCGCCTTTATCAATGTGTCTGGTTCGGTGGACGACAGGATCAGGCATGTGGAAAAAGTGCTGGCGGGATCTTAATGACGGATGCGCGGCGGTGTCGGATTACGCTGCGCTAATCCGACCTACGTTGTTGCCACGGCGGCGCACGCGGATACCGCAGCGTAGGTCGGATTAGCGGCGCATGCCGTGTAATCCGACGACATTGCTATAGCGCCCGCCGGGCAGGTTGGTGATGCTGGCGCGGCCGCCTGACTGGAGATGGCACCGGTTATGGCATGAAGTCCCCTCCAGGCGGCGTGGGTCTCAGGCCGCGTTCAAGGCCTGTTCCAGGTCTTCGCGCAAGTCGTCGATATGCTCGATGCCGACGGACAGGCGCAGCATGTCTTCGGACACGCCCGCCTTGGCCAGTTCCTCGGGATTGAGCTGGCGGTGCGTGGTGGACGCCGGGTGGGTGGCCAGCGACTTGGCGTCGCCGATGTTGACCAGGCGCGTAAACAGCTGCAGGGCGTCGAGCACGCGGGCGCCGGCCGCGCGCGGGTCTTCGCTTGCCGCCAGTTTCAGGCCGAAAGACAGGATGCCCGAGGCGCGGCCGTGCATGTATTTTTTCACCAGCGCGTGGTCCGGGTGGTCTTCCAGGCCCGCGTAATTGACCCACGCGACTTTCGGATGCTGCTTCAGGTGCTTGGCCAGGGCCAGCGTATTGTCGCAGATGCGGTCCATGCGCAGGGCCAGCGTCTCGATGCCCTGGATCAGCTGGAAGGCGGAGAGCGGTGAAATGGCCGCGCCCATGTTGCGCAGCGGGACGACGCGCGCGCGGCCGATGAAGGCGGCGGGGCCGAACGCTTCCGTGTAGACCACGCCGTGGTACGACACGTCCGGTTCGTTCAGGCGCTTGAAGCGCTGTTTGTGCTCGGCCCAGGGGAACTTGCCGCTGTCGACGATGGCGCCGCCCACGGTGGTGCCGTGGCCGCCCAGGTACTTGGTCAGCGAATGGACGACGATGTCGGCGCCATGCTCGATGGGACGGAACAGATAGGGGCTCGGCACGGTGTTATCGACGATCAGCGGGATACCGTGCGCATGCGCGATCTCGGCCAGTTTCGCCACGTCCGTCACGTTGCCCAGCGGGTTGCCGATCGATTCGCAGAAGATGGCCTTGGTGCGCGCGTCGATCAGGGCGGCGAAGCTCTCGGGCTGACGCGCATCGGCGAAGCGCACTTCGATGCCGATCTGCGGCAGAGTGTGGGCAAACAGGTTGTAGGTGCCGCCATACAGCTGGCTGGCGGAGATGAAATTGTCGCCCGCTTCGGCGATGGTCTGGATCGCGTAGGTAATCGCCGCCATGCCCGACGCGACGGCCAGCGCGGCCACGCCGCCTTCCAGCGCCGCGACCCGCTTTTCCAGCACGTCCTGCGTGGGGTTCATGATGCGCGTGTAGATATTTCCGGCGACCTTGAGGTCGAACAGGTCGGCGCCATGCTGGGCATTGTCGAAGGCGTATGCCACGGTCTGGTAGATGGGGACGGCGGCGGCCTTGGTGGTCGGGTCGGGGGTGTAGCCGGCGTGCACGGCCAGGGTTTCGATTCTCATGTGGTCTCCGGTTCGATTGGTCTGCGATGGTGAAGCGTTTGAAATTCGCAGCCATTGTGCCATGCCCCCGTTAACTGCTTGCTACGCTTGATAGAATATTAAGTCATAAGCTAGTGCGGTCTTGATATAAGTCATGCAGCTCCGTCTGGCCGATAAACCGTTCATGCGTGCCATGCTGTGCGCAGGCGAATGCTCCGCCGATGGCGCCGCGGCGCATGGCGTCCTCCAGCGGCAGTCCTGCCAGCCAGGCGTGTAAAAAGGCGGCCACGAACGAGTCGCCGGCGCCGTTCGTGTCCAGCACGGGCAGCTTCAAGCCCGCCGCCGGAGTGTGTCGCACGGACGCGCTGCCCCGTTCCAGCAGGTAGGCGCCGTGCGCGCCGGCCATGGCGATGACGGCTTGCGCGCGGCCTTCCGAAATAATGGCGCGCATAACGTCGTCGCGATGTTCGCCCAGCGCGGCCGTGCTGAGGAAGACCAGGTCGGCGCGCAGCGCGAAGACCTTGTGGTGCGGGTTGACGCCATCCCAGTCGTGCAGGTCGGTCGATACCGTCGTGCCGCACGTCAGCGCATCGTCAAACAGTTCGGCCACCCAGCCCATGATGGAAAAGTGCGCGTGGCGCGCCGGCCCGAGGTAGGGAAGATAAAAAGCGGCGGGCATGCGCACGTCTTCCGGGTGGCGGCCGTCGTACAGCGACAGCCTGCGCCCTTGCGGGTCGACCAGGTTGACGCTGCGCCGCGTGCCCGAGGGTTCGACGATGTGTGAAAAATCGAGTCTGGCATCTTTATAACGCTGCAGGATGGCCGCGCCTTGCGCATCGTCGCCGATGAAATCGATGAACTTGCAGCGCAGGCCCAGCGCGTGGCAGCCGAGCGCCACGCCATTGCCGGTGTGCGCCACGTAGTCGCGGATGGGGGGCACGTGCAGCGAATCGGCCACGGGCAATTGCAGGTCGGGGACGCGCACGATGGTGTCGATGCCGGCGCCGCCGACCACTAAAATATCATAGGTACTCATGGTGCCGCCTTTTCCAACAGGACGGTGCCGGCCGCGTTCACCGCGACGGCGCCATCTTTGACTAAGTATGTTTGATGCGTGTACGCGTCGCGCAGCAGGGCGCCATCGGCGAAGACACCGTGGACTTTCAACGAGACGAGGCCCTGCGCCTCGGGCGCGGCGATGACGGCGTCATCCTGCGTCACGCGGGCGAACGCATACGGTTTTTCATCGATCAGGCGATGCGCGCCGCGCGCCAGGGCAGGGTGGCGCAGGCGGAACTGGCCCAGCTTGCGTGCATGCGCCAGCGTCGCCGCATCGTGCGAGCCCCAGTTCATGCTTGACCGCGTGGCCTGCTGTTCGTCGCCGATGGGCGCCGCGCCAGGCTGGCGGGCGCTTTCGTCGCCATAGAACAGCTGCACGCCGCCCGGCGCCAGCAGCAGCGCGGACAAGCCGTGCTTCAATTGATCGCGCGGGAACAGGCTGGTGTCGTGCGAGGAGATGTACGACAGGATGTCGTAATGGGGCTCATTGCCAATGCGCTTGGCCAGCAGCCCCGCGTACTGGCGGTACACGCCGTCGATGCTTTTCCAGTCGCCGCCGGCGCGGTGTTGAAAGTCGAAATTGATCATCGAATCGAAGCCGGCATCAAACCAGCTGCTGCGCTCGGGGCCATGGCCCCACGCTTCGCCCGTCATCCAGAACGGTGCGTCGTCGATCTTCTGTTCCGGATGGCGCGTTTTCCAATCTTGTAATGCCTCCGTGGCGGCCGCGCGCAGGGCCAGCCAGCTGGCCGGCTCCACGTGCTTGACGGTGTCGGCCCTGAAACCGTCGACGCCGAATTCGCGCACCCAGTCCGCCAGCCAGTGGACCAGGTAGCCGCGCACCGTGGTGCCGGGCAGGGCCACGGCGCGCGTGTCGCTTTTACGTTGCAGGATGGGCGGCAAGCCCACGGCCTTGCCGCTCTCCGTGCGGAAGTCGGGCAGGTAGGCCAGCTGCATCGTGTAGTCGTCCTTGCCGCCATCTTGGTAGCCGGGCAAGCCGGCGCGCACCCAGTCCGGGCCCCACCACTGCTTGAATTCGAAGTTGTTGTAGTCGATGAAGCTGTGATAATCGCGCAGGGTGGCCTTGTCATGGCCGGGCCACAGCACGGGCACCTTGTATTGCGCCAGGGTGCGCAAGTCCGCGTAGCCGGGATGGTTCAGCACCACATCGAACAGCACGCGGATGCCTTGCGCGTGGGCGGTGGCGATCATCTCGCGCAGCTCGTCTCGCGTGCCCATGTTGGCGTCCATCGTGGTGTAATCGAGCGCCCAGTAGCCGTGGTAGGCGTAGTGCTGGAATTGCTGCTTGCCGCCCACCACCCAGCCGTGGATCTGCTCGTAGGGCGCCGTGATCCATAGCGCGTTGACGCCCAGGTCGCGGAAATAGCCGGCTTTCAGCTGCTGCGTGATGCCGGCGATGTCGCCGCCGTGAAAGCTGCCCACGTCGCCGCCTTGCGGGTCGGCGGCGCGGCCGTAAGAATTGTCGTTGCCGGGATTGCCGTTGGCGAAACGGTCCGTCACGGCAAAGTAGACGATGGGGTTGTCAGCGAAGCTGAAGCTGAAGCTGCCTGCCTGCGCCGAAGCGCTGAGTAACAGGGCGGCCAGCGTAGTCAGGGAGCGTCGCATGGTCAGCCCTTCACGCCGCCAGCCGTCAGGCCGGAGATCATCCATTTTTGCGCCAGCAGGAACACTGCCGTGATGGGCAAGCCGGACAGGATGGCCGCCGCGGCGAAGTCGCCCCACAGGTATTTTTGCTCGTACAGGAACAGTTTCGAGCCGACGGCCAGGGTCAGGTTGTTCTGTTCATGCAGCAGCACGGACGCGATCGGGTATTCGATGATGGCGCCGATGAAGGACAACAAAAACACCACCATCAGGATGGGCACCGTCATCGGCAGCAGCACGTAGACGAAGGCCTGCCACTGCGTGGCGCCGTCGACCTTGGCCGCTTCCTCGATCTCGACGGGGATGGTTTGATAATAGCCCTTGATGGTCCAGATATGCAGCGCGATGCCGCCCGTGTAGGCCAGTACCAGGCTGCCGTGGTGGTCGATGCCCAGCCACGGCACGTAGCTGCCCAGCACGTCGAAGATGGCGTAGATGGCCACCAGGGCCAGCACGGCGGGGAACATCTGCAGCAGCATCAGCGCGGACAGCGTCTGCGCCTTGAAGCGGAATTGCATGCGCGCGAACGCATACGCGCAGGTGGTCGACAGCAGCACGGTGACGGTGGCGCTCATGCTGGCCACCTTGATGGAATTCCACAGCCACAGCAGCACGGGGAAGTCCGGCTCGACGAGGGCGCCGTTGGGCGCCTGGTAGGACATGCCCAGCGCCAATCGCCAATGCTCGAAGCTGATCTCGGGCGGTATCAAACTGCCCGAGGCGAAGTTGCCTGGGCGTAATGAAATCGACAGGATCATCAGGAAGGGGAACATCACCAGCGCGATCAGCGCGATCACGGCGACGTGGGCCGCCAGGATGCGCCAGCGGTTGGAACGGTCGACAACGATAGCCATATGCTGTCCTTTATGCTTTGTTCATGCGCGTCAGGCGCATGTTGACCAGCGAAATCGCGGCCACGAGGAAGAAGATCAGGGTCGAGATGGCGGCGGCCAGGCCAAAGTTCTGGCCGGAATCCTCGAACGCGATGCGGTAGGTGTAGGACACGAGCAAGTCCGTCGTGCCGGCCGGTAAGGTCGTGTCGAGGAAATCGGGACGACCGCCCGTCAGCAAGCTGATCAGCACGAAATTATTGAAGTTGAAACCCAGGCTGGCCACCATCAGCGGCGTCAGCGGTTTGATGATCAGCGGCAAGGTGATCTTGAAGAAATTCGTCAGCGGTCCCGCGCCAGCCAGGGCCGACGCTTCGTACAGGTCCGACGGGATCGCCTTGATCAAGCCCATACACACGACCATCATGTAGGGATAGCCGAGCCAGGTGTTGACGATCAGGATCATCGCCTTGGCCAGGGTGGTGTCCGAGAACCAGGCGGGCTTGATGCCGAACAGGGCGTCGAGCACCAGGTTGATTTCGCCGAAGTTGTTATTGAACAGCCCCTTGAAGACCAGGATGGAAATGAAACCGGGCACGGCGTACGGCAGGAACAGCAGGGTGCGGTACAGGCCGCGGAAGCGCAGCGCATCCCAGTTCAAGAGCACGGCCAGCACCATGCCCAGGCCCGTCGTGGTGGCCACGCTGATCAGGGCGAAGACGATGGTCCAGACGAAAATACGCAGGAAGGGGCCGCGGAACGCTTCATCGGAGAAAATCTTGACGAAGTTGGCGAAACCGACATTGACCTTGAAGCCCGGTTCCAGCTTGGTGCCATCCGGCATTTCATAAAAGCCCGTCTTGAAGTTCGGCGTCACGAGTTCGCCCGTGGCGACTTTTTTGAGGGTCTTGTCCGGCAGTTGCTTGTAGACATGCGCGACGGGACCGAATTCGCGCAAGCCCACCATGCGCAGCTCGATCCTGTTCGGCAGGATGAGGGTGAGCAGCTTCAGATCCTTTTGCAGGGCGATGATGTCCTTGATGGGCAGCGGCGGGGCCAGCACGGGCGCCTGCACGGGGTCAGCCGGCGCCACGTCCACCTTCAGCGGGACGGCGCGCTTCAGGGCCAGCGGCGGCGTCAAGAGCACTTCGCCCGTGTCCGGGCTTTCCAGGCGCAAGCGGTATTCCTTGTTGTCGGCATGCACGGTCATGGCATAGCCGGCGCTTTCCACGCGCTGCGTCTCGTCGAGCAGGTATTGCGTGGCCCTGTCGTAGGTGAGCAGGTTGCGCGAGCTGAAATTGGTAAAGCCGATCGACACCGTGTACACCATCGGCAACAGCACGAAGACGATCACCGCCGTGATGCCGGGAAACAGATAACGGTAGGCATAGGCGCGCGGCGACGTGAAGACAAACGTCGTCAAGGTCAGCAAGCCGAGGAAAACGGCGGCCAGCATGGTCTGGCCGGAAATGTACAACATGAAGAGCAGATACAGACCCAGCGCCATGCTGATGGTCAATACCGTAGGGCCGATAAACTTGCGCACGATGGGATACCTGTAGTGATACGTAGGTCGGATTAGGCCCAAAGGGCCGTAATCCGACAACATTGTTGGCGGCACATGTCGGATTACGCGCTACACGCTAATCCGACCTACGCTCAATCAAAATATGGCTTAATTGGCGGTCGTAATCCGCTTCGCCGCCGCATCCAGGCCATCCTTGGTGCTCTGACGGCCTTGGGTGATGTTTTCCAGCGCCGATTGCATCGACGACCAGAAGCGGCCCATTTCCGGGTTGTTCGGCATCGGGCGGCCCGCTTGCGCGCTTTCCATCGTCGCCTGGATGTTCGGATTGGCTTTCAATTCCGCGAACAGCACCTTGTTCGCCGGCGTGCCCAGCGGGACGTCGGCATTGATGGTTTTCAGGCCATTGAGTTGCAGCATCTGGTTTTCCAGGAATTCCGTCGCCAGATCCTTGTTCGGGCTGGCCTTGGAAATCATCGCGCCCAGCACGCCCACGAATGGGGTGGCCGTTTTGCCTGCCACGGTAGGAATCGTTGCCACGCCGTAATTGATCTTCGATTTGCGCGCATTGTCCCACGACCATGGACCGTTGATCATCATGGCGATCTTGCCCTGGTTGAAACCCGCTTCCATTTCCGCGTAGCCGGCGCCCTTCGGCATCGCGCCGCTGTTGATCAGGGTCATCAACGCGTTCACGCCGGCTTGCGAACCGGCATTGTTCACGCCCGTCTTGGCTGCATCGTAGCGGCCGTCGGACTTGACTTCAAACGGGAAGCCGCCGCCCGCGCCCAGCAGCGGCCACGTGAAATAGGTATTCGTGTAATCCCACAGGATGGCTTTCTTGCCTTGCGCGGAGAGTTTCTTGTCCAGCGCGGCGATTTCCTCGAAGGTCTTAGGCGGGGTCGGCACCAGGTCCTTGTTGTAGACGAGGGCGACGGCTTCGATCGAGATCGGGTAGCCCCAGGTCTTGCCGCCCACGGTAAAGGCGTTCCAGGCCAGCGGCAGAATGGCGGCGCGCGCTTCCTTACTTGGCGTCACTGGTTGCAGCAAGCCGGCGTCGATCCAGGTGCCGATGCGGTCATGCGGCCAGATCCAGATGTCCGGGCCCTTGCCGGCGGCCGCCGCTTGCTGGAATTTGTTCGGCGCATCTTCCGGATGCTCGACGACGACCTTGATGCCCGTCTTCTTGGTGAATTCCTCACCGACCTTGGCCAGGCCCTTGTAGCCTTTGTCGCCATTGATCCAGATCAACAGGGTGCCTGCTTCGGCCGCGTTCGCCATGCTGACGGCGGCCAGGTTGCCGATGCCGGCCAGGGCGGCGGCGATCAGGGTGGTTTTGATGAAGCTGCGTTTCGGGTGCGTGAAGGACATGTCAATCTCCAGTATCTTTTTTTATGCTAAGTTTATGTTGAGTATCAAGGCTGAAACGATGCAACCAGGCCAGGCGGCGCCTGTAGCGCCTGGCCCCTAAAGCGGATAGATCAGGTGCGGGTCTGGCCGTGTTCGTCGAACACGTGGACACGGGCGGGCGCCACCTGCAGAGATACGGACTGGCCAATCGCCCAGTCCGTATCCGCATCGGCGCGCACCACCAGCGGCTCGTCGCCGCCGGGTACCTGCACATACAGATAGCTGATGTCGCCCAGCTTTTCCACCGCCTGCACGGTGGCCGTGATGGCGGCAGCGGCGCCGGGCGCGCACGCCTGCACGTGCTCGGGGCGCGCGCCGACGGTGACGGGCATACCGCTGGCCAGCGGCTGCGTCAACGCCGCCTGCAGCATGCCGCCCGCATTCGTGGCGACGGTGGCCACGCCGTCGACATAGCTGTGGATCTTGCCTTTGAGGAAGTTCATGCGGGGCGAACCGAGGAAGCCGGCCACGAACAGGTTGGCGGGATGGTGGTACAACTCCAGCGGCGCGCCCACCTGCTCGATGCGTCCCGCGTTGAGCACGACGATGCGGTCGGCCAGGGTCATCGCTTCGACCTGGTCATGCGTGACGTAGATCATGGTCGAGCGCAATTCACGGTGCAGATTCGCCAGTTCGATGCGCATCTGCACGCGCAGCGAGGCATCCAGGTTCGACAGCGGCTCGTCGAACAGGAAGACGTCGGGCTTGCGCACGATGGCGCGGCCGATGGCCACGCGCTGGCGTTGGCCGCCCGACAAGTCTTTCGGTTTGCGTTCCAGCAAAGGTTCGATGCGCAGGATCTGCGCGGCGCGCTGCACGGCGTCGGCAATCTGGACCTTGCTCATGCCGGCCAGTTTCAAGCCGAAGGCCATGTTCTGTGCCACGCTCATGTGCGGGTACAGAGCGTAGCTCTGGAATACCATGGCGATGCCGCGCTTGGCGGGCGGCACGTCGTTCATGCGCGTCTTGCCGATGAATAAGTCGCCGCCGCTGATTTCTTCCAGGCCGCAGATGCTGCGCAGCAAGGTGGATTTGCCGCAACCCGACGGGCCCACGAAGACCATGAATTCGCCATCGGCGATCTCCAGGTCGATACCGTGCAGGGTTTGCACGTCGCCATATGCCTTCTTCAGCCCTGCTAATTTCAGTCCTGCCATGTCGTCCTCACTGTGTCTATCCGTCCCTGCTGATGCGCGGGGCTCGTTATTGTAATTGGCGGCATGGCCGCCAATGCCTGCGATTTACGCCAGGGTGCCGAACCAGCCGCCATGCGGGGGCAGGCTGATCTGTTGGCCATCTTTACTGCCTGGCAAGCCGTGACCGCCCAGGTCGGCCGCAGACGCCGCAGCGGGCCAGGCGAAGGTGACGGCTTGCGTGCCCAGGTTGAAGGCGGCCAGCACGGACGGTTGGCCCGGCAAGTCGCGGCGCAGGGCCAGCACGGGTTCCGGCGCATCGAAGAAGACGATGTCGCCGCGCAGCAATTGCGGCAAGGTGCGGCGCCAGGCGAGGATATTTTGCGCAAACTGCAGGGGTGAAGCGGAATCGTTTTCTTCGACATCCACCGCGCGCGCCAGGTGTTCGGGCGGCACGGGCAGCCAAGGTTTGGCATTACTGAAGCCGCCATGCGGCGCATCGGCCACCCATGGCATCGGCGTGCGGCAGCCGTCGCGGCCCTTGAACTGGGGCCAGAACGGGATGCCGTACGGGTCTTGCAGCGCCTCGAAAGGAATGTCCGCTTCCGTCAGGGCCAGCTCGTCGCCCTGGTACAGGCACGGCGTGCCTTTCAAGGCCGCCTGCACGGCCAGCACCACCTTGGCCAGCGATGGCGACGGGTTCTGGCCGCCCCAGCGCGTCATGACGCGCACGCTGTCGTGGTTGCCCACGGACCAGGAAGCCCAGCCGTCGGCCACTTGCGCCTCGAATTCTTCCACCTGGGTGCGGATGTGCGCGGCGGAAAACTCGGCCGTCAGCAGGTTGAAACTGTAGGCCATGTGCAGCTTGTCGGCGCCCGTGTAGGCGGCCATCGTGGCCAGCGCATTGTCGTCACCCACTTCGCCGATGGAAATGGCCTGGTATTCATCAAGGATGGCGCGCACGCGCTGCAGATAGGCGATGTTTTCCGGCTGCGTCTTGTCGTACATATGCGCCTGCATGCCGTACGGATTGATGGCCGACACGCTGCTCGCATCGCGCTGCGCGGCGGGCGGATTGTCGCGCAGCAACTGGTCGTGGTAGGGGAAATTGCAGGAATCGAAGCGGAAACCGTCGACGCCGCGCTCGAGCCAGAAACGCAGGTTGTCCAGCTGCGCCTGCTGCACGGCCGGGTTGTGGAAGTTCAGGTCGGGCTGGCTGACGAGAAAATCGTGCAGGTAGTACTGGCCGCGGCGCGGCTCCCATTGCCAGGCGGAACCGCCGAACACGGACAGCCAGTTGTTCGGCGGCGTGCCGTCCGGTTTCTGGTCGGCCCATACATACCAGTCGGCCTTGGGATTGTCGCGGCTGGAGCGGCTTTCCACGAACCACGGGTGGACGTCGGACGAGTGCGACAGCACCTGGTCGATCATCACTTTCAAGCCCAGCTCATGGGCGCGCGCCACCAGGCGGTCGAAATCGGCCAGGGTGCCGAACATGGGGTCGACGTCGCAGAAATCGGCCACGTCGTAGCCGAAGTCTTTCATCGGCGATGTAAAGAAGGGCGAGATCCAGACGATATCGGCGCCCAGGGCTGCGATGTAATCGAGCTTGGAGGTGATGCCGGGCAAGTCGCCGATGCCGTCGCCATTGCTGTCGAGGAAGCTGCGTGGATAGACCTGGTAGATGACGGCGCTGCGCCACCAGTCGGCGGGCAGGTGGGCGAGATTGTTCTGGATGGTCGGCATGAATGATTTCTTAAAAGTTGCCTGTAGCCGTGGCTATCAGGGCGCGCTGCTGGTTGGTAGGCGAACGTCTTATTTTAAAATTCAAAGCGCTTTGGGTATGAAATGAGTATAGTTCAAAGCGCTTTGAAAAGTAAAGCGATACACGCGCCAGACATACGATTTTTTTATGAGGGTGATTCAGGACAACAAGATGGCACCGCCGGCCAGGCGGCCGGCGGCATGGATGGGCGGAAATCGCCTAGTTCGGCACCTGCCCCGCCGACTCCCCTGGCAACAGTTCGCACGGCCACAGTTCCTGCAGGTCGGTGACGGGCGTGCCGTCCATCAGGGCCAGCAGCATGTGGATCATCTTCGCGCCGGCGCCGCGCGGGTCGGGCTGGACGACGGTGGTGACGTTGTGGCCGGCCAGGGAATCTTCCATCACGCCCCAGACGATCAGCGACATTTCGCTGCCGATGGCGATGCCCGCGTCGAGCAGGGCGCGCACGGCGCCCACGCCCGACATGTGGTTGTCGACGATGACGGCGGTGGGGCGGGGCGAGCGGGCCAGCAGGCGCTGCATGGCCTGGTAGCCGGCGCGGCGGTCGTGCGCATTGTCGACCAGATTGTCGGGATCGACGGCGAGGCCGCCCGCCTGCATGGCGTGCTGGAAACTCTCGACGCGCTGGCGCACGAAGTTCAGGTCCGGCGTGGCGCTGATCAGGCCGATGCGCTGGTGGCCCAGCTGCGCCAGGCGTTCGACGGCCAGGCGCATGCCCGCCTCGTTGTCGTAGTCGAACCACGCGTGCGGCTGGTTCAGCTGCGTGCGGCCATGCGCGACGAACGGCATGCCCTGCTGCGCCAGATAGGCGATGCGCTCGTCGAACGGTTTCGTGCGCCCGACGATCAGGCCATCGATGCGGCGGCCCTTGACCATGCGTTCATAGGTGTGGAATTCATTGGTGGCCGAGGCGGGCGCGATCATCATGTCCATCTGCTGCGCTTCCAGCGCTTCGGAC
The DNA here is from genome assembly GCF_057919405.1 of Janthinobacterium sp. C22. NCBI lineage: Bacteria > Pseudomonadati > Pseudomonadota > Betaproteobacteria > Burkholderiales > Oxalobacteraceae > Janthinobacterium > Janthinobacterium sp. C22. The sequence goes on along the minus strand of NZ_CP193659.1, from coordinate 4,947,891 downwards.
ATGCCGCCGACGATGTCGATGAACATGGGGTCGGCCAGGTCGTTCGGCATCAGCGGGTAGATGATGCCGACGATGTTCGTGCGTCCCACGGCCAGGCTGCGCGCCATGGGATTGGGGCGGTAGCCGGCCGCCTGCGCGGCAGCCAGCACCCGCTCGCGCGTGCGTTCGCTCACTTCCGGATAGCCATTCAAGGCGCGGCTGACGGTGGTTTCGGATATTCCTAGCGTTTTGGCGAGATTTTTGAGGTTCATGAATGCTGCAGTCGGGGTCTATCCAGGGTGAGTCGGGAGCGATGCGGTGCGATGACGGGTAGTTTATCTGATAAATGCCGGAATGATCAGGGGTATGGCCAGCGGCGGCAGTGCCCAAAAATACGCGGGCAAACCCAGGGGCGCCCGCGCTAAAAGAGGATACTGCTGAATCACTACATTGAAGCTGCCGGCCATCGCGTGCAGCGGCGAAATGGTGGGTCCGGGTAATGCGTACCCCTTTGATAGCGGGCGGTGTTGCTGCCACCGGCAAGCGTCCGGGGACGCCTGCCAACGTTCTAGATGCCGGCGATTACCACCAGCTTTCCACTTGGAAACCGACGGAGCTGCCGTTGGTCTTGCCACCAAACACGCCCGTCGACGACAGCGCCGATTCGGCCGCGGCGGCCGACTGGGCTGCCTTGTTCCATTTGGCGTAGGTGTAGAAGGCGCGCAGCACGGGGCGCGACCAGAAGCTGTTGCCGGCCGACAGTTGCGGCGCGAAGGTCAGCTTGGTCAGGTTGCGGCTCTCGCCGCCTTCCGGCTTGACGATGTCGTGGCCCAGTTCCACGGCCAGGCTGTAGTTGTCCGTGAAGTGGTAGACGGGACGCGCGCCGATCGACGTCCACTTGCTGCTCACGCCCGCCGTTTCCTTGTCTTCGTAGACGAAAGTGCCCATGCCCGACCAGGCGCCTTTGGGCTGGATCATGATCTGTTCCGTCAGGCGCACGACCTTGTCATCCTTGCCGGCGCCCAGGCTGAAGCCGCCCGTGTTGGCGGCGCTGCCTTTGCCGTACTGCAATGCCACCTTGTTGAAGCCGCCCAGCAAGTTGCCTTGCGTATGCATGACGGTCAGCAAGTGGCCGCTGGCGACGGGCGCCGCGCCTTGCGCATTGCGTTTCTGGTTGAACTGCAGGCCCAGGGTCAGTTCGCCGTCCGGGTTGACCTTGATGCCGGAGAAGCGCAGGTCGTGGGACAGGCCCATGCGATTGCTGTCCTTGTCGTCTGCCGTGCGCACGATGGCGTAGGCCAGCTTGGCGGCGCCCAGGTCGATGTTTTCCAGGCCGGCGCCAGGGCCGCTGTTATTCCAGAAGTAGTAATCGGTGATGTGCACGTCCTGGCGGTCGTAATAGCGCTTGCCGACCCAGGCGCGCGCTTCGGCGAAGGCGCCCGTGCCGATCTTGTCGGCGACGACGTTCATTTCGCGCCACGACGGGTCCGATTGTTCCCAGTCCTGGTTCTGGTTGACGGAGAACGCCACCAGGGTATTGATGCGGAACGTGGTGCCGTTGGCTGCCTTGAAGGCTTCGCCGCCGAATTTCAGCTCGCCGTAGGTTTCGCACTCATTGCCCAAGCGATACTTGGACGAGGCGCCGGCCAGGCCGAAACACGCTTCCTTGCCGCCTTCGCTGCTGGTGCCGAAGCCCGAACGGATGTAGCCGCCGAAATCGATCGGCAGGGCGGCCTGGGCGGCCGAAGCGCTCAAGGCCAACGCCACGGCGGCAGGCAAAGTTTTCAAGAAATGTTGGTTCATTGCGTCTCCAGTGTTTTTATAGGTGTGGGATCGGCGCGCATCACTTTGCGCAGCCAAAGCGCTTTAGTTATGTTTCAAAGCGCTTTGAGTATAGTTCAAAGCGCTTTGATCAGTAAACTAGTTTTAATCCTTGAAACTTTTGAGGTGTTGCGGAGAAACATCAGGGAGGGCGGCGGCACATGGGCGCCGCCGGGTACGGCAAGAGGGAATCAGGAGGGAGCGTCGCAGGCGGGCAGGGCGGTCGTGTCCGTTGCCGCAGGGGCCGGATGGCGCAAAAGACCAGGATCAGCAAGGCCGACGCCATCGTGATGCTGGCCAGCACATACAGCAAGTGGCGGAAGGCCGTGCCATACGCTTGCGCCAGTTCAGCGGCGCCGGTTTGCGGCAACAGGGTCGCTGCATGGCGCAGCTCGCCGAGGGCCAGGAACGGGCCCGCGCGCGCCGCCTGCTCCGCGCCGATGCCGGCAATGCCGGCGCCGCCCAGCGCTGCGACAATAAACGTGCCCAGCAGCGCGCTGACGATGGCCAGCGCCAGGCCTTCGCCCGCCACCCGCGTCGTATTGAAGATGCCGGCCGCCATGCCGGCCCGTTCGACGGGCACGACGCTGATGGCCAGGCCATCCATCAAGCCCCACGGCAGGCTGATGCCGCAGCCGATCAGCAGCAGCGGCCCGATCACGGTAGCGGGCGCTTGCCCTGGCGCGCAGGTGGAGAGCCACAGCAAGCCGCCCGCCGCCAGCAGCAGGCCGCTGGCGCAAATGTGCGCGGCGGCAAGGCGCTGCGCCGCCATGCCGGCCAGGACCGGCAGCACCAGCATGGGCGCGGACAGGGCGATCATCATGCGTCCCGCTTCCAGCGCGCTGTAGCCTTCGATGCCGATGAAGCGGGCCGGCAGCAGCACCAGCAGCACGACGAATGAAAACGCGGGCGCGGCCGCCAGCAATTGAACGCCGGCAAAGGCGGGCAGGCGGAACAGGGTCAAGTCCAGCATGGGCCGCGCGGCGCGCCGCTCCACGCGGATGAACGCGGCCAGCAGCAAGGCCGCGCCGCCGAACAACCCCAGGCTGGCGGCGCTGCCCCAGCCTTTGTGCGGCGCCTGCAGCAAGCCATAGGTAAACAGGGAGAGCGCACCCGTAAACGTCAGGGCGCCGGGCCAGTCGACGCCTTGCGCCTGCGGATCGCGCGATTCGCGCATGGCGCGCGCGGCGGCCAGCAGGGCGGCCAGGCCGGCCACGGCCGTGCAGACAAAGATGGCGCGCCAGCCCGTATGCGTGATCAAGGTGCCGGCCAGGAAGGGGCCGAAGGCCAGGCCCGCGCCGAAGGCCGTACCGATCAGGCTGAAGGCCCGCGCGCGGGCCGGGCCGTCGAATTCCTGCGCCAGGGCCGCCAGTCCGCTCGACAGGGCCATGGCGCAGCCCAGGCCCTGGACGGCGCGCAGCACGTCGAGCCACAGGATGCCGGGCGCGGCCGCCAGGGCCAGCGCGGCGGCGGAAAACACGCCCATGCCCAGCAAGAACACGCGCTTGCGGCCATAGCGGTCGGCCAGCGCGCCGGCCACCATCAGACAGCCGCCAAAGCTGAGCATGAAGGCATTCGTGATCCAGGCCAGCGCCAGCGGCGAGCCGTGCAGGTCGGCGGCGATGGCGGGAATGGCGATGGCTGGCCCCGTGAAACTGAGCGGCATGCACAGCGCGGCCAGGCAGACGGCGGCCAGGACCAGCATACGCCGTAGAGTCGCTTGGTCCGGGGCATGCGCGGGAAGATTCGTATCCATGGGAATGATTCCAGAAAGAGGGAATCTGATGATAATATGGATGCAATCCATGAAAAAGTGGCTGAAAATCCACTCATAGCGGACAAATATTCCTTAATCGTGAAGACATGGATAATCTGAATGGCATTGCCGCCTTCGTGCGCGCGGCGGAAACGCGCAGTTATGTGGCGGCCGGGCGGCTGCTCGGCGTGTCGGCCTCGGCCGTAGGCAAGAGCGTGGCGCGGCTGGAAGAAAAGCTGGGCGTGCGCCTGCTCAACCGCAGCACGCGGCGCATCAGCCTGAGCAACGAGGGCGCGCTGTTTTACGAGCGCTGCCAGCGCATCCTGGCCGACCTGGGCGATGCCGAGGCGGAACTGTCGCACCTGGCCGAGGCGCCGCGCGGCAAGCTGCGCGTCAGCTTGCCCGTGATCGGCTACCGCATCATCCTGCCCCTGCTGGCGGATTTTACGCGCCAGTACCCGGAGATCGAGCTCGACCTCGATTTCAACGACCGCCTGGTCGACGTGGTGGCCGAGGGCGTCGACGTGGCCGTGCGCAGCGGAACGCTCACGGATTCGCGGCTGATGGCGCGCGAACTGGGGCCGTTTGCCTTTGCCATCGTCGGTTCTCCAGCGTATTTTGCCCGCCACGGCGTGCCGGCCACGCCGCGCGCGCTGGAAGAGCACGCCTGCGTGCGCTACAAGTTTCCCACCACGGGCAAGTTGCAGGAATGGGCGCTGCAGCGCGCCGAGGGCGACAGCGGCGGCGAGCTGCGCTTGCCGACCGCCTTGACCTGCAACAATATCGAAGCCTTGATCGGTGCCGCCACACAGGGCGTGGGCCTCGCTTATTTACCGGACTTTATCGTGCGCGACGCCATCGCGCGCGGCGAACTGCAAGCCGTGCTGGCCGACTGCTTGCTGTACTCCAGCAAGTTCTGGGTGCTGTGGCCGTCAAGCCGCCACCTCTCGCCCAAGATTCGCGTCTTTGTTGACCATTTGTGTACCCACCTGCATTTTTCCTCATCCCCTCCGGACCCTGCGTCCTTCCCTTGATACCGCTGGCTGCCGCGCTGGCGGCTGGTTGCGGAATATTCCTACCCCAAAGAGATTAATCCTAGTGCTGCTGGATTTATATTTGCTGCGCTGCATCAGTCTATGCCGCACAGCATCAGCTTATACCCTTCCTGAATACCGGTTATTCGTTATGGAAATTGCCATAAGGAATTTATTTATGTTAATTTCATATCTGTTTCTGCAACATTGCATCGCTTCGGCCGTTGCCGGGACATGTGCAGGATTAGGCGCCATAAGCGTGTAGTAACCAACAATTAAGGGATGGTAACCCCGTTCCGTTCAGGGAGTGTGCATGAAGACAGTGATGACGACGCCGCCGAATCCGGCGCCAGCCGCGACCGCGAAACCGGCACGCAAAACGGGTTTGCTGCTGGGTGGCGGCGCACCAAATTCCACCCTGATCGCCGGTGCCCTGGCCGCTTTCCTCGATGAAGGCATCGAGTTCGACGTCATTTCCGCCTCCGGCGCCGGTGTGCTGATGGGTTTGCTTTACACGACGCCGCATGAAGCCACGCCGCGCCAGGCCTTGCAAAGCTGGGCCGACACGGGCGTGGCCGACAGCATCTACAAGATGATCCCGATCAACTACAAGGTGTTCCAGAAGCCGGGCATGCACGCGAGCACCTTCCGCGACGCCTTCCAGCCGCCGGCCAACAATCCTTTTTTCAGGCCTTCCAGCAAACGTTTGCGGGCATTCCCTCGGCCTGGTCGGACTGGGGCAAGCTGATGGTGTCATCGCTGTCGCCATCGGACCTGTCGGCGAAAAGCCTGGGGCTGTGCGCGCATTTGCCCTTCCTGGAAAAAGCCGTCGATTTCTCGGGCGTGGCGCGCATGCGTCCCGATTTCTACATCAATGCCTACAACCTCAGCGAGCACCGCATGCAAATCTGGGGCAAGCACGAGATTGAAGCCATCCACGTGCGCGCCGCGCTGTCGTTTCCTTTCCTGTATGCACCGACGACCATCGCCGGCGACGACTACATCGAGGGCGCGGCGCTCGACACGCTCAATTTCGACCCCTTTATCGAAGGCAAGGGCGAGCACCATGACGCCGATACCCTGGTCATCCTCGACATCCTCGGCGACGAGCGCCTGCTGCGCAAGCCGCGCAACCTGTACGACGCCTGGGTACGCTCCATCATCACGCCGCTGGTGAAGATTTCCAAGAGCGAACTGCGCCTGTTTGAACTCGAGCACAACACGGACAGAAGTACGGGCCAGCCCAAGCGGCGTCTGCTGAAACTCGACTTGATGGGCGGCATTCCGGAACAGCACTGGCCCGACACCCTGGACTGGTCCAGCTCGAACATGCAGCTGCTGTTCGACGTGGGCCACAAGGCGGGCCTGGCGTTTTGCCGCCAGCATGGCGACTTGCTGCGCCGCACGCCTGATGCTGCCCCGCTGGCGGCCTAAGCCCGCGCCGCCTGCAACCGGTCCCGGCCACCTGATCGGCAGCTACTCATCCCGCCTGGCCTTGCCAGGCCACCCTTTACTGTGAAACACCATGAATATCACCAAGCAATTAATCCTGACCCTCACCATCGCCTTGCTGGCCCTGCTATTGCTGGGCGCCGGCGGCGCCATCCAACTGCAGCGCGCCCAGGAGCGTTTCGACACCGTGCAAAACCGCATCATTCCCAGCATCCAGGGCTTGAATGCGGCCAAGGGTTTCCTGGCCGATTCGCGCCTGGCCGGCTACCGCCTGTCCGTGTTCTCGAATCTGGCCGACAAGACGGCACTGGACAAGGCCGTGGCCGACGCCAACACGAATTTCGACAAGGTGATCGCCACCTACCGCGCCGAGCGCCTGTACGATGCGACGGACAGCAAGATGCTCGACGCCGACCAGGCCGCCATGGAAGCGTACCGCCGCGCGCTCGTGCCATTCTTTGCCGCCGCCTACGCGGGCGACATGGATGGCGTGCGCGCCACCTTGCTGGCCGGCACGCCGCTGGCCATCACGGCCGCCGCGGCGAAAAAGAGCATGGATGACCATATCGCCTACAACAACAAGCTGGTCGATGATGTAAAAGCGGAAAGCCTGGCCGCCTACGACACGGCGTTCAACACCATGCTGGCCGTGCTGGGCGTGGCCGTGCTGCTGACGGGCGCGCTGGCCTGGCATATCTACCGCACCATCAGCGGCGGCCTGGGCAATATCGAACATACGCTGGAGAGGGTCAGCGCCTCGCTGGACCTGTCCGCCGCCATGCCCGTCGAGCGCATGGATGAAGTGGGCCGCACGGCCACCGCCTTCAACAAGTTTCTGGAGCGTATAGTCGGCGTGATCGCCACCGTACGCGCCTCGGCCGATACGGTCAGCGTGGCGGCGGCGCAGATTTCCGCCGGCAACGCGGACTTGTCCGTGCGCACGGAGCAGCAGGCGTCGTCGCTGGAAGAAACGGCCTCCAGCCTGGAAGAGCTGACCTCGGCCGTGCGCCAGAATACGGACAATGCGCGCCAGGCGAATACCCTGGCCGTGTCCGCCTCGGACGTGGCCCGCAAGGGCGGCGCCGTGGTGGCGCAAGTAGTGGGCACGATGGGCTCGATCAACGAATCGGCGAAGAAGATCGCCGACATTATCGGCGTGATCGACGGCATTGCCTTCCAAACCAACATTTTGGCGCTGAATGCGGCCGTCGAAGCGGCCCGCGCGGGCGAGCAGGGCCGCGGCTTCGCCGTGGTGGCAACGGAAGTGCGCAACCTGGCGCAGCGTTCGGCAGCGGCCGCCAAGGAAATCAAGGGCTTGATCGAGGATTCGGTGGATAAAGTCAACACGGGCAGCGCGCTGGTCGACCAGGCGGGCGCGACGATGGAAGAAATCGTCGCCAGCATCCGCCGCGTGACGGACATCATGGGCGACATCGCCAACGCCAGCCACGAGCAAAGCGCCGGCATCGAGCAGGTGAACCAGGCCATTTCGCAAATGGACCAGGTCACCCAGCAAAACGCGGCCCTGGTGGAAGAGGCCGCCGCAGCGGCATCCTCGCTGCAAGACCGCGCCGTGGAACTGGTCGACGTGGTGGCCGTATTCCGCCTGCGCGGCGATGCCAAGGAAAAATCATTGAAGGTGGCGGGCGGCTTGCCGGCCCCGGCTTCAGGTGCCGCCAGCCGGCGCCTGGCGCTGCCGGGCCGCAGTGCCCGCGCTTGATCGTTGTAACCGCCCCGGTACGCCGGGGTTTTTCTTTGGTGATGTCACTGTCTCGTGCGGGAGCGTGGATGTTCCGAGTCGCCCCATTGCAGACATACGAACGGGTGACAGAAGCCTTGACTTCACTCCCATTCACAAGCTTATCAAATGAAAGTGTCCGAAAATGCCGGGCTCGCTCAATAGTGAGGCGTCTCGCGGCCGGAGACGCCATGCGGTGTCTACATTGGCACAGTCTTTCAGAAGCGGTACAGACTGCCGGAGCCAACGCTGTCCACCGGCGTGCCGTCCGTGCAGCCGGCCATCGGCAAATCCTGCGCCCATCCTGCTGCCAAGGCATGCACGTCACGCAAGGGATCGGACGCCTTGGCCCGCTCATTGCGAATGCGGCAGGTTTCAGGATCAGTGGCAAACAGCCCGCGCGCGAAAACGCGACCCTGCTCGGCCAGCTTCGCGGTCTTCGGCCCGCGCAGCTCCGCGAAGCGCAGCAAGGCTTCATCGAGGCAGCCGTTCGTCCCAACCAGACACCGAGCCAGATGCCAGGCGTCTTCCAGCGCCTGACAGGCGCCCTGGCCAGATGTCGGCAACGGCGCGTGCACCGCATCCCCCACGAGCAGCACATTCGCCCGGCTCCACGTGTGCAACGGCTCCAGGTCGTGCACGGCGATCAGTCGGACGGCATGCGCCGGTGTCGCCTGGATGATGCGGGTGACAGGCTCCGGCCATCCCGCGAACAGATCCTCAATCTCCTTACGCATATCCTCTGCGGGCGCCGCCCCCGGCAATGGCCGTGCCTGCGCAGCCGCCCAGTAGACCAAATCCGGCCGGACCGCCACGCAACCGAAGCGATCACCCGAGCCCCAATAATCCCGAATCGCGATATCGCCCACTAATGCACTCTCCCCCTGCGCCACACCCACCCAGTTCACGAAGCCCTGATAAACTGGCGTGTTGTCCCCCGCGACGAACCGGCGTGCCACCGAGTCCATGCGGCCATCGGCGCCGATAAGCAGATCTGGACGAATGCTTACCCCGTTTTCGAACCGCGCCACGGCTTTGCCGCTAGCATCGAGGTCGATCGCCACAGCCCGATGCCCGAATTCAACCGGGATCCCGGCCTGTGCCGCATGATCCAGCAGTACCGCCTGCAAGTCCCGGCGCAAAATCGTATGGGTCGGATGTCCCATAATCTGGTCTAGCAGCGCAATATCGATGCCCCCAAAGAATTGCCCGCGGCATCTTGACGGTGCATGGCCACTGGCCGGCCTCCCACTGCAGCTATGTCTTGCAGCAGCCCTAGTTCCTCCAGCACAAAGCCGGCGTTGGGCCAGAGCGTAACGCCAGCCCCCATAGTCGCAGGCTCCGCCCGGCGCTCATATACCCGGGGACTGTACCCCTGCTTGCTCAAGGCAAGCGCCACGCTCAACCCTGCAATACCGCCGCCAAGTATTCCGATTTCCATGCTGAAGCTCTCCTATTCAATTCGTCCCGACGCGCCGCCGACGGCGATCCATCGGACGAGACGGCATCTTAAATTCCGCCACTGCGGAGTACTAGTATGTGAAAATGGGCGGCTTTCATACCTTAATCGGGATAATAATGCGCAATGCCCTCGACCTGAATACAGTCCGTGTCTACGTGGCGGTCGTCGATGAACAAAGCTTTGCCGGCGCGGCACGCCTGCTGACCCTGCCATCTTCTAACGTCAGCCGCCACGTCGCCTCGCTGGAACGCATGCTGGGCGTCCGCTTGCTGGAACGCAGCACGCGCCACCTGCGCATGACGGAAGCTGGCAGGCTACTCTACGAACGCGCAAAACCCTTGCTCGACGCCTTACTCTCCACCGAGGAAGAGCTTGGCGCAGTACAGGGTGAACTGCGTGGCCCCTTAAGGATGTGCATGCCAGGCGAAGCTCCAAGGCTGCTAGCTCCTATCCTGGCCGAATTCTGTAGCCTCCATCCCGGCGTCGAACTGGAATGCGACACGCGCCTGACCGGTCTGGAAGCTCTCCGAGAAGACATGGACCTGTCCATCGTCTTTCATCGTGGGCGCCAAGATGACAGTAACTTCATCACCCGCGAACTCGCTACGCTGCCCAGCATCGTGGTCGCGGCGCCCGCCCTGCTGGCCAAAACTGGAATGCCGCGCCAAGTGCGCGAACTTAGGTCATTGCCTTGCATTACCACCTTGAGCGCGTTAAAGGGCCAGCCTTGGCAGTTTCTCGACGCCACAGGCGAAATCGTGAAGGTAGCTGTGCGTAGCCGCTATCGTGTTAACAGCGGAGAACTGGCATTGGCGGGCGCGCGACAAGGCATCGGCTTCGCGATAGTAGCGGCCTACCCATGCCAGGAAGATCTTGCAGCGGGCCGATTGCGGGAAGTGCCGTTGGACCTGTGCCCTGCGCCGCTGCAATTGCTTGGCGCGTACAGCCATCGGCATTCCGTGACTGCGCGGGTTCGGGCTTTGCTGGAATTCATACAGGTGCGGTTGGAAGGAGTCGGGAGCGGCTCAAGATGAAAATCGCATTGAGGAACGCGCCCGAATAGCCGAATGTCTGCTCCGCAACTGCGGACTCAATCGGTGTAAAAATACATGGCTCGTTGCTTGTCTTATCAAGCGCGCCCTTGCTTATTGGCGCATGCCTCAATCAAGCTAGACTCCAAAGAAGGCCGCCATTATGGCCCAGCTTATAACTAGAATTTAATTATATTTATTTGACAAAAAAACAGTGTATTCTGCAATCTCGGCAGGTATGTTTTTGTCGATACAATGGAAAAGCAGCGATGTGTTCCTGCTGGAAGAATCGTCCATTGTCGCAATTGTCATGGAGATTCTGCATGATTGAATGCCATGCAGCCGACCAATATCCGGGCACTGCGCGGCGCCGGATAGCTGCCCCAGTTACTTTCGTCAAAATGATAGGGAGATCCAGCAATTGAGGCAAATTGAAGAAACCATCCACATTGCCGTCCCGCCCACGGTTATCGATCAAATCTGGAGCGAAGTCGACCGATGGCACCTGTGGGATCCGGATACAAAGCAAGCCCGGCTCGATGGGCCGTTCGCAGTTGGCACACACGGCAGGATAGTTCCCAGCAAGGGGATGGGGATTCCGCTGCTGGTCACGGAGCGCTCCGCAGGCCGCTCGTTCACCGTCGAGGGCTACATCCCGCTGTTCCGCATCCACTTCGAGCACACGGTTACTGCCGCAGATGGCGGATCGGAAGTGGTTCACCGCGTGTGGTTCACTGGAGCGCTTGCCTTTCTGTTCGGCCCAGGCGTTGCCAGACAAGTTCGGGAAGGCCTTCCGAAAACGATGCGCTCGCTCAAGGCCTATGCCGAGAAGCGCAACGAAACGCTCCATGATGGCGAGGCGGGCGGGGCGAAGGTGAGCACCGCCTGACAGATAGTTTCCCTTAGTCAATTCCTTGCAAAGCACCGCGTCAAATTAACGTGCCGTTCCCGTCATGATGGAATACAATTCTTGCGTGGCAGCCAGCTTGCCTGGCAAGGCCGGGCACGGCGTCACGTTTTGACCTCGGAAAGATGTTGGCTTATGACTCTGCAGTTCCCCCAGCGAACGGCGCCCTGCGCGCCATCCACGCTCCACCTTTCACGCAAGCCCCTCGTTTCCCTGTTCGTCCTGACGTTTTCGGCTCTGCTGCTCACGGCGCCCGTCATGGCTGCCGCGCCTGCCAGCAGCAGCGTCATGCTGGAAGAACTGACCAGCACGGAGCTGCGCAGCCGTATCGACCATGGCGCCACGACCGTGCTGGTGCCGATCGGCGGCGTCGAGCAGAGCGGGCCGTATATCGCGCTGGGCAAGCACAATGTGCGCGCCGGCTTGCTGGCGCGGCAGATTGCGCAAAAGCTGGGCAATACCATCGTCGCGCCCGTCGTTTCCTACGTGCCGGAAGGCGCGATTTCGCCGCCGGCCGGCCACATGCGCTTTGCCGGCACGATTTCGATACCGCCCGCCGCCTTCGAAGCCGTGCTGGAAGGGGCCGCCGCCAGCCTGCGCCAGCACGGTTTCCGCGACATCATCTTCCTCGGCGATCACGGTGGTTACCAGAAGAACGAGCAGAACGTGGCGAATAAACTCAACCGCGCCTGGGGCAAGACACCTGCGGGCAAGGAAGCGCGCGCCTACGCCTTGCTCGACTACTATGACATCACGCAATCGGCCTATATTGCCGAACTGCAAAAGCGCGGCCACAGCAGCGCCGAGATCGGCCTCCATGCGGGCTTGGCGGATGCCGCCTTGATGCTGGCGACGGACCCGTCGCTGGTGCGCAGCGAGGCCATGGCCCACGGAGCGAAGCCCGGCGTGGCGGACGGCGTGCGCGGCGACGCCACGCGGGCAACAAAGGAGCTGGGCCAGATCGGTATCAAGCTGCAGGTGGACACCTCGGTGGCCGCCATCAAGCAATTGCTGCAACGAAATAAGTAAATCTTCCGCTGGGAGTGTCGAACTTCCGGCTTTTGCAACGAAATGACGCGAAAACACATGAAAACATCTCAACGACGCACCATCGTCACCTTGTCTGCCCTGGCTGCCGCACTGGCCGGCCTGGGCGTGGCCAGCCAGGTCATCGGCGCCAGCACGCCGGCCCCGGCCGCTGTCGCCGCGGCGCCGGCGGCCGCCTATTCTCCGCTGCCGGGCATGCCGCCGCTGGCGGACCCGAAAAACGTGTACGGCAGCATCGGCAGCAGTAACATGAGCCCCGTCGTCAAGGATCACTTGCGCCGCGTCTACGTGCCCAATTTGCGCTCGAACGACGTCTACGTGATCGACCAGGAGACCCTGAAAGTGGTCGACAAGTTCAAGGTCGGCAGCGGCCCGCAGCACGTGGTGCCATCGTGGGACTTGCGCACCCTGTGGGTGGCGAACAATGCCGAGCGCACGGACAAGGGCAGCCTGACGCCGGTCGACCCCTTGACGGGCAAACCGGGCAAGGAAGTGCCCGTCGACGATCCCTACAATATGTATTACACGCCGGACGGCAAGTCGGCCATCGTCGTGGCCGAAGCGCGCCACCGCCTCGATTTCCGCGATCCGAAGACCATGGCCGTGCAGTATTCGATCGACACGCCCCAGTGCGGCGGCATCAACCATGCGGATTTCTCGAATGACGGCCGCTACGCCATGTTCACCTGCGAGTTCGACGGCACCATCGCCAAGATCGACCTGGTGGGCCGCAAGGTCGACGGCTACCTGAAACTGCAGATGCCGGCCAAGCGCTTTGCCGAGTCCGGCCCTGTGGGCGGTCCGGCGAATGAAATCTGCAGCGTCAAGAAGGGCATGCCGCAAGACATACGCATCTCGCCGGACGGCAAGAAATTCTTTATCGCCGACATGGACGCGGACGGCGTGCACATCGTCGATGGCGCCACCCTGAAGGAAATCGGCTTCATCCAGACGGGCGTGGGCGCACACGGCCTGTATCCGAGCCGCGATGGCAAGAAATTGTACGTGGCCAACCGCGGCACGCACCGCATCCACGGCAAGCCGAAGGGCAAGGGCAGCGTCAGCGTGATCGATTTCGCCACGGAAAAAGTCGTGTCGAACTGGCCGATTCCCGGCGGCGGCAGCCCCGATATGGGCAATGTGAGCGCCGATGGCAAGTATCTGTGGCTGTCCGGCCGCTTCGACGATGTGGTCTACCGCATCGATACGAACAGCGGCGACGTGTCCAAAGTGAAAGTTGGCCAGGAACCGCACGGCTTGACCGTCTGGCCGCAGCCGGGCCGTTATTCGCTGGGGCATACAGGCAACCTGCGCTAGACATCCGCATGGCGCTCCCTGGAGCAAGTGGGCCGGATATGCAGCGATGATTGCCTAAAAGGCAATGTTGGTGCATACTGCATTTTCTATTTCACGACCTCCAGGGAGCGCCATCATGATTCTTGATCACATCGGTTTGAATGTCAGCGATGCACAGGCCAGCAAGGCCTTCTTTTCGGCCGCCCTGGCGCCCCTGGGCGTATCGGTGGTGATGGAAGAGCAGGGCTGGATCGGCATGGGCAAGGATGGCAAGCCCGATTTCTGGTTCGGCGTGGGCGGCACGCCGCATGCCGGCATGCATCTCGCCTTCGCGGCGGACAACCGCGCCCAGGTCGATGCGTTTTACCAGGCCGCGCTGGACGCGGGCGGCAAGGATAACGGCGCCCCCGGCATCCGCGCCCTGTACCACCCGAATTACTACGGCGCCTTCGTGCTGGGACCGGATGGCCACAATGTCGAAGCCGTTTGCCACCACCCCGAGCCTTGAGGCCGGTCATTACCTGAAGAGAGCAGCATGAAGCACAGCGCCACCCTGTTTGCCGACGATGCCGGCCGCTATGCCTACGTCAAAGCGGGTTTTCCTGGCCGGCCCTGTTCCTGGGCTCGTTCTGGGCCGTCGCCAAGCGCCGCTGGTGGCTGTTGCTGCTCATGCTGGCGATGGATGCGTGCCTGTGGTTTGGCAGCCATCTGGCCAGCGAATTGCGCATCGGCCCGATGATGCTGCTGATGGCCGGTGCGGAACTCAGTTACCTGCTGGCGCGCGGCTGGTACGGCAACCGCTGGCTGGAAGCGTCGCTGCGCAGCCATGGCTACAAGCCTGTTGTGCCGGGCACGGGCGCCGCTGGCTGAGCCTGCCTGGCACAGATTTTCCTTTCCGTTACTGACGTTTGCCAAGAGCAAGCCGTCCAGCCCAAACTTTTTGCGCAGCCTCGCGCACCTTTGATCCAGATCATGCCTCACCTGCGGTGCTCACGTAGCCTTGGGACTCGCGTTGCAAAGCATCTTCCCACCAATCGGATATGTTTTTTCGCGTTTCGTGGCGTAGCCCGGCCGTCTGCCTCACCGTTCGACAGCCGGTGGTGTCGCCATCTGTTTATGTCCACCCAACCGCTATTTAATGAGGAACTCCATGTATCCATATTCCCGTAGTGTTACCCCCGCCGCCAAGAACCACCTGGAAGCGCAACTGGCTTTCTTCAATGGCCTGTCGAAGTCGCTGTTTCAGTCGATGCAGCACTTCAGTGACCTGAACATGCAGCTGGCGCAAGGCTTGCTGGAAGAAAGCACGGTCACCAGCCAAAACCTGTTGACGGTCGAGCGCGCTGAAGATGTGTTCCAGGTGGCTGCCGCCTCGGGCCAGCCTGCCGCCGAGCAATTGCGCAAATACCAGCAACAGGTGTCGCGCCTCGCGGCCGATACGCAGGTCGAACTGGCCAATGTGGCAGAGCGTCATGTGAATGAAACGAGCCGTACCGCCAAGGCCCTGGCCGAAGAAGTGGCCCGTACGGCGTCGGAAGAAACGGAGAAAAACGTGCGCAAGCAGCAGGAAGCGATGCAGCGCATGGCCGAACCGTTCCAGGCCTACCAGCAAAACGGCGCCAGCCGCGACCAGCAGCGTGGTGCGCAAAGCCGCGACGGTCAAAGCCTGCAAAGCGCCAGCCACCAGGGCAGCCAGCAGTCGTCCGGCAGCGAAAGCTCGGCCAGCGGCAGCGCCTCGCAAGCTGGCTCCGCACAAAGCAAGAGCAGCAGCGCCAGCCGTAAAGAGTAAGCACGAGGCTGCTTGCGGCTGATGGCCCACCCCGGAGGCCGAGCTCCGGGGGAAGGCCAGCAGCGTCATGCGGCATCATGCAGGCTGGTTTGGGCAGAGCGCCCGCCCTTCACGGGGCGGGCGTTTTGTCGTATGCGTGCAGTTCTGGGGCCGGTGTGGCCGCGCTAGGTGCGCGAGGCGGCAAGGCTATGCTTGCCGGCAAGGCCGTATCGGAAAAGTCCGCGGACGAGACGGCGTCGCCGCTCCCGCTCCCGCTGTTGGCATCGATGAAAGCGCTGACGGCATCCAGCGTGGGTGCCAGCCTGCGCAACGGTGCAGCCAGCGTGGCGACCAGGGTGGCGTGGCCCACGTGGTCGAAATAGGTTTCCGTCACGGGCCGGTGCAGCGCGCGCAAGGCGCTGGCCAGGCCACCCGTGTTGCGTCGCGGATCGACCAGCTTGTCCTGGCCGGGCTGGGGGGCGATCAGCAGGGCGGGCGGGGCATCGGCCGTCACGTGGTGGATGGGCTGCGAAGCGGCGGGCGTGTCCGGATAAAAGAAGACGGGCCGGGTGGTAGTGTTTTCGATGGGCAGGAAATCATAGGGGCCGGCCAGGCCTATCCAGCCCCGCAAGTCCTGCGGACGCATGCCGTGGCGCGCCAGCAGGCTGGCGTCGAGCGCCACCATCGCCGCATTGTAGGCGCCGGCGCTATGGCCCATGACGAACAGACGCGCGGGGTCGCCGCCATGGCGGCTCGATTCCATCGCGGCCCAGGCCACGGCGCGCGCCGCATCCTGCAAAATTTCGGGGTAGTGCACGTCCGGATACAGTCGGTAGTCGGCGATCACGGCCAGGTAGCCGCGCGCGGCGAGCGCGTGGCCAACGAAGGCATAGTCGGCGCGCTCGCCCGTCGTCCAGTTGCCGCCGTAAAAGAACACCACCACGGGCACGGGTCCCGTGCGGGTCTTGGGAGCATACACATCGAGCTTTTGCCGTGGCAGGGGGCCGTACGCCAGGCCCTGCGTCACGTGCGAGGCGTTGCCGGATGACAAGGCATTGATGGCGGTCAAGGGCGAGCAGGCGGCCAGGCCGGCAGCGAGCGGGATGGCCGCCAGCAAACCGAGCAGGGTGGTGCGCAGGATCGTCATGCGGGCTCCTGATTCTTGTGGATGATGCTTGCAGTGTAGGCCAGGCTGGGCAGGGCGCACATGGG
The DNA here is from genome assembly GCF_057919405.1 of Janthinobacterium sp. C22. Classification (NCBI taxonomy): domain Bacteria; kingdom Pseudomonadati; phylum Pseudomonadota; class Betaproteobacteria; order Burkholderiales; family Oxalobacteraceae; genus Janthinobacterium; species Janthinobacterium sp. C22. Next base: position 4,931,388 of record NZ_CP193659.1, on the reverse strand, counting down.
GATGTTGCTCTTTATCATAGATAACTGTCGCATGCGTCAATCAATCCTGCAACAGCCATTTGCGCGCCGTGGCGATGACGGCGTCCGACAGGGTGCGTGTGAGCGGCGTCTGGATATCCCAGGCATGCCAGGTCAGGGGCACGTCGAGCGCTTGCCCGGCCGCCACGTCAACCAGCCGGCCGGCGGCCAGCGCCGTTTCCGCCTGCAGCAGGGGCACCATGCCATAGGCATAGCCCGCTTCGATGAAACGCACGAAGTCGCGCGCCGAACCGAGCACATGGTGCGGATAGCGGCCCGTGTAGCCGAGGCGGTGCTGCAGATAGCGTTCGTGCAGCGCATCCTTGCTGCCGAACGTGATGGCGGGCGCCTGGCTGACGGCTTCCACCGTAAAACCATGGGGAAACCATTGCCGGGCGAATGCGGGCGAGGCCACGCACAGGTAGCGCATGCCGCCCAGCGGCGTGGCCGTGGTGCCGGCCACCAGGTCGTTGGCGCTGGTGACGCAGGCAAACACGCGCCCTTCGCGCAGCTGGCTCAAGGTATGGTCCTGGTCGTCGAGGCGGATGTCGAGCAGGCACGAGGGAGGCGAGAGCAGCGGCCCCAGCGCTTCCGGGATCCAGGTGGCGGCGCTGTCGGCATTGACGGCGATGGCCAGCGCCGGCAATTGCGTCGTGGGTCCGGGCTGGGCATCGAGCGCCGCTTCGAGCAGCTTGACTTGCCGGTAGTGGGCGATCAGGCGCTGGCCCGCTTCCGTCGGCAGGGGCGGGTGGCTGCGGATGATCAATAAAGTGCCTTCCAGGTTTTCCAGGGTGCGGATGCGCTGCGACACGGCCGGCTGGCTGATCGCCAGCGCCTGCGCGGCCTTTTCAAAGCTGCCCAGGCCGATCACGGCGTCGAGGGCGGCCAATCCACGGTAATCGACGACGCGCATAAGTTTCTCTTATATATGGTTAGAATCATTCATTATACTTATATTTACTTTTTCTTTACACTGTTGAAATAGGGTAACAACTCCACTCTCCCGCGCGGTTCCCCAGGTTCCGCACCACCCTCCACCTACCTCTGATGACTTTGCCGTTGCCGGCAGAGCGTGGGCGGCCGTGCGCGTGATGGAAAGCAATGGAAAGGAATCGGTATGGACAGCGCAATTTTCTTGAAAGGCATGGGGCTCGGGGCGAGCCTGATCGTGGCCATCGGCACGCAAAACGCCTTCTTGCTCAAGCAGGGCTTGAAGCGCCATTACGTGCTCACCTGCATCCTGGTCTGCCTGGTGTGCGACGCGATTTTGATCACGGCCGGCGTGGCCGGCATGGGCACCTTCATTGCCGACAACCCCAATTTCCTGCTGTGGGCCAAGGCTGGCGGCGCCACCTTCCTGATCGCCTACGGCTTGCGCGCCGCCAAGTCGGCCTGGCGTCCGACGGCCATGACGGTGTCGGCCGCCAAGGCGCCGGAAGGCTACTGGGCCGTGATCGGCGCGGCGCTCGCGTTCAGCCTGCTGAACCCGCACGCCTTCCTCGACACGGTCATCCTGCTCGGCTCGATCGGCGGCCAGCATGAAGGCGTGGGACGTTTCTACTTCGCCGGCGGCGCCATCATGGCCTCGGCCCTGTGGTTCTTCCTGCTGGGCTTTGGCGCCCGCTACCTGGCGCCCGTGTTTGCCAAGCCCATGGCCTGGCGCGTGCTCGACGGCATCATCGCCCTCGTCATGTGGGCCATCGCCGCCTCGCTGTTCCTGTAATCAGCGGGTCAGGAAATTCAATACCCGGCTGGCCAGTTTGCCGTAAGGCGGCCGCAGCAGCGTCAAAGGGCTGTAGCGTGCCTGGTAGAACACGGGCCGCAGCTTGCTGAAAGTGTGAAAACCTTCGACGCCGTGGTAGTGGCCCATGCCGGACTCGCCCACGCCGCCGAAGGGCAGGTCGTGCTGGCCCACGTGGAACAGCGCGTCGTTGACGGACACGCCGCCCGACATCACCGTGTCGATCAGCATCTGCACGGTCTGCGTATCGTTGCTGAAAGGATAGATGGCCAGCGGGCGCGGCCCGCCGTTGATGCTGGCGACTACGGTCTCCAGCTTCGTATAGCCGCGCAGCGGCAGGATGGGACCGAAGATTTCCCGCGTCAGCAGCAGGCTGTCTTCGGGCGCGCCGAGCACGATGTGCGGCGCGATCTTGCGCGTGGCGCGGTCGTACGCGGGTCCCGGCAGCAGTGAAATGACTTGCGCGCCCCGTTCCCGCGCTTCGTCCAGCGCCTGCAGCAGGCGCTCAAAGGCGGCTTCGTCGATGATGGAAGTATAGTCGGGCGTATCGAGCCGTGGGTAGCGCGTGGGCACGATCCGGCGCGCATGCTCGACGAAGGCGGCGATGCCGGCCTCGGGCAGCCAGGCGTGGTCGACGCTGGTGCAGATCTGGCCCGCGTTCAGGTATTTGACGAACAGGATGCGCTCGGCAGCCGTGCGCAGGTCGAAATCGGCGCAGACGATGGCGGGAGCCTTGCCGCCCAGTTCCAGGGTGACGGGGCACAGATTCTGTGCGGCGGCCGCCATGACGGCCCGGCCCGTCTGGCCGGACCCCGTAAACAGCAGGTGGTCGAACGGCAGTTGTGAAAACGCAATACCTACGCCGCCCGTCTCGTCAACAAACTGCAGCTTTTCCGGCGGGAAATAGGCGGGCATGGTCTCGATCAGCAGCCGGGCCAGGTGGCGCGAGTTCTCGCTCATCTTGACCATGGCGCGGTTGCCGGCGGCAAAGATGTAGCTCAGGGGCACCAGACTCAGGTTGACGGGGAAATTCCACGGCACGATGACGCCCACCACGCCCAGCGGCTGAGGCAGCACGCGGTTGCGGGCGCCAGGGAAATTGCGCCAGTCCACACTGCGGCGCTGCGGCTGCATCCACTTCTTCAACTTTTTCAGTACGTGATCGATGCTGTCGATGGCGGGGAATATCTCCGCCAGCAAGGTTTCATGGTGGGAACGGTTGCCATAGTCGGCGCTGATCGCCGCGCACAGCGCTTGTTTGTGGTCGCGCAGGTAGCGCTGCAAGGTTTGCAGGTCGCGCTTGCGCTCGGCCAGGGGCGGCACGGGGTGGGCCAGACAGGCGGCGCGCTGCAAGGCCAGGGCGGCAGCCAGTTCGGCGTTCTGCGCCATGTTTATGGTGACATCAGGCATGTTTCTCCTTGGCTGGCCGGGCAATATGCGCACCGTTCCAGCGCACTATAGGCGAGTATGTGCAAATGTGCCGCCAGCGAGCCGGCGCTGCCGCGCGATACGCCGTAAAATGTCCGTCAACTTGACGCTACGCTTTCCAGGAATGCCATGACCCCGACCACGCCAGACTCCCTGCACATTGTGTGCCCCCATTGCGACGCCGTCAACCGCCTGCCGGCCGCCCGGCTCACGGAGCAGCCCACCTGCGGCAAGTGCCAGAAGGAGCTGTTCACGGGCCAGCCCGTGGACCTGGCCAGCGCCCGTTTCCTCAAGCATATCGAGCGCAGCGACATTCCCGTGCTGGTGGACTTCTGGGCGCCGTGGTGCGGTCCGTGCCGCAGCATGGCGCCATTCTATGTGCAAGCGGCCAGGACGCTGGAGCCCGCGTTCCGCGTCGTCAAGGTGAATACGGAAGCGTCGCCGGACCTGGGCAGCCGTTTCAATATCCGCAGCATTCCCACCCTGGCCCTGTTTTTGCGCGGCGTGGAAGTGGCGCGCCAGCCGGGCGCCGTCGATGCGAATGCCATCATCGCGTGGGCGAGGGAGAAGGCGCGTTTCTAAGCGCACGGGAAAGCCGTCCAGGTTTTCCATTTGACATTTAATATGGCGCCATATTATATTGCGCCATATGATAAAACTCGAACAGAAATACACGGCCTTGCTCGGTGACGTGCAGCGCCGCGCGCTTGGCCCCGACATGCCGGCATCCGTCGGACGCTTGCGCCTGTGCTTTGAAATGCTGGGCCTGGCATCGGCCATCGATGGCGATTGCGCCGCGCGCCTGGGCCGGCATGGCTTGTCGGAAGGCAAGTTCGTGCTGCTGGCCCTGCTGCGCAATGTGCCCGAAGGACTCTCGCCGCACGAGCTGGCCGAGCGCGCCGGCGTGACGCGCGGCACCATCACGGGCTTGCTCGATGGTCTCGAGCGCGACGGCTTCCTGGCACGCCACGCGGACCAGCTCGACCGGCGCAAACTGCTGGTGCGCCTGAGCGCCAAGGGAGCAGCGGCGGCCGCCACCCTGGTCGACGAGCACGCGCAATGGATCGCCAGCCTGTTTGCCGATTTCACGCCGGACGAGATGCAGTTGTTGAGTGGATTGCTGGAAAAAGCCTGGCGCAAGACGGACCGGGGGCTGCATGAGCCGCGGCGTCGCCGATATCGCGCCCGCCCGCCTGGTCCTGCTGAATGGCGGCAGCGTCGCCAGCGCCACCCTGACGGAAGGGCTGGCCATCGATTTCGCCCAGCTGCTGGCCGCGGCCGTGCCCGCTATCGGTGTGGCCCGCCTGGAGCGGATGCGGGCCCAGGCCGCCGCCGGCATCACCGGGCGCATGGCCTTGGCGGCGCAATTGCTGCTGGAAGCCGGCGCCGACCTGGCGATGCTGCAAGCGCACCCGTCCGACACGGTGCGGGGCTGGGCCTGCTTTGCCATCGCCGCCCAGGCGGGCTGGCCCTTGCCGCGGCAGCTGGCCGCCATGCGGCCGCTGGCCGACGATGGCCACTTCGGCGTGCGCGAATGGACCTGGCTGGCGCTGCGGCCCCATCTGGCGGCGCGTCTTGACGCAGCCATTGCCTTGCTGGCGCCATGGACGGCGGACCCGTCGGAAAGAGTGCGCCGCTTCGCCTGCGAGGCGCTGCGCCCGCGCGGCGTGTGGTGCGCGCATATCGCCCGGTTAAAAGCCGAGCCGCAGCTGGCCTTGCCCCTGTTGCAGCCCTTGCGCGCCGACCCGGCCGCCTACGTGCAGGATTCCGTGGCCAACTGGCTCAACGATGCGGCCAAGAGCCGGCCGGACTGGGTGCGCAGCCTGTGCGCGCAATGGCTGCAGGACAGCCCCGTTGCCGCCACGGCACGCATCTGCAAGCGGGCGCAGCGTTCGCTGGCTTGACGTTTCAGCGCCAAGCCGATTGCCTGGCGCTGAAGCGGCGCTTTTCCCGCGCATAGGGTAAAGTTTGCTGTATTGCCACAATTACTTGACTGTCATGCCGTTCAAACTGCTGTCCACTGTGTTATTTGCCTTGTTGCCATTGGCGCTGCACGCCGCGCCGGCACCCGGCCCGCAAGCCCTCGTCGCCGCCGCCCGCAGCCAGGTGGGCGTGACCCTGCAGTACGACCCGCGCTACGAACGCCTCGCCTATCCGGGCGGCGACGTGCCGCTCGAGCGCGGCGTGTGCACGGACGTGGTCGTGCGCGCCTACCGCCAGCTGGGGCAGGATTTGCAGGTGCTGGTGCACGAAGACATGCGCAAGGCATGGCAGGTGTACCAGCAGCAGGGACGCTGGCAGATGAAGGGGCCGGACCGCAATATCGACCACCGCCGCGTGCCGAACCTGGGTACCTACTTTGCCCGCCACGGCACCAGCTTGCCGCCAAGCAAGGAAGCGAACGCTTACCGCGCGGGCGACATCGTCACCTGGCGCCTGCCGCGCAACCTGACCCATATCGGCATCGTCAGCGACAAGCAGTCGTGGAGCGGCGTGCCGCTGATCATCCACAACATCGGCGAGGGCGCGCGCGAGGAGAATATTTTATTCAGCTATCCGATCACGGGACACTATCGCTGGCAACCCCGTTGAGGGGTAGGGGCGCGATCTCTTGCAGGATCGCCAGCACGATGGCCAGCGCCGTGTCGATATCGAGCTTGTCGATGGCGCCATAGCCGAGAAACAGGCCTTCATGGCGGGCGGGGCCATGGTAAAAGCTGGCCAGCGCATACAGGCTGACGTCGGCCAGGCGCGCCCGGCGCAGCAATTCGGCGATATCGAGCGGCGCCTGCGCCAGTGCCGCGACGTGGAAGCCGGCGCTGGCCGGCACCAGGCGGAACCATGGGGCCAAGGGGCCATTGAACCAGTGCTGCAGCCGCTCGCGCCGCCCCGCATAGATATCGTGGCAGCGGCGGATATGGCGCAGCAAATGGCCATCGCCGATGAATTTGGCCAGCGCATGCTGGCCCAGGCTGGCCGTATGGCAATCGCTCAGGTATTTCACCGTCTGCATGGCGGCCACGATGGCTTGCGGCAGCACCACATAGCCCAGGCGCAATTCCGGCAGCATGATCTTGGAAAAGCTGCCCACGTGCGCGACGATGCCGTAGCGGTCCATGCTTTGCAGCGCATCCTCGGGCCGGCCCTCGTAGCGGAAGGCGCTGTCGTAATCGTCCTCGATGATGATGGCGCCCAGCTGCTGCGCCCGTTCCAGCAGGGCATGGCGGCGCGCCATGCTCATCGGCATGCCGAGCGGAAATTGATGGGCGGGCGTGACATAGATCAAGCGCGTGCCGTCGGGGATTTGCGCGACGATGATCCCATCCTCGTCCACTTCGACGCCCACCACGCGCGCGCCCTGGCTGGCGAACACGGCGCGTGCCACGGGATAACCGGGTTCTTCCACGGCAACCGTGTCGCCCGGCTCGAGCAGGGTCAGCGCGAGCAGGTGCAAGGCTTGCTGCGCGCCGCTGGTGACGAGCACTTGCTCCTCGGTGCAATGGATGCCGCGGCTGAAGGCGGCATGGCCGGCGATCGCCGCGCGCAAGGCGGGCAAGCCTTCGGCGGGGCCATAGCGTCCCCGCGCCTGACCGCCCTGGCGCAGTGCATGCAGCATGCAGGCGCGCCATTCATCCTGCGGGAAGTGCGCGGGCGTGGCGCGTCCGCCGATGAAGGCGTAGCGTGCCGGCGTTTCCTGGCTGGCGCGGCGCAGGGGCGTGGGCGTCGCTTCCCAGCGGGCGATGCGCTGTGCGCTGGCCAGCGGCGCGCTGGCGTGGCGGCGCTGCGGCGAGGCATGCGGCGTCTGCACGAAGCTGCCCACCCCGATCTTTCCTACCAGCAGCTTTTCATAGCCCAGCTTGTCATACACATCGGACACCGTCTTGCGCGACAGGCCCAGCTGGCTGGCCAGCAGGCGCGAGGGCGGCAACTGCTGGCCGTCCGTCAGCCGGCCCGAGCGGATGGCTTCGCTGAGCTGGCGGTACAGCTGGCCGCCCAGGTCGCGCGTGCCGTCGATCAGGATATGTAATTCCATGGTGTGTCTGCTGGTGGTCTGCTGTTTTTCGGGGAGATTGGCCTGCCGCGCGCTGTTGTCGCGCTTCTACAATGATGCATCTCTCAACATCAAGGAATGCATCATGACACAGCAACGACTCGATTTTACACAAGCTTCGCCGGACGCCGTCAAGGCCATGTATGCGCTGGAAGCGGCGATCGCCAAACTGGGTGTGGAACACGCACTGCTCGAGCTGATCCGCCTGCGCGCGTCGCAAATCAATGGCTGCGCCTTTTGCGTGGACATGCACACGAGCGATGCGCGCAAGGCGGGCGAAACGGAGCGCCGCCTGTATGCCGTGTCCGTCTGGCGCGAGACGCCGTTCTTCACGCCGCGCGAGCGGGCCGTGCTGGCCTGGACGGAGGCGCTGACCCTGCTGCCGCAAAGCCAGGCGCCCGATGACGTGTATGCGGCGCTGGCGGAGCAATTGACGCCGGCGGAAATGGTCAACGTCACCCTGGCCATCGGCTCCATCAATACCTGGAACCGCCTGGCCGTGGGTTTCCGCAAGATGCCTGAATAAGCTCTTTGTTCGTTCGCGAACAGACGCCTGGCTGGTCCCTGCGTAGGCTGGCAGGACGATTGATCAGCCAGGGAGCAGCCATGCAAGTACATATCGGGGAAGGCGCCGAAAAGACGCCGCAGCAGGAGGAAGAGGCGCGCCGCGAATTCATCGCCGAACTGTGGCGGCGTTTCGAAGCCTTGCAGGAATGGGCCGTCAGCCACTGGCCCGATCAGCAGCATCCCCTCAGTTCCGCCGACTTCGTCGAGACGCGCAAGGAGATATTGAGTTTGCGTTCGCCGGCCGGTTCCTTGAACCAGCCGTCCCAGAAGGATGAGGCCGAGCCGGAGCAGGGCGGGGCGCAATACCAGGATGTGACGCCTGCGCCGTGGCCGTAACCTTGGCCGTCATCGTGCCTCTATCTTGGTTGTAGGTCGGATTAGGACCGAAGGGCCGTAATCCGACAACATGGTTGGCAGATGCAGTCGGATTACGCGCTTGCGCGCCTCGGCGGCCCCGCTAATCCGACCTACGTTTCTGCTTTGCCCTGTGCAAACACCCAGCAAACCAGACTCACCAGCAGCCCCGCCATCACGCCATACGCCAGATTCAGGGCGCTGTCGAACAGCAGCGGCGCCACCAGGCCCGAGACCAGCGCGAACAGCAGCATCTGGATGAACGACTGCATCGACGACGCCAGGCCGCTGTTGTTGGGGAAGTAGTTCAGGGCCATCAGGGTCATCGGCGGCATGGCGATCGACAGGGCGAACGAGTAGAAGAACAGCGGCAGCACGGCCCACGGCACTTCGGCGGCAAAGAAGTAGTTATAGCCGATATTGGCCAGCGCGGCGACCAGCATCAAGATGAAGCCGGCCCAGATCATCTGGCGCTGGCTGTAGCGGTGGGCGATCTTCGCCGACAGCGCCGAACCGAACACCATGCCGCTGATCAGGGGAATGAACAGCCAGGCAAACGCCGTTTCGGGCAAATGCAGGATGTTGATGATGAAGTAGGCGGCCGAGCCGATGTACAGGGCGAAGCCGCCAAACGCGGCGCCGATGGCCGTCGACAGCAGCAGGAACTGGCGGTGGCACAGCACTTTCCAGTAATTGACGGCGATGTCGCCCAGGTGGAAGGCGTGGCGCTGCTCCTTCGGCAGGCTTTCCGGCAGCGCGCGCCAGACGACGACGAACATCAGCACGCCGAAAGCCGTCAGGAACCAGAAGATCGCCCGCCAGCCCAGGCTGACCTGCAGCCAGCCGCCCAGCACGGGGGCGATGGCCGGCGCCAGCGCGAACACCATCATGATGTGCGAGAGGATTTTCTGCGCGGCGGCGCCCGCATAGCGGTCTTGCACGATGGCGCGGCCGATCACGGAGCCGGCGCCGGCCGAGAGGCCCTGCAGCACGCGCCAGGCCAGCAGCCAGCCCAGCGACGGCGCCAGCGCGGCGCCCACGGAGGCGATCACATACAGCAGCAGCGAGACCAGAATCACGGGACGGCGGCCGAACGAGTCGGACAGGGTGCCGTAAAACAGCATCATGAAGGCGAACGTGAACAGGAAAAAGCTCAGGGTCTGCTGCACCAGCAGGGGGCTGGCATTCAAATCTTGCGCGATGGCGGGGAAAGACGGCAGATAGGTATCAATTGCAAGCGGTCCGACCATCGCCAGGCCCGCCAAAATCCAGGTTAATAATTTAGTCATGTTGAAGAGTGTTTTTGTTAGTCCGTCATTTTACGCTAGTGGACGTAATCGGGTTTGCCGACGCCCCTGCTGGCCTTGCATATGCATTTTTCGCATATGCAAGCTCGAAAACCTTCGTTTGTTTTGTTCTGCGCCACCGTTAGGCTGGGGCGACCCGGCCTGTTTGCCGCTTTTTTGGAAGTGATACGCCATGCACAGCATTTATCCGGCGGCGCCCGCCGACGACACGGCCCAGTGGAACCTGGGACCCGTGATCCAGGCCTTGCGCAGCTCGCGCGAAGACAAGCACAAGATCCGCCATAACGGCAGGGTGCGTGAACTGCCGTCGCGCGAAGCGCTCACCACCATCGTCAACGGCCTGTCGGCGGCCCTGTTCCCCACGCATTACGGGCGTCCGAATCTGACCGATGAAAGCATCGACTATTTTGTCGGCGACACGCTCAACACCACCCTGAACCGCCTCAGCGAACAGGTGCGGCGCGGACTGCTGTTCTCCGCTCCGGCGCACGCCGTGCCGGCCGGCGATGAGGGCGAGGGCGCCAGCGACGACGCGGCCCTGGCGCAGCAGGCGCGCGACATCACGCGCGCCTTCGCCGCCAGCCTGCCCGACATCCGCGCCCTGCTGGTGTCGGACGTGCAGGCCGCCTATGCGGGCGACCCGGCCGCCACCTCGGTGGCCGAGATCATGCTGTGCTATCCGGGCACCATCGCCATCTTGTACCACCGCCTGGCCCACCAGCTGCACGCGCTCGGTGCGCCGTTCCTGGCGCGCCTGATTGCCGACATCGCGCACACCCTGACGGGCATCGACATCCACCCGGGCGCGCACATCGGCGCATCGTTCTTCATCGACCATGGCACGGGCGTGGTGATCGGCGAGACGGCCATCATCGGCCAGCGGGTGCGCCTGTACCAGGCCGTCACCCTGGGCGCCAAGCGCTTTCCTGCGGACGCTTCCGGCGCGCTGATCAAGGGCACGCCGCGCCACCCCATCGTCGAGGACGACGTGGTGATTTACGCGGGCGCGACCGTGCTGGGGCGCATCACCATCGGTGCGGGATCGACCATCGGGGGGAATGTGTGGCTGACGCAGAGCGTGCCGCCTGAGAGTAACGTATCGCAGGCGCAGATGCGCAACGATTGAAGAGTGGCCGAGAAAACGTCCATGGCGGCGTTACAGCGCCTGGCCGTACTAGCGTACTGCCTGCGGCGCTGCGCCTTGCCCTGAACGTTTTTCGGGCACTCTTCAAGCCGGGCGTGGCGCCTGGCTTTGCAAAAACCTTACTTCACCGTCAGCGCTTCATACCGCGCCACGGGCACGCCATCCTTCAGCAGCAGCAATTCCTGGTCCGCGTAGCGGTAGCCATTGACTTCGCCCAGGGTGGTCAGGAGTTCGCGTTCGAGGTCCATGTCCTGCGGCTGGCACATCATCATGGTGCCGGCCAGCTGCGAGAAGGCCAGGGTGCTGACGCCATCGCTGGTATAGCCCCCCATCATCTGGTTGCAGCCGCTGTGGCCAGCGGCGCGGCCTTCGGCCAGCAGCAGCGTGACTTCGCGCTGCTCGGGCGCCTTGCGCACGATCTTCTTGCCCTTCAATTCCTTCAGTTTCCACTGCGTGCCCGTCAGCTTCGGCGCCGGCTTGGCGGGCGAGGTGGCGCCTGGCGCGGCGGCGGCAGCATCGCTGCGCACGGGCGTTTGCGCGCAGCCGGCCGTGATGGCGACGATGGCGGCGAGGGGGATCAGTCTGGCGATCTTGAACATGGCATTTCCTTCTTCAAATGAATGGCGCCAGATTAGCAGATACGCGCCGCGCCGGCGTGCACGGTTGACAAGTTCACGGCTGCTTTTCCTGCTCCAGTCGCGCCTCGAGCAGGGTGCGCGCCGCCGCTACGTAGGCGCGGCAGGCCTGCGGGTCGACGAAGGCCTCGCTGCCGGCCGTGGCGCTCGCTTCCAGGCGTTCCCACAGCTGCGACGCTTCCGGATGCGCCGAAATGAGCACGTCGCAGGGCAGCTTTTCCAGGGTCTCGAAGCTGTGGCGCAGGTCCGCCACCGCGTTCGGATACTCGCTGCTGGTGCTGAACCTGAAGCCGGGGCGCGAGACGGCGTTGATGCTGTCCGCGTAGACCATGTTCAGGCAGCGGGGGCCGTCGCACGACTGCCACGTCCAGCTCAGGCCTCCGGGCGTGTGGCCCGGCGTGGCGTGCGCCGTCATTATAATGGGGCCGACATCGAACTGGCCGCCGTCGCGCGCCAGACGCATGTCCTTCACGGGCGGGTACTTGGGCAGTGCATGGTATTGCGGGTCGTCCGGCCCCACTTCGCCCGACGCCAGATCCAGCGCGGCCGACGGGCTGGCGGCCACCAGCGCATTGCTGCGCCGCTGCAGCTCGGCCAGTCCGCCCGCATGGTCGATATGGCCGTGCGAATTGAGGATCAGTTTCACGTCTTCGATGCGAAAGCCCAGCGCGCCGATACTGGCGATGATCTTCGGCGCCGACTCCGGCAAGCCGCCGTCGATCAGCACATGGCCCTGCGGTGACGTCACCAGTACGGAACTGAGGCCCTTCACGCCCACGTAATAGGTATTGCCGAAGATGCGGAACGGCGCCTGGTCGGCGTTCCAGGCGGCGCAGACTTCGCAGCCAGGCGTCGGCGGCGTGCCCAGCGCCGGTGAACCATGACCGGCCAGCAGCAGGCCCAGGGCCAGCGCGCGTAGGGGAGTGGGGGCATTGCAGTCCTTATCCGTGTTGCCAAGGTGGCGTATGCTGACACGGAACGGGCCTGGATGCAAATGCCCGCGGGGACGCGGGCGGCGTTCAGGCCGCGGCGAGCGTGGCCTCTTCTGGCGCGATGCTGACCTGGCGGCCTGCGTGACTGGCGGGCAGGCGCGGGCCCTGGCCGAAGACCTTGTGGCGCAGGCTGCCTTCCTCGTAGCTGGTGCGGTAGCGGCCGCGCCGCTGCAGTTCCGGCACGATGTGGGCCACCACGTCGGCCATGCTGTCGTGGGCCACGGCGAAGGCGAGGTTGAAGCCGTCGATGTCCGTTTCGTCCAGCCAGCTTTCCAGCTGGTCGGCCACCTGGCGCGCATCGCCGACGATGACGGGGCCGCGCCCGCCCAGGCCGATGTATTCGGCTGCCTCGCGCACCGTCCATTGCCGGTCCGGGTCGGCCTGGCTGAACGAGGCCAGCGCCGAGCGGCCGGCCGGGGAATCGATGTAGTCGATGGTGGCGTCGAGCGGGTAGCGGCTGAAATCGACGCCCGTCCAGCCCGACAGCAGCACCAGCGCCGCCTCGATGTTCACGTGGCGCAGATAGTCGGCGTGCTTGGCGCGCGCTTCCGCTTCCGTGGCGCCCGTGATGACCAGCGCCTGCGCGTAGATCAGCAGCGCATCGCCATCGCGCCCCGCTTGCCGCACGGCGGCGCGCAAGTCGTCCGCATAGCGCTTCACCACCGTCTTGCTGGGGCCACTGACAAACGTCGCTTCCGCGTGGCGCGCCGCGAAACGCGTGCCACGCGGCGAGGTGCCCGCCTGGTACAGCAGCGGCGTGCGCTGCGGCGACGGCTCGCACAGATGGATGCCGGGCACCTTGTAGTGGCGCCCGGCATGGTTGATCGGATGGACCTTGGCCGGATCGGCATAGATGCCGCGTGCCTTGTCGTTGACGACGGCGTCGTCATCCCAGCTCTTTTCCCATAGTTTGTAGACGACGTCCAGGTACTCGTCGGCCAGGTCGTAGCGCTCGTCGTGGCCCAGCTGCTGTTGCAAGCCCAGGTTGCGCGCCGCGCTGTCGAGGTAGCCGGTGACGATATTCCAGCCGATGCGCCCGTCGGTCAGGTGGTCGAGGGTGGAGATGCGCCGCGCAAACGTGTACGGGTGTTCGTAGGTGAGGGCGCAGGTGACGCCGAAGCCCAGGTGCGTGGTGGCTTGCGCCATGATGGGCACGAGGGCCAGCGGGTCGTTCAGCGGTACCTGCACGCCGTGTTCCAGGGCCGCATCGAGGCTGCCCCGGTACACGTCGTACACGCCCAGCACGTCGGCCAGGAACACCGCGTCGAACAGGCCCGCTTCCAGCAGCTGCGCCAGTTCCGTCCAGTGCGCAGGATCCGTGTAGCGGTGGCTGCGGTCGCGCGCATGCGTCCACAGTCCCGGCGACTGGTGGCCCACGGTATTCATCTGGAAGGCGTTGAAGCGTATCGTCTTGGCCATGGCTTATTTTGCCGCCGTCTGCAAGGCTTGCTGGTAATCGGGCTTCGAGTAGCCGGCAAAGTGTTTGTTCGTGATGTCGAGGAATTCGCGCGAACGGTAGGCGGCCGCCAGGTCCTTGGCGAACGGCTTGTCCTTGTCCGCCGTGCGGATGGCCACCAGGTTGATGTAGTTGGGCGAGATCTTCTCGGCCACCAGCGCGTCCGTCAATTTCAGCCCCGACGCCAGCGCGTAATTGCCGTTGATGAAGGAGTAATCGGTGTCGCCCAGCGAGCGTGGCAGCTGCGCCGCTTCCAGCGGCAGCAGCTTGATTTTCTTCGTATTGACGGCGATATCCTTTTCCGACGCGCGCACGGGGTCGAAGCTGGCGCGCAGCTTGATCCATCCCAGCTGGTCCAGCAGTACCAGCGCGCGCGCCTGGTTGGTCGGATCGTTCGGCAAGCCCACCGTCGTGCCTTCCTTCACGTCGTCCAGGGTCTTGTGCTTCTTGCTGTAGATGGCGATCGGCGCCGTGGGTATCGTGATCAGGTCCGTCAGGGCCAGCTTGTGCTCCTGCGCGAATTTCTTCAGGTAGACGATGTGCTGGAACACGTTGGCGTCCAGCGAACCCTCGGCCAGCGCGAAGTTCGGCTGGATGTAGTCATTGAATTCCACCAGCTTGACCTTGTAGCCCTGCTTTTCCAGGATAGGCTTGATGCCCAGCTTGATCTGGTCCGCGTACGGCCCGGCGCTGGTGCCGATGGTGATCTCTTTCGGGTCCTTGGCGTGGGCGAAGCTGGCCGTCAAGGCCAGGGCCAGGGCGGTGAGGACGATGCTGCGGCGGGCGATGGTCATGGTGGCTCCTTGGTGTGTGAATTATGAATATGCCGTCGGCTCAGGCACCGTGCCGGTCAAGGCAAAGCGTCCCAGGTCGCGCAGCTTGTAGTCGATGGGGTCATGCAGGGTATGCACGCGCACGTTGCGCCAGTAGCGGTCGAAACCATATTGGGCCGAGGTGGAACGGGCGCCCGTCAGTTCGAACATCTGGCTGCTGATCTCGAGTCCCGCCTTGTGCGACAGGCATTTGGCTTCGGCCACGGCCACGGCCAGCAAGCCCCGTTCGCGCGCCGTCACCAGCGCGCCCTTGCGGAAGACCTTTTCCAGTTCCTGTGCCGCCGCGTCGGCCAGCACTTGCGCGGGGCGCAGCAAGAGCCACAGCTGGCCGTAGCGGTGCTGTATCAAAGGGTCATCCGTCGCTTGCGCCACGCCCGAGGCAAACCAGGCTTTCGCCTGCTCGCCCGTGTAGCGGCGCGCCGCCTCGAACGCGCCTTCGGCGATGCCCAGGTAGAGATTCGCCATGATCAGCTGCGCGATCTGCGAGCGCACGGTGGCTTGCGGCGTGGCGGCCTGCGCGGGCGCCTGCAGCACCAGCTCGCGCGGCAGGGCGACTCCTTCAAAGTGGACATTGCCGCTGTCCGTCTGGCGCTGGCCGAAGGCGTCCCAGTCCGCCTGCACGGTCACGCCGTCCTGGCGCGTGGGCAGGGCGGCGATCAGCGCCGTCTGCGTGGGCGCATGCCAGGCGGAGACGGTCAGCCAGTCCGACCCCACGGAACCGGAAGAAAAGCTCTTGATGCCGTCGAGGAGATAGCCGTCATCGCTGTCGCTGGCCGTGACCCGTTTGTCGAGGGGATTCAAGGCATTGCCCCAGAACAGGCGTTCGTCGACGGTCAGGGTGAGCAGGCGGCGCTGCTGCTGCGCGCTGCCGTATAGCTGCAGGCCCGCCAGTTGCAGATGGTGGAAGCCGAAGACGTGCGCCAGCGCGCTGTCGGCCCGCGCCAGGATGCGGATCACCTGATACACGAGGGGCCACGACGCGCCCTGGCCGCCGAATTCCACGGGAATCGACAGGGTCAGCAAGCCTGACTCGCGCAGCCATTCGCGTTCCTGCGCCGCATGGCCGCCGGCCTGGTCGCGGGCATTGGCCGTTTCGGCCAGGCGCGCGGCCAGCGACGTGGCGATGCTGATGGCGTCCCGCAGGGGGCCGGCACAGGCGGCTGGGGACGGGCGGCATGGAGAAAAACGCTAGACATGAGTGACATTCCAGAAAGACGATGAGGCCGATATTGCACCGCTCCGCGTGCGCCGTACACGAAGAAAACCGCGCATGCATATGCGAAAAAAGCCGCGCGGCTGCCGGCGCCATGGCGTGCGGGGCGTCAGGCCCGGATAGACAAAAAACGCATATCGAAGCGCGAAAGCATTCGTTTTACCGGGCCGCTGATGGCGATAGGCTGCAGGCATCCAAGTAGCCAAATCAAACCATCACGTACAGGGACGGGCATCACATGAGCATCTTGTTATTGGGCGGCAGCCCGCAACTCCCATCGAGTTCCAGCCGCCTGCTGCTGCATATCGGCGAACAGCTGGCGCTGCAGGGCCACAGCTACGCCAAGCTGCATGTGCGCGACCTGCCGGCGCGCGCCTTGCTGCTGGCCGACTACGACGACGCGGCGATCTCCCGCGCCGTGCGCGCCGTGGCCGACGCCGACGCCATCGTGATCGCCACGCCCATCTACAAGGCGTCGTATACAGGATTGCTGAAAGCCTTCCTCGACCTGCTGCCGCAAGATGGCCTGGCCGGCAAGCTGGTGCTGCCGCTGGCCACGGGCGGCGGCCATGCCCACACCCTGGCGCTCGACTATGCGCTGCGTCCCGTACTGCATGCGCTGGGCGCCAAGCAGGTGTTTACCAGCATTTATGCCAATGCGCAGCAGCTGGCGTGGCACGAAGAAGGAGGCCTGAGCCTGGACGCGCCGATCGCCGAACGCGTGCAGGCCGGCATCGAGGAGCTTTCTGCCGGCCTGTTCGTGCTGCAGGACCGGCGTCCGCCCGCGCCGGCAGAAGTCCCGCACCCCGTGCGTTCGCTGCAAGACCAGCCTTACGCGCGCCACTATCAAGCCGCCTGATTATTCACCGACCAAGGAACCGCCATGACACACCGCCACGCACAACGCCTCTCGCGCCGTACCACTCTGGGCCTGCTGTTTGTCGCCGCCGCCGGCGTGATGGCGGCCGGCATGCCGGCCGCTGCGCAGGCACAGGCCAAGGAGGAGATACAGGTGCAGGTGCGTATCGGCTACCAGAAATACGGCACCCTGACCTTGTTGAAGGGACGCGGCACGCTGGAAAAACGCCTGGCAGCGCAGGGCGTGGGCGTGAAATGGACGGAGTTCCCGGCCGGCCCCGTGCTGCTGGAAGGCCTCAACGTGGGCAGCATCGATTTCGGCACCGTGGGCGAGGCGCCGCCGATCTTTGCCCAGGCGGCCGGCGCCAACCTGGTGTATGTCGGCAATGAGCCGGCGTCGCCCGCCAGCGAAGCCATCGTCGTGCCCAAGGGTTCGGGTCTGCGCACCCTGGCCGACTTGAAGGGCAAGAAAATCGCCCTGAACAAGGGCTCGAACGTGCATTACCTGCTGTTGAAAGCGCTGGAAAAGGCCGGTGTCGCCTATGCCGACATCCAGCCCGTCTTCCTGCCTCCGGCCGATGCGCGCGCCGCCTTCGAGCGGGGCAGCGTGGATGCCTGGGCCATCTGGGACCCGTTCCTGGCGGCCGCCGAAAAGCAGCTGGGCGCGCGCGTGCTGGCCGACGGCAAGGGCCTGGTGGCGAACTACCAGTTTTATCTCGCCTCGCGCGCGTATGCGGAAAAGCATCCCGAGATCCTGCGCATCGTGCTTGACGAAGTGGCCAAGGTCGATGACTGGGGCCGCAACAACCCGGAGGAAGTGGCGGCGATCCTGTCGGCGCAGACTGGCCTGGGCAAGGATGTCGTGGCGCTGGCCGCCTCGCGCTATGCGTACGGCGTCAAACCCGTGTCGCCCGACGTCATCGCCTCGCAGCAACGGGTGGCCGATGCGTTTTCCAGCCTGAAGCTGATCCCGAAACCGATCGTCGTCAAGGACGCGCTGCTGCCGGCGCGCCAGCTGGTCACCAGCGCAAAATAAGGAACAAATATCATGTCATTGAATGTCTTCTGGTTTATCCCCACCCACGGCGACAGCCGCTACCTGGGCACGTCGCAGGGCGCGCGCCCCGTCGATGCCGATTATCTGCGCCAGGTGGCCGTGGCCGCCGACACGCTCGGCTACGACGGCGTGCTGCTGCCCACGGGTCGGTCCTGCGAAGACGCGTGGGTGGTGGCGTCGTCCTTGATCAGCGTGACGCAAAAACTCAAATTCCTCGTGGCCGTGCGGCCCGGCCTGTCCACGCCCGGCCTGGCCGTGCGCATGGCGTCCACCTTCGACCGCCTGTCGAACGGGCGGCTCCTGATCAACGTCGTCACCGGCGGCGACCAGGGCGAGCTGGAAGCGGACGGCCTGTTTGCCGACCACGCCAAGCGCTATGAAATTTCCGATGAATTCATCAAGGTGTGGCGCGCCACCCTGGCGGGCGAGGGCGGCGCGGCCGGCTACGATTTCGAGGGCAAGCATATCCAGGTGAAGGGCGCGAAAACCCTGTATCCGCCCGTGCAGAAGCCGTATCCGCCCCTGTATTTCGGCGGGTCGTCCGAGCCGGCGCATGAACTGGCGGCCGAGCAGATGGACGTGTACCTGACGTGGGGCGAGCCGCCCGCCGCCGTTGCCGAGAAAATCGCCGACATTCGCGCGCGGGCAGCAAAAAAGGCCGCACGGTCCGGTTTGGCATCCGATTGCACGTGATCGTGCGCGAAACGAACGAAGCGGCCTGGCGCGCGGCCGATGAACTGATCAGCCACCTGGACGACGACATCATCGCCAAGGCGCAGGCGGCCTTCGGCAAGATGGATTCCGTGGGCCAGCAACGCATGGCGGCCCTGCACGGCGGGCGGCGCGACAAGCTGGAAGTGTCGCCCAACCTGTGGGCCGGCGTGGGCCTGGTGCGCGGCGGCGCGGGCACCGCCCTGGTCGGCGATGGTCCGACCGTGGTGGCGCGCATGCAGGAGTATGCGGACCTGGGCATCGACACCTTCATTTTCTCGGGCTACCCGCACCTGGAAGAGTCGTACCGCTTCGCCGAACTGGTGTTCCCGCTGCTGGGCAAGGGCAAGGCCGTGGGTGAACAATCCTTGAGCGGCCCCTTCGGCGAAGTCATGGCCAGCAATATCGTGCCGGCCGCAGCGCAGAAAAAGGCGGCCTGAGATGGCGGCCGGCACCACAAAACGGACAAGCGCCGCGCCGTGGCCTTCGCTGCGTCACGCGCTGGCGCCATGGGCCTTGCCCGTGGCGCTGCTGCTGGCCTGGCAGCTGGCCGCGCAGTGGGGCTGGCTGTCGAGCCGCATTCTGCCCGAGCCGTGGGCCGTGGCGAAAGCCTTCTGGCACCTGGCCGCATCGGGCGAATTGTGGCTGCACCTGAAGACGAGCTTGTGGCGCGCGACCGTCGGTTTTGCCATCGGCGCGGGCCTGGGCCTGCTGTTGGGTCTTTTGACGGGCAGCTTCCGCCACGCGGAAACCCTGCTCGACACGACCTTGCAAATGGTGCGCAACATCCCGGCATTGGCCCTGATTCCGTTGGTGATCCTGTGGTTCGGCATCGACGAGACGGCCAAGCTGTTTCTGCTGGCCGTCGGCGTGTTTTTCCCCGTCTACCTGAATACCTTCCACGGCATCCGCTCGGCCGACCAGGGCTTGATCGAAATGGCGAAAAGCTATGGCTTGTCCGGCTGGCCCTTGTACCGCGACGTGATCCTGCCGGCCGCCATGCCCTCGATCCTGGTCGGCGTGCGCTTTTCGCTGGGCCTCGTGTGGGTGCTGCTGATCGTCGCCGAAACCATCTCGGCGCAGGCCGGCATCGGCTACATGACCATGAATGCGCGCGAATTTTTGCAAACGGACGTGGTGCTGGTGGGGATTTTGCTGTACGCCTTGCTGGGCAAGCTGGCCGATCTGTTCTCGCGCCGGCTGGAACGCCACT
Organism: Janthinobacterium sp. C22; assembly: GCF_057919405.1. Lineage (NCBI taxonomy): Bacteria > Pseudomonadati > Pseudomonadota > Betaproteobacteria > Burkholderiales > Oxalobacteraceae > Janthinobacterium > Janthinobacterium sp. C22. Next base: position 4,911,810 of record NZ_CP193659.1, on the reverse strand, counting down.
GCCTGCGCTGGAATCCCGCCTACCGCTAATGAGGAAAGAAAATACCATGCTGCTCGCCCCCATCCAGATCGAAACGGATTTCCTGTCGCACTTCGTGCAGTACGACCCTGCCAGCGCGCCGCCGCAGGCGAAGGCGGCGCCATCCGCTCCTTTGCAGCGGCGTGGCGTTCCCCTGGAACTGACGAAGCTGAGCAAATCCTACACCAGCCGCCCCGTGCTGAACAACGTCGACCTGCAGCTGGAAGCGGGAGAATTTGTCGCCATCGTGGGGCGCAGCGGCTGCGGCAAGAGCACCTTGCTGCGCGCGATCGCGGGCCTGGAAAGCGCCGATGAAGGCAGGGTCGCCATCGGCAGCGGCGTGGGCGCGCCGGACATCCGCATCATGTTCCAGGAACCGCGTTTGCTGCCGTGGAAGACGGTGCTCGACAACGTGGCCCTGGGCCTGCCCCGTTCCGTCGGCGCGGCGGCCGCCTCGCTGTGGACGGTGGGCTTGGCCGAGCGGGCGGACGACTGGCCATCGGCCCTGTCGGGCGGGCAGAAGCAGCGCGTGGCGCTGGCGCGCGCCCTCGTGCACGAACCGCAGTTGCTGCTGCTGGACGAACCCCTGGGCGCGCTCGACGCCCTGACGCGCATCGAGATGCAGCAGCTGATCGAGTCGCTGTGGCTGGCGCGCGGTTTCACGGCCGTGCTGGTGACGCACGACGTGGCCGAAGCCGTGGCCATGGCCGACCGCGTGCTCTTGATCGAGGATGGGCAGATCACCATGGACGTGAGGGTGGACTTGCCGCGCCCCCGCCAGCGCGGCCATGCGGCCTTCGCCGCGCTGGAGCAGGCTATCTTGTCGCGGGTGCTGCAACCGTCTCGGCCAGGACAATAAAACCGTCGCCATCGACGGTCGCCACGATGCCCTCGTAGCTGGCGATGGCCGGGTGGCGCGTGGCCAGCGGGTGCGCATGCGTGGCAGTGACGACGATGACCTTCGCGCCGGCCGCCTCGCCCGCCTCGATGCCGACGGACGCATCCTCGAACACCAGGCAGTCGGAGGGCGCCACGCCCAGTTTTTGCGCCGCCAGCAGGTAGCAATCGGGCTTTGGTTTACCCGCCTTGACGTCTTCCGCCGTCACCATGATGGCGGGAATGGGCATGCCGGCCGCCTTCAGGCGCGCCGTCGCCAGCGCGCGCGGCGCCGAGGTGACGATGGCCCATTGCGCGGGCGGCAGCGACTGCAAAAAGCGCAGCGCGCCCGCGATTTCGATAATCCCTTCCACGTCGATGATTTCCGCATCCGTGATGCCCTGCGATTCGCGCTGCGCATCGACGCCGGGCAAGCGCAGCTTGGCGATGGTGTCGACCGAGCGCGCGCCATGGATGGTGGGCAGGAAGGCCGCCACGTCGAGGCCCTGGCGCTGCGCCCAGGTGCCCCAGATGCGTTCGGCGGCGGCGATGGAATTGATGACGGTGCCGTCCATGTCAAAAAGAAAAGCCCGGTAGCGGCCGGCGGCCGATGGTGTTGGGGATGACGACGGCGAGGGCAGTGCGGACATGGCTTCCTTCCAATTGATGGGCTGGAAGCCATTGTAACGGCAGCCGGTTTTTATTTCACAGGTAGACCGATTCAAACCTGGCCACGGGCGCGCCATCCTTGAGCAGGATCAGGTACTCGCCTTCGAAACGGTAGCCCGTCACGCTGTTCAAATTGGCCAGCACGGCGCTTTCCAGCTGCATCAGCGGCGGCGGGCAGGCCATGCGCGTGCCGGCCAGCTGCGTGAAGCGCAGGGTATTGCCGGTCAAGGCATAGCCACCCATCACGCGGTTGCAGCCCGTAAAACCATGGACCTTGCCATCGTCGGTGAGGGTGATGCGCACTTCGCGCTCCTGCCCCGGCGCCATCGTCACGTCGGCGCCAGCGAGCTGCGTCAGCTTCCAGTAGGTATTCGTCAGGCTGTACGTGGGCGTCAGGCCCGTGTCCGGCTTGGCGCTGCCGGAGGTGGCGGCGCAGCCGCTCGCCATGGCGATGGCGGCGGCGAGGGACAGGTATTTGAGGTGATGCAGCATGGTGACTCCAGTGTCGAGGGGAATAGCCGCCAGACTAGCAGATTATTTGCGCCTGCCAGCATACCGCAGCGGCGATTGTTTCCATTTTGCCAGCACTGGTATTAAACTCATGCTTTCTGCTGTTTTATCTTTGATCGGGGAGCCGGGCCGATGCTGCAAGCGCAAGCGCTGGATAATCGACTGGTCGCCACCAGTGCCGACGACGTGCTGGTCGACCGCATCGTGCCCGGCGCGCCGCTGGTCATCGCCTTCGGCTTCGTCTCATGGACCACGCGTCCCGCCTTCGATTTCTACGGGCGCCTGAGAAAGCTGGAGCAGGCCAGCGGCCAGCATCTGAACAAGATCCTCGTGCGCGATTCGGGCAATGCCTGGTATCACCGCCGCATCGCAGGGCTGGGCAGCCATGTCGATGAATCGGCGCAAGCCTTGCGCGAGCTGGTGCGCCGCATCGCGCCAGGTACCATCACCACCCTGGGCCAGTCGATGGGCGCGTATGCGGCCGTCATGTTTGGCTTGCTGCTCGATGCGCAGCAGATCGTCGCCTTCGGGCCCTTGTCCTTCCTCGACGTGCAGCAGGCGCGCTTGTACCATGAGCTGCGCTGGCTGCCCGTGATGGAATCGCTGGCGCAGGATCCGCCAGCCTCGGGATATTACGACCTGGCGGCCCTGTGCCGCGCCAGGGCGACGGAGCATACGCAGCTGCACCTGCTGTTCGGCACGCGGCCCGACGCGGTCAATCCGGGCGCCAGCGCCAGCGAATCGGTGAACCTCGATGCCATGCACGCGCAGCGCCTGGCACCGTTCGGCCGCTGCACCCTGCATCCGTTTCCCCACTCGGGCCACGCGGTGGTGCAGCACCTGATCGACACGAAGCGCATCAACGGCTTGCTGGCCAGCTGCATACTCGGTCTCACGCTGGAAGATGAACCGATGCCGGACATCAGCCGCGAGTGGCAGGACTGGGTAGCGGAAAACCTGCGTTTGGGCTGCGCCGGCGAACAGCTGGTGGCGGTGCTGCAGCAGCACGGCTTTTCGCATGCCAGCAGCGTGGCTGCCGTGGAGGCCGTCCGCGCCAAGGCCATATGACGCCGCGGTTCGAACTCGACACCCTGAAAATCCGCGTCGCCGCCCCCGAACTGGCGGCCCTCGACTTGCGCGTGCGGGTGCAGCGCGCGCTGCGCCAGCTGATACTCGACGGCGTGCTGGCGCCCGGCCTGCGCCTGCCGGCCACGCGCGCGCTGGCGCAGTCGCTGGGCGTGTCGCGCGATACGGTGGAAATGGCGTATGCGCAGCTGCGCCTCGACGGCTATCTGCAGCGCCAGGCGGGATCGGGCAGTTTTGTCTCGGCGTCGATAGGCGCCAGCTTGCTGGGCAAGCCTGCGACGACGCTGCAACCCTTGTCCGCGCAGCCGGTGGCGCTCAGCGCGCGCGGCGCGCAGATTCTCGCCAGCGGCGGCGTGGCCGACCAGCAAAGCGTGCAGGCCTTCGCCACGGGCTTGCCGGAAACGCGGGCCTTTCCGCTCGATGTGTGGGAGCGCTTGCGGCGCCAGGCCGCCGGCGAACACCATGTGCTGCTGCACGGCGACCCGCAAGGAGCCGAGCCGCTGCGCCAGGCCATCGCCGACTATGTGAACCTGGAGCGGGGCGCGCGGGCCACGGCCGGCCAGGTGCTGGTGCTGAGCAGCACGCGCCAGGCCCTGTACCTGTGCGCGCAAGTGCTGGCCGACGCGCATGGCCCCATCCTGATGGAAGACCCAGGCTATTTCGGCGCGCGCAAGGCGTTCGAGATGGCGCAATTGCAGGTCGTGCCCGTGCCCGTCGATGTCGATGGCCTGTCGATCGATCACCTGCGGGCCGACCGCAGCGGGGCCAACACGGTGTACGTCACGCCGTCGCATCAGTATCCGACGGGCGCCACCCTGGCGCTCGGGCGCCGCCTCGCCCTGACCGCCTGGGCCGCCGAGCGCCAGGGCTGGATCATCGAGGACGACTACGACAGCCAGTTCCACTATGCCGGCTTGCCGACGGCCTGCGTGCAGGGGCTCGACACGCGGCAGCGCACGATTTACCTGGGCACCTTCGCCAAGTCGCTGTACCCGGGCCTGCGCATCGGCTACATGGTGCTGCCGCCCGCGCTGGTGAAACCGATGACATATGCGCGCAGCATTCTCGATGGACACACGCCGCAGCTGGACCAGCTGACACTGGCCCGTTTCATCGCCGATGGCCATTTCGCGGCCCATGTGCGCGCCATGCGCAAGGTCTACGCCGTGCGCCGCGATGCGATGGCGCAGGCCGTGCAGCGGCATTTGCCGCACGTGGTCGCGGCGCAGCTGCCGCCGGGCGGCTTGCAGATGCCGTGTCTGCTGCACGAGGGCAGGGACGAGCTGGACACGATACGCCTGGCGGCGCAGGCGGGCATCGTGCTGCCGGGCCTGAGCCGCCTGTACGCGACGCCGCCGGCGCGTGGCGGCTGGCTGCTGGGCTTTGCGGCGCTCACGCCGCACGAGATCGACAGCGGCATCGTCCGACTGGCCCGCGCGCTGGGGTGAGCGCGCAAGTGGTCTGTTGTATGTCAGTAAATTGGCCTGCCTGGGCAGTCCATGCGCCCATTAAGATGCTCCATTTCAATGGCAGGGGCATACACATGACAGCAACCAACACCACCACCGCGATGGACGACCGGGCGCGCTGGCGCGACCTGGCGCCCCCATCATGGCGGCCTTCATCTCCGTCCTCGTCAACTATGGCGGCACCTTCGTGCTGGTGTTCCAGGCGGCCCAGCTGGCCCAGCTGAGCGCGGCGCAGACGGCGTCCTGGGTCTGGTCGCTGAGCATCGGCGTGGGCGTGACGGGCATCTGGCTCAGCTACCGCTACCGCGCGCCCGTCATCACGGCCTGGTCCACGCCCGGCGTGGCCTTCCTGGCCACCGTCATGCCGCACACGCCGTATGCCGAGGTGATCGGCGCCTATATCGTGTCCGCCATCGCCTTCATTCTGCTGGGCATGTCCGGCGCCTTCGAGCGCCTCGTGCGGCTGATACCGGGCGGCATCGCGGCCGGATTGCTGGCCGGCATCCTGCTGCAGTTTGGCGTGAACGCCTTCGGCGGCGCCAGCGCCGACCCGGTGCTGGTGGTGGTCTTGCTGCTGTCGTACGCCGTGCTGCGCCGTTTCACGGCACGTTTTGCCGTCGTGGGCATCATGCTGGCCGGCCTGGCGCTGCTGCTGGCGCAGGGGCGCATCGATGTCCAAGGCATCGAACTCGCCCTGGCCGCGCCCGTGTTCGAGATGCCGCGCTTTTCCATGGCGTCGCTCCTGGGCGTGGCGCTGCCCCTGTTCCTGATCACCCTGACGGGACAATACATGCCCGGCATGCTGGTGCTGCGCAATGACGGTTACCAGGTCAGCGCCAATCCGATTTTGACGGTGACGGGGCTCGGCTCGCTGCTCATGGCGCCGTTCGGCGCGCACGCCTTCAACGTAGCCGCCATCACGGCAGCCATCTGCACGGGCAAGGATGCGCATGCCGACCCGTCGAAACGCTACGTCGCCGGGCTGGCGTGCGGCGTGCTGTACATCCTCGTGGGCATCTTCGGCGTCACCCTGGCCAGTCTGTTCATGGTCTTGCCGCGCAGTTTTATTACGGCGCTGGCGGGACTGGCCCTGCTGGGCGCCATCGGCAACAGCCTGGCGCAGGCGATGGCCGACGTGCGCATGCGCGAAACGGCGCTGATCACGTTTCTCGCGACGGCCGCGAACGTGACCCTGCTGGGCGTGGGCGGCGCCCTGTGGGGACTGGCGGCGGGGCTGGCTGCGCATGGGCTGATGCATGGCTGGCGCAAGGCGGCTTGACAGCGGCATCGTCAGATAGCTTGCCCATGTTGCCAGCCGCCGCATACAATTGCTGCGCCCGTGCCCGTCGGCACCACCGAACGATATGACCGATGCCCGGGATCACTTCCCTGGCCCATGGCCTGGCGATTTTTGCGCCGGCCGCCGGCCGGGTGGGAAACCTGTTGTTTAATATCAAAGAAGCGAGAAGACGATGCCTGTCAGTTCCTACCTGAATACCCGCCCCGTGCTGGGCGAACGAGTCTACCTGCATGACACGGCGCAAGTGATCGGCGATGTGCGGATCGGCGACGACTGTTCCATCTGGTGCAACAGCGTGCTGCGCGGCGACGTCAACCGCATCGTCATCGGCGAGGGCAGCAATATCCAGGACTTTTCCATGGGCCATGTGTCGCATAAGAATGCAGCCAAGCCCGACGGGTCACCTTTGACCATCGGCAAATACGTGACCATCGGCCATTCCGTGATCTTGCACGGCTGCACGATTGGCGACGAGTGCCTGATCGGCATGGGCAGCATCGTCATGGATGACGTGGTGGTGGAGAAACACGTGATGCTGGGCGCGGGCAGCCTGGTGTCGCCGGGCAAGGTGCTGGAAAGCGGCCACCTGTACGTGGGCCGCCCCGCCGCCAAGGTGCGCGCACTGACGGAGGCGGAAATCGCCTACCTGCGCTATTCGGCCGAGCACTATGTGCGCGTCAAGAACAATTACCTGGCCGGCGGCGACGCCGCCTGACCGCCAGCGCCATCAAGGCGGCGCAGTTCCGGCCGCGGCGCCAGGTCCTGCGGCAGGCGCAGGGCGGATACCAGGCCCAGGCGCCGCAGGAGCAGCAGCATCCACCAGCCCGGGTCCCATTCGCCCGGCAGCAGGCCCAGCCTGGCCGAGCCCGGATACGCATGATGGTTGTTGTGCCAGCATTCGCCCATGGTCAGCAGCGACGTCAGGCGGATATTCTTGCCTTGTGCGGCGGCGCCGTCGACATGGAAGTGCATTTGGCCATGGTTGTGGGCGAAATAGCCGATCAGCCAGTGGCCGAGCACGCCGGCGCTGACCCGCGCGCACACGCCCCAGCAGACGAAGCCCCAGCCGCCCCAGACGAAGCACAGCATGGCCCACGGCAGTTGCTGCAGCATCCAGGTGGTTTCCAGAAAACGGTAAAAGCGGTCGTGCGCGATGCGCGGCTCGATGGCGATGTGCGGCGGATGGTCGAGGTCGAGGCGGCAGTGCAGTTGCCACCAAGCATCGCGCCAGAAACCGGCGCCGTGGCGCAGATAGGCATGGCAAGCGGGCAGGCGCTGGGCGTAGTCGCGCAGTTCGTGCTGGCGCAGCAGGCCCAGCGGGCCGCTGAGTCCCACCAGCACGCCCAGGTAGACGAGTACATACTCCAGCCACTGGGGACATGCAAAGCTGTTGTGGATCAGTTTGCGGTGGCTGCCCAGCGAATGGCCGAACAGCAGGACGATGGCCGTGCCGGCCGCAAACAGCAGCAGACCGGCCCAGCTGAAGAAGCACAGGGCGCCCGTCACGGCGCCGGCCAGCATGGCCGTCAGCCACAGCGATTGCAGCGGCGCGTAGCGCACCGTGCCGTCCAGCACGCTGCCCGCGTGGGTGGCGCGGGCGCGGTGGCCGTCCAGGCTGGCTGTGGACATCAACCCTTGGGGGCCGACGACGGTTGCGTGTACTTGTCGAAGTTGGTGATGTAGTCGTTGAAGTTGTCGGTCAGCATGCGCTTGTACTGTTCCGTGAAGAAGGCCACGGCGCCTTCCTTCTCAGCTTGCATCTTGGCCACGTCGTTGCTCTTGCTGGCGACGAGGAAGGCGTTGAAGCGGGCGGCCGCGTACAGCAGCGAGGTGGCCACTTCATTGCCGCCGCTATGCATGCATTGTTCATTGGCCAGGGCGATGACCTGGTCGGCGCGCTCCCAGAATTCCGGGCCCGGTGCTGGTTTTGTCGTTGGTGTGCTCATAAAAATCCCTCATGAAAGTGCGCGCCAGTCTACACAGGGGGCTGCGGGCTGTCCAGCCGCGCGGCTGCCTGTCAGGGCGCTTGCAGGATCTGTGCGACCAGCACCGCCAGCGGCTGGCGGATGTCGAGCACGATGCCGGCTTCGTCCGCCTGCAGGGGCTGCAGGGTGGCCAGCTGGCTGTCGAGCAGGCTGGCCGGCATGAAATGGCCGGGGCGCCGCAAGCGGCTTTCCAGCACGGCGCGCGGGCCGTCCAGGTGGGCGAAGCGCAGGGCCGGATCGCCCTCGCGCAGCACGTCGCGGTAGGCGCGTTTCAGGGCCGAGCAGGAGACGACGAGGCCGTCGCCCTGCGCGCGCGCCGTGGCGATGCGCTCGCGCAGGGCGGCCAGCCAGCCGGCCCGGTCGGCATCGTCGAGCGGGATGCCGGCGGCCATCTTGGCCACGTTTTCCGGGGAATGCACGTCGTCGCCTTCCACGTAGGGCACGTGCAAGGCGTCTGCCAGCAGGCTGCCGGCGGCGCTCTTGCCGCAGCCGGACACGCCCATCACGACCCAGCGCACGGCGGGCACGCCCATGTTCAAGGCGCCGAAACGATGACGGTGACGCGGCGGTTTTCCGCCTTGCCCGTCTTGCTGGCGTTCGAGGCCACCGGTTTGCTCATGCCCAGGCCCTTGACGCTGATGTTGTCGCGTGGAATGCCCGATGCGCTCATGGCGTCGGCCACCACGTTGGCACGCGCCAGCGACAGCTTGTTGTTGTACGCTTCCGTGCCTTCGTTATCCGTATGGCCTTCCACGCGCATGTGCGTGATGCCCACTTTCAGCAGGGCGGCGCTGATTTTCTGGATGGCGTTGCGGCTCGGCGGCGTCAGCTTGGCGGCGTCGAATTCGAACAGCAGCTTGTCGGTAAAGCTCAGCTCCCAGCCTTCGTCCGTCTGGTTGAAGCCTTGCTCCTTCAGGGCGGCGACTTGCTCGGCATTGAACAGCGGTTTGGTCTCTGGCGTGCTCTGGCAGGCGGCCAGCAGGCCCAGCATGAACAGGCCGAGGATGCCGCGGCATAATTGCTTGTAGATAAATTGCATGGTGTTGCTCCTTGGTTCAGGGGTGAGTGTGGGGGTGCGGCAGGCGCGCCACCTGGCGCGTGCCGCGCTGCGCCTGCTTGGCGCGGTACATGGCTTCGTCCGCCGCACCGACCAGCGAGACGGCGTCGATGGCGTGATCGGGGAAGACGGCCACGCCGATGGTCAGCGAGCTGACGATGCTGTTGCCGGTGGGCAGTTCAATGGCTTGCGCCATGGCGGCGATGATGTTGTCGGCGATGTGCATGGCGTCGCTGCTGTTGCGCAGCGGCTTGAGCAGGATGGCGAATTCGTCGCCGCCCAGGCGCGCCACCAGGTCGCCCTCGCGCAATTGCTGCTTGATGCGCGCGGCGATCGTCACCAGCACGCGGTCGCCCGAGGCGTGGCCGAAGGTGTCGTTGATGTATTTGAAACGGTCGCTGTCGAGGAACAGCACGGCCACCTTGCCATTGCCGACCCGCGCTTCGAGGATGGCGCGTTCCAGTTCCGCTTCCATGAAGGCGCGGTTCGACAGGCCCGTCAGGCTGTCGTGGTTGGCGCGGTGCGACAGCGAGGCGTTTTCCTTTTGCAGATGGCTTTGCCATGCTTCCAGTTCGTCGAGCAGGGCGTTGAAGTCGTCATTGATCTGGTTCAGTTCGGCGATGTTGGCAGGCGGCACGCGCAGTTCGAACGAGCGGTCGCGCCGCACGCGGTGGGCCGTTTCCGCCAGGTGGCGCAGGGGCGACGTGATCTCCGTTTCCATGCGGCGCGACAGGCGCACGGCGACGACCAGGCTCAGCACCAGGCAAGCCAGCAGACAGGACAGGCCGCTGAGCAGGAAGGGCAGCAGGCTGCGGCTGTGCGGCACCAGGGTGATGCTGCCGATGGCCTGTTCATTGCGCGTGATGGGGAAGGTCAGCGAATCGGGCAGCATCCAGCCCGTCAGCGCGCGTTCGATGTAATAGCGGGTGCCATGCTGGCCCCGTTCCCAGCGGGCCAGGACCTTGCCGGCCGTGTCGCTCACCTGCGCCTGGTCGATGTCCTCATTGACGCCGATCAGGGCCAGCGCTTCCTTGGCGGCCATGGAGTCGCCAAAGACGACGGCTCCTTCCACCGTGTAGCTCATCGAGCGGGCCACCAGGCGCAGGTTCTGGTCCGAATACACGCGCAGGGCCAGCAGCGCCACGGCCGTCAGGGTCAGGCCGGCCGCCAGCACGGCGATCAGCGACACGCTCAGGTGGGCGCGCCGCAGCACGCTGTCGAGCGTGCGCCGGGGCAGGCGCGCGGGCTTGTTGCTCATGCGGGCGTTCATGGCGGCGGTCCCTTGCGACGTGCAATTTGCAAGGCGTTCGGATGCACGCGCAGGCCGCTGCGGGCGATGGCGTCGAGGTTGACGTCAAAGCCGATCTGCGCCTCGTTCAGGCGCAGGCAAAACATGGTGCCCACGGCGCACGACGTGCCGGGCTCGGCGACCGAGAGGATGGGTTTGCCGATGATCTGCGCCAGCAGATGCTCGCGTTCGCCCTCGGGCAGGCTGCCCAGGTAGGCGACGTCACATTCGCTGGCCGCGCTTGCCTGCGCCGGGATTTTCACGCGGATGCGCGGTCCCAGGCTGGAAGCGGGCGTGTCGACGATGGCCGCCCCGTAGCGTGGTGTACCGAGCATGCAGATGCGCACTTCCTGGCGCGCCACGGGCCAGCGTACATAACTGATGATGCCAAACAGGACCTGGGCCACTTCGGCGGGACGCCTGGCGTCGGCCGCCGCGCCCGTTTGCGCCCACGCCGCGCACGGCGCCAGCGCACTGCAGGCGAGCAGCGAGGCCAGCAGCACAACGGCAAGCAGGACGGGCGGCGCGGAGCGCTGCCGGTGGCGGGGGAAGGAAGGCACGGCGTCGGTGTCTTTATGCAGGTGGGGTGGCTATTCAAATAGTTACTCAACAACACAGACTGTACGGAAGTCCATGTTGAAAGTAAATCACGGCATGACGCCATCAACCTTGCATTATAAACACGAATGTGAAAACTTGCATTCTTTACCATGAGAATTACTTACCAACACTGCCGTGGCGCGCCAATGTGTTGCTATTCTTCCAGTGTCGCCTCCAGCAAGTCGATTTCGCGCAGCAGGCGCAAATGGATGGTGTCGTCCAGTTCGCCCGAAATGCGGCGGCGGAACAGCTCATCGCGCTCCGCATTGAGCGCTTCCAGGCGCAGCGCCCGCTCGGCCTTGGCCAGTTCCTGCAGCCGCATCGCCTCGTCGTTGCTGCTTTCGCCATACGCCAGGCGGCGCCGGTAGGCTTCGATCAGGCGGTTGGCCGCTTCCGTGACGACTTGCTGCTTGTCATTCTTGTCGATGCCTTCGCACACTTTTTCCAGCCGCGCGATGGCCGCTTCGGCGGCGGCGGCGCGGGCGTTGCGCTCTTCCGTCGAACGGCGCGCGGGCGGCGCGAACACCAGGCCCTTGGTCAGCAGGGGCAAGGTGACGCTGGCCAGCAGCAGCGACAGCAGAATCACGCCCATGGCCAGGAAGATGACGAGGTCGCGCGCCGGAAAGCGCGTGCCGTCGGGCAGGAACAGCGGCAGGGTCAGGATGCCGGCCAGGGTCAGCGCGCCGCGCACGCCCGCGAACGAGGCCACCAGCAGCAATCGCAGGCTGGGGCGCGCCAGCAGCGCCGCATCCTTCGGTTCGCCCGCCACCTTCTTGTGGTGCTTGAACAGGGTCAGCTTCATCGAGATGAAGACCCAGAGGAAGCGCATGAAGGTCAGCCCCACCGTGATGGCGATGACGAACAGGGGCAGCTTCCAGGCGCTGCCGGCGCCCACTTCCATGGAGGCGGCGGGCAAGCCGGCCACGGTGGCGGGCAGCTGCGCGCCCAGCATGACGAAGATCACGCCGTTCAGGACCAGTTGCACGGTATCCCACACGGCCTTGCGCTGGGTGCGCGTGGCGGCCAGCGGGCGGCCGATCAGGTCGGCGTAATGCATGGACACGCCCGCCGTGGCGGCGGCCAGGATGCCCGAGCCGTGGATTTGCTCGGCGCCCAGGTAGGCGGCGAACGGGATCAGGATGCTGATCAGGATTTGCAGGCCCGGCTCTTCGCCGACCTTGCTCACCAGCCATTTATTCGCCAGGCCCACGCCCCACGAGATGGCCAGGCCGATGACGATGCCGCCGCCTGCTTCCTGCAGGAAACTCAGCGAGGCGGCGCCGATGGAAAAGCCGCCCGTCATCATGGCGCCCACGGCAAACGTGAAGCAGACCAGGCCCGAGGCGTCATTGAGCAAGGACTCGCCTTCGAGGATATGCATCAGGCGCGGCGGGATCGGGTTGCCGGCCGCGATCGCGGAGACGGCCACGGGGTCCGTCGGCGACAGGATGGCACCGAGCGCGAAGGCGACGGCCAGCGGCACGCTGGGGATCAGCCAGTCGATGAAGAAACCCATGCCCAGCACGGTAAACAGCACCAGGCCGATGGCCAGCATCAGGATCGAGCGCGCGTCGGAAAAGAAGGCGCCCTTGGGAATGCGCCAGCCATCGAGAAACAGCAGCGGCGGAATGAAGAGCAGGAAGAAAATGTCGGGATCGAGCGGCACTTGCACGCCAAACACGGCCAATCCCGTGCCGCCGGCGATCTGGATCAGCGGCAGTGGCAGCTTGACCCAGCGCGAGCGGGCGAGAAAGCCGCACAGGACGACGGTCAACACGAGGATGAGGATGATGGTAACGGTATGCATGAAGAAGCGGCGGCGTGCTGAAACGCTGATTATAAGGCGCAGCCCGCCTGCGGCACGACCTGCGTGTCATTGCGTACATACAACAAGTCACAATCGCGGTAAGATTGTCGCAATCGCCTGCCGCCGCCGTCCGTGCGCGGCAGGTGCGTACCCAGCCTTTTACCGGACTCCTGTTTTGCTCAAGAAAATCTTCACCGGCCTGCTGCTGTCGCTGGCATTGCTCGTCGTGGCGGCGCTGGCCGCCTACCTGTATTACTGGCGCCCCGCGCTGGCGCCCATCGATCCGCCCGCCGCCACGGCCTTCTCCCCGCAAGCGGTGGAGCGGGGCCGCATCCTGGCCGGCATGGGCAATTGCGCCGCCTGCCATACGGCCAAGGGCGGCGCCGAGTACGCGGGCGGCCACGGCCTGGCCACGCCGTTCGGCACGATCTATGCGACGAACATCACGCCCGACCGGCAAACGGGCATCGGCCGCTGGTCGCCGGCCGCCTTCCAGCGGGCCATGCGCGAAGGCGTGGGCCGCGATGGTGCGCATTTGTATCCCGTCTTTCCGTACCCCCATTTCAACCTGGTCTCGGACGCCGACCTCACGGCCCTGTACGCGTATTTCATGACGCGCCCGCCCGTGTACGCGGCCGCGCCCGCCAACAGCGTGCCTTTCCCTTTGAGCCTGCGGCCCTTGCAGGCGGGCTGGAAGCTGCTGTTTTTCAAGCCGGTAAGCTATCAACTGGACCCGGCGCAAGGGCAGGACTGGAACCGGGGCCGCTACCTGGCCGAAGGCCTGGCCCATTGCGCCGCCTGTCACACGCCGCGCAATGCGCTGGGCGCCGAGCTTGCCGGCTCGGCCTATCTGGGCGCGGCCATCGACCACTGGTATGCGCCGGCCTTGACCAGCGCCAATACGGCGCCCCTGCCGTGGACGCAGGACGAGCTGTACGGCTTTTTGCGCACGGGGGCGACGGCCCTGCACGGCGTGGCGGCCGGGCCCATGTCGGCCGTCGTGCACGAAGGTATGGGCGCGTCGCCCGATAGCGATATCCGTGCCTTGTCCGTGTATTTTGCCGGCGTGGCAGGGGCCGAGCAGCGCAAGGTGGATGCGGATGCCGTGGTGAAATCCGGCATCGAACGCTCGCAGCGCGTCAGCCTGGTCGACAACGACCGTGGCGCCAGCCTGTACGTGGCCGCCTGCGCATCGTGCCATTCGAACAGCGATGGAAAACCCGCGGCCTTGCGCCCGGAGCTGAGCCTGAACAGCGCCGTCAGCGCGCCCGACCCCGCCAACCTGATCCAGGTGATATTGCACGGCATCGGCAAGGACGCCGCCATGCCCGGCGTGCTGATGCCGGGTTTTGCCGCTTCGCTGACGGACAACGACGTGGCCCAGCTGGCCGCCTATCTGCGCCGCAGCCGTAGCCACCAGCCGGCCTGGACGAACCTGGAAGCGGCCGTGGCGCGTACGCGCGCCGGCAAGTAACCATGAAAGTTTCTTATGTATGACACTTATCTATAACACTTATGTATAACATCACCGTGAATGGCCAGCCCTTCGGCACCGAGGCCGATGCCGGGACGCCCCTGCTGTGGGTGTTGCGCGACGAAGTCAACTTGAAAGGCACGAAGTTTGGCTGCGGCATCGGCATGTGCGGCGCCTGCACCGTGCACGTGGATGGCCGCGCCATGCGCTCGTGCATCACGCCGATTGCCGCCGTGGCCGGCTGCGCCATCACCACCATCGAAGGCCTCTCGCCCGATGGCACGCACCCTTTGCTGCGCGCGTGGGTCGCCACGCAGGCGCCCCAGTGCGGCTATTGCCAGTCGGGCCAGATCATGCAGGCTGCTACCTTGTTGAAAGACTATCCGCAGCCGACGGATGCGAATATCGATGCCGTCATGAGCGGCAATCTGTGCCGCTGCATGGCGTATGTGCGCATCCGCAAGGCCATCAAGTTGGCGGCCGGCATGGGGGAGACGCCCGGTGTTTAAGTTGCCTAAAGAAAATTCTTCCGCTCGTCCCCCGTTGCCGGGCCGGCGCGGTTTCCTGATCGCCGCCGCCGGCACGGGGTTTACGCTGGCTTTCCTGCGCGCCGACAGTACCTTGGCCGCCGGCAAGGCGCCGCCTGCGCCGCCCGCCAAATCTGCCGCGCCCGTGTTCGATCCGACCATCTGGTTCGAGATCGACCGCAACGGCATGATCACCGTCAATATCGCCAAGGCGGAAATGGGCCAGCACATCGGCACGGCCCTGGCGCGCATCGTCGCCGAGGAGCTGGAAGCGGACTGGAGCAAGGTGCGCCTGCATTACGTGGACACGGATCCGAAATGGGGCTTGATGGTGACGGGCGGCAGCTGGTCCGTCTGGCAGAATTTCGATCCGCTCAGCCGCGCCGGTGCGGCCGGCCGCCTCGCGCTGGTCGAGGAGGGCGCGCGCCTGCTGCGCGTGCCCGTGTCCGCCTGCCACGCCCGGCTGGGCGTCGTGCATGGCAGGGGGCGCTCGATCAGCTATGGCGACATCGTGCGCCGTGGCAAGCTGGCGCGCCAGTACACGCCCGGGCAACTGAACGCCATCGTGCTGAAAACGCCGCAGCAGCGCAGCCTGATCGGCCAGCAGGTGCCGGCGCTCGACATCCCCGCGAAAATCAATGGCACCGCCGTGTACGGCATCGATGCGCAGGTGGAGGGCATGCTGTTTGCGCGCCCGAAGATCCCGCCCACGCGCTACGGCGCCAGGGTGGTCTCCATCGACGACTCGGCGGCAAAGAAAGTGCAGGGCTATCTGCGCTCGGTGGCGCTGCAGGACGCCAGCGGCACGGTGCCCGGCTGGGTCATGGTGGTGGCCGAAACGTATGCTGCCGCCATGCGCGCGGCCGACCTGGTGCAGGTGAAATGGCGGGCCGGCGCGGCGGCCCACGTGTCGGAGCAGGATATCGTCAGCTATGCGGGCAAGCAGCTGGCCGACGCCAGCCTGGGCGCCCGCGTGGTCGACGATGATGGCGTGGAGCAAGCGTTCAAGGATGCCAGCCTGCAATTGGAACGCCATTACACGACCAGCACCGTGCTGCATTTCCAGCTGGAACCCGTGAATGCGCTGGCGCAGGAGATCGACGGCGTCTGGCATATCCATGCGGGCAATCAATGGCAATCGCTGATCCTGCCCGTGCTGGCGCAGGCGTTGAAGGTGCCGGAGAGCAAGGTCATGCTGCATACCTATCTGCTTGGCGGCGGCTTCGGGCGGCGCCTGAACGGCGATTATTGCGTGCCGGCCGCGCTGGCGGCGCAAGCCGTGGGGCGCCCCGTCAAGATGATCTGCACGCGGGCCGACGATGCCCGTTTCGATTCGCCCCGTTCGCCGTCCGTGCAGCATGTGCGCATGGCGTTCGACGAGGCCGGCAAGGTGTCGGCGATGGTGCACGAGGCCAGCGCGGGCTGGCCCACGCAAGCGCTGATCCCCGCCTTGCTGGCCAAGGATAAGCAAGGCCATCCATACGACCCGTTCGCCATCGCCGGCGCCGACCACTGGTATGCGGTGGGCGCGCAGCGCGTGCGGGCCGTGTCGAACGACCTGGCCAACAGCAGTTTCCGCCCCGGTTGGCTGCGCTCCGTGGGGCCGGGCTGGACGAATTGGGCTGTGGAAAGTTTCATGGACGAGGCGGCGCAGGCGGCCAAGGTCGACCCGCTGGCGTTTCGTTTGTCCTTGCTGCAGGCGACGGGCCGCAATGCGGGCAGCGCGCCGAACGCCGTCGGCGGCGCTGCGCGCCTGGCCCACGTGCTGCGGCGGGCGGCGGACAAGGCGGGCTGGGGCACGGCCATGCCGCCCGACACGGGGCTGGGCATCGCCGCCACGTTCGGCCAGGAACGCGACATGCCCACCTGGACGGCGTGCGTGGCGCGGGTGAAAGTGGACCGCAGCACTTGCATGGTGAAAGTCGAAAAACTGTTCATGGTGATCGACGCTGGCAGCATCGTCGACCCCGATGGCGCGCTGGCGCAGGCCGAAGGGGGCGCCCTGTGGGGCGTGAGCATGGCCTTGCATGAAGGCACTGCCTTCCTGAATGGCGAAGTGAAGGATACCAACCTGAACACTTACACGCCGTTGCGCATGGCCGACGTGCCCGAGCTCGACATCGAATTCGTGGCCAGCACGGCAACTTCGACGGGCATGGGCGAGCCGCCCACGACAGCCGTGGCGCCGGCCATCGGCAACGCCATCTTCGCCGCCGTGGCCTCGCGCGTGCGGCATTTGCCGATCCGCCCGGAAGCGGTGCTGAAGGGGCTGGACCGGCACGGCGCCGTCTGATGCGGGTGTGTGGCGAATTTGACGTGCGCCGCGCATGAACGGACGCAGGCTGGTACACTGAGGTTTGCCGCTCAGGGCGCGCAGGCGGTGCCCGTTCCGGCAAGATCAACGCAACAGCAGCTTGATGTCAGTCCGATTTCAGCTCGATAGCGGAGGCAGCCATGCAAGAACAATTTGTCAGCATCACGGCCGATGAACTTCAAATGGACGGCGTGCTTGAAATGCCCGAGCGGCCCGTGGGCATCGTCCTGTTCGCCCACGGCGCGGGCGCCGACAGCGACTACCTGGGCGCCTCCAGCCATGCCACCTCCCAGGATTTTCTGCGGGCGGGCATCGCCACCTTGCGCTTCGATCAGGGCGGTGTCGGGCCTGGCGGCGGCAGCAATGGCCATGCGTATTTCGTGCGCAGCGATATCGTGCTGCTGGCGCGCCAGCTGGAAAAAGCCCTGGGCTGGCTGCAAGTCGACCCGTCCACGCGGCGCTTGCCCTGCGGCCTGTATGGCTATGGCACCAGCGCGGCCGTCGTGATGCAGCTGGCGGCCTGGCGCAGCGCGGAGATCGCCGCGCTGGCCGTCTGCGATGGCCAGGTGGAAATGGCGGGCAAGGCGGCGCTGGAAAACGTGCGCGTGCCATCGTTGCTGATCGTGGGCGGGCGCGACCCCGACGTAGCGGGCCTGAACCGCATGGCGTTTGCCACCTTGCGCTGCGACAAGCAACTGGAACAGATCGCCGCCCCTGGCGGCCCCGACACGCGCCATCAGGCGGCCCTGCTGGCCACGGACTGGTACACGCGCCATTTCAACGGGCATACCAGTACGGCGCAGTAATTCAATCAGGCAAGTGCGTCAGGCAAGTGAGTCCTGCAAGTGCGTCAGCCAAGGGCGCGCAGATTCCGCGCATGGAAGCGCACGTGCTCTTCCATGAAGCTGGCGATGAAGTAATAGCCGTGGTCATAGCCGGCATGGCGGCGCAGCCGCAAGGGCTGGCCGGCATCGCGGCACGCCGCTTCGAATACCTCGGGGTACAGTTGCTCGGGCAGGAATTTGTCGGCCAGGCCCTGGTCGATCAAGATGCCTTCGGGGAATAGTGGCGGCCGGCCCCGCAGGCCACGCATCAGCGCGCTGGCGTCGTACTGCTGCCAGCTGGCCGCGTCACTGCCCAGGTAGCCCGTGAATGCCTTTTTGCCCCACGGACATTGGCTCGGCGCGGCGATGGGGGCGAAGGCGGAGACGGAGCGGAACAGCGCAGGATTGCGCAAGGCCAGCACCAGCGCGCCATGGCCGCCCATCGAGTGGCCGAAAATGCCCGTGCGTTGCGCATCGATCGCCAGTTCCTGCTCCAGCAAGGCGCGCAATTCCAGGATATAGCTGTACATGCGGTAGTGGCTGCTCCAGGGCGCCTCGGTGGCATCCACGTAAAAGCCGGCGCCCGCGCCGAAATCCCAGGCATCCGTCTCGCCCGCGATATTCGCGCCACGGGGGCTGGTGTCGGGGGCGATCAGGATCAAGCCTTCTTCGGCTGCCACGCGCTGCGCGCCGCCCTTGATCATGAACGTTTCTTCCGTGCAGGTCAGGCCCGCCAGGTAAAACAGGGCGGGGCGTTTGGCGGTGACGGCGCTGCCCGGCGCCGTGTCGGGAATGAAGGCCGAGAAACGCATGGGCAAGCCGATGGCTTGCGCGTCGTGGCGATAAAAGCGTTGTACGCCGCCAAAACAGGCGTGTTCACTCAACAGTTCCAGCATGAATTCTCCTCGTTAATTGCACAGTATAGCCAGAGCGGCGCGCGGCCGGCACGGGATCAGCCCAGCATGGCCGCTAATGCAGGCAGGATGTCCTGTGCCGGGGCATCGGTCTTGAATGCCAGCAAATGGTCGGCGCGCGTCTTGCCCATGTTGATGGCGGCCACGGGCTTGCCCGTTTCGGCCGCCATGCGGCACAGGCGAAAGCTCGAATACACCATGACGGACGAACCCACCACCAGCAGGGCGCTGGCCGCATGCATCTTGCTTTCGGCCTCGGCCGCGCAGGCGGCGGGTACGCCATCGCCGAAAAACACCACGTCGGGCTGCAGGGTGCCGCCGCAGCGGGGACACGCAGGCACGTGGAAGGTGGCCAGCTGCGATGGCTCCAGCAAGGCGTCGCCGTCGGGCGCCGGCGTGGCCGTGGCGCCCAGCATCTGGGGATTGTCGCGTTCGAGCTGATCCTGGATCAGACGGCGCGTGTGGCGGGCCCGGCAATCGAGGCATACAACGCCATGTATGCTGCCATGCAACTCCGTGACGGCGGCGCTGCCTGCCTGCTGATGCAGGCCATCCACGTTTTGCGTGACCAGGCCGCCGATCTGCTGATGCCGTGCCAGTTGCGCGATGGCCAGGTGGCCGGGATTCGGCGTGGCGCGCGCCAGGGTGGGCCAGCCCACCATGCTGCGCGCCCAGTAGCGGCGGCGCACGGCTTCCTGGCGGCGAAAATCGGGGCCTTGCACGGGGGCATTGCCGCGCCGCACGCCTTCCGTGTCGCGGTAAGCTGGTATGCCGGACGCCGTGCTGATGCCGGCGCCCGTCAGCAGCAGCACGTCGGGATGGCGCTGCAGGAACTGCGCCAGCTGCTTGAGGGCGGGATCGTCGCTGGCGGGCTGCTGGCTGGATGAGGGAAAGTTGTGCATGATGCGCCATGCTAACCGAAAAGCGCGGCGCCGTTGCATGGGCAACATTTATTCCAGCTTCATGCCGAAACGCTGCAGCCGCGGCTGCCAATGCTCCTGGATATCGGCCGAGACGAGGATGCGCTCGGCCTTGCCGATCAGCAATGCACGGGGCACGAAGCCGAAGTAGCGCGAGTCGGCGCTGTTATCGCGGTTATCGCCCAGCATGAGGAAATGGTCGGCTGGCACCGTCACGGGGGCGAAGCTGCGGGCGGCGCCTGTGATTTGCGGCAAGACCTGGATGCGGTGCTGCTCGGTCTGGTTGCGTTCGCTGATGCGCTGCGCCGTCAGCTGGCCCAGGTGGGCGATGGTTTCGGGCGCCGTATCGAGCGCCGTGTACTGGGCGGGCTGGCCATTGATGACCAGCTGTTCATTGCGCATTTCCACCGTGTCGCCGGGCAGGGCGATGATGCGCTTGATCAAGCGCGTGCCGTCTTTCGGCGAGGAAAAGGTGACGATATCGCCGCGCTGCGGTTCGCCCAGGCGCTGCAGCACGATGTCGGTAAGCGGCACTTTCAGGTTGAAGGCGAGGCGGTTGACGAAGACCACGTCGCCCTCGAGCAGGTTGGGACGCATGGATGCCGACGGGATGGGATTCCAGTCCGCCACGGCCGTGCGGAACACGCCGAACAGCAGGAGAAACATCAAAAAACCTTTGTTGGCGCGCATCCATGTGCTCATGTCGGCTCTTTCGCTGGGCTGTGCCCGTGATGGGGAAGGAAGGCGCCCTTGCCGCTGGCGCCATATCACGATGCACGGCGAGACTGAAGCCAGTCTTAAATGCGCCGCATGCGCTGGCCGATGTTGCGTGCAGGCGTCACCCCGTCAGTCTCATGGATGCCGGCATGGCGCATGCGTGTCGTCGCTGCCGTTGTGCAGGCGCTTGCCGTGCATTTCATCCCACAGTTCGCCCAGCGCCACCAGCAAGCCGCCGGCCACGAAGGGGATTGCCACCAGCCATGGCATGCTGTCGAGCCAGGGGCCCAGCAGGATGGCCGAGGCCACGGCGATGACGATGGCGCTGTACCAGAAGCGGTGCGGGTGCTGCAGGGTCAGCAGGTACTGAAAGTTGTTCATAAATCCTCCTTGGTGAGCAAGTGGAACAGCCTGACGGCCAGAATGGTGCTGACGGCAACGACGATGCAGCCGTCCAGAAAAAACAGCACTTTGCCAACCAGATGCATGCCCTGTACGAGATAGACCGGCAGTTCCTGCGTTTCCGCCCACAGTGTGATGCGTGCCAGCACGATGGCGGCGAAGAAGATGGCGATGGCCAATGCCAGTATCAGCAGCACATGTGCGAACAGGTGTCGATGCAGTTTCATGTTGGACTTGGCAAGATATTAAAAATTCCCGAACCTTGACGTTATCAGTCCAATATCGTCCTGCTTTGTGCTGTGACAAAGTCGCGCCCAATAGGGGGAAAGTCGCGTTGACGCAGGAAAATGCCGCGTGTCAGTCCTTGGCGTTGCCGTTGCGCCGTTCAAAATACAGCAAGTCCGACCAGTCGCCCTGGAAAAGCATGGCTTTTTCCGAGCGCCCGTACTGGTGAAAGCCGTTGCGCTGCATGACGGCGACCGAGCCCAGGTTTTGCGGCCGCGCCGTCGCTTCCAGGCGCCACAGTTCCAGTGGGCCGAACGCTTCTTCCAGCAGCAGGGCCACGACGCGCGTGGCGTAGCCGCGTCCGCCAAACCGTTCGCCGATGCGGTAACCGAGCGCCGCCTTGTTGAAATACGGGCGCGTGACGGCCGTCAGGTTGACCCTGCCGATGATCTGCCCGTCCAGCTTGGCCAGGTACTGGTAGGCGCGGTCTTGCTCGCGCTCGCGCTGCGCCTGTTCGATGGCGGCGGCGATGGCTTCCTCGTGGTAGTAGGACGGCGCGCGGGCCGTGACCCAGGATTCAAAATAGGCGCGGTTGTCCAGTTCGAAGGCGAGCAAGCCGGGGAGGTCGGCGCTGGTAGGGGAAGCAGTTGGAGGCGGTCGAGGTCTGGCATGGGATCTGGTCCGAAAGAGATGCGCCATTATAATCAGCTGGCGCATTCCGCCGCACACCCGCTTGCATTCATGAAGGAGCAGCATGCTATCCCATCTCTGCCTTGGCACCAACGACTTTCCCCGCGCCTACGCCTTCTATACGGCCTTGCTGGGAGAACTCGATCTGATCGAAAAATTTCATGATCCGGCCAAGCCCTGGGCGGGCTGGATGGGGCGGCAGGCGCCGCGTCCCCTGTTCGTGCTGACGGCGCCGCACGACGGCTTGCCGGCTACGTCCGGCAATGGCCAGATGACGGCCTTGCTGGCCGCCAGCCGCGCGCAGGTGGACCGCTGCTACCAGGCCGTGCTGGCGCTGGGTGCCGTGTGCGAGGGGCCGCCCGGATTGCGGCCCCATTATCACGCCCATTACTATGGCGCCTACTTCCGCGACCTCGACGGCAACAAGCTATGCGTCTGCTGCCACGCCGAGGAGTGACTCAGCGCGGGCCCCACACCTCGTCTTCCGTCCAGCCCAGTTCCGCAAAATCCTGCGCCCGCTCGTGCGCTTCGCCGGCGCAATAGAACTCGTCGAGCTGGGGCGGCGCGACGCGCGTGCCGGCCAGCATGGCGTGCACCTGCCCCCGGTGGTGGATCTGGTGCTGGAACACATGCGCCAGCAGGCGCAGGCGCGTGTCCACTTGCGGCGTGTCGCGCAGGATCGTCACGGGCCGCGCCAGGTCAAGGTCGCACAGACTGCGGCAATGGGCGATCAGGCGCGCATCGGACGCCTGCTGCGCCGCCTGCAGCGTGGCGCAATCCGTGTACGGCTCGTCCTGTGCAAAGAAGACATAGCAGTCGGCATGGGGCGCTTCGCCGCGCAGCTCGCGCTCGAGCGCGTCGAGATAAAACCAGTCGCATGTGAGGATGTGGTTCAGCGTGAACTGGATGGTGGGAAAAAACTGACGCGCGTGGCCTGGAACTCGGCCAGGGTCAGCTGCCCGCACGCTTTCAGCAGGCGGTGGTTGGCCCAGGCGTTGTTGTACGCCTGGCTGGTGAGGTAGTGCGCAAATGGATTGTTCATGCTGGATCGCTGGTTGGGCAGGGCAGGGTTCATGTCGTGCCACTTTAGCATGTTGCGGCAGATGGACAAGGCCGGCCACGCCCGCCGCACCGGCGCTGCCGTCATCAAGTAAAATCGCGCAGCGGATTTCGCGATAGTGATGCACATAGGGCTGGAAGAATAACATGGGTTGGATAGGAAAATTACTGAACGGCGGCGACGACAAAAACAAGGCGGCGCCCCTCACGGCAGCGGCGGCGCCCGAGATGGCGCGGCAGCCGGCGACCATCGCCGAAATCGATGCCGTCTACTACCGCTGGCTGGCGGCCGCCGGTTCGGCGCAGGCGCCGGCGGAGGCGGAACGGCAGATTCTGGACGAATTGGCGCGCCTGGCCCGCGAACCGGTCGCCGGCGCCGCGCTGATACCGCGCATTCCGGCCATCATTCCCCAGTTGATGCGGACCTTGCAAGATGAAAACATGAGCGCGGCCAAGCTGTCGGCCCAGCTGGCCCAGGACGTGCTGCTGGTCGCCGAGGTCTACCGCGAAGCGAACCGGCCCTGCTACCATTCGCGCTACAACGCCAGCCCGTCGATCAACAACATGGAAGGCGCCATCATGCTGCTGGGGCAAAACGGCATGCGCATGCTGCTTGCCCGCGTCGCCTTCCGTCCCATCGTCAGCATGCAAAGCGGCGGCCTGACCATACGCACGGCGCCGCTGATCTGGCGCCAGTCCGAGAAATGCGCGCTGGCGGCCAACCTGGTCGCGCCGGCCATGCAGGCCAACGCCTTCGACGCCTATCTGGCGGGATTGATGGCCAATGTCGGCCTGGTGGTGGCCTTCCGGCTGATCGACCAGATGCATGCGCCGGATGCCTTTCCGCAATCGGACGCCTTCATTGCCCAGGTATTTGCGCAAGCGCGCATCCTGTCGGTACGGATCGCCGAACTATGGGAGTTTCCCGAGTCCGTGACGCGCGCGATCGGGCAGGCCGACGCCGATCCCCAGGCGCAGGCGCTGGCGCTGGGCGAGCGCTTGAGCAAGCTGCGCATGCTGGTTGATACGGGCCGCTTTCCCGCCGATGATCCCTTTGTGATGACGGGACTGAGCAAGGCCGAGCTGCAGGTGTTTGACAAGCTGGCCGACGACGAGGACGACGACGAGGAGTGATGGCCGCAGGCCGCTCAGCGCGCAAAATACAGCGCATGCAGGTGCTCGAGGTCGACATCGACCGCCGCCTGCGACAGCGCCACCTTACCGCTTTGCATCAGGTAGACGTGATCGGCCACGCCGACGGCGCGCGCCGTGTTCTGCTCCACTAAAATGATGGTGCGCTTGCCGTCGTTCAGGCGCGCGAGGATCTCGAACAGCTCGTTGACCACCAGCGGCGCCAGGCCCAGCGACGGTTCGTCGATGATCAATAATGACGGGTCCGACATCAGGCCCCGCGCCATCGCCAGCATCTGCGCCTCGCCGCCGGAGAGCGAGCCGGCCAGCTGGCGGCGCCTCTCGTGCAGGCGCGGGAACATGGCGTAGGCTTCGGCCAGGCGCGCCGGCATGCGGCTGCGGTGCTCCTTCGGAAACGCACCCATGATCAGGTTTTCTTCCACGCTCATGTCGCGGAATGTCATGCGGCCTTCCGGGATCATCGTGACCCTCGCGTCGCTCATCTTCCACGTCGGCGTGCCGTTGATGGCCACGCCGTCGAGCGCGATGCTGCCCGCGCCCACGGGCAGCAAACCCATGATGGCGCGCAGCAGGGTCGTCTTGCCGGCCCCGTTCGGTCCGATGATGGTGGTCAGCTTGCCCTTCCGGATCGACAGCGACACGTCCCACAGCACGTTGATGGCGCCATAGCCGGCGCGCAGATTTTCTATGTTAAGCATGCGCTGCTCCCGTATAGCTTTCGATGACGGCCGGATCGCGGAAGACGGCATCCGGCGTGCCGTCGGCGATCAGCTGGCCAAAATTGAGCACGGCCACGCGCTGGCACAGATTGCTGATGGTCTCGATGTCATGCTCGATCATGACGATGCCCACGCCAAAGGCGGCGTGCAAGTCCTTGAGCATGCCCATGAAGCGGCGCTTGCCGTTCGTTTCCAGGCCCGCCAGCACTTCATCTAACAGCAGCAGTTTCGGGTTGGTCGCCAGCGCCTTGGCCACTTCCAGCGCTTTGAGTTCCGTCAGCGCCAGTTCGCTGGCCGCGTCGCGCCCGGCCTTGTCCGCCAGGCTCGTGAAATCGAGGATTTCGTCGATCTTGCGCATGTCCACCTTGCCGGTGCCGAAGCGCTGCGCCACGACGAGGTTTTCGCGCACCGTCAGTTCATGCATCGGCTGCGGAATCTGGAAGGTGCGGCCCAGCCCCAGGCGGGCGCGCTGGTACATGGGAGTGGCCATGATGTCGCGTCCCTCGAAGCGGATGCCGCCGCTGGTGGGACGCACCAGGCCGGAAATGGCATTGAACAGGGTGGTCTTGCCGGCGCCGTTCGCGCCCACCAGGCCGATCACGTCGTGGCTGCCCACGTTCAGGGTGACGCTGTCGACGGCCGTCAGGCCGCCGAAGCGCACGGACACATTATCGAGTTCAAGCATGTGCTTTCTCCTTACCCAGCGCTTTTTTCAGCAGCGGCAGCAAGCCGTTCGGACTGAAGACGATCATCGCCACCAGCAGCACGCCCAGCACCAGCTGGTGACCCGTGGGGATCAGCGATTTGAAGATCAGCTGGTCGACCAGGTAGACCACGACGGCGCCCAGCACGGGGCCGAGTATGGTGCGGTAGCCACCGAAGATGGCCGCCACGATCGGCAAAGTCACCCACAGGCTGTTGAAGGCGTAGTCGGGCTCGAGGAAGTTGATGTAGTGGGCGTTGAAGGCGCCGAACAGGCCCGCCATGAAGGCCGACACGAGCAGCATCGCGCCTTTCAGCAAGGTGCTGTTGACGCCGACGACGCGCGTGGCGTCTTCGCTGTCGTGCATGGCGCGCAGAGCGATGCCGTAATGGCTGGCGCGGATGCGGCCGTAGGCAAAGGCGCACGCCACCACCAGGGTCAGCACCACCAGGTAGGCGCCCGTCTTGCTGGCCAGGTCGAAGCCGAAGACGGTGGGCAAGGCCGGGATATTGTTGATGCCGCCGGCGCCGCCCGTCACGGCACTCCATTCCGTGGCCAGGATGCGGAAGATGTGGGCGTAGGCGAGGATGGCCAGCGCAAAATACGGCCCGCGCAGCCGCAGCACGGGCAGCATGATGACGGCGGCGATGGCCGCGCCCGCGCCGCCCAGCAGCATGGCGGCAAACACGGGCAAGCCCAGTTTCACGGTGGCCAGCGCGGAGACATACGCCCCCACGCCGAAGAACGCGGCATGGCCGAAGCTGACCATGCCGCCCAAATTACCGAGCAGGGCCCAGGACATGGCTACGCCGCCGATGACCAGCGCCGCCACCACCATGCTCATCACATACTGGTTGGCGCCCAAGGCCAGCGGCACGGCGACATACGCGGCCAGCAGCAGGCCGGCCGTTGAAATCAGTGTCGAGCGCTTCATCCGCGCCTCCGTTGTGCGCCGAACAGGCCGTTCGGCATGATGAACAACACCAGCAGGAACAGCACCATGCCGGACAATTCCTGCAGCGCGGAGCTGGCCAGGGTGACGGTCAAGGCTTCGGCCACGCCCAGCAGCACGGCGGCGATCAGCACGCCCGGTATCGAGC
Source organism: Janthinobacterium sp. C22 (assembly GCF_057919405.1). NCBI lineage: Bacteria > Pseudomonadati > Pseudomonadota > Betaproteobacteria > Burkholderiales > Oxalobacteraceae > Janthinobacterium > Janthinobacterium sp. C22. Next base: position 4,885,405 of record NZ_CP193659.1, on the reverse strand, counting down.
CGATGCCGGCCAGCACCGTGATGATGAAGGCTTTCACCGTCAGCGCGCCGCCGTAGGCCGGCTGGATCACGCCATAGCTGAACAGGGCCACGCCGGCGAAGGCGGCCAGGATGCCGGCGACCAGGAACGAGACCAGTTCCGTGCGGCCCGGATCGATGCCCATCAGCTTGGCCGCGTCGCGGTTGCTGGAGACGGCGCGCACGGCGCGGCCATACCAGCTGGTCGACAGCCAGCGCCACAGGGCCGCCATCAGCAGCAGGCTGACGCCAAAGAAGATCACTTCGCTGCGCATGCTGAAAAACGGGCCGATCTCGAAGCCTTCCTGCAGCCAGCTCGACGAGGTCGAGCGGATGTCGGCCTTCCAGACCAGCAAAATGAAATTGGTGAGGATGACGCCGATGCCGTAGGTGAGGATCAGCGAATTGATTTCGCGGTCCTTCTTGATGCGGCTGACGATCAGGTAGACGCCGACCGATGTCAGGCTGACGATCACCAGCGCGATGGGAATGGCGAACATGGGGCCCAGGCCCAGGCCCGATTCCACGCTGTAGGCGATGTAGGCGGCCAGCAGCACCAGTTCGCCGTGCGCCAGGTTGATCACTTTCATGGTGCCGAACACCAGCGCCAGTCCCAGTGCGATCAGGGCGTAGGAGCCGCCCTGCAGCAAGCCCGAATACAGGGCTTGCAAGATTAATTCTGTCATGTCGTCATCCCGTCAGACAGCCCTGGTGCGTCGCGAAGAGGCACCAGGACCGCCGTTCATCGGTGCGCGTCCTGCGGGCGCGCGCGTGTGCAGCGGGAGGCTGCCTACCAGGGCAGGGCAGGGTAGGCCAGTTTGCCCGTCGCGTGCTCCTTCGGCCAGACGATCACCACCTTCTTGTCCTGGTGCTGCGCCATGCGGTGCACGAAGTTCTGGTTGTCGCCGTTGGCGGCGAACTGCACGCGGCCGATCAGGGTTTCGCGGTCCGTCTTGCGCATCTCGTCGGCCACGCCGCCTTTCTTCAGCGTGCCCTTGTCGGCCGCGCGCGCGATCGCTTCGAACAGCAGCATCGACTGCACATAGCCGAACTGGCCCAGGTAGTCCGGCTCCTTCTTGTACAGCTGCTTGTAGGCGTCGCTGAAGGCCTTGCCGTCGGCTGTCTTGAATTCCGTCGGGAAGGGCAGCAGGGCAGTGCCGAAGACATTCGGCATCAGGTCGGGGAAGTCGGCCGCCATCTTCGGCGTGGCCAGCGACCACACGCCCACCATGGCCTTGATCTTCGGTTTCAGCACGCGGGCGGCGCGGATGATGCCCACGTAATCGTTTTCGTAGCCGACCATGGCCACCACTTCGGATTTATCCTGCAGCTTGATCTTGTTGATGATGGGCTTGAAGTCCGTGATCGCCGGGTCGAACGAGTGCGTCGTCACCTTCACGCCCTTGGCGGCCAGGGCCTTTTCCACGTCTTTCGCCAGGCCCGTGGTGGCGTCCTTGGTCGAATACACGATGGAAACGGATTTGGCGCCCACGTCGGCTAGCAGTCCCAGCATGGCTTTTTCATAGCCGGCCGTGTTATTGATGCGGAAAAATTCTTGCGCCCGCTGGCCACCAGGCTGTCGTCCACGCCGCCCGAGGTGATGTAGACGAGGCCCAGTTTATTCGCCGTGTCCGAGGCGGGAGAGATATTGTTCGAGCCATAGCCGCCCGTGATGGCCACCACGCCCTGGCTGGCCAGCTTTTCCACGGCGGCGATGGCCTTGGCGGGCGCCGATTCGTCGTCGACGGTGATGATCTTGATGGTGTGCTTGCCGTTGGTCTTGTTGAATACCTCGGCCGCGACCATGATCCCTTCCTGCATGCCGGCGCCGACCCGCGCCAGGTTGCCCGTCAGCGGGATTTCCGCGCCGACCAGGAATTCGTCGGCGCTGGCGTGCGCCATCCAGGCGCTGGCGACCAGCGCTGCCATGGCGATGCGTGTGTAGGTGCGTTTCATCGTGTCTCCTCCGGTGATGTGGCTTGGTTTTATTGTCGGGTCTGGTACTGCATGGTCAACTTATCGTGCATTCTGCGCCATTTGCCGCAGCTGCCCCTTTAAAATCTTGCCCGTGGCGGCCGCCGGCAGCGCTTCCATGACGATGATGGCGGACGGGCACTTGTACGGCGACAGGGTCTGCGCCAGCCAGGCCTGTAATTCTGCCACGCTGGCAGGCTGGCGCGGGTCCAGCTCCACGTAGGCGATGACGTCCTCGTTGCCATCGGCCAGGGTGCGTCCCACCACGGCCGACTGCACCACGGAAGCGTGGGCGTTGAGCGCCGTTTCCACTTCCAGCGGATACACATTGAAGCCGGAGCGGATGATCAGTTCCTTGGTGCGACCCACGATGAAGAGGGCGCCGTCCGGGTCCTGGCGCGCCATGTCGCCCGTATTGAGCCAGCCGCCGTCGCGCATGGTGGCCGCCGTCATGGCCGGCTCGCGGTAATAGCCGGCCATGATGTTCGGCCCGCGTATCCACAGTTCCCCCGGCTCGCCCGGCGCCACATCCTTGCCGGCCACGTCCACCACGCGTACTTCCACGCCGGGGATCGGCATGCCCACGGAGTCGTCGCGGCGCGGCGTTTCCAGGCGCGTCTGGCTGATGGTGGGGGCGCTTTCCGTCATGCCGTAGCCATTGTGCAGCGCGGTGCCCAGCAGTTTCTCCACGTCGCGCTTGAGCGACGGCGCCAGCGGCGAGCCGCCCGCGTACGCAAAGCGCAGCCGGGTCGGCAGCGGCGTGTCGGCGCCGCCCAGGGTTTGCAGCAGCTTGGCGTACATGGCGGGCACGCCCTGCACGATGGTCAAGCCGTCGTCCTTCAGGGCCGAGAGCAGGCCGTCGACGGAAAAGCGCGGCACCAGGTACAGCGCGGCGCCCGCATACAGGGTGCCCAGGGCCACCGATGCCAGGCCGTACACGTGGGAAATCGGCAGCACGCCGTAGGCGCGGTCGGTGCTGCTCAAGCCGCGCAGGGTGCTGGAGACGGCGGCGATGAACAGCAGGTTGCGGTGCGTGAGCATCACGCCTTTTGATTGCCCCGTCGTGCCCGTCGTGTAGATCAGCGCGGCCACCTGTTCGTTGCCGGGCACCGTGTCTTCCGCGATGGCCGCCTCGTTCAAGTCGCCCGCCAGCAGCTCGCCCATGCCGTCGACCGTGGCGCTGGCCGCGCCCAGACGCGCCGCATGCGTGGCCGCTTCCGGCGAAGCGCCGGACAGGAACAGCACGCGCCGCGCACTGGAATGCATGGCGATGGTGTCGATCTCGCGCGCCGACAGCCGTGCATTGACGTTGACGATCCAGGCGTCGATGCTGGCGGCGGCAAAGATCAGCGCCACCTGCAGCGCACAGTTCTCGCCCACCACCATCAGGCGGTCGCCGGCGCGCACGTCCAGTCGGCGCAGCAGCTGCGCGGCGCTGTCCACACTGTGCCGCAGCTGGGCGTAGGTCCAGCTGCGGCCCCCTTCATGCAGCGCGGGCGCGTCCGGCGCGCGCGCCGCCCAATAGATGGGGATGGCCGACAGGCGCGCCGGCAAGTGGGCCAGCAGGGCGGGAATGTCCATCGCGGCCTCCTTCACTTTTGCGCTGCCTTGATCATGTTGCGGGCGATGACGATCTGCTGGATCTGCGTCGTGCCTTCGTAGATGCGGAACAGGCGCACGTCGCGGTAGAAGCGTTCGGCCGCGTATTCGCTGATGTAGCCGGCGCCGCCGTGGATCTGCACGGAGCGGTCGGCGACTCTGCCGCACATTTCGGAGGCGAACAGCTTGCAGCACGACGCTTCCGTCGAGATGTCTTCCTTGTTGTCGCGCCGCCGCGCCGCGTCGAGCACCATGCTGCGCGCCGCGTAGATTTCCGCCTTGCTGTCGGCCAGCATGGCCTGGATCAGCTGGAATTCGGCGATGGGCTGGCCGAACTGCTGGCGCTCCATGGCGTAGGCGAGGGCGTCGGCCAGCATGCGTTCGGCCGCGCCCACGCAGACGGCGGCGATGTGCAGCCGGCCCTTGTCGAGCACCTTCATGGCTGTCTTGAAACCCACGCCTTCCTTGCCGCCGATGATGTTCGCGGCGGGAACGCGGCAATTTTCGAAGATGACGTCGCAGGTATGCGCGCCTTGCTGGCCCATTTTCTTATCTATTTTGCCCAGGGAAAGGCCTGGCGTATCCTTTTCCACGATGAAGGCGGAAATGGCCGAGGCGCCGCGCTTGACGGGGTCCGTGCGGGCCATGACGGTAAAAATGCTGGCCTCGGGCGCATTGGTGATGTAGCGCTTGCTGCCGTTGAGGATATAGAAGTCGCCGTCGCGCACGGCCGTCGTGCGCAGCGAGGCGGCATCCGACCCCGATCCCGCTTCCGTCAGGGCGAACGAGCCGATGATCTCGCCGGCCGCCAGCTTGGGCAGATAGTATTGTTTTTGCGCTTCCGTGCCGTCGATGACGATGCCTTGCGAGCCGATGCCGTTGTTCGTGCCGATCAGCGAGCGGAAGGCGGGCGAGGTGCGGGCGATCTCAAACGCGACGCGCACTTCCTCTTCCATGCTCAGTTCCAGGCCGCCGTAGGCTTCAGGGATGGACAGGCCGAACAGGCCCAGCTCGCGCATCTGCGCCACGATGGCGGGCGGGATCGTGTCCGTCTCGGCCACCAGCGCCTCGTTCGGCACCAGCACTTCGCGCACGAAACGGGCGATGCTGTCGAGCAGGATGTTCAGGGTTTCTTCGTCGCGTATCATCGGTTTCCTCGGCGCTTTGAGTTGATCTGTCGTTGAGAGGGGGCGCGCAGTCTAACCGCGGCCCAGGTTTTTTTCCACTGTCTTGACCAGGGCCACCAGACGCGGTCCCAGGTCGGATTCGAGTTTTTCGCGCGACAGCAGGAAGGCGGGGCCGCCGCAATTGAAGGCCATCACCTGTTCGCCGTCGGCACCCAGCATGGGCACGCCCACGGCATGCACGTCGTTCTGCCACTCGCCGGCGGAGATGCAAAAGCCCCGGTCCTGGTAATCCTTGAAGCCTTGCTCGATGCCGGCCTTGATGCGCGGCCAGCGCTCCGTCTCATGTACCCTGGCGTGGTCCATCAGGTAGTCGCGTTCGGCCTGCGGCAGGATGCACAGCAGGGCCTTGCCCATGGCCGTCGTCATCAGGGGAATGCGCGAGCCGACGTCGAGGCGCAGGGTGACGTTGGCGCTGCTGCGGCACGTTTCCACGTAGACCATGCTGAGGCGGTCGCGCGTACCCAGCGACACGGACGCCTGCGCATGTTCGGCCAGTTCCTCCATCAGCGGACGCGCCATCTTGCGCACGTCGAGGTTCGACAGCATGCGGTAGCCGAGGGCCAGCACGCCGGCGCCCAGCTGGTACTTGCCCAGGTTGTCCGAATAATTGAGGTAGCCCAGTTTGGTGAGGGTGTAGGTGAGGCGCGAAATGGTGGGCTTGGGGATGCCCGTGCGCTTGGCCATGTCCGCATTCGACAGGAATACTTCGCCGGGGCGAAAGCAGCGGAGCACTTCCAGGCCCCGCGCCAGCGCGTTGACGAACTGGCGGTCCTTGCCTTCCTCGTCATCGCCGAAGACGATGATTTCCGGATCCGTTGCGGCCTGAATATTTGTCATATTTGCATTCATTTTCGAACTCCCTGGAAATCAGTTTGCCTAGCCAAATTGGACGTGTCAATCGTTTTGTGAAACATTCGTTCGCACAGCGAAATGCTGCGGTGCATGAAAAAACGTGAGGAATTGACTTGCGCGAGGGCTTTTTCCCTTGCCGCTTGAGTATCGTTATATACATCTGTATATTGCGCCGTTGGATGACGGCCGCCGCATGCGTGGCCGCTTTTTTTGCATATCGCTATATAAGACGATATATAACGGAAGAGAGCAAGATGACGATGGTGAAACAGGTATTGGCAGGCGCCGTGATGCTGGCGCTGGCGCAGATGGCGCAGGCGCAGCAGACAAGCGGCAAGGATGAGGCGGCGGCGTTCGTGCTGGGCACGGTGACGGTGGTAGGCCAGCGTGAACAGGCAGGCCAGATGGAACAGCAGGTGGGCGCGCAAGTGAGCCGCGCCGAGATGCGCCGCTTTAACCGCGACAACGTGGGCGACGCATTGAATTTGCTGTCCGGCGTGTCGCTGTCGACCAATGCGCGCAACGAGAAAACCGTGGCCATCCGCGGCTTCGATGCGCGCCAGGTGCCGCTGTACATCGACGGCATTCCCGTCTACGTGCCGTATGACGGCTACGTCGATTTCAATCGCTTCACGACGTCCGACCTGGCCGCCATCCAGGTGGCCAAGGGCTTCAGTTCCGTGGCCTACGGCGCCAATACCCTGGGCGGCGCCATCAACCTGGTGTCGCGCAAACCGACGGCTTTGATGGAAGGCGATGCGTCAGTGGGATTCGGTTCGGGCAGCGAGCGCCAGGTGTCGGCCAACGCGGGCACGAACCAAGGCCTGTGGTATCTGCAGGCGGGCGTGTCGTATATCGACAGCGACGGCTTTCCTCTGTCGTCCGATTTCCGCCCCACGGCCACGGAAGGCGGCGGCATGCGCAATAACGCCTATCGCAAGGACCACAAGCTGTCGTTCAAGGTGGGCTACACGCCCGATGGTGCGCAGGCGGGCGACGAGTATGCGCTCAGTTACTACAAGCAGCATGGCGAAAAGGGCCAGCCGCCATCGACGAATCCCGTTGGCGCGCGCTACTGGCAATGGCCATACTGGAACAAGGAAAGCGTGTATCTCGTCTCGCAGACGCGCCTGGGCCGGCAGGAACGCCTGAAACTGCGCTTGTACCACGACAGCTATGACAATGAAATCACCTCGTTCACCAATGGCAGCTACAGCACGATCAAGACCAGCGGCCAGGGCAGCGTCAGCGGCGGGAGCAGCATCTATAACGACCGCACGAACGGCGGCGCGGTGGAGCTCGAATCGTTCCGCCTGGCCGCGCACAGCCTGCGCCTTGTGGCCAGCTACAAGGCCGACGAGCACCAGGAACGCGATGGCAAGGGCGTGCGCACCACCTGGTACAAGGACGCGCTGTGGACCCTGGGCGCGGAAGACAGCATCGCCCTCAATGCGGCGACGGAACTGTCGCTGGGCGCCTCGCGCAACGCACTGCGTCCGGACACGGTCTACAGCGCCGGCAATGCCTACACCTTGCCCGATAATCAATCGGCCACCGACCTGCAGGCGGGATTGTTCCACAAGACCGGTCTTGACTCGCGTGTGTATGCCACCGTGGCGCGCAAGTCGCGCCTGCCGACCCTGAAGGACCGCTACTCGCAGCGCCTGGGCACGTATATCGAAAACCCGGCCTTGCGCGCCGAGCAGGCGATGAATTACGAGCTGGGGTATCAAGGAAGCATGCAGGGTGCCAGCCTGGAAGCGGCGCTGTTCTACAGCGACGTGAAGGACAAGATCCAGAGCGTGGCGAACGTGGCGGGCGTGCGTTCGCAGATGCGCAACGCGGGCAGGGCGCACATCAGCGGCGTGGAACTGGGCGTGCGCGGCCGCGCCGGCGCCTGGCTCGATTTCGGCGGCAATTACACGTACACGGAGATGAAGAACGTCAGCGACCGCGCCATCCGCCTGACGGACGTGCCGCGCCACAAGCTGACGGCGCACGCCGTGCTGCACGCGGCGCGCCAGGTCGACGTGGTGGCCATCGCGGAAGCGAACAGCGGGCGCTGGGTCTCGAACACGCTGGAGCTGGGCGGTTTTGCGGCAGTGAACCTGAAGGCCGTGTACCGTCCCCTGCCGGCCTTGACCTTGGAAGCGGGCGTGGCGAACCTGGCTGACCGCAACTACGCGCTGGCCGACGGTTTTCCCGGCGCGGGCCGCACCTGGCTGGCCAATGCGCAATACCAGTTCTGATTTTTTGATTGTTCCATGAAAGGACATAGCATGTTGAAGACCATACTGACGAGCCTCGTTTCGGCGGCGCTGCTGGCGGCGGCCCCCGCATGGGCCGGCCCGGCGCCGGCGCGCGAGAATATGAGCCACACGCTCACCGTGACGGGCAAGGTGGCAGCGCCGTTGACCCTGACAGTGGCCGGCCTGCGCCAGCTGCCGCCGGCCAATGGCGGAGACATCGCCGTCACGCGCCACAATGGCGACAAGGCCGAAACCATCACCAGTTACAAGGGCGTGCGCCTGCGCGACATCCTCGACAAGGCGGCGCTGGACGCGCCCGGCCACAACGACGTCAAGAAGCTCGCCATCATCGCCACGGCCACCGATGGCTATGCGGTGGTGTTTTCCTGGGGCGAGCTGTATAACGCGCCGGCCGGCGAGGGCGTGATCGTCTATTATGAAAAAAACGGCAAGGCCCTCGACGACAGCGATGGCGAAATCGCCCTCATCTCGGCCAAGGATATCCGTACGGGTCCGCGCCATGTGAAGTGGCTGAACGCCATCGAGGTGCGCAAGCTGGTGGAGTGATGCGCAGCTGATACTAAAAAACGCGCCGTGGAGCCATCCCCGGCGCGTTTTTTCTATGCCGCCAGCGCTTGCCGCATGGCCTTGCCCGCCACGTCGAACAAGCCGCGCGCCGCTGGCGTCAGGCCCAGCATGTGTATCGATGCATGGATCATGCCGTCGAGCTGCACGCATTGCGCCGCCACGCCGTTGTCGCGCAAATACCGCGCATAGGCTTCGCCTTCGTCGTGCAGCGGGTCGTATTCGCATACCAGCACGGTCGCCGGCGGCAGGTCCTTGAGCGACGCGGCCTGCAGGGGCGCCGCGTAGGGCTGCGCGCCGTCAGCCGGCTCGTTCAGGTAGGCCGACCAGCAAAAGCGCATCGCTTCCCGCGTCAGCGAGTGGCCTTCCGCATAGCGCTGGTAGGACGGCGTGTCGAAGGCGAAATCAAGCGCCGGGTACAGCAGCAACTGGTGCGCCAGCGCGGGTCCCGCCTGGTCGCGCGCCATCAGGGCGGCGGCCGCCGCCAGGTTGCCGCCTGCGCTGTCGCCGCCCACGGCCAGCCGTTTCGCATCGATGCCCAGCATCTCCGCCTGCTCGGCGACCCAGCACAGGGCCCCGTAAAAGTCGTTCAGCGGCACGGGAAACTTGTGCTCGGGCGCCAGCCGGTAGTCGACGGAAAAGATCACGCAACCGGTGGCGTTGGCCAGCGCGCGGCAGGGATTGTCGTACAGCTCCAGCGAGCACAGACACCATCCTCCGCCATGCGCGAAGACGATGGCCGGCAAAGGCTGGCCCGTGTCCGCGCCGGCGGGCACGTAGGCGCGCACGGTGAGCGCATGCTCGCCCGGCAGCACGTAATCCGTGACGGACGCGACGTCTTCCAATGGCCCGTGCAGCTGGCGCAGTCCCGTTTCCGTGGCCGCGCGCAGGTCCGCCAGCGAGGCGGGCGGCGGCGCATCCCTGGTCTGGTCCAGCCAGGCGGCGATCAGCGGATCGAGGCTCATGCGGGCTCTCCGGCCAGGAACGGCAGCAGGTGGGCGATGAACGCTTCCGGCTGTTCTTCCATGATGAAGTGGCCGCATTCGGCAACGATGGCGCCTTGCAGGATGTCCGCCTTGCCCTGCATGGTCAGCAGCGGCGCGTCGTTGGTGGCGTGGTCGGCGCCGATGGCCAGCACCGGCATGGCCAGGCGCGTCTTCGCCCGTTCGAGGTTTTGCCGGATGGTTTCCGGAATCGCCCGGTAGTAGGCGAAGCCGGCGCGCAGCGCGCCCGGCGTGGCATACGCGTCCGCATACACGTCGACGGCCACCTTGTCGCGGCGGTAGGACCAGCGGTCAAGGATGAAGCGGATGTATTCGCGTTCCTTGCCCGCCGTGAGCATTTCCGGCAAATCGAGCACCTGGTTGAACATGAAGTGCCACAGGAAGATGTTATCCGACGGCGCGACGAAAATCGGCGGCGCCGGGGCCAGGCCGGGAATCACGGCTTCCGTCAGCGCCAGTTTCGTCACGGCCTGCGGGAAATCGCTGGCCAGCGCATAGCCGACCCACATGCCGATGTCGTGGCCAACCACGTCGTACTGCGTGTGGCCCAGGGCCAGCATGGCGCGGTGCAGGGTGGCGGCAATGGTGCCCGTATCGTAGCCATCGGCCGGGCGGCTCGAATGGCCGCTGCCCGGCGGATCGATGGCGATGGCCTGGTAGCCGCTGGCGGCCAGCGCCGCCATCACGTGGCGCCACGCATACCAGGTTTGCGGCCAGCCGGGGATCAGCAGCACGGGTTTGCCTTCGCCGGCGATGACGCAATGCAGGCGCTGGCCGTCGATGCGCACGTAGTCGTGAATGAAGTCGTTCATATGTTTCCTTGATTAGTGATGCTCGATGCCGAGCAGGGTATTGATCTGTTGTGCGCTGACGGGGGCGCCGGCGAAGTCGTCGAAGATCTTGTCGGTCACGGGAATGATGTGGGCATTGATGAAGGCCACGCCTTCGCGCGCGCCCACTTCCTGGTCCTTCAGGCAGCATTCCCATTCCAGCGTGGCCCAGCCCGCGTAGTCGTTCTGCGCCATCTTCGAGAAGATGGCCTTGAAGTCGACCTGGCCGTCGCCCAGCGAGCGGAAGCGCCCGGCGCGGTTTTCCCACGACTGGTAGCCGCCGTAGATGCCTTGCCGACCCGTCGGATTGAACTCCGCATCCTTCACATGGAACATGCGGATATGGTCCTTGTAGATGTCGATGAATTCCAGGTAGTTCAGCTGCTGCAGCACGAAGTGGCTGGGGTCGAACAGCATCTTGCAGCGCGGGTGGCGGCCCACGCGCTCGTAGAACATCTCGAAGCTGATGCCGTCGTGCAGGTCTTCGCTGGGATGGATTTCGTAGCACAGGTTGATGCCCTGTTCCTCGCACACGTCGAGGATGGGCAGCCAGCGGCGTGCCAGTTCGTCGAAGGCCGCCTCGATCAGGCCGGGCGGGCGCTGCGGGAACGGGAACAGGTAGGGCCAGGCGAACGAGCCGGAGAAGGTGCCCATGTCGGTCAGGCCCAGGCGTTTCGACGCCATGGCCGCCAATTTCACTTGCTCGATGGCCCACTCGGTGCGCGCGGCCGGCTGGCCGTGCAGATGTGCCGGGGCGAAGCTGTCGCACAGCGCGTCGTAGGCCGGGTGCACGGCCACCAGCTGGCCGAGGATGTGCGTCGTCAGTTCGCTGATGACCAGGCCATGGCTGGCCAGCATGGCGACCAGGTCGTCGCAGTATTGCTGGCTGTGCGCGGCCTGTGCCACGTCGAACAGGCGCGCATCCCAGGCGGGAATCTGCAGGGCCTTGAAGCCCATGCCTGCCGCCCACTCGGCGATGGCGGGCAGGGTGTTGAAGGGCGCCGTGTCGGCGGCGAATTGTGCCAGGTGCAGGCTTGGTCCTTGGATGGTTTTCATATCGGCTCCTATTGTTTGTCGATCGACAAAGAATAGGCGAAATTGTTGGCGCGGTCAAGCCCGGGATGCAAAATAAATCGCGAACGCGCCGCGGGCGCCAGGCGTTATACTGGCCGCCACTTCGCAAGCAGAGGATAAAAATGGCAGGAAGACCGAGGGAATTCGACCGCGCGCTGGCGCTGGAAAAAGCGCGCGACGCGTTCTGGACGCGCGGCTACGAAGGCGTATCGATGGCCGACCTGGTGGCGGCGCTGGGCATCGCCTCCGCGCGCATCTATGCGGCGTTCGGCTCGAAGGAGCAGCTGTTCCGCGAAGCCGTGGAGCTGTATGAAACGGGAGAAGGCGCATTTGCCGTGCACGCGCTGGCGGCCAGCCTGAACGTGCGCGACGCGGTGGCGCGCATGCTGGAAGAAGCCGTGCTGCTGTATACGCGCAGCGGCCAGCCGCAAGGCTGCATGGTGGTCACGGCCGCCACGAACACGAGCGCGGAAAACGCGGGCATCGCCGACTGGCTGGCGCAGCACCGCCGCGCGCGCACGCAAGCCGTCATCGAGCGCCTGCGCGCGGCGCAACTGGCAGGGGAATTAAAAGGGGAAGCCGACGTGCAGGCGCTGGGCGACTACTATGCGGCCTTGCTGCATGGCTTGTCGGTGCAGGCGCGCGACGGCATTCCCGCCGAACGGCTGCTGGCGCTGATCACGCCGGCGATGGCGCCATTGGCGCTGGAAATGAAAAACTAGACTATCTTGCCGATAGTCACTGTGTTCAGGTCTTGACGTCGATCAGGCTGCCCAGTGCCTGGTCGGCCGCCTTGACGACGTTCGCCGACAGGTTGAAACCGGCCTTGTAGACGAGGTTATCCGTCAGTTCGGAAGCGAGGCCCACGCCGTTCGGCCGGCTTTCGGCCGCCTTGGCCGCGGTCGCATTGGCGCCGCTGACGCTTTCGCTGGCGGCCAGCTTGCGCCCTTCGACCGAGAGGGTGACGCCCGTGCCGGCCGGGCTGGCTTCCTGGAAATCGGCCGACTGCGGCTGGAAGCCCGGCGTATTCGCGTTGGCGATATTGTTGGCGGCCACATCCAGCGCGCGCTGGTTGGCGGTGAGCCCCGAGGTACCGGTGGTGAGGGCGGAGATGGACATGGCGGCTCCTTCAGAAGGCTTCCAGTTTACTCCCGCCAGACGGAAAATTGGTTGGTGCAAGGCAATAATTTTTTTCCGCAGGTGGTTGCCGCAAAAAATATGTGTGTCACGTAATTTTTTTATATTGTTCTGTGCTATTTCACTGTCTAGACTGGCAGGGAAGTCATCCACGGAGTGCGCCATTTTCCACCTGCTTCGCCCCATTTCGCTGGGTATGCTGCTCAGCCTGCTTTGCCTGCCCCTGAAAGCCCAGCTTGTTCCCTCGCAGCTACCGTTCGATGCGCGCCTGAACGAGCAGGTGATCATGGTGCCGGCGGGCGATGGCTTGCGCGAAACGCTGGAAACGACGGTGTTCCGTCCCCCGGCCCCGGCCCGTTTCCCCTGCTGCTGATGAACCACGGCAAGCAGGCCGGCCCGGCCCGGCTGCAGCAGCGCGAGCGCTTCATCTATATGGCGACCGAGTTCGTGCGCCGCGGCTATGCCGTGATGCTGCCGATGCGCGCCGGTTTTGCGCGCTCCACTGGCGCTTACCGCGATTTCGGCTGCGACATGCTGGGCAACGCCCAGGGCCAGGCGCGCGACATGCTCGCCGCGCTGGCGTATGCGCGCCGCCAGGGCTGGGTCGACCCGCAGCGCATCGTCGTCGCGGGGCAGTCGTATGGCGGCATGGCGGCGCTGGCGCTGGCCACCCGGGTGCTGCCCGGCGTGCGCGGCGTGCTCAATTTTTCCGGCGGCTTGCGCGTCGACATGCCCGGCTGCGACTGGCAAGGAGCGCTGGCCAAGTCCTTTGCCACCCTGGGCGCCTACAACCACATTCCCAGCCTGTGGCTGTATGGCGCGAATGACTCGTACTTTTCGCCGGCGCTGGCGCGGCGGCTGTTCAATTCCTTTACCGGTTCAGGCGGCCGGGCGCAACTGCTGGCGTATGGCCCGTTCAAGCGCGACGCCCACCTGACCCTGGGCAGCCGCGACGGGGTGGCCGTGTGGCTGCCCGCCACCGAGCGCTTCCTGCAGAAGATCGGCATGCCGGTGCGCCAGGTCTACCGCGTGGCCGATGCGCCGTCGCCGCCCGCCACGCATTTCGCGCCGCAGGACGATATCGCCGCCGTGCCCTACCTGGAAGAGCAGGGCCGCGCCGCCTACCGCGACTTCCTGGAGAAAACCGCGCCGCGCGCCTTTGCCTTGTCGGCCAGCGGCGCCTGGGGCTGGGCCGAGGAGGGCGAAAGTCCCGATGTGCGCGCGCTCGCTTCGTGCCAGCGCCGCAGCAGCCTGCCATGCCAGCTGTATTCGGTCGATGAAAGCGTCGTTTGGCCGGTCGCCGGCGCCAGCGCGAGCGCCGCCGGCGGCGCGCAATAGGCCGCCGCGCACGATAGTTGTCGCCGAAACGGGGGATGGGCGAATATACTAGGCGAAAAGGGAGGCGTTGCGCTTCCCGTCCGCCCTTATCATCAGCGAGAATTCACCCTTATGGCGTCATCCCCAGAAAACCTCAGCATGGCCGTGTTTTGCGACTTCGAGAACGTCGCGCTCGGCGTGCGAGATGCAAATTACGAAAAATTCGACATCAAACCCATCCTGGAACGTTTGTTGCTCAAGGGCAGTATCGTCGTCAAGAAGGCCTATTGCGACTGGGACCGTTATAAAAGCTTCAAGGGCACCATGCATGAGGCGAACTTCGAGCTGATCGAAATTCCCCACGTGCGCCAGTCCGGCAAGAATTCGGCCGACATCCGCCTCGTCGTCGATGCGCTGGACCTGTGCTACACCAAGGCCCACGTGAACACCTTCGTCATCATCAGCGGCGATTCCGATTTTTCGCCGCTGGTGTCGAAATTGCGCGAAAACGCCAAGCAGGTGATCGGCGTGGGCGTCAAGCAGTCGACTTCCGACCTGCTGGTGGCGAACTGCGACGAATTCATTTTCTACGACGACCTGGTGCGCGAGAGCCGCCGCACGGCCGCCAAGCGCGACGCGCGCGAAACCCCGGCGGCCAAGCGTTCGCCCGACGAAGAAGTGCGCCGCAAGGAAAAATACGAGTCGCGCAAGACGGAAGCGATCGAAATGGCCGTCGCGACCTTCGACGCGCTGGTGTCCGAGCGGGGCGACAGCGGCAAGATCTGGGCCTCGATGCTGAAGGAAGCGATCAAGCGCCGCAAGCCGGACTTCAGCGAGTCCTACTACGGTTTCCGCACCTTCGGCAACCTGCTGGAAGAAGCGCAGGCGCGCGGCTTGCTGGAATTTGGCCGCGATGAAAAATCGGGCGCCTATGTCTACCGCAGCAGCGGCCTGGTGCCTGTCGCTGCGCCCGTGAACGGGGAAGCTTCCAGCGAAGCCATCGTCGCCGGCGAGACGGGCGCGACGGCGGAAGAGGGCAGTCACCGTGAAGGCGGCAGCCGCCGCGATTCGCGCCGCAACGGCCGTGGCGGCCGCAAGCAGAGCGAGCAGCGCCGCGGCGAGTCCGCGCCACAGGCTTTCGTGCCGGTGGCCGAGGCTGAATCGGCTGTCGTCGAGCAGTATGCGCCCGCGCCGCAGCCGGAGATCGTGCATGAAGTGGCCGAAGCCGTGGAAGCGGTGGTCGAGGTGGCAGCGGAAGAGGGCAACGCCAAGCGTGGTTCGCGCCGCAATGGCCGTGGCGGCCGCAAGAATGGCGATGGCGCCCGCGAAGCGCGCGCCGAGGCCGTCGAGGTGGCGGTGGTGGAAGCCATGCCTGCGCCCGTGCCTGAACCTGTAGCCGAAGCG
This sequence comes from Janthinobacterium sp. C22, assembly GCF_057919405.1. Classification (NCBI taxonomy): domain Bacteria; kingdom Pseudomonadati; phylum Pseudomonadota; class Betaproteobacteria; order Burkholderiales; family Oxalobacteraceae; genus Janthinobacterium; species Janthinobacterium sp. C22. The sequence continues at coordinate 4,870,176 of NZ_CP193659.1, read as the reverse complement.
ATCGTGGAAGCGGCCGCCGAAGCGAAGCCGAAGGCCAAGCAGCGCACGCCGGCGCGCAAGACGGCAGCGGCGAAAAAGCCGGCCAGGAAGGCGGCCGACGCCGTGGCGGAAGCGGCGCCCGTGATTGAGGCGGCGCCGGTGGAAGCGGCCGTCGTGGCGGAAGACAAGCCGGCCAAGGCGCCGCGCAAGACCCCGGCGCGCCGTCCCGCGCGCAAGAAGGCGGAAGCGGCTTGATAGTTTGAGCAGGAACAAGCGGGGCGGCAATCGCATGCGCCCCGGCTTTTCCTGTGCCTGCCTTGCGCAAACCGCGCACCCCGATCTCCCCAAGCGTGTAGGATGAGCCTGTTTTTAACGCAGCGGGCGGTCAAGCATGTACCACGGTGAACGGTTCAACAGCATTTCCCATACGGTGGGCGCCGCGCTGGCGGCCATCGGCGGCGTCATCCTGATCGTCGCGGCGGCCCGCACGGGCGATCCCTGGAAAATCGTCAGCTGCAGCGTGTACGCGGCCATGCTGCTGACCCTGTACCTCACTTCCACCCTGTACCACAGCGTGCGCGGCAAGGCCAAGGCCGTGCTGCAGCGGCTCGACCATTGCGCCATCTACCTGCTCATCGCGGGCACCTACACGCCCTTCATGCTGGTGACCCTGCGCGGGCCGTGGGGCTGGTCGCTGTTCGGCGTCGTCTGGGGCCTTGCGCTGTTTGGCATCGTGCAGGAATATGTGTATGCGAAAGGCGCGCGCATCCTGTCGCTGGTGATTTACGTGGCCATGGGCTGGCTGATCGTCATCGGCATCAAGCCGCTGCTGGCGGCGCTCGAGTGGAACGGTTTCCTATGGCTGGTGGCGGGCGGGCTGTGCTACACGGGCGGCATCGCTTTCTATGCCACCGACCACAAGCTGCGCCATGGCCACGGCATCTGGCACCTGTTCGTGCTGGCCGGCAGCAGCTGCCATTTTATCGCCATTTTGTTTTACGTTGCCTGACGTTGCCTGCTTGCTCTCACTGTTGCCATGATTCCATTATAATGGCGGGATATGTGAAATGCAGGCAACAATAAGGCAGCAATGGATATCAATTCGGACGACCTGAAAATTTTCGTCACCGTCATCGACAGCGGCACCCTGAGCGCGGCCGCCGGGCACCTGGGGCAAACCACGTCGGGCGTCAGCCGCGCCCTGTCGCGCCTGGAAGACAAGCTGGCCACGTCGCTGCTGACGCGCACCACGCGGCGCATGGAGCTGACGGAAGAGGGGCAGCTGTTCCTGGACAAGGCGCGCGCCATCCTCGCCTCGATGGAGGACGTGGAAGAGTCGATCCGCATCCGCCGCCAGAAACCGGCCGGGCGCCTGTCCGTCGATGCCGCCTCGCCCTTCATGCTCCATTGCGTGGTGCCCCACGTGGCCGAATTTCGCGCCATGTACCCGGACATCCGCCTGGAGCTGACCAGCAACGACCAGATCGCCGACCTGCTCGAGCACCGCACCGATATCGCCATCCGCATCGGCGCCCTGGTCGACTCGACCCTGCATGCGCGCGCCCTGACTGCCAGTCCGCTGCACGTGCTGGCCACGCCCGCCTACCTGGCGCGCCACGGCGAACCGGCCACGCCGGAAGCGCTGTCCGGCCATGCGCTGCTGGGCTTTGCCCAGTACGACCTGGGCAACAACTGGCCGCTGCGCCACGAAGCGGGCAACAGCCTGCAGATCGTGCCCGCGCTGGCCGCCTCCAGCGGCGAAACCCTGCGCCAGCTGGCCCTGCACGACCAGGGCATCGTCTGCCTGTCCGATTTCATGACGAAGGACGATATCGCCGCCGGCCGCCTGGTGAAAGTGCTGCAGCCGTTCTACACGGGCTACCGCCAGCAGATCCACGCCGTCTACTACCGCAACACGCAGCTGGCGCAGCGCATCAGCTGTTTCCTCGAATTCCTGCAGCACAAGCTGTAGGCCGGGCATGAAGGAGACGGAAATGGAGTGTCCTACCTGCGGCGAATACGGCGACCTGATTCTTGCGAAAGTCAGAAAGACGGGGCAGGAGGTGGTCGTTTGCACCGAGTGCGACAATCTGTGGGCCAAGCCGGGCAGCGCGCCCGACATCGACGCCAGCGAGGGCGTGGCGGAGTTTCTGGCGGCAGCCGGCCTCGCTGACGACTGGAAGGAACTGGCGCTGCTCGCCAGGCTGCCGGCGGGCTAGCCTGCGCGCACGCGCGTCAGGCCGCGGCGTTCACTTCCTTCGTTTCGGCCCGCAGCAGCAGTTCCACCTCGTGCGCGGGCAGCGGGTGACTGAAGTAATAGCCTTGCGCCTCGTCGCAGCCGTGCTGGCGCAGGTAGTCCAGCTGCTCGGCCGTTTCCACGCCTTCGGCCACCACGCGCAGTTTTAAGTTGTGCGCCAGGGCGATGATGGAGACGACGATGGCCGCGTCGTCCGCGTCGCGCGCCACGTCGCCGACGAAACTGCGGTCGATCTTCAGCACGTCGATGGGGAAGGTGCGCAGGTAGGCGAAGCTGGAATAGCCGGTGCCGAAGTCGTCGATCGACAGCTGCACCCCCAGCGCCTTCATGTCGTGCAGCTGGCTGACGGCCAGCGCCACGTCGTGCATGAACAGGCTTTCCGTCAGTTCCAGTTCCAGGCAGGCGGGCGGCAGGCCCGTTTCCAGCAGCACTTCGGCGATCGAGGCGACCAGGTTCGGCTCGTTGAACTGGCGCGCCGACAGGTTCACGGCCAGGCGCAGCGTGTCCAGTCCCGCCGCATGCCAGCGTTTCACCTGCGCGCACGCCTCGCGCATGACCCAGGCGCCGATCGGCACGATCAGGCCCGTATCTTCCGCCAGCGCGATGAAGCGCTGCGGCGCCACCATGCCCAGGTCCGGGTGCTGCCAGCGCAGCAGCGCTTCCACGCCGACGATGCGCCCGCTGGCCAGGTCCACCTGCGGCTGGTAATGCAGCACGAACTGCTCGCGTTCGAGCGCGTTGCGCAGCGCCGTCTCGATGCGCAGGCGCTCCAGGGTGGCCTGGTTCATGGCTGTCGTATAGAACTTGATGTTGTTGCGCCCCTGTTTCTTGGCGCAGTACATGGCGATGTCGGCCTGCTCGATCAGGTTCTGCGTCTCGCCATTCAGGGTCACGTCGCCGGGGGCGTCGTAGCGCGACATGTCGTAGACGGCCACGCCGATGCTGCAGGTGACGAAGAATTCCTTGCCATCCAACAGTACCGGCTGGGCCACGGCATCCATCACGCGCTGCACGATGGCGGCGCTGAGCACCTCGTCGGCCTGTTCGCACAGGATGGCGACGAATTCGTCGCCCGACAGGCGCGCCACCGTATCGGTCTCGCGCAGGCTGGCCTGCAGGCGCGTGGCGATGGTTTTCAGCAGCAGGTCGCCGGCCTTGTGACCCAGGCTGTCGTTCACGAACTTGAAACGGTCGAGGTCGATCAACAGCACCCATAGGGCGCGGTTCTTGCGGCGCGACAGGGCCATCGCTTGCGCCAGGCGGTCGCGCAGCAGGGCGCGGTTGGGCAAGCCCGTCAGCACGTCGTGGTGGGCGATGTGCTGGATTTGCTGCTCGGCCAGCTTGCGCTCCGTGATTTCGGAACCCGTGCCCCGGTAGCCGCGAAATTCGCCCAGCTCGTTGAACAGCGGTTCGCCATTGATGCTGAACCAGCGCAGCTGGCCGTCGCGGTCCTGCATCGCATATTCGAGGTTGGAAAAGGGCAGGTGCGCTTCCAGCTTGGCGATATGCTGCTTGCCCCAGCGCGAATTGCGCATTTCCGGGTTGTTGTCCCAGCGCGTCATGCCGATGAAGCGTTCCAGCGGCATGTTCGACTTGTCCGTGAAACCGCTGGTGATGTGGGTGAAGCAGAAGTTGGCGTCCTGTTCCCAGTACCAGTCCGAGGACAGGGCCAGCAGGCGGCGGAAGCGTTTTTCGCTTTCCTGCAGGGCGCGTTCGGTGCGCTGGCGCGCGCGCACGTCGGCGCTGAGCAGCTCGTTGCTGCGCTTGAGGTCGGCCGTGCGCTGCTCCACCAGCAGTTGCACGCGGCGCGAGCGCTGCGTCAGCGACTGCACGAAGGCGGCCGTCAGCATGCTGAACAGCAGACCCATGATCAGCGTGAAAAGGGAACCCAGGTGGTCGGCCAGGAAGGGGCGCGGATGGGCCACCACGCGCACATGCCACGGCCGGCCGGCGGAAACGAAGGCCCGGTCATAGTGGCTGTGGTAGGCAAATTGCAGCCAGCGCGGCAGCGATTCCCAGGCGCCGCCCGCTTCGTCTACAGGCGCCTGGCCATGCCGGAAGATCATCTGGCGCGGGTCGGCGCCGGCGTCGGCGTAGACGCTCAGTTCGAGCTGCGGGTCGCCCAGCAGGTCGGCGCCGGCGAGGATCTTCTGCACCAGCTCCCCGGCCCGCACGATGACCGCCGTATCGCCGATCAGTGCCGCGCGCCGCTGCTGCACCGTTTGCAGCGGCACGCCGTGGCGGTACACGGGACGCACGATGACGAAGCCCTGCTGCGGTCCCTGCGCCAGGGCCAGCAGGCCGGTGGCGGTGGTCTGGCCGCTGATGATGGCCTGCTCCAGCGCGCGCGCCAGCACGCCGTTCGGGCTGACGTTCAGGCCGAAGGCGGGGCGGTTGCCCTGCAAGGGTTCGAGGTAATCGACCACCAGATAGCTGGCGCGCGTCGTCGCGGGCACGATGACGCCATCGCGCATTTCCGTCATGGCGTAATCGGGTGCGATGCGCCGCAGCTCGGCCTCGAAGGCGTCGCGCTGGGCATGCGGCACGATACGGTGGAAATTGAAGGCCTGGATGAACGGGTGGCGCTGCAGCAGCGGCGTGGTGAAGGCGTGGAACTGCTCGCGCGTGACGGGCACGACGGCGGCAAACAGCTGGTTCGTCGTCGTCAGCACCTCGACGGCGTCATCGAGCCCCTGCTCGATGGCGGCCACCCTGGCGCCGGCGCGCTGCTGCAGGCTCAGGCTCATCTTGTCGTATTCGAGCTGGCTGATGGCGGCGAACAGCACGGCCGTCACGCTGACGCCGCAGGCGAAGGTCAGCGCGGCCGCGGCGGAAATCGACAATGGCAGGCGGCCACGCAGCATGGGTTTTCCTATCTCACTTCATGGACACAATTGCTCGGCAGCACCTGCGGGCCCGCGCAGGCCGTAGTTTGTCATAAACCACATCCATCATGCGAATTTTGCACCAGATCGCTGCTAATAAGCAACAATATCTATGGCCATGGCGGGCGACTATCAGTTGTCGCGTGCGCCTGATTGCCGGCGCAAGCGCCACAACTGCCATGCCGGCAGCAGCCGGTTCAGGCAAGCCAGGCCGCATGCGCGGCGCCAGCGCACCAGGCGCACGACGCGCAGGGCGCGGCCCGCCCCGAGCTTGTCCGGCCTGGCGGCGAAGATGATGCGGTTGTTGCCGGCGATGTCGTCGAAGTGGCACACGGCGCCGCGGAAGGTGAGCATCAGGCGCGCCAGCATGGCGGGATAGTGCTCGTCATAACTGAACAGGTTGGCCACCAGCACGCCGCCGGGCAGCAGCGTGCGCAGGCAGTCCGCATAGAAGCGGGCGCTGCCGAGGGCGGGCGGCAAGCCCGTTTCGTCGTAGCCGTCGAGCAGCAGCACGTCGGCGCAGCCCGGATGCTGGCGGATATAGCTGACGGCATCCGTTTCGATGATGCGCAGGCGCGCGTCGTCGGGCGGCAGCATGAATTGCTCGCGCAGGGCGATCACGTCGGCGCGCAATTCCAGCACCGTGATACGGGTGTCGGGCAGGTGGCGGTGGCAGAATTTCAGCAGCGAACCGCCGCCCAGGCCCACCATCAGGATATGCCGGGGACGCGGCACGAACAGGGTAAAGCACATCATGGCGCGCGCATAGCGCAGCAGCAGATGGTCGGGGCGCGACAGCAGCATTTCGCTCTGGATCATGCCTGGCTGGAATTCCAGGCGGCGCCGGTCGCCACAGGTATGCACCTGCGGGGCAAGCGGGGTGGTGCTTCTGTTTTCCGGCATGGGACGACTTCGCTGAGTGGACTGGGGGAGATGCTTTGTTGCATTCAGAGAAATCTGATAAGCTCCCGTGAGCATACCCGATTAATCCGCGCCGAGCATGCTGCGTATACTATGTATATGGCGCGCGGCGGCACGGCCGCGCAGTCGGGCACCATGGAGACAAGCATGTTTTTGGATCACCCCATCATTACGGCGACGAACAGTTTTACGGAGCCTGACCGCATCGAGCGGCTGACGCGCGTGTACGGTTACGCGGCGGCGCTGGCGGACCAGGCCGCCAATCTCGGCTTCATTGAAAAAGTGGCGCAGATCCACGACCACAAGGGTACCCTCATCGTGTTCTGGCACGAAGCGCCCAGCGAAGTGGAGAAGCAGTATTTCGTGCAGGCGTGGGCCAGCAAGATCGGCGACGGCAGCACGAATGTCGAACACGAAATCTGACACAGCGTGCCGCGGCGGCGCGGCGATGGCGTAGCCCATGGATATCAAGACCCTGGTACTGGCCCTGGCGCTCGGCAACCTGAGCCTGTGCGCGGCCCTGTTCTTCTTCGAATACGAGCGCAAGAAGTCGCTCAGCATGTCCACCTGGGCGGTGGCCAAGCAATGCCAGGCCGTGGCCTGGTGCCTGCTGTATTTCCGCGGCGTGCTGCCCGATTTCCTCTCCATCCTGCTTGGCAACAGCCTGCTGTTTGCCGGCATGGCGCTGGACGCGGGCGCGCTGTGGCAGGCGGCCGGGCGCAGCGGCTGGCGCCGCTACATATTGCCGGCGCTGGGCGCGGCGATCGGGCTGTTTGCCGCCTGCTACCTGTTCGACGTGGCGCCGCTGCTGCGCAGCGCCGGCGGTTCGCTCATCGTGGCCGGCTTTTTCCTCGCTGGCGTGGCCGCGCTGTGTCTGAAATGGCGCGAGGCGAGCATGCTGCGCCGCTTCCTCGTCGTCAGCATGGGTATCCTGTCGCTGCTGATCGCCGCGCGCGGCGTGCTGGCCGCCGCCGTGCCCGGTTTCGATGCGGAGCTGATGCAGCTGGCCGGCTTCGGCGCCCTGTACCTGATGATGCTGACGAACGCCTTCGGCTACCTGCTGCTGTCGCGCGAAAAACTGGGCGGCGAACTGGCGCGCCTGGAAGTGCTGGACGCGGCCACGGGCGTGCCGAACCGGCGCGGCTTTTACCAGGCGCTGGCGCCATGGATGGCGCTGGCGCGCCGGCCCGGCTTGCCGACGGCGCTGGTGGTGCTCAATATCGACCACTTCAAAAGAGTCAACGACAGCTATGGCCATCCGGTGGGCGATGCGGTGCTGAAAACCATCGTCGACACGTGCCGGCAGCAGCTGCGCGACAGCGACCTGATGGGCCGCCTGGGCGGCGCCGAATTCGCCATCCAATTGCCGCGCACGACCCTGGCCGATGCGCTGATGGTGGCCGAGCGCATCCGCGCCGCCGTCGAGGCGCTGCCCGTCAAGACGGAGCGCGCCGTGCTGCAGCTGACGGCCAGCCTGGGCGTGACCACCATCCGCGCCGAAGACAGCACCGTCAGCCTGTTCAAGCGGGCCGACGAGGCGCTGCAGGCGGCCAAGCAGGCGGGCCGCAACAGGGTGGTGGAGGCGCAGGGCGCCAGCACCCTCGATATCTAAACCGGATTATTTCTTGCGCGAGCCCAGCCAGCTGGGTTCCTTGCCGCATTCCTTGGGCAAGAACAGCGCATCGAGGCCGGGATCGCAGCGCCGGTCCGGCGCCTTCATCGGCTCGACGGTGATCCATTCGCTCTTGGGCAGGATATTTTCTTCGCGTGGTTGCACGGGCGGCGCGGGCGGCAGGCTGTCTTGCCAGCGTGCCTGCGCGGCGGGCGCGGGCGGGGAGGCCCAGTTCGCGTCAACCTGCGTTGGCGGCGCTGGCGGTGTGTCCGCGTGCGCGGCGGCGCACAGCAGGCTGCCCGCGAAGATGGCGAATACGGTGCGCACGGCTGCGCTGCTTGCTCGTTTCATGGTGTGTCCTTGGTCGGTGGCGGGAGGGCGTGCCCTGCAGTATGACGCTTTCAGGCTGTAAAAAGACAAGGAAATTGCAACGGCATGTTACCAAAGGGACTATAGTTACTGGTAGCAAGCAGGTGCGCTGTGGCAAAGTGATTGAACAGCGGGCCAGGCGCGGGTCGCCGGCACCTGAAATGTGTATTCCCTAACTTTCATTTAAGCTAAGCAAGTTATGCTGTGGGGTTGCTTAGGGCCCCTCTTGTCGTCCGCACTGCAGTTCCCCTTTTTTACTCTTGCCAGGCCCATAATGAAAATGCTCAAATCCCTGCCTGTTTGGCCGCTTGCCGCCCCGCTTGCCGGCTGGCTGTTCCTGTTCGGTTCCACCTTCAACGTCGGCGGCGCCTATCAGATCCTGCTGGTGGCTGGCCTGATCGGCAGCGTGCTGGCCGCCGTGTACCACGCGGAAGTGGTGGCGCACCGCATCGGCGAACCGTACGGCACCCTGGTGCTGGCGCTGGCCGTGACCCTGATCGAGGTGGCACTGATCGTCTCGCTGATGCTGGCCGGCGGGCCGGAAACGACGGGGCTGGCGCGCGACACCGTGTTTGCCGCCATCATGATCATTTTGAACGGCATCGTCGGCATCTGCCTGCTGCTGGGCGCCGGGCGCCACCGCGAGCAGACCTTCGGCCTGCTGGGCGTGAGCGCCTCGCTGGCCACCCTGGCGGCGATCGCCATCCTGACCCTGGTGCTGCCGAACTACACCTCGAGCGCCGCCGGCCCGTACTACAATTCCAGTCAGCTCATTTTCATCGCCGTCATCTCGCTGGTCCTGTACGGCACTTTCGTGCTGGTGCAGACGGTGCGCCACCGCGACTACTTCCTGCCCAAGGAAGCCGTCGGCGACGAAGAGGTGCATGCGGCGCCGCCCACGCCCGCCGTCGCCTGGGTCAGCGCCGGCGCACTGCTGGTGTGCCTGGGCGCCGTGGTGTTGCTGGCCAAGTCGCTGGCGCCCGCGCTGGAGACGGCGATTGCCGCCATGGGGGCGCCGAAAACCCTGGTCGGTATCGTCATCGCCGCCATCGTGCTGCTGCCCGAAGGCCTGGCTGCCGTGCGCGCCGCGCGCGCGAATCGCCTGCAAACGAGCTTGAACCTGGCGCTCGGCTCCGCGCTGGCCAGCATCGGCCTGACGATCCCCGCCGTGGTGGTGGTGTCGCTGGCCACGGGCCTGACGATTACGCTGGGACTCGATATCAAGTCGACGGTGCTGTTGCTGCTGTCGCTGATGGTGGCTACCCTGTCGCTGGGCACGGGCCGCACCACGGTCATGCAGGGGACGGTGCACCTGGTAATTTTCGCCGTGTATCTCTTTACTACCATCGTGCCGTAAGCCGCCGCACAACTGCCGTTTTGTCACAATCCTGTCACGCCGCTGTCATACGATGAGGGTAGTGTGGTAGGATTTTTAAATCGTTTAAATGATTTATATAGTTTAGCAACTGAATTTGCCAACTTTTTCAGTTGGCACAGTAATGACAAGACAAGAGGCCAGTATGTATGCAGCGGTGGACCTGGGGTCCAACAGTTTTCGTTTACACGTCGGCAAGCATGATGGCGACACCATCCGCGTGGTCAAGAGTGTGCGCGACCCGATACGCCTGGCCGCCGGCCTGGACGCCACTGGCGACCTGACCGAGGCGGCCATGCAGGGCGCGCTGGCCTGCCTGCAGCGCTTTCGCGCCATCCTCGCCGGCTTCGAACTCGATGCCGTGCGCGTGGTGGCCACGTCGGCCATGCGCGTGGCGCGCAACGGCGCCGTCTTCCTGCCGCTGGCCGAGCAAGCCATCGGCTACCCGATCGAGATCATCTCGGGCGAGGAAGAGGGCCGCCTGATCTACATGGGCGTGGCCAATGCGCTGGCGATTCCCGGCGAACGCCGGCTGGTGATGGATATCGGCGGCGGTTCGACCGAACTGATACTGGGGCGCGGCAACGATATCGAACGCGTGGAATCCTTCAGCCTGGGCACGGTCAAGCAAAGCCTGTCGTTCTTCATCGGCGGGCGCATCGACGCGCCGTCGTTCGAGGCGGCCATCCTGTCGGCGCGCAGCCATTTCGAGGATGCCGCCCCGCCGTACCGCCCGCAGCACTGGAAGACGGCCTACGGCTCTTCCGGCACCATCCGCACGATCGCCGACATCATCGCCCGCAACAAGCTGGGCGACGGCTTGCTCACCAGCGTCAGCCTCGATGCGCTGGCGCGCCGCTTCATCGAACTCGGTCACACCAGCCGCATCGACATGCCGGGCTTGCGCCCCGACCGCGCCAGCACCATCGTCGGCGGCCTGGCCATCTTGATCGGCCTGTTCCGCGAACTGGCGATTCCCGCCATGACGCCGATCGAGGCGGGCCTGCGCATGGGCGTGATGTGGGACCTGTACCTGCGTTCGACCAAGCGCGACCGCCGCGAACAGTCGGTGCAGGGCTGCATGGAGAAATTCCATATCGACCAGCAGCGCGCCGGCCGGGTGGCCGAGCAGGCGCTGGCCATGTACGCGCAGCTCAAGCCCACGTCCGACGCCCTGGTGAAATGCCTGCGCTGGAGCAGCCTGCTGCACGAGGTGGGGCTGGCCGTGTCGCAGACGGGTTATCACAAGCATGCTTCCTATATCGTGGAAAACGCGGACTTGCCCGGCTTTACCACGCGCGAACAGAAGACCATGAGCCGCTTGATCCTGGCGCAGAAGGGCAACTTGCGCAAGATCGGCGAAGTGCTGTCCGACCCCGATTTCGCCAAGGCCGTGCTGGCGCTGCGCCTGTCGATTCTGCTCATGCATGCGCGCATCGAGGCCGACTTCAGCGAACTGCGCCTGCGCATGAAGAGCCGCATCGAACTCGATATCAAGCGCGGCTGGGTGGCGCACCATCCCACCGTGTCGTTCTGGATCGAGAAGGAGCAGGAATTCTGGGATGAGGTCGGGGTCGATTTCACCATCCGCGCCAGTGCGTAGTGGGGCATGACATGCGCATGACTTGATGTACCGCAAGCAAGATTTAAAAAAACAGTATATATTGTTTATATTATTTACCAGATTGGAGAATCCATGACCAAAACCGTCCCGGCGAAAAAGGCCGACAGCGCGCCCGTATCGATGTTCCCGACCAGCGCATCGATCAATGCGGCAGCGGCCAAGGCCGCACCGGCCGCCAAGCCTGCTGCGAAGCCGGCAGCCAAGCCGGTGGCCAAGGCCGCCGTCAAGCCAGTGGCCGTCAAGCCCGTCGCTGCGAAACCGGCGGCGGTGAAACCTGTCGCCGCCAAGCCCGCCGCCGCCAAGGCGCCTGCCGCCAAGCCGGCGGCCAAGGCCGTCGTTGCCAAACCTGTGGCCAAAGCCGCTGCCAAGCCGGTCGCCAAGGCGGCGGTAAAAGCCGTTGCCAAGCCGGCTGCGAAGCCCGCCGCCAAGCCGGCAGCGAAAATCGCCGTCAAGCCCGTGGCCAAGGCGGCCGCCAAGCCTGCGCCAGCGAAAAAGCGCCGGCAGCCAAGGTCGCCGCCGTCAAGGAAAAAGCCCGCAAGCCGAAACTGGTGCGCGACAGCTTCACCATGCCGGAAGCGGAATACGAAGTCCTGGGCCAGGTAAAAAAGCCTGCCTGAAGGCCGGCTTCGAGATCAAGAAAAGTGAATTGCTGCGCATCGGCGTGGCGCTGATCAGCCAGATCGACCTGGCCACGCTGCAAAACGTGCTGGCTGGCTTGCCGCAGCTGAAAACGGGCCGTCCGAAGAAGGATTGATGGCGCGGGCGGGGGCCGCCCCTGCCTGGCCGTTCTGGTTTACCATGGGGCCTGTGATAGTTCCCCCATGGTTGCCATGTCAGAAGATACCAATACCGAACGCGCCGGCTTCGTCGAGCGTTCCATCGTCCGCCACCGCGCGGGCGAATCCACTGCCGCCATCGACCACGTCGCCGAGGAAATCCCCGTCGCGCTGGTCTTTAACGGCATTTCCCACGTCGTCATGATGGCCACGCCGCGCGACCTGGAAGCATTTGCGTATGGCTTCGCGCTGACGGAGGGCGTGGTGGCTTCCGCCGCTGCCATCTTCGATTGCGACGTGTTCCTGCGCCCTGATTCCGCCGAAGTGGCCTTGAGCATCGCGCAGGAGGATTTCGTGCGCCTGAAGGACCGGCGCCGCCAGCTGACGGGCCGCACGGGCTGCGGCGTGTGCGGCATCGACAGCATCGACATGCTCGATTTGCGGCCCGCGGCGCTGCCGCCACCCCTGATCCGCGTCGACTTGCCCGCCGCACTGGCGCGCGCATCCGCCGGCTTGCGCGAACACCAGGCGCTGATGCGGGAAACGGGCGGCGTGCACGCGGCCGCGTGGTGCACGCCCGAGGGCGACATCGTGCACGTGTTCGAGGATGTCGGCCGGCATAACGGCCTGGATAAACTGATCGGCCACCTCGCGCTGAATGGCACCGACATGCAGCGCGGCTTCGTCTTCCTGTCCAGCCGTGGCAGCTACGAACTGGCGCGCAAGGCGGCGCGCATGCAGATTCCCTTGCTGGCGACCATTTCCGCCCCCAGTTCGCTGGCCATTTCCATCGCCACGCAGGCGGGCATGAAGCTGGTGGGATTCTGCCGTCAGGATGCCTTCGTCGATTACACGCCCGGCATCAGCATCTAAGCAGCAGAACGCTGCAGCAGCACCGGCACGGATTTCGATGTGGGCGTGCCCGCGCCGTCGGCCGTGCTGGCCAGCGGCACCAGCGCATTCGTTTCCGGAAAATACGCGCCCAGGCAGCCGCGCGGGATGTCGTAGGCGACCAGCCGGAAACCGTCGGCGCGGCGCGCCACGCCGTCGTCCCAGGCGCCAATCAAATCGATCATGTCGCCATCCTTAAAACCCAGCATGGCAATATCGGCCGCATTGGCGAAGACCACCTTGCGCGTGCCGTACACGCCCCGGTAGCGGTCATCCATGCCGTAGATGGTGGTGTTGTACTGGTCGTGCGAACGCGTGCTCATCAAGACCATCAGGCGTTCGCCATGGCGCGCGCGGGCGCGGTGCAGCGGCGTGTCGAGGTCCAGCGGGGCGACGAGGAAGCTGGCCTTGCCGCTGGCCATCTTCCACACGCGTTCGCGCGAAGCCACCGTCAGATGAAAACCGCCCGGCCGCGCCACCTGGCGTTGTAGTCGTAAAAATCGTCGAATACCTTTTCGATATCGTCGCGGATGCGCGCATAGTCGGCCGCGTACGCGCGCCAGTCCACCAGGCCGCTGCCCACCGCCGCTTCGGCCATGCCGGCCACGATGGCCACTTCCGAGCGCAGCTGCGGCGAGGCGGGCGCATTGCGGCCGTACGAGATATGCACCATGCTCATCGAGTCTTCCACCGTCACGCCCTGCGCCACGCCGTGCTGCAGGTCGATCTCCGTGCGGCCCAGGGTGGGCAGCAGCAGCGCTTCCCTGCCGATGACCAGGTGGCTGCGATTGAGCTTGGTGGCCACCTGCACCGTCAGCGCGCACTGGCGCAGCGCGGCGCAGGTGACGGGCGTGTCCGGCGTGGCGGCGGCGAAATTGCCGCCCAGCGCGATGAAGACCTTGACGTCGCCGCGCCGCATGGCTTCGATGGTGGCCACCACGTCGTGGCCGTGCGCGCGCGGCGGAGCAAAGCCGTACACCTGGCCCAGGCGGTCGAGGAAGGCGGTTGTCGGCTTTTCCTCGATGCCCACCGTGCGGTCGCCCTGCACGTTGGAGTGGCCGCGCACGGGACATAATCCGGCGCCCGGCTTGCCGATCTGCCCGCGCAGCATCATCAGGTTCGACAGCATGCGGATGGCCGCCACGCTGTGCTTGTGCTGCGTCAGGCCCATGCCCCAGGTGGCGATGATGCGCCGGCCCTTGACGACAATGTCCGTCAATGCCTCGATCTGCGCGCGCGCCACGCCCGATTCCGCCACGAGCAGTTGCCAATTCTCTGCGCGCAGGTCGTCGCGGAAGGCGTCGAAACCGCTGCAGTGTTCAGCGATGAAGGCGTGGTCGATGACGGCGGGCCTGCCGGCCGCCTGCGCCGCGTCGTCATGCTCGACGACGCGCTTGGCGACGGCCTTGATCAGGGCGAAATCTCCGCCCAGGGTGGGTTGGACGAACAGGCCGGCCAGGCGCGTGCTGCCCAGGGTCGCCATTTCCAGCGCGCTTTGCGGGTCCATGAAGCGCTGCAAGCCCGCTCGCGCAGGGGATTGATGGAAACGATGCTGCCGCCGCGGCGCGCGCACTCGCGCAGTTCGCCCAGCATGCGCGGATGGTTGGTGGCGGGATTCTGGCCGAAGATGAGGATGGTGTCGGCCAGTTCGAAGTCTGCCAGGGTCACCGTACCCTTGCCGATGCCGACGGTGGCCGGCAAGCCGCGGCTGGTCGCCTCGTGGCACATGTTGGAGCAGTCGGGGAAGTTATTGGTGCCGTACAGGCGCGCCATCAGCTGGTACAAAAATGCCGCCTCGTTGCTGGCGCGGCCCGAGGTGTAGAACGCGGCCTGGTTCGCATCGGGCAGGGCGCGCAGGTGGCGCCCCACGAGGGCGTAGGCGTCTTCCCAGGCAATGGGCACGTAGCGGTCGCTGGCGGCGTCGTACACCATCGGTTCGGTCAGGCGGCCGTGCTGCTCGAGCGCGTAGTCCGATTGTTCCAGCAGCTGCGTGACGGTGTGGCTGGCGAACAGCTCCGGGCCGGCGCGGTGGCTGGTCGCTTCGGCGGCGACGGCCTTGGCGCCGTTTTCGCAAAAGGCGAAGGTGGAAGCGTGGTTGCGGTCGGGCCAGGCGCAGCCGGGGCAATCGAAGCCGTCCGGCTGGTTTTGCGCCAGCAGCGCCTTCAGATTGCCGGGCGCGACCCGCTCCTGGCGCAGGCTGATGGCCACGTGTTTCAGGGCGTCCCAGCCGGCGGCAGGCTTGGCATAGGGGGTGATGCGGGGCGCTTCGTGATCGTCCATCGTGGCTTTCCTGTAGGGGAGTGTGGTAATTATGCACGATCCCCGCATGGCATTGACTTGCGTCATGGAAATGACATTCGGCTGTCATTTTCTTGACATATTAGACAAGTACGCTGGAGTCGTCTTGATCACAGGGGGTGAAACCATGCAAAACATAATCGCATCAAACGAAGCCAAGGCCCGGCCGGTCCAACTGGTGCTGAGCCAGGCCACTACAGCGGCGGAATTGCGCGAAGTCCAGCGTTTGCGTTACAAGGTGTTTATCGAGACCATGGGATTGAGCTCGCTGGCGAACGCCGATGGCCTCGACAGCGATGAATTCGACGCGCACTGCGATCACCTGATCGTGCGCGATGCCGATACCCTGAAGGTGGTGGGCACCTACCGCGTGCTGAGCGCGGCCAAGGCGGCCAAGATCGGCCGGCTGTATTCGGAAAACGAATTCGACCTGAGCCGCCTGAAGAACCTGCGCGGCCGCATGGTCGAAGCGGGCCGCGCCTGCATCCACCCGAAATACCGGGGCGGCAGCGTGATCATGCTGTTGTGGTCGGGCCTGGCCGAGTACATGCGCCGCGAGCGCTGCGACTACCTGGTCGGCTGCGCCAGCATCAGCCTGGCAGATGGCGGCCATAACGCCGTCGCCGTGTACCAGGCGCTGGCCGAAAAGCACATGGCCCCAAGCGAGTACCGCGTCACGCCGCACCTGCCTTTCCCCATCCACCAGGTGGAAGCGGCGCACAAGCCGCAGGTGCCGCCGCTGATCAAGGGCTACCTGCGTTCGGGCGCCTGGATTTGCGGCGACCGGCCTGGGACCCCGATTTCGAAAGCGCCGACATGTTCATGATGATGCCGCTGGCGAATCTGGACGAGCGCTATGCGCGCCATTACGGGGTGGCGCCAGGCTAAGGCTGCCAGGGTTCACGCAGGGCAGCGAGGCTTGCAGCTGGCTGGCCAGCGCCTGCACGGCGCTGCGCAAGCCGGTGTCCGCGCCGTCGGGCGGCAGCAGTTCGAGCAGGAAGCGCAGCGGCGCCGTGATCGTTTCGGGTTCGCCGATGCTGCCGTGGCGCCGCACGGCGTCGTGGTACAGCGCCAGGAAGGCGGCGCGCGCGGGCGCGTCGAAGGGCGGGCCGTCCGGCACCTGCCACAGGGCTGCCAGCAGGGCGGCGCGCACGGGGGCGCCGGCATCGATGGCGCGGTGTTCGTCCGCATGGCGCTGGCGCGCATAGGCGATGGCGTCGTGCAGCAAGTCGCCCAGCTGCGGATCGAGCGCGCGCCAGGCGCCGCCGTCGCCATGGGTTTTCAGCAGCAGCGCGCCTGCCAGCACCTGGAAAATCAGGTCGCAGTCGGCCACGCCGCTGCGCCGCCGCGCTTCCTCCAGCGCGGCCAGGCAGGCGTCCGTCATGGCGCGCAGGGGCGGCGCGCCGGAGTTTCCCGCGCGGCAGGCCAGGCGCGCCTGCAAGGCCCAGTAGCGTCCCAGCAGCGCCAGGCGCTGCGCCGTGGGCGCCAGCGCCACCAGCAGGTCGATATGCTGTTTTCCATCCTGCAGCAGCTGGCGTCCCTGGGCCGGGTCGGGCACGGCAGGCACCTCGATGCCTTCGCCCGCATCGATGCCGCACAGGGCCGCGCCCTGGCGTATCTCCAGTTCCGCCCAGTGCGCCAGCGCGCGCAAGCCCACCTTGCCGTCGGCCGCGCTGTGCGCCGCCCGGTAATGTTCGATGGCGCGCAGGGTGTTCTCCAGTCCCCCCAGGCCGGCGCGCGTGGCGGCCATGTTTTCGCGGATGTCGGCGCAGCCGAAGCGCGCGCGCACGGCTTCCTCGATGCTGCCCAGCTTTTCCTCGATGGATGCGCGGCGCCCCGCATCGGCGCCCGCCAGGCGCGCGTGCAGGGTTTCCAGGTCGGCCAGCAGGTGGCCGTGGTAGTGATAGTCGGGCGCTTGCCAGGGCCGGCTCTGGGTGTTGGGAAAGCGGTAGCGGTCGTCGCCGTACGCCTGGTAGGCGCCCCAGGTGTTCGAGGCGGGGAATTGCAGATACGCCGCCTCGCGCGCCAGGCGCACGGCGTCGCCGAAGTATTCGCCGCTCAGCATGGCGTGGTAAAAGCTGTGCGCGAAGATGCTGGCCGCCTGGTCGTCGATGCGCCAGCCGGCCGCGATCACGGCTTGCGAGCCCATTTCAATGAAGGCCGTGGCCAGGCTGGCGGCCAGTTTCGACCATGGCGCGATGGCGTCCGGGCGCATGTCGCCCAGGTGGCAGCAATTGATGAAGACGAATTGCGGCACGCGTTTCAATTTCCCCACCTGCGCCGCCGTCAGCCGCGTCTTCGGTCCCAGCACCAGGCCCGTATGCGCGATGCCGGGGCCGGCCACTTCGCCGTGGCCGGCCAGGTGGATGGCGAAATAGCGCTCGTCGAACAGGTGCACCAGCACGCGCTGCGCCTGCGGGCGCAGCAGCTCGCGCACTGGTAGCCGTACGCGCCGAACATGCGCGCCACGTCCTGCGCCTCGGCCTGCGCGGCGGGCAGCTCGGGCAGGCCGGAATCGGTGTCGCCGATCACCAGCACGCTGTTGCTGGGCGGGCTGACGGCGGGCGGCTTCTCGCGCAGGCTGGCCAGCTGGCGCACCATGCCGATGCGCGTCGACAGGGGCTTTCCTCGCTGCCCGCCTCGTCGCGCATCAGCTCCCACGGGTAGATGGCGGCGCTCTGGTCGACGGCCAGGATCAGGCCGCGCATCTCGGGGATGGCCGCCTTCAGGCCATTGGGCAGCATCAGTTCGTACAGTGCGCGCGACAGGCCCGGCTGGTCGGTGGTGTTGTCGGTGGCATCCATGATCAGGCCATCGACGGCCTGCCGCTGGTTCGGCTCTTCGTCGACGCTGTTGTGGGCGCGGTCCGTCAGCACGGTGAAGCGCAGGGCGCCGGACAGGTCGGCGGCGACGATCTGCACGCGGCGCCAGCCGTTGTCGCCGCTCAGGCTGGGCAGGATGCGCCGGTAGCCGCCGGGGCTGTGGCGGATGCGCCGCTCGAACGTGAAGCTGCCCTGGTAGCGCGCTTCGGCCATGATCTGCTCGATGGCCACGGCGGCGGCGATGGCGCGCGCCTCGGACTGTTCGTAGATGGCGATGTGGCCGATGCGGCACGCCATGCCCGCGTCTTCCAGGCGCCGGTTGGCGCTGCGCGCGCCGTCGATCAGGGCCCGCGCGCACAGGGCGATGCTCAAGCCGCCGTAGCCGGAACCGGACAACAGGCTGGCCACGCGCAAGCCGTGGTCTCCCATCGGCGGCGCGGCCACGTGGCCGGCGGCGCGCACCTGCAGGCAGACGCACGCGTATTCGAGCAGGCCGCCGGCAAAGGCGCGCGCCAGTTCGCCCGGCGTCAGCTCGCCCAGCGCGCCCAGGCCGATGACGATGGCGCCGCCGGGCCGGCGCGCCGCATCGGGCTGCAGCACCACCAGGGCGGAGTCGGGACGCTGCGGGAAGCGTCCCAGCGCGTGGATTTCCTGCAGCTTGCCCGCCAGCAGACGGTCGAGAAAACTCATGCTGCCGCGCAGCGATTCGGACGCGTAGCAGCCGCTCATGACGGGCGCATCGGCCGAGGCCATGCTGCCGTGGATGACGGATAGGCTCAGCTGCGGCGCGCGGCTTTCCGGCGCGCTGGCGGGGCCGGCGGCGCCGATAGCCGCGTCGAGCAGTTCCTGCGGCTGCGGGTACAGCGGCGTGGCGTCGGGCGCATATGGATGGAAGCGGGGCGGAGCGCCGCCAGGCACGTGCGGCGGGTGCCGGGGCAGGGCGGCGCCCTGGCCACCGTCGAGCAGCTGCGCGATGGCCGGGTAGTATTCCTTTTGCAGCAGCAGGTCGCCATGCGCCACCGGCAGGTAGCAGGCCGCCACGCCGTCCGGCACCGCGCCTTGCCAGGCCGTGCGGCCATCGCCGTCCGGCGACCAGGCCGTCTCGATGCCGCCGTCGCGCAGGCGCAGCGCCACCGGCGTGTCGGCGCAGCCGGCCAGGTAGCTGCAAAGGCGGGCATCGAGCGGGGCCGCTTCCAGCAAGGCCACCGTGGCGCGCGCCGCGGCCAGCGCCGGCGCCTCGGGCGCCTGCCAGCCGCCGGGCAGGCCCGCTTGCGCGTCGCCGGCGGCCAGCTGCGCCCAGGCGCCCGCGTCGAAATAATCGATGCCGCCCGCCTGCGGCCACGGCAGCATGTCGAGCACGCCGGGAAAGGCGCGCACGAAGCCGAGAAACTGGCGCCGCGTGTGCTTCCAGCCTATCCAGCAGGCCAGCATCTGCACCAGCCGGTCGCGTCCCAGCAGCACTTGCACCATCGCCAGCGTGCCCCGGTTGGCCGTGCCCACCTGCAGCAGGCGGCTGCCGGGCAGGGCGCCGAAGCGTTGCCAGCGGTCCTTCAGGGCCAGGCGCGCCACCAGCCCGCCCATGCCGTGGGCGACGATGCGCAAGGGCTGGCCGCGCTCTTCGGCGTCGCGCATGGCGTCGTCGAGCACGGGCAGGAAGGCGCGGCACGACTCCTGCAGCGACAAGCGCCAGTCATAGGTAAAGGGCCGCACTTCCTGGCTTTGCGCGAGAAAGCGGGCGAACGGCTCATAGCAGGACTCGAGCCATCCGGCGCTGACGATGTGCGGCTGGCCCACGGCCAGGCGTTCGATGCGCCCTTCGACCAGGTTGACGGGGTCGAACCAGATGCGGTTGCTGCCCACTTGCAGGTGGCTGCCCATGATGTCGGGCAGCAGCAGCACGATGGGCGCGTGCGCGCGCCGTTTCGGCACTTCGCCGCCGCGCGCCAGCGGGCCGTGCTCGATGCCGGGCAGCGGCAGGTAGGCGCTCTCGTCGCCGGCGAGCGCCTGCATGGCGGCCTGACTGGAAGGCGCGCGCTCGAAGTAGTTCAGGTGGTGCGTGTGCGGCCCGCGCAGCAGCAGTTGCCGCACGGGCGTGGTGCGCGTGGCGCCGCCGGCCATCGAGGCGCAGTTGACCACCAGGTCGTTCTGCCCGCCGTACAGCTGGTCGTCGAGGCAGTCGCCCAGCCAGCCCAGCAGGCCATCGCCGCTGCATGCGCCGGCCAGCACGTGCAGCGGGCTGGCCACGCGCACGTCGGGCGCGTTGAGCAGCGCCACCAGGGGCGAGTCGGGCATCATCGCTTCCAGTCCCGGCAGGATGCGCGCGTCGCAGCGCTGCTGCACCACGGCCAGCAGGAAGGCCATGGCGCCATCGGGAACGCCGCCGTGCAGCAGCAGGTTGAACATCACGCTGGCCCAGCGGTCGAGCCGGCCCGACATCAGGGTGGTGCCGCGCGCGGGGCAAGCCACGCGCACGAAGCGGGCGATGCGGATGGCGCGCGTTTTCAGTTCCACGCTCAATTCGCGCAAACGCGCCGCATCCGCTTCGTGGCCGCCGCGTCCGCGCAGCCGCCCCTGCGCCGTGAAGTGCTCGATATCGTGGCTGTTGAACGCTTCGCCGCCCACCGTGTTTTCGCTCAGCCGTTCCAGGCCGTCGCCGGCCAGGTCGACGGCGCCGCGGCTGTCGATGCGCTGCGCCCGGGCCAGCAATTCACCCACCAGGCCGCCGCGCGAATGCGTCAGCAGGTGCAGCACGGCGCCGTGCGGCAACTGGCGCACGAGGGCCAGCGCGTTCTCGATGGGGCTGTCGCTGAGGCTGCGGTGTTCGTAGCCGTAGATGCGGTTGCCGTACTGCGCCGCCAGCTGCGGCGCCAGGCCGTTGCGCCACAGGCCGGCAAAGCTGCGCTGAGTCGACGAGGCCGTGCCGTGCAACAGCAGCAGCACCGGTTCCGGCCCGGCGGGCAGGCTGGCGACGGCCGTCATGTTGCCCGCCTCGATGCCGCAGCGGTACAGTCCCAGCCGTTGTTCCAGCTGGCGGTCCTGGAAGGCGCCCGCCGCCGCCAGCGCCGTCATGGCGGCGGCGCCGCAGCGGTACACGCGCACGGCCCGCAGCATCCAGGCGCCCAGGCCGTCGCGGCTGGCGCCGGGCGGCGGGCGCGCCGCCTGCGGGCGCAGGGCCAGCCCCACTTCGATGCTGGCGGGCGCGCCGTCGCGCGCCAGCGTGGCCGGCCCCAGGTAGCGTGGCAGGTCGGCGCTGCTGGCCAGCAGCGAGCTGCCGTCGCACAGCAGCAGTTGCACCACGTCGGCCGGGCCGATATCGAGGGCGATGCGGCAGCTGCCGATGCCGCGCGCGCTCGACAGCACGTGGGTCTGGCCATCCCAGCCGGGCGCGGCGGGGCAGTCGCCGGCGCTGGCGAGGGGATCGCGCGTGAGCGTCAGGCGCAGCACGGGCGGCGCAAGGGAATCGCTGGACATGCGGTTGAGATCACTGGTTAAAAGCTGACCTTGATGCCTGCGGGGACGACGCGTGTTGTGTCAGATCAAGTTTGAGTGGAAATGCAGGGGGAGACGCTGGGAGGGCTGGCGCGGCAGGGCAGAGAAACGGTCAGCATGGTTTGGGCTGGGTCTCTTCGCTATCGTGCGCGGATGGTGTGCGGTGAGCGAACTACGCGAATTGTATGGCAAAAGTTCATGGCGCCGGGGACCTGGGTGCCTGGCATGGCATTACAACAGCGGGTGCTTCAATGGACTGGCGTGGCGGACAGTTCCTTCAGTTCGCGGATGGTGATGTCCGATTTTTCATGCATGCGCAATAAAATCGTTGCACCGACCGACAGTTTGCCGTGTCGAATCTTGCTGATGATGGGAGGCTGAACTTCCAGGACACGGCACAGTTCCGCATCATTTTTCAAGTTCAACTTCTCGATCAGCGTATCGAGCAGCTTGTTGGGCACAAAACTCGATGGTTCGAGCGCGCGCGCCCGGTTCATCGCTTCAATCATTTCCAGCTTCTTTTGCCGAACGTTCATTTACTCCTCCTTCAGGTTATGCAAGGGACGAGACCACTTTCTATGGTCCCGGCTATAGTTCGTCATCGCAGTACGGCTGTCTGGGTGACGTGACAACATTTGCGTTACAACATTGATAACCAGGCAAGTGTTTTCAATAATACTACGATAACAAAACTTGTGACAGATGGTCAGTTAAATTAACTGATTGTTTGATCAATTTGGTTGACGATTGTTGTATTTTGTAAGCCGCTTTTCGTCAGGATCATGGTCCGGTCCGCCATTTCGGCGGCGGCCAGCGAATGCGTGACCATGATCGCGCAGCTGCCGTTGGCCTTGATTTCGGCGCGCAGCAATTGCAGGATGCCGTGCGCCGTGTCCGGGTCGAGGTTGCCGGTGGGCTCGTCGGCCAGCACCAGCGCCGGCTTGTGCACGAGCGCGCGGGCGATGGCCACGCGCTGCATTTCGCCGCCCGACAATTGCTGCGGAAAGTCGCCGCCGCGTCCGCCAAGGCCGACGGCCTCGAGCATGCTGGCGGCACGCTCCTGGGGCAGTCCGTTGAGCAGCAGCGGCAGGGCCACGTTTTGCAGCAGGGTCAGGTGCGGCAAGACGTGGAACGCCTGGAAGATAAATCCCATGCGGGCGCGACGCAGCCGGGTGGCGGCGGCGTCATCGAGGCTGGACATGGCAATGCCGTCCACCAGGATAGGGTGCGCTTCGGCACCCGCATCGGGCGTGTCGAGGCCGGCGATCAGGTTCAGCAAGGTCGATTTGCCCACGCCCGAATCGCCCATGATGGCGATGAATTCCCCGCCTTGAAGCGGCAGGAAATATTCGCCAGCACGGGACGGGCATTGGCATAGGACTTCGACAGATGGCGCAATTCGAGCATGGTGATCTTGATTAATAACGGCTATCGTAAAGGGCGGCACGCGGGGGAGAGGGGGCCTGGGAACTGCAAAGGGGCGCGGATTGTTTGGCCGGCAATGTGTAGTATACGACAGGCTTATCCTTTTTGCTTGGCAATACCAATTTTGTGTGCACGCCGGCTGTTCGACCTTAAGTTACCTGCCGCACGGCTGGCTTGCGCGGATTCCGCTATGATGAGAAAAAGTCATCGGCAAGGCGCCCGCAGACCGCTACGGCAGGGGGGCGCCCGGTGGCTGACCGTGCAAGCCCTTCGTGAACCTAACATTGACGACGCCAGCCCATGACCATGCCACTCGCGCAACAGCAGTCTGATTTGTATCCCGCCAGCAACGCCGGCGCGGCCAGCGCCACTCCTGCCACGATAGCCGAGATCAGCAGCGGCTTGCTGGCGCGCGATGCCTGGACCTCGCCCAAGTACCTGTACGACGCGCTGGGCTCGAAACTGTTCGAAGCCATCTGCGCCTTGCCCGAGTACTATCCGACGCGCACCGAGGCGGCCATCTTCGCCCGCCACGGCGCCGAGATCGCCCACGCCGTGGGGCCGGGCAGCACCCTGATCGACCTGGGCGCGGGCAATTGCGCCAAGGCCGCCAGCCTGTTCCCCCTGCTGCATCCGGCCCAGTACGTGGCCGTGGATATTTCCTACGATTTCCTCAGCGAATCGCTGAGCCGGCTGCAGCAGCGCTTTCCGCACATCGAGATGACGGGCCTGGGCCTGGATTTCTCCAGCCGCCTGGACTTGCCCGACAGCGTGCGTGACGCGCGGCGCCTGTTTTTCTATCCCGGCTCGTCGATCGGCAATTTTTCGCCTGAACAAGCGACCGCCTTCCTGCGCCGCCTGCGCGCGAATGCGGACGGCGATGGCGGCCTGCTGATCGGCATCGACCTGATCAAGGAGGACGCCATCCTCGACGCCGCCTATGACGACGCGCTGGGCGTCACGGCCGCCTTCAACCTGAACATGCTGCGCCACGTGAACGGCTTGATCGGCGCCGACTTCGACGTGCGCGCATGGCGGCACCACGGTTTTTTCAATGCCGACGAGAACCGCGTGGAAATGCACCTGGAGGCGCGCAGCGAGCAGTTTGTCCGCTGGAAAGGTGGCCAGCGGCGTTTCGCGAAAGGCGAGCGCATCCATACAGAAGACAGCTATAAATACACGCGCCCGGCCTTCGTCGGCTTGCTGGAGCAGGCGGGGTTTTCCACCGTGCAAGTCTGGACGGACCCGCAGCAGTGGTTTGCCGTCATCTACGCGCGCGTCATCCGGGACTAAAAGGCCACGATGCTGATCGATCATTACAACAAGGTGCGCCAGCACTCGTTGCGGCTGGCCGAACCCCTGTCCGACGAGGATTGCGGCGCCCAGTCGATGCCGGACGCCAGCCCCGTCAAATGGCACCTGGCGCATACCACCTGGTTTTTCGAAACGTTTATCCTGGAAAGCATGGAGGCGGCGTTCGCGCCATTCCACCCGGCCTTCCGCGTACTGTTCAACTCGTATTACAACGGCGTGGGCGAGAAGCACCCGCGCGCCCAGCGGGGCTTGCTGACCCGCCCCGGCATGGCGCAGGTGCGCGCCTACCGGGCCAACGTCGATGCGCGCATCGCGCGCCTGCTGGCGGGGGAACTGGCGCGGCCCGAGCGCGAACGGCTGACCATGCTGCTGGCACTGGGCCTGGAACACGAGCAGCAGCACCAGGAATTGCTGTTGACGGACGTCAAGCACCTGCTGGCGCAGAGCGCGCTGTTTCCCGCTTACCTGGACAATGCGCTCGACGGCGCGGTGGCGCCAGCGCAAGAACACGCGCAGCCCACGGCCTGGCTCGCCTTCGACGGCGGCCTGGCGCAGATCGGCCACGCGGGCGACGGTTTTTGCTTCGACAATGAATTGCCGCGCCACCCGCAATACGTGGCGCCGTTCGAACTGGCCAGCGCGCTGGTGACGAATGGCGAATTTCTCGCCTTTATCGAAGCGGGCGGCTACCGCATGGCGCATTGGTGGCTGGCTGAAGGCTGGGACTGGGTCCGCACGCAGCAGCTGTCCTGCCCGCTGTACTGGCAGCGCGACGAGGCGGGCCACTGGCAGGAATTCACTTTATCCGGCTTGCGTCCGCTCGACCCGCAGGCACCGGCCACGCACTTGTCGCTGTTCGAGGCCGACGCGTATGCGCACTGGGCCGGCGCGCGCCTGCCGACGGAAGCGGAGTGGGAAGTGGCGGCGCAGGGCGTCGACATGCAAGTGGGACAGCTGCATCCGGCTGCCGGCGCGCCGGGAGCGGGACTGCGGCAAATGTTCGGCCATTGCTGGCAGTGGACCAGCAGCAGCTATGCGCCGTATCCGGGCTACCGAACGGCGCCCGGGGCGCTGGGCGAATACAACGGCAAGTTCATGCTGAACCAGTATGTGCTGCGCGGTTCGTCGTGCGCCACGCCGGCCGGCCATGCGCGCGCCAGCTACCGCAATTTCTTTCCGGCCGGCGCGCGCTGGCAATTTACGGGCATCCGCCTGGCGCGCCAGGTGGAATAAGCAAAGGTGGAATAACTTAGTGCAGGCGCGGGACGGCGGGCGCATCAGGGCGGGGCGGTGCCTTGGCGCTGGCGTTCTGCTCGAGCTTGAACTGGCTGACGAGGGTTTCCAGTTCGCCCGCCTGTTCATGCATGGCTGCCGCCGCGGCGGCCGCTTCCTCGACCAGGGCCGCATTCTGCTGCGTCGTCTGGTCCATCTGCATGATGGCGGCATTGATCTGCTCGATGCCTTCGCTCTGCTCGTGGTTGGCGACGCTGATTTCACCGACGATGGCGCTGACCCGTCCCACGCTGGCCACCACTTCATCCATCGTGGCGCCCGCCTGGCTGACCAGCTGCGCGCCCTGGCCGACGCGGGTGACGGAGTCGGCAATGAGTTCCTTGATCTCTTTTGCCGCCGCCGCCGAACGTTGCGCCAGGTTACGCACTTCGGACGCCACGACGGCAAAGCCGCGGCCCTGCTCGCCGGCACGCGCCGCTTCCACGGCCGCGTTCAGGGCCAGGATGTTCGTCTGGAAAGCGATGCCGTCGATGACGGCGATGATGTCGACGATCTTGCGCGACGACGCATTGATGGCGTCCATGGTGCCGATCACTTCCGCCATGGCCGAGCCGCCGCGCTGCGCGATGGCCGAGGCCGAGCGGGCCAGGCTGTCGGCCTGGCGCGCATTGTCGCTGTTGCTGCGCACGGTGCCCGTCAGTTCGATCATCGACGAGGCCGTCTCTTCCAGCGCGCTCGCTTGCGCCTCGGTGCGGGCCGACAGGTCGGCATTGCCGCTGGCGATCTGGCTCGACGCCACGGCAATCGTGCCCGTGCCGCCGCGCACCTGGCCCACCAGGGTGGCCAGGTTGGTGTTCATGTCGCGCAAGGCCTGCAGCAGCTGGCCCGCTTCATCCTTGCCGTCGGCCACGATCTTGCTGCTCAAGTCGCCTCCTGCCACGGCTTGCGCCACGCGCAGCGCATATGCGATCGGCGTGGTGATCGAACGCGTGACCCACCAGGCGAAGAGCACGCCCAGCAGCAGGGCGGCCGTGCCCAGGCTGGCCATCAGCACATTCGCTGCGGAAATATTGCTCTGGATTTGCTGGCCGCCATGCACGACCACGCCGCGCTGCAGTTCGTTCAGGCGATTGACGGTCTTTTGCAGCTGGTTCAGGGCGGGCAGGGTATCGTCGCGCACGTGCTTGGCCGCTTCCGCGCGCTGTCCCGCCACCAGCAGCTTGTCTGCCTGGCTGAACGAGACGACATAGGCCTTGCGCTGCTGCTTCAGGGTGGCCAGCAGTTCCTTGCCTTCAGGCAGCACGATCAGGCGGTCGAGGATGGCCAGCGCATCGGTGATGGTGGCCTTGTTGGCATCGATTTCGCCGTGGATCGCGCTGGCGCGGGCCGGATCTTCATGGATGAACAGCTCCAGCACCAGTGCCGCGTTCGAACGGGTGGTGCTGCGGATGGTGGCGATGGCGTCGGCCTTGGCCCAGTCTTTTTCGATGATGGCTTCGCTGAGCGCGCCGATCTTGTCCAGCCGGAACAGGCCCGTGCCCACCAGCACTGCCATCAGCAGCAGCACCACGCCAAAGCCGGCGCCCAGGCGCACGCCTATCTTCATGTCCGTCAATTTCATACTGATTCCCTCGGTAGCTAATGATCTGTCCCCGGTGGTCTTATTATGAGTCGATTATACGGCGCGAGATACTTCTTTTGCAGCAACAATTGCCCTACGGAAATGAAAAAGCGGCACGGCGATCAAGCCGTACCGCTTTTTTCCCTGCGCGAGAGGGAACGCAGTCCTTAGACGGCGCTGGCCGCCATGTCGGCCGCTGTTGTTTTTTCGGCTTCCGTCTGTCCGATGCGGCGGTTCACGGCCGACAGCACGGCCTTGAACGAGGCGGTGACGATGTTGCTGTCGATGGCGGCGCCGAACAGGGTCGGACCGTTATCGAGGCGCAATTCGACGTAGCAGGCCGCCTGCGCGTTGGCGCCCGAGCCGATCGAGTGCTCATGGTAATCCATCAGCTTGATGTCGAGACCGAGCGCGTTGACGAAGGCGTCGATGGGGCCGTTGCCGCCGCCTTGCAGGGCCAGCGGCGTCTGGCGGTGCGACAGGCTGATGTCGATCTGCACGGATTCATCGCTGCTCGTGTCTTCCACCATGCGGTGCGAGGCGTAGGCGTACGGTGCCGTCTGCTCCAGGTATTCCTTCTGGAAGATTGCATGGATATCCTGCGCGGCGATTTCGCGGCCCGTGGCGTCGGCCACGGCTTGCACGGCGCGCGAGAATTCGATCTGCAGGCGGCGCGGCAAGACCAGGCCGTATTCCTGTTCCAGCAAGTACGCCATGCCGCCCTTGCCGGACTGGCTGTTGACGCGGATCACGGCGTCGTAGCTGCGGCCCAGGTCGGCCGGGTCGATCGGCAGGTACGGCACTTCCCAGATGCTGTCCGGTTGTTGCTTGGCAAAACCTTTCTTGATCGCATCCTGATGCGAGCCGGAGAATGCCGTGAACACCAGGTCGCCCGCATACGGGTGGCGCGGGTGGACGGGCAACTGGTTGCACTCTTCCACGCACTTGCGCACGGTGTCGATGTCGGAGAAATCGAGGCCCGGGTGCACGCCCTGCGTGTACAAGTTCATCGCCAAAGTGACGAGATCGACGTTGCCGGTGCGCTCGCCATTGCCGAACAAACAGCCTTCGACGCGGTCGGCGCCCGCCATCACGGCCAGCTCGGCCGACGCGACGGCCGTGCCGCGGTCGTTATGCGGGTGCACGCTGATGATGATGGAATCGCGGCGCGCCAGCTTGCGCGACATCCATTCGATCTGGTCCGCATACACGTTGGGCGTGCTGCATTCGACGGTCGAGGGCAGGTTGATGATCATCTTGTTGGCCGGCGTGGGCTTCCAGATGGCGCTGACGGCGTCGCAGATATGCTTGGAGAAATCGAGTTCCGTGGTGGAGAACGATTCCGGCGTGTATTCGAAGCCCCATTCCGTTTCCGGATGCTGGGCCACCAACTGTTTTACCAGGGTGGTGCCGGTGGTGGCGATCTGCGTGATTTCTTCGCGCGACATGCCGAACACGACCTTGCGGAACACGGGCGCCACGGAGTTGTACAGGTGCACGATGGCGCGCTTGGCGCCGACGACCGATTCCACCGTGCGGCGGATCAGCTCTTCGCGCGACTGGGTCAGCACGATGATGGTGACGTCGTCCGGGATGCGGCCTTCATCGACGAGCTTGCGCACGAAATCGAAATCCGTCTGCGATGCCGATGGGAAACCCACTTCGATTTCCTTCAGGCCGATGGCGATCAGCATGTCGAAGAACCGCAGCTTCTTTTCCGCACTCATCGGCTCGATCAGGGACTGATTGCCGTCGCGCAAGTCGGTGCTCATCCAGATGGGCGGTTTGCTGATGATCTGGTTCGGCCATTGACGGTCGGTCAATTTAACGGGAGGAAAGGCGCGGTATTTGGAAGCTGGGTTTTGCAACATCATGATCGGGTACTCCTGAAGATAGTGGGAAATCAAGGGTTGTGGCGCAAGCTTGCCGGGCGGCCACGCAACACTAGGCCAGGCAAGCGATCGGTAGCGGTAGCAGAGCGGCCGCGATGCCGGCAGGGGCGGTCGCAGCGGGGATTACGTGTACGTATGGGGATGGTGCAAACATCATCAAACCTTCCAGGGTTTTTGAAACACGCCGGCGTGTGGCCAGGCGAAGCAATGCGGCAAACTTATGCGCGTGCTAGCAGTAGTCGCGATAGCGACAGCAGGGAAGGGGAGGAATGTTTGAAGGAGGACATGCACTCAATGTAAGGGATGTCGGGCGGGGCTGTCAAGCGTTTCCGTTTTACATGTAGTGCACGTGCGCTGCCTCGTTCGGCATTTCCTGCCGCGCGCGTTCCAGGCAGCGCCGCAACAGGGCCGCATCGTGGGGCAGGCGCGCCGCGAATGCTGGCCAGCCGCGCAGCGCCAGCTGTTGCGGCATGTCCACCAGGCCCGTGATGGCATCCCAGAAGGCATCCCAGTTCATGCCATAGAAGGAAGGGAAACCCAGCGCGGCGGCCAGTGCTGCGTGCAACTGGCGCGGCGAGGTGATCTCGCTCAAGTCGATCGTCACCAGGGCCGGTCGATTCACAATATGCCTTTGAGCAGGTTCTGCAGGTTTTGCCGCATGCCGCCGACCACTGCCTCGTGCTGCTCCAGGATGACGGATGCATCCTTGAACGGTGCCGGGTCGAGGTACAGGCGCGGCAGGTCGGCCACGGCCACGCCGCGCGGGCCGCCGCGCAGGATCTCGTCCACATGCTTGTTGATCGAGTCGATGGCAGCCTGGATGCGCGGCGTGGAAGATGCCGCCAGGCAGGCGGCCAGCACGGCGTCGAGTTCGGCGCGCGCGGGCGCCTGCGGCAGCACGGGGGCGGCGATCTGTTCCAGCGGCGACATGTTGACGGCTGGCATGCGGTACGCGAGCAGGGTATCGAGCGCCATCAGCCGGTGCGGGCCGCCCCGTTGCAGCCAATCAACGATTTGCGGCCAGGGCGTGTCCAGCAGGGCCGCTGCCACGCCCCATTGCCCGGCCACGGGCGAGCCGACATTGTTCTCTAGCCAGGCGATGGCGGCTGGATTGCCCGTGTAGGCCAGCAGGATGGCGTTCGACGAGCGCAGCGCGGGTGCCTGCGTGGCGAGGATGGCGCTCAGCCAGGCGAGGGCGCCGTCGGGCGGCTGCTGCGATAACTGTTGCGCAAATGGAGCGTCCAGGGCGCGGCTGTCGGCAAATTGCAATTGTTCTGGCATGGGGGATAACGAGTAAGAGACCAGGCGCCAGTCTAGCAGCCGGCGTGGCGCGCACGAACCTTGTCACTATAATTTAAGGCCGCCTTCAGTGCGGCCGGCCCCGCTTGCGCTACAATCGGCTCTCCTTTATTGCCACTGCCGCGCGCGGTTCTCACTCTCAACCATGTTCCCTAAACGCCTGACCCTGCTTGCCCTGGCCGCCTTCGTGCTGGCCGGCTGCGATACCACCGCCCCGAAACCCGTACAAGTATTGACGCCCCCGGAACCCATCGCCGTCACGCCGCGCAAGATCAAGATCGGTCTGGCGCTGGGCGGTGGCGCGGCGCGCGGTTTCGCGCACATCGGCGTGATCAAGGCGCTCGAATCGCAGGGCATCGAGGCCGACATCGTCACCGGCACCAGCGCCGGCAGCGTCGTGGGGGCCTTGTATGCGGCGGGCAACTCGGGCTTCGCCCTGCAAAAGATGGCGTTCGACATGGACGAGGCCGCCATTTCGGACTGGGCCTTGCCCCTGTTCGGCAAATCGTCCGGCGTGCTGAAAGGCGAGGCGCTGCAAAGCTATGTCAACAAGGCTGTCGGCGGCGTGTCGCTGGAAAAACTCAAGATTCCATTCGGCGTGGTGGCGACCGATTTGAAAAATGGCCAGCCGATCCTGTTCCAGCGCGGTAACACCGGCATGGCCGTGCGCGCCTCGTCGGCCGTGCCGGGCGTGTTCCAGCCCGTGACGATCGCGGGCCACACCTATGTCGATGGCGGCCTCGTCGCTCCCGTGCCCGTGCGCTTTGCGCGCGACATGGGCGCCGATTTCATCATCGCCGTGAATATCTCGTCGCAAACGGATACGCAAAAGGCCATCAGTTCGATGGAAGTGCTGATGCAGACGTTCGCCATCATGGGCCAGCGCATCAACCAGTTCGAACTGAAGGATGCGGACGTGGTGATCCAGCCCAGCCTGGGCACCATGAAGGGCAACGATTTCAACAGCCGCAACCAGGCCATCCTGGCGGGCGAGCAGGCGACGTTTGCCGTCATGGCGCAGCTCAAGCAAAAGCTGAAAGCCAGGCGCGAGCAGTAAGCGATCAGTACGCGATCGCACCGCTGCGCATTTCGTATACAATTTTGCTTCAACATAACAAGGATGCACCATGCAATCGAAACCGATTTTGACCCTGGACGACGTAAAGAAAATCGCAGCCGCCGCCGAAGCGGAAGCGGTCAAGAATAACTGGGCGGTCACGATCGCCATCGTCGACGACGGCGGCCATCTGGTATGGCTGCAGCGCATGGACGGTGTGGCGCCGATCTCGTCGCACATCGCTCCATCGAAAGCCAAGACGGCCGCACTGGGCCGCCGCGAATCGCGCATCTATGAAGAGATGATCAACGGCGGCCGCGTGTCGTTCCTGAGCGCGCCGGAAATCGACGGCTTGCTCGAAGGCGGCGTGCCCATCGTGTACGACGGCCACTACGTGGGTGCCGTCGGCGTCTCGGGCGTCAAGTCGGCGGAAGATGCGCAAATCGCCAAAGCGGGCATTGCGGCCCTGACGGCCTAAGTAGTAGCCACAGTTGCAGAACCAGCCGCTCCGCGCAAGCCGGGCGGCTTTTTCATGGGGCGCCGGCATTATGTTGCTGCGCAAAAAATGCCGGGGCTTCCGTATTTTCTTCCTTGTGGAAAAGCTTCCTTTTGGTTATAATTCAAAGGTTTAGCCAATCACACATATACCGTAGCGACTACCCATCCCCTCATTCAAAATGACCGTTGAAACACCCTGAGTGCATCTGGCTCGGGTAACTAGGCGGTCGGTCTGACGTGGCGCAGCTACGGTAACTTTATCAGGAGTTGCCCTTGCCGCCATTTTTTCTGGCCCTGCCGTTCCAGCCATATTAGCGCTTGCTGATGGAACGATCTTTAAAGGTTTTTCGATCGGTGCCGCCGGTCATACCACGGGCGAGGTTGTTTTCAACACCTCGATGACCGGGTATCAGGAAATCCTTACCGACCCAAGCTATTGCCGCCAGATGGTCACCCTGACCTATCCGCATATCGGCAATACTGGCGTCAATCCGGAAGACGTCGAATCTTCCAAGGTTCACGCCGCTGGCCTCATCATCCGCGATCTGCCCTTGCTGGCATCCAGTTTCCGTTCCACCCTCTCCCTGTCCGACTACCTGAAAGCTGAAAATATCGTCGCCATCGCCGGCATCGATACACGCAAGCTCACGCGCATCCTGCGTGAAAAAGGCGCGCAGGGCGGTGCCATCCTCGTCGGCACGCAAGGCAACGAGCCATCCGCCGCCCAAGCGCTGGAACTGGCCCGCTCCTTCCCCGGCCTGGCCGGCATGGACCTGGCCAAGGTGGTATCGAGCAAGGCCGCCTACGAATACCGCGAAACGGAATGGACCCTGGGCGAAGGCTATGGCCAGCTGGCCGACGCGGACGCGAAATACCACGTGGTCGCCTTCGACTACGGCGTCAAGCGCAACATCCTGCGCATGCTGACGGCGCGCGGTTGCAAAGTCACCGTGCTGCCGGCGCAAGCGACGGCGGCCGACGCCCTGGCACTGAATCCGGACGGCATCTTCCTGTCGAACGGCCCCGGCGATCCGGAGCCGTGCGACTACGCCATCGCGGCGACCAAGGAGCTGATCGAGAAGGGCATCCCGACCTTCGGCATCTGCCTCGGCCACCAGATCATGGCGCTCGCTTCCGGCGCGAAGACGCTGAAGATGAAGTTCGGCCACCACGGCGCCAACCACCCGGTGCAGGACCTGGAAACGAAACAGGTCTTGATTACCTCGCAAAACCACGGTTTCGCAGTCGACGCGGCAACCTTGCCCGCGAACTGCCGCGTGACCCATGAATCGCTGTTCGACGGCTCCCTGCAGGGCTTTGCCCGCACGGACAAGCCGGCCTTCTGCTTCCAGGGCCACCCTGAAGCGTCGCCGGGCCCGATGGATGTTGCTTACCTGTTTGACCGCTTCATCAACCTGATGGCTGCGGAGGAGAAAAAGAAAAATGCCTAAACGTTTAGATATCAAAAGTATTCTGATTATTGGCGCTGGCCCGATCGTGATCGGCCAGGCCTGCGAATTCGATTATTCCGGCGCGCAAGCGTGCAAGGCCCTGCGCGAAGAGGGCTACAAAGTCATCCTGGTCAACAGCAATCCTGCGACCATCATGACGGATCCGGAAATGGCCGACGTGACGTATATCGAACCGATCACCTGGTCGGTCGTCGAACGCATCATCGCCAAGGAGCGTCCTGACGCCATCCTGCCGACGATGGGCGGCCAGACGGCGCTGAACTGCGCGCTGGACCTGTTCAACAATGGCGTGCTGGCGAAATACAACGTCGAGCTGATCGGCGCGTCGCCGGAAGCCATCGACAAGGCGGAAGACCGTTCCAAGTTCAAGGACGCGATGACCAAGATCGGCCTCGGTTCGGCACGCTCCGGCGTGGCGCACTCGATGGAAGAATCGTGGGCCGTGCAGCGCACGCTGGGCTTCCCGACCATCATCCGTCCATCGTTCACCATGGGCGGCTCCGGCGGCGGCATCGCCTACAACGAAGAGGAATTCGAAACCATCTGCAAGCGCGGCCTGGAAGCCTCGCCGACGAAAGAGCTGCTGATCGAAGAATCGTTGCTGGGCTGGAAAGAATACGAGATGGAAGTGGTGCGCGACAAGGCGGACAACTGCATCATCATCTGCTCGATCGAAAACCTCGATCCGATGGGCGTGCACACGGGCGACTCCATCACGGTGGCGCCAGCGCAAACGCTGACGGACAAGGAATACCAGATCATGCGCAATGCCTCGCTGGCAGTGCTGCGCGAGATCGGCGTCGACACGGGCGGTTCGAACGTGCAATTCTCGATCAACCCCGTCGATGGCCGCATGATCGTCATCGAGATGAACCCGCGCGTATCGCGTTCGTCGGCCCTGGCATCGAAAGCGACGGGTTTCCCGATTGCAAAGATCGCCGCCAAGCTGGCCGTCGGTTTCACCCTGGACGAGCTGCGCAATGAAATCACGGGCGGCGCCACGCCAGCATCGTTCGAGCCGTCGATCGATTACGTCGTCACGAAGATCCCCCGTTTCACGTTCGAGAAGTTCCCGACCGCCGACCACCACCTGACGACGCAGATGAAATCCGTCGGCGAAGTGATGGCCATCGGCCGTACCTTCCAGGAATCGTTCCAGAAAGCCTTGCGCGGCCTGGAAGTGGGCGTGGACGGCATGAACGAAAAGACCAAGGACCGCGAAAAGATCGAAGAAGAACTGGGCGAGCCTGGTCCTGAGCGCATCTGGTACGTGGGCGACGCGTTTGCCCAGGGTTTCACCCTGGAAGAAGTGCACCAGCTGACCAAGATCGACCCATGGTTCCTGATCCAGATCAAGGAAATCGTCGACCTGGAACTGTGGCTGGACACGCAGAAGCTGGAAAACCTGGACAAGAACACCCTGTACAAGTTGAAACAGAAGGGCTTCTCGGACCGCCGCCTGGGCTTCCTGTTGCAGACGACCGACACGGCCGTGCGCCAGCAGCGCCATGCGCTCAACATCCGTCCCGTCTACAAGCGCGTCGACACCTGCGCGGCCGAGTTTTCGACCGACACGGCGTACATGTATTCGACGTACGACGAAGAGTGCGAGTCGAATCCGACCGACAAGAAAAAGATCATGGTGCTGGGCGGTGGCCCGAACCGTATCGGCCAGGGTATCGAGTTTGACTATTGCTGCGTCCACGCGGCCCTCGCCATGCGCGAAGACGGCTACGAGACCATCATGGTCAATTGCAACCCAGAAACGGTTTCGACCGACTACGATACCTCGGACCGCCTGTACTTCGAGTCGCTGACCCTGGAAGACGTGCTGGAAATCGTCGCCATCGAAAAACCGGTGGGCGTGATCGTGCAGTACGGCGGCCAGACGCCATTGAAGCTGGCGCTGGACCTGGAAGCGAATGGCGTACCGATCATCGGCACCTCGCCCGACATGATCGATGCGGCCGAAGACCGCGAGCGTTTCCAGCAGATGCTGCACAAGCTGGAACTGCGCCAGCCGCCTAACCGCACCGCGCGCACGGAAGCCGACGCTTTGGCGCTGGCGCAGGAAATCGGCTACCCGCTGGTCGTGCGTCCATCGTACGTGCTGGGCGGCCGCGCCATGGAAATCGTCCACGAGCAGCGCGACCTCGAGCGCTACATGCGCGAAGCCGTCAAGGTGTCGCACGATTCGCCGGTGCTGCTGGACCGCTTCCTGAACGACGCCATTGAGTGCGACGTCGATTGCATCTCCGACGGCGAAACGACGTTCATCGGCGGCGTGATGGAACACATCGAACAGGCTGGCGTCCACTCGGGCGACTCGGCTTGCTCCTTGCCGCCATATTCGCTGGCACCGGAAACCATTGAAGAACTGAAACGCCAGACGGCGCTGATGGCCAAGGGCTTGAACGTGGTCGGCCTGATGAACGTGCAGTTCGCGATCCAGAAACAGGAGATCGACGGCGAAATGAAAGACGTCGTCTTCGTGCTGGAAGTCAATCCGCGCGCCTCGCGCACCGTGCCTTTCGTCTCGAAAGCCACCGGTCTGCAACTGGCGAAGATCGCCGCCCGTTGCATGGTCGGCCAATCGCTGGCGTCGCAGGGCATCACCCAGGAAGTCGTGCCGCCGTATTTCAGCGTCAAGGAAGCCGTGTTCCCGTTCGTGAAGTTCCCGGGCGTGGACACCATCCTCGGCCCTGAAATGAAATCGACGGGCGAAGTCATGGGCGTGGGCCTGACGTTCGGCGAAGCGTTTGTGAAATCGCAACTGGGCGCTGGCGTGAACCTGCCAAAATCGGGCAAGGTCTTCATCAGCGTGAAAGCGTCGGACAAGCCGCGCGCCGTGCAAGTGGCGCGCGACTTGGTCGAGTCCGGTTTCACCGTGGTCGCCACCAAGGGCACCGCCGCCGTGATCGCTGCTGCCGGCATCGCCGTCACGCCAGTGAACAAGGTGATCGAAGGCCGTCCGCATATCGTCGACATGATCAAGAACCATGAAATCGTGCTGGTGATCAACACCGTGGAAGAAAAGCGCAGCGCCATCGTCGATTCGCGGGCCATCCGCACGTCGGCCCTGGCGTCGCGCGTGACGACCTATACGACCATCGCCGGCGCGGAAGCGGCCGTCGAAGGCATCCGCCATCTGGATGAGTTGCGCGTCTACGATCTGCAAGGCCTGCACAAGACCCTGCAGCAGGCTTGATAGTCCGCGTGTGATTTGCAGTGGCCGCCGTTAGGCGGTACACTGCATGCTTATCAACCACAGAGTTCCGTGCAGAGCAGCGCGCGGCCTCTGTGGTTTTCACTTGGTAAGTCCGTTAACCGTGGCAAAACATGGACAACGGCGCCGATAACTAGCAGATAGTAGAGATAACATGACCTCAGTCCCATTGACCAAATACGGCGCAGAACTCTTGAAGGAAGAGCTGCATCATTTGAAGACCAAGGAACGCCGCATCGTCATCGATGCGATCGCCGAAGCGCGTTCGCACGGAGATCTGTCGGAAAACGCCGAGTACGATGCCGCCAAGGAGCGCCAGGCTTTCGTCGAAGGCCGCATTGCCGAACTCGAAGGCAAGCTGGGTGCTGCGCAAATCATCGACCCGACCGCGCTCGACGCGGAAGGCCGCGTGGTGTTTGCCTCGACCGTGAACCTGGAAGACCTGGAATCGGGCCAGAAAGTCACGTACCAGATCGTCGGCCTCGATGAAGCCGACTTGAAAATGAACAAGGTTTCCGTGACGTCCCCGATCGCCCGCGCGCTGATCGGCAAGTACGCCGGCGACGTGGTGGAAGTGCAGGCGCCGTCCGGCCCGCGCGAATACGAAATCCTGGAAGTGCTGTACATCTGATGCTCAGCCGCGTGCGCCTCCTCGTTGCCGCCCTGTGGGCGGGCAGCCTGTGGACCATCGGCTTCATCGTGGCGCCCACCCTGTTCGGCACCCTGAGCGACCGCGTGCTGGCGGGCAATATCGCCGGCAGCATGTTCCGCGCCGAGGCCTGGCTGTCATTTGCTTGCGCTTTAGTACTGCTGGCCTTGCTGCAATGGGCGCCCGGCGCGCTGGAACTGAAGCGCCGGCGTTTGCTGGCAGCATTGGTGCTGTCCATGCTGGTGTGCGCGCTGCTCAGCCATTTCGGCATTTCGCCGCTGATGGCCGACCTCAAGGCGCAAGCCCAGGGTTCATCCGGCATCATGGACGAGGCCATGCGCAGCCGCTTCGGCCTGCTGCATGGCGCGTCGACCGTGATCTTTGCCGTGCAGAGCCTGCTGGCGGGCGTATTGATCTGGAAACAGCAGTAATCGGCTGTGGTGTTGTCGGATTACGCGTGGCCTGCGGCCCCGCTAATCCGACAAGCGCAATTGCAATAAAAAAGCGGAGCAGGGAATATCCCGTGCTCCGCTTCTTGTTTCAAGCCCGGCCGCCTTGCGGTGGCCGGGTGAACAGGCTTACTTGCTGCCCAGTGCGCTTTTCTTGGCGCTTTTCTGACGTGGCTTGGCACGCTTGATGGAACCGCCTTCGGTAACGCGCTCATTGCCCTTGATCATGACTTTCGTCACGCTCGGGCGCTTGGTGCCGCTGGCGCTGGCCTTGACGATGGTCACTTCGCGCATGCCTTTGCCGGCGCTGACCTTCTCCTTAACCACTTCTTTTTTCGGACGGTAGATTACCAGCAGTTTGCCAATATGTTGTACCGGGGCGGCGCCGAGATTGCCGCAAATCGTATCGTACATTCCGACGCGGGCTTCGCGGTCGTCGCCGAACACGCGGACTTTAATCAGGCCGTGCGAATCCAGGCCCAGGTCGATCTCTTTGAGGACAGCAGGTGTCAAGCCCGCTTCGCCAATGATGACGATAGGCTTCAGCGCGTGTGCTTCGGCGCGCAGTGCGCTGCGCTCTACGGGTGTAAGTTTTAGCATAATAATATTTAGTAATTCCCTTAAAAGCAGTATTCTACGCGAATGGCAAAGAAGAAATTAAACAAAAACTGGTTGCACGACCACATAAATGATCCTTATGTGAAGTTGGCGCAAAAAGAGGGCTACCGCGCCCGGGCAGCATACAAGCTCAAAGAAATCGATGAAGACGAGAAACTGATCAAACCTGGCCAGGTGATTGTCGACCTTGGTTGTACTCCCGGCAGCTGGGCCCAGTACACGCGGCGCAAGCTGGCCGGCAAGGATGGCGGCGGGGTCAATGGTACCCTGATTGGCCTGGACATGCTGGAAATGGAGCCGATCGCCGATTTCCACTTC
Source organism: Janthinobacterium sp. C22 (assembly GCF_057919405.1). Taxonomy (NCBI): domain Bacteria; kingdom Pseudomonadati; phylum Pseudomonadota; class Betaproteobacteria; order Burkholderiales; family Oxalobacteraceae; genus Janthinobacterium; species Janthinobacterium sp. C22. Next base: position 4,831,807 of record NZ_CP193659.1, on the reverse strand, counting down.
ATCCAGGGCGACTTCCGCGAAGCGCGCGTGCTGCGCCAGCTGGAAGTGGTGTTGCAAGGCCGCAAGGTCGACCTGGTCCTGTCGGACATGGCGCCCAACCTGTCGGGCATTGCCACGGCGGACGCCGCGCGCATGGAGCATTTGATCGACCTGGCCATCGAATTTTCGCAATTGCACCTGAAGCCATCTGGCGTATTGCTGGTGAAATGCTTTAAAGACATGGGTTTCAGCCAGATCGTGGAAAAATTCCGCGCCGAATTCAAGGTCGTGGTGCAGAAAAAGCCCAAGGCCAGCCGCGATAAATCGTCGGAAATCTTCCTGATGGGCCGTGGAATCAAGAATCCGCTGAAAAATGCCGTAGAAGAAGATGATCCCGCCCTTGATATTTAAGAGGGAATCCGCACATGGGAACGAGAAGTGCAGTAGCGTCTGATGGCATAAAAGCCTAAATTGTTTATACTGCATTTTTTTGCGTGAACGCGGTTTTTTCGCGCGCACGGATCGGCGGGCTTTGGCACGGCCCGCTTATTGCGAGTAAAATCGTGTTTCTAGCTATAGGTAAAGAGATGCGCACTGCATCCAAGGAGTCTTCGTGAATAACATGTTTTCCAAATCTGCCATCTGGGTAGTCGTATTGCTGCTGTTGTTCATGCTGTTCAAGCAATTCGACAGTCATGGCGCCACAGGCGGCAGCAAGGCCATCGCTTATTCCGATTTGCTGGATGAAGTCAAAGCCAAGCGCGTCAAGGATGTCGTGATCGAAGGTTCGTCGATCACCGCCAAGCTGATGGACGACACCAAGGTGCGTACCACCGCCACCAGCCTCGACAAGGGCCTGATCGGCGACCTGCGCGATAATGGCGTGCATTTCGATGTGCGTCCGCCCGAGGAAGCGTCGTTCCTGCAAACTATTTTTGTTTCCTGGTTCCCCATGCTGCTGTTGATCGGCGTCTGGGTCTTCTTCATGCGTCAGATGCAAGGCGGCGGCAAGGGCGGGGCATTCTCGTTCGGCAAGTCGAAGGCGCGCATGATGGATGAAGCCAGCAACACCGTCACCTTCGCCGATGTCGCCGGTTGCGACGAAGCGAAAGAAGAAGTCAACGAAGTGGTCGACTTCCTCAAGGATCCGAGCAAATTCCAGAAACTGGGCGGCCGCATTCCCCGCGGCGTGCTGATGGTCGGTCCTCCGGGCACGGGTAAAACCCTGCTGGCGCGCGCCATCGCCGGCGAAGCCAAGGTGCCGTTCTTCTCGATTTCCGGTTCCGACTTCGTGGAAATGTTCGTCGGCGTCGGCGCCAGCCGCGTGCGCGACATGTTCGAGAACGCGAAAAAGCATTCGCCGTGCATCATCTTCATCGATGAGATCGACGCTGTCGGCCGTCACCGCGGCGCCGGCATGGGCGGCGGCAATGACGAGCGCGAACAGACCCTGAACCAGTTGCTGGTCGAGATGGACGGTTTTGAAGCGAACTCCGGCGTGATCGTCGTGGCCGCCACCAACCGTGCCGACGTACTCGACAAAGCCTTGCTGCGTCCGGGCCGTTTCGACCGCCAGGTCTCCGTCGGCTTGCCCGATATCCGCGGCCGCGAACAGATCTTGAACGTGCACATGCGCAAAGTGCCTATCGGTACCGACGTGAAAGCCGATATCCTGGCCCGCGGCACCCCGGGTTTCTCCGGCGCCGACCTGGCCAACCTGGTCAACGAGGCAGCCCTGTTCGCCGCACGCCGCAGCAAGCGCCTGGTGGAAATGGCTGACTTCGAAGACGCGAAAGACAAGATCTACATGGGTCCCGAGCGTAAATCGATGATCATCCGCGAGGAAGAGCGCCGCAATACGGCTTACCATGAGTCCGGTCACGCCGTCGTCGCCAAGCTGCTGCCAAAGGCTGACCCCGTGCATAAAGTGACGATCATGCCGCGCGGCTGGGCCCTGGGCCTGACCTGGCAGTTGCCGGAACACGACAACTTGTCCGCCTACAAGGACAAGATGCTGGAAGAAATTTCCATCCTGTTCGGCGGCCGTATCGCCGAAGAGATTTTCGTGGGGCAGATGTCCACCGGTGCGTCGAACGACTTCTCGCGCGCCACCAAGCTGGCCCGTTCCATGGTGACCCGCTTCGGCATGTCCGACAGCATGGGCGTGATGGTCTACGAAGACAGCGAAAACGAAGGTTTCTTCGGTGGCGCCACCAAGACGATCTCGGAAGCGACCCAGCAAAAGGTCGATGCTGAAATCCGCAACATTCTCGACAAGCAATATGCTTTGGCGCGCACATTGCTGGAAAGTAACCGCGACAAGGTCGAAATGATGACGAAAGCCTTGCTGGAATGGGAAACCATTGATGCAGAGCAAATCAATGACATCATGGCCGGCCTGGAGCCGCGTCCGCCGAAAGTCATCCCGCCACGCCGCAATGCGGGCGACAGCGGCACGGGCGGCATCTCGCCGAACGTGACGGCACCAGCCTGATTAGGGCCGCCCTGACGGGCTGCACGCAAGGGTATGGCAAGAACGAGGGTAAGGAGCAATCCTTGCCCTTTTTCGTTGCCGCCGCAGTTTTTCCTGACGACTACAAAGATTCACATGCGACACTATTTGCAATTCGGCCGTTTCGGCTTCAACCTGTCCGGCGCGCAGGCGCTGGTGATGGGCATCCTGAACATCACGCCCGACTCCTTTTCCGATGCGGGCCAGTACCAGCACCTGGAATTTGCCCTCTCGCGCGCCGAGCAGATGATACTCGACGGTGCAGACATCATCGATATCGGCGGCGAATCGAGCCGCCCCGGCGCGCCGCCGCTGCCGTTGCACGATGAGTTGCAGCGCGTCATGCCGGTGCTGTACGCCTTGCGCGACTGCGGCAAGCCCCTGTCCGTCGACACGTACAAGCCGGAAGTGATGCGCGAAGCCATCCTGGCGGGCGCCGACATGATCAACGACATCAACGGTTTCCGCGCGCCAGGCGCCATCGCTGCCGTACAGGACAGCGACTGCGCGCTGTGCATCATGCACATGCAAAGCGTGCCGCAAACCATGCAGGACCGGCCGCAATACGAGGACGTGGTGCGCGAAGTCATCGATTTCCTGCGCGAACGCATCGACACCATGACGGCGGCCGGCATCGCCCGCGAACGCCTGTGCGTCGATCCCGGCTTTGGTTTCGGCAAGACGGTGGAACAGAACTATGCTTTATTGCGCGCCACGCGCCAGCTGCGCAGCGAACTGGACCTGCCCGTGCTGGCGGGCCTGTCGCGCAAGTCGATGATCGGCGCCGTGACGGGTCGTCCCGTCGAGCAGCGCCTGGCCGGCAGTGTTGCCGGTGCGCTTGCTGCGGTAGCGCAAGGCGCAGAAATTATTCGTGTGCATGATGTAGCCGAAACCGTCGATGCCCTGAAGGTCTGGCGCATGGCGCACTGAAGCTGTAAGATTCATTATAAACAACAAAAGAGAAATTTATGACGCGTAAATATTTTGGCACCGATGGCATCCGCGGCCTGGTGGGCACGGCTCCGATCACCCCCGACTTCGTCATGCGCCTCGGCTATGCGGCCGGCAAGGTGCTGGCCAAGTCGCAGGGCGGCAAGGCGCGCCCGACTGTGCTGATCGGCAAGGACACGCGCATTTCCGGCTACATGCTGGAAGCGGCGCTGGAAGCGGGCCTGTCGGCCGCCGGCGTGGACGTGATGCTGGCCGGCCCCATGCCGACGCCGGCGATCGCCTACCTGACGCGGGCGTTGCGCCTGTCGGCCGGGGTGGTTATTTCCGCCTCGCACAATCCCTACCATGACAATGGCATCAAGTTCTTTTCCGGCCAGGGCACCAAACTGCCCGACAGCGTGGAACTGGAAATCGAAGCGGCGCTCGACGAGCCCATGGCTTGCGTGGCGTCGGAAAAGCTGGGCCGCGCCAAGCGCCTCGACGATGCCCAAGGCCGCTACATCGAATTTTGCAAGGGCACCTTCCCGAACGAGCTGGACTTGCGCGGCCTGAAGATCGTCGTCGATTGCGCGCATGGCGCCGCCTACCATATCGCGCCGCACGTCTTCCATGAGCTGGGGGCGGAAGTCATCGCCATCGGCAACAAGCCCGATGGCTTCAACATCAACGCGGGCTTTGGCGCCACGGCGACCAAGGCCATGGCCGAAGCCGTCGTCGAGCACGGCGCGGACCTGGGCATCGCCCTCGATGGCGACGCCGACCGCCTGATCATGTGCGACGCCACGGGCCGCTTGTATAACGGCGACGAGTTGTTGTACGTTATGGTCAAGGACCGCCTGGCGACGGGCCCCGTGGCCGGCGCCGTGGGTACCCTGATGACGAATATGGCGCTGGAAGTGCTGTTCAAGCAGCAGGGCATCGGTTTTGCGCGCGCCAAGGTGGGCGACCGCTACGTGCTGGAAGTCATGAAGGAAAAGGGCTGGATACTGGGCGGCGAGGGTTCCGGCCATCTGCTGTGCCTGGACCGCCACACGACGGGCGACGGCATCGTCTCCGCGCTGCAAGTGTTGTCCGCGCTCAAGCGCAGCGGCCAGAGCCTGCAGCAATGCCTGGCCGAACTGGTGCTGTTCCCGCAAACCCTGATCAACCTGCGCGTGGCGCCCGGTTTCGACTGGCAGAAAAATGCCGCCATGGTGGCCGAGAAAGAGCTGGTCGAGGCCGAACTGGGCGACACGGGCCGCGTGCTGATCCGCGCTTCGGGCACCGAGCCGCTGATCCGCGTGATGGTCGAGGCGAAAGACAAGGAGAAGGCCGAGAGCATGGCGCGCCGCATCGCCGACAAGGTCGCCAGCTGAAAACGCCCAGGGCGGCGTTGTACTGCCTTGCCCTGAACGTTTTCAGCAAGCACCCAAGCGGGAGCGATAGTTATTTCCACCTAATTCGTCTATGGCAATTGACGAAATTGTGGGGAGGCGTTATTATCTTGTCTTCGGAGTGTGGCGCAGCCCGGTAGCGCACCTGGTTTGGGACCAGGGGGTCCAAGGTTCGAATCCTTGTACTCCGACCAAAGTCATAAGCGGGCTGTCAGAAATGACAGCCCGTTTTCTATTCTGCGACGCCTTGGCATTGCTGGCGCGCATAGACTAAAATGCTGCACCTTTCCGCCCATCGTTCAACGGATAGGACAACGGTCTTCTAAACCGTGAATGGGGGTTCGATTCCTCTGGGCGGACCAGTCCTTGCTGGTCATGCAGTCGACAAGCTGTCGCATTGCCATCCTTCTTCATCTCTGTTCATCGTTTGCCTGCAGGCCGTGTCACGGCTGCGCAAACAGCACCACGCTCAGCAAGTACAGCAGCGGCGCCGCGCACAGCAGCGCAGAGATTACCGCTCCCATTTTCTTGTTGGCCAGCCGGGCCAGGCGCAGCCGTTCCCGCACGGGCAGGTGCTGGCGGATCACGCTGCGCGCGCGTGGTCGAAACGGTTGTTCGTGCATGAGCTCTCCCTCGTCGATCAGCAGTTGATGCCGTCGAGCATAGCGAGGGGATCTAAAAATGGTGTAAACAGTGGACCTGGCGCCGCAAACGCGGCGTAAAGATGCGGCTGGCATTGAAAGCGGCAGCGGGCACGGTGCACCGCTGCCGTCATGAGGCTTTGATGATGCTTACTTTCCCTGGCGGCGGCGTGCCATGAAGCCCAGCAGGCCCAGGCCGGCGAGCAGCATGGCATAGGTTCCAGGCTCCGGCACGGCGGAAATGAAGGCCCTGTAGTTGCTCAGATCCTTGGGCAGGCCCTCGATCGTGAAGGTGGTGCCGGCAGCCACGGGTGCGGCCCAGTGGAATACCAGTTCGCCCTGGCCGAAATGGATGGCCAGATAGTCATAGGCGGCCGCGCTCGTATAGGAATTGACCCCGCCGCTCAAGCCCGCCGTGGTGCCGGCAGTGCAGCCCGACGTGGCGCTGTCGCAATATGAAACGGCGGCGCCCAGGCTGCTGCCGAACACGCCATTGATATAGCCCTGGATGTCCGAGGGGCTCTGCGGCACCAGATTATCGTCATAATATTTCACCTCCAATGCCGGCGATGGCGAATAGGTGACGGTGCTGCCGGCGATGACGAAACCGCTGGCCGGCCCCACATCGACCCAGGTGGCCGCTTGCGCCGCACTTGCCAGTACAGTCATTGCGGCCAGCATGGATGCCTTGACGGCAATGCTCTTTATGCTTTTCATGAAAATCCCCTTGTGCTTGAGACAGTTGCTTCATCGTGTAGGGATGCGTCCCTGCCTGCCGTGGAAGTCATCCCATTGCCCGTTTTTAGCTATCTTTTTAGCTACTTCCTGCGCGTACTGAGTACGCAAATGCAAGCTTACTCTTGATGTAAATTAATACAATTTAAATAATACTATTGGTTCAGTTGACAACATCGCATACGGCTATGTACGGCTGTGCCAGCGATAGCCAACATGGCAGGAGGAAATGGCGTGACAAGGCGCGCCAGCTTGTGCTAACGACGTCCTTGCTTGGGAGAGGGGAGGCGGGTTTCAGTCGCTGTTGTTGCTGACGCCAAACAGGCGATCCTTGGCGTTGAGCAGCTTTTGTACCTTGGCGCCCATTTTCATCAGTTGCGCCATCGATTCGGGCGACAGGCGCTGCAAGTCGTCGAACCAGGTGTTGGCCAGGTCGACCAGTTCATACATTTCGCGCATGCGCTCCTGCGCATATTGATCCACCGGTTCCGTGGCCGGCGCCAGCAGCGCTTCGCGCAGCACCGTCAGGGTGGGGGCCACCTCGCGGCGGCGGCGCTCGGCGGCCACCACGCGGAAGATTTGCCACACATCGCCCAGCGAAGAAAAATATTCGCGCCGGTCGCCGGGAATGCGCGACTGGCGGATCAAGCCCCAGCCCTGCAATTCCTTCAGGCCGATGCTCACGTTCGAGCGCGAGAAACTCAGGTGTTCCGCGATTTCATCCGCGTGTAAAGGATGCTCCGCGACAAACAACAAGGCGTACACTTGCCCCACCGTGCGGTTAAAGCCCCAGCGGCTGCCCATCTCGCCGAAATGGCTGACGAAGGTCAGGATCAGCGGCGTCATTTGGATATTTTGAGTTTTCATAATTATCTGAATTTTTTCACGCCAAACCGCCAGGGTCAATTGATATATGTCATGTTTCGCAGTATTATACAAAAAATCGAATTTACAGAAAATTCTGAAAACTCAAAAAGTATAAGATGACGACCTCGCCACTGTCCTTGCCCCGCTTTATTCTTCCCCGTGCCGCCAGCCTGGCGCAAGGCGGCGCCGCCTTGCTGTGGCTGCCGCAAGCGGCCTTGCTGGCCTGGGCCGTGCAAGCCATGCTCGATGGCGCACCGTGGCGCGCGGCCCTGTGGCCGGCCGCCGGCGTGCTGCTGCTGGGCGTGCTGCGCGCCGGCTGCGAAGCGTGGGGCGCGCGGCGCATGTATGCGGCGGCGCGCGCGCACCTGTCCACCTTGCGCGGGCAAGTGGCGCAGGCGCTGGCGCGCCGTTCGCCGCTGGACCGCCGGCGCGCGCAGTCGGGCCAGGCGGCCAGCGTCATCGCCGAGCAGGCCGAAGCCATCGTGCCGTATCTGGTGCGCTACAAGCCGGCGCGCTGGAAAGTCATGCTCGTGCCGCTCGTCATCCTCGCCGCCGTGACGCCGCTGTCGTGGACGGCCGCCCTGATCCTGCTCATCGCCGCGCCCCTGATTCCCGTCTTCATGGCCCTCGTGGGCATGGGCGCGCAAGCGGCCAGCCGCGCGCAGATGGTGGAAATGGGCGGCATGAACGCCTTCCTGCTGGACCGCCTGCGCGGCCTGGCCACCTTGCGCGCGCTCGATGCCGTCGATGCCACGGCCGCGCGGCTGGACGCCTCGTCGCAATCCGTGCGCCGGCGCACGATGGTGGTGCTGCGCATCGCCTTTTTGTCGTCCGCCGTGCTGGAACTGTTTTCCGCGCTGGGCGTGGCCATGGTGGCAGCGTTCATCGGCTTCTCCCTGCTGGGCAGTCTCGATTTCGGCACCTGGGGCCGCGAACTGAGCCTGGGGCAGGGCTTGTTCATCCTGCTGCTGGCGCCCGCGTTCTTCGAGCCGCTGCGCGAACTGGCCGCCGTCTGGCACGACAAGGCGGCCGGCGAGGCAGGCCTGGCCGGACTGCACGACCTGGCGGGCGAGGGCGTGCCCCTGCCTGGCTTCGGTGCGGAAGTGGCTGCCGTCTCCGCCGCCGCCATGGCGGTGGCGCCGCCGCCCGCCATTGACATCCATCAACTGCGCTTTGCCCATCCCGGCGAAGCGCCCGTGTTCGACGGCTTCGACTTGAGCGTGCGCGCGGGCGAACACGTGGCCCTGCTGGGCGCCAGCGGCGCGGGCAAGACCACCTTGCTGTCCTTGCTGGCCGGCTTGCTGCCCGCCAGCGGCGGCGAGCTCCGCATCGGCGGTGTGCGCCTGAGCGACAACACCGTGAATACCTTGCGCCAGCGCATGGCGTGGATGGGCCAGCGTCCGCACGTGTTTGCCGCGTCCGTCAGCCAGAACGTGACCCTGGGCCGCGCAGGGGCGCAGGCCGCGCACGTGACGCAGGCGCTGCACCTGGCCGACCTGGCCAGCGTGGCGCAGGCGCAGCCGGCCGTCATGCTCAGCGATGGCGGCCAGGGCCTGTCCGGCGGCGAGGCCGTGCGCCTGGCGCTGGCCCGCGTGGCCCTGCATCCGCATGCGGACTTGCTGCTGGTCGATGAACCGACGGCCCACCTGGACAGCGAAACGGCGGCGCGCGTCACGGACGCCTTGCTGGCCCTGGCAAAAGGCAAGACCATGCTTGTCGCCACGCACGACCCCGTGCTGGCTGGCCGGCTGCAGCGCACGGTGCGGGTCGATGCGGCGACGCAGAAGGAGGAGGCGCGCGCATGAAAACATCCCTGATATCGCATCCCGTCCTGTGGCAATTGCTGCTGGCCCAGCCCCGCAAGCTGGTCGGCGGTGCCATGCTGGCGGCCCTGACGGCCGTGGCCGGCATGGCCTTGCTGGGCTTGTCCGGCTGGTTCATCACGGCCACCTCGATCGCCGGCCTGCATGCCTCGACGGCCATCCTGTTCGACGTCTTCGGCCCGTCCGCCGGCATCCGCCTGCTGGCCATCGGCCGCACGGGCTCGCGCTATGCGGAGCGCCTCGTCACGCACGACGCCACGTTCGCCGCGCTGGCCAGTATCCGCGTGCAACTGTTTCGCGGCTGGTCGCGCCCGGAAGCGGCCAGCCGCCTGCTGCGCCAGCCCGCCAAGCTGCTGTTCCGCCTGACGGCCGATATCGACGCGCTCGAATCGCTGTACCTGCGCCTGCTGGTGCCCGCCTTCACGGCACTGTGCGCGGCCCTGCTGGCCGGCGTGGCGCTGGGCGCGATGCGGTGGCAGCTGGGCCTGGGCCTGGCCGCGTGGCTGCTGGCCGCCGGCGGCGGCATCAGCTGGGTCGTGGCGCAGCGCGCCCGCCGTCCCGCCATCGTGCGTACACGCGCCATCGAAAAGCTGCGCTCCGGCACCATCGACCTGGTGGCCGGCCAGACGGACCTGGTGATGGCCGGCCGCATCGGCGCCCACTGCGCCGCGCTGGCGCGCATCGACGCCTCGCTGGCGCAGGCCGATGTCGCCCTGCTGCGCCTGGAGACGGCGGCCGGCGCCGCGTACGGCGTGGCGGGCAGCGCGACCCTGGCAGGGGTGCTGCTGGCCGTGGCCGCGCTGGTCGAACAGCAAACGATGAGTGTTCCGCTGGCGGCCCTGGCCTTGCTGATCGCCCTGACGGCCGTGGAACCGTTTGCGGGACTGCGCCGCGGCGCGCTGGAAGCGGGGCGCATGCTGCTGGCCATGCGCCGCCTGGCTCCGCGCCTGGATGCTCCGGAGGCCGCCGCGCCGCCGGCTGACAGCGCACCGGGCTTGCGCCTGGAGCAGGTCAGCGCCGCGCATGCGGGCAGCCGTGTCGCCATCTTGCATGACGTATCGCTGCACATCGGCGAGGGTGAGCGCGTGGCCTTGATCGGCCCCAGCGGCGCGGGCAAGTCCACCTTGCTGGCCATCGCCGCGCGCGAGCTGGCGCCCCTGTCGGGGAGCGTCAGCGCGCCGCGCGCCTGCCTGTTCACGCAGAAGACGGAACTGTTCCAGGACAGCTTGCGCGACAACCTGCGCCTGGCCGACCCGTCCGCCAGCGACGCGCAGCTGTGGGCGGCCCTGCAGGCGGCCGGCCTGGATGACGAGGTGCGTGCCTTCGCGGGCGGCCTGGACACCCTGCTGGGCGAGGGGGCTGGGCTTGTCCGGCGGCCAGGCCCGCAGATTGGCGCTGGCGCGGCTGTTCCTGCACGCATCGACCTTGTGGCTGCTGGACGAGGCGACGGAAGCGCTCAATGCGCAGACGGCGATCGATGTCCTGCAGCGCCTGCGCGCGCGCAGCGAAGGGCGCAGCTTGCTGATCGCCACCCACTTGCGGCGCGAAGCGGCACTGGCGGACCGGCTCGTCAGCCTGCGCGACGGCCGTATCGTCGGCGAGGCGCGCCGTGGCACGCCAGCCTTCGAGGTGGCGCTGGCGGGCCTGCGCGCAGATTAAGGGATCAAGGAAGGACTGGAGACACAGGCGGTGCCGCACGCCAGCCTGAAGGCGGCGGAAGCAATCGGATTGCATCAGATAGATACCAAGAGATACCAAGTTTACACACAGTAGGGAAATACCAAGGAAATCATATGGACTTCGATATTGTCGCTTTATCCAGACTGCAGTTCGCGCTGACAGCTCTGTACCACTTTATTTTCGTTCCGCTGACGATAGGCCTGTCAGTGATCCTCGCCATCATGGAGACGGTCTATGTGATGACGAACCGCCCCATCTGGCGCGACATGACCAAGTTCTGGGGTGTCTTGTTCGGCATTAACTTCGCCATGGGCGTGGCGACGGGCGTCGTCATGGAATTCCAGTTCGGCATGAACTGGAGCTATTACAGCCATTACGTGGGCGACATTTTCGGCGCGCCGCTGGCCATCGAGGGCTTGATGGCTTTCTTCCTGGAAGCGACCTTCGTCGGCCTGTTCTTCTTCGGCTGGGACAAGCTGTCGAAGCGGGGCCACCTGGTCACCACCTGGCTGGTGGCCATCGGCTCGAACTTCTCGGCCCTGTGGATTTTGATCGCCAACGGCTGGATGCAAAATCCCGTCGGCGCGGCCTTCAATCCGCAGACCATGCGCATGGAAGTGACGGATTTCGGCGCCGTGCTGACGAACCCCGTGGCACAGGCGAAATTCGTGCATACGGTGTCGGCCGGCTATACGGCGGCGGCCATCTTCGTGCTGGGTATTTCCGCCTGGTATCTGCTGAAGGGCCGCCATGTGCAGCTGGCCAAGCGCTCGATGACGGTGGCCGCCTCGTTCGGCCTGGCCGCCACCTTGTCGGTGGTGGTGCTGGGCGATGAAAGCGGCTACCTGTCGTCCGAACATCAAAAGATGAAGCTGGCCGCGATCGAAGCCATGTGGACCACGGAGCCGGCGCCCGCCGCCTTCACGGCCATCGGCTTTCCCGACGCGAAAGCGCGCGAGACGCATTACGCCGTGCACATCCCGATGGTGATGGGCTTGATCGGCACGCGTTCGCTGACGACGGAAATTCCCGGCATCGAGCAATTGGTCGACCGCGGCGAACTGCTGATCCAGGATGGCATCAAGGCGTATGACGCGCTGCAAACCATCCGCAGCGTGGCGCCAGGTGCGCCTGTGCCGCAAGAGGCGAAAGACATGTTCGAGTCGAAAGGCCAGTCCATGGGCTATGCCTTGCTGCTGAAACGCTATGTCGACGATCCGCGCCAGGCCACGCCCGAGCAGATCCGCCAGGCAGCGCTCGACACCGTGCCGCCCGTGGGGCCCCTGTTCTGGTCCTTCCGCGTGATGGTGGGCCTGGGCATGTTCTTTATCTTGTTGACCGGCACCTTCTTCATCCTGTCGACGCGCCGCACCCTGGACAAGCACCGCTGGCTGCTGAAGCTGGCCGTGTTCGCCATCCCGTTGCCGTGGGTGGCCATCGAGGCGGGCTGGATCGTGGCCGAAGTGGGCCGCCAGCCGTGGGTCATCGAAGGCGTGCTGCCAACGGCCGTGGCAGTCTCCAACCTGGGGGCGTCGACGCTCCTGATTACCATCGCCGGCTTTGCCGCCATCTACACCGTGCTGTTGATTATCGAGATGAAGCTCATGCTCAAGGCCATCCGCAAGGGGCCGGAAGAGACGCCGCGGGCTCCCGTGCCAGCGGCCGCAGCCATTCATACTCAACGCGCCTGAGGAGGGCCAGACCATGATTTTGCATGAAATGATTTCGTATGAAACCCTGCGCCTGATCTGGTGGCTGCTGATCGGCATCCTGCTGGTGGGCTTTGCCATCACGGACGGCTTCGACCTGGGCACGGGCATCCTGCTGCCGTTCGCCGGGAAGACGGACCTCGAGCGCCGCGTCATCATCAACAGCATCGGTCCCGTATGGGAAGGCAACCAGGTGTGGCTGATCCTCGGCGGCGGCGCCATCTTTGCCGCCTGGCCGCAGCTGTACGCCGTCTCGTTCTCGGGCTTTTACCTGGCCATGTTCGTCATCCTCGTGGCGCTGATCGTGCGTCCCGTGGCCTTCAAATTCCGCAGCAAGCGCGAAGACCCCCGCTGGCGCGCCCGCTGGGACGCGGCCCTGTTCGTGGGCGGCTTCGTGCCGGCCCTGATCTGCGGCGTAGCCATCGGCAACGTGCTGCAGGGCGTACCGTTCCGTTTCTCGCCGGACATGCATATCTTCTATGACGGCACGTTCTTTGCTTTGCTCAATCCGTTCGCGCTGCTGTGCGGCCTCGTCTCGGTGGCCATGCTGGTGATGCATGGCGCCACCTGGCTGCAAGTGAAAACGGACGGTGCCGTGGCGGAACGTTCGCGCCGCTACGGCAGCGTGGCGGCAATCGCCACGGTCGTGCTGTATGCGCTGGCCGGCGTGGCCCTGTGGCTGTGGGTCGATGGCTACCGCGTCACCAGCGCCGTCGTCGTCGATGGCCCGTCGAACCCGCTGCTGAAAACGGCGCAGGTGCACGTGGGCGCCTGGTTCCTCAACTTTGCCGCCCATCCGTGGACCTGGATCGCCCCAGCGCTGGGTTTGCTGGGCCCCTTGCTGGCGTTCGGCTTGCTGCGCGCGCGCCGCGAAGTGCCCGCCTTGCTGGCCAGCGCGGCCAGCATCGCCGGCATCATCCTCAGCGTGGGCGCGGCCATGTTCCCGTTCATCCTGCCATCGTCGATCGACCCGCGCGCCAGCCTGACCGTGTGGGATTCCTCGTCCAGCCACATGACCCTGTTCATCATGCTGGTCGTCACCGCCGTCTTCATTCCCCTCATCGTGGCGTACACGACGTGGGTGTATAAAGTGCTGTGGGGCAAGGTTGATGAAAAAGCAATCAAAGACGACAGCGGTCACGCCTACTAAGAATCAACGAAAGGATATAACTATGTGGTATTTTGCCTGGATACTGGGACTTCCGCTGGCGGCGACTTTCGCCGTGCTCAACGCGATGTGGTATGAAATCGCCGATGGCGACACGACGCCCGAGCAGTACCGCGACACGCCGAACTAGTCGCGCCTGAATTTGATCTGCCCCGCCCGGTGCAATGGTTTTGCCATTGCCGCCCGGCGGGGCATTTTGCTTTATGCAAGCAACATGAGAGGTAGGTCGGATGAGCGGAACGCGTCATCCGACAGGCGCAGCCGGCGGCGCCTGTGTCGGCTTACGCCCTGCGGACTAAGCCGACCTACTGGCGGGCGTCTTGGGCGCAGGTTTCGGCACGGCAATGGCGATCGGGTCGCTGGCCGGAAAGCTTTCCTTCAGCGCTTCATCGAGCGCTTCCTCGGCATGGCTTTCGCTGGCCGGCGTGGGCGAATCGCGCTCCGGTGGCGGGGCGGGCGTGGTGGCGGCGTTGGTGCTGGAATGCATGATATTCCCCTCGCGGTGGTGCGCCATGGGGCCGGGGTGGCCTTGGCGCGGACTGATGCATCCAGCCTAGCACATCGCGCAGGAATGGCGCGCCGGATGCGCCTGCCGCAGGAGCGGATGGCGGCGTCTGCTACACTGCGCTCCACTTTTAGCTACGGAACCGCCATGACTTCCATCTCCCTGCCATACCGCGCCACCGCCTTTGACGCCTGCGCCTGGCTGGCGCAACAGACGGGCACCCCGTGGACCCTGGCGCGCCTGCTCGAGCAGGGCGGCTTGCCGTACGTCTGGCTCGATTACAGCGAGCAGTGGAGCGAGCTGTTCCATGACGGCGTGACGCGCTATGCGGCGCCCGTCGTGTTCATCGAGGACAAGCAGCACCTGGCCTCGGGCGCCGGCGACGTGTGGCTGCGTTTTACGCGCGACTCCAGTAACATTGCCATCGAACTCAAGGCGCCGGGACTGCGCGTGCCGCTGGGCGGCCTGCACTTCCAGGAGCGCGATCTCTTGCGTTTGCTCAAGGAACTCCAGCATCCGCCGCCGGCCGAAGCGGAGTCGGACAAGGCGCTCGTGGTCTTGCCCAGCGCCTTGAAAGGCCTGGGGCGCGAGCAGATTTTGACCGCCTTTGCCGGCGTGGGCAAGGTCGACCTGGACCAGGGACTCGCCAGCGGCGTGGGCATCTTCGGCGACGATGGCGCGCGCGTGCGCAAGAATTCGCGCGGCGGCAAGAACAGCCATTTGTGGCATCCGGTGACCCTGGCGTTCGGCTTGCACGACGTGCACCGCGTGCCGATGGCGCACCTGAAAAAGGCCTTCGCCACGCAACCGTTGCTGCGCGAGTGGAAGGCGGACTGGCTGGAATCGCTGCGCCTGCTGGGCGAGTGACCTTATAACTCGATGGGCGCGACGTCCGTGCCGATATCGGGCGCCGCGTAATGCATGCTGAAATACACGAAAGCGCCGATATTGAGGGCGACCGTGATCCAGAACACGATGCGGAACGAGCGCTTGCTCGACTTGTGGCGCAGCCATTGCTGGGCCAGCACGGCGCCCGGCCAGCCGCACAGCAGCCCCAGCAGCAGCAAGGTGCGCTCCGGGGTGCGCCAGCGGCCCCCTTTTGCGGCCGACTTGTCGATCGCATAGGCAACGAAACAGCTGAGGCTCAGCACGCCATATGCGAGGGCGACCAGGACGGGAATGTGGAAAAAGAACGTGGCCAGCAGATACAGGACGACAAAAAACACGATGACAAGGTAGGGCATAGGATGTGGTGGCTTGAACGAGGGCGTGAGTATCCCACACGGGGAGCGATGCCGCCGCCTAAAATAAACAGCCTTGCGCCGTATCGATGTGCACGGCGCGCCTGCGGGCGTGGCCCGTCTTCAGCGCTTCGCGGTCGCTGGACAGGGAAATGCCTTCCAGCGCCAACAGGGTTTCCTTGGCATGCAGGCCGCCCGCAAAGCCCGTCAGCTCGCCCGTGGCGCCGACGACGCGGTGGCAGGGGGCGATGATGGAAATGGGATTCTTGCCGTTGGCGGCGCCCACGGCGCGCACGGCGGCGGGACGGCCGATCTGGCGCGCGATCTCGCCATAGCTGCGCGTCTGGCCGTACGGTATCGTCAGCAGTGCGCGCCACACTTCCTGCTGGAATGGCGTGCCGGCAAAATCGAGCGGCACCTCAAAATGCTGGCGCGTGCCGGCAAAATATTCATCCAGCTGGCGCGCCGTTTCCTGCAGCACGGCGCAACCGTCATCGACGCGCAGCGCGCCCAGGCGCACGCGGTTCGGCTTGTCGTTTTCCCACAGGATGGCGGCCAGGGCTTCCCCGCGCGCCACCAGGGTCAGTTCGCCCACGGGCGAGGGCACCACGATGCAGTCGTATTCCATGTTCGTTCCTCGGTCAGATGGCGCCAGTGTAGCAGGATGGCGGCAGCCTGCGTATTGCGTGTAGGATAGTGTTTTATCGACATGGAGCACCGGCTTTGACGACGATCCCCACCTACGAGACCATCCGCGCCATTGCCCAGCGGCTGGTACGCGAACGCTATCCCACGGCCGTGGCGGCCATCATCGGCGGCTCGTTCGCCACGGGCCGGCAAACGCCTACTTCCGATATCGATTTGCTGCTGCTGTTCGAGCACGTCGATTGCGCCTGGCGCGATACCATCGTGGCCGAGGGGCGCACGGTGGAACTGTTCGCGCACGACGTGGCCACGTTCACGTATTTTTGCAAGGAAATGGATGCGCCCGGCGGCACGGTGCCGCTGGCGATGATGGTCGTCGAAGGGGAAAACATCGTCGCCGCCGGCGACGCCTACGCGCAGCTGCACGCGCTGGCGCACGCCTTCGTCACGGCCGGGCCGCCCGTGCTCGACGCGGAAAACCTGCAGCGCCGGCGCTACGCCATCACCACCGCGCTGGAAGACCTGGTCGACAGCACGCACCCGGGCGAGGCGCTGGCCGTCGCTTGCCAGCTGTACCAAGCGCTGGCCGACCTGCACTTGCGCGCGGCGGGGCAATGGAGCGGCGGCGGCAAGCACCTGTTCCGCCGCCTGCAGGCGGTCGATCCCGCGATCGCCGGACAGCTCGACGGCGCGCTGCGCCTGGCCGCCGGCGACTTGCCGGCCGGCCAGCGCGCGTTCGGGCAAGTCGCCGCCGCCGTGCTGGCGCCCGTGGGCGGTCCCTTGCTCGACGGCTTTACCCTGCCGGCGCCCGCGCACTGGCGCTGCGAACGGGGATGAGTCTTACTGCTGTGGCCAGCGCTGCGGATAATGCTGCTTGATGTAGTCGGCGACGGCTTTCACGTCGGCATAGCCGGCATTGCCGCGCCAGGCCGTGTACATGAAGCCGTTGACGCCCGTCACGCCATTGCTTTCCGCCTGCGCCAGCGCCTCCATCCAGGAATGCACATTGCCGGTTTCGAGGGCGCGGTCGTCATAATAGCCGGCGATCATTTGCCGATGCCCGAGGCCATGGAAGAATTCCAGCGATGCCTTGCGCTTGGCGGTTCCTTCATCGCTCCAGTTGACGATGATCGTCGTCGCTTTCAAGCCTAGCCATGAGTTGCTGAGGTCGCCGTTGACGGCCCAGTATTTCGGAATGGCGTTCATCTTCGGATCGAACATGTCATTCCACACATACAGTTCCAGATTCGGATACGCTTGCAGCAGGGTTTCCTGGTGTTTCTCGATCATGTTCGCCAGGTATTTGCCGGCTGTGATGTTGCCGCAGGCAGGATCCCAGTTGAGCACCCGATTTTCATCATAGTAGAGGAAGAATTTTGTCGGGGCGTCGAGCAGACCGTGGATATTGTCGTAATATTGTTTCTGGATATCGAAGAATTTCTGATAGCAGGCGCTGGCCGGCGTACCCCACATGGCCGTCATGTTCTGCGCCGACTGATAGGCCGATACGCGCAGGAGGGCACCTTCGCCGATGCTGCTTTGCGCGGGAAGGCTTAGCGCTTCCGTGTCGACGACATAATCGAGCGATTCCACATATGTGATGCTGCCGTCTTCCGACTTGACCGTGACGGGCAAGGTCGCGGGATTGCGCCGTATCGTATGGGCCAGGCCGATCTGTTTGATTTCCAGATCATCGAGCCAGACGGTCCCGGCCTGCAGCAGATTCGCCTTCCAGCTGCCTATGTACAAATATGTCAGGGGATTGTTCCCCGTATTGAAGTCCAGATTATATTGTTTCCAATCCTGCGTGCTGGCCAGCGTGTTGCCGCTGCCATTCCAGGCGCCATTCTGCGTACCCCATCCCAGCCCGGCGCTGGCATTCGAGTACATGGGGGCCTTTGCCGTGGGGTCGGTAATTTGTATCCTGAAGGCGGCATCGGGATGATAGTCTTCAGTCTTGACCCAGAACGATGCGCGGTAGGCGGTATTCGGGCGCAAATTGTTTAACTTGCGGTGCAGACGGGCCATATTGCTGTCCCCAGCCTTGCTGAATTTAATCGAGCGCTGGCCCGTGTGCGCGACCGTATTGTCGACAACGCTGTTGCCTACCGTTTTTTCAAACAATTCCCATGCCGGGCTGTTGTTTTCAAAACCGGGATCGTCGATGACCGACATGCCGACAGGCACCGCGCGCCTGCCTTGCACGATGAACGGCGTATCGATGGTCGGCAAGGCCTCGATCAAGTCGGGCGCGGCGCTAACGGGGACTTCCGGACCGCCGCCGACCGGTATCAATTCGATGCCGTTATCCTTGGCCGCTTGTAGCACCAGGGCGAAATTGGGGAAGTAATTCGGATATCTGGCCGCCGTGGCGGGATTGAGCATGGCTACATAGGACCCGCTGCCACCCGCATTGAGCGCGATGCCGTTATAGCCTTCTGCCTTGGCCAGATGTATCAGTTCGATGACTTTGTTGAAACTGGCATCAGCTGTGGAAGCTGCCGCCGTAATATTGCCGCCGTAATAAATCCAGCGTTTTTCAAAGCAGTTCGTGCAAGGTGGCGTCGCCCCGTTTGCGGAAACCAGGGGCAGTACGCTGGCGCATAACGTCGCCAGCGCCGTCCAGATAATCGTCTCTTTCATCTTCATCAGATATCCCTGTTTTAAATTTTTGATAATATCAAAAAATTATCAACGTGGGCACGTCTGCAGGATGATTGCCGGCTATTTCTATTCCATATCAATGCATGCGCTATCGCGCAAGCCATTGCCATTCAAGACACGGCGGGCACGGCGGACAGGGCCGCATCCGCCGTGCCGGCGATGCTGCTACGATTCTTTAAAACGCCGTGCGCACGGCCAGGCTGATGTTGCGCGGTTCGCCCCAGAAGACGCCGTCGAAGAAGCCCACGTTGCGGTAGTACTTTTTATCGAGCAAGTTATTCACGTTCAGCTGTACGCTGGCGTGGCGGTTGATGGCATAGCTGGCCATGGCGTTGACCAGTGTATAGCCCGCTTGCGGGATGTTGGTGATGGTTCCCGATGGCGGACGGCCGTACCACGATTCGCTGTAGGTGGCGCTTTGCGCCGTCATGCTGGCGCCCGCCCTCAGGCCAGCCAGGCGGCCGTCGAAGCGGTAGCTGGTGGCCAGGCGCAGCAAATGGCGCGGCTGCGTGGTGGCGGCGCGGCGGCCATCGGCCTCGGCCGCGTGCAGATAGGTATAGCCGCCGCTCGCTTCCCAGGCGGGAGACAACTGGCCGGAGACATCGAATTCCACGCCCTTGGCCGTCACGCCCTTGCCATTGGCCACCATGGCCTGGCCGCCGTCGGGCAGCAGGAAGCCGGGCGGCACGCTGCGGTCGAGTTCCGCCAGGTTCTTTTTCTTCGTGTGGAACAGGGCGGCCGACGCATTCAGCTTGCCCTCATAAAATTCGCCCTTGATACCCAGTTCCGCATTGTCGCCCGTTTCCGGCGGCAGGAACTTGTTGTTGCGGTCCTTGCTCGTTTGCGGGTTGAACAGCTGCGTGAAGCTGGCATACGCGGAATATTGCTTGTTGATATCGAACACGGCGCCCACGTAGGGCGTGACTTCATTGCGCGTTTCGGCAAAGTCGCTATTGTCCGTGTGCACGCCCCGCGTATCGTAGTTGCGCGTATCCGTGCGGTAAGTGCTGCTGCGCGCGCCGATGATCAGGTGCAGCGGGTCGGCCAGGCTCAAGCGCGTGGCCACGTAGCCGCCCGCCAGGCGCGTCACGGTTTCCGTGTGCGAGCCGTCCGGATGAAACACGGGGCGGGGAATGTTGCCCGTCCAGCTGCGGTAATCGGGGACGAAGTTCGGGTAATTGATTTCCGCCTCGCCGCCCAGCGAGCGGGCGCGCTGGTTGCCGCCGTTCCAGCCGGCGATGGCCGTATGCTTGCGCCCCAGCAAGGTGAAGGGGCCGCTGGCGTAGACGTCGAAATTGTCGCCCGTATTCTTGCCGGCGCCATACGCCCCCGTCCACAGACGCATGCCTTCGCCCGTGGCCGGGTCGGGATGACCCGCGCCCGCATAGGCGACGGTGGTGCGGTTCGTGCTTTCCGTGCGCGCATAACCGAGATGCAGATTCCAGTTGCCGGGCAGGTGCTGGTCCAGCGAGGTGAAGATGGTGTGCTGCTTGTTGGCCCAGGTGCTCCATGGCGTCGTGAGGCTGGTGTTGCGCGGCAAGTTCGCCAGGCTGCCATCCGCATTCCAGTAGGGCACGGCGCCCCAGGTGGCGCCCGTGGGCTTGTTGTCCTGGAAGTCGACGCCCGCCGTCAGCAGGGTGCCGGGGCGCACGTCCGCCTCGACGATGAGCATGCCGACCGTCTTGCGTTCGTGATACATGTCCAGGTAGGAATCGCGTTTTTGCCAGGCCAGGGCCGTGCGCGCGCGCACGCTGCCATCGGCGTTCAGCGGCGTGGAGAGGTCGGCCTCGATCCTCTGGTCATCCCAGCGTCCCATGATGAGACCGGCGCTGGCCTGGAATTCCTTCCCCGGCCGCTTGCGTATCATGTTGATGGTGGCCGACGGGTCGCCCGTGCCACCCATCAGGCCGGTGGCGCCGCGCACGACCTCGATGCGGTCGTACAAAATCGTGTCTTGCAGCGGCGCATTGCCGCCGCGCGCCATGCCGTCGATCTGGATATTGTTGATGCCGAAGCCGCGCGCATAAAACGTCGTGCGCTCCGTGTCGTTCTGGCCCACCTGGATGCCCGTCGTCTGCGCCAGCGCCTGGTCCAGCCGCACGGCGCCCAGGTCGTCGAGCAGCTGGCGCGTGATGACGCTGACCGACTGCGGCGTCTCGCGCAGCGACAGGTCCATGCGCGTGGCGCTGCGGGCTTCGCCAGCCGTGTACGACTGCGTGCCTTCCGTGGTGGCCATTGACTGGCCCAGCACGGTGACGGCGGGCATGGTCACGTCAGCCGGGGCGGCGTCGGCGGCCAGTGCGGGCAGGGCCACGCCAGCGGCAAGGGTGAGCAGACTGATGTGTAGTAGATGGGGCAGGGGGCGCAAGGCGGGCAGGCGCGAAGAAGAGAGGACGGTGGTCGATTGCATTATTTTCCTGGTGTATTTTTAGTCGTGAGGGTTCCTATCTCGTCTGGCGAGTGGCGCAGTGGCTGGGGGGATGGCGTGACGCTGGCCCGGGATCTGGCTCGGATAGCAGTTCCGCCCGCGCATGGCGGCGGAAAGGTCGTGCATGATTCCTGTCATGATTTGTGAATAAGAATCATTATCAATATAATGGGTATTTGCCAAATAATCAAGCGCGCGCACCAAAATAGTGCAGGTGGCGGAGCGCAGGCAGCCCAAGGGCGGCGCATCGTCCGGCCTTCTGCGATAATGCAGGCGCTGACAAAATATTTTCCTTAATGAAAGAAATGCATGCGTACATGGATCGCCTGTGCCGGATGGTTGTGTGTCGTGTCGCTGGGCCAGGCCCAGGAGCACGCGCCGCCGGCCGTGCCCGCGCCGCTGCAGAGCGCCAGCGCGCCGCCCGCCGCCGCAGTCGTTCCGCCCCCTTGCGCCGGCCACGCCCGCTGCGCCAGCGCCGGCGGTGAGCGCAGAGGAAGCCCTGCCATCGCAGACGGTGACGATCACGGCCAGCAGCGACGCCAAGGCGCCGCGTGTGCGTTTCACGGCTTACCGCGACAGTTATCTGACGGCCCGGAAAGTGTGGCAAGTGTCGAGCGGCAGCGTGGTCATGGCCCTGCGCCTGATTCCTGCCAAGCTGAGCGCCACCATCGACGACGTGCGCGTGGCCTTGCAAGGCAATGGCGCCCCCGTGCCGGTCAAGGTGTCGGCCGGCGGCGTGTTTGTCGTGCCGCTCAACGATGATATCGCCGCGCAGGATGGCACGTTTTTGGTGAACAAGGGCAGGGGCGAACTGACGGCCAATATCGTGCTGCAGCCGTCCGTGGCGCGCGATGCCTGGAACGTCACGCGCGTGGGGCAAGTCCTGCACGACGCCCGCCGCGCCGTGCGGGCCATTACGCCGTGGTACAAGCGGCCGTTCGCCAGCGACGTGCAAGCGCTGGCCTTTTGCGCGGCCGAGCGGGGCAGCGCCTTGCAGTTGATGGATGGCGAACAGCTGATCGCCACCCTGCCCATGAACGAGGCGGCCGTCAACGACATCAACCAGCCCGTGTTTTGCAAGATTTTCGACGGCGAAGACAAATATCCGGGACACTACCGCGTGGTCTTGCCCGAGCAGGCGACGGTGCTGTTGCTGTAATTAACTGCTAGTTAGGCTGGCGCTGCACCAGTTCCAGCGCCGCCGCCAGGGCCAGGTCCATGGTGGCCTGGTGGAAGATCAGCCATTGCGGCAACAGCGACAGCGCATGGCGGCCCTGTTCCAGGTCGCCTTCATCGACGGCGGCCCAGGCATGGTGCAAGCCGCTGAGGACGCGCGCATGCTGTTCGCGGTGATTCGCCAGCGAGGGAAAGCCGATTTGTTCCATCAAATCCTCTTCCTCGCGGAAATCGCGTTCGACTGCCGCGATCAGGTCGCGAAACGCCACGCTGAAATGCTGGTCGCTCAATTGCCCCAGCCGCGCCAGCTCCTGAAACAGCGCCTCATGCGCCTCGTCGATGGCGGGAACGCCCAGCGCCATCTCCTCTTTCCAATACGATTTACCCATGCGGATGCTCCCCGTTAAGTCCGCCGCGGTGCGAAACGGACTGTTCCAGTGTGGGCGCAGCGAAGGGCGAAATCCATGATCTGGATCAAAGTATGGTGAAGAGGGGATCAGGAAAGCCGCCGGCGAAGAGAACAAATTCCCACCCGCAACAAAGCGGTTTTTAAAGCTGAACACCACTAGCGAGCGCCGCTGAAAAACGCCGCCGGCAAGGCGTCTTTGACGCAGACAGTACGCTAGTACGGCAAGTCAAAGCAACGCAGCCAGCGGCGCGCTTGTTCAACTGCCCTCAGCCGCGCGTATTACTGCTTGGGCCAGTGGGCCCACATGCCCTGCGCATCCACATTCGGCACCTGCATCTGCTGCCCGGCCGACGTCTGCATCGCGTCGCGCAGCACGAGGGGCACGAGCATCAGGGCCGACAAGGCAAGGCAGAGCAGCACTTTGAGCGTCAACATGGTCGTCTCCCGGTGTCCCGGCGGCGGCGCGGGGATGCGGCGCCTGCCGGTCACGTCCTATGTACTACCATGCTTGCAGTTTAGTTCATCTGATTGAAACTTCAACTAGTTGCTGTGATGCACTGCACCAGTTGCCGATCGTGACGGCTCTTATTTTGCCTTGCGGCTGCGCCGTGGCTTGCCCGCGGGAGGCAGGAAGGAGTCGAACCACACTTGCGTCAATTGCCGCGTATTTTTCGCCGCCTCGCGCTTGACGGCGGCCGTCGCATGGCCGCGCGCCGTGTTGGCGATGCGGTTGGCGGCGCTCAGGTACATGCTCATCCAGGGGTTTTTCATGGCTAGCCTCGCAGACAGTGGGTGGGGCGGCGCGCATGTTGCCATGCCGCGATGCCCCCACTGTAGTCCGATGGCTGGCCATGACCGTGCGCCTGCCCACATAGCCGGGCGGTGCCGGCGGCGGGCTGATGCAGATCAATACACGTCGCGGCGGTAGCGTCCGGCCGCCAGCAGGGCGTCGAGGCCGTCCTGGCCCAGCACTTCTTGCAGTACAGCATCGATTCCCGTCGCCATGCCTTGCAGGCTGCCGCACACGTAGACGATGGCGCCTTGCGCCAGCCAGCCGCGCAGCTCGCCGGCGTTGGCGCGCAGGCGGTCCTGCACGTATTCGCGTTTGCCGCCATCGTTGCCGTCGCGCGAAAAGACCAGGTCCAGGCGCGCCAGGTGGCCAGCGTCCAGCCAGCCTTGCAACTCTTCGCCGCAGACGCTGTCAACAGCTTGCTGGCGCTCGCCGAACAGCAGCCAGTTGCGGGCCAGCCCCGCCCGCTGGCGCGCGCGCAGGTGCGCCCGCAGGCCGGCCAGGCCGGAACCGTTGCCGATATAAATGCAGGGCATGTCGACCAGGGCGGGGGCGAAGGCAGGATTGGCTTGCAGGCGCAGGCGGATGGGACTACCCAGCGGCGCGAAGCGCGTGAGCCAGCCGGAACAGACGCCGTAGCCCCCGTTTTCGCCGCCCGCGTGGCGTTCCTGGCGCACCAGCAATTGCAGTTCGCCATCGGACGGCAGCGACGCGAGCGAATAGCTGCGCGGCGCATGCGGGGCTTTGTGCTCACCTTGCGCGTCGCCTTCGCTGCCATCCGCGTTGCACCCGATGATTTCCGCCAGCGCGCCCGCTTCCCAGCTGGCATCGATCGGACCCGTCAAGGTGATTTCATGCAGTTCGCCGCCCAGGCTGCCCGGGTTCAGCAGCACGCGGCGCGCCAGGCGCCACTCTGCATACGATGCCTCTTCCTGCACGCCGATGGCATCGATGGCGCTGCCGCTGCAGCGGGCCAGCGCTTGCGACCAGGCGGCCAGGGCGGCGGGATCGTGCTTGTCCACTTCAATCAGCGGGAACATAGGCTTGGCGCCCAGCGCGCGCAATTGCTGTTCCAGCGCATGGCCAAAGCCGCAGAAGGCGCTGTAGTGGCGGTCGCCCAGGGCCAGCATGCCGAAATCCAGGCCGGCCAGCGGCGTGCCCGCCGTTTGCTGCAGCAGGCGCGCGAAGCGGCGCGTGCCGTCCGGCGCCTCGCCTTCGCCAAAGGTGCTGGCGACGATCAGTGCCCGTTCATACTGGCGCAATTGCGCGGGATCAAGCTGCTCCAGCGACTGCACGTCGACGGCCACGCCCGCCTGCTGGAGGGCGCGCGCGCTTGCCAAAGCCAGGCGCTCGGCCTGTCCCGACTGGCTGGCGTAGGCTACCAGGGTGGGCAAGTCCGTGTCCGTCTTGCCCGGCGCGCCGGCGCCCAGCAGCGCGCGCTGCGCCTGCACGGCCCGCTTGGCTTTGCGGCGGCCCAGGTACAGCATCCAGCCCGTAACGGCGAACAGGGGCAGGCCCAGGCTGGCCAGGGTGACGATGATGCGGCCGGGCAAGCCAAAATACGTGCCCATGTGCAGCGGATAAATGATGTTGACGAGGCGTGCCCCCAGCGCCTGCTGGCTGTACGGTTCGTTTTCCGTGCGCGTGCCGTCGGCCGGCGCAATGCTCATGCGGCTGCGCGCCCGTTCGTGCGGCGCATCGCTGGCCAGCCACGTGAATTGCACGGCTTCGCCGGGGCGCACGGGCAGGCGCACGGTGGCCAGGGTCCAGCCGGGGGCGTGCCGCTGGAAGCTGGTCCAGGCCAGGCCGATGTCGACGGGCGGTGCATCTTTCTTAGCTGAACCCTTTTTCGTGGGCGCCTGCGCCGTGCGCGGGGCTTGCCGGCCCAGGCGTCGATATTGTCGCGCACTACGTCATAGCTCCAGTAAATGCCCGTCAGGGTCAGCGCCACATAGACCACCAGGCACCAGGTGCCGGCCACGGCGTGCAGATTCCACAAAAAGGAGCGGCCTTTTAATGCCGGGTCGAAGGTCAGCCACGTGCGCCAGTCCAGCGGGCGGCGGGGCCAGCGCAGGTACAGGCCGGAGAGTGCCAGGCCCAGCAGGCACAGGGCCAGCGCGCCCGCCACTTGCCGGCCCGGATCGCGCGGCAGCAGCAGCCAGCGGTGCAGCGATTCCGTCCACTCGAAAAATGCCGCGCCCGCCAGCGCCGGCTGGGTCGCGCCCGTGTACGGGTGCAGATAAATGGACTCGCCGCGCCGCTGGCCGTTTTTTGGCGCGAAGAACAGCCGCGGCGCCGCGCCCGCTTCTGCATACACGGTGACCGAGGCGACGCGCTGGCCGCGTTCGGCCGCGGCGATGCTTGCGAGCTGGGCCGGCGTCAGCGGGGCGCGCGTTTCCACGGGAACATGGCGCACGCCGGGGTTCATGACATCGAGCAGTTCATCCTTGAAGGCCAGGGTGGCGCCGCTCAGGCCGATGATTACCAGCACCGTGCCGGCCGTGATGCCGATGAACCAGTGCAATTGAAACCACAGCTGCTTCCAGTTCCAGTGCCAGCGCCGTTGTTGCGCGACGGCGGCAAGCTGGCGCCGCTGGCCGGTTTCCGGCGCCTCATCGGCGCCGGCGCGCGGCAGGGAGTGTGGCAGGGAGGAGGTCGTCATGGCGGCTTTCGATAGCGCCGCCATGCGGGGCGTCAGGCATGGCGGGGAAGAAGGAAGGCTGACATGGTAACGCAAACGAGAATCATTCGCAAATGGTGGCGCCCTATTTTCGCGGGACGGGCCCCATCCACGTTTGCCTGATCAGGCCCTATAGGCGCTACAATAGGGATACTGTTCACTAGTTCCCATTGCTGCCATGACCACTTCCACACCGAATCTCGTCGTCACCCCGTCCGCCCACCCCTTGTCCGACGCCGAGCGCGCCGCGCGCATGGTCAATCCCGCCTTCGGCCGCATCTTCACGGACCACATGGTGGTGATTCCTTACCGCGACGGCAAGTGGCAGCAGGGCGAACTGAAGGCTTACGGCCCGCTGATGCTGGACCCGTCCGCGTCGTCCCTGCACTACGGCCAGGCCATCTTCGAAGGTTATAAAGCGTTTGCCCAGCCCGATGGCAGCATCAAGACTTTCCGTCCGGAACAGAATGCCGAGCGCTTCAACCGCAGCGCCGCGCGCCTGGCCATGCCGGCCATTCCCGTCGAGCTGTTCCTGGAAGCGGGCGACGCGCTGATCGCGCAAGACCGCAACTGGGTGCCGAAGAACACGGGCGAGAGCCTGTACATGCGTCCGCTGATGATCGCCACCGACCCCTACCTGGGTGTGCGCCCATCGGAAGAATACCTGTTCGTGCTGTTCGCCTCGCCGGCCGGCGCCTACTTCCCGAAAGGCGTGAAACCCGTCACCGTGTGGATCAGCGAAGACTTCGTGCGCGCCGCGCCGGGCGGCACGGGTGAAGCCAAGTGCGCGGGCAACTACGCGGCCAGCCTGATGGCCCAGTCGCAAGCGCAAGAGAAGGGCTGCGACCAGGTCGTGTGGCTCGACGCCGTGCACCGCGAATTCATCGAAGAGATGGGCGGCATGAATCTGTTCTTCGTCTACAAGGATGGCGAGAAGATCACCGTCGTGACGCCGGAATTGACGGGCACCTTGCTGCCAGGCATTACCCGCCGCAGCCTGCTGGAAATGGCGAAAGACCTCGGCTATGCGACGGAAGAGCGTAAATTGTCCGTCCAGCAATGGCGCGACGACATCGCCTCGGGTCGCATGACCGAAGTGTTCGCCTGCGGCACGGCCGCCGTCATCACGCCCGTGGGCGTGGCCAAGGCCAACGGCTTTGAAATGACCATCAACAACAATGAAAACGGCGCCGTCACCCTGGCCCTGCGCGAAGCCCTGCTGGGTCTGCAGCATGGCACGGCACCGGATACGCATGGCTGGATGCATACCGTCTGCTAAGTTGATGGTGTAATTTCACTACCGCGCCGGCACCCAGTTGCCGGCGTTTTTATATCTTGAAGGAAATACGATGAAAATTCGCTCTATCCTGCCTGCCTTGGCCGCCGTTTTCCTCAGCCTGTCGGCAGGTGCCGTCCACGCGGCCGATGCCGCCTGCGCCATTCCCCGCAACGTCAGCTACTACGATTACGACGTCAAGCCGTCGGACGAGAAAAACACCTGCTACAAGCAAAGCACGAACGTGCCCACCGATTACTTCATGCTGGCACTGTCGTGGTCGCCCGGCTTTTGCGACAGCCAGCGCCGCCGTGGCGCAGTGTCGAAGAAGGCCGCCTTCCAGTGCGCCGAGAGCAACCACTTCGGCTGGATCGTGCATGGTTTGTGGGCGCAGTCGGCCAATCCGGCCACCTGCGAAGACATTTCAGTGACGCCGCCGCGCAGGACGGAACTGCATCCGCGCTATTGCAAGGGCAATTTGCCGAAGCTGGCGCCGTCGGACATTTTGCCGTACATGTGCATGCAGCCCGGCGAAGCCTTGCTGCAGGGCGAATGGGAAAAGCATGGCGCCTGCGATTTCGATACGGCCAAGCAGTATTTCGAAAAGGAACGCGAACTGTTCCAGGCCTTGAAGTTGCCGGACGGCACCATGCCGAAAAACGAACTGTTCCAGTGGATGAAGCAGCACAACCCGCAGCTGAAGGGCCGCTGGCTCGGCTATGAAAAGCACTCGGGCGAGTTGCGCATCTGTTATTCGAAAGATTTTAAAGTGATCGACTGCCAGAAGTAAGCTTGCCAGTCCTGCAGGTTTCTTACATACATGTTAGTGTATTGTCCGGATCAGCAAGATGAACAGGTAGTGTATTTATGCAGCAGCGGCACACGCAACCCGTCATGGTTGGCGAGGACGGCTTGCCGCCCGGCGCCCGTTTATGGGCCATGCTGGCGCTGGCCATCGGCGTGGGCATGGCCTCGCTCGATACGGCGATCGCCAACACGGCCTTGCCGGCCATCGCCAGCGAGCTGCGCACGACGCCGGCCGCCTCCGTCTGGATCGTGAATGTCTACCAGCTGGCCATGGTGGCGACCTTGCTGCCGTTTTCCGCCCTCGGCGAAATCGCCGGCTACCGGCGGGTGTTTATCTCCGGCATGTTTTTATTTACTTTGGCCTCGCTCGCCTGCGCACTGGCCTGGTCCTTGCCTTCGCTGGTGGCGGCGCGCCTGTTCCAAGGCGTGGGCGCCAGCGCCATGATGAGCGTCAACACGGCGCTGCTGCGCGCCCTGTACCCGAAACATTTGCTCGGCCGCGCGTTCGGCAACAATGCGCTGGTGGTGGCCGTCGCGTTCGCCATCGGGCCCACGGCCGCCTCGCTGATTTTGGCGACGGCCTCGTGGCCATGGCTGTTCGCCATCAATGTGCCGCTGGGCGTGGCCGGCTTTTTCCTCGCCAGCCGCATGCTGCCGGCGACAAAACTGTCCGGCCACACGCTCGATGCGCGCACGGCGCTGTACAACGTGGGCGCCTTCGGCTTGCTCATCTTGCTGTTCGGCGACGCGGCCCATCACGCGTCCAGCGCCGTCCTGCTGGCGGAACTGGTGGCCGTGGTGGTCTTTTTTATGTTGCTGCTACGCCGCCAGGCGGGACATGCGGCGCCGATGCTGCCGATCGACCTGTTCCGCCGTCCCCTGTTCTTGCTGTCGTCGCTGACGGCCATCTGCACGTTTGCCGCGCAGGGCCTGGCCTTCGTCTCGCTGCCATTCTATTTTGAAGTGACCCTGGGCCGTTCTCCCGTCGAGACGGGATTCTTGATGACGCCGTGGGCCGCGCTGGTGGCCGTGATGGCGCCCGTGGCCGGGCGCCTGAGCGACCGATACTCGCCGGGCGTGCTGGGCGGCATTGGTCTCGCGGCGCTGGCGGGCGGCTTGCTGACCCTCGTGTGGATACCGGCGCATCCGAGTGCGTTCGACATCGGCTGGCGCATGGCCTTGTGCGGCATCGGTTTCGGCTTCTTCCAGGCGCCGAACCTGAAAGCCATCATGGGCAGCGCGCCGCCCGAACGGGCAGGCGGCGCCAGCGGCGTGGTAGCCACCTCGCGCCTGATCGGGCAGGCGACGGGCGCGGCGCTGGTCGCGTATTGCTTCACTGTGTCGGCCAGCCGGGGCACGACGTATGCGCTGTGCCTGGCGGCAGGGTTCGCCGCCGTGGCCAGCATCGCCAGCTTTGCGCGCCTGGCGGTGGCGCAGCCGGCGTGGCTGTCGGGCAAGGGCGGTTAATTTATCACAAGAATCAGACGTCGATGGCCTTGTCTGAGTGCATGCGCTTGCGCAATTCGAACTTCTGGATCTTGCCCGTCGACGTGCGGGGCAGGGGGCCGAAATATATGGCTTTCGGCACCTTGAAGCCGGCCAGGTTGTTCTTGCAGAAGGCGATCAATTCCGCTTCCGTCACCGTCGCGCCTTCGCGCAGTTCGACGAACGCGCACGGCGTCTCGCCCCATTTCTCGTCGGGCTGGGCGATGACGGCGGCGGCCAGCACTTGCGGGTGATGGTACAGCGCATCTTCCACTTCCACGCTGGAAATGTTCTCGCCGCCGGAAATGATGATGTCCTTGCTGCGGTCCTTCAGCTTGATGTAGCCGTCCGGATACATGACACCGAGGTCGCCCGTGTGGAACCAGCCGCCCGCGAACGCTTCCTGCGTCGCCTTTTCATTTTTAAGTAACCCTTCATGCAGATGTTGCCACGGAACATGATCTCGCCGATCTGTTCGCCATCGGCCGCCACGGGCTGCATGGTTTCCGGGTCGAGCACGGCGACGGCGCTTTGCAAGTGGTAGCGCACGCCCTGGCGCGATTTGAGTACGGCGCGCTCTTCCTGGCTCAGGGCCGTCCACTCGTCCTGTTCGGCGCAGATGGCGGCGGGGCCATACACTTCCGTCAAGCCATACGAATGGATCAAGTCAAAGCCCATGGCTTCGATCTTCGCCACCATGGCCGCCGGCGGCGGCGCGCCGGCCACCATGCCGCGCACGGTCCAGGCTATGCCGTCGCGCCAGTTGGCGGGCGCGTTGGCCAGCGCCGCATGCACGATGGGCGCCGCGCAATAGTGGGTGATGCGCAATTCGCGCATCAGGTCGAACACGAGCTTGGGCTCGAACTTGCGCAGGCACACGTTCACGCCCGCGCGGGCGGCCACGGTCCACGGGAAGCACCAGCCGTTGCAGTGGAACATCGGCAAGGTCCACAGATACACGGCATGCTTGGGCATGTCCCATTCCAAGATGTTCGACAGGGCATTCAATGCCGCGCCGCGGTGGTGGTAGACCACGCCTTTCGGGTCGCCCGTGGTGCCGGACGTGTAGTTGAGGGCGATGGCGTCCCACTCGTCGGCAGGCGGCTGCCAGTCGTAATCGGGGTCGCCCCCGGCCAGCAAGGTTTCGTAGTCGAGGTCTGAAAACGCGTCCACTTCCGGTCCCAGCACGTCGTTGACCTGGATCACGCGCAAGCCGGGAATCTGCGCCGCCATCTGGCGTGCCAGCTCGGCAAATTCCGTGTCGGCCAGCAAGACTTTCGCCTGGCCGTGGCGCAGCATGAAGGTCAGCGAGGCCAGGTCGAGGCGGATATTGAGCGCATTGAGGACGGCGCCGGCCATGGGGACGCCAAAGCTCGCTTCTACCATGGCGGGCGTGTTCGGCAGCATCACGGCCACCGTGTCGCCCGTGCCCACGCCCAGCTTGATCAGGCTTGACGCCAGGCGGCGCGTGCGCGCATACGTTTCGCGCCACGTCTGGCGCAGGCTGCCATGTGCAATTGCCAGGCGATTGCCATATACTGCGGCTGCCCTGGCGATATAGTCGAGCGGGGTGAGGGCGGCGTAGTTGGCGCTGTTTTTGCCGAGGCCCGTGTTGAAATCAGCAGTCATGCTTGTCTCCTGTTAAATAAAATTCTGCAGCTCCCTGTTTCGGGATTGATAGGGGTGAGCATAGCACCGGCGCTGGAAAATCACTGTCATCTTAGTGACAAGTCTGAAGGATGGAATGGACAGCAACGATAGTGTAGACCTTGCAATGCCGGAACTCGACAGCCACGACTGGTTCCCGGCGCTCGACGCGCGGCATCAGACTCTGTTGCGCGCCGGCAGCGTGCTCCGGCATTTCGAGGCGGGCACCTTCATCACGCGGCGCGGCGAACCGTCGGCGCACTGGATCGGCGTGCACACGGGCTTGATCAAGCTGGCCGTCTACAACGCCGATGGGCGCGGCGCCACGTTTTCCGGCGTGCCGGCCGGCGGCTGGTGCGGCGAGGGCAGCGTGCTCAAGCGCGAACTGCGCCGCTATGACGTGGTGGCCGTGCGCGCATCGAGCATCCTCCTCGTACCGGTGGAGCTGTTTCATTTGCTGCTGGCCGAGAGCCTCTCCTTCAATGCCTTCGTCATCCGCCAGCTGAACGAGCGCATGGGCCAATTCATCGCCACCATCCAGAACCAGCGCCTGCTGGCCGTCGACGCCCAGGTGGCGCAAGCGATCGCGCAGCTGTTCCACCCCATGTTATACCCG